>NZ_JAUEQY010000003.1 GCF_030406325.1 Actinomadura sp. DC4 | reverse complement strand
CCCACGGGCCGTCCCCACGGGCCGTCCCCACGGGCCGTCCCCACGGGCCGTCCCCACGGGCCGTCCCCACGGGCCGTCCCCACGGGCCGTCCCCACGGGCCGTCCCCACGGGCCGTCCCCACGGGCCGTCCCCACGGGCCACGGGCGACGGGCCACGGGCGACGGGAACGGCACCCACTGCCCCGGCCTCAGCGAACCTTGCGGCTGGTGATGATCTCGTCGATCAGGCCGTACTCCCGCGCCTGTTCGGCCGTGAGGAACCGGTCGCGCTCGATGTCGGCCCGTACCTGCTCCGCACTGCGCCCGGAGTGCCCGGCCAGGATCTCCTCCAGCTCCTCACGCTGCCGGATGATCTCGTTCGCCTGGATCTCCAGGTCGCTCGTCTGGCCGCGCGTGCCCCCGGTGCTGGGCTGGTGGATGAGGATCCGCGAGTGCGGCAGCGCGGCGCGCTTGCCCGGCGAGCCGGCCGCCAGCAGGACCGCCGCCGCCGAGGCGGCCTGACCCACGCACGTCGTCTCGATCTCCGGCTTGACGAACTGCATCGTGTCGTAGATCGCCGTCATCGCGGTCAGCGAGCCACCGGGGGAGTTGATGTACAGGCTGATCGTACGGTCGGGGTCGATCCCCTCCAGCGCGATGAGCTGCGCGATCACGTCGTTGGCGAGGGTGTCGTCGACCGGCACCCCGAGGAAGACGATCCGCTCTTCGAACAGCTTGTTGTACGGGTTCATCTCCTTGACCCCGTACGACGTGCGCTCGACGTAGGAGGGCAGGACGTAGCGCGCCTCGACCGAGATCACGGCGCCACCCCTCCCGCCTCCAGGGCGCTGGTCACGACGTGGTCGATCAGGCCGTACTCCCGCGCCTCGGCGGCGGTGAAGTAACGGTCGCGGTCGGCGTCGTGCTCGATCTGCTCGTACGGCCGCCCGGTGTGCTCGGCGATGAGTTCGAGGAACCGGTGCTTCATGTGCACGGACTGCTCGGCCTGGATACGGATGTCGGACGCGGTGCCGCCGATGCCGCCGGACGGCTGGTGCATCATGATCCGCGTGTTGCGCAGCGCGTAGCGCTTGCCCGCGGTGCCCGCGGTGAGCAGGAACTGCCCCGCCGAGGCCGCCATGCCGAGCCCGACCGTCGAGACGTCGTTCGGCAGGTACTTCATCACGTCGAACATGGCGAACATCGCGTCCATCGAGCCGCCCGGCGAGTTGATGAAGATCTTGATGTCGCGCCGCCCGTCCTGCGCCGCGAGGAGCAGGAGCTGTGAGCACACGCGGTTGGCCAGGTCGTCATCGATCTCGGCCCCGATGAAGACGATGCGCTGGGCGAGCAGCCGCTGGAAAAGCTGGTCGGTCGCGTGCGTCTCGGGGAGCTCGGTGACCCGGGCCCGCGGTTCGTACGTCGGAAAGTCCATCCGCGCCTCCTAGAGTTCTGTACAGAATAGCAAGAACGTACAGAATGCTAGAATCTCATCATGACTCGAGAGGTGCCGGTGACTCAGGCCCGTGCCGACCTGGCGGAACTCGTCAGCCGCGTCGGCTACAGCGGCGAGCGGATCCTGCTGACCCGCCACGGCAAGGCGCTCGCGGCGCTCGTCCCGGTCAGCGATCTCGAGGAGCTCGAACGCCCGCCGGCGGAGATCGGCTTCAGCATCGCCCCGCCGGCCCAGCCGGAGCCGGAGCCGCGTGAGCGGCCCGAACGCCCCACCGGGCCGATGCGGATCGCCGCCGAACATCGCGAGGACAAGCGGCCCGGCTGGAAACGCTGAACCCCGCCGACCTGGGGCGATGATCGGGCGGCTGCGACACGGGCGTGGAGGGTCGTAAGGTCTACCACGTGAGCGCCCCACGCCTACCCGAACACCTTGAGCTGCTGCTGACCGACGAGCCTCTGCTCGACGTCTACTCCCACGACGGGCCCTGGCGGGTTCCGGACGGGCTGTACGGCGAGGTGCGCGAGCGTGCTCTGGAGTTCGACCGTGACGAGCGCGCGAAGGAGCTGACGAGCGGGCTCAGCGACTTCTACGGAGCCGGCACCTCGGCGGCGGGCGCGGAGCTGTGGTCGCTGCTGACCTTCCTGCTCGGCGCGTCGGCGATCCGCGCGGGCTCGCGCGGCGACATCGACTACGAGCTGTTCTCCACCTTCCTGGCCAAGCCCGAGGCCCCCGTACGCGACCCGCACGCCTGGTTCAGCCAGGGCGGCCGGCTGCGCCCGCCGGGCCTGTGGCTCGTGGAGAACGTCGGCGACGACGCCGACCGGCGTACGACGATGTTCACCCTCGCCCGCGAGGCCCTCGGCGTGCTCGTCGGCATCGAGCCGGTGGACAAGCGCCGTCTGGCCATGATCGAGATGTACGAACGGCGCGCCGCCGACCCCGTGTCGCGGGCCGCCGACCTGTCGACGCCGCAGGGCGAGCTCGAACGCCTCTGGGCCACCGACGTGCCCGAGGACACTCTCGCCGCGCTCCCCGAACTGGCCGGCCCGGTCGGCTACCTCGGCTGGGCGTGCTCGGGCCTGCTCGCCGCGCACGAGCGCCTGCTGTCGGCGGTGCCGGGCCACGACCCGGTGGACGTCGCCCTCGCCCGGCTCCTGCTCCAGGCGGAGCTGGCGACGGTCCCCGCCGAGCTGGCCTTCGCCGTCGGCGTCGAGCGCTACCAGAGCGTCCAGGAGCACCACCAGCGGCTGAAGGAGGGCTTCCGGGTCGAGTCCTGGCAGTCCGAGGTCCGCTCGTGGCTGGCCCGCGGTCTGGTGGCGGGTGAGGCCGACGGCTGCCGCGCCTGGCTCGACATGGCGCTGCGCGTCACCGGCTGCGTCCAGGGCCTGCCCGACAGCGCGGTCAGCCCCAAGTGCCGCGTGCCCGTACGCGGGTTCCAGATGGACCTGCGCCGCCTCTTCCAGGCGCCCACGGTCGTCAACCCGCTGGCCGCGCGGTTCGCCGGCCCGGCCCCGGCCGAGGAGTCACGCGTCGCCGCGGTGGCCGAGGAGGTGGCCGACGACGTCGTCGGCCAGCCCGACCTGGTCACCGCGGTCACCGAGGTGCTGCGCGCCGACAAGACGCGGCCCGTACGCCTGCTCGTCAGCGGCCCGGAGGCGACCGGCAAGGGCACCGCCGTCCGTACGCTGGAGAACGCCCTGATGGAGCGCGGTGACGTACGCGAGACGGTCTGGGTCTCCGACCAGGTCTTCGCCAACCTCCACGTCAGCGACACGATCCTGTACTTCCTGGCCCGCGTCCGCGAGTGCCTGGAGGGCCGCCTCCTCGTGATCGACGGGCTGGACCGCATCCTCGGCTTCGACAACTGCGGCACGGCGCTGGCCGAGGAGCTGCGCCGCGCGCTCGAACGCCACCAGAAGCTGCACGTCGTCGTGCTGTGCCGCGTCGGCGGCGACCGGCGGGTCTTCGACGCCAACCCGGCGCTCCACCAGCACTTCCGCGTCGCCCGTACACAGGAGTTCGGCGAGGACGCGTACGCGGAGCTGTTCCGCCGCGCGGTCGCCCGGCGGGACATGACCGCGGCCCGCGAGGCCGCGGTGACCGCCGGCCTGCTGCTCACCCGCACCCCGCCGCTGCTCAACCTGCGCGGCGCGCGCCTCGTCGAATACCTCGCCGAGCAGTGCGTCACGGCCGCCGCGGCGCGCGGCGAGACCGAGGTCGCCCCGGTCGACCTGCCGCAGCGGGTCATCGCCGGCGGCGTCGCGCACTCCGACCCGATGGCCGAGCTGGAGTCCTGCGTCGGCCTCGACTCGGTCAAGAGCGAGGTACGGCTCCTCGTCGCCGAGGCCGAGGCGGCGCGGCTGCGCCGGGAGGCCGGCATGCCGGTGGCCGCGCGGCCCAAGCACATCGTCTTCACCGGCGGCGCCGGCACCGGCAAGTCCAAGGTCGCGCGCATCCTCGGGCGGATCTACGCCGAGCTGGGCGTCCTGTCCTCGGGCCACCTGGTCGAGGTCGACCGTTCCGACCTCGTGGGCGAGTACGTCAGCGAGAGCGGGCCGCGGGTCCGCCGCGCGGTCGAGCGCGCGCAGGGCGGCGTCCTGGCCATCAACGACGCGCACAACCTGATGCCCGGCGAGTCGCCGCGCAACCGCGAGGCCGTCGACGTCCTCCTCGCCTGCGTACAGGGGCATCCCGAGGATCTCGTCGTCGTCCTGTGCGGGCCGGAGGGTCCGATGAACGGCCTGCTCAAGACCGACTCGGAGCTGTCCACGTTCTTCCCCAAGCGGCTGCGCTTCCCCGGCCTGTCCGAGGACGAGCTCATCGAGATCTTCAAGGCCAAGGCCGCCGACGCCGGCTTCGCCCTGCAGGCGGGGGTCCTGGACCGCGTCCGCGAGCTCGTGCACGGCAGCACCCGCGACAGCAACGTCGGCAACGCCCGCGCCATGATCAACCTGCTGGACCGCGCGGTCGCGATGCAGTCGCGCCGGGTTCTCGACGACGGCGTCCTCACCGACGACGAGTCCCTGGACGAGATCTTCGCCGCCGACATCCCGGGCACACTCGTCGCGAGCGGCCACATCGACCTGCCCGGCGACCCGCTCGCCGAGATCGAGAAGCTCATCGGCCTGGACGCCGTCAAGCACGAGGTGCACCTGCTCGTCGCCGAGGCCAAGGCCGAACAGCTGCGCCGCGACGCCGGCATCCCGATCGCCCCGCCCACCCGGCACATGGTCTTCACCGGCGACCCGGGCACCGCCAAGACGACCATGGCCCGCCTGCTGGCCGCCGTCTACGCCAAGCTGAGCCTGCTGTCCTCGGGCCACCTGGTCGAGGTCTCCCGTGCCGACCTGGTCGGGGAGTACATCGGCCAGACCGCGCCCAAGGTCCGCGCGGCGGTCGAGCGCGCCCTCGGCGGCGTGCTGTTCATCGACGAGGCGTACGCCCTGACGCCCGCAGACTCCGGCCGCGACTACGGCCACGAGGCCATCGCCGAGCTCCTCAAGCAGATGGAGGAGCACCGCGCGGACCTCGTCGTCATCGTCGCGGGCTACGAGGGCCCGATGCTGCGGTTCCTGGACTTCAACCCGGGCCTGGCCTCACGGTTCCCCCGCGTGCTGCGCTTCCCCGACTACACCGACGACGAGCTGGTGGCGATCTTCGAGGTGATGGCGGCCGAGGCGGGCTTCGCCCTGGGCGACGGGGTCCTCGACGCCGTACGCCGGATGCTCCGCACCGCCAGCCGCGGCGAGTCGTTCGGCAACGCCCGGCTCATGCGCAACCACCTGGACCGCGCCATCGCCCTGCAGGCCCAGCGCATCGTCCGCGAGGAGGACCCGGTGCGGGCCGACATCGGCCTCCTGCGTGTGGAGGACCTCCCGGCCGCCGAGAGCTCTTCCACGGGTGATGACAACCTGGGCCAGTACCTGTGAGGTCATGCGGGGCATAGGTGTGCGGCAGGATTCAGAGGTCGCGCCAGGTGTAGGAGGGCAGGCCCTGGCTGAGTGCGACGGGGTTCCACAGCGCGACCAGCCGCCGCTTCGCCGGCGCGGCCTTGTCGTCCGCCGCCCGCGCGTCCGCGAGGTCGGAGGTGGACGGCGGCGCGGCGTCGCCGCAGTCCTGGGAGCCGGTCTCCTCCGCCCAGGCGAGGTAGGCGCGGTCCGCCTCCAGTGCGAAGCGGTAAGAATCGACGAGCGCCCGCTGCAGCTCCGCCGCCGGGGCCAGCCGGTCGACGGGCAGCTTCCGTGCCTCCGACAGCTCCGCCTGCCGATCCCGCACGATCCGCCGGAACGCGGGTACGGCGGCGGCCAGGCCGTCGCAGGTGTCCGCGTCGTACTGGAGCCGGTCGTGCGCCTTCTTTCCCGAGGCGAGGAGCGCGTCGACGCCCCGGGCCTGGGTCCGTGCGTCCCCGGCCGTGGACGGCGTGGCGCTGCGGACGGGTCCCCGCGAGGCCTGTTCCGCGACCGGGTGGCCGGCGACCGGCCGGTAGAGCAGGAAGACCTGGCCCGAGACGACGCCCACCCCGAGCGCGCCGGCGAGGATTCCGGTCCAGAGCACGGCCTCCCTGCCGGGAAGCCGGCGCCGCCCGCCGCTCACGACCGCCCCGGGGAGAGCCGCTGCGTCCGTAAGCGCTTTTTCGTGACCTTCCCGACCGGCCCCATCATCGCCTCCCCTGAGTGAGGCAATGATCACCGGCCGTTGAGATCAACTACAAGAGCCGTGCCCATCTCGTTACCGAAAGTAAGGAATGTCCGCTCTATGTCCGGTACGCGTGGCAAAGCTTCGCCGGCGCGGCGGCCGGGCTCAGCCGCCGAGGTAGTCGATGTAGAGCGGGCGCAGGGCGTCGGCGACCTCGCCTTCGCCCGAGTGGACCAGCTCGTTCACGATCGACGACAGGTGGGACACGTCGGCCTCGGCCTGGTCGGGGTGGCCGGCCGCGGCCTGCGCCGCCGGGATCGCCTGCAGCAGCCGCCACAGGAAGCCGACGTCCACGTGGCGTACGGCGCGCTCGACCGCGCGGTCGTGCAGCTCCTTGGACGACAAATTTTCCAGATCTTCCGCCATGCCCCCACCCAACCAGACCGGCGGGCTTCCCGCGCCGTGCGGGGTCGGCTAGCGTCGGAACGGTGAGCAGAGTGCACGACATGGGAGGCCAGAGCGGATTCGGGCCGGTCCCGATCGGCGAGGACGGCGCGCCGTTCCAGGCCGACTGGGAGGCCCGCGTCTACGCGCTGAACCGCGCTCTGGGGCGTGCCGGGGTGTTCAACACCGACGAGATGCGCGACGCGATCGAGCGGATCCCTCCGGAGGACTACCTCGCCGCCTCTTACTACGAACGCTGGCTGATGGCCATGGAGATGATCCTGGCCGAGAAGGGCCTCGCATGACGTACGCGCCCGGCGCCCGCGTACGCGCGCGGTCGGCCGATCCCGACCACCACACGCGCGTTCCGCGTTACGTGCGCGGGCACGTCGGCGAGATCGTGGAGGTCGAGGGGGAGTGGCCTCTGCCCGACGACCAGGCCAGGGGCATCACGCCGCCGCGCGTCGAGCACGTCTACGCCGTACGCTTCCCGGCCCGTGACCTGTGGGGCGCGGGCACGCACTCGGTCGTCGTCGACCTGTGGGAGTCCTACCTCGAGGAGGTCGCGCCATGAGCCATGACGAACTCCCCATCGCGGCGCGGGTGCGCAGGCTGGAGGAGCGCGTGGTCGCCGCCGGCCTGACCACCGACGAGAAGCTCGACGCGCACCTGGACGAGCTGCTCAACGGCGCCGCGCCGGTCAACGGCGCTCGCATCGTGGCCCGCGCGTGGACCGACCCGGCGTACCGCGAGACGCTGCTCGCCGACGCGAACGCCGCGGCCGGCGCCCTCGGCTTCAGCACGAGGGGCTACCGCCTGCGCGCGGTCGAGAACACCCCTGAGCTGCACAACGTGGTCGTCTGCACGCTGTGCTCCTGTTATCCGGTGACGCTGCTCGGCCCCTCGCCGGGCTGGTACAGGAGCTTCGCGTACCGCTCCCGTGTCGTACGCGAGCCGCGCGCCGTCCTCGCCGAGTTCGGGCTGGAGCTGCCCGGCGAGGTGGACGTCGCGGTGTGGGACGCCTCGGCCGAGACGCGTTACCTGGTGGTGCCCCGGCGGCCGGAGGGCGACCTGTCCGAGGAGGAGCTCGTGACGCGGGTCACCCGCAAGGGACTGATCGGTACCGCCGCGGTGTGACCCGGACCCGGCCGCCGGGATGACCGTCCCCGGCCGCGAATCACCCGCCAAGCTGACGCGCCGGTTTCTCCGACCCTCTACGGTTACTGCCATGAACGATTGGGCGGACAACCGGCAAAGCGACGCACGGCCGTACGCCGACGGGCGGACGGGCGGACGCGACGGAGCGCCCGCCGGCGGCGGGCGACGCCGGCACTGGCTGCGGACCGTCCTGATCGTCATCCTCGTGCTGCTGCTCCTGATGATCGGGGCCTACTTCTACCTCGACTCGCGGCTGAACCGCATCGACGTCTTCTCCGACTATCCGGGCCGTCCCGGCGACACGCCGGGAACGAACTGGCTGGTCGTGGGCTCCGACAGCCGTGAGGGCCTGTCGAGCGCCGAGCGCAAGAAGCTCTCCACCGGCAAGGCCGAGGGCAAGCGCACCGACTCGATGATGCTGCTGCACATCGGCGACCACGGCACGACCCTGGTCAGCCTGCCCCGCGACTCGTACGTCCCGATCCCGGGCCACGACCCCAACAAGCTCAACGCCGCGTACGCCTTCGGCGGCCCCAAGCTGCTGGTCCGTACGGTCGAGCAGGCCACCAAGATCCACATCGACCACTACGCGGAGATCGGTTTCGCCGGTTTCGTCGGCATGGTCGACTCGGTCGGCGGGGTCGACATGTGCATTCCCCAGCCGATCAAGGACAAGGCGTCGGGCCTCAACCTGAAGGCCGGCTGCCAGAAGCTCAACGGCCCGCAGGCCCTGGGCTTCGTCCGTACGCGCCATGCGTTCGCCAGCCAGGACCTGCAGCGGGTGCAGAACCAGCGCAAGTTCCTGGCCGCGCTGACCCACAAGGCGACGAGCCCGGGCACTCTGCTCAACCCGTTCCGCATCGTGCCGTTCGTCCTGCGCTCCACGGACGACTTCTCGGTGGACCAGGACGACCATCTGTACAACCTGGCGGGTTTCGCCTGGGCGATGCGCGGCCTGAGCAGCGGCGACGGCCTCACGACGACGGTCCCGCTGGGCGGAAACGGCTACTCCCCGAGCGTCGGTTCGTACCTCACCTGGAGCCCGACGGGCTCCGCGGCCCTGTTCCGCGCCCTCCGCGAGGACCAGCCGGTGCCGAAGAGCCTGCGCCCGGCGGGCTGATCGCGCGGGAAGACGTCGTCCCTTTCGAATCCTTTGCCGTATGTGACAGCTGATTTGCGGGGCGTCGGTGCTGTCGGACCCCCCGACAGGGAAGTTACTCTTCGTATCTCGATCGATACGGGGAGTGACCGAATATGAAGAAGGTCGGCAAATGGGGAGCTCTGGGATTCCTGGCGTTCTACCTGGTCAGCCAACCGCACAAGGCCGCTAACGTGGTCCACGGCGCTCTGGGCGGCCTCACCGGCGCCGCGACGTCCCTTTCCAGCTTCGTCAGCGACCTGCCGTAGCAGGCAAAGGGCTATGTGGTCCCGTCGTCGAGGTCCAGGAGGCTGAGCAGGTCGGTCGCGTTGCGCTGGGCGTAGTCCTGGTAGCAGTTGTTGAACAGCACGTGTGTCGTCTCGGCGTTCTCGCTCAGCGTCCGCACCTTCGGGGCGAGTTCTTTCAGCTCCTTGCCGGAGTACAGGTAGCCGAACCGCTCGTAGATGTTCTTGCTCGCCCACGTGTCCGTGCGGCCGTGCAGCCGGAGTACGGCCAGGTCGGAGGTCGCGGCGAAGACCGGCGGGATCGAGCTCGTATGCCCCTGTGGCATGTCCACGCTCACGTACGGCACCGCGTACCTCGTCAGGAAGTCCAGTGTCGGTGCCTGGTTCTCCTCGCTCATCCACGTCGTGTTGCGGAACTCCACGCAGATTCGCATCGGCTCGCAGCGGCGCTTGACCTCCAGGATGTAGTCCTTGTTCTGCCGCCCGATGGGGAACCACTGCGGAAACTGGAACAGCAGCGCGGTCAGCTTGCCGGCCTCCTGCAAAGGCCACAGGGCGTCCAGGAACCTCTGCCAGACCTCCTCCACGACCTCGGGAGGAACGTCGCGCAGGTAGACGTTCTTCTTGTCCGGCACCTTGTCCCGCAGGTCCTTGTAGAGCGAGCCGGGCCGCGTCGGGTGCTGGGTGAGCAGCGAGAACGCCTTCACGTTGAACGTGAACCCCTCCGGCGTACGGTCGCGCCAGTAGCCGACCGTGCGTTCGGCCGGGGGTGCGTAGTAGGTCGCGTCCACCTCGACCAGCGGAAAGCGCGACGCGTAGAAGCCCAGTCGTTCCTCGGCCGTCTTGACCGACGGCGGGTACCAGCCGGACGCGAGCAGGGTCTTGTCCGTCCACGACGCGGTGCCGACGAGGATGTCGCTCATCACACCAGGGTAGGAGCCGGGCGACGCGAGGCTAGGATCGAGCCTGTGTCGATCTATGACGTAGAAATCGAGCGCCTGCAGGGCGGACCCGCCGATCTCGGCCAATACCGCGGCAAGGCGGTCCTCGTGGTGAACGTCGCCTCCAAGTGCGGCCTGACGCCTCAGTACGAAGGACTGCAGCGGCTCCAGGAGACGTACGCCGACCGCGGGTTCACCGTGCTGGGCGTGCCGTGCAACCAGTTCATGGGGCAGGAGCCGGGCTCGGCCGACCAGATCGCGGAGTTCTGCTCCGCGACGTACGGCGTGAGCTTCCCGATGACCGAGAAGGTCGAGGTCAACGGGGACGACCGCCATCCGCTGTACGCCGGCCTGGTGACCACGCCGGACGGCGAGGGCCACACCGGCGACATCCGGTGGAACTTCGAGAAGTTCCTCATCTCCCCGGAAGGCGCGGTCGCGGCCCGTTTCTCGCCGCAGACCGAGCCCGACTCCGACGAGCTCGTCCAGGCGGTCGAGAAGGCGCTTCCCTGATCCAGATCGCGGTCTGCGGTCCTGGCGACTGCACCGAGACGGAACGCCGGAACGCACGCGAGGCCGGCCGCCTGCTGGCCACGCGTGGTGCCGTCGTGCTATGCGGCGGCTACGGCGGTGTGATGGGCGCGGCGGCCGAGGGCGCCCGCGAGGCCGGCGGCCTGGTCGTCGGCGTGCTCTCCGGCGCCGACCGTACGCAGGCGCACCCCGGCCTGTCCGCCGCCGTCGCCACCGGCATGGGCCAGGCGCGCAACGCCGTGCTCGTGGGCTCGGCCGACGCGGTCATCGTGGTCGGCGGCTCCTGGGGCACGCTGTCCGAGCTCGCCCACGCGATGCGGAGCGGCACGCCCGTCGTCCAGCTCGGCGGCTGGCACCTGCACGACGCCGACGGCGCCCCGATAGAGGGCCCGCCGAACGCCGCCACCCCCGAAGAGGCCCTGCGCCTGACCGGCCTCTGGCCGTAAGGAGTCAGGCCAGCAACGCCTTGATCCGGGCCAGAGAGTCGGCCCCGGCCAGCTCGACCGGCATCACCGGCCCCTCGGCGAGGCGGTCGGCCAGCGCCGAGACCGCCTCCGCGCGGCTGATCACATAATCCCGCTCCACCTCCTGCGGCGCCCGCCCCTCCAGCAGCGCGGCGACCTCGGCGAGGGCGAGGTGCCCGGTGTCGCGGGCCATGCCGTCGCCCGCCGTACGCTCCAGGCGCCCGTACGCGGCGACCAGCCGCCGTACGGAGGGTTCCGACACGTCGAGTACGAGCCCGCGGCCGAGGACCTCCCGCCGGCGGCGTTCGGCCCGGCGGCGCAGCGTCAGCAGCAGCGCGGCGTGCGCGGGCAGCGCGAGCCCCAGGGCCAGGCACGCGACGGCGACCACGCTCAGCCACTGCGGCAGGCCCGTGAGGAGTACCGCCGCCAACAGCAGACCGCCGCCCAGGGCGAGGACGAGCTCGGGCGCGCCGAGAAGGGCGGATTCGCTCGGCGCCCCGCCGCCCTCACCGGGGACGTCGACGAGTGGACCGGGCCGATGCGGAACGATGACCTGCGACGTCATGATCTCATTATCGGCAAGCCGGGGCCGTAACCCGGGGATCTCCGCAACCACGCGGTATGTCCCGTGCCCCGATCTCTGATATGTCCATGAGGGAGAGGTGGCGAGCCATGCCCAAGTGGACTGATAACGACATTCCCCATCTCGGGGGAAAGCGGGCGATTGTCACTGGTGCGAACAGTGGCATCGGCCTGCGGACGGCACTCGAACTGACCCGGCACGGCGCGAGCGTACTGCTCGCCTGCCGCAGCCCCGAACGCGGGGAGAAGGCCCTGGCGACGATCCGCGGAGAGGTGCCCGACGGCGACGTCGCGCTCGGCGAGCTCGACCTGGCCGACCTGGCGTCCGTACGCGCCTTCGCCGACACGCACGCCGGCCCCCTCGACCTGCTGGTCAACAACGCCGGCGTGATGGCGCTGCCGTACCGGGAGACGGCGGACGGGTTCGAGATGCAGTTCGGCACCAACCACCTGGGCCACTTCGCGCTGACCGGGCTGCTCCTGCCCGGCCTGCTCGACCGCCCCGGCGCGCGCGTGGTGACCGTCACGAGCCTCATGCACCGGCTGAGTCCCGGCGGCTTCGACGCCGGGCCCCATTACCGGAAGTGGCCCGTCTACTGCCAGAGCAAGCTGGCCAACCTCGTCTTCGCCAAGGAGCTCGACCGCCGGGCGCCGTTCCTCAGCGTCGCCTCCCACCCGGGGTACACCACCACCAACCTCCAGCAGACCGGCCCGCGCATGACCGGCAGCAGGGGGACCGAGGTGCTGTACGGCGCGATGAACGTGCTGGTCGGCCAGCCCGAGTCCGCCGGGGCGTGGCCGTCGCTGTACGCGGCGACCGCGCCGGACGTCGAGGGCGGGCAGTGCTACGGCCCGCGCGGCCCCGGTCAGAGCCGCGGCGCCCCCACCCGTGTGCGCACCCGGCGCGGCGCCGCCGACCCCGCCTTGGGCCGCCGCCTGTGGGAGCTGTCGGAGGAGCGCACCGGCGTGTCCTACGACGCCCTCAAGGCCGCGTCGGACGGCTGACGGTCACGGCCCGGTCGAGGGGTCCCAGTCGAGGGTGGCCGGGATGGCGCCCTCCAGGGTGAGCAGCCAGCGCTTGACCTCGATGCCGGTGCCGCCGCTGTAGCCGCCGAGCCCGTCCGAGGCCACCACGCGGTGGCACGGCACCACGATCGGGATCGGGTTGGAGCCCATGACCGTGCCGATCGCCCGTGCCGGGACCCCGGCGCCGCTCAGCCCGGCCAGCCCGCCGTACGTCACGGTCCGGCCGTAGGAGACGCCGGCGTACAGCTTCTCCAGCACCTCGCGCTGCACGCCCGACGTGCGGTGCCAGTCGATCGGCAGGCCGAACTCGATCTCGTCGCCGGCGAAGTAGGCGGCCAGCCGGTCGCGTACGACCTCGGTCCGCTCGGGCGCGTCGACGAGCGGCAGCCCGGCGCGCAGCCGGGCCCGTTCCCTCGGTGTGTCACGGAACGCCAGCCCGGACAGCCCGACGGCGGTGCAGGCGTAGACCATGGTCCCCAGCGGGGTTTCGAGCGCTCCGATCGCGACGTCCATGACTCTTTCCTATCAACCGGGGATCGTCGAGACCGGCGAGTTTCCGACATCACGGTTCGCGGTCGATGCCGGCGCCACGCCTGCCGTTCCTCAAAGGCGAAGGCGGGCATAAATCACCCTATGCGTGGTCTGTCGTGAGTGCTCGTCGAGAAGAGCTGATCCGCCTCTCCCGCCGTCTCGCCGGCCGGCTCGCGCGGCAGGCGCGCGCCGATCAGGCGGCGTTCGAGGACGCCTACCGGCTCGGTTTCGAGGCCGGCGTCGTCGTCGGCCGGCGGCAGCTCGGCGAGGAACTGCTCGCAGAGGACCGGCGGCGCGCCGAGTACGTCGGCGGCGTCGCCGACCGCGCGTCCTACGCCGAGCTCGAGCGGCAGCGGTGGGACGGGCGGCGGGAGGACTTCGGCCGGCCGCGGCCCGGCGACTTCGCGGGTCTCCAGGACCCGCCCGGCGAGGCGCCCGGGCTCGACGCCGCGTTCTTCTGCCCGCGCTGCCGGCGCACCTGGTCACACTGCACCTGCCGGTCGTGACCGCCGGACTTGCGACGCCCCGACGTCCGGGCGCAGAATGCACCGCATCAACATTGCCGCAAATCAACCAGGTGCCGAGTGGATGGACGCGGCGAGCGCGGCCGAGCGGCTCGGGGTCAAGACGGCCACGCTGTACGCCTACGTGAGCCGCGGGGTGCTGCGCCGCCGTCACTCGCCCGACGGCAGGCGGAGCCTGTTCGACCCGGCCGAGGTCGAGGAGCTGGCCCGGCGCGGGCGGCCCCGCAGGCCGCCCGGACGGCACGAGATGGTCATCGAGTCCCAGCTCACGGTACTCGGCGAGGACCGGCCCTACTACCGCGGGCGCGACGCCCTCCGCCTGGCCGAGGCGCACGCCTTCGAGGACGTCGCGCACTGGCTGTGGACCGGCGAGCGCGGCGGTCCGGACGAGTGGCGGGCCGGCCCCGAGGCGGTCGACGCCGCCCGCGCCGCCCAGTCCGGGCTGCCGACCGGCACGCTCCCGCTCGAACGCCTCCAGGTGATCACGGTGGCCCTCGCGACGGCCGACCCGCTCCGCCTCAACCTGGACCCGCCGGCCGTCGCCGCCGCCGGGCGCAACCTCATCGCCGGGATGTGCGAGTCGCTCCCGCCCGAGGCCGCGGCGCCGGAGGCGACCTCGATCCCGGCCCGGCTGTGGTCCCGGCTGACCTCCGCCGAACCCCGGCCCGAGCTGGTCGGCGCGCTGCGGGCGGCGCTCGTCCTGCTCGCCGACCACGAGCTGGCCGCCTCGACTCTCGCCGTACGCGTCGCCGCCTCCGTGCGCGCCGACCCGTACGCCGCCGTCGGCGCCGGTCTCGGTGTGCTCGGCGGGACGCTCCACGGAGGCGCCTCCCTGGGCGCGGAGGCGTTGTTCGCCGAGATCGACCTCCCGCGGCGGGCGGCACGCGTGGTCGGCGAGCGCCTGCGCCGCGGCGACCGAGTCCCGGGCTTCGGCGGCAGCGGCCTCTACACCCGCGGGGACGGCCGCGGCCGGTGCCTGCTGGAGATCGTGCGGGCCGCCGCCCCCGGCCACCCGCGGGTCGCCGTCGCCGAGGCGATCCTCATCGAGGCCCGCGCCCGCCGCCTGCCCGAGCCCAACATCGACTTCGCCCTCGCGACGCTGGCCGCGGTGGCCGGGATGGTACGGGGCTCCGGCGAGGCGGTGTACGCGGTCGCGCGTACCGCCGGCTGGCTGGCGCACGCGCTGGAGGAGTACGCGCGGGAGACGCCGCTGCGCCCGCGCGCCGTCTACACCGGGCCGCGGCCCGAGGTGAACTCCAGGTAGGACACGCCCGGCATGGGCAGCCCGAAGCGGAACGTCACCGGCTCGCCCGACGTGCGCACCCGCTGCGGCGGGGTGAACTCCGCGAGCGTGTCGGCCGCGTGCAGCCGTCTCCACTGGTCCTCGTCCGGCCAGTCCGCGTCGCCGCCGAGGTTCCGCCAGACCGCGCGGATGTTGGTGTGGCTCTCGTCGATCCGGTGGTGCCGCACGGTGTACTCCCCGGCGGGAAGGTCGCTCACCGTCACGGTGACCGACCGGTTCAGCAGCGGCTCGCCGCCCGCCTGTGCCTGGTTCAGCGTGCCGTTCCAGACCAGCACCCCGACCCGTTCCGGCGACCGCGCGGCCCACGCCTCGACGCCGCCCACGTCGCCGGACACCTCCGCCGCCACCTCCTCGTCGCCGAGCCGGTTCGCCAGCGACAGCGCCCAGTAGCGCGGTTTGCGCAGGTTGCCCACTGTCAGCAGGCCGAACCCGCCGTGGAACAGCGCGGGCGGGCGGCCGAGCTCCTCGAAGTGGTCCGAGGCCACCCAGTGCGCCAGCGACGGTACCCGCCCGGCCGCCGACCGCATGCCGTGCAGCAGGAACGCCGCACCGAACGGGCCGTCGCCGATGCCGTGGAAGTGCGTCGGTGTCGGGCCCCACTCGGTCCACCAGATCGGGGTGCCTGCGCGGCCGTGCCGGGCCAGCGCCGGCCGCCAGTCCAGCGGCGCGTTCCCGTACGTGTGGGTCGACAGGAAGTCCAGCGCCGCGCCGGAGGCGTCGACGTGGGCGAGGAGCTCCTCCACCCAGCCGTTGGCGGCCGAGGCCGGGCCGCCCACGCGCAGCGAGGGGTCGACGCTCTTCACCGCCGCCGCCGTCACGTCGTAGAGCCGGAGGAACTCCTCCGGCGTCCCGCTCCAGAACACCTCCAGGTTGGCCTCGTTCCACACCTCGAACGCCCAGCCGTCGCGGACCTCCGCGAGGCCGTACCGGGCCACGAGGTGGGCGACGAGGGCACGGACCAGGTCGCCCCAGCGGTCGTAGTCACGCGGCGGGGAGATGATCGCCCGGTAGCCGAAGACGGTCTTCGACGGGTCGGCGGCCAGGTCGCGCGGCATGAACGACAGCTCCACGATCGGCCGCATCCCGAAGGCCGTGATCGCGTCGTAGACCCGGTCGACCCCGGTGAAGTCGTGCATCGGGACGCCGTCCACCTCGCGGTACACCCCGAGGTCGTCGCACAGGATGGCGTGCGCCCGTACGGTCCGTACGCCCAGCTCGTCGTGCATGGTCCGCAGGGCCCCGGTCAGCTCCACGCCGATCGGCCGCCCGCCGGTCGTCTCCGCGCTCAGCAGGTGCGACAGGTGCTCGGAGCCGATCATGTGCCGCCAGGGCCGGGGGAGCGGGCGGGTCGCCCGCCCGGCGTCCACGCGGACCGTGACCTCCGGCACCGTGTCGGCCGCGCCGAGCGGCGCGGCGCGTACCGGCGGGGACAGCGGGCCGGCCGCCTCCATCGAGGCGATCGCCGCCACCGCGTACCACCCCGGGCCCGTCGCCGAGGTGTCCGTGTAGGCGGGGTACGGGACCGCGGGCACGTCGACGTCGGGCTGCTCGATCGGCTCGTACGGGCCGTCCGCCGCCGGGGCACGGTGGATGAGATAGCCGATCGCGCCCTCGACGGGTTCCCAGGTCAGGCCCACCCAGCCCGCGCCCGCGGTGGCGCGTGGCCGCGCCGGCGCCGCGAGCGTGACGTTCGTGGCGGGCGCCGGCGAACCCGACGCCTGGTGGATGCGGTTCCGCCAGTCGGCGACGTCGGTCATCTGCTCTCCCCGTGACTCGTGGGCGGACTACTCGACGCCGAGAGAGGCGCGTACGCGAGCGGAGGGCGGGACGAGGTCCCAGCGCTCCAGGCGCAGCACCGGCGCGAGGCGCCGCCGGGCGTTCCCGGCGGCGAAGTAGCGGTGCATGGCGTCGTGGCCGAGCTCGTTGCCGAGCGCCGCCATGATCATTCCCTGGTCGAGGGACAGGTAGGTCCGGGCGACCTTCCCGCTGCGCACGGCGATCGCGTCGTAGAAGCCACCCGGCCCGTACGCGTCGAAGTTCTTCCTCAGCCTGGCCAGGTTGGCGAGGGCCGCGCGCGGGGCGTACGGCAGCGCGAGGAAGGACGCGTGCGGCGTGACGATGCCGTCGCCGTAGGAGGAGGGCAGGGACTGGGCCGGACGGCAGCCCTCGTACCCGTAGTCGACCAGCGTGTTCTCCTCGTCGGAGGCGTAGCCGTCGGACTGCATGCCGATCCCGTCGACGCCGTAGGCCCTGTATCCGCCGTACGGGTCGCTGGAGGGCGAGAAGCCCCAGTAGCCGTACTTCGCCTCGTCCAGGCCGTGCTCGATCTGGGCCGCGACGAAGATCGGGTGGTTGGCGCCCCAGCTCCGGGCCGCCCATGTGCGCTCGGGCGTGAAGAGGTCGGGCATCAGCTCCTCGAACATGCTGCCGCCCCAGATCGGGACGAACCGCATGCCGTCGTAGCCGTACGTGCCCTCGTAGGTCGGGATGCCGAGGTAGGTCCTCGTCCTGCCCTGCGGTCTCTGCTCCTGCCAGCCGTAGTCGCAGCCGGTGTCGCCCATCGTCCGCAGCAGCCCGAAGTAGTGCTGCGGCGGGAGCTGCCCGAGCGCGATGCCGACGTACGTCGCGGCGCGGGTCTCGCTCGGCGCGCCGTACGTGTGGCAGGTCTCGTACACGGGGGTGCCGGTGCCGAGGTAGTCGGCCTTGATCGAGCAGGTCGGCGCCGGGTCGTCCGGCCAGAAGCCGCCGCGCAGCAGGCCGGTGCCGTTGGCCGCCGCCGTCGGGTCGTAGTAGGACCGGAAGTTCATCCCGGTCAGGAGGCGCTCGGCCACGGCCCGCTCGCGGGGCATCGCGGTGCGCACCATCATCAGCGCGGTGGCGAGCCAGGCGTTGTCGACGCTGGACAGGAACGGCAGGACCCTGCTGCCGTCCTCGGGCCAGGTGGTGACGATCCGCAGGGTCTTCGGGTCGTACCAGTTGTAGAACTGGCCGTCGGGGGAGTGGCGTTCGAGGCGGCCGATCGAGTCGAGCGTCCGCGCGACGCGGCTCTCCGCGTCGCGGGCCGTGATCAGCCCGAGCTCGCGGGCGGAGATCGTGCTCCACACGTACGCGCCGATGTCGGTCGGCGAGGTGACCTTCGCCGGGGTCCGCAGGTCCCCGGTGATCTTGTCGGCGGGCAGGCCCGTGCCCGCGTCGGTCATGGCGGCCATCGACCGCCAGGTGTCGGCCGCGTACGCGCGCAGGGGGTTCGGCGACGCCTGCGCGGGCGAGGCGAGGCCGGCGAACGTCACGGCGGCGGCGCAGATCAGGGCTGGTCGGGTGGGCTTCATGGGGGCTCCCGCTACTTGATGCCGGTGGAGGCGATGCCTTCGACGAAGAAGCGCTGCAGGGCGAGGAAGAGGATGACGACGGGGGTCACGACGACCACGGCGCCGGCCAGGAGCAGGCCGTAGTGCGTGGCCTCCTGGTTGGCGAAGATCGCGAGCGCGACGGGCAACGTGTACCTGTCCTGGGTCTGCGCGACGACGGCCGGCCACAGGAAGTTGTTCCAGGCGGTCAGGAACGTGATCAGGCCGAGCGTCGCCAGCGGCGGCTTGCACAGCGGCAGCACGATGCGGAAGAAGATCCTGAACTCGCCCGCGCCGTCGATCCGCGCCGCGTGCACCAGCTCGTCGGGGATCTCGGCCATGAACTGCCGCATCAAGAAGATGCCGAGCGGCATCACGAGGTACGGCAGGACGATCCCGAAGATCGTGTTGACGAGGCCGAGGTCCGCCACGACGACGAACTGGGGGATCATCAAGACGATGCTCGGCACCATCATCTGAGCCATGATCAGCCCGAACACCGCGCCGCGGGCCCGGAACGGCAGCTTGGTGAGCGCGTAGGCGACCATCGAGCAGAACAGCACGTTGGCCAGCACCACGATCGCCGCCACGACCACGCTGTTGAGGAAGACGGTGAACAGGTCGAGCCGGTGGAACAGCTCCCGGTACGCGGCCGTCGTCGGATGGGCCGGGAAGAACGTCGGCGGGTCGCGCCGGATCTCCCCCTCGGGCTTGAACGAGCTGAGCACCGCCCACCCGAAGGGGGTGATCACCACGCCGAGGCCCAGCGTCAGCGACGCGAGGAGCGCCGTTCTTCTGATCATGGGGGCCGCCTCAGAGGTGTCGGGGTCGCAGCACGCGGAACTGCAGGAAGGACAGGGCGACGATGACCGTGAACAGCACGCTCGCCGCGGCTCCGGCGTAGCCGTAGTTACCTGCGCCGAACTGGTTGTAGATCGCGTACGAGGCCGACAGCGTGCCGTCCACCGGGCCGCCCCTGGTCATCACGAACGGCTCCTCCAGGAACTGCATGTAGCCGATCGTGGAGTAGACGACGGTGAACAGCACCGCGGGCCGGAGCATCGGCAAAGTGACCCGGCGGAACTTCGCCCGCCGTCCGGCGCCGTCGACGTCCGCGGCCTCGTACAGCTCGCGCGGGACGCCCTGCAACGCCGCCAGGAAGATCACCATGTCGAAGCCGAAGCCGCGCCAGGTGGCCATCGCGACCAGCGACGGCAGCGCGGTGCGCTCGTCGGCCAGCCAGGCCGGGCCGTGCACGCCGATCGCGCGCAGCGCCTCGTTCAGCAGGCCGGACTGCGGGTCCAGCAGGAACCTCCAGGCGACCGCGATGCCGATGATGCTCGTGACCTGCGGCAGGAAGTAGCCGGTGCGGAACAACGTCGTGGCCCGGCCCATCCCCGAGTGCAGCGCCACCGCGGCGGCGAGCCCGAACACGACGGTCAGCGGCACGCCGGTCGCCACGAAGAAGAAGGTGTTCCAGGCCGCCTTGCGCATCGCGTCGTCGTGCAGCAGGCGCCGGTAGTTGGCCAGCCCGACGGCGTTGACGTTCAGCGGGTGCCGTACGTCCGTGCTGCGCAGGTCGGTGAAGCTCATCCCGAGCCCGGCGAGCAGCGGGCCGGCGTACATGACCAGGAACAGGATCAGGAACGGGGCGGCGAACACCCAGGCCATGAGCCCGCCCCGCCGGCGGCGGCGCGCCGGCCCGGTGCGGGGCGACGCGCGGCCGGCGGCCCGCCGGGGCGCGGTGGCCGTGGACATGTCAGGCGCCCGTGCCGATGTCGCCGGCCTTGGCCTGCATCGCCTTCGCCGCGGCGGCGGGCGACTCCTTCAGCAGCGCGACCTTCTGGATCTCGGTCTCCAGGACGTGGGCGACCTGGTCCCACGTCGGGTACGGCGGCGGGGTCTTGGCCGTCTTGAGCGTCTCGCCGAAGACCGCGACCCGCGGGTCCGCCTTCAGCGCCGGGTCGCCGAACGCGCTCCGCACCGCGGGCAGGTCCTTGACCGTACCGAACCACGCGGCCTGGGTCGCCGGATCGCTGAGCCACTGGACGAACTTCCAGGCCGCGGCGCGGTTCTTGGTCTTCTTGAACACCACCAGGTCGCCGCCGCCCATGAGCGACGTCCCGCCGGCGACGCCCCGGGGGTACGGCGCGACGGTGTACTTCTTGTCGAAGCCGGCCCCGCCGTCCTTGTCCAGGGCGTAGATCATCCACGGCCCGGAGTAGAACGCGGCGGCCTGGCCCTTGATGAAGTTGCTGGGGAAGGCGCCCTCGTCGACCTTGTTCGGCGCCGTACCGGCCTTGTAGTAGGACTGGAACTGCGTGAGCGCCTGGATCGTCTGCGGGGTGTCGAAGGTCCACCTGCCGTTCTTGACGATGTCGCCGCCGGACTGCCAGATCAGCGGCAGCAGCTCCTGCCAGCTGCCGACCGTGTAGTTCTGGTACACGCCCTGGGAGGCGCCGGCCCGGTCCTTGACCGCCCTGGCGAAGGACTGCGCCTCCTGCCAGGTGGCCGGCGGCTTCACGCCCGCCTTCGCGGCCAGGTCGGTGCGGTAGTAGAAGGCGCGGGTCTCGACGTACCACGGCACGCCGTACGCGACGCCGTTGAAGGTCACGGTGTCCCAGGAGCCGGGGAAGAACCCCGACCGGTCCACCAGGTTGCCCGGAGTGGGGTCGACGGCGCCGGTCTTGGCCAGCTCACCCATCCAGGTGGTGCCGATCATGGTGACGTCCGGGGTGGCTCCGCCGGCGATGGCCGAGATGATCTTGTCGTGGGCGACGTCCATCCCCATCGGGGTGACGTTCACCGTGACGCCGGGGTTCGCGGCCTCGAACCGCTTGGCGAACGCGCCGAGCCGCTCGCCCTCGCTGCCCTGCGCCCAGACCGTGATGCCGCCGGACACCCTGCTCGTGTCGACGTTCGCGGCCCTGTCGCCGCCGGTGGTTCCGCTGCGACCGCAGGCGCTCAGCACCAGCCCGGTGGCGAGGAGACCGGCCGTGACCTGTTTTCTCACTGTTCCTCCAGGGGGTGCTCGCCGCACGTGGTCCGGACGATGAGTTCGGTGGCGAGGGTCTGATGACGCGGCGTGGCCCGTACGCCGGTGATGAGCTCGTCGAGCGCGCGGGCCGCCCGCGCGCCGAGCTCGCGCATGGGCTGGCGGACCGTGGTCAGCGCGGGCCGCGCGTGGCGGGCGGCCATGATGTCGTCCCAGCCGGTCACCGCGAGGTCGCCGGGAACCCGCAGCCCGAGCTCCTCGGCGGCGAGCAGCGTGCCGAGCGCGACCTGGTCGTCGGCGCAGATGATCGCCTCGGGGCGGTCGGCGCGCCGGAGGATCTCGCGCGCGGCGATCAGCCCGCCGTCCACGGTGAAGTCGCAGGGCACGGGCGGTGTGACGGCGACGAAGTTGTTGAGGAGCGTCTGCCGGACGCCCTGCCAGCGCTCGCCGATGTCGCCGCCGGCGGAGGCGCCGAGCATGGTGAGACGGCGGTGGCCGTGGCCGAGCAGGTGCTCGGTGAGCGCGCCGGCGGCGGCGATGTTCTCCGAGGCGACCAGGTCGGCGCCGGGCACCGGGGCGCGCGCGAGCAGCACCACCGGCAGCCCGGTGGCGGTCAGCTCGTCGACCATCGCGTCGTCGACCGTCTGGCCGAACAGCACGAGCCCGTCGACCCGGCGCGCCAGGTCGCGCACCAGCCCCCGTACGCCGGACTGCCCGCGCGTGGACAGGATGATCACCGAGCGGCCCAGCTCGGAGGTGACCTCCTCGTAGCCGAGCACGACCTCCGCGTAGTAGGGCCCCGACAGGTCGGGGAAGACGATCCCGTTGGCGGCGTTGCGGCCCTCGGCCAGGGAGACGCCGAGGCGGCTCGGGGTGAAGCGAAGCTCCTCCACGGCCGCGAGCACCTTGGCCCGGGTGGCGGGGGCGACCGGGCCGGTGTCGCGCAGGGCGCGGGACACCGTCGCGATCGACACTCCGGCGCGGCGTGCGACCTCGTAGATCGTCGGCGCCGTCTCGGTGTCTCGCGGCACTTCCGGAGTCCTCCCTCGTTACGGCTGTAAGCGCTTCCACATCGATGTGTAAGCGCTTCCATCGGAACGGCCCGAGTGTGTCATCAGGGCGCGCCACCGTAAAGGGGGCGGCGGGATTTCCCGCTGTGGTGGGGGTCCGCAGCGGTGTCACGAAGGCGCGGGTACGCTCACGTACGTGCGGAAGTTCTTCACTCCCGGCTGGCTCGGGCTCCACCTGATCGCCATCGTGCTGATCGGGATCTTCCTGCTGGCCGGCTGGTGGCAGCTCACGCGCGCTCAGGGCGGCAATCTTCAGAGCTGGGCCTATGTCATCGAGTGGCCGATGTTCGCGATCTTCGTGGTCGCGATGTGGGTCCGGATGGTGCGCGACGAGCTACGCGGAGAGCCGGCCGAGCCGCGTCGATCCTTCATCCCGAGCCGGTCCGCCCCGCACATGGAGATCGACGACGAGGACGACGAGGAGCTGGCGGCCTACAACCGCCGCCTCGCCCGGCTGAACGACGAGACCACGCGCCACTGAGGGCGCGGGTTCAACGGAAGGACGACCCGTGCAAGGAGCGGTGACCCGCTATCGCGTCATGGCGTACGTGACCGGCACCCTGCTGATCATTCTGTTCTTCGTCGCCGTCCCACTGAAGATCTTCGCGCACAACGGCGTGCTGTCCACGCTGGTCGGGCTGCCGCACGGCGTGGTGTGCTATCCGCTCTACCTCCTGACCACCTTCGACCTCTACCGCCGTGTCCGGTGGCCGCTGGGCAAGGTCGCGCTGATCGTCCTGGCGGGCGTGATCCCGTTCCTGACGTTCTGGGTCGAGCGCAAGGTCGTCGCCGAGCTGCGCGCCCGGCCGGAGTTCGCGCCTAAGGTCGACACCGCCGTCTGAGCCGGCGAATTTCTCCCTCGCCGGGCTCTTATTGGGGCTATTGTTTGACTCCGTCAACTTAATTGTTGGGGTGAGCAATGGATTCTGCCGGCGAAGTGCGCACCGAGCGAGTCGACGCCGTCCGCGCTTTCAACCGCTTCTATACCCACCTCATCGGTGTGGTCAGCGAAGGCCTGCTGGAGACGCCGTACTCCCTGACCGAGGCACGAGTGATCTTCGAGCTGGCGCAGGGCGAGGTGGCCGAGGCGGCCGCGCTGCGCCGCTCGCTCGACCTCGACGCGGGCTACCTCAGCCGCATCCTGTCGCGCTTCGCCGCCGACGGCCTGATCGTCCGTGACCGCGCCGCCGACGACGCCCGCCGGCAGGTCGTCGGGCTGACCGACCGGGGCCGTACGGTCTTCCGCGACCTGGACGCGCGGTCGGGCCGGCAGATCGGCGCGATCCTCTCCGGCCTGCCGGAGGAGGACCAGCGGCGGCTGGTCGGCGCGATGGGCGCGATCGAGGGCATCCTCGGCGAGCGCCGCCGGCCGGAGATGTACGTCCTGCGCCCGTTCGGGCCGGGCGACTTCGGCTGGGTCGTCCAGCGTCACGGCGCGCTGTACGCGGCGGAGTACGACTGGGACGTCACGTTCGAGGCGCTGGTCGCCCGGATCGTCGCGGACTACGTCGAGGCGGGCGACCGGCGCGCCGACGCCTGGATCGCCGAGGTCGACGGCGAACCGGCCGGCTGCGTCTTCTGCGTGCCGAAGACCGAGCGCGTCGCCCAGCTCCGCCTGCTCCTCGTCGAGCCCTCGGCGCGGGGGATGGGCATCGGCGGGCGCCTGGTCGAGGAGTGCGTGAGGTTCGCCCGGCGCGGCGGGAATGACGAGATGGTGCTGTGGACCAACGACGTCCTGGCCGGAGCGCGCCGGATCTACCAGCGCGCGGGCTTCTCGCTGGTGGACGAGGGCCCGCACCACAGCTTCGGCCACGACCTGGTCGAGCAGACCTGGAGCCTGAAGCTGTAGCCGGGCACCGGCCCGCGGCGGCGTATGGACCACCGCGGGCCGGTGCGGTCATCGGCCGCCGGTGTACGGGGCGTCGTCGGTGTGGCTCGGGGGCGCCGGGCCGGCGGAATCGGGGACCGCCGGCCCGGCCGGTGCGGCCCGGTGCCGTGGGGGCGTACGGCGCCGGCGCCTGGAGGACAGGAAGGGGCGGATGGCGCGGGGTGCCGCCATGCGACGGATGGGGGGAATCATCCGCCGGCGTCGTTTCGCCCTCTCGACCCTCATCGACCCTCCTCGAATCGCACACGACGGCCAGGGCGGAGCGACCCCATAACGTGGTGTTGCGATTTCGTTACTGTGAGTACCCGCGGTCGACGAGGACGTAAACCCAGGTCAAGCAAGAAATGTGCGCGGGTCTCGCGCGGGCAAAGATCGTCGGGTTCTCCCCTGCGTACGGGGGTCTGGCGGACCCCGGTTCGAAGGGTGCCCCTCTCGCCGTAGGCGCGGTCCTCCGCCGATGGTTGGCTGGAGATGAGGACGAGGAGAGGCACATGAAGCGCAGGATTCTCGGCGGTACGGGCATCTCGGTCAGCGAGTTCGCTCTCGGGACGATGATGTTCGGCGCCATGGGGAACCCCGACCACGACGAGTCGATCCGGATGATCCACGCCGCGCTGGACGCCGGCGTCAACCTCGTCGACACGGCCGACGTCTACTCCCAGGGCGAGTCGGAGGAGATCGTCGGCAGGGCCCTCAAGGGGCGGCGCGACGACGTCGTTGTCGCGACGAAGTTCGGCTGGCCGTGGGGCGCGGACCCGGACCGCCGCGGCGGGTCACGGCGCTGGATCACGCGGGCGGTCGAGGACAGCCTGCGGCGGCTCGGCACCGACCACATCGACCTTTACCAGATGCACCGGCCGGACCCCGACACGGACGTCGAGGAGACCCTGTCGACCCTGTCCGACCTGGTCCGCGCGGGAAAGGTACGGGCGATCGGCGCGTCGGTGTTCCCCGCCGAGTGGATCGTCGAGGCGCAGTGGGCCGCGGAACGCCGCGGCCACCAGCGCTTCCGCACCGAACAGTCGCCGTACTCCATCCTCCTGCGCGGCGTCGAGTCCGGGGTGCTGCCGACGGCGCGGCGCCACGGCATGGGGGTGCTGACGTTCGGCCCGTTGAGCTCGGGCTGGCTGTCCGGCCGCGCCGACCCGACGGCGGACAGCCGCCGGGCGGCGCTCGGGGCGCGGATGTTCGACCTCGCGGTGCCCGCCAACCGGGCGAAGCAGGCGGCCGTGGAGCGGCTGACGAGCCTCGCGGGGGAGGCGGGTATGCCGCTGACCCACCTGGCCACGGCGTTCGTCCGGGCCAACCCGGCCGTGACGTCGGTCATCATCGGCCCCCGCAGGCCGGAGCACCTGACCGACCTGCTGGCCGGCGCGCACGTGGAGCTGAGCGAGGACGTCCTGGCCCGCATCGACGAGATCGTCCCGCCGGGCACCGACCTGAACCAGGACGACGTCTACCGCCTGCCGCCGCCGTCCTGAGCCATGTCCCGCGTGCGCAGCGACCGGAGCGCGCGCCGCTCCAGGCGACCACCTGGTCGAGCATGGCGGTGAGGGCGGTCTGCTGATGCGCCGCGGGCCGGAACTCCGTGTGGTTCTCGAACTCGACCGCCCGCGCCCCGCCCGCACCGCCGTAGCCGACGAACCCGGCGGCCTTGTCCCGCCATTCCCGGCCGAGAAAGTCGATCGCGTTCTTCGACGTTCCCGACGGCGCGTGGTCGTACTCGGCGGTGACGAAGACGAAACCGTCGAATGAGCCGATCGTCTCGGCCCAGGCGATGGTGTGCGCCTTGGTGTACCGCCCGATGAAGGGCGGCAGCGCCTCAGAAGAGCCCGTCGAGGTCGGCCAGCAGGTTGCGCCTGGACCGGGCCCCGACGATCTGCCGGACGACCTCGCCGCCCCGGAAGAGGTTCAGCGTGGGGAACCCCATCACGCCGTACCGCATGGCGATCTCCGGATGCTCGTCACCGTTGATCTTCGCGATGGTCAGCCGGTCGCCGTACTCCTGCTCGATCTGCTCCAGGATCGGCGCGATCATCTTGCAGGGCGGGCACCACTCCGCCCAGAAGTCGACGAGGACCGGCTTGTCGCCGTGGAGCACCTGCTCGTCGAAGTTGTCGGTCGTCAACGTGATCATTGTTCTCCTTGGGGGACAGCACGCAGCCGGGACAGGCCTGCGCCAGTTGCTCGGCCACCTCGGCCCTGCGCCTGATCAGGGTGCGGATCTCCCCGTCGATCTCGGCGAGCTTGCGCTGGTAGACCGCGACCGACTCGGGACAACTGCTCCCGGCCTCGTTCCCGGCCCGCAGGCAGTCGACGAACGGCCGGGCGTCCTCCAGGGAGAAGCCGGCGTCGAGCAGTGTGCGGATCTCGGCGACGAGCCGAAGGTCGGACTCGTCGTACTCCCGGTAGCCGTTCTCCGCCCGCCGCGCGAGAATCAGGCCCTGCTGCTCGTAGTAGCGCAACGCCCGCTTGCTCACCCCGGCCCGCTCGGCCAACTCCCCGATCCGCATCGATCCTCCCTGATCAGTGGCGTCAGCGACGCTATCCCTTGACACCGACGTCAATGTCAAGCCCAGGATTCCCGCGCGACACGAAGGAAGTTGCCGCCGAGGATCCCCCGGACCGCCTCGCCGGGGTAGCCGCGCGCGGACAGCGCGTCCGCGAGAGGCGCGAGGTCCTCGGGCGGCATGAAGCGGATCGGCCCCCATCGCCGGTAACTCTCGGGGAACAACTCCGGGTTCTCGGCGAACTCGCGGTCGAGGTCGGTGGCGTCGAAGGGGAAGTCGGTGCCGATGCCGACGTGCTCCGGGCCCTGGCCTGCTCGTCGGTGATGTTCCGTTCGTGCTCCCACACCGACCGCATGCACGAGTGGCTGTAGACCACCGGCCGGGTGGACACCTCGCACAGGTCCAGCCCCGTACGGGCGCTGCAGTGCGAGCCGTCCGGGACCATGCCGACGCGGTTAATCTCCCGCACGAGATCTCGCCCGTACGCGGTGAGGCCGCCGTCGTCGGCGTCCATGCACCCCGACCCGGCCGCGTTGCGGTAGTTGTACGTGGGCACCAGCGTCCGTACGCCCAGCTCGTGGTAGCGCCCGACCAGGTCGAGGCGGCCGTCCAGCGGGTTGGCGTCCTCCAGGTCGAACGCCACCGCCAGGCGATCCTGCGCGTGCGCGGTGAGCACGTCCTCGGCGGAGGCGGCGAGGAGGAACCGCTCGTCGTCGGAGAGCTGCCGCCGGAACGACTTCAGGATCGCCAGCGTGGAGTCCGCGTCGTTCGGCGCGTAGCCGACGTTGACGGACATGAAGCCCGCCCCGATCTCACGGAACCGCAGCAGGTCCGCGACGTCGGCGGACGGTGACAGCGGCAGGGCGCAGTGCTGGTCCCAGAGCATCATCGGTCACCGGCGATCTCGTCGAGGACGCGCTGCTCCTTGGCGGGGTCGAGGCCGAGCGGCGGGCGGTCCGGGCGTGGTGCCGGGTCGCCCTCGGCCTGGAGCCAGGCCCACGTGTCGGCGATCGTCTCGGGCATCGGGCGGCAGGTGAGCCCGTTCTCGTACGCCGCCGAGACGTCCGCGTCGTGCATCCCGCCGTACTCCTCGTCCTGGGGCAGCCAGATCGGCAGTTCGGTCCACGGGCTGATGCCCGCCTTCTCGATCACCGAGGGGGAGACCCAGACGAGTTCGGCGTCCGACCCGGTCACCCGTACGGCCTCCTCCAGCAGCTCGCCCATCGTGCAGATCCCCGGGCGGCCGACCGCGTTGAAGGCGCCCCCGATCCCGCGCGAGGCGGCCGAGAGCATCCAGGCGGCCAGGTCGCGCGCGTCGATGTACTGCAGCGGCCGGGACCGCTCCGGGGCCAGCACCCGCCCGCCGCGCGAGATCCGGCGCAGCCACCATGGCATCCGGCCCACGTTCTCGTACGGGCCGAGGATCAGGCCCGCGCGGGCGAGCAGCGCCCGGTCGCCGAAGGCCCGGAGCGCGGCCAGCTCTCCGCCCCGTTTGGCGGCGGCGTAGTCGTCGTCGGTGGAGTCGTCGGCGTCTCCGCCGGCCAGCGGCGCGCTCTCGTCGGCGCCCAGCGGCATCGGCCAGGCGTACACCGACCGGCTGGACACGTACCCGTAGTGTCCGGCCCGCCCGGCGAGCAGCTCCGCCGCGTCGCGGACCACCCGCGGCGCGCCGCTCCAGGTGTCGATCACGGCGTCCCACTCCCGGCCCGCGAGCGCGAGGCGCAGCGCGGCGACGTCGGTACGGTCCGCCGTCAGCGCCTCGACGCCGGGCGCGGCGGCCCGGGTCAGCCCCCGGTTGACCGTCGTGACGACGTCGCCCCGCGCCAGCGCCGTCTCGACGACGGCCCGTCCGACATGCTGCGTTCCACCCAGTACAAGAAGCCTCATGACGGTCATCCTGACCGGCGGCCGTACGTACCGCATCCCCGTTTCGCCGGAGGTGTGATCAGCAGCCGCAGGCGTCGGCCGGCGCGGTCAGCGGATCGGCGGGCCGCACGACGCGCCCGCTCGCGGTCTGCACCGCGAACCCCTCCCGCACCCAGTACTCATAACCCCCGATCATCTCCTTGACCTGGTACCCGAGGCGGGCGAAGGCCAGCGCGGCACGGACCGCGCCGTTGCATCCCGGCCCCCAGCAGTACGTCACGACGCTCGTCCCGGCCGGGACCAGGGACGGCGCGCGCGCGGCGATCGACGCGGTCGGCAGATGGACGGCGCCGGGCAGGTGGCCCTGGTCCCAGGACTCGGCGCTGCGGGAGTCGACCACGACCAGGCCGGGCGTCCCGGCCTCCAGGCCGGCGTGGACGTCGGAGACGTCGGTCTCGAAGGCGAGGCGCTCGGCGAAGTGGCGTTCGGCGGAAGATGGCATGACAGAGATGGTCGCGGGCGGCCCGCGGCCGGAGAAGTGGCGGAAACGTCGCCGATCGATAAGATCCCGCCATGAAGCGTACGGTCGCGGTGCTCGCCTACGAGGGCATGTCGCCGTTCGAGACCGGGATCGTCACCGAGGTGTTCGGCCTGCCACGTCCCGAGCTGGGCGTTCCCTGGTACGACCTGACCCTCTGCGCCGAACGCCCCGGTCCTCTGCGCATCGTCGGCGGCGCGAAGATCGACACCGAGCACGGCCTGGACGTCTTCGCCTCCGCCGCCACCGTGATCGTGCCGGGCGTCAGCGACGTACGGGCCGACTGCTCGCCCGAGCTGGTCGCGGCGCTGCGCCTGGCCCGCGACCGGGGCGCCCGCGTCGTCTCCATCTGCTCCGGAGCGTTCGCCCTGGCCGCCGCCGGGCTGCTGGACGGCCGGCGGGCGGCCACGCACTGGCAGTACACCGAGCTGCTCCGCCGCCGTTTCCCGCTCGTACGGGTGGATCCGGACGTCCTCTACATCGACGACGGGAACGTCCTCACCAGCGCCGGCAGCGCGGCGGGCCTGGACCTCTGCCTGCACCTCGTGCGCCAGGACCACGGGCCGAGCATCGCCAACGCGGTGGCGCGGCGGCTGGTGATCGCGCCGCACCGCGAGGGCGGGCAGGCCCAGTTCATCGAGGCACCGGTGCCGTACGACCTCGACGACGACCGGATCACCCAGACCATGACCTGGGTCCTGGCCAACCTCCGGGAGGAGATCAGGGTCGAGACGCTGGCCCGCCGCGCGCACATGTCCTCCCGCACGTACCTCCGGCACTTCGCCCGCTGCACCGGCACGAGCCCCACGCGCTGGCTGATCGCCCAGCGCGTCCAGGCGAGCCTGCCGCTGCTGGAGAAGACCGCGACGCCGGTCGAGGAGATCGCCCGTACGGTCGGGTTCGCCAGCCCGGTCACCTACCGCTCCCACTTCGTACGGGCCATGCGCACGTCACCGTCCGCCTACCGCCGCGCCTTCCGCGCCTGATGGCCACGCGACTGCGGCCCGTCGACCTCGCGCGCGAACACGGCCTCTCCTCGCAGGCCGTACGCAACTACGAGGACGCCGGCATCCTGCCCCCGGCCGGGCGTACCGCGCACGGGTACCGGATCTACACGCCGCTGCACGCCCTGGCCCTGCGCGCCTTCGTCGCGCTGATCCCGGCCCACGGCCACCAGACGGCGACGGCGATCATGAGCGCCGTCAACGAGGACGCGGTCGAGGAGGCCCTCACGCTGATCGACGAGAGCCACGAGCAACTCCTCGGCGACCGGCGAACCCTCGCCGCCGTCGAGCAGGCCCTCCGCGACCTCGCGCCGTCCCCTCCGGCCGGACCGGGAACGACCTTCGTCGGCCCCCTGGCCCGGCGGCTGGGCGTCCGCCCCGCGACCCTGCGCAAGTGGGAACAGGCCGGCCTGATCACGCCGCGCCGCGACCCGCGGACCGGCTACCGCGTCTACTCGCCCGCCGACGTACGCGACGCCCACCTGGCCCACCAGCTCCGCCGCGGCGGCCACCCGCTGAGCCAGATCGCCCCGCTGATCGCCCAGGTACGGACGGCCGGCGGCGTGGAGCCGCTGGAGGCCACGCTGAATGACTGGCGCGCCCGCCTCACCGCCCGCGGCCGCGCGATGCTCCGGGGAGCGTCCGAACTCGACACCTACCTGGCCGAACGCGCCGAGGCTCAGTAACGAGCCGGGCTGGTGAGCAGCGACGGCCACACCGGGAGTTCGACGCCGTCCACGCTCGTCCCGCCGAAGCCGAGCATCGGCCCTGGACCCGCGGTGATGGCGGCCGGGAAGTCGAGCGCGGGCGTGGAGACCGCCTCCAGCGCGGCGGGCCTGCCCGGGCGTGAGGGTCACCTCCAGCGACGCCAGGTTCGCGCGCAGCTGCTCGACCGTACGCGCGCCGACCAGGCACGAGGTGACGGCGGCCCGGCCGCGTACCCAGGCCAGCGCCACCTCCGCCGACCCGACGCCGAGCTCGGCCGCGACCCGCGCGACCGCCTCGATCACGTCCCAGTCCCGCCCGGACGGGCCGGGCACGAGCTCGGACCGCGGGCTCGCGGCGGGCGCGCCGTCCCGCACGTACTTGCCCGAGAGCTGGCCGCCGCGCAGCGGGCTCCACGGCAGGACGCCCAGGGCGCGGCCGTACGGCAGATCGGGCTGGCCGACAGCCGGATCGCCCACCTGGCCCGCGCGATCCGCTGGATCCGCCGCCACGACGACGAGACGCTGCGCTTCGAGGACCTCGCCGGGCCGGCCGCGATGAGCGTCTCCTCGTTCCACCGCCACTTCCGTACGGTGACCTCGATGACGCCGGTCCAGTTCCAGAAGCGGATCCGCCTGCACGAGGCGCGGGTGCGCCTGCTCGCCGAGCCGGGCGACGTCGCGGGCGTGGGGTTCGCGGTCGGCGATGACAGCCCGTCGCCGTTCAGCCGGGAGTACCGCCGGATGTTCGGCGTGCCAGCGAGCGGTGAGAGTGCGGCCCGCTACAGGTGATGCCGGAGCCGTAGCCCTGCGGGGAACGGCGCGAGGTAGGTCTGCTCGGCGGTCCAGGCGACGGCCTCGGCATGGGCGTGGTGGCTCAGCAGCGCGACCGGCACGCTGAGCGGGGTGTCCCCGGTACGGAAGGACTCGACGCTGGCCAGGATGTCGTGCCGCCGCGTGTCGTCGAGCAGCTCGCTGATCTGGCTGAATGCGTGCTGAAGCGCGTTGGCGTGCATACCGCGCGTCGCCTTGTGCGCCAGCGCCGCGCGGAACACCGCGCCGTACTCCTCCTCGGTCTCGGCGCGCGGCCGTGTCCCGGCCTGCGCCACGACCCGCCCGGCGGCGCGGTACCCCTCCGGGTCGTGCGCGAGAAGCTGGAGCTTGTGGCGGGAGTGGAAGGCGACCAGGTCACGGGGGCGCCAGCCGTCGCCGAACAACTTGCGCAGCCGTGCCCCGGCGAAGATACGCTCGACGAACGCCTCGCGCAGCACCGCGTCGTTCAGCCGTCCCTCGTCCTCGACCGGCAGCAGCGGGTCCGCCTCCATCAGCCGTTCGGCGTACACGCCCTTGCCCCGGCGGTCGGCGGGCTGCCCGGAGCCGGCGTAGCGGGGGATCCCGTGGATGCCGCAGCTCGGCGACTTGGCCTTGAAGACGTAGCCGTCCAGGCCCACCGGCAGCGGCAGCGCGGCCATCGCGTCGGTGTGGTCGGGGGCGCCACTGTGGGCGATCAGCCGCCCGGCGTCGGTGAGCCGCAGCGTCTCGCGCGGCGTACCCAGCCCGATCTCCATCTCCGGGCAGTACGGCACCCAGTCGACGTACGCCGCGAGCACGTCGGTGAGGAACCGGCTGCGGCTGTGCCCGCCGTTGTAGCGGACCGGCTCGCCGAGCAGACAGCTCGAAACCCCGATCCGCGGCCTGACGTCACAGGCGCTGGCCTCCATACCCTCGACTCTATTTCGGCTGGACCGTTCCACAAACCCGCCGTGCGGTCAGGTGGGGTCGAGTATCCGCTGCGCGCGCACGAACCACCGGCCCTCGTTCACCTCACACCCGGTAAGCCGTAACCCGTTGACATCGCCCAGCAACTCACCCGGCACGATCACGGCCACGAGAGCCGCCTCGGCGGCGTCCATCAGGACGAGACCGATCCGGTCGGCGACGGCCCCGAAGCACCCGCCCGGCGCCGGAGCACCCGCATCACACCACCTCGGAAACGCCGCCGTACGACCAGTCGATCATGATCTCCGGCCGTGGACGGACCGAACTCCTAGTTCGGCCACTTCCACGCAGAATCGGCCGTCGCTACGGGAGCTGGACTTCCATCTGAAACCGACGCCATCGGCTACGAAGCTGCCACGGATGCCCGGAACGGAGGCCACCGTCTCATCCACCGGGGTTCCGGCGCCTTGCCACGGGGGAATGGTGCCGGATGTAGGGGCGCGGTTCCTCAGCGATCCGACACGGACCGACCTGGCGTTGCCGTTGACGGGGGTCAGGAAGAAGGCCGTGGAGTCGGTGTTCACCCGAGCGGGCCCACGGCGCCAGCCGATGATGTAACGGCCGATGGCGGCCAGGCAACGTGGCCGAACCATGCCGGTAGCGGTTCGCGGTGTTGCAGCCAGATGGCCGGACTGCCGGGAGTGCACGCCGCGATGGCGCCGCACACGATCGCCGCGCTGGTGTCCATGTCACCGCCGACGGCGGCGCAGGTCCGTAGCTCTGTCCATCCCCCTGTCTGACCGGGCCATGCGTCAGGTGGTCCAGCACGACCCGAAGAGGTGGTGCGGTCCGGGACCCGCGACGTGTGAGGCGGCCACCTGCTCATGCCGCTCGGTCACCCGAGGAAGGAAGGACGCGGGTTGTCCAGGTAGAAGAGACTGAGGCCGATGGCCACGCAGAGCGCCGAGATCAGCCAGGACCGCACCACGATGGTGGTCTCGGCCCAGCCGGAAAGCTCGAAGTGGTGCTGCAGAGGAGCCATTCTGAAGACACGTTTCTTCGTCATCCTGAAGCCGCCGACCTGGATGATCACCGACACTGTGATGATCACCGGCAGCCCGGCGAGGATGACCCGGCTCGGCGTGAATGACGGAGCGTTGCGGGCCGACGTAGGCGTCCTGGTCCCGGGACCCGCTGCGGTGCCGGACGGCCGGCCGGTCGGCAACCGGCCGTCCCGCGCGGGTCATCCGCTGAACGCGCGGGACCGCCGTCCCGCCGGCCCAGGCGAGCGGTCGTGGCCGGCGGCCCGGCCGTACGGCCAGGTGACCCGCGCCGGTGACCGGCGCGACCGGCCCGGCGACGATCAGGGCCGCCAGTGCGCTCAGGCCGATTGATGAGCCGAGCGGGTGGCTCGCCGCCGTCAGTGTGATCGCGGCGCCGGGTGGAAGGTGGCCGCCGACGTGTTTCGCGCGGCGGGTCCAGCACGGTGACCGCGACAGGAGCAGGACGCTGATCGCCGGACCGGCGGGCAGTCAGGGGAGCGCGATCGCGCCGGCGGTCATGGCGAGCAGTACGGCGATCTCCAGCGGGCCGGCCGTCGCCTCGGGCAGGCCGAACCGGCGGCGCCCCTCATCGGCGATCTTCCGCGGGTCGCCCAACCGGTCCAGGATGGCGTGGGGGTCCGTCTCCGTCGGGAGTCGGGGCGCCGGCGTGGCCGGCCGATCTTGCCTCGTACCGGCGGGATCGCCTCGATCAGCGGCATCAGGGGCCGCCATGCAGACGCCGAACCTCTCGCAGGGCTCAGGTTGAGGTCATAGCAATCGGTCGACCAGCCCGTCGACGTAGTCCGGGGTGAGCGGGCCGGCGCCGAACAGGACGCGGATGTACATCGGGGCCAGGATGTGGTCGACCACTCCCAGCGCGTCGGGCGGGTGTTCGCCGCGTTCGCGAGCGCGGTCGAGCATGGTCTGGAGTTGCCGGGTGCGTTCGGCGAGGAAGTCGTCACGCGCCTGCAGGCCCGGTTGGCCTTTGCCGGACAGGGCGACGGTCAGGCGCAGCACCGCCAGGCCGTCGGGTCCGGTGACCTCACGGGCCACGTTGGCCGCGTAAGTGCGCAGGTCGCCGGCCAGGCTGCCGGTGTCGGGCATCGGCGACTGCGCGGTGAGGCGTGTGATCGCCACGTCGGAGAGCAGGGCTTCCAGGTTGCCCCACCGGCGGTAGACGCTGGTGTCGGCCACGCCTGCGCGGGCTGCGACCTCGCCGACGGCGAAGTTGCCGTAGCCGCGTTCGCTGACCAGGTCGGTGACGGCCTGGTGCACCGCCGCGCGGACGCGGGCGCTGCGCCCGCCGGGCCGCCGGGCTCGCAGTCGCTCGTCCATGCCCTCCACCTTAACGCAGTCAGAACTTGCGTTTGTACGATGACCCGCTTTATGGTCCTCCTAACGCAGTCCAAGACTGCTTTTTGGGGTGCGCCCTAGCGCGGGGTAGAGCGTCGGGCCGGCCGTGGCCGGACTCAACGGACGAATGAGAGGGAAGCGTTGAGCGCACACGAAAGCACGGCGAAGGCCGGAACGGCCGTGGCCGCAGGGATCGGATCGAACCGGGCAGCGTTGCTCACGGTGACCTGCCTGGGGCAGTTCATGGTCCTGCTCGACAGCACGATCGTCGGCGCGGCGCTGCCCGATATGCAGCAGCGGCTGCACACCCAGTTGAACGGCCTGCAGTGGATCGTCGACGCCTACGTGCTGCTGGTCGCCATGCTGTTGCTGTCCGGCGGCGTCTTCGCCGACCGCTTCGGCCGCAAGCGGGTGTTCCTGACCGGGGTCGCGGTGTTCACCGTCGCGTCAGTGCTGTGCTCCGTCGCGCCCTCGATCGGCTGGCTGATCACTGGACGGGTGATGCAGGGGATCGGGGCCGCGGCGCTGAGCCCCGCCTCGCTGGCCTTGCTCGCCGCCGCGCATCCCGTTCCGCAAGAGCGCGTCAAGGCGATCGGGCTGTGGGCCGGATTCAGCGGAATCGGCCTGGCCGCCGGACCGTTGGCCGGTGGCCTTCTGGTGGAGGCATTCGGCTGGCCCGCCATCTTCCTCGTCAATGTGCCCATCGGCGCGGTCCTGTTGCTGGCCGGTCTGCGCATCCTGGGCGAGTCCTGCAATCCGAACGCGCCGGCGATCGACATGCCGGGCACGGTCCTGTCCGTCCTGGGTGTGGGGGCGCTGACCTATGGGCTGATCGAGGGCGGTTCCCGTGGCTGGACCTCGCTGCTGATCCTGGGCGGCTTCGCCGCCGCGGCGGTGATCCTCGCCATCTTCGTCGTCGTCGAAGGGCGTGGTTCGACGCCGATGCTGCCACTGCGGCTGTTCCGGCAGCGGCTGTTCACGGTGTCCAACACGGCGATGGTCGTCGTGGGTTTCGCGCTCATGGGTTCGTCCTTCTTCTTCTCCCAGTTCTTCGTGTACGTCCAGGGCAGTTCAATTCTGCGGGCCGGCCTGCAGACCCTGCCCACCTCGCTCGCCATGGTGATCGTCAGCCCATACGCGGGCCGGCTCGCCGCCAGGTACGGCTTCCGGATCATGGTCACCATCGGCCTGAGCCTGGCCGGGCTGGGGCTGGTGGCGCTGGGCTTCGTGCACGCCGACACCGGCTACGGGGACGTGTGGTGGCGGCTGGCGATCGTCGGTATCGGTTTCGCGCTGACCATGTCCCCGCTGACCGGCGCCGCCATCCAGGCGGTCGACCCACAGGAGGGAGGACTCGCCTCGGGCGTCAGCAGCACCACCCGGCAGGTCGGCGCGGTGCTCGGCGTGGCCCTCCTCGGAGCCATCGTCCACACCCGGCAATCCGGCGGCGCGTCCTTCGAGGCCGGCCTCGACAGCGCCTTCGTCGCGGCCGGCGCCGTCACCTTGGCCAGTGCCATGTTCACCGGCCTGTGGCTGGCGAGATCCAAGCCCGCCGAAGACCCCCGACCACGCACGACGACACCGTCGAGCCCCCGGACTTCGCGCGGTGAACGCGACGAACGTGGGGGCGATCCTGGTGGGCGGGACGAACCAAGGGACATCGTCCGAAGCTGATCGTTTCAGTCGGTCAATGGCATGCGGGTCAGGACAGGCGCCGGCGGATCAACCAGAAGCCGAGTCCTGCCAGGCTGAGGGCGAAGGCGGTGTAGATCCCGGTCTCGATCCACTGGAAGGTCCAGAAGCGGGTGGACGGCTGGTAGGTCAGCTGCTGCCGGTAGCCGAGCCGGTCGATCTCGGTGAGGCACGCCTGCGTCCCCGCCCCAGGTTTCTGCTCGGTCGGTGGTGCGCAGGGTCCTGTGGACGTGGACACGGAGATGTTCCCCGGGACCGTGTGTCCTGAGGCATCCACGATGTGGCTGGACAGGACCCAGGCACCGGTGTCGTTGGGGGCCTGCTCCTTCGCGCTCAGGCGTATTGAGCCGCCGCGTAGCCAATGTATGTCGTCGATGTTCGACGTGGTGAACTCGACGGCCGAGCGGGTCGGGGGAAGAAGGTGGGGGCGGACCAGCAGCGGCATGGCGATCTGGGCGGCGACGAAGACGACCAGGGTGACGGTCATGGCGGGCAGGGTGCGGTGGACCAGCATTCCGAGGGTCACGCCGAGAGCGAAGGTGAAGGCCGCATACCCGATGGGGGCGATGCCGCGTGCGCCGAACAGCAGCGGCCCCATCCGCGGGAAGCCGGGGGTGTTTCCGCCTGAGGCCTTGTCGATGGGGCCGGACCACCAGGTCACCGCGATGCTGCCCAGCCCTGCGGCGATCATGGCAGCCAAGCCGGTGAGACCGAGTTTGACGGCCAGCCAGCGGGTGCGGGAGATGCTCTGGTTCCACACAAGCCGGTGCGTGCCGGCCTCCAGCTCACGGGTGATCAGCGGAGCTCCCCAGAAGAGCCCGATGAGGGCGGGCAGGACCAGCACGACAGCGGTGACCGCGAGAAAGGGCGCCTGGTGGTCGTGGAAGAAGTCCTGGAAGAAGTTCGCGCAACCGTCGCGTTGGGTGGTGCAGCCGGCGACCCCGGTGGAGAAGTCATCAGCCAGGCCCGGACCGGTCAGGCCGAGGAGAGCGGCGAGCGCGGCGAGCACGGCGGCCATCATCGCCACGGCGGCGCGCGACTGGCGCCAGGTCAGCCAGATCATCGCTGTACCTCCAGGATGGGTCGGCGGCCGGTGCCGGCGGGCTTGGCCATGTAGGCGAGGACGAGGTCTTCCAGGTTGAGTCGGCTGACGGTCAAGGCGGGGTCGTGGATCGGAGCGCTGGTGCGGACGATCAGGGTGGTCTGCCGGTCGGTGTGGCTGGCGGAGATGACGTGCTGGTCTGCGGGGATCCGGGTGGGGTCGCGGCGCGGGCCGGTGAGCCGGTGGTGGGTGGTCAGCAGTTCCTCGACCTCTCCGGCGGCCTGGACGCGCGAGTCGACGAGAACGATCAGGTAGTCGCAGGTTCGTTCCAGATCAGAGACCAGGTGGGAGGACAGCACCACGCTGAGCTCCTGCTCGGCGGCGGCCTCCATCAAGCCCTGCATGAACTCGCGGCGGGCGAGTGGGTCGAGGGCGGCGACCGGTTCGTCCAGGATCAACAGTTCCGGCCGTTTGGCGATGCCCAGGGTGAGGGCGAGCTGGGCGCGCTGCCCGCCCGACAGCTTCCCGGCCCGGCGGGCGGGGTCGAGACCGAGCCGCCCGACGCGTTCCCGTGCCAACGCGTGGTCCCACCCGGGATTGAGGCGGGCGCCCAGCTTCAGATGCTCCGCAACGGTCAGTCCGGCGTAGGTAGGGGTGTCCTGGGCGACGAACCCGACCTTGGCCAGTTGCGCGGGGCCGGCCCCGGGGCGGCCGCCGAGTACCGTGATGCTGCCCGACGTCGGTGCCAGCTGGCCGCTGGCCAGGTTCAACAGTGTCGTCTTGCCGGCTCCGTTAGGACCGACCAGCCCCACGACGTGCCCGGCTGGGATGTCCAGGGTGCAGTCGGTCAGCGCCCAGCGCTTCCCGTACCTCTTGCCCAGGCCGTGGGCCTTCAAGACGGCGGTCATGCTATGTCCTCCTCAGTGGCGGCCCGAAAGGTCGTCATGAACAGCGCCTCGATGCTCTCCTCATCGAGGCCGGCCCTTCGCGCCCTGGCCAGCCAGCGCCGTAGCTCCTGACGCAGGGGGCCGTGCGCGGCGAGCGACGCGTCGGTCAATGTCGCCGTCACGAACGTCCCAACCCCCGGCCGGGCGGCCACGAGGCCCTCGTGCTCGAGTTCCCGGTAGGCCTTGAGCACGGTGTTGGGGTTGATCGCCAGCCGCGCCACGACCTCCCTGACCGTCGGGAGTCGGTCCCCGTCGTGCAACAGGCCCAGCCGCAGGGCCTGTCGCACCTGCCGGACCAACTGCTGGTACGGCGAGAGGCCGGACCGGTCGTCCAGGTGAAACTCGATCATGTCCCAAGCTCCATTTATCTAGTTAGCTAGCACTATAGATTGCTAACAAGATGCGCTGTCAACCCGGGGTCGAGCCGCTACCTTGAGTCCGGAACTCGCAAGGTGCGCCCGGACAGGACAGTCGGAACCCGTGCTCGCTGAGAGCGAACACCCCTCGGAAATAGATCACGGCTCTCCTTTCTTGAGTGTGAGTGACTCAATCTTTGGAGGCCCTGATGAGCAAGTCCGTCACCTTGCCGGTGCTGCCCCTTGACGACGAGGTCGTGCTCCCCGCGATGGTCGTGCCCCTGTCCCTGTCCGAGGACGAGGTGCGCGCCGCGATCGACACCGCGAGTACGACGTCGCCCGGGCTGGACCGCGAGCCGGATGACAAGCCGCGGGTGCTCATCGTGCCCCGGCTGGATGGGAAGTACGCCGCGGTCGGCACGCTGGCCGTCATCGAGCAGATGGGCCGGCTCCCCGGCGGTGACCCGGGTGCCGTCGTACGCGGTGTGGCGCGGGTGCGGATCGGCACGGGCACGTCCGGGCCCGGTACCGCGCTGTGGGTCGAGGGCACCGTGCTGGAGGACGGCGGCCTGGGGGACCGGGCCGAAGAGCTGGCCAAGGAGTACCGCGCCCTGGTCATCGGCGTCCTGGAGAAGCGTGGCGCCTGGCAGGTCGTGGACATGGTCCGGCAGATCGACGACCCGTCGGTCATGGCGGACCGGTCCGGCTACGCGAGCTACCTCGATGCCGAGCAGAAGGTCAAGATCCTCGAGACGGCCGACGTCGCCGAGCGGCTGGAGCTGGCCATCGGCTGGACGCGGGCGCACCTGGCCGAGCTCGACGTCGCCGAGACGATCCGCAAGGACGTCGAGGAGGGTGTGGAGAAGCAGCAGAAGGAGTTCCTGCTCCGCCAGCAGCTCGCCGCGATCCGCAAGGAGCTGGGCGAGCTCAGCGGCGACCCCTCCAGCGAGGAGGAGGACTACCGCGCCCGCGTGGAGGCCGCCGACCTGCCCGAGAAGGTACGCGAGGCGGCGCTGAAGGAGGTCGACAAGCTCGAACGCACCTCCGAGCAGTCTCCCGAGGTCGGCTGGATCCGTACCTGGCTCGACACCGTCCTGGACATCCCCTGGAACGACCGGACCGAGGACGAGTACGACATCGTCGGCGCCCGGGCGATCCTCGACGAGGACCACACCGGTCTCGACGACGTCAAGGAACGCATCGTGGAGTACCTCGCGGTGCGCAAGCGCCGCGAGGAGCGCGGGCTCGGCGTGATCGGCGGGCGGCGGTCCGGCGCGGTGCTCGCCCTCGTGGGCCCGCCCGGTGTCGGAAAGACCTCGCTCGGGGAGAGCGTGGCGCGCGCGATGGGCCGCAAGTTCGTCCGCGTCGCGCTCGGCGGCGTACGGGACGAGGCCGAGATCCGCGGCCACCGGCGCACGTACGTCGGCGCGCTGCCCGGCCGGATCGTCCGGGCCGTCCGCGAGGCGGGCACGATGAACCCCATCGTGCTGCTGGACGAGATCGACAAGGTCGGCGCCGACTACCGCGGCGACCCGACCGCGGCCCTGCTGGAGGTGCTGGACCCGGAGCAGAACCACACGTTCCGCGACCACTATCTGGAGGTCGAGCTCGACCTGTCGGACGTGGTCTTCCTGGCCACCGCCAACAGCCTCGACACGATCCCCGGCCCGCTGCTGGACCGTATGGAGCTGGTCTCGCTCGACGGGTACACCGAGGACGAGAAGGTCACCATCGCCCGTGACCACCTCCTGCCGCGTCAGCTCGACAAGGCCGGCCTGACCGCCGATGAGGCGTCGATCGGCGATGACGCGCTGCGGCTGCTCGCCGGGGAGTACACCCGTGAGGCGGGCGTACGGAGCCTGGAGCGGTCGATCGCCCGCGTGCTGCGCAAGGTGGCGGCGAACGTCGCGACCGAGAAGGCGGAGCTGCCGGTCACGGTCGGCGCGGACGACCTGAACGACTACCTCGGACGCCCCCGGTTCACTCCGGAGACGTCGCTGAAGGAGTCCGAGCGCCGTACGGGCGTGCCGGGCGTGGCCACCGGCCTCGCGGTCACCGGCGCGGGCGGCGACGTCCTGTACGTCGAGGCGTCGCTGGCCGACGCGGAGACCGGCGACACCGGCCTGACCCTGACCGGCCAGCTCGGCGACGTGATGAAGGAGTCGGCCCGGATCGCGCTGTCATACCTTCGCTCGCGCGGTGCGGAGCTGGAGCTTCCGGTCGGCGACCTGAAGGAGCGCGGCGTGCACATCCACGTGCCCGCCGGGGCCGTGCCCAAGGACGGGCCGAGCGCCGGCGTCACGATGACCACGGCGCTCGCGTCGCTGCTGTCGGGACGGCTCGTACGGTCCGACGTGGCGATGACCGGCGAGGTCTCGCTGACGGGCCGGGTCCTGCCGATCGGCGGGGTCAAGCAGAAGCTGCTCGCGGCGCACCGGGCGGGGATCACCACGGTCCTCATCCCCAAGCGCAACGAGCCCGACCTGGACGACGTGCCGGCCGAGGTGCGCGACGAGCTGACGGTGCACCTGGCCTCCGACGTCCAGGAGGTGCTGGACTGGGCGCTGGAGCCGGCGACCACCGCCCACGCCGTCGCGGTCTGACATAACGGAAAAGGGCGGCCCCGCAACGGCGGGGCCGCCCTTACGCCGTGTTTACCGGCCAATGTCGACAATAGTCCTGACAATTGGACTTCCAGGCCTGCTCCACTGAGGAGAACGTCATGGCCGAGCACGACGAACAACCTCCCGCAGAGAGCGGGGCGCCGGCGTCACACGGCGGCACGCCGGAGCCCACGCCCGCGACGAGAGAGACCACGCCCCCGCAGCGCGAGACGATCGAGCACGGCGCTCCGCCCAGAGAGGACCGCGGGCCCGGCCGGTTCCGCCGCCTGTCGGCGAGCGGAACGGCGCGGGTCGGCGCGGTCGCGATCGCGGCCGGCCTGATCGGCGGGCTGGTCGGCGGCGGCGTCGTGGCCCTGTTCGACCACGATGGCGGGCACGACCGGTCCGGCCCGGTGCGCTTCCAGCGGGGCTTCCCCCAGGGCGCGCCCGGCTTCCGCGGCGGGCCGTACTCGCAGTTCCGGCAGGGGCAGCAGGGCCGGCCGGGCCGGGGGCTGCCCCCGCAGCAGCTCAACCCGCCGACGATGCCGACCCCGGCGCCCTCGCCCACGGCGTCGGGCTGAGCCGATCAGGACGGCGTGAGGCGGAACACCCGTAGCTTGCGGTCGGCCCGCGCGACGTAGGTGTCGTACACCGACCAGACGCGGATGAGCTCGGGCCAGACCCGCGCGCGCTCCTCGCCCTCCAGGAGCTCGGCGATGACCGCGATCCGGCGGCCCTGGTAGGCGACCTCGGCCTTCGGCTCGGCCATGAGGTTCGCCGTCCAGGCCGGGTGGTGGTCGCGGCCGAAGTTGCTGCCCACGACCACGAAGGCACCGTCCGCCTCCGGCATGCAGATCAGCGGCGTCTGCCGGGCGAGCCCCGTACGGCGCCCGGTGGTCGTCAGCACGATGCTCGGCAGCACGATCTGCGGCAGCAGGACGCGCCCGCCCGTCAGACGGTGCAGCGCGCGGTCGAGCGGGGGTACGACCCTCGGGCCGATCTTGGCGAACCACGGGGCGCTCGCGAGCCGCCGGGCGACGGGGAAGAGCACGGACTGCAGAGCGTTGACGGGCATCAGGTGCTCCTAGGTGGGGCGAGCCGTCCGGCCCTGGACGGGCGGAGGTGTCCTGCCGCCGCGAGCCAGCGCAGGGTGTCGGCCACACTCTCCTCCACCGGGCGCAGCGTCAGGCCGAGCGCGTCGAGGGCGGCGCTGTCGTCCGAGGGGACGAGCGTCACCATCAGCTCGGCCGCGTCGCGCGTCAGCGGATACCGGAACCCGTGCACATGTTTCGCGGTATCCAGCAGGGTACCGAGGGCGATCATGAGAGGACCAGGCAAGGGGATCCGCCGGCATCGCACCCCGGTGAGCGCGTCGCACAGGTCGGCGAGTTCGGGCCAGGCGATGTAGTGGCCGCCGAGCAGGAGCCGCCGGGGCCTCTCGCCGGGCTCGACGCTCCGCGCCAGCGCCTCCCCGAGGTCGCGCACGTCGAGCAGCGACACCCCGCCGCGGCAGAGCGGCCAGGCGATGCCGAGCCCGGCGGCCAGGCCGGCCGGCATGGCGTCGAGGTGGGGCTGCGCGGGCCCGAGCACGCCGCCCGGATAGACGATGGTCACGGGCGCGCCGTCGTCCTGCAGGCCGCGTACGTAGTGCTCGGCGGCCATCTTCGAGCGCCCGTAGGCCGTACGCGGATGGGCGAGCGCCCCGGACGCGGTGATCACCGGCTCGGCGGGCGGCACGAACACCGCGATCGTGGACGTGTGGATCACCGGGTCCAGGCCACGGGCGACGGCGCCGCCGACCACGTGGCGAGTGCCGGTGACGTTGACCGAGACCAGGTCCGTACGGCGGTCGGTCACGCCGAGGGCGGCGGCGGCGTGGATCACGGAGTCGCAGCCGTCGAGGGCGCGTGCCACGGCCGCCTCGTCGAGCATGTCGCCGGGGTACATCTCGGTCGCCTCGGCGTTCACCCCGAGGTCGCCGAGCGCCTTGCCGGCCCGGCCGGGATCGCGGACGAGCAGCCGGGGCCGGTGGCCCGCGGCGAGAAGTGACTTCACCGCATGTGAACCGACATAACCCGACGCCCCGGTGACCAGTACGCGCATGGGTTCAAACTAGCGCTTGGCGATAACACCGGGATGGAGGGATTAACACAGACGCACACCATCTGTTACATGCTTGCAACATAGCGTGTGATTTACATCTCATGGAATAACCTGACCGGTGAACGACTGCCAAGTCGGATTCAATCGTCATAGGTGATCAACTTCGGCGATGAAGGGGCGCTAAAACGCGCTCGGCATGCCGGGTCATCACTGGTCGGACACCATGCCGACCGCCATGAACGACCATTCGCCCCTGGTCGACTCCGGCTCGGAAACCCGAAAACGTAGCGGTTCTCCCTACAGCTACGTCCTGTGGTGCCGTGACTTCGCGGCCACCTCCGTGGTCGCGCGGGCCGACGGCCGGGTACGCGGTTTCGTCACCGGCTTCGACCGTCCGCAGGACCCCGGGGCGCTCTTCGTCTGGCAGGTCGCCGTCGACGAGCGGTGGCGCGGCCGCGCCCTGGCCGGCCGCATGCTCGACCACCTCGCGGACCGTGGCCACCGGTTCGTCGAGGCCACCGTGACCCCGGACAACGTCCCTTCCGACCGTCTCTTCGCCGGCTTCGCCCGCGACCACGGCGCCGAGCTGCGCCGTACCCCTCTCCTGGACGGGGACCTGTTCCCCGGCGACCACCAGCCAGAGGTGCTCTACCGGATCGGTCCGCTGAACGCCCACGTCACTTCAGGAGCCAGGTGAAACGTATGGACGTGTTCGAGTCGCTCGAGTCCGAGGTACGCAGCTACTGCCGGGGATGGCCCGCCGTCTTCAACAAGGCCTCCGGGAGCCATCTGTACGACGAGGAGGGAAACGCGTTCCTCGACTTTTTCGCCGGTGCCGGGACGCTCAATTACGGCCACAACCATCCGCAATTGAAAGAGCGGCTGATCGACTATCTGGCCGGTGACAACATCGTCCACAGCCTGGACATGTACACCGTGGCCAAGCGGCGTTTCCTGGAGACCTTCCAGGAGGTCATCCTGGCGCCGCGCGGGCTCGACTACCGAGTCCAGTTCCCCGGCCCGGCGGGCGCCGCCGCGGTCGAGGCGGCGCTGAAGCTCGCCCGCAAGTACACCGGGCGCGAGACCGTCATCAGCTTCACGAACGCGTTCCACGGCATGTCGCTCGGCGCCCTCGCGGTGACCGGCAACTCGATGAAGCGCAGCGGGGCGGGCATACCGCTCAACCACACCGTCCCGATGCCGTTCGACAACTACCTCGACGGGCAGACCCCGGACTTCCTGCTGTTCGAGCGCCTCCTCGACGACAGCGGAAGCGGCCTGGACATCCCCGCCGCGGTCATCGTGGAGACCGTCCAGGGCGAGGGCGGCCTGAATGCCGCGACCCCCGAATGGCTCCGCGGCCTGGCCGCCCTCTGCGAGCGCCACGAGATCCTGCTGATCGTCGACGACGTGCAGATGGGCTGCGGGCGTACGGGCCCGATCTTCAGCTTCGAGCAGGCCGGCATCGTGCCCGACATCGTCTGCCTGTCCAAGTCCCTGAGCGGCTACGGCCTGCCGTTCGCGGTGACGCTGCTCAAGCCCGAGCTGGACGTCTGGGAGCCCGGCGAGCACAACGGAACGTTCCGGGGCCCGAACCCGGCGTTCGTCACCGCCACCGCCGCCATGGAGTTCTGGACCGGCGAGGGCATGGAGAAGGAGACCCTCACCAAGGGCGAGCAGATCGAGGAGGCGCTCACCCGGATCGCCGCGGCGTACCCGGACGCGATCGGCGGCGTACGCGGCCGCGGGCTGGCGCAGGGCCTCGTCTTCGCCGATGCCGAGGTGGCGCCGGCCGTGTGCGCCCAGGCCTTCGACCGGCGGCTGCTGATGGAGACCTCCGGCCCGGAGGGCGAGGTCGTCAAGCTGCTGCCGCCCCTCACCACGACCTCGGACGAACTCGCCGAGGGGCTCGACATCATCGCGGCCTCCGTGGACGCGGTCCTCGTCTGAGACCACCCCCTGTCGAAAGGAGACATGAATGATCGTGCGCTCGCTGAAGGAGCTCGACGGCACCGAACGTGACGTCGAGGCGCCCACCTGGCGGAGCCGCCGGTTCGTGCTGGCGAGCGAGAAGGTCGGCTTCTCGATGCACGACACCGTGCTGTACGCGGGCACGGAGACCCACATGTGGTATGCGAACCACATCGAGGCCGTCTACTGCATCGAGGGCCGGGGCGAGCTGGTCAACGAGGACACCGGCGAGAAGCACCGGCTCGAGCCCGGGACGCTGTACCTCCTCGACGGCCACGAGCACCACGTCGTGCACGCCCACACCGACCTGCGGACCGTCTGCGTCTTCAACCCGCCCTGCACCGGCAGGGAGGTGCACGACGAGAACGGCGTCTACCCCCTGATCACTGAGGAGGCATGAAGTTGATCGAACATCCCTGCCCCGGACCCAGCGATCCCTACCCCACCCGCAAGGCCGGCGAGCCCGCCCTGCTCTACCGTACGGACCCGGTCGTCTACGGAGGCACCGGCGACGGACCCATCGACGCCGAGACCCTCACCTCGTTCGAGGAGAAGGGCTTCCTGTCGGTCGAGGAGCTCCTCGGCGCCGAGGAGATCGAGCGCTACCGCGCCGAGCTGCGCCGCCTCTCCGAGGACGAGGCCGTCCTGCGCGACGACCGTACGGTCACCGAGCGCGGCTCCGACGAGGTCCGGTCCATCTTCGAGGTGCACCGCATCAGCGAGGTCTTCGCCGAGCTCGTGACCGACCCGCGCCTGGTCGGCCGGGCGCGGCAGCTGCTCGGCTCTGACGTCTACGTGCACCAGAGCCGCGTCAACTACAAGCCCGGTTTCAAGGGCAAGGACTTCTACTGGCACTCGGACTTCGAGACCTGGCACGCCGAGGACGGCATGCCGCGCATGCGCGCCGTGAGCATCTCCATCGCGCTGACCGAGAACTTCGTCCACAACGGCGGTCTCATGATCATGCCGGGATCGCACCGGACGTTCGTGTCATGCGTGGGCGAGACCCCCGATGACCACTACAAGGAGTCGCTGCGCGGCCAGGAGATCGGCACGCCGGACCCCGACAGCCTCTCCATCCTCGCCAACAAGCACGGCATCGACCTGTTCACCGGGCCGGCCGGCTCGGCGACGATGTTCGACTGCAACTGCATGCACGGCTCCAACGGCAACATCACGCCGTTCCCGCGCTCGAACGTCTTCATCGTCTTCAACAGCGTCGAGAACACCTGCGAGGAGCCCTTCGCCGCGCCGTCGCGCCGCCCCGAGTTCATCGCCGCGCGGGACTTCACGCCCATCCGCTAGCCGACGAGACACGACGTGGCCGCCCAGGGGCTCCCGCTCCCCGGGCGGCCACGCCGGACCCCGGACCCTGGAGATCCAACGATGACCTCATCACGACGAGACTTCCTCCGTACCGCCGCGGTGCTGGCCGGCGCCGCGCCCCTCGCGGCGGCGTGCTCCACCACCGACCCGGCCAAGGAGCGTTCCGGCGGCGGCACGCTCGCCAAGGCCAAGCAGCAGGGCTACATCCAGGTGGGCTTCGCCAACGAGTCGCCGTACGGCTTCACCGACAAGAGCGGCAAGCTGACGGGTGAGGCGCCCGAACTCGCGCGGGTGGTCTTCAAGGAGCTCGGCATCGCGGACGTCCGGGCGTCCAGGTCGACTTCGGCGGGCTCATCGGCGGGTTGCAGGCCCGCCGCTTCGACACCATCGCGGCCGGCATGTTCATCACGCCGGAGCGGTGCTCCCAGGTCGCCTTCGCCGACCCGGACTACGTCGCGACGACCGCGTTCATGGTGCCCAAGGGCAACCCGAAGGGGATCAAGCGCTTCGAGGACGCGGCCAAGCAGAACATCAAGGTCGGCGTGCTGACCGGCGCCGTCGAGGGGGACTACTGCGCCAAGCTCGGCGTGAAGAAGGGCAACGTCAAGACCTTCGCCGACCAGCCCAGCGCGTACGAGGGCCTCAAGGCCGGGCGCATCGACGCGATCGCGCTCACGCGCATCTCGCTGGCCGACACGCTGTCCAAGCACCCGGGCGCGCCGTACGAGATCACCGAGGCGTTCGTGCCGCAGATCGACGGCAAGGAGCAGTTCGGCGCCGGTGCCTTCGCCTTCCGCAAGGCCGACAACGACCTGCTCAGCGCCTTCAACGGCAAGCTGGCCGAGCTGAAGCAGGGCGACCGCCTGCTGCCGATCATCCAGCCTTTCGGGTTCAGCCAGTCCGAGCTGCCCGGCAGCCACACCGCCGCCGAGCTCTGCAAGGGCTGATCCACGGTGTCGGACGTCCTCAGCGGCTACCCCCTGCTGCTCCGCGGAGCGTGGGTCACCATCCAGCTGACGCTGTACGGGAGCGCGCTCGCGCTGGTGCTCGCCTTCGTGTTCGGCCTCATCGGAGTCGCGCGGTCGGCGTGGCTGCGGGCGCTCGGCCGGGTCTACGTGGAGTTCTTCCGCGGCACCGCGACCCTCGTGCTGATGTACTGGCTCTTCTACGCGCTTCCGCTGGTCGGAGCCAGGTTCGCGCCGATGTTCGCGGCCGTCCTGGCGCTCGGCCTCAACGTCGGCGCGTACGGCGCCGAGGTCGTACGCGGCGCGGTCAAGGCGGTGCCGAAGGAGCAGTACGAGGCCACGGTCGCACTGAACATGCGGCCGGCGCAGCGCCTGCGGCGGGTGCTGCTGCCGCAGGCGGTCGCGCTGATGCTGCCGCCCTTCGGCAACCTGCTGATCGAGCTGATGAAGGGCAGCGCGGTCGTCTCGCTGATCTCCATCGCCGACCTGATGCTCCGCGCGCAGCAGCTCCGCCAGTCCACCGGCCAGACCACGTCGGTCTTCCTGGTGATCCTGGTGATGTACTTCGTGATCGCGCAGGTGCTGCAGCTCCTGGTGCGCTACCTCGAACGCCGCGCCGACGTCATGCTCGGCCGCCGCCCGGCGCGCTCTGAGCTGGAGACACTGGGGGGCGCCAAATGATCTGGGACTGGCACTTCGCCGGGAAGATCCTTCCCGACCTGCTCCGCGGCCTCGTGGTCACGGTCGAGGCCACGCTGCTGGGCTACGTCGTGGCGCTGGCCCTGGGCCTGGTGTGGGCCATCCTGCGCCGCTCGCCGAGCCGCGTCATCAACCAGACGGTGCGGTGGGTCGTGGAGTTCATCCGCAGCACGCCGCTGCTGGTGCAGCTCTTCTTCCTGTTCTTCGCGCTCCCGTCGGCCGGCGTGACCTTCAGCGCGCTGGTCACCGGCGTCATCGGCCTCGGCCTGCACTACTCCTCCTACACCTCGGAGGTGTACCGGGCGGGCATCGCGGACGTGCCGGCCGGCCAGTGGGAGGCGGCCACCGCGCTCAACCTCCCGCGCCGCCGGGTGTGGTTCGGCGTGGTGCTCCCGCAGGCCGTACGCAAGGTCATCCCGACCCTGGCCAACTACCTCATCGCGATGTTCAAGGACTCGCCGCTGCTACTGGCCATCACGGTGCCGGAGATGCTGCACAGCGCGTACGACGTGGGTGCCAGGTCGCTGCGCTTCCTGGAGCCGATGACCATCGTCGGCGTGCTGTTCGTCATCGTCAGCGTTCTGTCCTCCCTCCTCCTGCGACGCCTGGAGTTCCGCTATGGCAACCACTGATCCCGGCATCCGGTTCGAGGGGGTCGTGAAGCGCTTCGGCGACAACGTCGTCCTCCGCGAACTGGACTTCGCGGTCGCCCCCGGCGAACGCGTGACGCTCATCGGCCCGAGCGGCTCGGGCAAGACGACGATCCTGCGGTTGCTGATGACGTTGGAGAAGGTGGACGGTGGTGTCATCTGGGTCAACGGCCGCTCGCTGTCCCACATGCGGCGCGGGGAACGCCTCGTGCCGGCCGACGAGAAGCACCTGCGCCGCATCCGCAGCGACATCGGCATGGTCTTCCAGCAGTTCAACCTGTTCCCGAACATGCCGGTGCTCCGCAACATCACCGAGGCACCGGTGCACGTGCTGGGCCTGTCGAGGGACGAGGCGAACGAACGCGCCCGCGGCCTGCTGGACCTCGTGGGCCTGGCGGACAAGGTCGACGCTCACCCGAGCCGATTGTCCGGCGGCCAGCAGCAGCGCGTGGCGATCGCCCGCGCCCTGGCGATGCAGCCGAAGATCCTCCTGCTGGACGAGGTGACGTCGGCGCTGGACCCGGAGCTGGTGGCGGGCGTCCTGGACGTGCTGCGCGACATCGCCAACGAGACCGACATCACGATGCTGTGCGTGACACACGAGATGGGCTTCGCCCGCGACGTGTCGAACCGCGTCCTGATGTTCGACCAGGGCCAGATCGTGGAAGAGGGCACCCCGGAAAAGATCTTCAGCGAGCCGGAGAACCAGCGCACCAAGGACTTCCTCCAGGCGGTCCTCGACCAGCACTGACAAGAGTTATCACGTTATGAAATCATGGTGTAACTTACCGTGACATGTCGTCCCCTCGTCATGACGCGATCAACCGGTTGTTCCGTGAGCGTCCCGAGCTGGCCGTTGAGATCCTTCTTGAGCTGATGGGCATCGACGTGCCGCCGGACATGCCCGTACGGCTGGACAGCAACGACTTCAATGACCGGCCGTCCAAGGACTTCCAGCCCGACACGGTGATCGCCGTCGGGCCTCCGCAGAAACCGGCGTACGGGATCGTGGTCGAGGTTCAGCAGGAGAAGTCCGATTCCAGGCGACGGCAGTTACCCCGTTACGCCGCCGCGTTGTGGCTGTTGCTGCGGTGTCCGGTCACCGTGTTGTGCATCTGTCCCGACGCTGACGCGGCCACGTGGTACGCCAAGCCGATTCGTACTGAGTTGCCGGGTTTCGTCTTTCGGGCCGAGGTATTGGGGCCGCGCGATGTCCCCGCGATCGACAGCCCGGACGATGTCGCCGCCCGACCTGAGATGGCGGCGCTGGCGGTGATGGTCCACGGGCGCGACCGACTGGTCGTCGAGACGTTCATGGCCGGGCTGGAGCTCGTGAAGCCCGAACACGCTCCGCAGTATTATGAATACGCTTATGGTATGGCCGCGCCTGCGGTTCGACGCATCCTGGAGGAGATCGTGGCTTCTTCGACCTGGCCCGTCTACAGTCCCTTCGCCCGCGAACACTACGGCCGCGGAAAGGACGACGGCCGAGCGGAGGGCAAGGCAGAAGGCAAAGCGGAAGGCAAGGCGGAGGGCAAGGCCGAAGCGGTCCTCAAGATCCTGGCAGTGCGGGAGATCGAGGTGCCCGAAGACGTCCGTGCCCGCATCAGTGCCTGCGCGGACCCGCGGCAACTCGACACTTGGCTCGACCGCGTCGTCGCCGCGACCTCCATCACCGACCTGCTCGAATGATCGGAAGTCGACGCCAGGTCCGCCGGAGCGTCAGCCGAATTTCCCATCAGAAGCCGTACGGGCCCGGCGGGCGATGCGGGCCCTCCTGGCCATGGCTGATGCGGAATTCCGCCCGGTCGGTATTGGCATACTCGCTGCGATAGCCCACCGGCTGGAAATAGACAGCGCGGCGATTTCACGGTATCCCTCGGAATCTCCCGAGAAAGAGGCCGACGCCGGCAATCTCAATGCGAACCATTTCCCGGTAGAGACCGCTAAGGAGTCCCTGTCCCGCGCGAGATGATCGCTCTAGAGATGGCCGCGGTGACGAGGCGAGGTCACACCCCGGACAGGCCGTTGAGCGCCCAGCCCGTTCCGGCGTGGCTGACCGTGCACGTGTAGCTCACCGCGGCGCGCCCGTCCGTCAGTGCCGTCCCGGTCACCACATGCCGTACGGACGACACGTCGCGCACCCTCTCGTGGGAGAAGTGCACGTCGGACACTCCCAGCCGGCCTCTGACGAAGCGTTCGCAGGCGGCTCTGGCCTCGGCCTGATGGCCCTGGCCGGTGAGCAGGAGCGTCCCGCAGCCCGCCATGACGAAGAGCAGGAGGAGGATCGCCAGGACGACCGGCCTGGTCAGTACCCGGCCCGACTTCTCAGTTGAATCCGGCAAGCTCATCTGTCAACACCCGACCACGGAGAGTACACAGTACCTGTCTCTACGAGTTTGTCCGTTTTGTCCCTTGAATCGCATAATGCGCGGAGGCCACTCTGTCACCTTGACGGTGGATGTCGGGGCGGAGCTGGGGGAATGGTCGTGGCCCATCTGAATGACTTTGCTTTGGGATGGTTCACACCCGTCCTGGCCTACGTGGCGTCGGTCACCGGCTCGCTGCTCGGTCTTCTCTGTACGGTACGCGCGCAGCAGTTCCGCGGGATCGGGCAGCACGCCCGCTGGCTCCTGCTCGCCGCCATCGCGATCGGCGGCACCGGCATCTGGCTCATGCACTTCTCCGCCATGATCGGCTTCGGCATCACCGGTTCCGTCGTGCGGTACGGCATCGTGCTCACGGTCGGCAGCGCGGTCGTCGCGGTGGTCGTGGTCGGCTGCGGCCTGTTCATCGTCGGGTACGGCGAGCCGACGCTGGCCAAGGTGGTCGCCGGCGGCGTCTTCACCGGCTTCGGCATCGCCGGCATGCACTACATGGGCATGGCCGGGATGCGCGTCGACGGGAAGATCGGCTACAACATCCCGCTGGTGATCCTGTCGCTGGTGATCGCGATCGTCGCCGCGACGGTGGCGCTCTGGTTCACCGTCGCGCTCAACGACTGGCGGGCGCTCGTCGCCGCAGCGCTGATCATGGGTATCGCGGTCTGCGGCATGCACTACACGGGCATGGCGGCGCTGCACGTGAGCATCGGCAAGGGTCAGGAGTACGTGAGCGGGGTCGACCCCGTGAACTTCATGATCCCCGTGGTCGTCGTGGCGTTCATCGTCCTCACGATCCTCCTGCTGGCGGTCATCACCGGGCCGACCAAGGAGGACATCGAGGTCCGCACCAAGCTGTTCGAGCGCCTGAACGACCCCGTGCGGCTCCCGTCGCACATGCCGCAGGACGCCGGTCCGGGCGGCCAGCACCGCGCCCCCCGCTACTAGGGCATTTCTCGAAGTCCCCGTTCGTGGCGCGCGGCGCGACGGACGGGGACCTCGAAACAGGACCTAGCGTTCGACCAGGGTGAGCGTGAACGAGTAGCGGCTGGCCCGGTAGACGTGGGTCCCGTACTCCACGGCGCGGCCCTTGTCGTCGAAGGCCGTACGGCTCATCGTCAGCAGGGGCACGCCGCGGCGCTCGTCCAGCAGGACGGCCTCCGCCTTGGTGGCGCCGCGGGCGCCGATGGTCTGGTTGGCGATGCGCAGGTTGACCCCTGCCGCGCGCAGCGTCTCGTACAGGCCGCGGCTTTCGAGCCCCTCGGCGGTGAGGTCGACGATGTCGATCGGCAGGTGGTTGGTCAGCAGCGCGAGCGGTTCGGTGTCGGTCAGCCGGAGCCGCTTCAGGCGGATCACGGGAGTGCCCGGCGGCACGCCGAGGTCCTTGGCGATGTCGTCGCCGGCCGGCACCGTGACCAGCTCCAGCACCTTCGTACGCGGTGAGCGCTGCGCGGCGGCCAGGTCGTCGTACAGGCTGGTCAGCTCGATCGTGCGCCTGACCTGCGCCTGTACGACCTGAGTGCCCACGCCGCGCTTGCGCACCAGCAGGCCCTTGTCGACCAGGTGCTGGATCGCCTGCCGTACGGTCGGGCGGGACAGGCCGCACCGGTCGGCGAGCTGGACCTCGTTCTCCAGCCGGGATCCGGGTATGAGCGTGCCGTCCACGATCGCGGTCTCCAACTGCTCCGCGAGCTGGAAGTAGAGCGGCACGGGGCTGCTCCGATCGACGATCAGTGCCGGTCGCTGCACTACTGGATCCTCAGGGTCGGGTGGAGGCGATCTTAGCGGCGCTCACCAACTTAGGTATTACCTCTTAATGTCATTACAAATCATTGACATACGCGGAGATCGCGCAGCAGACTGCGGGCACATCCAGTTAACCCATTCGTAACTCAGCTGGCATACCTCGCTACCGCGGAGGACCCTATGAGAATCGGGCTCGCCGGAGCCGGGCGAATCGGGGCCCGGCACGCCGAAACCCTGTCTGAACTGCCCGAAGTCGATTCGGTGGTGATCGCCGACGTGGACACGGGGAGGGCGCGGGCGCTCGCCGGCCAGCACGGGACGCAGGTGGCGGACTCGGTGGACGATCTCTTCGCGGCGGGGCTCGACGGGCTCGTCGTGGCCGCCGCGACCGATGCGCACGCGGAGCTGGTGACGCGCGCGGCGGAGGCCGGGCTGCCTTCGTTCTGCGAGAAACCCGTCGCTCCGGACATCGTTGGAACGCTCCAAGTCATGGCCGCCGTGAAACGGACCGGATCGCCGGTCCAGGTCGGCTTCCAGCGCCGCTTCGACGCAGGTCACGTGGCCGTTCGCGACGCCGTGGCGGCGGGGCGGCTCGGCTGGCTCCACACCGTACGGTCCTGCACGCTCGATCCGGCCCCGCCGCCGCCCGGCTACATCCCGGTCTCCGGCGGAATCTTCCGCGACTGCGCGGTCCACGACATCGACGGCGTACGGTTCGTCACCGGCCGGGAGGTCGTCCAGGTCGTCGCGGTCGGTGCCAACAAGGGCGAGGACTACTTCGCCGAGAGCGGCGACGTCGACACGGGCGCGGCCCTGCTGACGCTCGACGACGGCACGATCGCGATCATCTGCGAGACCCGCTACAACGCCGCCGGCTACGACGTACGGCTGGAGGCGCTGGGAGCCAAGGACAGCCTGGTCGCGGGCCTGAACGAGCACACGCCGCTCATGTCGGCGGACGGCCGCGGGCTGGAGGACGGCACGCCGTACACCGGTTTCCTCCAGCGGTTCGGCGACGCGTACGTCGCCGAGATGCGCGCCTTCCTGCGGGTCGTGACCGGGCAGGCCGAGAGCCCGTGTCCGCCCGCCGAGGCGCTGGAGGCGTTCTACGTCGCCGAGGCCTGTGAGCGGTCCCGCCGGGAGGCCCGCGCGGTCACGATCGAGGAGGTTCGCAAGTGAGGATCGCCGGTGCGCCGATCTCCTGGGGAGTGTGCGAGGTGCCGGGCTGGGGCCACCAGATGTCCCCGGACCGGGTGCTCGGCGAGATGCGCGACGCGGGCCTGCTGGCGACGGAGTTCGGCCCGGACGGGTTCCTGCCCGCCGATCCGGGTGAGCGGTCCGCGCTGCTGAAGTCGTACGGGCTCGGCGCGGTCGGTGGTTTCGTCCCCGTGGTCCTGCACGACCCGGGCGTCGATCCCTTTCCCGACGTCGAACGAGCGCTCGCCGGGTTCGGCGACGCCGGGACGCTCGTGCTGGCCGCGGCCACCGGCCTGCACGGTTACGACGAGCGGCCGGCCCTGACCGAAGACGCCTGGCGCACGCTCCTCGCCAACCTCGACCGCATCACCGAGTACGCGGCCGGTCTCGGTGTGCTCGCGACCCTGCACCCGCACGTCGGCACGGTCGTCGAGGGGCCGCAGGAGGTCGACCGGGTGCTCGCCGGCTCACGCGTACCGCTCTGCCTGGACACCGGGCACCTGCTCATCGGCGGCACCGACCCGCTCGACCTGGCCCGTACGGCCGGCGACCGGGTCGCGCACGTCCACCTCAAGGACGTCGACGCGGGCCTGGCCCGCCGCGTGCGGGCCGGCGAGCTGACCTACACCGAGGCCGTACGGAACGGCATCTACCGGCCGCTCGGCGACGGCGACGTCGATGTTCCGGGCATCGTCGGCGCTCTGACCACGGCGGGCTACACGGGCTGGTATGTCATGGAACAGGACACGATCCTCGGCGCCGAGCCGGCGCCCGGCGCGGGTCCCGCCGGAGACGTGCTGCGCAGCGTGGCGTTCATGGAGGCCGTATGAGTGGTCATGACCTCATCACGATGGGGCGGGTGAGCGTCGACATCTACCCGTTGCAGGTCGGCGTACGGCTGGAGGACGTGGAGACCTTCGGCAAGTATCTCGGCGGCAGCCCGACCAACGTCGCGGTGGCCGCCGCCCGGCACGGCCGGAACGCCGCGGTGATCACCCGGACCGGCGACGACCCGTTCGGCCGCTACATCCACCAGGCCCTGCGCGGATACGGCGTCGACGACCGGTTCGTCACGCCGGTTCCGGGCCTGCCCACGCCGCTGGCGTTCTGCGAGATCTTCCCGCCGGACGACTTCCCGCTGTACTTCTACCGCTATCCCAAGGCCCCCGACATGGAGATCCGCGCCGGGGAGCTCGACCTGACCGCGATCCGCGCGGCCAAGGTCTTCTGGGCCACCGTGACCGGGCTGTCGGACGAGCCGAGCCGCTCGGCCACGCTCGCCGCGCTGGAGGCGCACGACGGCATCACCGTCCTCGACCTGGACTACCGGCCGATGCTCTGGTCCTCACCGGACGAGGCGCGGCACTGGGTCGACAAGGCGCTGGACCACGTCACCGTCGCGGTCGGAAACAGGGAGGAGTGCGCGGTCGCGGTAGGTGAGAGCGACCCGCACCGCGCGGCCGCCGCCCTGCGGGACCGCGGCGTACGGCTCGCCATCGTCAAGCAGGGGCCCAAGGGCGTCCTCGCGGCCGACGACGAGGGTGTGGTCGAGGCGCCGCCGGTCCCGGTCGAGGTCGTCAACGGCCTGGGCGCGGGCGACGCGTTCGGCGGCGCGCTCTGCCACGGCCTGCTGGACGGCTGGGACGCCGGCCGCATGATCCACTTCGCCAACGCGGCCGGCGCGATCGTCGCCTCGCGGATCGCCTGCTCCGAGGCGATGCCGACCACCGGAGAGGTCGAGGCGCTGCTCTCCGGGCGAGGGGAGGAGTCGTGATCGATGACTTCGCGGAGCGTCTCGCCTCGCTGACCGAGACCCGCGCCCGCCACCCGGAGGCGGTGGCCGAGGCGGCGGCCCGCCGGGTCCGGCGGCCGTCACTGCTCGGCCCGTCCGGCCGGCTGATGATCGTCGCGGCGGACCATCCGGCGCGCGGCGCGCTCGCCGCCGGCGACCGGCCGATGGCCATGGCCGACCGCACGGAGATGCTGCGCCGCGTCTGCGTCGCGCTCGGCCGGCCCGGCGTGGACGGCGTGCTCGGCACGCCCGACGTCATCGAGGACCTGCTCCTGCTCGGCGCGCTGGACGGCAAGGCCGTCATCGGCTCGATGAACCGCGGCGGGCTCGCCGGGTCCGCGTTCGAGATCGACGACCGGTTCACCGCGTATGATCCCGCGACCATCGCCGCGCAGGGCCTGGACGGCGGCAAGATGCTGCTGCGCATCGTCGATGAGGACCCGGACACCGTCCGTACGCTCGAGTCCTGCGCGCACGCCGTGACCGGGCTGGCCCGGCAGGGCCTGATGGCGATGATCGAGCCGTTCGCGTCCCGCCGCGAGGGCGGCCGGGTGCGCAACGTGCTCACCGCGGACGCCATGACGCGCGCCGTGGCGATCGCCTCCGGGCTCGGCGCGACCTCGGCCTACACATGGCTGAAGGTGCCGGTCGTGGACGACATGGAACGGGTGATGGCGGCGTCCACGCTGCCCGTGCTGCTGCTCGGCGGCGAGGTCTCCGACGACCAGGACGCCGCGCTGGCGGCCTGGCGCAAGGCCTTCGCACTACCCGGCGTGATGGGCCTGGTCGCCGGCCGCACCATGCTGTACCCACCCGGAGACGACGTAGCGGCCGCCGTGGACGCGGCGGTGGAGGTCATGGCATGACAAAGCACCACCTGCCCTTTGGAAGCACGAAGGCCGAGCCGTACGGGCTCGTCGTCACGCCCGAGGACGCGGGCTGGACCTACTCCGGCCTGCGGACGCTGGAGCTGGACGGCGGCGGGCACGTCTTCGAGACCGGCGGCGACGAGATGCTCGTCCTGCCGCTGAGCGGGAGCTGCGCGGTCGAGTGCGACGGCGAGACCTTCGAGCTCACCGGCCGCCGCGACGTCTTCTCCCGTGTGACCGACTTCGCGTACGTGCCGCGCGACGCGACCGTACGGGTGCGGGGGAGCGGGCGGTTCGCGCTGCCCGCGGCGCGGTGCGGGAACCGCCTGACGCCGAGGTACGGCCCGGCCGGGGACGTGCCCGTCGAGCTGCGCGGCGCGGGCGTCGCGAGCCGCCAGGTGAACAACTTCTGCACCCCCGAGGCGTTCCCGTACGCCGACAAGCTGATCGCGTGCGAGGTGCTCACGCCCGGCGGCTGCTGGTCCTCCTATCCGCCGCACAAACACGACGAGGACGGCCCCGGCGAGTGCCGCCTGGAGGAGATCTACTACTTCGAGGTGGCCGGGGAGGGCATGGCCTACCAGCGGGTTTACGGCACCGAGGAGCGGCCGATCGACGTGCTCGCCGAGGTGCGCACCGGCGACGTCGTGACCATCCCGCACGGCTGGCACGGCCCGTCGATGGCCACCCCGGGCTATGACCTGTACTACCTGAACGTCATGGCCGGCCCGGGTACGCAGCGGCAGTGGCTGATCTGCGACGATCCCGCGCACACGTGGATCCGTGGGACCTGGGAGGGTCAGGAGCCCGACCCGCGGCTCCCCCTCACCTCGGCGGAGGAGCGATGAGGCTCACCACCGGACAGGCGGTCGTCCGGTTCCTCGCGAACCAGTGGACCGAGCGCGACGGCGTCGAACAGCGGTTCTTCGCGGGCTGCTTCGGCATCTTCGGGCACGGCAACGTGGCGGGCGTCGGCGAGGCGCTGCTGGAGTACGGCCTGGAGGAGAACGCCGAGGAGCTTCCTTATTACATGGCCCGCAACGAGCAGGCGATGGTGCACACCGCCGTCGGCTTCGCGCGGGCGCACGACCGGCTGCGGGCCTTCACCTGTACGAGCTCGATCGGTCCGGGCGCGACCAACATGGTGACCGGCGCGGCCCTGGCGACCGTCAACCGGATCCCGGTGCTGCTGCTGCCCGGCGACGTCTTCGCCACCCGCGTGGCCAACCCGGTGCTGCAGGAACTGGAGGACCCGCGCTCGTACGACGTGTCGGTCAACGACGCCTTCCGGCCGGTCTCGCGCTTCTGGGACCGGATCAACCGGCCCGAGCAACTCCCCTCGGCGCTGCTGGCCGCGATGCGCGTGCTCACCGACCCCGCCGAGACGGGCGCGGTGACCCTGGCCCTCCCGCAGGACGTCCAGGCCGAGGCGCACGACTGGCCGGACGAGCTGTTCGCCAAGCGTGTGTGGCACGTCGCGCGGCCGGTGCCCGAGCCCGCCGCGCTGGAGCGGGCGGTCGCGCTGATCCGCGGCGCGGAGCGGCCGCTGATCGTGGCGGGCGGCGGAGTGATCTACTCCCGCGCCACAGACGAGCTGCGCGCCTTCGCGGAGGCGACCGGCGTCCCGGTGGGGGAGACCCAGGCCGGCAAGGGCGCGCTGCCGTGGGACCACCCGCAGGCGGCGGGCGCGATCGGCGCCACCGGCACCACGGCCGCCAACGCCCTGGCGCGCGAGGCCGACGTGGTCATCGGGATCGGCACCCGCTACAGCGACTTCACCACGGCCTCGCGCAGCCTGTTCGGCCGCACCCGGTTCGTGAACCTCAACGTGGCCGCGTTCGACGCGGCCAAGCACGCGGGCACCTCGCTGGTCGCCGACGCGCGCGCCGGCCTGGCCGCGCTGCGCGGGGCGCTGGACGGCTGGTCGGTGCCCGCCGCGTACCGCGAGGAGACCCGCGAGCGCGTCGCCGGCTGGAACGCCCTCGTGGACGAGGCGTTCCGCGGCACCGGCGAGGGCCTGCCCTCGCAGTCGGAGGTGCTCGGCGTCGTCGGCGAGGCGGCCCACGCACGCGACGTCGTGGTCTGCGCGGCCGGGTCGATGCCCGGTGACCTGCACAAACTCTGGCGTCCACGGGATCCGAAGGGCTACCACGTCGAGTACGGTTACTCATGCATGGGGTACGAGATCGCCGGCGGTCTGGGCGTGAAGATGGCCCTGGACCCCGGCCGCGAGGTGTTCGTCATGGTGGGCGACGGCTCGTACCTCATGATGTCCAGCGAGCTGGTCACCGCCGTGCAGGAGGGCGTCAAGCTCATCGTCGTCCTCGTCCAGAACCACGGCTTCGCCTCGATCGGCGCGCTGTCGGAGTCGGTGGGCGCGCAGCGGTTCGGCACGCGTTACCGCTACCGGACGGGCTCGGGCCTGGACGGCGACGTGCTCCCCGTCGACCTCGCCGCCAACGCGGCCAGCCTCGGCGCCCAGGTGATCACCGCGCGTACCCCCGTTGAGCTGCGTGACGCCCTCGCGAAGGCCCGCGCCGCCTCCGTCACGACCGTCGTGCACGTGGAGACCGACCCGCTGCGGCCCTCCCCGGACGGCGAGGCGTGGTGGGACGTCCCGGTGGCCGAGGTCTCCGCGCTGGACACCGTACGCGAGGCCCGTGCGCGTTACGACAAGGACAAACAAGGCCAGGGCGACTACCTGTAGCTGGATCCCCTGTAACCGAACAGAGATGGTGTGCCCCGGTTTGGTGGCGGGCGTAGCCGATAACCTCCACGGTCAGCGTGCCACCGAGAGGAGACCGATACATATGAAGCGCAAGGTGATCGCCGCGGCCTTGACGGGGCTGCTGGCGCTGAGCGCGTGCAGCAGCTCGGGCGGAAAGAAGGCCGACGACCAGGCGACGAAGGCGCTGGGCGGCGGCGGCCCCCGGATCAAGATCGCCATGGTCACGCACTCCGCTCAGGGCGACGCGTTCTGGGACATCGTGCAGAAGGGCGCCCAGTCGGCCTCGGCCAAGGACAACGTCCAGTTCCTGTACGCCGCCGACCCGGACGGCGGCAAGCAGGCCCAGCTCGTGCAGTCCTACATCGACCAGCACGTCGACGGGATCATCGTCACGCTGGCCAAGCCGGACGCGCTGAAGGACGTCGTCGCCAAGGCCGTCGCGGCCAAGATCCCGGTCGTGACGATCAACTCCGGTGCGGAGGACTCGGCCAAGTTCGGCGCGCTCGCCCACTTCGGCCAGGACGAGAACATCGCCGGCCAGGCGGCCGGTGAGCAGCTCAACAAGGCCGGCGTCAAGAAGGCCGTCTGCCTGATCCACGAGCAGGGCAACGTCGGTCTCGAGGCGCGCTGCGCCGGCGCGAAGAAGACCTTCTCCGGCCAGATGCAGAACCTCTTCGTCCAGGGTTCGAACATGCCGCAGGTCAAGTCGGCGGTCACCGCCAAGCTCCAGGCCGACAAGGGCATCGACGGCATCCTGGCGCTGAACGCCCAGATCGCCCTCACCGCCTCCGACGCCGCCAAGGACAGCGGCGGCAAGGCCAAGGTCGCCACGTTCGACATGAACAAGGACCTCATCGCAGCGATCAAGGACGGCCGCATCCAGTTCGCCGTCGACCAGCAGCCCTACCTCCAGGGCTACGAGGCCGTCGACGAGCTGTGGCTGTACAAGCGCAACGGCGACATCCTCGGCGGCGGCCAGCCCGTGCTCACCGGGCCGGCGATCGTCGACAAGTCCAACGCCGACGCCGTCGCGCCGTACGCGGATCGCGGCACTCGCTAAGCCAGCCGCGGGCCCGCCCGTGCCGTGGGCGGGCCCGCACCGAAACCCTGGAGTTTCCCCGTGAGTCAGACCATCGCGCCACCCGCGCCGGCCGGGGACGAACGCCTCGCCGCCCGCTCGCCGTTCCGCAAGCTGCTGGGCCGCCCCGAGATCGGCGCGCTCGTCGGCGCCATCGTGTTGTTCGTCTTCTTCTCACTGGTGGCCGACGCCTTCCTGCGCGCGTCGTCGTTCTCCACCGTCCTGTACTCCAGCGCGTCGATGGGCATCATGGCCGTGTCGGTGTCGCTGCTGATGATCGGCGGAGAGTTCGACCTGTCGGCGGGCGTGATGGTCACGTCCTCGGCGCTGATCGCGTCGATGTTCAGCTACCAGCTCACGCTCAACGTCTGGGCCGGCGTGGCGGTCTCCCTCGTGGTCACGCTCGCGCTGGGCTTCGTCAACGGCCTGATCTACGTCAGGACGGGCCTGCCGAGCTTCATCGTGACGCTCGGCACGTTCTTCATGCTCGCCGGCCTGAACCTCGGCTTCACCAAGCTCATCACGCACAACGTCGCCACGCCGTCGATCGAGGACATGGACGGCTTCTCCCAGGCGCGCGACGTGTTCGCCCGCAACTTCACGGTCGGCGGCGTGCAGGTCAACATCAGCGTGCTGTGGTGGATCGTGTTCGTGGCCATCGCGACCTGGCTGCTGCTGCGCACGCGTTCCGGCAACTGGATCTTCGCCGTCGGCGGGTCGGCCTCCAGCGCCCGCGCGGTGGGCGTCCCGGTCACGCGTACGAAGATCGCCCTGTTCATGGGCGTGTCCTTCACCGCGTGGTTCTACGGCATGCACATCCTCTTCAACTTCAAGTCCGTGCAGTCCGGTGAGGGCGTCGGCAACGAGTTCTTCTACATCATCTGCGCGGTCGTCGGCGGCTGCCTGCTGACCGGCGGGTACGGCTCGGCGATCGGCGCGGCCATCGGCGCGTTCATCTGGGGCATGACGAGCAACGGCATCGTGTACGCCGAGTGGAACCCGGACTGGTTCAAGTTCTTCCTGGGGGCGATGCTTCTCGCCGCCACCGTTGTCAACCTCGTCGTACGGCGCCGGGCGGAGGCAGGAAAATGAGTGAGCCACTGGTCGCGCTCGAGGGAGTCGGCAAGCGCTACGGCAACGTCATCGCGCTGCGCGACATCGACCTGGAGGTCGCCGCCGGCGAGATCACCTGCGTCCTCGGCGACAACGGGGCGGGCAAGTCGACGCTCATCAAGATCGTCGCCGGCCTGCACAAGCACGACGAGGGCGTGTTCCGCGTCGAGGGCCAGGAGGTGTCCTTCGGCTCGCCGCGCGAGGCGCTCGAACACGGCATCGCGACGGTCTACCAGGATCTTGCGGTCGTGCCGCTCATGCCGGTGTGGCGCAACTTCTTCCTGGGCTCGGAGAAGCGCGTGGGCCCGGTGCCGTTCAAGCGCCTTGACATCTCCTTCATGCGCGAGACCGCCAAGAAGGAACTCCTCGACATGGGCATCGACCTGCGCGACGTCGACCAGCCCATCGGCACGCTGTCGGGCGGCGAACGTCAGTGCGTCGCGATCTCCCGGGCGGTCTACTTCGGCGCGAAGGTCCTGATCCTGGACGAGCCGACCGCGGCGCTGGGCGTCAAGCAGGCGGGCGTCGTGCTCCGTTACATCGCGGGGGCGCGCGAGCGCGGCCTGGGAGTCATCTTCATCTCCCACAACCCGCACCACGCGTACCCGGTGGGGGACCGGTTCCTGCTGCTCAAGCGGGGCCGCAGCATCGGCTACTACACCAAGGAAGAGATCAGCCTGGCCGAGCTCACCGCGCAGATGGCGGGCGGCGCGGAACTGGACGAACTGGCCCACGAGCTGGAGAGCGCGGGCGTCAAGGGCGCCCCGGAGCTCCGCGAGGACGCACGGGACCTGGGCGTCACGGACTGATCGTCTCCAGGAGCAGCACCCTGGCCGTCGCGGCGAGCTGGGCCTGGGCGTCGTCCCAGGTCCAGCCGGAGTCCTCGACCAGCGCCCGCCAGGCATGGGGGCCGAAGCAGAACCACAGCACGTCGGCGCAGCGGTCCACCGGGGTGCTCACCGCGCCCAGCTCCGCGAGATGGGCGGCCACCGCCCGGAGGGACGTCCGGTAACTCGCCCTGACCCGGTTCCACAGGGCGTCGGCGGACTCCAGCACCGGCATGGCGCCCGCGAGGATGGTCAGGACCTCGCGGTGACCCTCGTAACCCAGCCTGGTGCCGTGGGCCAGTTCTCCCAGGCACTCCAGCGGGTCCGTCATGGTGAGGATCCGGATCGTCGTCTCCTCCGCGCCCGACTCCTTCACGGCGTCTTCCAGGATCTCCCGCAGGATCTCCGCCTTGCCGCCCACGCTCGCGTACATCGTCTTCACCGCCGTGCCCGCCTCACGGGCGATCTCGGCGACCGTCACGTGGGCGTAGCCCCGGTCGGCGAACAACCGCCGGGCCGCCATGAGCAGATCCCGCCGGGTCGCGGCGGCACCCAGCTCTCGCCTCGGTGAGTGGTACGGGCGCGCCTGGGACATCCGATCAGGATATCGCTCTGCATTCGATGCACTACGCTTCACTTCGTTGCACATTCATTTACCTCAATATTGAGGGGATCCCATGACCGTGCCGACAGCGCCGACCGAGGGCGCGAACATGTACGACGAGCTCATCGCCGTGCACACGATCATGCGACGCGGGGCCGAGCTCACCGCGGACGCCTTCGCCCGGCACGCGGCCGGCGAGAAGATGCGCACCAAGACCCTGCTGAGCACCGCGAACTGGCTCGTGGAGTTCGTCCATCACCACCACGCGAGCGAGGACGAGCTGTTCTGGCCCGTGCTGCGCGAGCTGTTCCCGGCCAAGGTCGCCGAGCTCGACGGGCTGACCGCCGAACACGAGGCCCTCGACGCCGAGCTGCGCAGGCTCGGCGCGGCGATCCACGGAGCCGGGGACGAGGCCGCCCAGGCCGCCCAGGCCGCGGCCAGGGTCCGCGACCTCCTCGTGGCACACCTCGGGACCGAGGAACCGGCCCTCGCCGAGATGTTCCCCCAGGTCCCCGACGCCGAGATCGTCCGGCTCCGCAAGGCCATCGTCGACGGTGCTCCCCGCTCCGGTCCGGACCTGGTGTTCGGCCTGCTCGAAGACCCGGACCGGCCTCGGGGGTACGCGCTCATGATGGGCGCCTTCCCGCCACCGCTGCGGTGGCTCCGCCCTGTACTCCTGGGCCGCTATCGCGCGCGCAAGAAGGCCCTCGGCGCCACGGCCTGACGGCCGCGACTCGGGTCAACACCGGCGAAGATCTTGACGGGACGCTCATTCATGCGCAGTATCCCGGAGTAGTGCGCACGAATGAGCAACCCAGCCGGACGGTTCCCGACCGGCCAAACACCACCGCGAGGTGATCGCGCTGAGACCCCGCCGACTTCCGCTCTCCCTCGCCGCCCTTCTTCTCGTCGCCGCCGCGTCGGTCGACGCGAGCGCCGGCGCCGCGGCGGCCTCCGGTCGCGTCACCTTCCGGGGCGGCGCGACCTCACTCACCCTGACCACCCCCGCGTACCAGGTCGTCATCGCCAAGCGGCACTTCCAGATCACCGCCCGCCGCGCCGGCCGTACCGTCCTGGCCACCACGAACACGGACGCCCTCGACCTCACCGGCCCGAACGGCCGCGCGACCGCCACCGACGTGCGCAAGGCGGTTTGGTCCCACGGCGTTCTCACGCTCGAGGTCGCCACCACCGACGCCTCCGCGACGCTGGAGGTACGCCTCACCCCGGGCGCCGATCGCTACAAGGTCGAGAGCACGGTCCAGGGCGTGACCGCCACCGCGACCGGCATGCACTTCGCCATGGCCTCCGCCGGCCACTGGTACGGCCACGGCGAGGCGACCACCGACGCCGGCGGGCCGTACACCGACCAGCCGTGGCCCCTCGACGCGGGCAAGGTGGCCGATGATGCGTTCGGCCCCGCCTCGTACCAGATGGTGGATCCGTTCTGGTTCACCCAGTCATCGGCCGGTATCTGGTTCGACACCCAGGACCTGATGAACGTCTCGCTCGGCAAGGACACCGCCGGCGTCGCGGGCCTGGAGGTCACCGGGACGCCGAGCCTTGCCGCGACCTTCTTCGTGGAGAAGACCCCGAAGGCGGTCTACGACGACTACATCGGCATCACCGGCAAGCCGGCCAAGAGCGACGCCGAGCCCTACCAGTACGAGACTCCGCTCTGGAACTCCTGGGCGCAGTTCTACACGAACGTGGACCAGCAGGGCTTCCTGGACTACGTACGCCGCCTGCACGCGGCCGGCGAGCCCGGCCACACGGCCTCGCTGGACGACGGCTGGATGAGCCATTACGGCGACTTCACCTTCAACGACAAGTTCCCCGACCCCAAGGGCATGTCGGACGAGGTGCACGGGCTGGGCGACAAGTTCGGCCTCTGGGTGACGCTCTGGATCAACCTCGACGCCGACAACTACAAGGTCGCCGCCGACAAGGGCTACCTCCTGAAGTCCAAGGACGACCCGGCCAAGCCGTGCACCGTCGAGTGGTGGAACGGCAGGGCGGGCATCGTTGACCTGGGCAACCCGGACGCCCGAGCCTGGTACGCCGACCAGCTGCGTGCCCTGCAGAGGACGTACGGGGTGGACGGCTTCAAGTTCGACACCCGTTTCTACGACGAGACGTGCGCGCCGGCGGCCGGTCACACGGCCAACGACTACGTGAAGCTGGGCGCGCAGCTGACCGATGAGTTCGACCAGCAGGGCGTGGGCGTACGGATCCACTGGACGGGTTCGCAGAAGTACGGCTTCGTGACCCGCGAGATCGACAAGGGCACGGACTGGACGTCGCTCCAGGCCGCCGTCCACCAGGACCTGGCCGTCTCGACGATCGGCTACCCGTTCGTGGAGACCGACATGGTCGGCGGCTCGGAGGGCAAACCGCCGCCGTCGAAGGAGGTCCTGATCCGCTGGGCCCAGGCCGCCGCCGCGATGCCGCTCGTCTACTCCTCCACCTCCCCGGTCCGCGTGTACGACTACGTGAACGACAAGTGGGTGAACTACGACCCGGACACCGCCAGGCTGTACGCGCGAGCGCTGGACGTCCACAAGCGCCTGGCGCCGTACATCCTGAAGCAGGTCCAGGCCACCGTGAGGACCGGCGACCCGATCATGCAGCCGCTGTTCTTCGACTTCCCGTCGGACCAGCGGTCGTACACCATCTCCGACGAGTGGCTCCTGGGCGACTCACTGCTCGCCGCCCCGCTGCTGAAGCCGGGCACGAGCCGCGACGTCCACCTCCCGCCGGGCGAGTGGTACGACGTCAAGCGAGGCAGAACCGTACGAGGCGACCTCCACGCGTACGAAGCCGACCTGGGCACCCTGCCGCTGTTCGTCCGTGTAGGCACCCCGGACACGAAGTCCCTGATCGCCGCCCTACGGCACTGAGGGAGAGGACAGGAGGGCGCGTACGGCGTCGATGACGACCTGGCGGCGGTGGGCGCGCGTGTGCCCGCCCACCAACGCCACGTACTCAGGCGTCATCGACGTCCACATCGACGCGATCGTCAGCACCAGCGCCAGGAGGTCCTCCGGCGCCAGGTGACGGGGGAGCAGGCCGCCCTCCTGCGCCCCTGCGATCGCCTCGACCTTGGCGCGGTTGCTCGTCACGATGATGTCCAGCGGCGAGTGCGTGTCCGCGCGTTCCAGCCGGTACCACGTCGCCAGCCGCTGCACGTCCGGGCGCTCCTCGTAGCCGTCGAACAGCCGCGCCGCGTAGCCCGGCAGGTCGGCGGGGTCGATCGGCACCTCCCGTACGGTACGCACGACGAGCTCGTTGAAGACCGCGTCGAACAGCGCGTCCTTGCTCCCGAAGTAGTGGTAGATCTGCGCCTTGTTCGACTTCGCCACGGCGGCGATGCGGTCGACGCGCGCGCCGGCGATGCCGTACGCGGCGAACTCCTGCGTCGCCGCGTCGAGCAGCCGCCGTCGGGTCGCCTCAGCGTCACCTGCCATGCCCCCAACCGTACAGCTAACCGGTTAGTTGACACCGCGACTAGTATCCAACTAACCGTTTAGTCGAAAGGAAATGAAACATGAGCGTCTTCCTCGTCACCGGCACCTCCCGCGGCCTCGGACGGAGCATCGCCGAGGCGGTCCTCGAAGCCGGCCACTCCCTTGTCGCCACCGCCCGCACCCCCAACCTGCCGGACGACCACGGCGACCGCCTCCGCCAGGTGAGGCTCGACGTCACCGACCCGGACGCCGCCGAGGCCGCCGTACGCACGGCCGTCGAGGCGTTCGGCCGCCTCGACGTCGTCGTCAACAACGCCGGCTACGCGAACCTCGTCTCCGTCGAGGACATCACGGCAGAGGACTTCCGCGCCCAGATCGACACGAACCTCCTGGGCGTCGTCAACGTCACCAAGGCCGCCCTGCCGGTCCTGCGCGAGCAGGGCGGCGGCCACATCATCCAGATCTCCTCGGTGGGCGCGCGAGTGACCACCCCGGGCCTGTCCGCCTACCAGGCCGCGAAGTGGGCGGTCGGCGGCTTCTCCGAGGTGCTCGCAAAGGAGGTCGCGCCGCTCGGCATCAAGGTCACCGTCCTCGAACCCGGCGGCATGCGCACCGACTGGGCCGGCTCCTCGATGACGATCCCGCCGGTCAGCGAGCCGTACGCGCCGACCGTGGGCGCGCTGGCCGCACACTTCGGCGGCGGCGGCGTCCCGGCCGCCGGTGACCCGGCGAAGGTCGCGCAGGTCGTCCTCACGATCGCCGGCACCGACGACCCGCCGGTACGGCTGGTGCTCGGCAGCGACGCGGTCCGCTACGCGACGGCCGCCGGACGGGCCCTCGCCGAGAGCGACGCCCGCTGGCTCGGCCTCAGCCTCTCCACCGACCACGACGCCGCCACCGAGGCCGAACTACGCCCCCTCGGGTGAGCGGACGTTACCCCACCCTGCGACCGGGGAATGATCGCCAGGAAGGAAGGGCCGTGATCCCCCCAAAGGCCAACGTCGCCGCTAGTGGGGGTAAGCAGTGTTCATCGGGACCAGACGCGGCATCGCCGTGATCGCATGCGGCGGACTCGCCGTCGCCGGATGTGCCGGGCACTCCGAAAAGCCTCCCGTCGTCTCCAAGGCGACGGCGATCGCTCCGGTCGCCACCGAGGTGCACGGCTACGTGGCCAAGGTGTGGCCGGACGCCGGGCGCATCTGGCCCGGCGTCGTCCTCAAGGACCGCCGGATCATCCTCGGCGACGGGAAGGACGCCCGGCTGATCACGGTCGAGGGCATCAAGAACCTGTCGGCCGCCGATCTCATCCAGCACAAGGTCGTGATCCCGCAGTCCGGCTCGCTCTACACGACGTGGGACGGCCACCCGGCCATCGTGATCAACGCCGCCGACCCCTCGTACGCCGAGGAGGCCAAGAGCGAACACGCGAGCCTGTCGGAGATCCTGTACGGTGCGGCCACCGACGAGCTGTTCCACTCCTGGCAGCAGCGCGGCCGGCCGTCGACGCAGATGCGGGGCACGGAGTACCCCCTCGCGGTCACGCCGAGGCTCTACCGCGCCATGCTCTACGACGACGTGGTCGTCGCCTACCACGACCCGAACCAGCGGCGGCAGCGACTCGGCAACGCCGCCTACTGGTACGGCAAGTGGAGCAAGGAGTACCCCGACGAGGCCAAGCGCGCCGTCGCCACCGACGGCGCCGAAGGTGCCTCCGGCTACTTCGACGCGATCTCCGCCGCCATGGCCCAGGGCGCCGACCGCAAGAATCGCGCGGACATCCGCGAGCACGTCGCGTACCAGCCGCTCGACCAGGGCGGCATGGACCCGCGGCACCTGACCGTCGACGGCGAGGCCGCGCCGCTCGGTGCCCTCGCCGGCCTGATCCTGGACGAGGAGAAGAAGCCCTGGCAGAAGCAGATGGTCCAGGGCGGCCAGACCCCGGTCGGCCTGCTGCTGCAGGGGGTTCCGCCGACCGCCGAGCAGCCCTCGGACGAGCTGCGGCAGGCGATCCAGGACGCGCTCGCCAAGCAGAACAGCGACCTGATCCCGAGGTTCAACCCGCTCGTACGGGCCTACAACGACAATGGCGACAAACTGCTGCTCATCCCCCTGGAAGCGGCGACCGGCGACCTGGAGACCGGCGGCTACTACACGACCAAGAACGTCCCGTACGCGATGCTCGCCCGGCTGACCGGGACGTTCGAGTTCCCGAGCGGCCGGCTGCAGGCCAAGGAGGCGTCCGTGCTGACCGGGACGATCGACGGCCGGCAGTACGTGATCGTGCCGCTCGACACCGAGCACAAGAGGACCCGCGTGTCCGACAACCGGATCCGGCTCGACACCGGCCCGCTCGTCGGCGCGTTCAAGGTGAAGACGCACAGGATGCACGGACGGGACGGGCTCGTCGCGCAGTAGGGCACACTGTGGCGATGACGATCGGCCTGCTGTCCGCACCGACCAACCTGGGCCTGCGCCCGCCGGCGCAGACCAGCGTTCCCGGCTGCGCCAAGGCGCCGGAGGCGCTGCGCGAGGCTGGCCTTCACCGGCGCCTCGCCGAACTCGGCGCGCAGGAGCGGGGCGTCGTGCTGCCGGGACGGTACGCCGACGAGGCGAAACCGGGCGAGCTCCGCAACCAGCTCGCCATCGTCGAGCACGCGCGGCGGCTGGCCGACCGCATCGGGGGACTGCGCGCGGACGGGCTGGCCCCGCTCGTCCTCGGCGGTGACTGCAGCATCCTGGTGGCGGCGGGCCTCGCGCTGCGGCGTACGGGCCGTCATGGCCTGGTCCACCTCGACGGGCACACCGACTTCCGCCACCCCGGCAACTCCGAGCTGTGCGCGAGCCTGGCCGGTGAGGACCTGGCCGCCGCGGTGGGCCGCCACTGGCCCGCGGTCGCCGACCTCGACGGGCTCGCCCCGTACTTCGACCCGGCCGACGTCGTCCACGCGGGCTGCCGCGACTACGACGAGGAGCTCCAGGAGACCAGGGCCCTGCTCGGCGCCGTCATCCCCGCCTCACGGATCCGGCACGAGGGCGTCGAACGGGCCGCGCACCGGATCCTGGAGGTCGCCGGCGAGGCCGAGGGCGGCTACTGGCTCCACCTGGACGTGGACATCCTCGACCCGAGCGTGATGCCGTCGGTGGACAGCCCCGACCCGGACGGCCTCGACCCCGACGAGCTCACCGGCCTGCTCACCGCCCTGGCCCCACGCGCGATCGGCGCCCAGGTGACCGTCTTCGACCCGGACCTGGACCCGGACGGAGGCCGCGCCCGCCTCCTGGCCGACATCCTCGTCGCCGGCCTGGCCGACCTCGGCCGCGACGCCTAACCCGGCCCCCACGCCGCGGACGGGGAGATGCTCCGGGCCCGTACGTTGCCGATGCCCGTACGGGTGGCCAGCACGATGAGCCGGTCGCCCCGTACGAGCATGTAGCCGTTCTGCGGCTCCCAGTCGAAGTGCTGCCCGCCGCGGCGGCCGACCGCGAGCACGCGTGACTCGCCCGGCTGGTTGGCGTCGCTCAGCGGGCAGCCCTCCAGCGCCGAGCCCGGCACGACGGGCACCTCCGCGATGAGCATCACCTTGCGGCCGACCGGGATGGTGCCGATGACCTGGCGCTCCATCATCGCGGCGGCGAAAGCGGGCGCGGCCAGGAAGGACACGCTCCGCGACACCGGGATCCGGAAGTTGCGGTGCACCCGCCCCGCCAGGTCGTCGTCGAACAGCCGCAGCACCACCCGTACGTTGTCCTTCAGCTCGCGCGAGCTCAGCCCGGCCTCGAGGTTGGTGATGTCGTCGCTGGTGACGGTGACGACCGCGCGGCAGGTGTTGACCCACGCGCTCCGCAGCGTCTCCATCCGCGTGGCGTCGCCGATCACGATCGGCAGCCTCTCGCGGCGGGCCATGGGCACCCCGACCGCGTCCTCGTTGATGTCGACGCACACGACGGGGACGCCGAGGTCGTTGAGCTGCGCGACGACGCGTACGCCGACGCCGCCGAGCCCGACGACCACCACGTGCCCGCTGATCGGCTGGCGCAGGCGGTCGAACGGTCCCGCGAGCCGGGCGCGCACGATCGCGTCCACGACCGCCGCCGTGACCGCGGGCACCAGGGCCAGGCTCGCGAGCGTGACCACCACCTGCGTCACCTTGCCGAGGGCGCCCATCTTCGGGTCGGGGTCGGCCGCGCCCGCGACGTCGAGCAGCATGAAGTAGATCGCCTTGCCGACGCCGTACCCGTCGGCGACGCTGAGCACGACCGTGCCGGCCACGATCACGCCGAGCAGGACGAGCACCACCTGCATCAGCCGGCGGTTGAAGATCAGCGGCAGGCTGCGCGTCAGCGCGGTGAACGGGCTGCTCTGCGGCCGGTGCTGCAGCAGCGGGTCGCGCGGGGTCTTGTCGGCCACCGCGAGGACGAGGTTCGCGCTCTCGCCCGGGTCCGGCAGCAGCCGCGGATTGCCCTCCGAGTGCCGCGTGTCGGCCAGGCCGCAGATGATCGTCGACGGCCGGTCGCTGCGCCGGGCGACGTACAGCGTCCGCCCCGCCACACGTACGTGGCTGGGCGCCGGGTCGCCGAGCGCGGCGGCCACGAACGACGGTGCGGCCATCGCGCCGTCCGACAGCACCGCGCAGTCGTTGAACAGCGTGCGGATCCGCGCTCCGAGCGAGGTGTTCGACATCCGGATGACGAGCCGGGCGCCGGGGTTGAGCTCCTGTACGCGCAGCGCGGCGTGGATGTTGCCGACCTCGCTGTTGCCGACGAGCGCGACCGCGCGCGCCGCCTCCGCGTTGACGTCGCGGAACGTCTCGTCGTTCAGCTCGGGCGCCTCGTGCACCTTCACCCGCGGCAGCTCGGCGATCTGCGGGCCCTGGTTGCGTTTCTTGGACGGGAGGATGACGGTGACGTCCTGCAGATATCGCGTTGCGAGCTCGTCGGCGAGCCGGAAGGCGAGCGGCGTGTCGCCGCAGACGACCAGGTGCCCACGCATGGCGCTGCGACGTCGGGGGACTGTCGGCACGACGTGATCCTAGTCGCCGTACCTGAATAGTTACGTGACCACCTGCACGTTCGCGGGCTACTCCTGCGACAGGCGGGTGGTGATGGTGTCGAGGGCGCGGATGATGGCGACGCTCTCGTCCAGCGGCATCGTGGGCGACTCTGTGAGACCGGCGTCGAGACAGCGGGCGACCTCTTCGGCCTGGTATGTGTAGCCGTGTCCGGACACCTCGACCGTGAACGTCTCCGGCTCGGCGCCGTCGCGGTGCAGCGTCATCGCGTTCGGGTGCCAGAACGGCCCGGCCACCTCGATCCACCCCGCCGTCCCCGTGATCGTCGCGCTCTGCGGCGTCTTGGCGAGGAACCCGCAGTGCAGCAGCGCCACCGCGCCCGACTCGTACCCGAACAGGATCCCGGTGTTCGCGTCCACCCCGGTCGGCGCGGGCGTCGTCACCGCCTGGACGGTCGCCGGCGCGCCGAGCAGCATCCACGCGAACGAGACCGGGTAGACGCCGAGGTCGAGCAGCGCCCCGCCGGCCAGCTCCGGAGCGTACAGCCGGTGCGACGCGTCGAACGGGAAGTTCTCGCTGAAGTCGGCGTACACCGCCTTGACCTCGCCGATCGCGCCGTCGCCGACGAGTTCGCGCACGCGGGCGATGAGCGGGTTGAACCGCGTCCACATCGCCTCCATCGCGAACAGGTTCCGCTCACGGGCCAGACTCACCAGCTCCGCGGCGTCGGCCGCAGACGTCGTGAACGGCTTCTCAACGAGCACGCCGCGCCCCGCCTCCAGGCACGTACGGGCGGCGGAGTGGTGCACGTTGTGCGTGGTCGCGACGTAGACGACGTCGACCTTGTCGTCGGCGGCGAGCTCGGCGTAGGACCCGTACGCCCGCGCGATGTCGTACCTGCCGGCGAACCCCTCGGCGGTCTCCGCCGCACGCGATCCGACCGCCGCCACCTCGTGTCCGAGGAGGAGCAGGTCCTCGGTGAACGTGCGGGCGATCCCGCCGGTACCCAGAATTCCCCACCGAATCGTCACGATCGCCGATGGTACGGGGAACATGCCGCGTTTGGTCGGGCCGGGAGGGTTGCGCGCTCTTTGTTCTAGTTGTTATATAGCAATCAACCGTCCCTGGAGCCTCGGATGATCCTCATGGTCGAGCCGGACGACGAGGTACCGCTGTACCAGCAACTGCGCGACCGCGTCGTCGAGGCGATCGCCGGCGGCGAGCTCCGCGCCGGCGACTCACTGCCCGCGACCCGCGCGCTGGCCGCCGACCTGGGCATCAACATGCACACGGTGAACAAGGCGTACGACCTGCTGCGCCGCGAGGGCCTCATCCGCCTCGGCCGTCGTACGGGCGCGGTGGTCGTCCGCGACGCGTCCCTCCCGCCGGACGGCTCGCTCGCCTCCCAGTGGGAGGGACGCGCGCGGACGCTCCTCGCCGAGGCCGTCGCCCAGGGCCTGTCCGAGGCCGAGATCCAGCGTCGCTGCCGGGCGATCCTCGACGGTTTCCGAACCTCTTTGGAGAGCCGATCATGATTCACGTCGTCTCGGTCCTGCCGGTCGTCCTCGTCGGGTTCACGCAGTGGCTCGTACCGGCGATCGTCCCGCCCACGATCCCGTTCGGCGTCCGCGTCCCGTTCGACCGCGCGGAGGCGCCGGTCGTGCTCGCGGCCCGACGCCTCTATCGAGTCGTGACCGCCGTCGTCACCGTGGCGGCGGCGGTGTTCGCCCTGGTGGCGCCCTGGGCCGGCCCGGTCGCGGTCGGCGCCGAGCTCCTCACGGGCCTGGCTCTCTACCTGGGCGCCCGTCGCCGGATCGCCGAGGCCAAGACCGCCGAGCGCTGGTACGGCGGCCGCCGCCAGGTGACGGTCGCCGACACCTCACTCCGTACCGATCCCGAGCGCTACCCCTGGCCTTGGGCCCTCCCGGCGGTCCTCCTGACGGCCGCGACGGTGGTCACCGGAATCGCCGCGTACCCGCACCTGCCTTCCCGCCTTCCCACCCACTTCGGCCTCTCCGGCCGGGTCGACCGTTTCGCGGCCAAGTCCGTGGCCTCGGTGTTCGCCCCGGTGCTGATGCAGGTCGCCGCGACGGTCCTGCTCGTCGCGGTGGCGGGGGCCGTCCTGCACAGCCGGGCCTGGCTGGACGTGGAGGACCCGGCGGCGTCGGTACGGCACCGGCGGTTCGTCGCGGCCGTCTCCCGGGTGCTGCTCGTGCTGGCCGGCTGCACGAGCGCCACGTTCCTCTTCGGGGCCCTGGCCGCGTGGGACGTGGTGTCACCGCCCGCTCCCGTACGCTCCGCGCTCGGCTTCGCGCCGGGCCTGGTCGGGGTGGCGGTCGTGCTGCTCGTGGCGGTGCGCGTCGGCCAAGGCGGGAGCCGCCTTCACGTCACGGGGGGCGGGCGTACGGGGCGTGGGGCGCGCACGGTCAACCGCGACGACGACGCCCTGTACCGCTGGGGCGTCTTCTACTTCAACCGCGACGACCCGTCGGTGCTGGTGCCCAAGCGGTTCGGCTTCGGCTGGACTCTCAACATGGCCCGGCCCGCGACCTGGCTGATCATCGCCGCGATCGTCGGCTCTCTGGTCCTCGGAGAAGTTGTCCACAGCCTTGGCTGATCAGGGTGACTAAATGGATTCGTTCGATTACTGTTTGCGACGAACCGTTTAGCCCCCCCGGAGGTCGCTGTCATGGTGGCTCAGAAAGACCCTTACGAATCCCCGGCCGTCCGCGCCTTCGCCGGCGAGTTAACGGCCTGGCGCGGCGCGATGTCCAAGGTCGAACTCGCCGAGACGCTCGGATACACGCCGCAACTCATCGGCCAGATAGAGGCGGGCAAGAACATCCCGTCCAAGCAGTTCGCCGAGGACCTGGATACCTACTTCAAGACCAACGGCGTCTTCGTACGCCTCTGGAAGCTCATCACAGAAACCCGTCACCTCACCGCTGTGCCGCCAGGCTTCCCGGAATTCGTGGAACGCGAGCTCGTGGCGACGGTGATGCACGTCTTCGATCCGATCGTGGTCAACGGAATCCTCCAGACCAGGGAGTACGCCTACGAGGTGCTGAAGGCGGGCCGAAATCCGGAGGAGATCGAGCATCTCGTCACGAAGCGTCTGGAGCGCCAGGAGATCCTCGTACGTCCGAAGCCACTTCGCATCGTGGCGGTCATGGACGAGATGGCCTTACGGCGCACCATCGGCGGTCGCGAGGTCATGAAAGGTCAGATCGAGCACCTCATAGAGAGGGCGAGGCAACCCAACGTCACTCTGCAGATTGTCGCGGCTGACAAGGGTTCCTACGCCGGGCTCCCTGGAGCGTTCACGTCAATGGGCTTCGAAAGCGGCCCCGACCTGGTCTATCTCGAAGGGCACCTGGACGGTGAGCTCATCGGGAATCCGGCTACTGTCCGCGAATACGGGTTGCGTTACGACTTGATCAGGGGCGCAGCGATGTCAGACGATGAGTCTCTGAAACTGCTCCAATCAATTCTGGAGAGTCCATGATCACGTTGGACCAGTGGCGCAAGAGCAGCCGAAGTACCGACACCGGCGGTCAGTGCGTCGAACTCGCTGTCACATGGCAGAAGAGCAGCCGCAGTGGTGACACCGGTGGTCAGTGCGTCGAGGTCGCCGCACTGACCCGGTAGCTCGTCCGTTGTTCGCTTATCCCAGGCGGGCGATCGACTTGTACTCCAGGTAGGCGGAGAGGCCTTCCGGGCCGAGTTCGCGGCCGACGCCGCTGTTCTTGTAGCCGCCGAAGGGGGAGGACGATTCGATCATGTACGTGTTGACGCCGTAGGTGCCGGCGCGGACCTGGCGGGCGATGTCGAGTCCGTGGTCCGCGTCGGCGGTCCAGACCGTCCCGGCGAGCCCGTATTCACTGTCGTTCGCGAGGCGCACGGCGTCGGCTTCGTCGTCGTAGGGAATGACGGTGAGAACGGGCCCGAAGATCTCTTCCCGGGCGATCCGCATGTCGTTGGCGACGCCGGAGAAGACGGTGGGGGTGACGTACCAGCCGCGATCGTAGGGGCGGCCGGAGCCGCCGAGGGCGACCTTGGCGCCTTCGTCCTGGCCGATGCGGATGTAGTTCTCGACGCGGTCGCGCTGGCGTGCGGCGACCAGCGGCCCGATCTCGGTCGCGGGGTCGGCCGGGTCGCCGACCGCCATGCCGCGCACGGTCTCGGTGAGGGCGCCGACGACCTCGTCGTAACGCCCGCGCGAGGCGAGAATGCGCGTCTGCGCGATGCAGGCCTGCCCGTTGTTCATGAGCGACGCGAGCTTGAGCCAGCCCATCGTCGAGTCGAGGTCGGCGTCGTCCAGAATGATCGCCGCCGACTTCCCGCCGAGCTCCAGAGTGCACCGCTTGAGCTGTTCCCCGCAGATCGCCCCGATCTTGCGCCCGGCCGCCGTGGAGCCGGTGAACGCGACCTTGTCGACGCCCGGGTGCCGCACGAGGTGCTCCCCGGTCTCCCGCCCGGCCGCAACGATGCTGACCACACCCTTGGGCACGCCGGCCTCGGTGAGCATGTCCGCGAGCGGGTAGGAGTCGAGCGGAGTCTCGGGCGCCGGCTTGATCACGATCGTGCACCCGGCCAGAAGCGCAGGGGCGAGCTTGAGCGCCACGATGAACTGCGGGACGTTCCAGGGAATGATCGCCGCCACCACGCCGACCGGCTCCCGCCGGACGGTGACGGGCCCGAGCATCCCGGCGCGCTCTTCCTCCCAGGGGATGGAAAGCTCGGAGAAGTAGCTGTAGACGGCATGCGCCTGCCCGGTCTGCCCAAGCTGGGAGAACGAGATCGGCGCCCCCATCTCTTCTGTGATCAGCTCAGAGAGCTCCGGCATCCGCTCCCCGAAGATCGCGGTAAGCCGAGAGAGCACCGCCGCCCGCTCGGCGGGCTCCATCCGAGGCCAGGGCCCAGAGTCGAACGCCTCCCGAGCGGCAGCGACCGCCCGATCGATATCGGCCGGCGTGGCATCGGGCACCCGCCCGATCACCTCTTCGGTATGGGGAGAGATGACGTCGATGGTCCCAGTACCAGCGGGAGCAACCCACTCGCCACCAATGTAGAGCCGATCGTGCTGCCGCATGCCGTACCTCCGGAGGCAGGGAGGATGTAACCGAGTGCTTGCTTGGGCATCTTCGCCGCCCGTCCGTACTTTTGTCCACCGCCCCACCGGCCTCGGCGGGGGAAATCAACCGAAATCACACACAGCCCCACCGCCAACCCACTCCCCATAACCCCGCTTGCGCGGCCACGCACCCCGCACGGTCCGTCAACTTCCATTCCGGGCCGTCCGTCAACCGCGGCCCCGCGACGCCTGCCGTTCTCAACCCAGAGCATCCTTGCGCTTACACGGGCGCGACATACCCCGGTCCGGAGGAGGTCCCGCCGCCGTGCCCGAGTCCGTTCCGTCCTGACCGGTGTGCGGCGGCGAGCTACCCGTCCGTGCCACACCGGCAGGCCCGCCGTCTACTGCAGTAAGGCGCACTACCAAGCGGCCAGCCGTGCCAAGCAGCGCGCTCAGATCACCGCCGGGCACGCCGTGCGGTTGCGCACCAGCGTGAACCACGACCTGCAGGCCGCCGCCGAGGCGCTGGCCGAGGTCCGCCGCCTGCTCGCGGAGCCGCTCCGGCTCGGCGAGATGACGGCGGAAAGGAGGAGGACTGGCAGGTCACACCGCACACCGGCTGGGAGGGACCTGTGCGGGAGCTGGCGGCCGCGGCGGCCCGGCACGCGGGCGAGCTGGCCGACAGTCTCGGCGAGCACGCCCGGTCCGCCGCGGAGCATGCTCGGGCCCGTACGGCTGGCCGGGATTCGTCGCGCGCTGGCGCCGAGGCCTTCCCGCGACTAAACACCAGTGGTGGGAAACGTCGCCGTCGCCGAGGCCTCGGCCGCCGCGACGAAACCCGGCGCCGGTCCCGGCGTCGAGCGCGACGTCGACGTCGACGCGGTGTACGACGTGATCGAGGACCTGGTGATGGCCACGGACGTCACCACTGCGGCAGGCGGCCGCCTGGCGGCTGGGCGTCGCCGACGCCGTCGCGGGTCCCGCCAGCGCGCCGATGTCTGAAGGCACGTCCGCGCGTGCGCTCGACAGCCCGGCCCGGGCCGCGTAGCCGGCCACCGTCACACCGGCCGTCCCCGAAGCGGCCGCCAGCTCGGCGAGCTCGTCGGCGGGCAGCCGGAGGTTCACCCGGCACTCCCGCCGTCGGGCCCTCCCGTCGACGCTGCCCCCAACCCCCCTCGCAACGGTGCGACACGAGCCTCTCGCCGACCCCCTCGCAACGGTGCAACGACCGTTCGCCGGGCAAGCGCGGCATCACGTTGAAGGGGAGGCTGGCGGGAAGGACGTCGACCACGACCTGTCGGCTACGGCCGAGGCACCAGGCCGTCCTTTGAGGCCAGATCGCCCGGGCACGCCAGGGGAAAACATGTCGGCAGACTGGCCAACCTTGCCGCACCGTCCCCGAGCTGCCTCGACGGCGAGGGCCTGGCCAACGTCGCCGTAACCAACTCCGGCACCGACGGTGACAATCCCTGGACAACTCTCGGCCCCCGCGCCGTACGGGGACGCGGGGGCCGAGTTTCGCAGGGTTCACCTGCAGGCCGAGACTCAGCCAGTCTCAGCCCATGGGTCGGCGGCCCACGGGGAGATGCTCCTGGGCATCGGCATGACGAACCTGCGCCATGCCGTCATCCACTGCCCGACGTCCTTCTCTTCGAGACCGAGTGCCGTGATGAACGCGCGCACCGGCTCGAACTTGGGCGGCACGGTGGAGACACTGAGCATCTTGCTGAAGCTCGAATGTGTCGGTGACCCCCCACACCGCCGGGAGATCTCCCGGAGACCGGGATTGCCCGCCCACACCACCAGCTCACGCAGGGCCTGGACGAAGTTCTCTTCAGTCTCGACCTCGAGCGGATCAGGCTTATAGACATAGCCGGCCGCATCGGGGATAGCGCACGGTGTCTGCGGCTGGCCAACGGTCCGTAGGGGAGCAAACGCCTCAGCCGCTGCGGCGCCGCGCTGCCGAGCCTCCATGTCACGCAACCGCAGGTTGGCCGAGCGGTAGGCGTCATGAGCCTCATTTTGCATTTGTCGGACGTGGGCCAGGTTCCCGAGGAGATCCTTTAGCCGTTCCCCGTCTTCACGGCTTACAACGGCGACGGTCGACAGCTGTGAGATGAAGTCCTCGGTCTTAGCCGGGTGACGCCCCAGGAGAATCCCCGAGACGATGCTTGGGCTTGTCTCGGTGATCGCCGCGAGCTTGGGTACAGCAGACGGATCGGCGGGGTCGACGATGCTTCTGATCAGATTGCTGAGAGCCAAGACGAGCTGAGCCTGGACGCTCGTCCTCGTCTCCTCCGTCTTGGAGATCTCCTCGGCCGCCAGCGTCTTCTGCCGCTTCGCGCGGTCACGGGGAGAAAGCTCAGAGATGCCTGTTGCGTTGGTCTCGCCGCTGGGGGTAGTCATCGCCGATCCCGACCGTCGTTCCCTCCACGGATGTGCCGGATCACCTGGGCGCCGCCCAGCCCAAGCGTGATGGTGAGCCCCATCGCCTCGTGGGCGGAATACCCCTGCCCGATGAGGGCGAAGAAGCCGACGATCAGGACGACGAAGACGCCGACCTCCACCACGGCATCGGGGTCGGGCAGGTTGTTGGGACCGGGTGTGGGTACGCCGATGAGAGCCATTAAACTTCTCCTCTGCTGTGGGCCCTTTCGAGGGCATGGCTGTGGTGCAGACAGGACTTCGCAGGAAATGGCGTACCGGGGATGTGCAGTCCAAGGCAGCGGCCAAATGCCTGGTGCATATGATGCCATGCCCGGGCGTAGTTCGCGGGGCTCGACAACGTGTCCGGACCCCCGGCTACGCATGGTCTCCGCTCCTACTTAATCAGCTTTTGGCGAACGTTGGCTCTAGATGGTCGAGAGTGGTTCCGAATGGGCGTGAAAAGCCCGTAGCTGGTTTTACGGCTCGCATTGAAGCAGATTTTCTTGTCTAATACAGGACGGGCGATGCACCCTGACTTAGCGGTGCGCTCGCACTCCCTCTGCTTGGTCTGGTGGTGCAGACAGGAGCGGGAACCACAAGGGTGGACTGGTCCAGTGCAGTGGACCGCCCCCACCGAAGGACCCGGGAGATCCCCCGGGTCCTTCGTCGTATCAACCTACATACGCCAGGGGTCCACTCGGGTGAGGCCAGCTGACAGCGGGTAGTCCCGCCCCCCTTCGTGAGTCGACTCACAAACCCCCGGGGAGGAATATGTCGGCAGGCTGGCCTTGCCGCACCATCCCTGAGCTGCCTCGACGGCGAGGGCGCCTGGCCGACGTCGCCGTGACCAACGCCGGCACCAACGGTGACAGTCCCTGGACAGCTCTCGGCCCCGCGCTGTACGCGGACGCGGGGGCAGAGTTTCGCAGGGTTCACCTGCAGGTGTGGGTGCGGTAGTCGATCGCGTTCTTGAATGTGACGGTGCAGGTCTGGCAGGTGACCTTGCCGTCGTCGTGGAGGATCACCGCTTGGTGAAGCTGACGGCGGCCTGGGCATGGGCGCCGTCCGGCTGGGTGCCGGATCGGCGTTCGTTGTCGCGGCGGCGGGCGTGCTGGCGACGTCGGCGACGTTCGGCGGTCGCTCCGGGGTCGTCGGCGCCGAACAGGTGCGTGCTCATCGGGCCACCACGTCCTTGTTCAGGCCGCAGTGGATGATGCCGGTCGCCACGTGCCACAGGTTGATCAACGCGGCGGCCAGGTGCATGCCCACGACCGCGGCCCGGTGGCGGCCGCTGGCGCAGCCGATGGCCACGGTAAGCGGGCCGGCGGACGGGCCGGACAGGCCGGACAGGTAGGCCGCCACCACGGAGGCGGTGGCGTCGATGAGGTCCTGGACGCCCGGCGTGGTGAGCACCTCGGCCGCGGCATGGGCGGTCGCGGCCTCGGCGGCCAGCCGTTCGGCCTCGGCCACCCGCCCGCTGGCAGCCTCCTGGACGAGCGCGCCGGGGGTCGGGGGGTACGGGGGCGTGGCGGTTGAAGGCGACGGCTGCTGCAGATGACGGGGGCCAAGGGCAGCGGGCAACCGGGGCGGGGCCGCCGCGTGAATACTGCGGTCCGCCGGACCAGAGGGAGGTGCGGGCGCTGTCTTTGGCCGGGAAGTCGCCGGTGCCCGGCGATGTACGTGAGCCGTGAGATCACGTCGCACCGCCGGGGCGGGGGCGTAGAGCCTAGATGGCGCCGACCTGGGTGTGGGCCTGGGCGAGGGCGAAGCGGGAGTGTTCGACGCCGTCGGGGGTGAGGCGGTAGTAGCGGCGGCGGGGGCGGCCCTCGTTGTGAGGGTCGGTGTCCTCCCAGCGGGATTCGAGCCAGCCGATGCCTTCGAGGCGGGCCAGGATCGGGTGGATGGTTCCGCTCGACAGACCGGCAATCTGCCCGATCTGCAGGCCGTACATCTCACGCACGGGGTCTTCCAGCAGCGCCCGCAGGACAAGCTGCGTCGGCAGCGTCATTCGTGGCTTGGCTCGTCGGGTCAAGGTTTAACTGCACCTAGGGGCTAGGTAGAGAACAATCCTCTGCATCGGTTGGGTCGGACGATGTGGATGGGCGCCGCATGAGGCTGCTGATCGACGTCATCCGCGGCGGAGACCGCCGCCACCCGCCCGAGTAGCCACAGGCGCGAAAGATGTCAAAGCGGCATCAGACGGCGTGTGAGAGCGATGTTGTCAGTGCGGCCTGTTAGCTTCCGGCCTCATGCGGTTGCTGCACACCTCCGACTGGCACCTCGGCCGGTCCTTCCACCGGGAGGACATGCTCGGCGCCCAGGCACGGTTCGTCGACCACCTCGTCGAGACCGTACGCGCCGAGAGCGTCGACGCCGTGCTCGTCTCCGGTGACCTGTACGACCGCGCGCTGCCGCCCGTCGACGCGGTCGCCCTCTGCGACGATGCGCTGAAACGCCTGGCCGCCGAAAAGGTCCAGGTCGTCGTCATCAGCGGCAACCACGACTCCGCCCAGCGCCTCGGTTTCGGCTCCGGCCTCATGGACGCCGCGGGCGTGCACCTGCGCGCCGACCCGCAGCGCGTCGGCGAGCCCGTGCTCCTCGCCGACGGCACCGCCGTCTACGGCATCCCCTACCTCGAACCCGAGGTCGTACGCACCCGCTGGGACCTCCCCGAACGCGGCCACACCGCCGCCCTCACCGAGGCCATGCGCCGCGTCCGCGACGACCTGAAAAACCGCGACGCACCACGTTCCGTCGTCCTCGCCCACGCGTTCGTCACCGGGGGAGAGGCCAGCGACAGCGAGCGCGACATCTCCGTCGGCGGCGTCGCGAGCGTGCCCATGAGCGTCTTCGACGGCGTCGACTACGTCGCCCTCGGCCACCTGCACGGCCGCCAGCGCATGTCCGAGACCGTGCGCTACTCCGGCTCCCCGCTGGCGTATTCGTTCTCCGAAGAACACCAGGTCAAGGGCGCCTGGCTCGTGGACCTGCAAGACAAAGCGCACGCGGAGTTCGTCGAGGCCCCGGTCCCGCGCCGCGCAGCCCGCATCAAGGGACGGCTCGACGGCCTCCTTACAGAGGAGCGCTACGCCGCGTACGAGGACCACTGGCTCCAGGTCACCCTCACCGACGACGACCGCCCGGCCGGCGCGATGGACCGCCTGCGCAAGCGGTTCCCCCACACGCTCGCGCTGGCCTTCGAGCCCGAGAGCGCCACCGCCGACGACCGCAGCCGGACCGAGCGCATCCGCGACCGCTCGGACCTGGAGATCGCCTACGACTTCGTCAAGGAGGTACGCGGCGCGCCCGCCGACGAGGCCGAGCGCGACCTGCTCCACGAGGCGTTCGAGTCCTGTCGGCAGGCGGAGGCCGCCCGATGAGACTGCACGATCTGACGATCACCGCCTTCGGCCCCTACGCGGGTACGGAGCGGGTCGACTTCGAGGCGCTGTCCGGCGCGGGCCTGTTCCTCATCAACGGCCCGACCGGTGCCGGCAAGACGAGCGTCCTCGACGCCGTCTGTTTCGCCCTGTACGGCCGGGTGCCCAGCGTCCGCAACGACGCCAAGGACCTGCGCAGTCAGCACGCGCCGGCCGACCGCGCTCCCGAGGTCGTCCTCGACGTGACGATCCGGGGCCGCCGCTTCAAGGTCACGCGTTCGCCCAAGTGGGAGCGGCCCAAGCTCCGCGGCGAGGGCACCACCGAGCAGAAGGCCAAGGTCCTGCTGCAGGAGTGGCGCGGCGGTGAGTGGGAGACCTGGTCGACCCGGTTCGACGAGGCCGGGCAGATGGTCACCGACCTGCTCGGCATGTCGGCCGAGCAGTTCTGCCAGGTCGTGCTCCTGCCGCAGGGCGACTTCGCGGCGTTTCTGCGGGCCGGCGCGGAAGACCGCCGCGCGGTCCTGGAGAAGCTGTTCGCCACCGAGGTGTTCGCCCAGGTCGAGAGCTGGCTGTCCGAGCGCCGCCGCGAGGCCGGGCGCGAGGCCGACGACCTGCGGGCGGCGGCCGAGTCCGTCGCCGACCGCGCCGCCGAGGCGGCCGGCGCGGCCCGCCCCGAGCTCGACCCCGCGGCCCTGGCCGCGTGGGCCACCGAGCTGACCGGCCACGTCGAAGACGTCGCCGCGGCAACCGCCGACCTGGCGAAGGAGACCGCGGCCGATCGTGAGACCGCCCAGAAGGCCGCCGCCCAGGCCCGTACGGTCGCCGCACGCCAGGAACGCCACGCCGACGCCCGCCGACGCCAGGCCGACCTCGCCGCCCGCGCCGGCGAGCGCGAAGAGCTCGCCGCCACGCTGCGCGCCGCCGAGCGGGCCGGCCGCGTCCTGCCGCTGCTGCGCGTCGCCACCGCCCGCACGACCGAGCACGACAAGCTGAAGGACGTCATCGCGGACCGCCGCTCCACGCTCGCCGGCCTGCTGCCCGACGACGCCGACGCCGACCTCATGCGCAAGGAAGAACGCGCCCGCCGCGACGAACTCGTCGAGCTCGGCCAGCGGCGCGAGGACGCGGTCCGGCTGACGGCGCTGCACGACCAGCTCCGCGCCGCCGCCGACGAGGCCGACGCGCTGGAGACGAAAGAGGCCGAGCTGGCGCTGTTCCTGACCGAGTCCCCGGCCTACCGCGCGATCCTCCAGAGCCGCCTGGACGAGGCCCGCGCCCGCAAGGCCGGGCTGCCGGTGGCCGCGGCCGCCGTCGACGCCGCGGCCGCCCGGCTGGAGGCCGCGCGGTCGCGCGACGCGCTGGCGGCCGGGCTGGCCGAGGCCGAGGCCGCACATCGCGCGGCCGTCGACGAGGCCCAGGCCGCCCGCGACCTGGCACAGGAGCTCCGGCAGGCACGGCTGGAGGGCATGGCCGCCTCGCTCGCCGAAAAGCTCGCGCCGGGCGAGCCCTGCCGGGTGTGCGGGTCCGAGGAGCACCCCTCGCCCGCCCACGCCGGTGAGGAGGGCCCGGGTGAGGAGGCCGTGGCCGCCGCCGAGGCCGCGTACGACGAGGTCCTGACGCGACGTGAGGAGACGGGCAGCCGCGTCAGCAGGCTGACCGCCGAGCTGACGGCCGCCGCCGAGCGGGCAGGGGAGGCGAGCGAGGCGGACCTGGCGGCCGAGCTGGCCGCCGCCCAGGACGAGCTGACCGCGATGGCCGGCGCCGAGGACGACATCGACCGCGCCGAGGAGGAGATGCGGCAGGTCGACGCGGAGTTCGAGGACGCCCGCGACCGCCACGGTGAGCTCCAGACCGCTTTGGCCGCCAACCTCACGCACCGCGACGCCCTCACCGAGGAGACCGGGCGTCTGGGCGCGCGCATCGACGCGGCACGCGGCGGCGACCCGACCCTGGAGGCGCGCATCCGCCGCCTCGGACGGGAGGCCGACCTGCTCCGCGACACGGCCATCGCGATCGACCAGCTTCGCGCCGCCGCCGGGGACGCCAGTACGTCATGGGCCGAGGCCGGCGACGCGGCGACCGCCGAGGGCTTCGCGACGGCCGGAGACGCCCAGGCCGCCGCCCTGGCCGAGCCCGCCCGCGAGGACCTGCTGCGCAGGGCCAAGACCCTGGACGACGAGGAGGCCAGGGTCGCCGAGCTGCTCGAAGACCCCGAGCTCACCGCCGCGGCCGCCCAGCCGGCCCCCGACCTGCCCGCGACAGAGGCCGACCTGGCCCAGGCCGAGGAGCGTCACCAGACCGTGGGCTCGGCGCTGGACCGCTTGCGCAAGCGCCGCGACCGCCTGACCAGGCTGGCGCACGAGCTGAGCGCCCGCGCCGCCGACTGGCGCCCCGCCGCCGGCCGCCACGCCCTGGCCGTACGCGTCGCCGCCCTGACGTCCGGCGACCCGACCGCGAACCGCACGCGGATGCGCCTGTCCGCCTACGTCCTGGCCGCACGCCTCGAACAGGTCGTGGCCGCCGCGAACGAACGCCTGGCCCGGATGTCGGGCACCCGCTACTCCCTCGAACACACGGTGGACCGTACGGCCGGCGAGCGCGGCCGCCACGGCACCGGTGGCCTGGGCCTGCGCGTCATCGACGGCTGGACGGGCCGCCACCGCGAGCCGGGCACGCTGTCGGGCGGAGAAACGTTCATCACGTCCCTGGCCCTGGCGCTGGGCCTGGCCGACGTGGTCACCACGGAGGCCGGCGGCACCGAGATCGGCACCCTCTTCGTGGACGAGGGCTTCGGCACACTGGACGAGGACACCCTGGACGAGGTCATGGAGGTGCTCGACGCCCTGCGCGACGGAGGCCGGGCCGTCGGCATCGTCAGCCACGTGGCCGAACTCCGCACCCGCATCCCCGCCCAGCTCCGCGTGGGCAAGACCAGGACCGGCTCGTCCCTCACCGTCAGCACCTGACCGATGGGCGGAAAATCGGCTGACGAACGGTCTCTGGACGGCCTGGTGACCGCCGACATCGGGGCCGACGGGCTGCTGGAAGGCCTGCGGCTGAGCCCGCGGGCGCTGCGCCTGGGCTCCGAGGCGCTGGCCGAGCACATCGTGTCGGCCGTACGCGCGGCCCAGCAGGATCAGCGTGACAAGACCGGGGAAGGCGCGCGCGAGGGACTCGACACGATGGTCCGGCGGCTGGACGAGATGGAGGTCCAGGCCGAGCGCGCCTTCGGTCATCTGACCTCGACGCTCGACGAGGCACTGCGGCGATTGGAATGATGATCCCCATGGATGAGCGGATCGTCATCGACGCCGAGGGGCGCGCTTCCTCCGGCCGTTCCTTCCAGACGCTGGCCAGCGATTACGCGCGCTTCGTCGAACGGCTGCGCAGCCAGTGGCCGGAACAATCGCCATTGCCGTACGCGGAGTTCGCGGGCCCTTATCTGGAGTCCAGGAACGCGCTGTTGCAGGGCTGTGAGCAACTGGGCACGGCGACCCGCGACGCCGGCGAGGGCCAGGCCGTCATGGCCGGCCGCAACCGGGAGACCGAGGACATCAACACCGGTCGTGTCCAGGCGTGAGCGGCCTGATGAGCGACCCGTACGTCGTCGCCGGTCTCGCCATTCTCGGAGTCCCCCCGCTGCCGGACCTGAACGCCCTCGACGACCACATCGCCGCCGTCGACGGCGCGGGCACCTTTCACGAGCAACACGCCACGGACGCCGCGCACGCGTACCGGCTCGCCGGTGTCAACGAGGGCCCCGCCGCCGACGCGGTGAACGCGAGCCTGACCGGCCCCGGCGGCGCGCTCGTACACCCGTCCGACATCGCCGGCCACTTCGCCGCCAACGGCGGCGTCCTGCGTACGGCGCGGCAGGTGGTCGAGTGGGCGGCGGCGACCCTCGGCGCGCTCGCCGTCGCCGCCGGGATCGCCTTCGCCTTCTTCCCCGAACTCCTGCCCCGCCTGGTCGCCATGGCGCAGCGGATCACCGCCATGATCCGCGCCGCGATGCAGCGAATCGGCCTCATCTTCACGCGTCTGACGGACCGGCAGATCGCCAAGAAGGTGGACGCCGTGGCGAGCAGCTTCCACGAGGACTGGCGAGCCTCACGCAAGCTGCCCGGCGGAGGCTACGAACCCCGGCCCAAGACGACCGTCGACCAAAAATGGATCCGAGCGCATGGCACTGATCGGGTCGACGTCGCCAACACCCGCTATCGCGACCTGCCCGCGGACTGGCAGCAGAACAACAAGGCGTCGGCGGACGTCGCGGTCAGGTCGATCTACGAGGGAAAACGGCAGGGTGCCGACGTGAGGAGCCCTGAGTTCATCGAGTCGGCCAGCAAGAACGTGCACGATGCCTGGCTGGACCGCAACGGCGAACTCGCCCCACTGGATCAGCGACTGGCGTACGAGGACCTGACGGAGGAGGAGAAGGCGAAGGACCGCGCCTTCGTCCTCAAGGCACTGGCCCTCTTCTAGCCAGGCGTTTTGTCCACGAGATTCCTGTTTCTGGCCTCTTGTCCGTTCTTAACGGAATGGGTTTTGATCTTCCGTTAATGGTATTTCGGACAAGTCCATGTCACTCTTTCCCCGGAAGCGGCCTCACGTCACACCTGCGTCCGTTGGCCGCTCTCCTGGGTGAAGGAGCGACATGCTGAAAAGAGCGACCTTGGCGCTGGTGGCGGGGGTCGCCGCCGGCGTCCTCGCCGCCCCGGCGGCTCGGGCGGACCACGTACGCGACGGCGGACCGAGCCTCTCGGCGGCCGCGATCGCCCGCCGGGACGGCTGTGAGCGTACGACCACCTCGGTGCGCCTGACCGCGGCGGACCCCGGGTCGTACCGGGTGGCCGGCTGGCTGTGCGGCCCACGCGACCCGCGCGGCGGCGAGGTGCAGTTCCTCCTGCCCGGGTTCTCCTACAACCATCTGTACTGGATGGGTCTGGGGATCGACCGGCTCGACTACATCCGCGCCACGACCCGGCAGGGCCGTACGACGTTCGTCATCGACGAGCTCGGCTCCGGCGCCTCCGACCACCCGGATCCGGACCAGGTGACCTTCACGAACCTGGCCTACACGGTTCATCAGCTCGTGGGCGAACTCCGCTCCGGCGGGATCGGCCGTGCCCACACGCGGTTCCGCCGGGTGATCGGCGCCGGGCACTCGATGGGCGCCGGGGTGTGGATGGTCGAAGCCGGCACGTACGGCGACGTGAACGCCGTGATGCTCGCCGACTTCCTGCACGTCACGGACCCGGACTTCGTGAACGAGCTCCGCGCGCACTACATCGCCGCCGCGACCCAGAGCAGGTTCGCCACGCTGCCCGCCGGATACCTCACCGTGCTGCCGCGCAGCCTGTTCTACGACACCGGTCTGGTGAACCCGAGCGTGCTCCAGCGGGACGAGGAGATCGGCATGGACACCGGCACCACCGGCCTGACCACGACGCTGGCGCTGGCCAGGGACCCGAAGTACAGCCAGGCCATCGCGGTACCGGTGCTCCTCGTCACCGGGCGGGAGGACGCCCTGGGCTGCAACGAGGTGACGCCGGGACTGTCATGCGCGACCTCGCAGGCCGTCCTCGACCGGGAGCTGCCCGACTACTCCTCCGCTCCGCGCGTCGACGCCTTCGTCTTCGACTCCGGGCACGACACCAACCTGCACAATGCCGCGCCCGAGTGGTTCGCGTACGCGAACCGGTGGCTGAACTCCGTCGGACGAACAGGACGCTAGTTCCCGTACTGCTGGGTCTCCGGACGTTCGAGCATGAGGGCGTGGGCGGGGTGCTCGGCCACCGGCCGGTGACGCGTGTGCCGGGGGACGACGAAGAGCTCGCCCGCCTTGAGCGTGACGGGCTCTCGGTCCGCCAGCTCGATGACGAAGCTCCCGTCCCAGCAGAGGAAGAGCTCGTCCTCGTCGTGCTCGTGCCAGGGGAACTCGCCCTCGAACCGGGCGATGCGGACGACGGCGTCGTTCGCCGTCACCAGGTCGCGCTGCTGCCAGGGGCCCGGCAGTGTCGCGATCACGTCTTCGATGGACACGGGTCGTGTGGTCATGGATCCCATCCTTCGACCGCACGTGACCACGACACCAGGGCCAATCCACCCGAGTGGCTCACGACGCTGAGCGTATAGACGGCGCGTATACGCTGTGCGTATAGTTCGGCCATGAGCGTCCCCCTCACCCTCCTCGGCCTGCTCGAACGAGAGCCGAGCCACGGCTATGACCTCAAACGCGACTACGACGCCTTCTTCGGCCGCGGCAGACCGCTGTCGTTCGGCCAGGTCTACGCCACCCTCGGCCGGCTGGCCAAGGCGGGAAAGGTCGTGGTCGGCGAGTCCGAGGCCGGCGCCGGGCCCGACCGCAAGCGCTACGTCATCACCGACCAGGGGGCGACCGAGTTCGAGACCTGGCTCGCCGAGCCGGTCGAGGCCGAGCCCCACCTGCAGACGGTCCTGTTCGCCAAGGTCGTGCTCGCGCTGATGCTGGACCGCGACGCCGGGCACTATCTCGACGCGCAGCGCGCCGCCCACCTCCAGCGCATGCGCGAGCTGACCGAGACGAAACGCAGCGGCGGCCTGGTCGACGCGCTCCTCGCCGACCACGGCCTGTTCCACCTGGAGTCCGACCTGCGGTGGATCGACCTGACGGCCGCCCGTCTCGACGCCCTCGCCGAGGTCGTGCGGTCATGAGCGCCCTCATCGAGGCCGACGACGTCGTCCTGTCCTTCGGCCGGACCCCCGCACTCCAGGGCGCGAGCCTGTCGGTGGCCGCCGGGGAGATCCTGGCGATCATGGGCCCCAGTGGCTCGGGAAAGACCACGCTGCTGCACTGCCTGGCCGGCATCCTCACGCCCGACGCGGGCGAGATCCGTTTCGAGGGGCGCCGCCTCGACACCCTCGGCGAGGCCGACCGCAGCGCGCTGCGCCGCGACCGGTTCGGGTTCGTCTTCCAGTTCGGTCAGCTCGTCCCCGAGCTCACCGCCGAGGAGAACATCGCACTGCCCCTGCTGCTCGGCGGCACCCGGCGGGCGGCGGCGCTGAAAGAGGCGGGCACCTGGTTCGAGCGGCTCGACCTGGAAGGGCTGGAAAAGCGCCGGTCCGGCGAGCTGTCCGGCGGGCAGGCCCAGCGGGTCGCGCTCGCGCGCGGCCTGGTCGCCCGCCCCGAGATCCTCTTCGCGGACGAACCCACCGGCTCGCTCGACTCCCTCACCGGCGAGCACGTCATGGACCTGCTGGTCGACGCCGCCCGCGAGCAGGGCACGACCGTCATCGTCGTCACCCACGAGCCCCGCGTGGCCGCGTACGCCGACCGCGAGGTCATCGTCCGCGACGGCAAGGCCAGCTCGTTCTCACCCGTACGGACGACTCCGTGATCGGCTTCGGGCTCCGCCTCACCCTGCGCGGCGGGCGGGAGGCGGCCGTACGCCTGGTCGTCACCGCCGCCGCCGTGGCGCTGGGCGTCGGCCTGCTCCTCGTCACCCTCGCGGGCATGAACGCGGTCAACGCGCAGAACGCCCGGTACGCCTGGCTCAACTCGGGCATCGCCCACTCCGACGCCGCGCCCTCGCCGGACCCGCTCTGGGGCACGCTCGACTTCGACCACTACCGCGGGAGGACCATCACGCGGGTCGACGTCGCCGCCACCGGCCCCCGCTCACCGATACCACCCGGCATCCCACGCCTGCCCGGCCCAGGTGAGTACTACGCGTCGCCCGCGCTGAGCGCACTCCTGCGCACGGCCCCGGCCGCCGAGCTCGGCGCCCGCTATCCCGGTGGCCGGATCGGCACGATCGGCCCGGCCGCCCTCCCCGCGCCCGACTCCCTGATCGTCGTCGTCGGCCACACCGCCGCGGAGCTTTCGCGTACGCCCGGCGCGGTCCGGGTGACCGCCATCGCGACCGCGTCGCCGGACCACTGTTCGGAGTGCCGGGTCGGCACCAACGCGAACGGCATCGACCTCATCCTGTCCGTCACGTCGGCGGCGCTGCTCTTCCCCGTCCTCATCTTCATCGGCACGGCGACCCGCCTCGCCGCCGCGCGCCGTGAGCAGCGCTTCGCCGCGATGCGCCTGATCGGCGCGACGCCCCGGCAGGTATCGGTGGTCTCGGCGGTCGAGTCGACGGTTGCGGCCGTCGTGGGCACGGCCGTCGGATTCGCACTGTTCTTCCTGTTCCGCACCCCGCTCGCGGCGCTGCCCTTCACGGGCGAGCCGTTCTTCCCGGGCGACATGTCGCTCGGGGTGGCGGACGTCCTCGCGGTCGCGCTCGGGGTCCCGCTCGCGGCGGTGGTCGCGGCGCGCGTCGCACTGCGGCGCGTACGGATCTCCCCGCTGGGCGTGAGCCGGCGCGTCACCGCGCGCCCGCCGCGTGCGTACCGGCTGATCCCGCTGGTCGCGGGCGTCGCCGAGCTGACCTACTTCGTCGGCCGGCGCCCCACCACGACGAGCGGCCAGACCGAGGCGTACCTCACCGGGATCCTCCTGATGATGGCGGGCCTGATCATCGCCGGCCCGTGGCTCACCATGACCGGTTCCCGCGTCCTGGCCCGGCGCGCCGGCCGCCCCGCGACCCTCATCGCCGCGCGACGGCTCTCGGACGATCCGCGCGCCGCCTTCCGCGCCATCAGCGGGCTCGTCCTCGCCCTCTTCGTGACCAGCACGGCCGTCGGCGTGATCACGACCTTCGTCGCCGAACGCAGCGAGCCGACCGGTGACGCGACGGCGCGATCGACGCTGGTGTCGGACTTCTCCGACGGCTGGACGAAGGTCATGGGCGTACCGAGGGCGCACGTGGCGCCGGTGCCGGACGCGGTCCTGGCCTCCCTGCGCTCGATGCGGGGCGTCTCCGGCGTGACCCTGGTCCACACGAACCCGCTGGGCACGACACTCCGGCTCGGCGGCCCCGAGCCGGTCGTGGCCGGGCTGGTGTCGTGCGACGAGCTGGCCACCGTACCGGGCTTCGGCCACTGCGCCGCCGGGGCGCACGCGGCGTCGGTCTCACCGCTCCTCGCGTACGACCGGCGGTCCGACGTCATACCGCCGGCCTGGCCCGCGGCCCCCATCTCGGCCGCACGTCTGAGGGGCCTGCCGGTCCAGATGATCATGGTGCGTACGGACGGGTCGCGGCAGGCCGTCGAGCAGGTCAGAACCGCCCTGACGACCACCTTCCCGGGCCGGGACTCACCGGCCACCCTCGCGGAGAGCCAAGCGGACGCCGAGGCCGCCAAGCTGCTGAACGGCTACAAGAAGCTGGCCGACGTCGTGATCCTGGTGAGCCTGTGCATCGCGGGCTGCAGCCTGGCGGTGAGCGTGGTCGCGGGGCTGAACGACCGAAAGCGCCCGTTCAGCCTGCTCCGCCTGACCGGCGTGTCACTGGGCACCCTCCGACGCGTGGTGGCACTGGAGACCACGGTGCCACTGCTGGCGGTCGCGGTGGTCGCGATCGGCAGCGGATTCCTGGCCGCGCACCTGTTCCTCGAATCCCAGCTGGACTACTCGCTCCGGGCGCCGGGAGCCGCGTACTACGTCACGACCCTGCTCGGGATCGCCGCCTCCCTGGGAGTCATCGCCTGCACACTCCCGCTGCTGAGACGGATCACCGGCCCCGAGACCGCGAGGAACGAGTGAGGAAAACCGTTCGACACGGGGCCGCCGGAGCACGTTGAGTCGTCTCATGACGTTGAGGATCCAGTGCCTGGACATCGACTGCCGCGAGCCGGGGACCGTCGCGGACTTCTGGGAGGCGGCCCTGGGCTGGCGCCGTACGCACGAGGCCGCCGACCAGATCGTCCTCGAACCCCCGGAGGGCAGCCCGGAGGACGGCGTGTCCCCGGACCTGCTCTTCCTGCGCGTTCCCGACCCGACCCCGGGCAAGAACCGCCTCCACCTGGACCTACGCCCGGACGACCAGGAACGGGAGGTGGAACGCCTGGAGGCACTCGGCGCGAAACGAGCACGGGTCGGCCAACCGGAGACCGTCCGGTGGATCGTGATGTCGGACCCGGAGGGCAACGAGTTCTGCGTCCTGCCCCCGCTCAGCCCCGACCAGTGACCGCGAGCCACCACTGATCGACGAGGCCGGCCGACGCCCGGGCGTCAGGGCCCTTTCGCCGGTCGAGGATCGTCAGACTCGACGTTCAAAAGCGTTGCGTAGAACGCCTCGGTGAGGGTCTCGTTGACGCGTCGGGAAAGCCGCTCGGCGCGGGCTCGTCCGCGCGGGAGATTCTTTCGAGAGTGGATGTCGTCGGAGACGAACGTGCGTAGCGCGACCAGGAGCGGGTTCGGGTCTCCCTCCTCGACCCACCCGAGAGCGTCGGCCCACTCACCGACGTCGAACGACGGCATGTGCCGGTGGCAGCGCTCGCAGAGCAGCACGTAGTTACCCGGCTCGTTCGCCGCCTCGACCTCGCCGATGTCGCGTAGCGCCCGCCAGTCGATCAGATGCGCGCGTTCAAGCCACCCACCCGCGTTGTTCCAACCACGCCACCCCCGCCCGTCGGCGACGGGAGCGAGCCATCCACAACGAAAACAGAACGGCTCATCAGTGCCGATCTCCCCGAATAGGAAGCCGGGCGCGCCGTCGTCGTCGCGACAATTCTCATACCACCAGCGCGCGATTCTCGCCGCCGACGGTGGCGTTGGTCTGTCGACGACCGGTGCACGTTCGGCCGCCGGGTCGAACGGGATCTGTGCCGCGGCCGGGACCGTACGAAAACGTTTCTCACGCTTTCCGCAGTCGGTCGACCTCGGTACGTCAGTGGCGCTCATGCCATCGAATCATTCCGAAGCGCGATTCCGGCCGAGGGAAGAACCGAGGGTTTCTGCCCTTGTTCAGTTCAGTGCCGGATGACGCCGCGGAGCACCGCGCCCTCGGTAGACAGGTAGTTGTTCCGGTAGTCGAAGCGCGGGCTGTCGGCGAACATCAGGTACCAGTACTTCATCTGTTCCGCCCACCAGTACCCCGACGTCAGGTCGCCGACCTTCGCCGGAGAGGTCGTCACGTCCGTGACGATCGTCCAGCCGTTCGGGACCCGCGACGCGCGCTTCTGCCGCACGTAGTAGTCGTACGCGCGTTCGCGGTAGAGCTCCTTACCCGTCAGCAGCCACAGGTTGAACGCCGCGTCCACGTACTCCGGGCGGAGCTGGTTGCCCGGGTCCGTCGCCGTACCGGTGCCGTAGTCATAGCCCTCCGGCAGCAGCGCGTACGTGTCCAGCACCGACGCCCATGACGAGTGGTACGCCTCGCCCTCGCGCAGGTGGCCGCCCTGGCCCAGCAGGCCGGCGTAGAAACTGGTGAGCTCCGAGGTCTCGCGGCTGACCAGGTCGCCCGTCGCCATGTCCGCGCGGTGGAACCACAGTCTCCCGCCGTACCGCTCCTCCTCGCGCCGCAGCACGGCCGCCGTCAGCGTGTCGTACCAGTGCTTGATCTCGCGGTCGTGGAACAGGTCCCAGCCGTCCCACAGGTACTCGAAGAACGAGTCCACCGGCGGGTCCACGCGGGCGCTGGTGTCCGTCCACTCCCCGGTCTCGATATTGATCTCCGTACCGACCAGGTCCAGCGGCGAGCGGCGGTCGAACACGGCGCGCTGGGCCTTCTTCGCGGCGTCGAAGTACCTCGGGTCGTGCACCAGCCGCGACAGCGTGCCGAACTCCGCGATGATCGTGCCGATCTCGGCGAGCACGTTGACGTTCCCGGTGATCTCGCCCGTGGACGGGTTGACCCGGCGGTACGGCATGCCGGTGGGGGAGTGGGTGAAGCACGGCAGCAGGATGTCGGCGATCTCGCGGGCGTTCGACAGGAGGGCGCGCTCACCGGTGCACAGGTAGCCCGACAGCAGCCCGCCGACCATCCGGATGTTGGTCTCGAACACCTGGACGTCGGCGTTGACCTCGCCGAACGCGAGATTGTCCCGTACCCATCGCACGCCCTCGGCGAGCTCGTCGTCCAGGCCCATGAAGTACAGCGTGCCCAGCGCCTCGACGATGCTCAGCCCCACCGGATGCGCGTCGTCGAAGAACTCGCTGTGCCCGCCGCTCACCGGCAGCAGGTGATCGTGACCCCACGCGAAGCGCTTGTACGACCGCCAGGCGTGCCGCACCTCGGCGCGTACGTCGTCGGCGGCCCGGTGCCAGCGACGGTCGGCGGCACCGGCCGTACCTGCGGAAAGACCGGTCACGGCGAGCCCGCCGGCGGCGGTCAGCGTGCCGAGGAAGGCTCTGCGGGAGAAGGGGGCCATCGTTCACCGCCGTGTTGTCGGGACATTTGACAACGTTGTCGTACCACTCGTAAGGATCGTTGGCGATGAGGCTGACCGATCCCGGCCGCCTCCGCCGCCCGCGGGGCGACGTTGCGGGTGAAGACGTACCGGTCGGCCGTGTCGGTGCCGCGCTGGTTGACCGAACTACGCGGCGATCACAACTGATCCTGGCCGACGGCCGATTCCCGCGCGAGCGGCGCGGGCCGGATCGGGCCGCCGGCGAGCAGCGTCAGCAGCGCGACCGCGCCGCCCGCCCCCGCCACGGCGAACGCCCCGCGCGCGCCCGCGGCGTCGCCCGCCAGCCCGGCCAGCGCCGCGCCGAACGCGCTGCCGACCCCGAACGCCGTCACCAGCCAGGCGAACGCCTCCGTCACCGTGCCGCGCGGCGCGAGCCCGTCCACGAGCGTGAACGTGCAGGCCAGCACGGGGGCGAGGAAGACGCCGCTGAGCAGGGCCAGCAGCACCATCACCGGGAACGCCGGCGCCCACATGAGCGGCAGGTACCCCGCGGCCAGGCCCGCCATCAGCAGGGCCAGCCGCCGGTACGGCGGGCCCGTCCGCGGCCGCCGCCCGTACGCCACGCCGCCGACGAACGCGCCCAGCGCGTTGAGCGCGAGCATGCTGCCGGAGGCGTAGGAGAGATGGCGCTCGTCGGCGTACGTGACGACGGCGACGCTGATCACGCCGAGGGCGACGCCGACGAAGGTCAGCGCGGCGATCAGCACGCGGATGCCGGGGGAGCGCAGCGGCCCGGCCCAGTGCCCGCCGGCGCGTTCGCCCTGCCAGGCGCGCGAGGGCCGCGACGAGGTGACCACGAGCGTGCCGGCCACGCCGAGCAGTCCGGTGAGCAGCAGCGCGACCTCCTTGGAGATGGTGGCGGCGGCGATCACGAGGAGCGGCCCGCAGGTGAACAGGAGTTCCTGGGCGGCGGCGTCCAGCGCGTACGCGGCCTGCACCTCGGCGGGCCCGGCCAGGACCGACGGCCACAGTGCCCGTAGCCCCGCCTCCAGCGGCGGGGTCGCGAATCCGGCCAGCAGTACGCCGGCCACCGCCACCGGCAGCGGGTGCAGCCCGAACGCCGCGAGCGTCGCGAACCCGGCGGCCGCCGCGACCGCCCCGGACGCGAGGATGCGCGGCTGGCCGAACCGGTCCATCGCCCGCCCGAGTACGGGCTGGCCCGCCGCCATCGCCAGCCCGTACAGGGCCGACAGGACACCGGCGAGCGTGTAGCCCCCGCCGTGCGCGCGGACGAACAGGACGATGGCGAGGGCGCTCATCCCGTTCGGCAGCCGGCCGAGCAGCGTGCCGCCGAGCAGGCGGGCGGCGTACGGCTTGCGGAGGAAGTCGAGATAGGCGCGCATCGGGTCCCGTCATACGTATTACGGCGTTGTCCGTCATACGTATCACTAAAGGGGGGTGAGGCTCTACCCTTGTCGCGTGTCCAAGAGACCGACCAGCCGTGACGTGGCGCGAGTCGCCGGGGTGTCCCAGTCGACCGTGTCCCTCGTGCTGGCCGGCAAGTCCGAGGGCCGGGTCAAGCCGGAGACGGGCCGGGCCGTACGCGAGGCGGCGCGCCGTCTCGGCTACCGGCCCAACCTCGCCGCCCGCAACCTGCGCCTGGGCCGCACCCGTACGGTGCTGCTCGTCGTGCCCACCCTGGCCAGCCCGTTCTTCGGCGCCGTGTACACCGGCGCCGCGCGCGTCGCGGGGGAGCGCGGTTTCGGCGTCATCGTCCACCCCTGGAACGACGACGCGGTCCCCGCCCGCAGCCCGATCGACATCGAGGCCATCGACGGCGTGCTCGCCTCCTCGATCGGCGGCGGCATGACGGGCCTGGGCGACCTGCCGCTGGTCGTGATGGACAACGACCCGGCGGGTCAGGCGCCGTCGGTCAACTTCGACGTGGCCGGCGGAATGCGGTCGATCATGGGCCATCTGCACGGCCTCGGCCACCGCCGCATCGGCCATCTGGCCGCCGCGGTCGACGCGTGGACGTTCCGCGTACGCGGCGAGGCGCTGGGCCCGGTCGAGTGCCGCGCGACGACCGCGATCGACGTGGCCGCCGCCCGAGCCGCGGCCCTGACCGTACTCGACCGCCCGGACCGCCCCTCGGCCCTGGTCTGCGACGACGACCTGATCGCGGCGGGCGCGTACAAGGCCGCCCGCCACCTGGGTCTGGACGTCCCGGGCGATTTGTCGGTGACGGGCTTCGACGACATCTTGGTCGCGACCGCCCTGGAGCCGGAACTCACGACGATCCGCCTGCCCGCCGAAGAACTCGGCGCCCGAGCCATGACCGCCCTGCTGGAACGCCTGGACGGCGGAATCCCGGGGGACGTGTCCCTGCCGGGCGAACTGGTCGTCCGCGGCTCGACGGCCCGGCGCGGCTGAATCTGTCGAAAGTCTTACCGCTCGCCCGCCTTCGGCCGGTTTCCGCAGCGGCGGGAGTAGCGTCGAGGCTTCCTTCGGATACGGAGCGGCACCATGGTGATTCGCGGCCTCATCGGCATCGTCCTGTGCGCGTTGGGCGGCATCTGGATCGCCCAGGGCGAGGGAGCGATGAAGGGCTCCTCGATGTCGGGCCACGGCCAGTACGCGGTACTGGGCGCCGTCGCGGTCATCATCGGCCTGGCCTTCCTGGTGTGGTCCTGGCGCGTCCACACCCGCCGCCGCTCCTCCACCTGACCGGCGCCCGCACGGACCTCGCTGTTCACCGGCGGTTGGCGGCAGGGCAGACTGCGGCTTATGAGTTACGAGGCCGCCGATGACAGGTATGACCAGATTTCCTACCGCCGCACCGGGCGGAGCGGGCTCAAGTTGCCCGCCATCTCCCTTGGGCTGTGGCACAACTTCGGGGACGACAAGCCGCTCGAGACGCAGCGTGCGATCCTCCGGCGTGCGTTCGACCTCGGGATCACTCACTTCGATCTCGCCAACAACTACGGGCCGCCCTACGGCTCCGCCGAGGCCAACTTCGGGCAGATCTTCGCGCAGGACTTCCGTCCGTACCGGGATCAGCTGATCCTGTCCACCAAGGCCGGGTACGACATGTGGCCCGGCCCGTACGGCGAGTGGGGTTCGCGCAAGTATCTCCTCGCCAGTCTCGACCAGTCGCTCGCCCGCATGGACGTCGACTACGTCGACGTCTTCTACAGCCACCGCCACGACCCCGAGACGCCGCTCGAGGAGACGATGGGCGCGCTGGACCAGGCGGTCCGTTCCGGCAAGGCGCTGTACGCCGGCATCTCCTCCTACTCCCCGGAGCGCACCGCCGAGGCCGCCGCCATCTTGCGCGGGATGGGCACGCCGCTGCTGATCCACCAGCCTTCGTACTCCATGCTCAACCGCTGGATCGAGGGCGGTCTGCTCGACACGCTGGAGCAGGTGGGCGCGGGCTGCATCGCGTTCTCGCCGCTGGCCCAGGGCATGCTGACCGACAAGTACCTCAACGGGGTCCCCGACGGTTCGCGGGCCAGCCAGGGCAAGTCCCTGTCCACCGACCTGCTCACCGACGAGACCCTTGCCCATGTACGGACGCTGAACGAGATCGCGAAGAAGCGCGGGCAGTCGCTCGCCCAGATGGCGCTCGCCTGGACGCTGCGCGACCCACGCGTCACCTCGGCGCTGATCGGCGCCAGCAGCGTCGCCCAGCTCGAGGACAGCCTCGGCGCCCTGGACAACCTCGACTTCGCCGAGGACGAGCTGGCCGCCATCGACGCGGACGCCGTCGAGGCCGGCATCAACATCTGGGCCGCCTCCAGCCGCCACTGAGAAGATCCCCGGGTCGCCCCCGAAGAGAGGGCGACCCGGGGTTCACCGCGGCGCGTTCCGCGCGACGACGTCCCGGTCCACCGCCCCGTACACGAACTCCTTGGTCGAGCCGATGAAGTCGTGCGGGAACCCGAGCTCGATCGCGCTCGCCTCGTCCAGCCGCCGCAGCGCCTCCTCCGGCAGCCGTACGTCGAGCGCCGCGAGGTTGGCGGCCAGTTGCTCCGGACGGCTCGCGCCGAGGATGGGGTGCACCCACGGCCGGTGCGCCATCGTCCAGGCGATCGCGACCTGGGCGGACTCCATGCCGAGCTCGTCGGCGACGGCGTCGACCGTACGCGCGATCCCCAGGTCGCGTTCGGAGATCTCGGCGCGCTTCACCCGTGAGGACTCCACCGGTGCCGAGCGGGTGAACTTGCCCGACAGCCGCCCGCCGGCCAGCGGCGACCACGCGGCGACGGACAGCTCCAGGGCGTCCGCCATCGGCAGCAGGTCGCGTTCGATGTCGCGCTGCGCAAGGCTGTACGGCACCTGTAGCCCGGTGAACGGCGTCAGGCCGCGCGCCTCGGCCAGCGCGTTCGCCCGCGAGACCACCCAGGCCGGGGCGTCGGAGACCCCGACGTAGAGCACCTTTCCCGCGCGTACGGCGTCGTCCAGGGCGCGCATCGTCTCCTCGACGGGCGTGTGCGCGTCCCAGATGTGCACCCACAGGATGTCGACGTAGTCCGTGCGGAGCCGCCGGAGGCTCTGTTCGAGGGAACGCGTGAGGTTCCTGCGGTGGTTGCCCGCCGCGTTCGGGTTCGCGGCGTCGCGCGTCAGCGTGTACTTGGTGGCCAGCACGAACTGGTCGCGGTCCGCGCCCAGCAGCTCGCCGACGATCCGCTCGCTCGCGCCCTCGGTGTAGTTGCTGGCCGTGTCGATCACATTGCCGCCGGCCTCCGCGTACGCGGTGAGCATCTTGCGGCAGTCCTCCGCCGAGGCGCCCCAGCCCCAGTCGCTTCCGAAGGTCATCGTGCCGAGGAACGCCTCGGAGACCCGCAGGCCGCTACGGCCGAAGATTCGATATCTCATGAGCGCGACCATACGTGCCGTCTAGACACTCTGTCTAGACAGCGTATCGATAGGCTGAGCCGCATGGTGAAAGGCGAGAACCCCGGCCCGCGCCGCGCACGGCGTACGGAGACGGCCGGCCGCGACGACCGCGACATCCGTACGGTGATCCTGGACGCCACCCGCCGGCTCCTCGGCGAGCGCCGGTTCGACGAGATCGCGGTGGCCGACATCCTGGCGGCGGCCGAGATCTCGCGCGGCAGCTTCTACTTCTACTTCGAGAGCAAGCACGACGTGCTGGCCGAGCTGGTCCGCCAGGCCGTCGGCCAGGGACACGTCGCGTCCGAGCCGTGGCTGCGCCACGAGAACGAGAGCGAACGGCACGCCACCGTACGCCACGGCATCAGCGTGGGCGCCCGGCTGTGGCGCGAGCAGGCGCCGGTCCTGCGCGCCATCGTGGAGAACTGGCGCACCGACCCGAAGCTCACCGAGCTGTGGCTCCAGCAGATGAACGGTTACACCGACAACACCACCGAGCGCATCGAGCGGGACGGGGTGGACGCGGTCGACCCGCGCGCGCTCGGGACCGCCCTCACCTGGCTCGGCGAACGCCTCTACTACCTCGCCGCCATCGGCGTCCCGCCGTTCGACGACGAGGAGGCACTCGTCGGCGTGCTCACCCACATCTGGATGTCCTCGCTCTACCCTGGGGACGCCGCGCCGTGATCGGCCGGCGGCGAGCGTTTCGCAAAGTTCCGGCCGGCCGAGAGGGAAAGAATGCTTGGGCGTCCGAGCATCTGTCGGGTCCGGACAGGTCGGGGTTCCCCGGCTTGTACCCGCACGCATGCCGCTGCCTGCCGGGGGACTGGCAAAATCAGCTGACGTGATCGAGCGAAGCGCGGGAACCAGACGGCATGTGGTCGCGGGACCGGCCGAGGAGGCCGCGTGACCGAACTCGTGCAACTCCTCAGCCCGGAGGGCGAGCGCCTCGACCACCCCGACTACCCCCTCGAGCTCACCGCCGGGGAGGTCCAGGGGCTGTTCCGCGACATGACGCTCGCGCGGCGGCTCGACACCGAGGCGATGGCGCTGCAGCGGCAGGGGGAGCTCGGGCTGTGGGCGCCGCTGCTCGGCCAGGAGGCCGCGCAGATCGGTGCCGTACGCGCGCTCGAAACCGAGGACTACGTCTTCCCGAGCTACCGCGAGCACGCCATCGCGCTGTGCCGCGGCGTGACGGTGAGCGAGCTGCTGAAGCTCTGGCGCGGCACCGAGCACGGCGGCTGGAACGCCGAGAAGGTGCGCATGGCCTGCTACGCGCTCGTGCTGGGCACGCAGACGCTGCACGCGGTCGGGTACGCCATGGGCGTCCAGCGCGACGGCGCGGCCGAGGCCGTGCTCGCCTGCTTCGGTGACGGCGCGAGCAGCCAGGGCGACGTGAACGAGGCGTTCGTGTGGGCCGGCGCGCAGAACGCCCCCGTCGTCTTCCTCTGCCAGAACAACCAGTGGGCGATCTCCGCGCCGCTGGAGACCCAGACGCGGGTGCCGCTCTACCGGCGCGCGCACGGCTTCGGCTTCCCGGGCGTACGCGTCGACGGCAACGACGTGTTCGCCTGCCTGGCGGTCACGCGCGCCGCGCTCGACCGCGCGCGCGGCGGCGAGGGGCCGACGATGATCGAGGCCCACACCTACCGGATGGGCGCGCACACCAGCTCGGACGACCCGACCCGCTACCGGCCCAGCGCCGAGCTGGAGGCGTGGCGGATGAAGGACCCGATCGAGCGCGTCCACGCGTACCTCACCAAGAACGAGCTCGCCGGCGACGACTTCTTCGAGGCGGTGGACGCCGAGGCCGACGACCTGGGCCGTCAGGTACGCGCCGACTGCCGCGCGCTGCCCGAGCCGGAGCCGCAGGCCATGTTCGAGCACGTGTACGCCGGCCCGCACCACCAGCTCGCGGAGGAGTACGCGGCCCTGGGTTCCTACCTGGACGCCTTCACCGACTGAGACCGGTTCGGCCACCTCGGGTGGACGTGACCCGGGGTGACCTGCCTAGGATGTCCTTTCCTCGACATCCGCGGTGGCCGCCCCCGGCCGAGCACGGCTTGAGCCGCCGCGATCCGGAGGAGGAGGATCGTTGAGCACCTCGAAGACGCGAGACAACCTCGACCTGGCCACGACCGCACGCGAGATGGCGGATCAGGCGCCGGCCGGGTCTTTGGAGAAGGCCGTCGCCGGCTCGGTGGCCGTGACGTGCGCCACCACCCGTACCTTCGAGGAGGCCAGGGACGTTCTCGGCGGCGTGGTGCCGATCGAGGTACGCCGGCCCGCGATCCAGCTTCTCGAACGCCTCGCGGTCGAGTAGCCCGGATCGGGCTCGGGCCTTCGGAAACTTCCGCCACAAAGTAGACTCCCGACCGTGGCCGAGGCGAAGTTCGAGATCCAGATGCTGGCCGACCGCGTCATGGTGCGCCCCGACAAGGAAGGGGAGCGCCGCAGCACCGGCGGCATCGTCATCCCCGCGACGGCGGAGCTGGCGAACCGGCTCGTCTGGGGCGAGGTGTGCGGTACCGGCCATCACGTGCGCTCGGTCAAGGTCGGCGACAAGGTCCTGTTCAAGGACGAGGACCAGTTCGAGGTCGAGGTCCAGGGCGCGATGTACTTCGTCATGCGCGAACGCGACCTGCACGCCGTCGCCAGCGAACGCCCGGAGTACGGCACCGGCCTCTACCTCTGAGTTCGCCTCCGGGTGCGCGTCAGCCCGCGGAGAGCCGCCACAGAAGGGTCGCCTTGTCGTCGCCGCCGCTGAAGAGCGTCCGGCCGTCCGGGCTGAATCCGACCGACTGAACGCGCTCGGTGTGACCGCGGAGGACGGCGGTGTTGGTCTGATCCGCCGTGGTCCACAGCCGGACCGTGTGGTCCGTGCCGGCGGTGGCGAGCCGCTTGCCGTCGGGACTGAACGCCGTCGTGAGGACGCTGCCCGTGTGCCCGGAGAAGGTGGCGACTTCGAGAGCCTCGCCCACGCTCCACAGTCTGGCGGTCTGGTCCCCTGAACCGCTGGCCAGCCGGGTGCCGTCAGGGTTGAAGGCCAGCGAGTAGACGGTGTCGGTATGGCCCGTCATCGGGGTGAAGATGGTTTTCCCGGCCTGGACGTTCCACACGCGGATGTCGAAGTCGGCGCCGGCGCTGCACAAGGTGGTGAGATCCGGGCTGAACGCCACGGCGTACACGCCGGCGGTGTGGCCACGAAGGGGATCGCCGAGCGCGGTCCGGCTCGGGACGTCCCACAACCGTACGGTCTTGTCGTCGCTTCCGGTGGCCAGAATCCGCCCGGACGGGTGGAAGACCACCGAGTTGACGTCCTTGGTGTGACCGGCGAGATCCGAACCGATCTGGGTGCGGGAGGCGGTGTCCCACAACCGGACCATGCCGGCGCCACCGGCCGTGGCGAGTGTCCTGCCGTCCGGGCTGATCGCCACGGCGAAGACGCCGTGCGTGGGGTGGGGAAGGCTTGCCACCTTGGGGCGGTGCGTCAGGTCCCAGAGGTTGGTCGTTCCGTCGGAATGGCCGGTCACCAGGGTCCGGCCGTCCGGGCTGATCGCCAATGAGTAGACCTTGGCGTTGCCGACGAGGCTGGCTTCTCGAAACGGCCCGCGTGGTGGCTGGGGACGAGGGGGTGAGCGGTGGGTCAGCGATCTCCCCAACGGGACGCCGGCGGCGAGTAACGCGCCGCCGAGCCCGCCCGCCAGCACCGCGCGGCGAGGGACCCGGCGCAGGCCCTTGCGAGCGGGCTTCCGGTCGTCCTCGGTCGTGGCCGGCGACGTGGCCCGCTCGACGGAGAGCGGTGAGACGGGCCGCGGAGGGCCGCCGGCGTCCATACCGGTGCCGCGTCGCCGGTCGTGATCGGCCAGCCCGGCGAGCAACTCGGCGGTCGTGGGCCGGTCGGCGGGGTTCTTCGCGAGACAGGCGCCGATCAGGTGGTGCAGGTCGTGCCCGGTGGGAAGACCGCTCAGGTCGGGTGACGCGTTGATGATGCGGTGGACGACGGCCGGGAGCGGCGCGGAGCCGAACGGAGGGTGCCCGCAGGCGGCGAAGGTCAGCACGCTGCCGAGGGAGAACACATCGCTCGGCTTCTCCACGGGCCGGTCGGCGAACTGCTCCGGGGACATGTAGGGAAGCGTCCCGAGCATCACGCCGGTCTGCGTCATCGAGGGCACGTCGAGTGCCCGCACGATGCCGAAGTCGATGATCCGTGGCCCGTCCTCCGACATGATCACGTTGCCGGGCTTGAGGTCACGGTGCACCAGGCCGCACGCGTGGATCGCGGCCAGCCCCTCGGCGAGCCCGGAGCCCAGAACGCGTACCCCGCCGGGCGTGAGCGGCCCGTGGGCCGCGACGGCCTCGGCGAGGGACGGGCCGGGGACATAGGCCGTCACCATCCACGGTGGGTTCGCGGTGGGGTCCGCGTCGACGACCTGTGCGGTGTGGAACCCGCCCACCCGCCGGGCCGCCTCGATCTCACGGACGAACCGGTCGCGGAACCTCGGGTCGTCGAGTCTGTCGGTGCGCATCAGCTTGACCGCGACCCTGCGGCCTCCCGGAGATCGGCCGAGGAAGACCCGCCCCATGCCGCCCGCGCCCAAGCACTCCAGCAGCCGGTAGCCACCGACATGCGTCGGATCTTCTTTACCGAGCGGAACCATGACCCCTGCGCTTCCTCAACAGTGCCATGAACGAGCTTATCCGTCGGAGCCGGACCTGCTGCCTCATAGCGGTATCGCCTCGATGGCGGTACGCAGGCGGTGCAGCGCGGGTTCCAGCTCATTTCGCGGCGGTGTGCCCAGGGCCAGCCGGAGGGCGTGCGGGCGGTGCGGGCCGACCGCGAAGGCGTCGGCGGTGGAGACCAGGATGCCCTCGCCGGCCAGGACCTCGGCCACGTGGTCGGGCCGCTGGTGCGCCCCCAGACCGAGCCACAGCAGGTACGACGCGGGGTGCCCGGTGACGTCCATGCCGGCGAGCGCCTCGCGGGCGATGCGCTGGCGGGCACGGGCATCCTCCCGGCGGGCGCGTTCGAGGCGGACGACCGTGCCGTCGGCCAGCCAGCCGGTGGCCAGCGCGGTGATCAGTGCCGGCGAGCCCCACGCGGCCGCGCGCAGGCCGCGCGTCACCGGGCCGACGTGCTCGCCGGGGACGACCGCGAAGCCGAAGCGCAGGCCCGTCGCCACGTTCTTGGACAGCCCGGCCACGTAGCACGTGCGCTCGGGGGCCAGGGATCGTACCGGCGGGGGCGGAGCGGCCTCCAGGAAGGCGTACGTCCCGTCCTCGACGATCACGCAGCCGGCGCCGCGGGCGATGGCGACGAGGCGGTCCCGCCACCGCCGGTCCAGCACCCAGCCGAGCGGGTTGTGCATGGTCGGCATCGTGTAGATCGCGCGGACCCGTCGCGTACGGCAGAGAAGGTCCAGCGCCTCCAGGTCCGGGCCGTCAGGCGTCACGGGGACCGGGGCGAGCTCCAGCCCGTGCGCCGCGGCGACGAGTTTGACCCCGGGATAGGTGAGCGCGTCCACGGCGAGGACGTCGCCGGGCCGGGTCAGCGCGCCCAGCACCGTGTCCAGGGCCTGCTGGGCGCCGCTCGTCAGCAGCACGTCGTCCGGCGCGGTGTCGATGCCGCGGTCGAGCAGCGCGGTGGCCACGATCGCCCGGTGGTGGCGGTGCCCGCCGGGCGGGTCCTGGCGGAGCAGCGTCTCGGCCTCGCCCGAGGTCGACAGCGCGCGCAGGGCGGCGCGCAGCTCGCCGGCCTGTTCCGGGGCGAGCGGCTGGTTGAACGACAGGTCGGCGACGCGGGGCACCGGCAGCGCGCGCGAGGGTTCGAGCCCGTCGTAGCCGGACCGCGTCCGTACGAACGTGCCGCGGCCCTGCTCGCCCGTGACCAGGCCCATCGCGGCCAGCTCGGCGTAGACGCGGGTGGCCGTGGCCGGCGCGATCCGCCGTTCGCGGGCGAGCCGGCGGTGGGTCGGCAACCGGGTGCCCGCCGGGAGCGCGCCGGAGCGGATGGCCGCGGCGAGCTCGTCGACGAGAAGCTTGTAAGAAGCCATGTACCTAGGACAATAACTGGATTGTCCCAAGCGAGGCCCATAGCTTCGGCGAGTCCACCCTCCGCAGCCCCGGGGAGCCCCGCATGACCGTCCACGCCGACCAGGACGATCTCCTCGTCACGCTCACGATCGACCGGGAGCACAAGCTCAACGCCCTCGACTACCCCACGATCGACGCGCTGCTCGCCGCGCTGGACCGCGCCGAGGCCGACGACTCCGTACGCGCCGTCGTCGTGACGGGCGCCGGCGGCAGGGCGTTCAGCGCGGGCGCCGACATCCCCTCCCTCGCGCGGAGCATCGAGGGCGGTACGGAACGCGCCCTCCGCGACATCGTCCGGCGTGGCCACGCGCTGACGCGCAGGATCGAGGAGTTCCCCAAGCCGGTGATCGTCGCGGTCAACGGCCTCGCGTACGGCGGTGGCTGCGAGATCGTCGAGGCCGCCCCGCTCGCCATCGCCGCCGAGCACGCGGCGTTCGCCAAGCCCGAGATCACCCTCGGCTTCCCGCCGCCCTTCGGCGGCTCACAGCGGCTGCCCCGCCACGTGGGCCGCAAGCGCGCCCTGGAGATGATCCTCACCGGCGACCCGATCCCCGCCGCACGCGCCGCCGAGATCGGCCTGGTCAACGCCGTCGTACCCGCGGGTGAACTGCCCGCCGCCGCCCGCGACCTGGCCGCCCGCATCGTACGGCACGCGCCCACCGCCGTCGCGGCCTGCCTGCGCGCGGTGACCCGGGGCATCAACCTCCCCATCGAGGAGGGCCTCGCCGTCGAGGCCGCCTGGTTCGGCGCGGTCGTCCCCACCGACGGCGTACGCGACGGGCTCCGCCGGTTTCTCGGGCGGCCCTGAGCCCGGGGGACTCAGGGGCGGCCCGGGTCGCGGGCGCTGACGAGGCCGGACTGATAGGCGAAGACCACCAGCTGAGCGCGGTCGCGGGCGCCGAGTTTGACCATCGCGCGACTGACGTGGGTCTTGGCCGTGGCGGGGCTGAGCACCATCGACGCGGCGATCTCGTCGTTGTTGAGCCCGTGCGCGGCCAGGGCCACCACCTCGCGCTCCCGGTTGGTGAGGGCCTCCAGGCCCGCCGTGCCGAGGGCGTCCGGCGGGCGGGCGACGAACTCGGTGATCAGCTGCCGGGTGACCGCGGGGGACAGCAGGGCGTCGCCGCGCATCACCACGTGCAGCGCCTGCAGCAGGTCGGCCGGCTCGGTGTCCTTCAGCAGGAACCCGCTGGCGCCCGCCCGCAGCGCACGGAAGACGTACTCGTCCAGCCCGTAGTTGGTGAGGACGACGACGCGGACCGCGGCGAGCTGCTCGTCGCCGGCGATCTGCCGGGTCGCCTCGATCCCGTCCAGCACGGGCATCTGGATGTCCATCAGGGCGATGTCGGGCCGGTGCTCCCTCGCCAGGTCGACCGCCTGCCGGCCGTTGGCGGCCTCGCCGACCACCTCGATGTCGTCCTCGGACTCCAGGAGCGCCCGGATGCCGTTGCGGATGAGCGCCTGGTCGTCGGCGAGCAGGATCCGGATCACGCGGACGCCCGCGCCGGGAGCTCGGCCCGTACGCGGAAGCCGCCCTGCGCGCGCGGCCCCGCCTCGAGCCGGCCGCCGAGGGTGGCGACCCGCTCTCGCATGCCGATCAGCCCCAGCCCCCGGGCGTTCGCCGGCTCCGTGGCGTCGGGCCGGATGTCGTCGGCCGTGTCCGCGCCGTCGGCGGCGTCGTTGTCGACCTGTACGGTCAGCGCGTCCGGCGCGTACCGGATCCGCACCGACGCGTACGCCGTGCCGGCGTGACGCGAGACGTTGGTGAGCGCCTCCTGAACGATCCGGTAGGCGGCCTGGTCCACGTCGGCCGGCAACGCCCGCTCGGCCCCGGTCACCGTGACGGTCACCGTCAGCCCGGCCGCCTGCGCCCGGGAGACCAGGCCGGCCACCTGGCCGAGGCCGATCGCGCCGTCGATGTCGCCGTTGCGGAGCACGCTGAGAGTGGCGCGCAGCTCACGGGCGGCGTCGGCGCTCGCCTCCGTGATCGCCAGCAGCGCGGGCGCGACCTCCTCGCCGCGCTTGCGGGCCAGGTGGGCGGCCACGCCGGCCTGCACGCGGATCACCGAGATGCTGTGCGTCAGTGAGTCGTGCAGGTCGCGGGCGATGCGCAGCCGCTCCTCCACCGCCCGCCGCAGGGCGACCTCGTCGCGGGTGCGCTCCGCCTCCTCCGCGCGCTGCTCGACCTCGCGCAGATGGAGGTACCACATGCGGAACGCCACCACGGTGACGCCCGCCGAGATGAGCCAGCCGGCGCCGTAGAACCGCCGCAGGCCACGATCCGTACGCATCCCCCGAGCCTACGTGCCGGGCTCCACGCCGTCGTACCCCCCGCGGAGGCATTCGCGACTGCTCCCGCCGGGGTAGTACGGCCCCTCCCGCGGGAGTAGCGGAACGGTCCGCCCGCTCCCCGCCGACCAGGCGGGAAAGACGCCCTGTGCACGACGACGCGGACCCCCGCGCCCCGGCAGCATCCCCGGCATGACACAGACATCACATTCGGAGATCCACGGGGGCCTGTGCGGTGTCGCCGGGCGGCTGCCCGGCGAGGTGCTGGCACCCGGAATGGACGGCTACGCCGAGGCCGCGGCCGCCCTGTTCGCGACGGGCACGCCCGACCTGGTCGTACGCCCGCCCGACGAGGACGGGGTGGCCGCCGCCCTGCGCCACGCCACGTCCGCCGGGATGGCCGTCACGGTACGGTCCGGCGGGCACAGCATGGCCGGGCTCAGCACGCATACCGGCGGCATGGTCATCGACCTGCGGAACCTGTGCGGCGTCGAGGTCCTGGACCTGCCCGGCCGCCGGGTCCGCGTCGGAGCGGGCGCGACCTGGGGCGCGGTGGCCGACGCGCTGGCACCGTACGGGCTGGGCCTGACCGCCGGCGACACCCGCGAGGTCGGCGTCGGCGGGCTCACCCTCGGCGGCGGGATCGGCTGGCTGGTGCGCCGCCACGGGCTGGCCGTCGACAACCTGGCCGCCGCGGAGCTGGTCACCGCCGACGGCGAACGGGTCCGCGCCGACGCCGGGCACCACGGCGACCTGTTCTGGGCGCTGCGCGGAGGCGGCGGCAACTTCGGCGTGGTGACCTCCTTCGAGTTCGTCGCCCAGCCGGTCACCACCGTGCACTTCGGGACGATCGGCTACGAGTGCGCCGACCCGAGGTCGCTCATCGCCCGCTGGCGGGACCTCGTACGGGACGGCGACGAGAATCTGACCACCATCCTCAACCTGATGCCGTCGGCGGTCATGCTGCAGTGCTGCTACGACGGCCCCGACGCCGAGGCCGCTCTGCGCCCGTACCGCGCGCTCGCCCCGGTGACCGCCGACACCGTACGCGCGATGCCGTACGCCGACGTGCTGGAGTCCTGCCCCGCGCTGCCGCCCGGAGCCCGGATGGAGATGCGCAACGCCCTCGTCCCGGCCCTGGACGACGCGACGATCGAGGGCGCCGCGGACCTGCTGGCCGACGGCGCGATGGTCACGCTGCGCAGCCTGGGCGGCGCGGTCGCCCGCGTCGCGCCGGACGCCACCGCGTACGCCCACCGGGACGCAGAGGCGCTGGTCATCGCGGGTGTGATGGTGCCGTCCGGCGCTCCGCAGCGGATCGCCACCGCGCCGCTCGCCCGGTGGTCCGCGATCGCGGACCGGAGCCGCGGCGCGTACGTCAACTTCCTCGGGACCGCGACCGGCGCCGACGTCGCGCGCGTCTACCCGCCGGACACGTACCGGCGGCTGGCCGAGGTCAAGCGGGGTTACGACCCCGGCAACGTGTTCCGCCGCACCCACAACGTCGCCCCCGCGCGCGGCTGAACCCGCCGTCTCAGGAAGAGGAACCTCATGTACGAGAGCCGCGATGCCGCCCGGCCTCCCCGGCAGGGCCTGTCACTGCTGGTCATCGCCACCGCCCAGCTGATGGTGGTGCTCGACTCGACCGTCACGAACGTCGCGCTGCCCCGCATCCAGGACGCGCTGCACTTCTCCGGCGCGAACCTGGCGTGGGTGGTCAACGCCTACGCGCTGGCGTTCGGCGGCCTGCTGTTGCTCGGGGGCCGGGCCGCCGATCTGCTGGGCCGCCGCCGGATGTTCGTCATCGGCCTGCTGGTCTTCTCCGCCGCGTCGCTGGCCGGAGGGTTCGCCACCTCGCAGGCGTGGCTGCTGGCGGCCCGCGCCGTACAGGGCGCCGCCGGCGCGATCGTCGCGCCGGCCGCGCTGTCGCTGATCGTCACGGCCTTCCCGGAAGGCAGGCCGCGCGCCCGCGCCATGGGTGTGTACTCCGCGATGAGCGTGGCGGGCGGCGCGATCGGGCTGGTGGCCGGGGGACTGCTGGTCAACTATGTCTCCTGGCGGTGGGTGCTGTTCGTCAACGTGCCCTTCGGCGTCGCCGCGGCCCTGGCCGCTCCCCTGGTGCTGGCCGGGACGCCACGGCTGGCCGGCCGCCTGGACATCCCGGGCGCGCTGACCGGTACGGCCGGGCTCTCCGCGCTCGTCTACGGCCTTTCCGGCGCGGCGACCGGCCCGGACGGCGTGTCCCACTGGGGCGACGCCAGGGTGGTCGTCTCACTGACGGCCGGCGTCGTACTGCTCGCCGCGTTCGGCCTCATCGAGGCGCGGAGCCCGCACGCCCTGCTGCCCGGCAGGCTGCTGCGCGACCGCGGCCGGCTCGGCGCGAACCTCCTCATGCTCGGCGTGGGCACCGTGCTGTTCGGCGTCTTCTACTTCCTCACCCTGTTCGTCCAGGAGATCTGGGGGTATTCGGCCCTGCGGGCCGGGGTGGCGTTCCTGCCGCTGACCGCAGCGGTGCTGGCCGGTTCGGTGGCCGCCTCCGCGCTGATGCCGCGGATCGGCGCCCGCCCGCTGCTGCTGGCCGGCACCGCCGGCTGCGCAGGCGGCCTGTACTGGCTGTCACTGGTGTCCGAGCACGCCGGCTACGCGGGCGGACTGCTCGGTCCCATCCTGGTCACCAGCGCCGGGCTGGGCCTGCTGTTCGTGCCGCTGCCGCTGGTCGCGCTCTCCGGCGTCGCCGACGCGGACTCCGGGGTGGCCGCCAGCGTGCTCAACGCCGGCCGGCAGATCGGCGGTGCCGTCGGGCTCGCCGCGCTGAGCACCGTCGCCTGGACGGCGGCCGCGGGCTCCGCCCGTGCGGGCCACGCCTACAAGCACACGCTGGTCACCGGCTTCGACCGCGCCTTCGCCGTCGGTGCCGGGATCGCGATGCTCACCCTGATCGGCACGATCTTCATGATCCGGAACCGCCCCACGGGCGCAGGGGAGTCCGCGCCGGACGAGAGCGTCGTGGCGCAGATGGTGGAGGCGGGGTGAGGACACGGGCCGGGTGACCGCCCTGGCGGACGACACGGACGGCCGGGAGGGGAGAACCCTCCCGGCCGTCATCGCGTCACCGTCACCGGCGAGCGCGGAAGCGAGAAGTGGCCTACGGTGAGCAGATCATGACAGCGGATGCGGGTGCCGGGCGTGGGTGAGAGCCGGGCGGACCGAATCTGGGCGTCGATCGCCGGGTACGCCGTCGGCGGCACGGTCTCGGTCGGGTCCCTGTGCGCCGCGTGTGTGCCCGTGCTCGGGGTGGACGGCGCGGCGTTGTGGCTGGCCAGCGACCTGAACCGGCGGCTGCTGATGCACGCGACCGATCCGGTCTCAAAGGTCCTGCACGAGGCCCAGTTCACGCTGGGAGAGGGGCCCTGCGTGCAGGCATGGACGGAGCGGACGATGGTGCTCGCCCCCGATCTCGCCGCCGGCGACGCCGCGATTCTGTGGCCGATGTTCGTACCGGCGGCGGTCACGGCCGGGGCCGGGGCGGTGTTCGCGTTTCCGCTGCAGGTCGGGGCGATCCGGGTGGGTGTGCTCGACCTGTACCGGGTACGGCCGGGACCGCTGGAGGACGCACAGCTGGCCGACGCGCTGACGTTCGCCTCGGCCGCGCTCCACCTCGTCCTCCACCAGTCGCGGGCCGACGCGGACGGGGTCGCGGAGCCGGAGCAGCGATGGCCCCATGGCGGCCTGTCGTCCGGACAGGTGGAGATCTACCAGGCGACCGGAATGGTCGCCGCCCAACTCGACGCCGGGCTGGAGGAGGCACTGCTGCGGCTGCGCGCCTACGCCTTCGCCCACGAGATCAGCATTGGCCGGACCGCTCGTCTGGTCATCGACCGTCGGCTGCGGTTCAGCGGTGAAGACGATGACTGACGGCCCGGAGCGGACGCCTTCGATGTCCGTGAGCGGCGAAGGGGAAAGAGGAGTGACGATGTCAGCCGAAGAGCGATTGTCGCGCGTGTTCGTGGAGCTGGCCGACACCTTGGTGGCCGACTTCGACGTCATCGACTTCCTGCACACGCTCACCGAACGGTGCGCGGAGCTGCTGGAGGTCGACGCCGCCGGAATCCTGCTGACCGACCAGCGGGACCACCTGCAGCTGGTCGCCGCGTCCACCCTGCAGGTCGAACAGCTCGAGCTGTTCCAGCTGCAGAGCGAACGGGGCCCGTGCCTGGACTGCTTCACCACCGGAGAACCGGTCGCATGCCCCGACCTGCGCGCGGCGCCGCAACGGTGGCCGGAGTTCGCCGCGGCGGCCGCCGAGACCGGTTTCGTCGCGGTGCACGCACTGCCGATGAGGCTGCGGGAACGCGTCATCGGCGCACTGAACCTGTTCAGCGCGCGGCCCGACGGGCTGAACCCGGCCACCACGGCCCTGTGCCAGGCCTTCGCCGACGTCGCCACCATCGGCATCCTGGCCGAGCGCTCGACCCGCGAGCAGCAGGTGCTCTCCCAGCAGCTCCAGAGCGCGTTGAACACCCGCATCATCATCGAACAGGCCAAGGGCCTCCTCGCCGAACGCCGGGGCCTGTCGATGGACGAGTCGTTCACCGCCCTCCGCGGCTACGCCCGCAGCCACAACCGCAAGCTCACCGAGGTCGCCCTGGCCCTGATCGAGGGCGACGAGACCGTCGCCGACCTCGCCCACCCGCCACAGCCCTCCTGACCGACTCAGCGGACCTGGTGATCTCCCGGCAGACGCGCTCTGGCCGTGCTCAGCGCATCGCTTGCTCCACGAGTGCGGCGATTCCGGTATAGACGTTGGATGACACGACGACGTGCACGTCGAGATGACTTATGTACTGGGCAAGGAAATATTGCAGTTCCGCCGTGCATGTCTCCGCCAGAGTGGATGGGAGCGTGCAGAAAATGGTCTCTGCGCCCTGCGGTCCGTTTTTCCCGAGGTAATCCGCGACGAGCTCGACCGAGGGGCCGCCGATTTTCTTGGACGATCGCATGGATCGGCCGGACGGGTCGGATACCAAGGAGGCATAGAGCCCCTCGGAGCCGGTCGGTATCTCGGATACGTGCTGATCACCGGTCGGGTGGGCACTTCCACAGAGATCATCGGTCGGATCGCCACGAAGGATGTAACGCGCAATTTCTGGGAAGAACTCGCATTCGACGATGGAATTCACGGCGACACCACTGGGCACGTCGTACACGATTCCGTTGTCCCTGCTTCCCACGGTCAGTGTTTCGTGGCCGTCTCCACTGACGGTCGCCTTGCACGGCCCTCCGGGTGGCCCTACGACGTAGTACGGCGTATCGCCCTCCCTCCTCGGGAGAGAAGTGCCGTAGACGCTGGTGTCAGGTGGCCGCTGGACGATGGCGGGGAGCTTGACCGAGGCGGGGACCGGTCCGGCCGGCCCCCCGCCTGCCGTGTTCGAGGTGGTGCATTGCCGGACGTCGGCGACCAAGAGCGCTGGTGTCTTCACCGGTATGGCTTCGACGGGTTTTGGGATGATGAGGTGTTTGAGTATCGCGGTCAGGTCGGCAGGTGTCCTGGCGAATTCGGGTGCCTGTGCGTTGACGGCGGAGGCGAGTTGGGTGAGGTTCGCCTGTTCGCCGATGGGGGTCAGGTAGCCGACGAACCGGAAGTCCAGGCCGAGCCCGGCGGCCTTCACCTTCTCCTGCAGCGTCCTCTTCACCGCCGCTTGGTCGCGGGTGCAGGCGTCGGTGCCGCGACCGGTGATCACGATGATGCGGTTGCTCTTCCTGCCGCGGAACGGGTAATGGCCGGAGAAATCCTTGATCGCGGCCAGGACCCCGTCCTCCAGCGTGGCCGAACCCCCGGTCGCCAGCCCGCGGACCGAACGGCTGATCCGCGCGGCGTGCCCGGCACCTGCCCCCACGACCTGTGCCGTGTCGTCCGGGTCGCCGCACCGGCCCCCGAATCGGCGCAGGGACAGCGCGTCATCGTCACCGGTGTTCTGCACCGCGGCGCCCACCGCGCCCGCCACCGCCGTCGAGGCCTCGGCCGTCGAGGTGTCGACCAGGAACGCGATGCGATAGTCCGGCATCGACCGCCACACGACCACGGCGATCGCGCCGATCGTCACTACTACGACGCAGAGCAGCGCCACGACCGAGTGCCGCCGGCGTAAGCGCGGCCGGATAGCGGCGGTCACCGCATTACAGTGTCTGCTAAAACAGTCATTACGGACCTTTCCAGCAGACTATTTTAGTGGCGATATCGGAATGGTTCTGCTCATCCATCCTGGCCGGTGACGGCCTTTGTCTCATGTTCGGCCATCTCCTGCAGCGGCACGCCGTCGCGGTTGCCGAGGATGACGCCGACCCAGCCGCTGTACGGGTAGATGTTCCAGCTGGCTCCGACACCGGGGTTGGCGCCGGCACGTCCGTACACCCACTGGCCGTCGACGATGTGAACCGGCAGGTGGTACGCCCCGAACGACGCGTCGGCGGTGGTCGGCGCCTGGAAGCCCTGGGTCTGGGGCGGGTGGGGGATCTTGGCCCCGGTGAGCAGGTCGGCGTAGGGCCGGTCCAGCACCGTGCCGTCGGCCAGTGCGTGCGCGAAGCGGACCAGGTCCGGGGCGGTGGCGAAGCCGCCGTCCCCGGGGGCGTCGATGAAACCCCGACCCGGGTTCTTGTCCAGCTCGTACGGGTAAGGACTGCCCTTGTCGAGATTGCGGACCGCGTCCACCTGGCTGCCGTCGGCCAGCGTCATGTACGGGTGTGCGAGGTGCTCGTCGGTGAGCCACTGCGGCCTCGTGGAGAACGCCGTGCCGGTCATGCCGCAGCGCTCGAAGACATGCTCCTCGACATAGTCCCAGTAGGTCTTGCCGGTCACGGCCTCCACGATGAGCGCGGGGATGGCGATCTCGGAGCCGGCGTGGTCGGTGGGAGTGCCGGGGGCGGCGACCAGCTTCGACTTCCTGGCCCACTGCTCGTAGTACGCCTGCACCTCATCCCGGCTCTGGAAGACGCGTTGCACGTCCTCGTCCGGGCTGTCCATCCCGGAGGTGCCAGAAAGCATGTGGTGGATGGTCACCTGCTCGGCGATGTCCTTGGCGAAGCCCGTCAGGTACGTGCCCACCGTGTCCCACAAGCGCAGTTCGCCCCGCTGTGCCAGTTGCAGGATGGCCACCGCGCCGAACGGCTTGCCCGCCGAGCTGAGGCTGAACGCGGTGCCCTCGTGGTTGCGGATCCCCTTCTCCTCGTCGGCCATGCCGTAGCTGCGGGACAGCACCGTCCGGCCACGGTGGGACAACAGCACCACGCCGGAGAATTTCCCCTCGGCGGCCAGCTTCGCCACGTACCGGTCATAGGCCCCGCCGGGCCGGGTGGCCGGCGGGACGCCGTCGCCGGTCGAGGCCGGATCGGCGTAGCCGGGGCGGACACCGGCCAGCGGCGCGCCGGCCGCCATCACGCCGACGGCCGCCAATCCGCTCCACCCGAGCAGCCGTCGCCGGTCGACGCCGCGTACGGATTCCGAGTCCATGATCACGATCCTCTCCTGGGGCGAACCGGGCCGCGGACGGCCGATCACCCATGCGTTCCATCCCTCTACTGAAGACAGAGGGCCGTTGCGTTGGCGTATGCGCTTTCCGATACGCCCGCGATACCGGCGGCGGTGCGGGGTGCGGCACGCGTCTCGCCCTGGACGCGAGAGAGCGACGACACCGTCGCCGACCTGGCCCGTACGCCGCAGACCTTCTCGGCCACCCCGCAGCGCGGGTCGCGCCGGCGGATCCCTGGCCTTTCGCAAATCGATTGGCTAGTGTGCCGATCCAGACCTCTCACCTAGGAGAAGCATGGACAGTGGGCGCACCCGTCAGGCTCTGGTCGTCCGGGGCGGCTGGGAGGGGCACAGCCCGATCGAGGCGACCGAGAGGTTCATCCCGTTCCTCGAGGAGCACGGCTACGCCGTCGAGGTGCACGAAGGCCCCGAGGTGTACGCCGACGGCGAGAAGCTGGCCGCGACCGACCTCGTCGTGCAGTGCTACACCCAGGGCGTCGCCACCGACGAGCAGGTGCTCGGGCTGTCCGCCGCGGTCGCGGCCGGCACCGGTCTCGCCGGCTGGCACGGCGGCGTCTGCGACTCCTTCCGCGGCTCACCCGACTACCTCCACCTCACGGGCGGGCAGTGGGCCGCGCACCCGGGCGGCTTCGTCACGCACGAGGTGGCCGTCGTACCGGAGAGGCGCGGGCATCGGATCGTCGAGGGCCTGGACCGCTGGGAGCTGAACACCGAGCAGTACTGGGTACTCACCGACGAGCTGAACGACGTGCTCGCCACGACCACGTTCGGCGTGGGTGACGAGACGCCGTGGCGTGATGAGCTGACCTGCCCCGCGGTCTGGACCCGCCAGTGGGGGAAGGGCAAGGTCTTCGTCTCGACGATCGGCCACAAGCTGGAGGACCTCGACCACCCCGATGTACGGACGCTGACCGAGCGAGGTCTGCTGTGGGCGAGCCGCTGACCTCGGAGCCGACCCGGATCATCCTCGACACGGACCTGGCCATGGGGGCACCGGGGTCGGACATCGACGACGGCTTCGCGCTCGCCTTGGCCCTCGCCGACCCCGGCCTCCGCGTCGAGCTGGTCACGACGGTCGGCGGCAACAGTGACGTCGTGACCTCGACAAGGCTGACCCGCGAGCTGCTCCAGGTGCTCGGCCGCGGCGACGTGCCCGTGGTGCAGGGTGCCCCGGCCGATGGCGTCGCGGCCGAGGAGATCGCGCGCCGGGTGCTCGCCGAGCCGGGGCTGTTGACCATCGTCGCGATCGGGCCGCTGACCAACGTCGCACGCGCGCTCGCGGTCGCGCCGGGGGTCGCCGGCGCGGTCCGCGAGGTCGTCGTCATGGGCGGGGTGTTCCTGGAGCAGACCAACGTCGCGGCGATGCCGGGGGAGTACAACTTCTGGTGCGACCCGGAGGCGGCCCAGGCGGTCTGTGAGAGCGGCGCGCGCCTGCGGTTCGTCGGACTCGACGTGACCCGCCGGGTACGGCTGAGCCGCGAGGACGCGCGGGCCCTGGCGTCCGGAGGAGAGTTCGGCCGGATCGCCGCACGCCACACCGAGGCCTGGATCGACTTCCAGGAGCGGGTCAAGCCGCGCGAGGCGATCGAGCAGGGCAGCTGCGCGCTGCACGACCCCCTCGCCGTCGCGGTGGTCACCCGTCCGGACCTGGTGACCTGGAACGAGGCGCACGTCGCCGTCGAGACGGCCGGCCGGGTCACGCGCGGGGTGGCGGTGGCCGACCTCCTGATGTGGGAGGACCCGCCCGAGTCCAACTGCCGGATCGCGACGGCGGTGGACGCGCCGGCCTTCCGGAAGCTGTTCCTCGAACGGATGGGCGCCCTGCCATGAGCCGGCCGAGGAACAAATCGATTTGCATCAAGGAGCAAGCATGAGTGCGCACAAGCCCGGCGGCCCGCGGCCCGGACTCGGAGTGGCGATGATCGGCTACGCGTTCATGGGCGCCGCTCACTCCCAGGGGTGGCGCAACGCCCACCGGTTCTTCGACCTGCCGGTCCGTCCGGAGATGAACGTGATCTGCGGCCGTACGGAGTCCGCCACCAGGGCGGCCGCCGACAAGCTGGGGTGGGCGGACTGGACCACGGACTGGCGGCGGGTACTCGACCGGGACGACGTCCAGGTCGTCGACATCTGCACGCCGGGTGACACCCACGCCGAGATCGCCCTCGCGGCCCTGGAGGCCGGGAAGCACGTTCTGTGTGAGAAGCCGCTGGCGAACACCGTCGCCGAGGCCGAGGAGATGACCGCCGCGGCCGAGGCGGCACAAGGGCGAGGCGTCCTGTCCTCCGTCGGGTTCAACTACCGGCGTACGCCGGCGCTCGCCTACGCGAGGCGGCTCGTCGAGGAAGGCGCCGTGGGCACGGTGCGCCACATACGTGCCCACTACCTGCAGGACTGGATCGTGGACCCGGAGTTCCCGCTGGTCTGGCGGCTGCAAAAGGACAAGGCCGGGTCCGGCGCGCTCGGCGACATCGGCGCCCATGTCGTCGATCTCTCCCAGTTCCTCACCGGCCAGCGCCTGACCGAGGTCTCGGGCCACCTCACCCGCTTCGTCGAGCGCCGTCCCCTCGCGCAGGAGACGTCCGGCCTGAGCGCGAGCGGCGGCGCCGAGACCGGCGAGGTCACCGTCGACGACGCCGCGGTGTTCTTCGGGCGCACCGACGGTGGCGCGCTCGCGACCTACGAGGCGACCCGGTTCGCCACCGGGCGCAAGAACGCCATGCGGATCGAGCTCAACGGCTCGGCCGGCGGCATCGCCTTCGACTTCGAGTCGATGAACGAACTGCACGTGTACGACGGCACCGCGCACCCCCGCGACGCCGGGTTCCGCCGGATCCTGGTCACCGAGCCCGACCATCCCTACACCGGCGCCTGGTGGCCTCCGGGCCACGGACTGGGCTATGAGCACACGTTCGTGCACGAGATCGCCGACTTCGTACGCGACGTCGCGGCGGGCACGCCGCCGACGCCGTCGTTCGCCGACGGCCTCCAGGTCCAGCGGGTGCTGGACGCCGTCGAGCGATCCTCGGCCGCGGGCGCCGGCTGGACGGCGGTCTGACCCTCGCGTTCTCCACCGGCCGCCCTGCCGGACCACCCTTACCGAGAGGTACAACAGTGAGCAAGCTGCGCGTCGGCGTCATCGGACTGGGCGAGGTCGCCCAGGTCATCCACCTGCCCGTCATCGAGTCACTGCCCGATCGCTACGAGCTCGCGGCGATCTGCGACATCTCGCCGAGTCTGGTGGAGCGCCTGGGCGGTCGCCACCAGGTCGAGCACCGCTACACCGACTTTCGCGAGATGCTCGCCGCCGGCGGCCTGGACTGCGTGATCGTGCTCAACAGCGACGAGTACCACGCGGACTGCACGATCGCGGCGCTCGACGCGGGCCTCGACGTGCTCGTCGAGAAGCCGATGTGCCTCAGCCCCCGCGAGGCCCAGGAGATCATCGCGGCGCGCGACCGGTCGGGGAAGACCGTGATGGTCGCCTACATGCGGCGCTTCGCGCCGGCGTTCACCGAGGCGGTCCAGAAGCTGCCCGAACTCGGCCCGATCCGCTACGCGCGCGTCCACGACGTGATCGGCGAGAACCGGCTGATCGTCGACCAGACGTCATACGTCGACCGGCCGGCCGACGTCCCCCAGGAGGCGGTCGACGAGAAGTGGGCGCGCCGGTCGGCGCTGGTGAAGGAGGCGCTGGGCGAGGTTCCGCAGGAGCTGGAGTGGACCTACGGGTTGCTCTGCGGCCTCGGCAGTCACGACCTCTCGGCCATGAGGGAGCTGCTCGGCCGCCCGAAGGAGGTCTCGGCGGCGAAGATGTGGCGCAGTGGCGGATACGTTGTCGCTCTCCTCGATTACGATGACTTCGTCGTCACCTACGAGACAGGGGTGGACGAACAGCTGCGTTACGATACGTATATCGAGGTTTACGGCGCGAGCGGCACGATGAAGGTGGAGTACGACACGCCCTATGTCCGGCACTTCCCGACGACGCTGCATCTGGAGCTCACCGACGGTGACTCCTACGAGCGTTCCGTGCGGCGCCCGCACCTCAAGGACCCCTACACCTACGAGCTCGAGTACTTCCACGAGGTGGTCACCACGGGGGCGACGCCCAAGACGACCCCGGAGGACTACCTGCAGGACATGGAGCTCTTCGTCGACATCATCCGAGCTCTGGACAAGGGCTGATCGCGCCCGGGACGACGTCCGGCGACGCGCCTTCGGAAGATAAGTCGAGCCCAGCCGAAGATAGGCGTCGTGACCCCCGGCCGCGTGACCGTAGCGTCGTCCTCGCCCACTCCCCGGATCACCTCGTACCTGGAAAGGCGTCACCGCCATGACCGAGACCCTGACCGACGCCGACGTGGCGTTCTTCCGTGAGAACGGCTATCTGCTGCCCGGCCGCCGGTTGTTTTCGGAAGATCGCCTCTCGCAGCTCGAGCTGATCTTCAACGAGCACCTCGACGACAAGGGCGACAAGCTCTCCGACGAGCTCGACACGCCGCACTACCGCGACGAGCGGCTGCTGGACCACCTGCTCTCCGACGAGGTCCTCGACTGGATCGAGCCGCTCGTCGGCCCGGACATCGCCCTCTGGTCGAGCCACTTCATCTCCAAGGACCCCTTCACCGGCCGGGCCACGCCCTGGCACGAGGACAGCGCGTTCTGGAAGGGCCGCTTCGACAGCTACGACCACATCGTGACGATCTGGCTCGCCCTGGAGGACGGCTCGTTCCAGGAGAACGGCTGCATGCGCGTCATTCCGGGCTCCCACCTGAACGGCGGGTTCTCCGACGACTACCGGCCGACCGACATGACCGAGCAGACCTTCCACGCCGAGCTCGCCGGTGTGGACGAGGCGAAGGCCGTCTACTTCGAGCTGGGGCGCGGCGAGTTCTCGATGCACGACGGCCGGATCGTCCACGGCGCCCGGGCCAACACCAGCGCCACGCGTCGCACCGGCTACACCATGCGCTACTTCCCGAGCTCGGTGAAGATGCAGGACGTCCCGCAGAACGAGGGCTGGAGGATCTGGCTGGCCCGGGGGGCCGACCTCGCCGGCAACGACTACGCGAACGCACCCGCCCGCGCGTGAGACTAGGACTTCTGACCGCCTGCCTGCCGGGCGAGTCGCTCGAGGACATCGCCCGGTGGGCCGGCGACCACGGGTACGCCGCTCTCGAGGTCGCCGCCTGGCCGGACCGGCCCGGCCGCGACTGGGAGGCCGGCCACCTGGACGTCGAGACGTTCGGACCGGCCGACGCCGGCCGGGTTCGGTCGATCCTCGACCGGCACGGCCTGACCCTGTCGGCGGTCGCCTACTACGAGAACAACCTGCACGAGAACCGCGAGGTCCGCGAGGCGACGCACGCGCACCTGCGCCGGTGCGTCGACGCCGCCCAGCTGCTCGGCGTGGGCCTGGTCGGCACCTTCGTCGGCCGCGACGTGACGCTCACGATGGCCGAGAACCTCCGGCTGGCCGAGACGGTGCTGCCACCGCTGGTCGAGTACGCCGCGGCCCGCGGCGTACGCCTCGTGATCGAGAACTGCCCGATGGAAGGCTGGCATCCCGACGGCTACCCGGCCAACCTCGCGTACTCACCCGAGCTCTGGGGCTGGCTGGCCGACCTCGGGCTGTGGCTCAACTACGACCCCTCGCACCTGGTCTGGCTCGGCATCGACCCGCTGGCCGCGCTCGAGGCGCACGCCGACCGGATCCTGCACGTTCAGGCCAAGGACATCGAGGTGCACGCCGCCGCCCGCGATCGCTACGGGGTGTTCGGGCAGGTGCTCGGCAAACAGCCCTGGGTGAGCGGGTGGTGGCGCTACCGCATCCCCGGCCTCGGCGAGGTCGACTGGCGGCGCCTGATCGACGCGCTCCACCAGCACGGGTACGACGGCGTCGTCTCCGTCGAGCACGAGGACCCGGTCTGGAGCGGTGACCCCGGCCGGGTCCGCCAGGGCCTGACCATCGCGCACCGCACCCTCGCCCCCCACGTCCACGTCTGATCCACCGCCCCAGGAGGGCCCGCCCATGCACCGCGGTGTCTACTTCGATGCCTGGTTCCCCCGCCAGCACTGCTACCACCCGAGTCTCCCGCCCCGGCGCCTGCGCATGGTCGACGATCTCGTCGACTACCGCGCCACGGTGCTGGTGTGGTCGTCCATGGGCGGTGGCTCGCTGGCCCTGCCGTACCTCGAGCAGGAGGCGTACGGCCCGGTCGACGCCCGCTCGCGCTTCTACGGCTTCGTCAACGACAGCGAGTTCATCGCCGCCTGCCACGAGCGGGGCATCAAGGTGCTGGGCATCGTCTTCGAGGCCCAGGGCTGGGAGTTCCCGGTCGAGCTGACCGAGGCCGAAGATGCCGTCCTCGCCCTCAACGAGCTGCGCGGCGTGGGAAAGCGCGGCTGGCTGGGGTTGCGTGAGTTCTCCTCCAACCGGTACCCGAAGCTCTGGAAGCCGGTCGAGCACTACTTCCCCGGCGGGCTGGTGAACTCCGACGGCGAGCCGGTCACCGACCTGATCGAGGAGTGCGTGGTCCGCGACATCCACGGCCGGCCCTGCCACGCGCACTGGGTGGAGTGCCCGGATCGCGAGCACCAGTGCTTCTACATGGACCGCAACAACCCGGTCTGGCGGGAGTACCTCAAGGCGGTGATCAGGATCCAGGTCGACGCCGGTGTCGACGGGATCCAGCTCGACGAGGCCGAGCTGCCGATGGGCGCGTTCCAGTACGGCGCCTGCTTCTGCAAGGACTGCATGAAGGGGTTCCGCGCCTACCTCCAGGGGCTGAAGCCCTCGAAGGTGGACGTCGCGCTCGACGGGGTCGATCTCGAGACCTTCCACTACGGCGACTGGCTGCTCGCGCAGGGCCACGACTTCATGTCGGACCGCGAGTCGACGCCGTTGTTCGGCGACTACTACGCCTTCCAGTGCCTCTCGATCAAGAAATACTTCGCCGAGCTCGCCGACTACGCCCGCGAGTACGCCCGGTCGTCGGGCCGGGAGATCATCGTCTCCGGCAACTTCTTCAACCTCGAGCCGATGTACCTCGCCCTGGCCGACGACGTCGACCTGGTCATCACCGAGATGCGGAACACGACGTACCGCCAGCCGGATTGGTACCGCTACGTCGCGGCGTTCGCCGGTGACAAGGACGTCGTCGTGGTCGAGAACCCGTACGGCGGCGTGGTTCCGGAGCTGATCGACCTGCTCGGGAAGGGCAAGGGGTATGACCTGTTCCGGCTCTCGCTGTTCGAGGCGGCGGCGCTGGGCGCGAACATGTCGGTGCCCTACGGCTCGTGGATGGGCAGCGTCATCGAGGACTCCTTCTACGCGCCCCACGGGCTGGCGAGCGGGATCCAGGCGTTCCTGGCCGACAACGAGCGGCTGTTCGCGCGCCGGACCGTCAACGAGGTCGCGGTCGTCTTCGGCGTCGAGAGCACCCGCGAGCTGATCGGCAAGGCGGACGCCAGCGACAACACCAGCAACGCGCGCGACGAGTCGGTGGTGGTGCCCTACCGCGTCGTGACGAAGACGCTGTCGGACGCAGCCGTGCCGTACGACGTGGTGATCTGGCCGGACGGCGTCACCGCGCCGGACGGCGCGAGCGCCGAGGCGCTGCTGCGGTACTCGACCGTGATCCTCCCGGACGTCTTCGCGCTGACCGAGGGCCAGGCCGCCGCCATCGAGGGGTACCTCGCGGCGGGCGGGACGGTCGTCGTCACCGACCGGGCGGCGGGCTCCCTCCCGCGGCACGCGAACGTCCGGACCGCGGGCCATGCCGTGCTCGGCGAGCTGCTCCCGCACGGGCGGCAGGTCGAGACCACGGTGTCGGTCGCCGCGAACCTCCAGCACCTGGCCGACGGCTCGTACGCGCTGCACCTGGTCAACTACGACTACGACCACGACACCGACGCGGTGCGCACGCTCACCGACGTCCCGCTCCGCGTGCGATTGCCCGAAGACCGGGAGCACGCGACCGCGGTGGCGAGCGACGGGACGCGAACGCCGCTGGAGGTGGTCCGCGAGGAGAGCGCGCACGTCCTACGCCTCGGCTCGCTGGGCGTCTACGCGATCGTGGTCTTCCACGACGGGGAGCTGCCGTGAGGATCGCGGCGCTGCGCGGGCCCGAGACCTGGGAGGTCGAGGAGGCCCCGGTCCCGTCGATCGAGCCGGACGAGGTGCTGGTCCGCGTCGTGGTCTCGGGCGTGTGCGCGTCCGAGCTCGAGCAGTGGCAGACCGGCCCGCCGGCGGGTGAGGTCCGCTACCTGGGCCACGAGGTCAGTGGCGTGGTCGTCGAGATCGGCGCCGAGGTGACCGCGCCGGCGGTCGGGGACCGGGTCGGCGTCTGGGTCACCGAGCGCGGTTTCGCCGAGTACGTCGCGGTGCGCGCGGCGTACTGCTTCCCGGCGGGCGACGGCCCGCTCGACGAGGCGCTCGCGGAGCCGATCGCCTGCTCCGCCAACGCCGTCGAGGCCGCCGGCGTCCGCCTGGGCGACGACGTGGTCGTCATCGGGGCCGGGTTCATGGGGAACCTGGTGCAGAGGCTCGCCGCCCTGCGCGGCCCGCGGCAGCTGATCGTGGCCGACGCGCGCGCCGACGCCCTGCGGCGCGCCGCCCGGCTCGGCGCCACGCGGACCGTCGACGTGACGAAGGAGTCGCTGCCCGACGTCGTACGGTCCCTCACCGGCGGGACCGGCGCCGACATCACCTTCGAGTGCACCGGCACCCAGCGCGCCCTCACGGTGTGCGGTGACACCACCCGGATGAGCGGCACGATCGCGATCGTCGGCTTCCACCAGGGCGCCGACCGCACCATTCCGCTGGCCTACTGGAACTGGATGGCGTTCACGCTCGTCAACGCCCACTTCCGCGACCTCGCGGTGATCATGCGCGGCATGTCGGTCGGCATGCGTCTCCTCGCCGGCGGGGTGCTGTCGATGGACGGCCTCATCAGCCACCGCTTCCCGCTCGAGGAGATCAACGCCGCCTTCACCACCCTGCGGGAGAAGCCGGAGGGGTTCGTGAAGGCAGTCGTGACGTTTCCGGAGGCGTGAGGTGGCCGGCCGCCGTTCAGGCGGTGCCGCGCTCGATCAGCGGGCAGGGGAGTACGACGGTCCGCCCGGCACCGGTGTAGCGGCCCGACATCCGGCTCATCAGCAGGTCGCCGGCCGTGCCGCCGGCCTCGTACGCCGGGTTGCGGATCGTGGTCAGAAGCGGTGTGACGATGGTGGCGGCGTCGACGTCGTCGAAGCCCACGATGGCGACGTCCTTCGGGACGGAGAGTCCCCGTTCGTGGGCCACGTCGAGCGCTCCGATCGCCATCAGGTCGTTCGCGCAGAAGACGGCGTCGGGCCGGGCCTTGAGCGCCATGAGCGTCTTCATGGCCTCATAGCCCCCCTTACGGGTCCAGTCGCCGCGCACCATGCGTTCGGCCGGGAGCTTGCGCTTCGCGGCCTGCATGGCCGCGCGGAAGCCCGCGGCGCGCGCCACGCCGTAATGAGACGGGCCCTGGATCATCGCGATCCGCTGGTAGCCGCGCGAGGCCAGGAAGGAGCCGGCCGCGCGAGAGCCGGTCTCGTCGTCCGGGACGACCGCGTCGCAGAGGGGGTGGTCGAGCTGGTCACCGATGCAGACGATGGGGGTCTGCTGGTCGGCTTCCCCGAACGTCACCTGCGACGCGGTCTCGCCGGACGCGAAGACGATGCCGTCCACTCCCCGGTCCATGGCGTCCTGGAAGAACTTGCGCTCCCGGTCGTGCTGGCCGTCGGTGTTGCAGACGTACGTCCCGTGCCCGGCGGCGTCGACGGCGTCCGCCAGGCCCCGGGTGAGCACGGCGTAGAACGGGTTGGTGATGTCCGGGACGACGACCGCGATCATGTGCGACTTCCGGGTCCGCAGGTTGCGGGCCACGATGTTCGGCCGGTAGCCGAGCTCGCGGATCGCCTCCATCACGGTGCCCCGGGTGGCGGCCCCGACCGCGCGCTTGCCGGACATCACGTGGGAGACGGTGGTGGGGCTCACCCCGGCGCGGCTGGCGACCTGCGCGATCGTCACGCGCGAGGGTTGGTCGGACGCTGGCTCGCTCCTCGACATGGCCGTATCCTACTGGGAAATCCGGCCGCAAAACGATTTGACAGGATGGGCGGCCCATGACCGACCCGGTCGAGCGGTTCAGCACCGAGTCGCTCCTCCTTCCCGACAGCGGCGCACGGGTGATGCGCCCGCGGCTGCGCACCGTCGACGTGCACTGGCATGACTACTACGAGCTGTGCCTGGTGGTCTCGGGTGCGGCCGAGCACGTGGTGAACGGCGTCGTGCGGCCGATCGGCAGGGGGAGTGCCTTCCTGCTGTCGCCGGCGGACTTCCACGCCATCCGGCCGGCCGGTCGCGAGCCCCTGGGCTGCTACAACACGGTCATCGACCCCGGACTCATCGAGCGGCAGCTCGCCGACCTGGGGCCGCCCTCGGTCGGTGACTTCCCATGGCAGACCGACGACTTCCTCGGCGCGGAACCGGACCTGCGCCGGCTCCAGGCCGAGTTGGAGGAGCCACGGCTGGGCAGCGCGCGGTTGGTCGAGGCGCTGGTGGGGTGCCTGGTGGTCGCGCTGGCGCGCCACCAGCCGCGCGGGGCGGCGGTCGCCGACGACCGTCCGGGCGTGGCCGACGAGCTGCGGGCCGCGGTCCGCTACGTCGACCGGCACTTCCGAGAGCCGATATCGCTCGCCGACGCCGCCCGGCGGGCGCATCTGTCGCCGAACTACTTCAGCGAGCGGTTCCGGGACTACACCGGCTCGTCCTTCCAGCTCTACCTGCAGGAACGCCGTCTTAGGTTCGCCCGTTCCCTGCTGGCGTCGACCTCGTCGTCGGTGACCGAGGTGTGTCACGCCGCCGGTTTCAACAGCCTCTCGCACTTCGGGCGTGCCTACCGGCGCCGGTACGGCACCGCCCCGTCGGACCGCTCGGGCGGGCTCGCGGCCGCCGTCCCGGGGGTCTCGGGGCCGTCACAAGGTGACGTTCGCCACCCGAATCCATTGACAAACGCTCGGCGCTTGACAAAACTGCCCGCCAGTTAGCCAATCGATTTGCATCGTGTTCACGGCTCCGTGTCCTCCACTGAGCGAGTAGTAGGGAGCAGGTCTGGTGAGAGTCCATAGGTCCTGGAAGGCTCCGGCGATCGTCACGTTGGCGCTCGCGACGTTTCTGAGCCTCGCGTCGTGCGGAAGCGATGGAAAGAAGCCGGGCGCCACCGTCGGCACGGGCGCAGGTCCGGTGAAGGACCCGACCTCGCCGCAGACCGTGACGTTCTTCTCCTGGGTCGGCAACGAACCGCAGATGAAGAAGCTGGCCGCCGCGTTCCACAAGCAGCACCCGAACATCACGATCAAATTCGAGAACGCCCCGTCGGAGCAGGCGCAGCAGGTGCTCACCACCCGCATCGCCGGCAACAACCCCCCTGACGTCGCCTACATCAACGCCAGCGACACCAGCGACTACGCCGCCAGAGGGGCGCTCGTCGACCTCGACGACTACATGGGCCGCAGCAAGGTCGTGAAGGCCGACAACTACGTCGACGGCTTCAGGACGTTCGTCACCTGGAACCACAAGATGTGGGGGCTGCCGTTCGACGGCGAGACGACCGGCCTGTTCTACCGGACCGACCGCTTCCAGGAGGCCGGGATCACCGCCCCGCCGAAGACCTGGGACGAGTTCAAGGCCGACGCCGAGAAGCTCACCGACACGGCGAACGACAAGTACGGCTACGAGATGTTCGCCTCGGAGTCGGCGTACTACTGGTACCCCTGGCTCTACCAGGCCGGTGGCGACGCGCTGACCAAGGACGGCAAGGACATCGCCTTCGACAGCCAGCAGGCCAAGACGGCGGCCGACTTCTACGTGAGCCTCGCCAAGTACTCCCCGAAGGACTACCTCAACTCCAACTCCTACGACGGCCGGGTCGCGTTCGCGAAGGGCGACGTGGCGATGTACATGGCGGGCGCCTGGTTCGCCGGCACCCTCGCGGATGAGTACCCCAAGATCAAGGGCAAGTGGGCGGCGGCGCCGCTCCCCAACGGGGTCGCCGGGTGCAAGACCACCCTCGCCGGAGACTCGCTGGTGATGTTCAACCACACGAAGGTCTCCGACGCCGCGTGGCTGTGGATCGAGTTCCTCTCACAGCCCGACAACCTGGCCAACTGGACGTACAAGACCGACGGCACGCTGCTGCCCCCGACGAAGTCGCTGATCGGCGGCGCCGACCTCGCCAAGGCCAAGCCGGTCCTGAAGCCCTTCGCCGACCTGATGTCGTGCGGCGTCGCGAGCACGGTCGCCAATCCGAAGTACCCGCGGGTCGAGACCATCCTCAACGACCAGCTCAGCAAGGCGATCTACGGCGACCAGAGCGCCGGGCAGGCGCTGGACAACGCCGCCCAGCAGGGCCGGGCGATCCTCGCCCACTGACCGAGCGTGCACAGCACCGGATGATGCGTCGCCGGGCCGGCCCGGCCCGGCGGCGCACTGAGGAGGGGGAGATGGTGATGGCGACAGCAGAGCCGCTGGCGCGGACCGAGACGGACGTGGCGCCCGGCAGAGGCAGGCGGCGATGGTCCCGGCCACGCCTCCGGTCCGAGGGCCCGCGCACGAACCGGCGCAGCCTGCCGGCCCGGGTATGGAAGGAACGGTCGGCGTACGTCTTCCTGCTGCCCGGCGTGCTGATCTTCTCGGTCTTCACGCTGGCCGCGCTGATCTTCGCCGTCTACCTGACCTTCCACCGGTGGAGCATCATCGAGCCGGACAAGCCGTTCGTCGGCCTGCAGAACTACCGCGACATGATGCACGACAAGCAGTTCACCGGGTCGGTGCTGAACACCATCTACTTCAGCGGCGCCTCGGTCCCGATCTCGATGGCGATCGGGCTGCTGCTGGCACTTCTGGTCAACCTGCCGCTGCGTTTCCGCGGGGTGTTCCGGACCGCGTTCTACCTTCCGGTCGTCACCCCGTTCGTGGTCTCGGCCATCCTCTGGAAGTGGCTCTACAACGGTGACTACGGATTGTTCAACTACTACCTGCTGAAGGCGCACATCATCGACGGCCCCCTGCTGTGGCTGTCGGACAAGAACCTCGCGATGCCGGCGGTCATCTTGATGAGCGTGTGGGCGGGCACCGGCTTCTCGATGGTGGTCTACCTCGCCGGCCTCCAGGCGATCCCCGAGGAACTGTACGAGTCGGCCCGCCTCGACGGCGCCGGCGCGTTGCAGCGCCTGCGGTACATCACGATCCCCATGCTCCGGCCGACCACCCTGTTCCTGGTCGTCATGGGGGTCATCAGCTCGCTGCAGGTCTTCACCCAGATCTTCGTGATGACCAGCGGCGGCCCGGTCAACAGGACGACGACGATGGTCTATTACATGTATCTCTGGGCGTTCAAGTACTTCGACATGGGCTATGCCAGCACCCTGGCGTTCGCGCTCTTCTTCATGCTGCTCGTGTTCACGGCGTTCCAGCTGCGCTTCGCCCGGCAGGGGTTCGAGGCATGAGCGGCGTCGTCGACGGAGTCGACCTGCGTGAGGCGGCGCCCGCGGTGCGGAAGCCCGCCCGGCGGCCACGGAAGCCGCAGTCCGGGAGCAACCAGTTCAGGTGGCGGCAGAAGGCGTTCACCTATCTGGTGCTCGCCCCGCTCGCGATCCTGTTCGTGGCCCCGTTCGCCTGGCTGATCAGCGCGTCGTTCCAGCCGATGGGGGAGATCTTCTCCTCGACGCCGCACTGGATCCCGAAGAACCCGACCCTGGACGGCTACAAGGGCTTCCTGAACGTCGGTCACCTCACCAACGCCCAGAAGGGCCAGGGACACGGTGACTGGCGGTGGTTCGCCAACAGCGCCTTCGTCGCGCTCGCGATCACCGTGCTGCAGACGTTCTTCAACGCCCTCTGCGCCTACTGCTTCGCCAAGCGCCGGTTCCCCGGACGCAACGTGATCTTCGTGTTCTTCCTGGCGACCATGATGGTCCCCGGGCAGGTCACGCTCATCCCGAACTACCTGATCATCAAGCACATCCCGTTCTTCGGCGGCAACGACTGGATGGGGGGCGGCGGGCACGGCTGGCTCGACTCCTACTGGGGTCTGATCATGCCGGGGACCGTGTCGGCGTTCGGCATCTTCCTTCTGCGCCAGTACATGCTCTCGATCCCCGACTCACTGCTGGAGGCCGCCCGCATCGACGGCGCGGGCGAGTTCCGGATCTTCTTGAGGGTCGTGCTGCCGCTGTGCGCGCCGGCGCTCGCGGCGACCGCGATCTTCACCTTCCAGGGGGCGTGGGAGGACTTCTTCTGGCCCTTGATCATCTTGTCCAGCCCCGACAAGATCACCGCACCCGTCGGCCTCGCCCTGTTCGTGGTGCAGAACCGTACGTCCTGGACGTTGTTGTTCGCCGGGTCGGTGATCGCGGCCCTGCCGATGATCGTGGTGTTCATCATCTTCCAGCGGAAGTTCGTGCAGGGCATCGCGCTCACCGGTGTGAAGGGCTGATCGTGGCGGTGGCGAACACGGGCGGGGCCCGGGACGTGCTCACGCGTCTGCTCGAAGCCGGAAACGGCGTGCTGAGGTGCGAGCCGGCCTGGGTCGCGCGCGACTTCCTGCCGCCGGGCCGGCGGCTGGGCCTTCCGGAGAACGCCTACGACGCCGGGGAACGCGGCGCGATCTGCGAGCGGTGGCTCGCCTCGACGACGAAGGCGGACAACCGCGTCGGTCCTCCGGACGAGGGGCTCAGCCACGTCGTGGGGGAGCACGGCGAGCGGCTCCTGCTGCGCGACGCCGTGGCCGCCGATCCGGCGGCGATCCTCGGCGCGGCGTACGCCGCCGCGCACCCCGCGGGGCTCGGCCGGCTGGCGAAGATCTTCGACTACGCGCACCGGCTGCCGTACCACATCCATCCGCCCCAGGCGTTCGCGTCGCTGGTCGGCCGCAACGCGAAGGACGAGTCCTACCACTTCCTGCCGGGCGCCGACCTGGGCGCGCACCCGGAGACGTTCTTCGGCGTGCACCCGTGGATCGCGGAGGAAGCCGCGCACGAAGTGCTGCTGCCCTACCTCGTCGGCTGGAACAGCGACCTGATCCTCCGGCATGCCCGCGCGGAGCTTCAGGTCGCCGGCGAGGGGTTCCACGTGCCGTCCGGCGTGCTGCACGCCCCCGGCACGGCCCTCACCCTGGAGCTGCAGGAGGACTCCGACGTCCTGTCGATGTTCCAGGCGCTGAACGCCGGCCGGATCATCTCCAAGGATCTGCTGTTCAAGGACGTCCGCCCGCAGGACCGCGAGCAGCACGGCGAGCGGTTCCCGCTCGGCTTCGTGGACTGGGAGCTCAACGGCGACCCCTGGTTCTACGAGAACCGCCACCTGAGCCCGCAGCCCGTCGCCGGCGCGGACGGCGACGGCGCGGAGACCTGGATCTTCTACAACACCGTCAAGTACGCCGGGAAGCGTCTCGTCGTCCCGCCGGGCGGCGTCCACCGGCTGCGCGAGCCCGGCGTCTACAGCGCCTTCGCCTGGACCGGGGAGGGCCGGTTCGCCGGGCAGGAGGTACGCGGCGGCGAGCCCGGCCGGGACGAGCTGGTGGTCACCCGGGACGCGGCGATCCGCGAGCACGAGGTCGCCAACACCGGAGGCGAGGACCTCGTGGTGTTCCTGTTCTTCGGGCCCGACCTCCACACGGAGGCGCCGTCCATCGCGGGCCGTACGCGGTGACCGCAGAGCTGACGGTCGGCCTGCTCGGGGCCGGCATGATCGCCGGCGTCCACGCGCACGCCTACCGCGACTCCCCGGGCGTCCGGCTGGTCGCGGTCGCCGACCCGGTGCCGGGCAAGGCCGAGCGGATCGCTCGCCGGTACGGCGCGAAAGTCCTCCCGGACCTCGGCGCGCTGCTCGAACTCGACGTCGACGTCGTCGACATCTGCACGCCGCCGACCGCCCATGCCGACGCCACGATCGCCGCACTTCAGGCGGGCAGGCACGTGCTGTGCGAGAAGCCGATCACGCGCACCATGGACGAGGCGCGCCGCGTCCTCGCGGCCGCCGAGGCCGCCCCCGGACTGCTCTCGATCGGGCAGGTGGCCCGGTACGGCCCGGACCACCGGCTCGCACGCGACCTGGCGGCGTCGGGAGAGGTCGGGCTCGTGCGCATGCTCACTCACTCGACGACGAGCTCGCCACCGGGGTGGAGCGAGACAGGGTGGCTCGCCGATCCCGCGACGTCCGGTGGGCCGCTGCTCGACCAGGGTGTGCACGGTTTCGACTACGCCCGGTGGGTGATCGGCAGTCCCGCCGTACGCGTGCACTGCATGGCGGCCGGCGGCGGCGCGGGCCCGCTGACCTACACGCTGACGACGGTCCGCCACGAGAACGGCGCCATCGCCCACATCGAGTGCGGCTGGGCCCACCCGGCCGCACGCGGCTTCAAGCTCCGGGCGGAGATCGTCGGCACCGAGGGCCGGCTGTCGTGGGACTACGACCAGATGATGGGTGGCGTACTGCACGCCCGCGAGGGCGACGCGGAGTGGTGGGACGTGCTCGGCGACCGCGAGTTCACCCACGAGCTGAGCGCGTTCTTCGACGCCTGCCGTACCGGCGGGCCCCCGCCGGTGCCCGCCGCCGAGGCGGCCGAGTCGCTGCGCACGGCACTCGCCGCCCTCGAATCGGCCCGTACCGGCCGGACGATCGACCTGACCACGTGGGAGCCGTAGATGAGCCGGAAGCCGGTCGGGGTGGCGATCCTGGGGGCGGCGCACATGGGCCACGCGTGGGCCTACTCGCGCGCGCTCACCGAGTCGCCGAACGCCCACGTCGTCGGCCTGTACGACCCCGAGCCCGAGCACACCCGGTGGATCCACCAGGACTTCGGCGTACCGCTCGCGGATGACGCCGAGTCGCTGCTGGCCTCGGCGTCGGTGGACGCCGTGCTGGTGTGCGGCGCCAACGACGAGCACCGCGTCCAGGTCTCGCTCGCCGCCGCCCACGGCAAGCACGTCCTGTGCGAGAAACCGATCGCCACGACGGTCGAGGACGCCGAGGCGATGGTCGCCGCCTGCGCTGCCGCGGGCGTGCAGCTGCACCTGGCGTTCGTGTCCCGGTTCCTGCCCCTGGTCGAGCGGGCCCGCACGGCGGTCCGCGGCGGCCGGCTGGGCGATCTGATCGGCCTGGTGGGCGCCAACCGCGGCCGCCCGCCACTGCCCCCGGCGTACCCCGGCTGGATCACCGATCCGGCGGCCGCCGGCGGAGGTGCGCTCATCGACCACGCCGTCCACGTCGTCGACGTGATGCGTCACGTCGGCGGGCTCGAGGTGGCAGAGGTGTCGGCCGAGGCCGGTTCGCTGCTCTGGAACCTCGGCGTCGACGACGTCGCGGTGGTCTCGCTGCGCTTCGAGAACGGCGCGGTGGGCAGCATCGACCCGAGCTGGTCGGTGCCGGCGGACCACCCGCAGGACTACGACTTCTCCCTCCGCCTGGTCGGCACCGAGGGCTCGCTGGACATCACCGACGGGGCCGAGGCGCTGAACGTCGTGAGCACGCGCGAGGGCGGTCCGCGGGGCCTGCGCCGGGCGTCGTTCGCCGAGGACGCCGATCGGGCGATGATCGAGGCGTTCCTCGCGTCGGTGCGCGCGGGCGTGATCGAGGACCCGTGCGCGACGGGGCGGGACGGCGCGCGCGCCCTGGAGGTCGCGCTGGCGGGCTACCGTTCCTCGGACCTGGGGCAGGTCGTCGCGCTCCGATAGCCCGGGGCCGGCGCCGTCCCGTGGTGTTCACGCGTGCAGCACGACCTCGCCGTCCTGCTGGGTGACCCGGTAGGTCCTGAGCCCGAAGCGCTTCGGCTCCAGGAGCGACCGGCCGCTCTCGAGGTCGAACTCCCAGCCGTGCCAGGGGCAGCGGATCACCCGGCCGGCCTTGCCGTAGACGTACTCCTGCGGGCCGGCGGCGACGAAGGTGCCGCCGAGGGAGCCCGTGCACATCGACGCACCCATGTGCGGGCACCTGTCGCTCACCGCGAAGAACTCCTCGCCGACGCTGATGACGCCGACCGGCCGCCCGTTCACCTCGACGGTCCGGCACCCGTCCCGGCGCACGTCCTCGACACTGCCGACCCGAATCTCCATGAGACCCACTCACTGATCGAGCTATCGCCATGCCAATCGATTTGCTATGTATGACTCTGACGGCTTCGTGCCATCTCCGCAACACGTGTCCGGACAGGAGTTCCCATGGCCGACCAGCCCACCGCCGAGCCGGTAGCGACGAGCCGCTACCGGCTCGTCGACTGCGACGTCCACCCGATCACCAAGAGCGGCCTCGGGGAGCTCCGGCCGTTCCTGTCCCAGGCCGCGCAGCGCCGGCTGGGCCTCGACGAGCGCCGTGACCTCACCACGATCGGGCATCGCGAGGCGGTGTCGATCCCGCGGAACATGCTGTACGTCAACCAGGCCGGGGTGCTCCGCGACGACGCCCGTGCTCCGGACGGGTCCGCGCCGGGCGCCGACCCGGCCTTCACTGCGCGGCAGCTGCTCGACGGCAACGGCATCGACCGCGCGGTCCTCATCGGCGGCGAGGTGCTCGGGCTGGGGGCCATGCCCGACCCGGACGCCGCGGCGATGATCGCCTCGGCGTACAACCAGTGGCTGGCCACGACCTGGTTCGACGCCGACGACCGCTACCGCGGTTACATCGTGGTCGGCGCGCAGGACCCGCTGCAGGCGGCCGGGGAGATCCGGCGCGCGGCCGGGGACGAGCGCTTCGTCGGTGTGCTGCTGCCGCTCACCAACATCCTGATGGGGCTGCGGCACTACTACCCGATCTACGAGGCCGCGAACGAGGCAGGCCTCCCGGTCGCCGTCCACCCCAACTCGGGCGAGGGCATCTTCCGCACCTCGCCGCCGATGGCCGGCGGGACACCGACGTACTACGTCGAGTGGCACACGGGCCTGAGCCAGGTGTTCCAGGCGAACCTGATCAGCCTCGTCTGCCACGGGGTCTTCGAGCGCTTCCCGAACCTCAAGGTGATCCTCACCGAGGGCGGCCTGGGCTGGCTCCCCGACGTGATGTGGCGGCTCGACAAGAACGTCAAGGGCCTGCGCGACGAGGTCCCCTGGGTCAGGCGGCTGCCCAGCGAGTACATAGTGGACCACGTCCGGTTCACGACGCAGCCGCTCCCGGAACCGAGGCGCCGCCACCACCTGCACGTACTCTGCGAGATCGTGCACGCGGACCGCACGCTGATGTTCAGCTCCGACTACCCGCACTGGGACTTCGACGACCCACGGCACGCCCTGACGTCACTGCCGCCGGCGATCAGGCAGCGGGTGAGCAGCGACAACGCCGTAGAGACCTTCGGCGACCGCCTGTGATGATTCGCGGCGAAAGATTTTCTTGGGCCGTGTCGATCCGCGGGCCGCCCGTTCGACATGTGGGTGCGAGGGCCGAGAGGCGGTCCCGCCGGATGAGGAGAACGCGATGTCGCAGTACATGCTGATCATGCGGGGCACCGACGAGTCGAACGCGGCCATGATGGCCGACATCGACGAGATGATGGCCACGACCCGCCGGTTCATCGAGGAGATGCTCAAGGCCGGCGTTCTCCTCGCGGCCGAAGGGCTGGACGTTCCGAGCCAGGGCGTCGTGGTCGACTTCAGCGGCGAGACCCCGGTGGTCACGGACGGGCCGTACGGCGAGACCAAGGAGCTGTTCGGGGGTTACTTCCTGCTCGACGTGGCCTCGAAGCAGGAGGCGGTCGAGTGGGCCAAGCGGGTGCCGGCGGCCCCCGGGTCCAAGATCGAGGTTCGCCGGGTGGCCGGGAGCGACGAGGTCCCGCAGGTCGACGAATGATCGCCGGGCGCGAGAGCGGCGGCCGGATCTGATGGGTACGGCCGACGTCGAGGCGGTCTGGCGGATCGAGTCGGCGCGGATCGTCGCCGCGCTGACCCGGCTCACCGGCGACTTCGGGCTGGCCGAGGACGCGGCCCAGGAGGCGGTGGCCGAGGCGCTGGTGGCGTGGCCGCTCGCCGCTCCGGACAATCCGGCGGGCTGGCTGATGGCCACGGCCCGGCGGCGGGCGATCGACGCGATCCGCCGCCGGACCGCCCTGCAGGACCGGTACGCCCTGCTGGCGGCCGGCCCGGCGGCCGACGACGAGATCGACCCCGATGGGATCGACGACGACGTCCTGGCACTGATGTTCGTCAGCTGCCACCCGGTGCTCTCCCGCGAGGCCCGGGTGGCGCTGACCCTGCGCGTGGTCGGCGGCCTGTCCAGCGAGGAGATCGCCCGCGCGTTCCTGGTGTCCGTGCCGACGGTGCAGGCCCGCATCACCCGGGGTAAGAAGACGATCGCGGCGGCCGGGGTGCCGTTCGAGCTGCCGGCGGCCGACGAGCGCCGAGAACGGCTGGGCGGCGTCCTCAGCGTCATCTACGTGATCTTCACCGAGGGCTCGACGGCCACGTCGGGCGACCGGCTGCTGCGCCCCGACGTCGCGTACGAGGCGATCCGGCTGGCCCGTACGCTGGCCGCGCTGCAGCCGGACGAGCCGGAGGTGCACGGCCTGCTGGCGTTGTGCGAGCTGACCGCCGCCCGCTTCCCGGCCCGGACCGCCCCGGACGGTTCGCCGGTCCTGCTGGAGGACCAGGACCGGCGGCAGTGGGACCTCTCGGCGATTCGCCGCGGGCTGGCCGCGCTGGCCAGGGCCTCGACCGGCGGCCTCGGCCCCTACGGCCTGCAGGCCGCGATCGCCGCCGCCCACGCGTCGGCACCATCGGTCGAGGCGACCGACTGGGACCGGATCGTGGTGCTCTACGAGGCGCTGGGCCGGGTCGCGCCCTCGCCGGTGGTCGAGCTCAACCGGGCCGTCGCGGTGTCGATGGCCTCGGGCCCGGAGCAGGCCTTGGCCATCGTGGACGAGCTGGTCGCCGCGGACCGCCTCCCCGGCTCACATCTGGTCCCGACCGTACGCGGGGAGCTGCTGACGCGCCTCGGCCGGCGCCCGGAGGCGCGCGCCGAGCTGGAGCTGGCCGCCCGGCTGTGCACCAACCAGCGCGAACGCTCAGTCCTGCTTCGCAAGGCGGCCGCGCTGGACTGACCCGGCCACCGCCGCGTACGGCACGTCTTTCTCCGTCACGTACTTGCCGAACCCCAGCGACCACCGTCAGCGAAACCGGTCCGCGGGTTCTCAGTCGAGTGCGGCCGCCTGCCGGGGATGGTCCGCGGCGACCTCGACGGCGGCGCGGACGAAGTCGGCGACGGCGCGCGATCGGGTGGCGTCCGGCCAGGCGGCCACGACCCTGCCCGGGCTCAAGTCGGCGACCGGTACGAAGACCAGCTCCGCCCGGCCGTGCTGGCGCGCGATAGAGGCCGGTACGTAGGCCACCGCCTGGCCGAGTGCGACCACGTCGAGTAGCTGGCTCATGTCGCTGATTTCGGGTCCGTCCGGTATCTCCCCAAAGCCGTCGGCCCAGTAGGCGGCTGTGGCCGTGTCGGTCTGCCTCGCCCAGCGTGGCATCGGTTCCCCGCTCAGGTCGTCGCGGCGCAGGCTGCGGTGCCGCGCCAGGCGGTGGCCGGCGGGCAGGACCGCGACGCGCGGCTCGACGAACAGCACCTCGGCGTCCAGGCCACGGTCGTCGAACGGGGCGTGCAGAAGCGCGACGTCGGCGGTTCCGGCGCGCAGGGCGGCGGCCGGTCCGCCTTGGACGAACTGGAGATGTACGTCGGGAATGAGCGGATCGTCCGCGCAGCGTCGTGTGATCTTTCGGAGTAGCTCGGTGCCGGCGCCCGCCTTGACGGCGACGGTGAGGCGATCGGCCTGGGCGGCCTTGCGGCGGGTGCGTTCGAGAGCGGCACCGACGGCCTCGACGGCGATTCGGCCCTGTTCGAGCAGTTCCTGCCCGGCCGGGGTGAGGTGGACGTGGCGGCTGGTCCGTTCCAGCAGAGTCACCCCGAGCTTGCGCTCCAGCTTGCCGATGGCGGTGGACAGGGGCGGCTGGGCCATGCCGAGGCGTGCCGCGGCGCGGGTGAAGTTGAGCTCCTCGGCGACCGCGATGAAGTAGCGGAGTTCGCGCACCTCCACGTCATCCATATCCGCAGTGTATGGAACGAGAGCCAACGTGTCCTTCTGCCCGGGCTCGCGCGCTGCTGGACTGGTCCCCGCCCGAAAAGGAAGGGATTCAGCATGAGTCTGAACGGCAAGGTCGCGCTGGTCACCGGCGGCAGCCGCGGTATCGGCGCGGAGATCGTGCGGCGGCTGGCCGCGGACGGGGCCGACGTCGGCTTCACCTACAACACAGGCAAGGACGAGGCGGAGAAGGTGGCCGGGCAGGTACGGGCGCTGGGACGCCGGGCCTTGACGATCAAAGCGGACCTGGCCGAGCCCGCGGCCGCCGCCGAGGTGGTGGAGGCGGTGGTGGGAGAGTTCGCGAGGCTGGACATCGTGGTCAACAACGCCGGGACCGTCTCCTGGGGGCCACTGGCGCAGACCCCGGTGGAGACCTTCGACCATCTTGTGGCCGTCGACGCACGGGCCCCCTACCTGGTGATGCGGGCGGCGGCGGACCGGCTCAGTGACGGCGGCCGGGTGGTGAACGTCTCGTCCGGGGTCACCAGCACGGCGCTGCCGGGCAGCGCGCTCTACTCGGGTGCGAAGGCGTTCCTGGACCAGGTGACCAAGGTCGCCGCGATCGAGTTCGCCGCTCGGGGGATCACCGTCAACGCGGTGGCCCCGGGCACCACCACGACCGCCCACCTGACCGACCCCTCACCGGAACGGCGTGCGCAGATGGGCGCCGCCTTCGTGCTCGGCAGGGTCGGCGAGCCCGCGGACACGGCCGGTCTCGTCGCCTTCCTGGCCTCGGCGGACGCCGCTTTCATCACCGGCCAGGTGATCTACAACACCGGCGGCCAGCACAGCCCTGTCGGCCGCGCCGTCTGACCGGGCGCCCACCGCCAGCGGCAACGTGGGTGGACACCCCCGAACGTACCTCCACCGTAGACGGTGATGGACGCGCCGACCCTGGCCCGCAGGGGGCGTGGGCGGAGCTCCTCACCTTCGGGGGTTCCAGGGAGATCGCCCCCCGGAGCAACACAACGATGCATCGATCGCCTGGGTCGCCGCCCTCGGCGGCGAAGGTCCCAATCAGCGGTCTACGGGTTCTCGACGATGTCGCCTTCGGACAGGATGACGACGCGTTCGGCGCGCGAGTGGCCTACCAGTGCACGGGCGATCACGACGCCCTGGCGTTCGTCTCCCGACAGCGTTCCGGGACGGGCGGTTGGTCATGTCCGGTCGAGGTCGGCCGTCCCGCCTTGGAAGATGTTCTGGATTTCGCTGCAGACCTTTGTGACCTTGATCGGTCCGACAGAGCCGTACGCCGAAGAGGATCGCGAGCGCGCGAGGAGACTCGGATCTGGTCCGGCGCTAAGTCGTTTGTGGCAATACACGACGGAACTCCGGAGGGTGTGGTGCGGGCATGTGGGACATCCTTTCTGATGATCACAGGTGAACTCAGGTCAGGTGTCCGAAGAACGGGGGGAGCCTCGGAACAACGGCAGATGATCGAAGACGCTGCGCGTCTGTACGAGCGGGGATTGACTATCCGCCAGGTGGCGCAACGGTTCGGATGCAGCTATGGAGTCATGCGTCGGCTCCTGAGCGAGCGGACCACATTGCGCAATCGCGGCGGCGTGACATCGGTCGATCTCCGCCGTACCTGAGTGTCTCGACGCAGGTGGTACGGCTCGCCGAAGACACGACGACGATGATGGACGCGCCAACCCCAGCCTCAGGGGATCGATACCGACCGGATCGTCGCCGGGCCCTTCGTCGGGTCAAGCTCGTCCGCCTGGGACACGCCCGGTGGGGTGATGACGTCCATGGCGCGGGGGACCGTGGCCGGGTCGGCGGCGCAGATCGGGCCCGAGGCGTCAGGCCCGCACACCCCGAAGGCGTACGGCTGAGCCGTAGGCGCGAACCCACGCGCCTGGTCCGAACTGAACCCGTCCTGGCCGTGCAGGACGGCCGCGAACTCCCACCCCGTACCCGGCGTGCCGAACGTCGCCTTCGGCAGCGCGATCGTGATCGTGCGGGCGGTCTGTGACGAGCGCACCGCCGCGCCGCCCCGCGAAGAACCGGCGGCGTCCACCCACACGGGCGAGGCGAAGCCCTGGACCTCGATCCGCTGCGTCCACGCGTCGCCGAGCGTGTAAACCCGCTGCGCCGACGCCGCCTGGGACGACGTCGGCGACACCCCGGGCTGCCGGACGTACACGTCGAGGAGCTGCGCGCCGATCGGGCTGCCGAACGTCGGAGTCAGGTCGCGCAGGCGCGCCTGCAGGTAGACCGTGTTCGCGTCGCTGATCACCTGGAACCGCTCGATGTCGTACGCGCCCGCGTGGAAGTCCGCGGCCGTCGGGTAGGCGTAGGTTCCCGGTCCGTTGTCGTCGCCGTCCGGGTCGGTGACGTCCAGGGCCGTCGTGCCGCCGGTGAGTTCGCCGACGACGGTCCGCTGGGCGTAGGCGGTACGGCCGTGGTCGGTCGCCGACACCGTCAGCACGGTGGTGCCGAAGCTCACCGGGACCGTCGCGGAGAACGTCCCGTCCGAACGGGCCGAGGTGACCGACGTGTCGCTCCCGACATCCGTGCCGGCCGAGGCGACGTCGACCACCGCACCGGGCGTAGTCGTGCCCGTGACCTGGACGGTCGTGCCGGAGACCGACGCACCGTCGGCGGGACCGGTGAGAGTGAGCGGGACCGTGCCGGGAGCGCGGGTGTACCGGTCGCGCACCGCCTTCGGCTGCTCCAGCGGGCGCGCGGCGCCGAGGTCCAGCGCGAGCCGGACGACCTGCGCCTGTGCCCAGGTGAGCGGTGAGGCCGAGCCCGCCGCCTGTCCGTTGACGAAACCGATCGAGGCGTTCGCCGGGTCGGTGCCGTACGGGCTCGCGGCCGCGTCCGGATCCTCCCAGGCCTGCTCGGGCACCAGGCCGGTCGGTGAGTAGCGGCTCATCGAGGTGAGCAGCGCCGCCGCCGACCGCTGGTCCCGTACCTGCAGGTCGTGCTCTGCCCGCTCGCCGGACAGGACCGGCCACACGTGCCCCGAACCGGCGTTCCCGGTCGGCCACGGGCGTCCTTCCGGCTCGCACGAGGTGGGGTCGGCGACGTGGCAGTCGCCGTAGCCGTCCTCGGTGCCGGACGTGTCGGAGCCGTAGCGGTACCAGCCCCGGCCGGTCGGCGTCGCACGCCCGATGACCCGGTCGAGGATCGGGAGTGAGGCGGTCACGTCCGGGTCGTCCGGGGCGAGCACGCCCAGGCGGGTCAGCTCCAGGAACCCGGCGTCCAGGACGCGCCGCTGGTCCTCGGTGGGGCCTCCGTTGCCCAGGCCGTACGTCGTCGCGGCGTCCGGGTCGCCGTTCTTGGACAGCCGCAGGAAGTAGCGCGTGCCGTACGGGCCGGTGGTCGTGACCGTCCAGCCCTTGATCGAGCGCGCGTAGTGGTCGGCGGTCGCGCGGTAGAGCCGGGCACGGGCCGCGTCGCCGTGCCGGTCGGCGATCTCACCGCCGGCCACCAGCCCGGCGATCTCGGCGGCGATGGTCGAGGGGGAGTACCCGGACTGCTCCTCCCAGCGCTCGACGCCGAAGGACGGGCCGTGGGAGACGAGGAAGTCCGCGGCCTCGCGCACGTGGTCGCGCCACAGGGCGGTGTCGCCGCCGAGCCCCGCCTGGTAGGCCATCAGCACCGGGTACGCGGTCTCGTCGAGCTGGTCCCCGCCGGTGTCCGGGGCGACCTGCCCGTTGAGCAGCGAGTTGCGCGGCAGCCGCCCGTCGGCCAACTGCTGGCGTTCGAGCAGGAACCGCGCGGTCGCCCTCGCCGTCGTCAGGTCGCCGTCGGTGAGGAAACCGGTGAACGCCTCGTACAGGTCGCGGGAGAACACCTCGCGATAAGAGCCGAAGTAGACCGGTTTCCCGCCGGAGGCGTCCGCCGCGCTGAGAGCCTGCCCCCACGGGCTCGCCAGCGACGCCACGACCGCGCCGGGGAAGGTCTTGTCCTCGCTCGCCTTGATGACGTTGGCGGACGTGAAATAGGCGCCGGCGTACGCCCCGGGCGGCCGCCGGAGGCCCCGGTCGTAGGCGCGCCAGCCGTTGGCGTAGTCGTTCGCGGTCGCGGCGAAGGGCCGCGCGGCGGCGGCGCCGGCCGTGTCGATCGCCTGGTCCGCCGTACGCCCGAAGCCGAGCGCGAAGGTCGACGCGCCGTCGTCGACCGGAAGCCGCGCCGTAGCGACGACGTTGCCGTCCGGCGCGGAGTCGCCCGGCGCGAGCGTGTGGTGCGCGTCCAGCATGGCCGCGCCGTCGCTCGCCGTGCCGACGTAGCCGACACTCGCCTGCGGCAGCGGCCGTGAGGCGCGCAGCGCGAGGTGGGTCGGGACCGCGTAGTCGCGGTTCGCGGCGCTGGTGGCGGTGTTCTCGTCGCCGACCACGGGCACGCCGTGCCGGACGCTGCCGCTGTCCGCGCCGGCGTTGGCCGTACCCCCGCCGCCGTTGCCGTTGACGCTCGTGTCGAGCCGGACGTACAGCCGCAGCGGCGTCCTGGCCTGGAGCGAGGTCCGTATGACGACGGCGTCGCGCCGGGGGTCGGTCACGTACGTCGTGACGAGGCGGTAGCGCCCGGCCTTGCTCGACGTCGTGACGGTGCACGCCATCCCGGTCGGGTCGGTCCGTACGGTGTAGGTCGTGTCGCGGCCCTGGAGTTCGGTGAACGTACGGCCGTCGGTGACCACGAACCGCATCGACTCCACGTTGGTGTTGTCGATGGTCGGCTCGTAGACGTCGGACAGCACGCCGCCGGCCACGGTGAACCAGATCTTCGAGCCGCCGTGCGCCGTGCCGACGCAGTCCTTGCGGGCGAGGTCGAAGTGGGCGGCCGTGCCGGGCCCGCCGGCGGCCGGCGCGGCGTGGGCGGCGCCGTCGATCGCCGCGACGAGCGGGACGGTCAGCGCGACGGCGAGCACGGCGGTGTGCGGACGGCGCATGGCGGGCTCCGTTGGCCGGTACTGGCGTTTGTTGTGCCGCCCAGCAAATGCCCGCCGGTGATCTCTGTCAACGTCCGGATCTGGACGTAACGTCCCGATCTGTCGGGTCCGTGCCGCGCGCGCCGGGGATGGCGGCTGAGCAGGGAAGTCGCCGTGCGGCGGGGAAGATGAGCGGCATGGGACTCGACGACCTTGACCCCTTCGCCATCCTCGACGCGGAGGCGGAGCGGCTCGACCGCCACTTCGCCGGCCTGCGCGACGCCGCCTGGACACGGGCGTCCCGGTGCGCCGGATGGACGGTACGAGACGTTCTCGCCCACCTGGCGGGCCAGGAGGCCTACAACCACGCCTGCCTGGAGGACGACCTGGAGAGTCTGTCGGAGCGGATGGTGAGCGAGGACGTCGCGACCGTCGCGGAGTTCAACGCCTGGACCGTGCGCGTACGCCGGGACCGGCCCGTCGCCCAGATCCTGGAGGAGTGGCGGGACAAGAACGGCGAGACGCGCCGCCGGATGCGCTCGCTCGGCCGGGACGCGACCTTGCCCACGATGTGCGGCCCGTACCCGGTCGGCCTGCAGGTCTTCCACTTCGCCTCGGAGTACGCCACGCACGCGGACGACGTGGGCGTGCCGGACGACGCGTCGCCGGCCCGGGTCCACTGGCGTGCGCGCGTCGGGCGGTTCGCGCTGACCGAGCGGGCGGCGCCGGTCGAGGTGGACCAGGACGGGGACGGCGACTACGCCGTGCGCACCTCGGGCGCGGAGGCCGTGCTGACGCCGCCGGAGTTCGTCGCGGCGACGGTGGGCCGGCTGCCGGAGCCGCACCCGCTCGACCCGCGCCTGCGCGCGGCCCTCCGCTGCCTGGCCTGAGGCCTACAGGAGGGACGGCCGCAGGTGCTCGTGCGCCCAGCGGCTGAGCTCTTCCAGGGCGGGCCGCAACGCCAAGCCGGCCGGGGTGAGGCGGTAGCACACGCCGAGCGGGGGGCCTTCGAGCACCTCGCGTACGACCAGGCCGGAGTCGGCGAGCTCGCTCAGCCGGTCGGACAGCATGCGTTCGCTGATGCCCGGGATCGCCCGGCGCAGATCGGCGAAGCGTACGGGCCCGCCGGTCAGCACGGCCACGACGAGGCCGCTCCAGCGCTTGCCGAGAAGAGCGAAGACCTGCGTCAGCTCCTCGCTCGCCCGCTCACAGCTTTCCCCCACATACGCCAGTGTAGTCAGTTACGTGGTATTAGTGGCTTTAGATAAGTAAGTAGGTAAGAGAGCCATAGCCGTGGAGGCCCCTCATGTTCATCGTCGCGGTCGTCCTCGCCGTCCTGCTCGCCCTGGCGTTCGGCGCGGCCGGTGGGCAGAAGGTCGCCGGCGTCAAGTCGGCCATGGACAACGCCGACCACCTCCGCTTCTCCCACAACACCTGGAAGGGCATCGGCGCGCTCGAAGTCCTGGGCGCGATCGGCCTGCTCGTGGGCCTGGCCCTCTGGCCGCTGGGCGTCGCCGCGGGCGCCGGGCTGGTCCTGCTGATGGCCGGCGCGGTCATCGTCCACATCCGCAACGGCGACCCGATCAAGGTCTTCGCCCCGGCGCTCGTGCTGGGCGTTCTCGCCCTTGCCGAGGTCATCGTCCGGGCTGCCGCCGCCTGAGCCGCGTGGCGGCGGCGGCCACCGCGGCCACCGCCGCCCGCGCGTCATCAGTCGCGCTGCCCCGGCCGGTCGACGACCGCGACGACGGTACGGACAGTGAGGTGCTGCAGGACGCCCTTCTTCACGTACCCGGCCACCTTGTCCAGGTCGCTCCCGACACCCCGCAGCGTGTGACCCTTGATCGAAATGGCCCGTTCTCCCAGGTAGGTGTAGGACTTCGGGTCGAGCATCACCTCCTCGTGGAGCCAGCCCTCGGCGGTGACGCCGAGCGCGATCGCCGGTCGGCCGGCGGCGTCGGCCGCGTGGTCCACCAGGGTCACGCCGGGGATCCTCTTCATGGCCCGGAAGATCGCCGCCTCCGTACGGGGAGGCAGGAGGTTCTCCCTCAAGATCACGCTCAACGTCTCGAAGGCGTTGCGGGGCTCCCCCTTCGAGCCCGGCTTCTCACCGTTCTCCGCGTCGACCCACCGCAGCAGCGCGGCGGGGTCGGTGGGCAGCGCCGCCAGCACGTAGTACCCCTCCGGGGGAATGGTCCGGCCGGTCTCGTCGAAGACCTTCAGGCGGCCTTCCTGGATCTCCGCGCTCTTCTTGCCGTCCGCCCGCTCCCAGTGACGTTGCGTGTAGGTCGTGTACGGGCCTTCGGTCACCCCACCGCTCGCGTGCACAGACGTGCGGACGCGGAGCTCCCTGTAGACCCACTGGCCGGGCCGCGGCGGGGTGAACGGACGGGCGTCGGCGGCTGCGGCGGCCCGGTCCAGCGCCTCGGCCGCGTTCGCGACCGGCCCGGCGGGGATCCCAGGTAGCACCGAGCGGGGCCTTCCGGTCCCGTCGGTGCCACCGGTGGTCCGCACGACGGTCACCCCGGCGGCGATGGCCGCGGCCATCGCGCCGACCGCGACGAGCCGGATGCCGATCCCCGGCGGCCGAAGGCGGCGGCGCGCGTGCCTCCGCCCCGCGGCTCGCTCCAGCAGGGCCATCCGCGCCTGTGCGCGGGCGGTCGTGGAGGGCGCCGCGGCCTCTCCCCACGCGTCCTGAAGGATCTTCAGTTCGTCCATCATGCGTCCTCTCCGCCGGCGGTGGTGTAAGCGTCGCCCAGTGCGGCGCGTACCTTCTTGCGGGCCCGGTGCAGCCGCGACCGCGCGGTGCCGGCCGGAATGCCGAGCGCCCGCGCCGCCTCCTCACCGCTCAGCCCGGCCCAGGCGACGAGCAGGAGCACGTCGCGGTCTCCGGGCGCGATCGCGGCCAGCGCCGCCGCCAGAGGCCCGCGGGCGGACTCGGCGTCGACGCGCCGTTCGATCCGGTCCGCGTGCCCGTCGACGGTGTCGTCCGTACCGGCGCGGGCGAGGGCCCGGTACTGGCGGACCTCGGCACGGCGATGGCGGGAGACCAGGTTGGAGGCGATCCCGTACAGCCACGGCCGCGCGAACGGGTGGGCCGCGTCGTACCGGTCCCGCCGGTCGAACGCGATGAGGAACGTCTCCGCCGCCACGTCCTCGGCGAGACCGGGTCCGAGCCGCCGTACGACATAGCCGTGGACCTCGGCGTAGTAGCGGTCGAAGACCTCGGCGAAGAGCTCCGGCTCCTGTGCCGACGACCGGATTATCTCGGCGTCCGTCACTCCGGTGGCGGGTCTTCGGGTCAGGGCGGTCATACGCGGCTCCGTCGGCTCATGTCGAACCTCTCTCCGGTGGAGGGTCACCCGTCGTTCGCCGACGCGCCCGAAAGCGTTCGCGCCCCTACCCGGCAGAACCGCATTCTGGTTTCATGCGGATGGGAGGCGCTCATGTCCGAACCGCTCAGTGTCGTCATCGTCGGAGCAGGGTTCGGGGGGATCGGGCTGGCCATCCGGTTGCGGCAGGCGGGAGTGCACGACGTCACCGTGCTGGAGAAGGCCGCCGAACTCGGCGGCACGTGGCGGGACAACGTCTATCCCGGTGCGGCCTGCGACATCCCCTCCAACCTCTACTCCTTCTCCTTCGAACGCGCCCGCGACTGGTCGCGGAAGTTCCCCTCCCAGGAGGAGATCCTCGACTACCTGCGCGACTGCGCCGCCAAGTACGGCATCGAGCCGAGGTTCGGCGCCGAGGTGGAGGAGGCGGCATTCGACGAGGACAGCGGCCTCTGGCAGGTCCGTACGACGGCGGGGGAGAAGTTCACCGCGCGCGTGCTCGTCACGGCGTGCGGGCAGCTCAACCGGCCCGCCTACCCGGGCTTCCCGAACGCCTTCGCCGGGACCGCCTTCCACTCCGCCCGCTGGAACCACGACTGCGACCTGACCGGCAAGCGCGTCGCGGTGATCGGCACCGGCGCCAGCGCGATCCAGTTCGTGCCCTACCTCGCCGAGCGGGCCGCGGCCGTGCACGTGTTCCAGCGGACCCCCCCGTACGTCATCGACAAGGCCGACCGGCCGTACCGCTCGTGGGAGCGCGAGGTGCTGCGGCGGGTCCCGGGGCTGCGGACGCTGATCAGGGCGAGCATCTACGCGCGGCTGGAGGCGCGCGGCCTGGCGTTCGTCGCCGCGCCGCGCCTGATGGGCCGGTACGAGCGGATCTTCCGTGACCGGCTCGCCGAGCAGGTCGGCGACCGGGGTCTGCGCGACGCGCTGACGCCGGACTACATCATGGGCTGCAAGCGCATCCTGCTGTCCGACGACTACTACGCCGCCCTCAACCGGCCGGGCGTCGAGCTGGTGACCGAGCCGATCGAACGCCTGTCGGAGACCGGCGTGGTCACCGCCGACGGCCGCGAGCGCGAGGTCGACGCGGTCGTGTACGGCACGGGCTTCCGCACGCAGGCGTTCGTGGCGCCGATGCGGGTACGCGGCCTGGGCGGCCGTGAGCTGAACGAGTCGTGGCGGGACGGCGCGGAGGCCTACCTCGGGATCGCGGTGAGCGGCTTCCCCAACCTGTTCCTGCTGTACGGGCCGAACACCAACCTCGGCCACAACTCGATCATCTACATGCTCGAGTCCCAGTTCAATTACATCGTCGGCTGCGTACGCGCGCTCACCCGCGCCCGCTACATCGACGTACGGCCCGACGTCCAGAACGCCTTCAACCGCGCCGTGCAGCGGAAGTTCCGCAAGACGGTGTGGGCCAGCGGCTGCCGTAGCTGGTACATGACGGCCGACGGCAAGATCGTCAACAACTGGCCCGGCTTCACCCTCGCCTACCGCCGCGCCACCCGCCGCCCCGACCCCCGCGACTTCCGCGTAACGGTCTAGGCGTCTCTACGATCATGAGTACGACGCTGGTGGCCTTCGACGTCGGCGGGCCCGTACGGCCGGAGCTGCGCGTGGAGGTGGCCGGCGGGCGGCGGATGCTCCTGCGCCAGGGGGCACGGCCGCTGCTGCTCGCCCGGACATCCCGCGACCACTACGGCGTGGACCTCCTGCGGGCCGGTGACGTCAGGTCGCCGGTCGCTCCCTGCCGGGCCGGCCGGGCGCGCGCCCTGGCCGGGTCCGAGGCGGACGCGCGGTGGGCGCACGTGTTCGCCGGCGAACTCGCCGCGGCGGCGGACGGGCCGCTGCACACCGGCCGGTGGATCCTCACCCGGCACGAGGCGGCCCGGCGGTACGAGCACCTGCGCCCCTCCGAGCGCTGGCTGCTGCTCGACGGTCGCATCAACTGGTTCACCACGCCCGGCGACTGGGACGTCGTACCCCTGCGCACCCCGTCCGCGCCCGGCAGCGCCCGGGTCAGGGCGTACCGCAAGCAGGCGCGCGACGGCACGCTTCCTCCGATCCTGCTGTGGTGGATCAGCGGCCTGGCCTGCCACGTACTGCTGGACGGCCACGACCGTCTCGTCGCCGCCCTGGCCGAGGACCGCGAACCGTCCGCGCTGGTCCTCGCGCTGCGGGGCGACGAGCGGGAGAAGGCCGCAAGCCGCGACTGGGCGCTGCGGGAGTACGCGCGGGCGACGGCCCACGTGGACGGTCAGGTGGCGGCGGGCACGGCCCACCCCTTCACCGGGTACGTCGCGGTGAACCGGCGGCTGGGCGAGACCCTGAGCGGCATCGAGCGGATCTGGGGACGCACCCGCGCCTGGCCGCTTCCCGGCGGCCCCGGCGCCTGGCAACGCCAGGCGGACGCCGTCGACCCCACCTGGCCCGCCGCCCGAACGGGATGACGCCGGTCGACCCGCGCTGCGTCGCCTCACCGTCGGGGTCGGTGCCTGGCAATGCCGGGCGGACGCCACGGACGCGGCCTGGCGGGCCGCCCGAGCGTGCTGGTACCAGTGAGCCGGTGGTAGGCCGCGCTGCACCGCCTCGCCGTCGGGTGCCGACGCTGGCGGGTTCGGCTTGGCGGGCCGCCTGAGCGGGCCGAGACCGCTGCGCCCGAGGTAGGCCGCCCGTCGTCAGGGCCGGGGCAGGATCGCGCCGAGCAGGCCGGGGAAGAGGCCCCCATCTCCCGGTGCGCAGCACGTTGAGGGCCAGGCCGCCTTCGCGGTGGGTGGCGATGATGCCCGCCTCGCGCAGGATTCCGTCGGCAGCGTCTGCGCGGCCCGGCGCGCCGGCCGTCCGGCCGTCGTCCCGGGCGCCGGCCAGGCGGTCCTGGCCGGCACGTTCCTGGCCGTGGCGTGGGCGGGTACCTCAGGTGCGCTCTGGCCGCCGGCGCTCGCGCTCGTCCCCGCGGGGGTTCGTCTCGGGGCTGCTCGTGACCACCATGACCTCGTGGGCCGTCGCCGCCGTCGAACCCGCCCCGCACGGGGCCGCGTCGGCGGCGTTCAACACCTCACGCCAGATCGGCGCGGCCGCCGGCGTCGCCGTCTTCGGTACCGGAAACGGCTTCGTCACCTGCCTCGTCGCCGGCTCCGCCGCCACCATGGTGACCCTCCTGCTCACCGCGCTCTCGGCCCGCCCGCCGCCGTACGCGCGGAGTGCCACGCGGCCGCGCGTCGGATGGTCGAACACCGCGGACGGCGACAGCCGCAGGCCGGTCGCCGCGCCGAGGCGGTCGCGCAGCTCGACGGCGGTCTGCGAGGTCATCCCGGGAGCGACGGCGTCGGGGAGTTCCCCGAGGAGCCGGGCGTGCGCTGCTCGCGCTGGTCCGCGCGCAGATCAGGCGCGCCGCGTCAGCCGGTCGAGCAGGGTCGGTGCGCGCAGCGGGCGGGCGAGCCGCAGGTGGATCCGGTCGCCGCCGGTCGTCACCGACGCGATCGCGGCCCCGGCCGGCGCGTGCCGGGGGACCGTGCCCTCCACGTGCAGCCGCAGCGTCAGGCCGGGCCAGCCGATCACGGTGACCGGTGTGGCCGCGGCCAGCCGGACGCGGTGGCCGAAGCCGTCGTCGACGCGGGCCACGGTCGCGCCGCGCGGCGCGAGGGTGACGCGGGTCAGGGAGTTCTCGGCGGCCTGGATCAGGGGCTGGGCGGCGGACACCGCGACGGCGGGGCTGCTCGCCTGCGGCTGCGCCATGACGGCGCCGACGAGCAGCTTGCCGGCCGAGCGCGCGGCGAAGACGTAGTTGGCGCCGGCCTGGCTCGTGAAGCCGGTCTTGCCGCCGATGACGCCGTACGACCCGAGCAGCGTGTTGCCGCCCGAACGCGTCTGGCCGCCGGTCCGCGGCGTGAACGTCGACTTGCTCACGACCTCGGTGAAGGCCGGGATCCGCATCGCGGCGCGGAACAGGCGTACCTGGTCGGCGGCGGTGCTCACGGTGGTCGCGTCGAACCCGCTCGGGTCGGTGTAGCGGGTGGCGGTCATGCCGAGCCGGCGCGCCATGGCGTTCATCTTGGCGACGAACGGCACGTCGCCGCCGGAGTCCCAGCGGGCGATCTCGTGGGCGATGTTGTTCGCCGAGACGATCATCAGCGCCTCGAGGGCCTCCCGCTCGGTGAACGGCTGGTTCGCCACCACGTCGACGTGGGTCTCCTCGCGCGCGATGCGCCACGGCAGCCGGGCCGCCTCCTCGGGGGAGACGCGGTAGGTCGGGCCCTCCTGGCCGCTGGGCAGCGGGTGGTCCTTGAGGAACACATAGGCGGTCATCACCTTGGCGACGCTGGCCGTCGGCGTCGGCTGCAGGCTGCCCGAGCTGCCCATCCGGCCGAGCCCGTCGACCTCGACCACCGCCTGGCCCACCGAGGGCCACGGCAGGCTGAGCGTGCCGGGCACGGTGTGGCTCGCGGCCGTGACGAGCCGGAGGCGCGCCGACGGCAGCGGCCGCAGCATCTGCGCCGCGACCAGCGCGAGCAGCAGCACGCCCGCCACCGCACAGATGATCGCAACGATCCGGCCGGTGTGCCGCGTCGGCCCGCCGGTCTCCTTGGCAGGCGGCAGCGCCATGCGTTCCGCGATCCCCGTCACCGCACTACCCCCGTCGTCCCCAGAGCGGCGCAGAAATGCCCCGCGACCAGAGTAGATGCACGGAAGCGGGAATCGGTTCGGACAGGCCGACGTATCAAGCGACGCAGTAACGTACGCCGCATGCCCACCGCACTCATAACCGGCGCCACGGCCGGAATCGGCGCGGCCTTCGCCCGCCGGCTCTCGGCCGATGGCTTCGACCTCATCCTGCTCGCCCGTGACGGAGAGCGGCTCGCCCGCGCCGCGGAGGAGTACGGCGGCGCGGAGGTCGTCGTCGCCGACCTGAACACCGACGAGGGCATCGCCCTGGGCGAGGAGGCCGCGCGCCGCGCCGACCTGCTGATCAACAACGCGGGGTTCGGGCAGAAGGGCCGCTTCCTCGACGTGCCGATCGAGCAGGAGCTGACCATGCTGCGGGTGCACTGCGAGGCGGTGCTCCGGCTGACGCACGCCGCGCTGCCCGCCATGCGCGAGCGCGGCCGGGGCGGCGTGATCAACGTCGCGTCCGTGGCGGCGTTCTTCTCCCGCGGCACGTACGGCGCGTCCAAGGCGTGGGTCGTGAGCTTCAGCCAGGGCGTGGCGCAGGACGTCCCCGGCGTCCACGTCATGGCGCTGTGCCCGGGTTTCGTGCACACGGAGTTCCACGACCGGGCGGAGATGGACATGTCCGGGATGCCGGAGGCGTTCTGGCTGGACGCCGACAGGGTCGTCGGGGACGCGCTGCGCGACTTCCGCCGGGGCGTCGGCGTCTGTGTGCCGGGCGCCCAGTACAAGACGCTCGTGGGGGCCGGCCGTCTCGTCCCGCGCAACCTGGTCGCGCGTATTTCTTCCCGTACGGGCCGGAAGTACCGCTGACCTCACGGTAGGCGCGATCTGACCGTTTCGACAGGCTTTCACCGGCTCGCGCGGTGGGTGTCGGGAACGCTAGGTTTGCCCCATCCGGACGGAGGTTCTCCCCCCATGCCCCTGTTCCTGCGCCGCCTCGCAACGGTCGCCTCGGCGGCTCTGCTGTCCGCCGGCCTCGTCTCGGCCCCGGCCGCGCACGCGGTCGTCGGCGGAGGCACCGTCGCCGTACCGCCGCCGTGGCTCGCCGCCATCGGCACCCCGGCCTTCTTCATCCGGCCCTCAGGTCAGTTCTGCGGCGGGGCGCTCGTCGCCCCGACCAAGGTCGTGACGGCCGCGCACTGCGTCGACTTCCTGCGCGCCGTGCCGAACCTCCTGGCCGCGACGTTCGGCCGCGCCGACCTGTCCAAGAAGGACGGCGAGAGCGTCCAGGTGAAGTCGATCTGGGTCCAGCCGAACTTCCGCGAGACGGAGTTCAAGGGCGAGACCGTCGAACATCACGACGTGGCCGTGCTGACGCTGTCCCGCCCGGTCCTGGACCGCGTGACCGTGCCCCTGATCGACCGCGCGGGCCAGTACCCGCCGGGCGCCCCGGCACAGGTGTACGGCTGGGGCACGACGTCGGAGACCGACCTGGTCAACGACCGCCTGCGCGGAGCGACGATCCCCCTGGTCGCCGACGCCCGCTGCTCCGCGGCGTACGGGGATTCCTTCGACCATCGCGACATGGTCTGCGCGGGCTCGACCCACGGCGACACGTGCCAGTTCGACAGCGGCGGCCCGCTGATCGTCCAGGGCCGCCTGGCGGGCGTGACGTCGTGGGCCTACGGCTGCGCTCGCGAGGGCTACCCCGGCGTGTACACCCGCCTCGCGCCCTTCACCCTGCCCCTGGCCTGACGAAGAGTCCGCGGCGGTCTCGCGACCGCCGCGGACGTCCCGGCCGGCGGACGGGTCAGCGGCCCCGGTAGTGGAACGTGACGCCGTACGTCCCCGTCTTGGGGGACATGGCGAGCTTCACGCCGGTGAGGGTGAAGTGGCCGATCAGCGCGCCGTGGGCGCGGTTCGTCACGGTGATCGTGCGGGCGGCGTGGCCGTTCACGTCCGTGACGGCCACCCTCATGCGGCCCGGGTGCAGGGCGCCCGTGTGGATCCTCAGTCCGTCCGCGGTCTTCACCGTGCCCGCGGACTGCCACCACGTGCCCGAGACCGCTTTCCTGGCCGTCGCCGTCGGGCTGGGGGAGGCCTTCCGCGCTGCGGCGCGTTCCCTCCGCACCGCTCCGGCCGGGTCACTGCAGCCCGCCAGCAAACCGATCACGATGACCATTGCCGGAAGGCGTAGGCCTCCGCGCATGCTTCCTCCTCGATGAAACGCAAACGAGGAAACCCTATCGGCGGCGGCGCACCCCTTCGCGGGCGCCGAGCTTGGCCAGCAGCCGTACGAGGGTCTCGCGCTCCTCGGCGGACAGCGTCTCGGCCCACAGGCTCTCCCGCTCGTTGTGCGTCACGAACGTCTCGCGGATCGCCGCCTCGCCCTCGCCGGTCAGGCTGAGGCGTACGGCCCGGCGGTCCTTCTCGTCGGGGACCTTGCTGACCAGGCCGTCGCGGTCGAGGGTGCCCACGAGCGCCGAGACGGCCTGCCGGCTCATGCCGGACAGCTCCGCCGCGCGCTTGGCCTCCATCGGGCCGGCGATCCAGAGCGTGAACAGGAGCCGGAACCCCGGATAGCTCCAGCCGCGCGGCCGGTGCACCACCGACTCCATGTCGTACACGACCATGTTCGTCACCCGGTAGAGGGTCAGGATGAGGCGCATGGCCTCGGGCTCTATCCCCGGGAGGCGTTCGTCGGCCCGCTCGACGGCCGCGTCGACGAACGTCCAGAAGTCGAGGTCTTGTGCGCTCACGATGCACAGCTTAGAGTCGGATACAAGAACTAATCAAAGCTTTGATTACTTGCCGAGGCCGAGTTCCGGAGACGAGATGCCCTACTACCGCCGCGTCGGGGAGGTCCCCCGCAAGCGCCACATCCAGTTTCGCAAGCCCGACGGGGGCCTGTACGCCGAGGAGCTGATGGGGGAGGAGGGGTTCTCCTCCGACTCGTCGCTGCTCTACCACGTCAACCTGCCGACCGCGATCCTCAAGAGCGAGGGCGTGGACCTGCCGGCCCACAGCGCGGGCGCGAGCCCGAACCACCCGCTGATGCCGCGCCACTTCAAGCCGCACGACCTGACCACCGGCGGCGACCCCGTCCTCGGCCGGCGCCTGCTGATGGCCAACGACGACGTCCGCGTGTCCTACGTCGCGGCGGACTCCGACGGCGAGCTGTACCGCAACTCCGCGGGCGACGAGTGCGTCTACGTCGAGTCCGGCACGGCACGCCTGGAGTCGACCTACGGTGCCCTCGACGTCGGCCCGGGCGACTACGTGATCGTCCCGACCGGCACCATCCACCGCTTCGTACGGGCCGGCACGGACCTGCTGCGGCTCATGGTGTTCGAGGCCTCCGGGCACATCCGGCCGCCCCGGCGTTACCTGTCGCAGTACGGCCAGTTCCTGGAGCACGCCCCGTACAGCGAGCGCGACCTGCGGACGCCGGACGAGCCGCTCGTCCTGGAAGGGGAGGACGTCCCGGTCCTCGTACGCCACCGGGGCGGGCTGTCCCGCCTGACCTACCGGCACCACCCGCTCGACGTCGTCGGCTGGGACGGTCACCTTTATCCGTACGCGTTCAACATCGACGACTTCGAGCCGATCGTGAAGCGCACGCACGCCCCGCCGCCGGTGCACCAGACGTTCGAGGGCCCGAATTTCGTGATCTGCTCATTCTGCCCGCGACCGCTCGATTTCCACGGCGACGCCATTCCAATCCCGTACAACCACCATAATGTCGACTCCGACGAAATGATGTTCTACGTCGGCGGTGACTATTCGGCGCGTAAGGGATCCGGCATCGATGTCGGATCGATCAGCCTGCATCCGTCCGGATTCACCCATGGGCCGGCGCCGGGTGCGGTCGAAGGCGTCATCGAGGCGGTTCGCAAGGGACACACGGAAACGACCGAGATGGCCGTGATGGTGGACACCTTCCGGCCGCTCAACATCGGTTCTCAGGCATCATCGGTCGAGGTGGGAGACTACGCCTGGACCTGGGCGCGCTAGCGCTCCTCCGCATTTTTCGCAGATCTCAGCATGAATAGATCGACCATTGATCATGGCGCAGAAGCTGCGTGTGAAGAATGGTGGTCCGGGTAGAAGACGCTCCAGATCCGGGTGCTCGGCCGTCGCGGTTTCGGGCCGGGTGCCCGGTTTCCGGAAGTCACCACTATTTCTACCTGATCGGAGATCATGTATGCGAAAACTGTGCACCCCCGGTACCGGGGCACTGGCCATCGCCGCGGTGATGGGCACCAGCCCGGCCGCACGCGCGGACAACGTGCGCCCGGCCGCCGAGCACAAGGTCCCGGGCTATCAGATCGTCACGCTTCCCAACGCCAACGTCCCGAACTTCACCCGGCGGACGGTCTTCTGCCCGCTCGGCAAGCACGTGACCGGCGGTGGTGGCGAGGCCCAGGGCCCCGGCGCCGTTCTCGTGGGCAGCTTCCCGAGGACGGACGGGCGCGGCTGGATCGCGCTCGGCCGCCAGGCCGGCGCCGGCTCGGTCGGCATCAGCGTGTACGCGATCTGCGCGTTCTAGCGCTGAAGCACAGCGGTCTCCACCCGCCCCGATGGCGCGAGCGGGCGGCCGGAGACAACGGCCCTCACACCCCGCGACCGCCGGGTGGCCCGGGACGCCGGGCGCCCGGCGGCCTGCGCTCAGGCCAGCGCGGGTACCGCCGCCAGCAGCGTGCGGGTGTACTCATGCCGCGGCTTCGCGTACAGCTCGCCCGCGTCCGCGAGTTCGACCAGCTCGCCGTCGTGCATGACGGCCACGCGGTCGCTCACCTGGCGCACGACCGCCAGGTCGTGGGAGACGAACACGATCGTCAGCTCGTACTCCTCCTGCAGGCCCGCCAGCAGCTCCAGGATCTGCGCCTGCGTCGACACGTCCAGCGCCGACACCGGCTCGTCGCAGACCAGCAGGCTCGGCCGCAGCGACAGGGCGCGCGCGATGCCCATGCGCTGACGCTGACCGCCGGAGAACTCATGCGGATACCGGTCGTGCCGCGCGGCGTCCAGGCCCACGCGTCCCATCAGTTCACGCGCCGTCCGCAGCGCCTCGCGATCGCCGGTGCCCTGGACGCGCAGCGGGTCGGCGATGCTGTCGCCGACCGTACGGCGGGGGTTCAGCGAGGAGACCGGGTCCTGGAAGACCATCTGCAGGTCCCGGCGTACGGGACGCAGGTCGCGCTCTCCCAGCCGCGTGATGTCCCGCCCGGCGAACTCGATGCGGCCCGACGTCGGCGCGAGCAGCCGTACGATCATCCGCGCGAGCGTGGTCTTGCCGCTGCCGCTCTCGCCGACCACGCCGAGCGTCTCGCCGCGCCGGATCTCCAGCGACACGTCGTCGACCGCCCGCAGCGCGTCGTGGCGCAGCCCGCCGCCCGGCCGCCGGAACTCCCGGGTGAGGCCGGTGACCGTCAGCAGCGGCTCGCCGGCGGGCGTGCGCCGGGCCGGGAGCGGGCCGTCCAGGCGGGGGACGGCGGCCAGGAGCGCGCGGGTGTACGGCTCGGCCGGCTCGCGCAGCACCTCGCCGACCGGGCCCTCCTCGACCGCCCGGCCGTCCTGCATGACCAGCACCCGCTCCACCGAGCGCGACACGACGCCGAGGTCGTGCGTGACCAGCAGCAGGGCCATGCCCGTGTCGGCGCGGAGCTCGTCGATCAGGTCGAGGATCTGCGCCTGTACGGTCACGTCCAGCGCGCTGGTGGGCTCGTCGGCGACGAGGATCTCCGGCTCGCAGGCCAGCGCCATCGCGATCAGCGCGCGCTGGCGCATGCCGCCGGAGAACTCGTGCGGCCGGGCCCGCGCCCGCCGCGCCGCGTCCGGGACGCCGACGCGGGACAGCACCTCGACCGCGCGTGCCCAGGCGGCCCGGCGGCTCGCGCCCGAGTGCGTGCGGTACACCTCGGAGATCTGGTCGCCGATCCGGTAGTACGGGTCCAGCGCGGACAGCGGGTCCTGGAAGATCATCGCGATGCGGTGGCCGCGCAGCCGCCGTACGGCCTCGTCGCCCAGCGTGTTGACATCGTCGTCACCGAGCAGGATCTCGCCCGACACCCGCGCGGAGGAGCGCCGGTGCAGCCCGAGCAGCGCGAGCGCGGTCGTGCTCTTGCCCGACCCGGACTCGCCGACGATGCCGAGCGCCCCGCCCGCGGCCAGGTCGAAGGAGACCCCGTCGACCGCGCGCAGCGAGGAGCCGTCGTCCGCGGGGAACTCCACGGTCAGGTCCCGCACCGAGAGGACACTCATGCCAGTACGACCCTCCGGTCGACCACCGCGTACAGCAGGTCCGCGGCGGTGTTGGCGACCACGATGGCGGCGCCGGCCACCAGCGTGAGCCCGGCCACGACGGGCAGGTCGACGTTGTTGGACGACTGCACGATGAGCTGGCCCAGGCCGGGCAGCCCGAACAGCGTCTCGGTGAGCATCGCGCCGACCAGGATGTAGCCGAAGTCGTACGCGCTGACCGTGATGATCGGGGTGAGCGTGCCGCGCAGCGCGTGCCGGCCGACGATCCGCCGCTCCCGCAGGCCGTACGCGCGGAAGGTGCGGATGTGGTCCTCCGACAGCGTCTCCAGCATTCCCGTACGGGTCAGCCGCGCGTAGATCGCGGACTGCGCGATGGCGAGCGTGAACCAGGGCAGCAGGAGGTTCTTCGCCCAGGCGGCCGGGTCGTCGGTGAGCGGCACGTAGACGGGGAAGTCGAGCCAGTGCAGGTAACCGCAGAACAGCATGAGCAGCAGCATCCCGCTCACGAAGATCGGGGCGCCGTACGCGAGCACCGAGGCGGCGGTCACCACCCGGTCGGTGAGCCGTCCCGCGCGCAGCGCGGACAGGATGCCCGCCGACACGCCGATCAGCAGCCACAGCACCATCGCGCCGGTGGTGAGCGACAGCGAGACCGGCAGCCGCTGCCCGATCAGGGACAGCACCGGCTGGTCGTTCTGGAACGAGAAGCCCAGGCAGGGCGCGGCGCAGTGGGAGACGTCCGGGCCGGAGCTGTAGTCGCGGCCGACGAAGATCCCTACGAGGAAGTGCCAGAACTGGACGTACTCCGGCTGGTCGAGGCCCAGCTTGTGGTGGATCGCGGCGAGCTGCCCGCCGCCGCAGCCCTTGCCGCAGACCAGGACCGCGGGGTCGGAGGGCAGCGCGTAGAAGATGACGTAGACGAACGCCACCATCACCAGCAGCAGCACGACCGTGCTGGCGGACCTCCGCAGCAGATAGCGGGTCATCGGTCGCTCACCGCCGGCCTCCCCGCAGTGACGGCGCCTTGGGGTCCAGGGCGGTGCGCACGCCGTCGGCGAGGACGGTGAAGGCGAGCACGTTGACGAGCAGCAGGAGGCCGGGCACCAGGACGTACATCGGGTCGGCCTGGAACCAGGTCGTCGCGCTGGAGAGCATCTGCCCCCACGAGGACGCCGGCGGGCGCACGCCGACGCCGAGGAAGGACAGGCCCGCCTCGGAGATCATGTTGTTCGGGAGCAGCAGCGCGGCGTACGTGACGAGCGGCGCCGAGACGCCGGGCAGGATCTCCCGCAGCGCGATGCGCGTACGCGACGCGCCGGACAGGCGCGCCGCCGACACGTAGTCGCGGGTCTTCAGCGACAGCACCTGGCCGCGGATCAGCCGGGCCGTGCCGCCCCAGCCGAACAGGCCGATGACCATCATCAGCAGGATCGGGCGCGGGAACGTTCCCGGGACGATCGCCAGCAGCGCGATGGCGAAGATGAGCTGGGGGAAGGAGATGGCCAGGTCGATCAGCCGCCCCAGGAAGGCGTCGGCCACCTTGCCGCCCAGCCCGGCCGCCAGCCCGATCCCCACACCGAGCAGGATCTGCACGATCAGGGTGCCGAACGCGACCAGGAAGGAGATGCGCGCGCCGCCCAGGGCGCGGGCGAACAGGTCGCGGCCGGTCGTCGGCTCCACGCCGAGCCAGTGCGCCCCGCTCGCGCCGCCGAACGATCCGCGCGGCACACCGCCGCGCGCGGAGTCCAGCAGTTCGGGGTGGTACGCCGTGGCGTCCTGCCCTTCGAGGTGGACGAGCAGCGGCGCGGCGAGCGCGGCGACGATCATGAGGACGGCGATGACGAGACCGGCCATCGCCATCCGGTCGGCGTACAGCCGCCGCCGTACCTGACGACCACGGGCCGGCGCCTCCGGAGCGGCGCCGGCCTCAGCGATCAGTTCTGTGCTCACCGGTCCCTACTTGACCGACACCATGGCGGGATCGTAGGAGCCGCGCCACTGGTCGAGGTAGGCGTTCTTGACGTTCTTGCCGGTCAGCCGGATGTAGATCGGGTGGATCAGCGGCACGGTGAGCGCCTGCTTGCCGATCGCGGCGTCCAGGGCACCCCAGCGCGGCCGGGCCTGAACCGGGTCGGTGATCTTGTTGATGGCGTCGAACTCGGCGTTGACCTTCGGGTCGTCCAGCTGGGAGGCGTTGAAGTTGCCGCCGTCCTTGAGGATCTGCCGCCCGTCGAAGATCGGCGCGAGGAACGGCCCGCCGGTCGGCCAGTCGGCGCCCCACGTCGTGAGGTACATGCCCGGCTCGCTCGACGGCTTCTGGATCACGTCGCCGTACCCGGCGTCGTCGTAGGGCTTGAGGTTCACCGTGATGCCGGACTGCTTGAGCGAGGCCTGCACGGCGGTGGCCACGGCCGGGCCGTCGTGGTTGTAGTCGGCGTTGCGGTGGGCGAGCGTGACGGTCAGCCCGTTCGGGTGCCCGGCCTGGGCCAGGAGCTCCTTGGCCTTGGCGGCGTTGCCGTTCGCCCCGGCGGGGAAGTAGTCGTACGGCTGGTAGCCGAACGCCGCCTGGTCGGGCAGGAACGTCGTCGCGGGCTTGGCGAGCGAGCTTCCGCCGGCCGCGTTGACCACCGACTGGCGGCCGATCGCGTACGAGATCGCCTCCCGCACGCGGGGGTCGTCGAACGGCTTGACCTTGGGGTTGAACGCGATGTAGTCGGTCTCGCCGAACTCACCCTTGACCGCGCGCTTCTTCAGGTTCGGGTCGCTGGAGATGCGGGCCAGCTCGGCGGGTGACAGGTCGGTGTCGGTGGTGATCGCGTTCGCGTCCTTGCCGGCGCTGGAGGTGAGCCGCTGGTTGATGACGGCCGAGTTCAGGCCGTACGTGCCCTCCAGCCGGTCGGGGCAGGCGAGGCGCTGGTCGTCCACGGTGCGCGACCAGTACGGGTTGCGGACGAGCACCAGGCTCTTGTCCTGCTCGTGCGACTGGACCTTGTACGGCCCGCTGGAGATCGGGTGCTTCTCGTACCCGGTGCCGTCGTCCTTGGCCTTGGGCACGGGCGCGAACTGCGTGGCCGTCGTGACGTACGGGAAGTCTCCCTCGGGCTTGCGCAGCTTGAAGATGATCGTCTTGTCGTCCGGCGTCTGGATCGAGTCCAGCTCCTTGCCCTTGTACGGCCCCTTGTAGTCCGCGCCGCCGGCGAGCCAGTCGCGCAGGTAGGGGATGCCGCCGGGCAGCTCGGGCGCGAACGCCCGCTCCACGCCCCACTTGATGTCCTTGGACGTGATCGGCGTGCCGTCCTCGAACTTCAGGCCGTCCTTGAGGTGGTACGTCCAGGTCTTGGCGCCGTCGCTCGCCGTGCCGGTGTCGGTGGCGAGGTCCGGGGCGACCTCGTCGCCGGCCTGGCCGGGCACCCGGTGCCGGGTCGTCAGCGTACGGAAGATCAGGGAGGTCACCGCGCCGCCGCCGGAGGTGTAGATCCGGGCGGGGTCGAGGTGGTGGGCGGTGGCGTCGGACTGGTTCAGGACGTAGAGCGTGCCGCCCTGGCAGGTCTTGGGGTCGAAGGCCGAGCTACCGGATGAGGAGGAGGACGAGCCGCCGGACGAGCAGGCGGCCGCGGCGGCGGCGAGCAGGGCGGCGGTGGCGAGCAGGGCGGGACTTGTTCGCATCAGGGCTTCTCATTCGCGAAAGGATGACTGCGACATGACACGGCTGTAACAGAGAATGACAGGCGTGACTTGAGCAGGAAAGAGGGAGATCACGAGCGGGGCGCGGACGCGCCCGCCGATGGGTGACGGAGGCTCAGGTCAGGCCGCACACAGCGCGCTGGCCTGCCGCCGAAGATCGACGTGCAGGCGCGCGACGAGGGGCTCGCTCCGGTACACGGTCAGCATCATCGCCGGTTTTTGCTCCTTACGTCAACTCGGGTCAGGGATTCTCCATATTCCAGACGGGAATACTTAAGATAGCCCACGGGCGGCCGGGGTGTTCCCTTGATCATCGATGCGTGGTCCACTGGTGGGCGTGACGGAGGCCGACGAGGTGGCGCGACGCTGCGCGGAGAAGATGTACGCGGCCGACCGCTCCTCTCAGCACCTCGGCATCGAGATCGGCGAGGTCGCCGCGGGCCGCGCCCGGGCGACCATGACCATCGCCGACACGATGACGAACGGCCACGGCATCGCCCACGGCGGCTATGTCTTCCTGCTCGCCGACACGGCCTTCGCGTTCGCGTGCAACACCTACGAGATCGCCACCGTCGCGGCGGCGGCGGACGTGGTCTTCGTGGCCCCGGCCCGAGCGGGCGACGAGCTGATCGCCGAGGCGGCCGAACGCGTCCGCTTCGGCCGCAGCGGCGTCTACGACGTGACCGTCCGCCGAACCGACGGCACCACCATCGCCGAGTTCCGCGGCAACAGCCGCGCCCTGCCGGGAACCACCCGATGACCAGACGAGCCGAGGACGTACGGACGCTGAGGACATCACCGGTGGTGTGCCCCGGCCCCGGCCACGGCCCCGGCCACGGCCGTGACGATGTGCCTGGACCACCCGCGCGCCGAACCGGCGGCAGCCGCCGGGTCCTGCCGGGGACGACCCGATGACCGCGCGGACGCGGGAGCCGTCGCCGCTCACCGCCTCCGATGGTGCCTCGGCGGAGGTGGGGCGATGAACGCGCGGCGTGAGGCGTGGGAACTGCTCGGAGGGGAGTACGACGTCCGGGTTCTGGAGCCTTCGCCGCCGGCCGTGACGGTCGGGCCGTGGTTCGCCGACGATCCGCTGGCCGGGCCGTACGGCGTGCGGCTCGTCACGCCCCTCGCCGGGCTCGGCCGTAGCTGGGACGACCTCAGCCGCGAGCGGCCCGAGCTGGCCGGATTCTGCGCCGACCGCTGGCTCGGCGCCTGGCGCCGGCTCGCGCCCCTGCCGCGCGCCTTCGTCGCCGGCCGCCGGTCGCTGCACGCCCTCGCCGAGCACATCGTCGCCGCGGCGCGCTACACCGCCAACGGCAAGATCGGGCTGAGGTTCACCCGCCAGGGCTTCGGCACGCCGTACTTCGGCGCCGGCCACCAGGTTCGCGTCGAGGCGGGACGGCTGATCGTCGACGGCGCCGCCCACACGCCGGCCACGCTCGGCGAGGCCGCCTCGATCGCCGGGATACCCCTCGGCATGCCGCCGGACGTCTACAGCCCCTCCACGCCCGCCGCGCCCGACACCCACCTGCCGCTCAACCTTCCCGCGGCCGAGGCGCTCGGGGCCTGGTTCGGGTTCGCCTGGTCGGTGCTCGAACAGCTCCGCTTCGACGGCCGGTCGCTGTCGCCCGGCCGCGTACAGCTCTGGCCCGAGCACTTCGACCCCGCCGTCGACCTCGGCGAGGAGTCCGCCGGGCGCCGCGCCTCCTTCGGCGCCTCCCCGGGCGATGACGCCCACCCCGAGCCGTACCTCTACGTCGCCCCCTGGCAGAAACGCCCCGGAGCGTTCTGGAACGACGCGACCTTCGGCGGCGCGGCGCTCTCGTACGCCGCGCTGCTCGGCGCCGACGACCAGCGGGCCGCCGCGCTCGGCTTTTTCCGCCGCGGGCTCGAAGAGCTGAACTCCTGATCCCCCAGGCTCGGGAACCTTTTGCCACGCCGTGCTTTCCCAAGCTCAGTTAAGGACTGCATCGGTTCCCGTTTAACAACGGACGGGCAGTGTCCTCAGTGCGGGGGCACACGGGGGGACGGCCTCGACATGCAGGTCAGACGTTCCCGCCTTCGGCGAACGCGGGGCATAACGGCGGACCACGTCGTGCGCCTGCTGGTGCCTTCCACGTCACCGTGTGAAAGGAGCGATTAAATGCGCAAGGGAGTCAAGGCCGTCTGCGTGCTGGCCATTGGTCTCGGCATGGTCGGGACGGGTTGCGGCGGCAAGCACAAGGCGGTGCCGTCGTCAGGCGGGTTCGCCCAGCCGTCATCGCCTGGGCCGGAGTCTTCGCCGCCGTCGACGGAGGCACCCGAGTCCTCGCCGCCGGCCACGGAAAGCCCGGAAGCCTCACCGTCCGCCGAGTCGATGGCCCCGGCCGGGCCGGCGGAGCTCAAGGCCAAGGACACCAGCGTCGGCAAGATCGTGGTCGATGGCCAGGACATGACGCTGTACGTGTTCGGGAAGGACAAGGGCGGCAAGCCCACCTGTACCGGCGAGTGCGCCACGGCCTGGCCGCCGCTGCTCACCACGGACAAGGTCACCCCGGGGGCCGGCGTCAACGCGGCCTGGGTCGGCATGGTCGACCGGGCCGACGGCACCAAGCAGGCCACCTACCACGGCTGGCCGCTGTACCACTACGCCAAGGACACCAAGGCCGGGGACATGAACGGCCAGGGCGTGGAGGAGTTCGGCGCCAAGTGGCACGTCATCGACGCGACCAAGGGCGACAAGATCGAGAAGAAGTAACCACCGAGCAGGGGAAATCGCCGGTGGCGGCCGTGCCCGTACGGGCAGGTGCCGCCACGGCGACCCATCGCCTGAAGGAGGGGGCTGCGGATGCGGGAGCGAGTCAGGGCGGCCGGCCTGCTGGCCGGCGGCGTCTGCCTGCTCGTCTCCGCCTGCGGCGCGGAGCACCGGCCCGGCACGGAGTCGGGCGGGTACGCCCAGCCGTCGTCGGCCGCTCCCGAGTCGCCGGAGCCGCCCTCGGGCCCCGGCCCGATGGAGATCGTGGCGAAGGAGACGAGGTGGGGCCGGATCCTCGTGGACGGCGACGGCATGACGATCTACGTCTCCGAGCGGGACAACGCCGACTTCGAGTCCACCTGCACCGGGCCGTGTACGAAGGAGTGGCCGCCGTTGTTCACCAACGGCCAGGTCAACGCGGGTCCCGGCGTGAACTCCGCCTGGCTCGGCACGATCGGCCGGTCCGACGGCCCGACCCAGGTGGAGTACAACGGCTGGCCGCTCTACCACTCCGCGCGTGACACCGCGCCCGGAGAGATCAAGGGCCAGGGCGCGACCGCGTACGGCGGCCGCTGGTACGTCATCGACGCCGACAAGGGCCGATCGGTGAGGTGAGTCACCAGTTCGGCAGATCGGGCAGCGAGGACGGCAGCAGCCACACGCCGCCGGCCAGCAGCGACACGACCGCGACCAGGCCGAAGCCGAACACCCACATCAGGCCGGGCATGCCGGTGAGCCGGGCGAGCTGGTCGGCGTCGGAGTCGGGCGCCCGCCCCCGCGCCCGCTTGCTCTGCAGCTCCACGACCGGCCGCGCGCCCGCCAGCAGCAGGAACCAGGTGAAGGCGTACGCGAAGGCGGCCTGCACGGTCGAGGACCCGAACCACGACACCACGAAGAACAGGGCGCCGGTCGTCAGGACCGACACCACGCCGTACACGTTGCGGATCAGCACCAGGATCGCGGCGAGCAGCAGGATGCCCGCCCAGAGCAGCGCCGTGATGTGCCCGATCGCGAGCAGCCCGGCCGCCCCGAGACCGAGCAGCGGCGGCGTGACGTAGCCGGCGAACGCGGTGATGATCATGCCCGGCCCGTACGGCTTGCCGCTCGAGACGGTCACGCCCGAGGTGTCGGAGTGCAGGCGGATGCTGTGGAGCTGGCGGCCGGTGACCAGCGCGGCGAGCGCGTGCCCGCCCTCGTGCGCGATGGTCACGACGTTGCGCAGCACGTGCCACACCGAGTGGACCGAGACCGCCGCGAGCGCCGCCACGCCGGTCACCGTGACGAGCCACCAGGGCGGGTGCGGCTGCGTGCCGATGACGTCATGCCAGACGTCGCCGAGTGTGGACAGATCCATACATCACCTCTGACGGGTACGACGTGCCCGGGGGCCGGGAAGTTTCTGGGGCGGGCGAACCCATATCTTGTCCCATGTCGGCCAGTAGGGTGTTGCCACTATGAGCGACCCGATGATGAGCGTTTATCCGCCACTCGAGCCGGCCTCCCTGGTGACGCGGCGGTCCCGGCTCTTCCCGTTCGATTCGGACGGTCTCACTCTCACCCATCTGGGCCGCGGTGCCATCTGGCTGGCGCTGAAGGCCCTCGGCCTCGGGCCCGGCAGCCGGCTGGCGATGCCGGCCTACCACTGCGGCTCCGAGGTCGAGGCGGCCCGGCTGGCCGGCTGCGAGGTCGTCTTCTACCGCGTGCTGCCGACGCTGCAGGTCGACGAGGAGGACCTGATGCGGGCGTCGAGGCAGAGCGACGCCACCTACCTGATCTCCTACTACGGCTTCCCGATGCCGCCCCTGCCGCCCGGCACCCGGGTGATCGAGGACGCCGCGCACGCGCTGTTCTCCTACGACGGCGGCGGCGCGATCGGCTCGCGCGGCGACGCGGCGATCTTCTGCCCGCGCAAGTCCCTCGGCGTGCCCGACGGCGGCGCCGTGCTGATCCGCGGCGGCTCCATCGAGGCGACCGGCCGCCCGCCGTGGAAGCGCATGGCCCGCTCGGTCGCCTCCCAGGGCATGGGCTGGGCCGCCCAGTCGCGCTCCGGCGTGCTGCGGGCCCCTGCCACCAAGGTCTTCCGCAAGGTCAGCAAGGCCGAGCAGGCGGTCGAGGAGGGCACGCTCACCGAGACCGTGATCGGCGAGTGGAACCTCGAGGTCGCCGACCTGGAGGTGGCCGCCTCCAAGTGCTCCCGCGTCACCGAGTGGGCCGTCCACGGCGCGGACGGCGAGCGCATCCGCGAGCTGCGGCGGCGCAACTACCGGATCCTGCTCAACTCGCTGCCCGAGGTCTGCCTCGACCGCTTCCGCGGCCTGCCGGACGGCGTCGCGCCGCTCTACTTCCCCGTACGCGTGCCCGAGCGCGACCGGACAATCGCCGAGCTGCAGAAACGCGGCGTCCGCTCGATCGAGATCTGGCCGGTGCCGCACCCGCTGCTCGACCGTACGCGCTTCGCCGAGATTGAGCCGCTCCGGCACCAGATGCTCGCCCTCCCGGTGCACCAGGGCCTGAGCGAGTGGCACGTCGAGCAGGTCGCCCAGGCGGCCCGAGAGGCGATCACCGCCGCCCACAGATGAGCGTGAGACGCACAGTGCCCGGCACCGCATCCGCGGTGCCGGGCACTGTCGTTCGCGGAGCGGTGCTCAGATCTTGCGGATGAGCACGATCGGGGTCTGCTCGTCCTCGTTGCCCGCGGGGTTGTCCGAAAGGACCTTCTCCACCCACTTGCGGTCCACGCCGGCCGAGGCGCCGACCACCCACGCGCCGGTCAGGTGGTTGGCGTCCACGACGCAGACGTGGCAGCCGAGCGCCGCGGCGAGGTCCTCCGACAGCTTGTCCGGGCGGCCCGGGCCGAAGAGCAGGTGGTGGTCGTGCGGCGGCAGGGCGGCGGCGACGTCGTCGATCATCGCCGCGCCGGGGCCCGCGACCCGGTAGAACCAGCCGCGCTTGCCGACCAGCTTGCCGGCGGCACCGGCCGCGGCGCCCAGCAGCACCTTCGTACGGCCCGCCTCCAGGATCGCGCCCTGCATGCCGGCCGGGCTGTGCAGCGGGCCGATCTTGCCGACGAACTTGCTGAGCTGCTTGGCCATGCCCTCAGGCGTGATCATCTCGAGCGGGATCATGCGGCCCTGCCCGGCCGAGGCGGGGCTTTCCGACAGCGCGAGGATGTCGTCGGGCTGGAGCTGCCCCTGGGTGGCCTCCAGGATCACCGGCAGGATGCCGCTGCGCAGCGTGATCATCTTGGTCTTGATCGGGATGCGGCGCGCGCCGACGGCCCGCTCGTCCACCGGCGGGATGTTCGGGGCCTTCTCCGGCGCCGTCTCGCCGAACTGGCGGTGCAGCATCTCCTTGATCTGGGCGTTGCGCGGGTAGATCGACGCGCCGCGCTGCAGGATGTCCCGCGCGCCCGCGGTGTCGCGCGCCTCGAGCCGCAGATGGGCCAGGAGCGTGTAGTCCGAGGCGTACACGAGGTAGTCCGGCGCCAGCCCGATCAGCTCGGTCTGGTATTTGAGACCGCGGACGTTGTCGCCCCGGTCCACCGCCCACTTCGACAGGCGCTTCAGCGCGTGCCGGCGGAGCTGGGAGTCGTTCACGACGGACTCGAGCAGGGCCTCGGCCTCGTCGATACGCCCGCCGTCCTTGAGGACGTCGGCGAGCGTCAGCGCGTACCAGGGAATGGTGGGGTACTTCTCGCGCGCGCCGCGGACGATGTCCGCGGCGCGGTTGTAGTCGCCGCGCCACTTGAAGACCTCGGCGAGCGCGGCGGTGGCGAACCTCGTGTCGCCGCCGGCCGCGGCGGCCGCGTTGGCGATCTGCTCGGCCTTCAAGTCGTCGCGCTCGTTGGTGAGGACGAGCCACGACAGCAGCGACAGCCCGTCACCATCGAGCTCGTTCCGCTTCGACTCGAGGAGCTGCTGGGCCTCTTCCGGCTTGCGGAGCCAGATGTCATAGGCGCGGCTGGTGGTGCTCATGTCAGAACCTCATGCGTCGTCGGCTGTCTGTGGGGAGTCGGCCCATCATCGCAGACCTTCGCGGCGGCCGTAGCGTCAGTGATCAACCGGAAAAATGCGGACCAAGCCGGGGTAACGCCGCGACGTTCTGCGTGGTGGGCTGCCGTGGCACGGCGTAGCGGTCGATACCCTAGGTTCTCGTGGACCTCCTTGACGCCTGGCGCACCCTTCCCGCGGCCCAGCAGCCCGAGTGGCCCGACCCCGGGCAGGTGCTCGCGGTGGCCGAAGAGCTGTCCAAGCTCCCGCCGCTCGTCTTCGCGGGCGAATGCGACCGGCTCCGTACGCAGCTCGCCGCCGTCGCCCGCGGTGAGGCCTTCGTGCTTCAGGGCGGTGACTGCGCCGAGACCTTCTCCGGCGCCACCGCCGACGACGTACGCAACAAGCTCAAGACGCTGCTGCAGATGTCGGTCGTGCTGACCTACGCGGCGAGCGTCCCGGTCGTCAAGATCGGCCGGATGGCGGGGCAGTTCGCCAAGCCCCGCTCCAAGCCGGTCGAGGTACGCGACGGCGTGGAGCTGCCGGCGTACCGCGGCGACATGGTCAACGGCTTCGGCTTCACCCCCGAGGAGCGCGCGCCCGACCCCGGGCGCCTGCTGCGCGCCTACCACGCCGCCGCCGTCACGCTGAACCTCTGCCGGGCGTTCACCCAGGGCGGCTACGCCGACCTGCGTCAGGTCCACGCGTGGAACCAGGACTTCGTCTCCTCGAGCCCGGCCGGGCGGCGCTACGAGCGCCTCGCCGGCGAGATCGACCGCGCGCTGGCGTTCATGAACGCCGCCGGGGCCGACCCCGAGGAGTTCCACCGGGTCGAGCTCTACTCCAGCCACGAGGCGCTCCTGCTCGACTACGAGCGCGCGCTGACCCGCATCGACTCACGGTCCGGCCTGCCCTACGACGTGTCGGGCCACTTCCTGTGGATCGGCGAGCGCACCCGGCAGCTCGACGGCGCGCACGTGGAGTTCATGCGCCACATCCGTAACCCGATCGGGGTCAAGCTCGGCCCCACGACGACCGCCGAGGACGCCCTGGCCCTGATCGAGCTGCTCGACCCGCAGCGTGAGCCGGGCCGGCTGACCTTCGTCGTACGCATGGGCGCGGGCCGCGTACGCGAGGCGCTGCCCCCGCTGGTGGAGAAGGTCACCGCGAGCGGCGCGCGGGTCGCGTGGATCTGCGACCCGATGCACGGCAACACCTTCGAGGCGCCGAGCGGCTACAAGACCCGCCGCTTCGACGACGTGCTCGACGAGGTCGCCGGCTTCTTCGACGTCCACCGCTCTCTCGGCACCCACCCGGGCGGCGTGCACATCGAGTTCACCGGCGACGACGTCACCGAGTGCGTCGGCGGCGGCCACGAGATCGTCGAGGACGACCTGCACCAGCGCTACGAGACCGCGTGCGACCCCCGGCTCAACCGGGGTCAGGCGCTCGACCTGGCGTTCATGGTCGCGGAGATGTACCGCACCGCGAAATAGGTCACGTCGATGAGAACGGCTCCGTGGCGCGCAGGCCTCCGGTGGGCGGCTCCTGCTCTCGCCAGTATGTGCCTTCTCTTATTATCGCGGACGAGGACGAGGCGGCCGAGGAATTCTCGGCCGCCGGGATGGCCGTCGCTTCCGGGTCCGACCGGGTGAAAAGGCTCGCCCTCATCGCTACCTCGCTGGGCAGAACCAACGGGAAGTCGGTCAGTCTCTGCAAGGCTTCCGCCGCGTCCACGAAGACGGAGAAGTCGCTCCGGTCGTCGACCATCGCCAGCGCACTGACGGAATCGGCGAGGTCGTCGCAGTGCTCCGCATAGGAACCGCGGAGCCCGTCGTCCCAGTCCGCTAGCAACGCCAGCCGATGTCCGGCGTGCGCCAACCCGTGAATGTCGACTGCTTGACCCCTGACCACTTCCAGCAGCGACGCGTCCCCCGCAGAGTGCAACGCGTCGAGTAGGACGACGAGCTCTTCCCTCTGCGTGTCCAGCGTATCGATGACCTTCGCTAGCTGGGGAGCCAGATCGGGCGGGCTCAACCACGATTTGACGGTGCCGGCGGCTCGCAACGCGACAGCGGTGGCGGTGACCACGATGGTCGCCTTGATCATCTCCGTAACGGGTGAATCATCGACGGTAATGGCGGCGAGGCCAGCCGCCAGGATCTCGATGCAAGCCACCTTGATGAATTCGATGAGAGTCGCGAACAGACTGTCCGTTTCCGGCTCCCGGGACTCGCCCCGCTCTCTGCGGAGTAAGTCCTTGACGACGTTGGACGCGGTCTCGATGAGGGACAAAGGATTTGTCCCATCCGCAGATGTCTTCGCTCGGATTCCGGCGTATCTTTCGAGCTCTGCGGTCAGGTGATCGAGGCGTGCCGTCAGCAGAGGATCCAGGAACTCCTCGTGTCGTCGCCAGACCAGCGCGTCGATTGACACATCAAGGATGTCCATCGAACCGAGTTCGATCAGTTCGGCACGCTCCCGATTTCCTTCCTTGAGGTCTTTGCGGAGTTCATCGAGAGCGATCTCGAGGTTCTTGAGGATCACGCTCGTGTTCCGGGACGCGTCACGCCGCGCGTCGTCCGCATCAGTGGCCCGGTGAAGAAGATCCTCAACTTGGAGACACATCCGGCGGTACTCACCGCATTCCAGGAATCGCGTCCGGATCTCATGGATACGGCGTCGATCGGGGTACGTTTCGTCCCATCCGTACCTGAGCTCGCTCATCCCGGTCACCTCACGAGGCCAAAGATGCTGTGGTCCGACGCTACGTCACGCGTCCCCGACTGGGCGTGTCACACGACGCGTACGGCTCCGGCGAAGGGCCGGGTGGCCAGGTCGGCGACCCGGACCCGGTCGCCGGTGTGCGGCGCGTGCACGAACTTGCCGTCGCCGAGGTACATCCCCATGTGGTGGATGTCGGAGTAGAAGAAGACCAGGTCGCCGGGTTGCAGCTGGCTCCGCGCGACGTGGACGCCGGCGTTCCACTGGTCGCCGCCGTAGTGCGGGAGGTTCACCCCGACCTGGTGGTAGGCCCACATGGTCAGGCCGGAGCAGTCGAAGCCGTGACCGGGCGTCGCGCCGCCCCAGACGTACGGGACGCCGAGCTGCGACAGCGCCGCGCGGATGGCCCCGATCGCCTTCGTGGGGCCGCCGGGGATCGAGGGCACGGCCTGGCCGCGACCGGCCCGCTCGACGGCGTCCCTCAGCAGCGGCTTGCGCACCTTGTCGAAGGTCTTTTGGATGTTCGTCTTCTTCTGCTTGAGCTGGGTCTTGAGCTGCGCGGCCTGCGTGGCCCGGTCCTGGGCGTTCTGCCCGGCCCGCTGGGCGTTCTGGATCGCCTGGGTGAGCTGTCGCACCTGGACGTCGTCCTGCTGGGTGAAGAAGTGCAGGGTGGCCGCCTGGTCCAGCAGCGCCTGCGGGTCACGGGCGGAGAACAGCGCCGGGGCCTCGTCGGGGCCACCGTGCATGTAGCGCAGCGCGGCGAGCCTGCCGACGCGGTGCTGGATGCTCTTGAGAGCGCTGGTCTCGCGCTTGGAGGTCGCCGTGGCGATCTGGGTGGCGCGCTGCGCCTGCTGGAGGCGTACGCGCAGCCCGTCGTACTGCTCGGTGAGCTGCTCGAGCTGGGTGTTCAGCTGACCGGCCTGCTGCCGGAGCGCGTCGATGCCGGGCCCCGGCTTGGTGGCCTTCCTGTGCGCGGCCCTGGCGCCGGCCGCCTGCGTCTGCAGGGCCAGGCCGGCGGCGAGAAGAATGCCGGTGATAACGGTATTTCGCGTGCGGTGCTGCCCATAATGCGCTTTCGCGGGTCGCGAAGGCTCCATCCAGGTGCTCCTCTGCTCCTAGGCCGCCTACCGGGTTAGCTGACGGGTTCGGGCAAGGAGAAAGCCCTACCGGTTACGGATTCACCCCGGGATCGGGGAGCGGTGGGAGAGCCCCAGAAGCTCCGCGAGTGGGTCCCCGGCCCTTTCGCGCGCTGGCTGCGCGACGAACGATTCGGCGGTCCGGCCGGTGACCGGCCGGTGACACCGCTGGACATTAACGGACCGTGACGGGATGGCCAACCGGAACATGCGGAGATGGCCTTCCGTCTTTGAGGATGGTCACTGTGGGTGATGCGAGTCTGGCCCATTCCACCTAGTGCCCCGCCATTGACGCCGCCGAATCGGAAGGTATCTGGCGGCATTTCGTAAATGCGAGTGGCCGAGAGCGACGGCAGGCCAGGCTGCCGTGTCCCGGGCTCCTCAGGCGTCTCCCAGGAGTGGGCCGCGCCCGGACGGGCGCGTGGGGACCACAAGCCACCAGGGACGGCCTCATGGCCGGGCGGCGTAGGGGTGAAGGAGAGGTCGCGCGCCGGGAAAGGCCGCGCGGAGGGCATGCCCTGGGGAAGAGCCTGCGCGGAGGGGCTTACCTTTCCCGGCGCGAGTCACGTGGCAGGCCCACCGCTCGAAACCGGTCACCCGCGCGCGACCCCGGGCAAATCAGCCCGTAAGGTCGCGCGGCTCGGTGACGGCGAGGACTCCGAGAGCAGACCTTCGGGCCCTCCTCCCGGAGGAGGAGGACCCCAGAAATTCAGGCGTCGAGGAACTCGGCGGAGCTCGGCTGGGCGACCGCGGTGTGGAGGGTGTTCCAGAACGCCAGCTCGACGTCGTCCTCCAGCTCGGTGATCTTGCCCCAGAACTCCTTGTCCTCGGCGAGCGCGGCGGCCTCGGCGGACAGGATCGGCATGACCGTCGTGCCGGCGTCGGCGAAGTCCAGGTCGGAGACGCTGACATCGGCGGGCAGCTCGACCGGCGTGCGGTGGTGCTTGCCGCGCTTGCGGACGCGTACGTTCGGCGCCGCCGGCATCGGGACACGGACCTTGGACTTGCTCAGCGCCAGCGCGACCGTGCCGAACACCACGACCGCCAACAGCCCCGTAAGGGCGGCCTGCTGGTCCGGCAGCGGCGGCGCGGAGTCGTGCTGCGCGGTCGTCTGCGTCTCGTGGAGCGCGGTGCCGGGCTGGGTGGTGAGGGACTCCGCCGACGGGGGCGGAGCCGAGTGCTTGGGGACGTACTTCTGCTCCGCCGGGGAGGCCTTGACCTTCACCTTCGACGGGTAGCCGTATCCCACCACCTGGCTGGTGTCGCGCTCCGCGCGGCCGAGGTGGTCGTAGTGGTTGGCCTCGATCGTGTGGAGCGTGTGGCCGTGGACCGACTCGACGATGCCGACGTGGTCGATGTCGCCGATGCTCTTCCCTCCGCCCCAGGAGAAGAAGACGATCGCGCCCGGCTCGGGGTGGTGGCCCCAGGCGTCGTGCTTCTTGAAGAAGTTGGCGTGGGCGGGGGTGGAGGCGAACTCGCCCGCCGAGTCCGCGACTCCGGCCTTGTCCGCTGCCCAGGCGAGGAACATGTCGCACCAGGGAGCGTCCTTGAAGACGGGGTCCTTGCCGACGTGCTTGCCATACCAGTCGCCGTACTTCGTGTACCCGCTGGCCTTCTCGGTATAGCCGAGCTGGCTCTTGGCGACATGCAGCAGTTTCTGACCTATCGGATCCATGTCTCCCCTTATGCCGCCTACCGGGTTAGCTGACGGGTTCGGGCCAGGAGGAGCCCTACCGCACGAGTGCGGATTCACCCCAAGGGACTTCGTGGGTCCCCGGTTCCCGCTGCACTGGGGGCGCAGAAGGGATTCGGCGGTCGGTCTGTCACCTCCCGGGTGGAGGTAAGTCACAGGCCGATTACGGCGCAATGTATCGGAAGTTTCGCGAGAACGGCAACGCGTTCGGAGGGGAAAGTATGGAGCGAACTACTTACCCAGTGTAACCAAGCCCCGCCGGGGTGCCGTATCCAAAGCCGAAATGACCACTCTCACCTGCGGAAATGTGATGCCGCTCACGATGGAGAGGGGCGGCGTCCGGCGCACAGCGTAGCGCCGCGACGACTTCGGGCAAGGAGCCCAAGAAGGCCGAGTCGACCGCTTTGCGGGACATTCGGCGGCTCGTGGTAACGCCAGGGCGGACAATTACCAAAGGGCAACAGATCACTACAAAGAGCGACCGGCCGGAGCATGCCGCGAGTGAGGTTGGTCACCCGGCGCTCCCGCCGGTGCCGGGTGAACCTACTCCTAACCGATCTCCAGCACGACCTTGCCCCGCGTGTGGCCGGAGGCGACCAGCCGCTGCGCCTCCGCCGCCTCCGCGAGCGGGAACGTCCGCGCCACCGAGACCTTCAGCCGCCCGTCGTCGGCGAGGCTCGCCAGCGACGCCAGATCGTGCGGATCCGGCCGTACAAAGACATAACGCCCGCCGCGTTCGGTCACGGACGGGTCGACGATCGAGGCCCATCGGCCCGTGGGTGTCAGCAGCTCCGGAGTGACCTCCAGCGCCTCGCCGCCGACCAGGTCCAGCGCCGCGGACACGCCGTTCGGGGCGAGCCGCCGCACCCGGTCGGCCAGGCCCGAGCCGTACGTCACCGGCTCGGCGCCGAGCTCGCGCAGATGGTCGTGGTTCGGCTCGCTCGCGGTGCCGATGACGTGTGCGCCCTTCGCGACGGCGATCTGCACGGCGAAGGTGCCGACGCCGCCGCTCGCGCCGTGGATGAGCACCGTGTCGTCCTCGTTCACGACGAGCGCCTTGGCGAGCGCCTGGTAGGCCGTCAGCCCGGCGAGGGGCAGCCCGGCCGCCTCGGTCCACGACAGCGTCGCGGGCTTGCGGCCGAGCGTGCGCACCGGCGCGGCCACGAGTTCGGCGTACGTGCCGCGGCCGACGTGGTCCTCGCGGACATAGCCGATGACCTCGTCGCCGGGGGAGTACTCACTGACGGCGGGGCCGACGCTTTCGACCACACCGGCGACGTCCCAGCCCGGGATGACCGGGAAGTCGGTCTGGAAGAGCCCGTCGAGCGAGCCTTCCCGTATTTTCCCGTCCACCGGGTTCACGCCGGCCGCCTTGGCGCGGACGAGGACGAAGTCGGGGCCGACCTTCGGATCAGGCGCGTCCGTGGCGAGTTTCAGCACGTCAGGACCGCCATATTCGTTCATCACGATGGCTTTCACACTATGAGCGTTACCCCGGGCTCCTCAGTGGAATCGTGCGTAGAGGGACAAGCCGAGCACCACCATGATCACCGGGCCGAGGAGGACGAGGGCGGCGAGCAGCGCGCCGCGGCCGGCCTGGTGCCCGTACGGGATCTGCCCGGCCGGGCGGCCGGCGACCGGCCACGGCTCGCGCATCTCGTCGCTGGTCGGCCGGTCGTCGAACGCCGGGTCGGCCCGGCCGCCCAGCGGCAGCCCGGCGGCCCAGCCGAACAGCTCGGCCAGCGCGGCGGGCGGGCTGTCCAGGCCCGACGCGAAGTAGCGGACCTCGCCCGCGGTGCGCTCCAGCGTGCGGATGGTGTTGCCGAGGCCCAGGCCCTCGAGCCAGCCGCGGGCGTCGCCGTCGAGGCCGCCGCCGACCGAGGTGCGCCGCAGCACGTCGGCCTTGGTGACGACCACCGCGATGCGCCGCTGCCGCCCCTGGTCATCGCGGGACCGCAGCTCGGTCAGCAGCCGCTGGAGCGTGTCGGAGGGATCCTCGTCGGAGGAGGCGGCGGCGTCCGCCGCCAACCGGCGCTCGTCCGTGGACAGCGCGAGCCGCAGTTCGGGCAGCGCGAACGGGTCGATGACGAACAACAGCGCCTCGCCGTGGTCGAGATAGCGCAGCCGTTCGACCTGGGTCGCGCCGGTGTGCAGCTCGCCGGCCGGGTCGAAGAGGTACAGGATGCGGTGCGCGGCCGGGAGGTTCAGGTCGAGCATGGTGGCGACGGGCAGCTCGGGGCCGGTCTTGGCGAGCCGCTCGCCGCGGTCGAGCTCGGCCACCGCGCCCGCGTACGCCCGTGCGTCCCGTGCCTCCACGAACTCCGCCCGGCCCTGCGCCCCGGCGGCGCTCGCGCGCAGCGCCCGTACGGCCAGGAACATCAGTGTCGTCTTGCCGGCCGCCGGCCCGCCGACGAACGGCAGCGGCTCGACGCGCGCGCGCCCGATCCGGCCGGGCAGCCGCCGCCGGCAGTGCGGGCAGTACGCGCCGAGCCGGAACCGGCCGAGCAGGATCGTCGTGGGCAGCCGGGTGCCGCAGCGGCACACGTGCCGGAAGGCGCCGAGACGGCCCGGAACGAGCCGCGCGTGCCGCTCCTCGCAGTTCGGGCAGGCGTACTCCGGCAGCGCGAACCGCTGGTAGCAGCCGGGATGCGGGCAGGCGAGCAGGATGCGGCGGTACCCCATCCAGACGCGCTCGACCGCGCCGAGGACGATGACGCAGGCCGACCACACGACCAGCCCCGGGACGACCATCAGGAGCATCGCCGCGCCGAACGCCAGCGCCGCCACGGCGAGCGGCACCGCCGCGAGCACGACGCCGGCGCACAGCCCGAACCACAGCGGGAACAGCGCGAGGCCCTGGGGGACCGGCAGCAGCGTCTCGGTCAGCGTGCCGATCGCCCAGCGGACCTGGGCCACGCACCAGGGCAGGGTGCGGCCTTCGAGACTCCGTACGTCACGCCACACCTGGAAGAGCAGATAGTGCGGGTACGCGGCGTCGGGCGGGCCGGGCGCCGGGCGCGGCACGGGGGAGGGCCCGGCGGCGTCGGTGGTCAGGAGGGTGCGCCACGCGGTCTGGAAGAAGCGGCCGAGCCCGAGACCGAACCCGGCCAGCAGCGCGAGCGCGAGCGCCAGCGGCACCACGAAGACGAACTCGGCCAGGACCAGGCCGACCCACAAGATGGCGACGAGCACGTAGACGAAGGGCACGGCCTCACGCCCCCCGCCGGCGCAGCGCCCGCCACGCGGAGGCGAGCTGCGGGTCGCGGTCGGTGAGCGCGGACTCGACGTGCCGCCGCGCGAACCGCCCGAGCCCGTCCCCCCACGCGGTGAGCCGGGACACCGGCGCGTGCGCCCGGTGCAGGCGCACCTCGATCTCGGCGAGGTCGACCCGGCTCATGCGGTCGCCGCCGGCGTCGAGCCAGTGCCCGGTCAGGTCGGCGCGTACGGTGTCGGGGGAGGCCGCCAGGATCGCGGCGCGCGACCGCGCGGAGCGCTCCGCGAGCGCGCCGGCCACGCTCGCGCACACCCGGCCGGTCAGCGGGTCGGCCGAGTCCATCCGGGCCAGGACGCGGGCCACGTCGTGCTCGCGCTCGGCGCGCAGCGCCTCCTCGCGGCCGAGTACGATCCGGGCGGGCCCGGCCAGCTCGGGCAGCCGGTCGCGGACCAGCTCGGCGAGGCGTACGGTCTCCTCGGCCTCCAGCGGCGCGGCCTCGAAGACCCGCCGCGGCAGCCGCCGCAGCGTCGCGAACCGCGCCATCGCGGGCCCGAGCCGCCCGATCAGCCGGGCGCAGTCGCCCGGGGTCGGCGGGGCGTCCCAGAGCGCGGCGAGGAGCTCGTCGATCTCGGGCAGGCCGTACGGCGCCAGATCGACCAGCCCGGCGGTGGCCTCGTGCCGGTCGCCGCGCGCGGACAGCACGAGCCCGCCGGTACGCGGCGCGCGCGTCCAGTCGTGCTCGCCGAGCGCGTCGCACGCCTCGGGGGTGAGCATGGCCCGGCGGGTCGCGGGCTCGGCCGCCTCCAGACCGGCGAGCACGCCGGAGACCACGGCCGCCCGCCAGGCGCCGGGCGTGGCGCGCAGGGCCGCGGCGACGTCACCGTCGCCGCGCCGCGCGCATGCCGCGGCGGAGGCCGTCACCGCCGCGGTCTCCAGGACGCCGCCCACCTGGTCGGCGAGGCGTACGGTCTCGGCCAGCGCGTCGAGCCCGGGCGCGGCGGCCACGGCGGCGCGGAACCGCTCCGGCAGCCCGTCGTCCAGCCGGAACGCCGGCAGGTCCGGCCGCAGCGCCGGATCGGCGAGCGCGAGCGCCACGCAGTGCTCGGCGATCTGCGGTGCGACGTCCGCGAGGGCGGTGGCGAGGTCGAATCCCAGGCCGGGCAGCGCGGGCGCCAGCGCGGGCCAGACCCAGCCGGGCGCCCCTCCGCGCCGTACGAGGCCCGCCGCGGCCGACTCCTCCGCAGCGGAGACGGAGGCGTCACCCCGGCAGAGCGCCAGTAGCGCCGCCGCGCCGTCCGCCGCCGTCAGCGCGCCGCCGTCCGGCCGGTCGCCGGCCCCGGAGGTGAGGAGCTCGCCGACGGCGTCGATGGCGTCCAGGTCGCCGGTGCGCCAGCAGTCGGCGAGCACACCGGCGAAGCGGCCGGGCTCGGCGCCGGCGTGGGGCTCGTCGAGGCGGAAGCCGCGGCCCGGCCAGGCGTCCGGCACCGTGCCCACCACGAGCTGCGGCGCGGACTCCGGGTCGGCGGTGTAGGTGGTGAACGACAGGTGCGCCGCCAGACCGGCGGGCAGGGAGTAGGACAGCAGCGCGATCCACCGGGCGATGAGCCCGGCGTCCCCGGCCACCAGCACCACCCGGCCGTGCCCTTCGGCGAGCGCGGCCGTCACGGCGTCCAGCAGCGCGGCGAGCCGGGCGTACGCGTCCTCGCGGGCGAGCCAGGCCACCAGCGAGTCGGGGTCGAACGCCTCTCCGGGCACCAGGTCAGGCGCGCCGCCCGCCGGGCCGGACCACACCGGCGACTCCCACAGCTCGATCGGCCGCAGTCCCTCCATCTCCTGCGGGGCCGCCACGACGGCGTGCCCGGCGAAGTTGCCGTAGCGGCCGGAGTAGTCACGGCCGGTGTAGCGGCAGCGGACCAGGACGGCGTGGTCGCCCTCCCGCCCGTAGGCGAGTGAGATCGGGAAGCGGGAGAGCTCCGCCGGGCCGGGCGCGGACGGCGCGGACGGCGGTGGCCGGTAGGTCATGTAGGGCGTGACGGCCAGGGTGACCTCCGGCGGTGTGCCGGGGGTGGTGGCGACGAACTGGAACCCCGACCGGCCGGTCGGGCCGGTCTCGGCCGAGGTGTACCGCAGGTCCCACGCCATCAGCGGACTCCGTCGAGCATCCCGAACTGGTGCAGCAGCCACAGCAGCGGATCCTCGACGCGGTAGGGGCGGATGCCGCCCGTGCCGACCGCGCCCTCGCGCGGCACGCCGCCGAGCGCCGACACCCCGAACAGGCCGTACTCGGCGTACTCGTGGCTCAGATAACGGTCCAGCTCACCGGCCTGCCAGTCGTACAGCAGCGCGCGTACCTGCTCCTGCACCGCCTCCCGGTCGCCCAGGTCGAGGGCGGCCACGGGAGTGCGGTCCTGCTGCAGCGCGCCGTCGAGCGGCAACGCGTCGATCTTGGTGAGGGCGACCGCGGCCGGCACCGGGAGCCGCCGCCCGTGCGGGAGGTCCCGGCCGACGTGCAGGAGCTCGGTGACGCGGGCGATGACGTTGATCGGCTCGCCGTCCGGGTCGCCGCCGCCCGCCTTCAGCTCCAGCGGGTCGACCAGGAAGATGATCGCGTCGGCCGCCGCGAGGTAACGCAGGTGCAGGTCGGTCACGTCGCGGCTGCGCAGGTCCTCGCCCGCGGTGTCGAACAGCACCAGCGTCAGTGACATGTCCTGCTGCCGCATGCGACGGCGCCGGGTGCGGGTGAGGAGGTACACCAGCGGGTCGCGCGGGGTGGTCACCGCGCTGGCGGTGGCGGGCAGCAGCCGGCGGTCGCCGAACAGGGGCCGGTGGAAGTCGCGCTTGTAGCGCTCGATCGTACGGTCGTCGCAGGCGACCAGGGCGGTGCCCAGCTCGGCGCCGATGCGGTGCGACAGCTCGTGCAGCAGCACCGCGATGTAGGTGCTCTTGCCGGAGTTCTTCGCCCCGACCAGCGCCACGATCTTGCCGGGCGTCTCGCAGTACGCCCCCGGCAGTGGGTTGTGGCACTCGGGGCACACGCGCCGGGCGGTGTCCTGCCCGCACTCGGGGCAGGCCGCGCGGCGCACCATGTTTCGCCCCACGGTCCACCCCACGTTTCGCCCCACGTTTCGCCCCAGCCGACGCCCGGCGTCGGGCGCGGCGAAGACCGGCGGCAGCGAGGCCGCCGCGGCCGAGCCGGTGTAGGCGGCGAGCTTGTCATCCAGGCGCGGCGCGCAGCCGGGCCCGCGCCCGGGGCTGCCCGCGCAGCGGAAGGCGATCCGCTCGCGGGCCAGGCGCGCGAAGCAGTAGGGACAGGTGATGGAGGCCATCAGCCCACCTTCAGGTGGCGGACCGGGGGGTCGCGCAGCTCGATTGTCGCGTCTTCGGCGAAGCAGCGTAGCCAGAACGGCCGGGGCAGCCGCGGCATCGCGGCCTGCAGGCGTACGGGGAGTTCGAGGTCCTCCCAGCTCATCACGGTCTCGCCGTCGGCGACGCGCTGCGGCATCGGGCCGGACCGCGCGACCAGCACGAGGCGCCCCAGCCGCGCGGGCGCCGGGGCGGACAGCGAGACGACGAGCGGGCCCCGCAGCCGCGACCGCCGGAGCTCGTACCCGACGATCGTCCGGCCGGGCACCACGACCGTGACCGGTGTGCCGGTGACCCGGCGGCCGTACGCGGTCGCGGCGGCGGCCACCTCGACCGTCACCGTCTCGCCGCCGGGCGCCGCGAGGCGTACGCCGCCGTGCGCGTCGTAGCCGGCCCGGCCGACCGGCATCCGGAGCGTGTCGCCGTCGCCGCACCGCCAGCTGATCTCGGCCTCGGTGACCTCGGCGGGCCAGTCGAAGCCCAGCACGACCACCTCGCCGCGCCGCTGGGTGACCAGCTCGCGCGGCGGCGTGAGGTTGACGTGCTCGCGGTGCGCGCCGATCGTGGCGACGTCGCCGCTGACCGACACCGCGAGCAGCACGCCGGGGCCGGTCCGCAGCGCGACGCCGCCGGGCACCGGGGCCGTGTGCAGGACGCGCCCGGCCCGGTGCACCTCCTCGACCGCGAGCGTCGTGCCGGCCGGCCACGGGGGCGGGCCGCTCATCGCGAGCATCTCCACCTGGCCGTGCCGGGGCTCGTCATAGGTGACGACGAGGTGCCCGGCCGGGTCCTGCTCGACGCTGAGGTCGCCGACCGGGTCGGGCCGGGCGGCCGGCGTCGCCGCCGCGTGCACGCCGTCGGTGATGGTCTCGTGGCCGTCGGCGCCGAGGTAGGCGGCGGCGATGCGGTAGTGGTACGTCGTGCCGTTGCGGACCGTCTCGTCGCGGAAGGCGTTTCGCTCGGACGGGATCGGCGTGCCGTCGCGCGTGACCAGGACGCGTACGGCCTCCGGCGGGCAGGTCCAGTGGGCCGCGACCACGCCGTCGGCGGCGCGCAGGAACAGCTCGGAGGGCTCGGGGCGTACGTGCAGCGGGCCGGCGGCCGAGGCGGGCGAGGCCGCGGTGCCGCGCACCGCGAACACCGCGTAGAAGAGCGGGGCGTTCAGCGGCGGGGCCGTGTCGCGGGCGAAGGCGTCGCCGCAGCGCAGGGCCTCGCCGTCGCCGGGGTGGCGGGGGGTCCGCCCGAGGCAGCGGGTGACGATGTAGCCGATCTCCCCGACCCGCGACGGCGTCGGCGGCCACGACAGCGCCACCTCCCCGTCCTCGACGGTCGCCTCCAGCCGGCCGGGCGTGCGGGGCGGCAGCCCGGCCTGCACGTCGGCGGCGCCGGGCAGGTCGCCGACGAGCCGCAGCGCGTCGGCGAGCCGCAGCCACGCCGCGTCGGGATCGGTCAGAACGAGTGTGGAGGCCTCCTGCCGCAGGGCGGTGGCGGCCGAGATGCGGCGTTTAGCCTCGGCGGCCAGGATCTCCGCGTCGCCGGTCAGCTCGGCCGGGCCGGCCGCGCCGGCCAGCTCGGCGGCGGCGTGGATCTCACCGCCGTCGATCAGGGCCCGCAGCCGCGCGGCGAGGCCGCCCGGCGGCCCGCTCTCGCGCAGCACCGCGAAGACGAGCCGCCGCGCGTCGCCGTCGTCCACGCCCAGGTCGTCGGCGGCGAACCGCAGCAGCGCGCCCTCCGAGGCCCGCTGCTGGTGGCGCTCGCGCAGCCGCTCCGCCACGTCGAACAGGATCAGCTCACCGAGCCGGTCGCCGACCCGCTTGAGCGCGATCAGCACGGTGTCGGCGTTGGTGCGGTTGCCGTCGTGCGGCCGGCGGCTCCACTGCTCGCCGACCTGCCGGATCGCCGGCCGCAGGTCGAGCGTCGCGCTGAGCACCCGGCCGGCGCGCGGCTCCCCGGTGACGAACTCCCGCAGGTGCCGCGAACCGAGGGCGTCGAGCGCGTCACGGGCGCGCGGGTAGGCGGGGTAGGGCGGCGTGGACGGCAGCGCGTCGGGCTCGCGGATCTCGATGCCCGCCTCGCGCGCCAGCTCCGCGGCCTCACCGCCGATCTCGCGCAGGTCGCCCGGCGCCAGCATCCGCATCTCGCCCGCGGCGTCGAGCAGGCGGTGACGGAGCTCGTCGCGCCGGCGGCCGGCCTTCTCCGTCGTGGTGGTCAGCTCGGCGCGCAGCGGCGCGAGGTCGCCCAGCACGGCCCGCTCGAACAGCGGCGCGAGCCTCAGGTGGTCGCCCTCCAGCCGGTCGATGAGCCGGCGGAAGCGGAGCTGCCCGCGCGACTTGCGCCAGCACATCCGCACCTGCTTGACGCTGTCCGCCACCTCGCGTGAGTTGAGCGGCTCGATCAGGGCATAGCGGACACGCAGATCGTCGGGCGGCTGGTTGCCGGCGACCCGGGCGGGGTCCAGCACCTCGCGGACGTAACGCTGTTCGTCGAAGACCATGTTCGTACGAGCTGATCCCCTCAGTCCACGCGGACGTGGGCCAGGTCCGTACGGGAGTCCTGGACGTCGTCCTCCGACATGCCTCCGACGCGCACGTCGAGGGTGAGCTCTTCGGCGGTCTCCTTCTCGATCGCGGTCACGTGCAGCAGACCGGACGTGTCGAGCGCGAACGTCACCTCGATCGGATAGCCCGCCGGTTTGCCGGGCGGGATCTTCAGCTCGCCGTCCGCGATCGGGTTGTTGTGCGCGACCTCGGTCGACTCGGCGCTGCCGGCCTGCTCGACCACGATGATCTTGACGATCGTCTGGTCCTCGTCGACCGTGCCGAACTCGCGGGACTTGCCGCGCGGCAGCGCGTCGTTGGCGTGGACGAGGTGGACGACGTGCTCCTGCTCGGTCACCGGGTCCAGGGCGATCACGCCGAAGGCGCGGGAGGCGACCGTCGTGATCTGGCGGGCCGCCATGCGCTCCTGCTCGGCCTCGGACAGGCCGGCGCGGGCGGCCAGGTCGAGCGCCTTCTCGGTCTCGCCCTTGGCCAGGAGCTGGCGGTAGGTCTCCTCGAAGGCGTACAGCGCCGCGCCCTTGGCGACCGCGAGGTCGGGGTCCTGCAGCCTCGGCTTGAGCGACAGCTCGTTGGACAGCCGCTGCGGCACCGCCGGCATCTTGGTCGAGCCGCCGACGAGCACCAGGTCGTCGTAGTCGCCGACGCCCTTCTCCGCGGCCGTGGCGAGCGTGCGGCCGGTGATCTCGATCGTGCGGTCGAGCAGGTCCTTGGTGATCTCCTCGAACTTGTCGCGGCTCAGCTCGATCGTGGCCACCCGGCCCTCGTGCATGACGCGGACGACGTGCTGCGTGCGCAGCGACAGGGCCTTCTTGGCCTCCTCCGCGTCGTGCCGGAGCTGCTGCTCGGTGTGCCGGTCCTCGAGCGGGTCGCCGACGTCGGGGTGCTCGTCGGCGAAGCGCTCGGCGAGGTATTCGACCAGGCGGGAGTCCCAGTCGGCGCCGCCGAGCTCGTGGTCGCCGTCGGTGCACACGACGCCGATGTCGCCGTCGCGCAGGGTGATCACGGTCGTGTCGAAGGTGCCGCCGCCCAGGTCGTAGACCAAGATGGTGCGGTCCTGGTCGGGGTTGAGCACGCCGTAGGTGATCGCCGCGGCGACCGGCTCGGAGATGATGTCGATGACGTTGAGCCCGGCGATGTGGCCGGCCTTGCGGGTCGCGTCGCGCTCGGCCGCGCCGAAGTAGGCGGGGACGGTGATGACGACGTCGCCGGCCTCCTCGCCGGTGGTGGCCGTCGCGTCGGAGACCAGCTTGCGCAGGACGAACGCGGAGATCTCCTCGGGGGAGTAGTCGCGCCCGTGCAGCTCGCGCGTCACCTCGTGCCCCATGTCGCGCTTGATCAGGCTCACCACCAGGTCGGGGGAGAGCACCGCGGTGTCCTTGGCCGGGGCGCCGACGACGACGTTGTCGCCGGTCTCGAAATAGACGACGGAGGGCGTGGTGTCGGTGCCCTCCATGTTGCGCAGGACGGTGGGCCGGCCGACCTCGCCGATGCGCGCTATGCACGAGTGCGTCGTGCCCAGATCGATTCCGTAGACAGTCATGTCAATCCCCTCCGACCGGGTCGGCCGCCACCCGGGCGACGATCACCTCGGCCCGTCGTACGACCTTCTCGCCACGGACGAATCCGGCGCGCTGGACCGTCACGACGGTGCCGTGGAGCTCCGCGTCGTCCACATCGCAGGTGCCGGCGGGGCGGTGCCTCGCCGGGTCGAACGGATCGCCCTCGTCTACGGGCATGCGTTCGACCCCCGTGCGTGCGATGATCTCGGCCAGCTCGTCGGCGATCGCCGCCAGGAGCTTGGGTACGTGTGCTGGATCCGCCTCGTCCCGCTCCGACTCACGCCGGACCAGGTCGTAAAGGCGGTAGAGCGATGTGCGCACCGGCTCGAAGGCGGCCTGCAGCTCGTTGTGCCGCAGCCGCTGGTTCTCCTCGTGCAGCCGGTCGATGACGCGCTCACGGTGCGTGGCCCGGTCGTGCTCGCGGCCGGCCGCCTGGGTAAGGTCGGCCAGCACACTGTGTATTCGTTCGAGAGATGCCGCGATGACCCCATCGGCCGTGGCCGACGGGGACTCGGTCCCGTCTTTGGGGGAAGAGGGGTCATCGGGCATGGATCTCGCACCATAACTCTGAGTGAGCGAACTCGCCACTCCCCATTGTGTCCATGCCCGGATGCGGACACCAGCCTTATCCGAACTTCGCTTGGTCCAAGTGGAATAACTCGTCCACCGGGCTTGACAGACCGTTGACTTCCAGATCCACCCGTTCTAGGACAGAACGACACTGTTCCGGCACAGGCAGAGAGGCCCAGCCGATGCGCCAGCTCAGCGCGCTCGACGCGCAATTCCTGAATATCGAATCCGGCGGGACCGTCGCCCATATCGCCGGCCTGGCGATTCTCGACGCGTCCGGTACGCCGAATGGCGCGCTGACCTTGGAGGATCTGCTCGATCTCGTACGGCGGAGACTGCCGCGGATCGAGCAGTTCCGCTGGCGGCTGGCCGAGGTGCCGCTCGGGCTGGACCACCCGTACTGGACCGAGGACCCCGACTTCGACCTGGAGTTCCACGTACGGGAGATCGCGCTGCCCGCGCCCGGTGACGACGAGCAACTCGGCGAGCAGCTCGCACGCCTGCACCAGCGCCCGCTCGACCGCCGCCGTCCCCTGTGGGAGATGTACCTCGTGCAGGGCCTGGCCGGCGGCCGGACCGCGATGTACGCCAAGATCCATCACGCCCTGATCGACGGCGTCACCGCCGCGCAGGTCGTGGCCGCCCTCCTGGACCTGGAACCGTCGCCGCCCCAGGCCGACGCCGACGACGACTGGCACCCCGAGCCGCCGCCGGGCCAGTGGGGCATGCTCGCCGGCGCCGCCGCGCGCGCCGCGGTCCACCCCCTGCGCACGGCGGGCGCGCTGCTGCGGGCGGTCCCGCACCTGGACGCGCTGCCGGTCGTCGGGCGGCTCCCGGGGATCGGCCTGGTCGCCGGCACGGGACGCACCGCCGCGCGTACGGGCGAGATGCCGCCCCCGCCGAACCTGAGCGTGCCCCGCACGCCGTTCAACGGCCCGGTGACCGCGCACCGCCGCGTCGCGTTCGGGTCGCTGCCGCTGGAGGAGATCAAGGCGGTACGCCACAAGCTGGGCATCAGCGTCAACGACGTGATCATGGCGCTGTGCGCCTCGGCGCTGCGGCGGTGGCTGATCGACCACGAGGCACTGCCCGCGCGGCCGCTCGTCGCGGCGGTCCCGGTGTCCACCCGCGAGACCGAGGACGGCTCGCACGGCAACCAGATCTCGGCGATGTTCACCTCGGTGCCCACGCACCTGGCCGACCCGAGGGAGCGCGTCGCGGCCGTACGGAGCACGATGGACGTCGCCAAGCAGCGCCTCGGCGCGACGCCGGACCAGTGGCTGGCGCAGCTGACCGCCACGGTGCCGCCGGCGTTCGGGAGCCTTGCCGCGCGTGCGCTGTTCCGGCTGGCCCCGGCCGCCGTACCGCCGATCAACCTGGTCATCTCGAACGTGCCGGGCCCGCAGTTCCCGCTGTACCTGTGCGGCGCGCAGGTGCTCGGCTACTACCCGATCTCGGTGATCAGCGACGTGAGCGGCGGCCTCAACATCACGGTCTTCTCCTACAACGGCAGCGTCGACGTCGGGATCGTGGCGTGCCGGGACATGGTCCCGGACGTGTGGAGCATCGTCGACCACCTGCGCGAGGCGCTGGACGAGCTGACCGCCCTCTCCGCCGAGCCCTAGAAGCTCAGCGGGGCAGTCTCAGCCAGAGGTCCGGCGGGCCCTGGACGGCGCGGCCGTCGGGCGGGCGCAGGCCGGCGTAGGCGAGGGTGTACGCGACGGCGTTGCCCGACGTCAGGTGGCCGGCCAGGACCTCGCGGGCCGTCGCGTCGGGGAACGGGTCGCCTCCCGGGTGCAGGTCCCACTTCTCGCACGCGCCGTCGCGGAAGACGCAGCCCTGGCTTCCGCTCTTGGGGTTGACGTAGAGCCCGTAGGCGAAGGTGCCCGCCGACAGCGGGGCCATGACCTCGGACAGCTGCGGGGCGTACCCCCAGGGCTGGGTGATGACGCAGCCGCCCGGCACGTCGGTGGCGCCGACGATCTTCAGGTCGTCGTCCGGCCGCGGCGGCTCGTGGCAGGGACCGGCCTCGGTGACGGCGAATGGCGTGGCGTCCAACCGCCGTACCGCCTCGGCCGCCCCGATGCCCGCGACGCACGCCAGGCCCAGGCCGTCGAGGTGATCGGCGAAGATCTCGGTCAGCCGCGGAGCGGCGGCGGCCATGGCCGCCTCCTCCCCGGACAGCGCGGCCTCGTTTCCGGGCAGAGTGAACAGGCCGGGGCTCGCGAGGGCGAGCCGTCCGGGCGACCAGCCCGCCATCATCGGCCGCCACGGGTCCGCGCCGGCAGCCAGCAGGGCGCGCACGTTGTCCGGGCGGCGGTGGTAGACGGCGTTCCAGAGCGCGGTGCGGCCCCGGTTCACGGCGTCGACGTCGGTCACGCGCCCGGCGAGTTCGGCGACGACCTCGGGGGAACCTTCCTCGGCCGCGACGTGTAACGGCCGCTCGTCGTCCCAGACCGGGCCGTCGGGGTCGGCTCCGGCGTCGAGCAGCGCCCGGATCCTGGCGAGATCGCCCCAGGATCCGTGGACGACGCCCGACCATCCGGGCCGATCGCCGGCCATGCGCCTAGCGGACGGCCGCGCCGGGCTGGCGCTGCCGTTCGGCCATCACGGCCAGCACGTGCTCCACCAGCGTGATCAGCACCTGCTTGCCCGACTCGCGCTTACGCACGTCGCACAGGATGACCGGGATCTTCGGGTCCAGGTCGAGGGCGGCACGGATCTCCTCGGAGTCATACCTCAGCGCGCCGTCGAAGCAGTTGACCCCGATGATGAACGGGAGCCGCCGGCGCTCGAAGTAGTCGATCGAGGGGAAGCAGTCGGCCAGCCGACGGGTGTCGGCCAGCACGACCGCGCCCAGCGCGCCGAGCGCGAGTTCGTCCCACATGAACCAGAAGCGGTCCTGGCCGGGTGTGCCGAACAGGTAGAGGACCAGGCCGTCCCGGATGGTGATACGGCCGAAGTCCATCGCCACGGTCGTGGTGGTCTTGCGCTCGACGCCAGAGACGTCGTCGACGCCAACGCTGCGATCGGTGAGCTGTTCCTCGGTCCGCAACGGCTTGATCTCGCTGACCGCGCCGACCATGCTCGTCTTGCCGACACCGAATCCACCCGCCACGAGAATCTTCACGGCGAGCGGCATCGCAGCGCCCCGGGAGGGGTCAGAGCGCTTGGAGTCCATTAAGCACTTCCTTCAAAAGCCGTTCATTGGGAAGACGGTTGTCCGGCTCGGGCCGCCGTACAGCGATCAAGCCGTATTCGAGTAGATCACCGAGAAGCACCCGGACGACGCCCAGGGGGAGCCTCATTTTCGCGGACACCTCCGCCACCGAGAGCGGCCGGACGCACATCTCCAGGATCGCGAGATGCTCCGGGCCCGCCCCGGCGGGTGCGAACGTCGAGGTCGCGGCCGTCGCGATGATCGCGATCAGCTCGAAACCCTCCCGGGACGAGCGGGTGCGACCTCGCGTCAGCGCGTAGGGCCGGACAACCGGCCCCGCCTCGTCGTCGAGCCATTCGCTCATTCAACTGCCTCGCCTGAAGGCTTCGCACTGCGGGGCCGGAGAAGCCGCCTCCGCCCGTCTGTGTGAGGACCTCAGCGCATAGGTGTGACCGTTCCCCTGGCTCATCCCGCGTCACGATTCCACGGCCGAGCGAGGAAGGGTGGACATGTGCTGCCCCACCCGCTTGACCAGCATCGCCATCTCGTACGCGATGAGGCCCACGTCCGCGTCGGACCCGGCCAGGACGGCGAGACACGCGCCCGACCCGGCGGCGGTCACGAACAGGAAGGCATGGTCCATCTCGACGATGGTCTGGCGTACCGCGCCGCCGCCGAACTGACGCCCCGCGCTGCGCGCGAGGCTCTGGAAGCTGGCGGCTACCGCGGACAGGTGCTCGGCGTTCTCACGGGTGAGCCCCGTGGAGGCGCCGACCAGTAGCCCGTCGCTCGACAGCACGACCGCCTGGTGCACCTGGGCGACCTGCTTGACGAGACTGTCCAGCAGCCAGTTGAGTTCCCCCGCAGAACCCGCTGACATCAGATGTCCTCCTCTTCGTGGTCGGTCGTGGTCTCCTCGGCGTCCGAGCGACCGCGCAGCCAACCCTTCTGGATGGAGCTCAGCATCGTGCGGAGCTCGTCGGGCGAACGCTCACCGCTCGCGGTGTCACTGACCGGTTCGACCTCGTCGCGAAGCTGTGGTGCCAGACTCGCCTGGCGCACGCGACGGGGCAGTGAGGGCTTGCCCGCGCCGTTCTCCGGGGCGGGCGCAGGGGTCTCCTGCTCGTACGCCGGCGCCTGCTCGTCGGACTCCTCGACCGGCTCGAACACGGAGCGGCCGCCCACCGGCACGTCCCCGGTCGGGATGCCCGGCATCTGCTCGCCGGCGCTGCGGCGTGGCAGAGGCGGGCGTCCGGCCTCACCGGCGGGCGGAAGCGACCAGTGCCCGGTGTCGGGCCCCGCGTCGTACCCGCCGTCGCCCGCGCCGAACTGTCCGGAGGCGGGGCCCGGGTCCTGGTAGGCCGGTTCACCCGACCCGAACGCGTTGGTCTCGTACGGCGTCGGGTCGTACCCGCTCCCGTACGCCGGGCCGGCCTCGTGCGGGTTCGCCTCGTAAGGACCGGCCTCGTAAGGGTTCGCCTCGTAGGGGCTCGGCGGCGGCGCGTCGTACCGGCGCGGGCCCGTGTCGTACGACGGCGCGTCGAACTGTCCGGTGTCGTACGGCACCGGAAGTGCGCCGGTGCCGTAGTGCGCCGGACCCTGCGGCGCCGGACCCTGCGGAGAACCAGGCGGCGGACCCAGTGGCGGGCCCGGCGGAGGCTCGTACGCGGCGGGCGCGACCTCGTTGTGCCGCTGGGGGAGCGGCGGGCGCTCGCCGCCACCGGGCGCCAGCGGCATCGGCCCGGTGTTGTTGCGGTTGTCGTAGGAGGAGGGCGGCCCGATCGCGCCGATCGGCACGAGAGCGTCCTCGCCCCGGCGGGTCACCGCGAGGCGACCGGAGTCGCCCAGCTCGGCCTGGTCGGTACGGACCACGATCGAGTCGGGCAGCAGTACGATCGCGGTCGTCCCGCCGTACGGCGACGTGCGGAGCGTGACCTGGATGGAGTGCCGCTGGGCCAGCCGGCCGACGACGAACAGTCCGAGCTGCGCGCTGTTGGACAGGTCGAAGTCCGGCGGCCGGGCCAGTTTCTCGTTGGCCTGCGCCAGCGAGGCCGGGTCCATGCTCAGACCGCGGTCCTCCACCTCGATCGCGAAGCCGTGCGCGACGACCTGGCCGGTGACCTGAACGGTCGTGTCCGGCGGGGAGTAGAGCGTGGCGTTCTCGATCAGCTCGGCGAGCAGGTGGATGAGGTCGGCGACCGCGGGACCGGAGATGGCGACCCGCGGCATCGTCGTGACCGTGACCCGTGCGTAGTCCTCGACCTCGGCCGCGGCGGCGCGGCCGACGTCGACGGCCGGGACCGGGTTGCGCCAGCCTCGTCCGGGCGCCTGCCCGGAGAGGATGATCAGGCCTTCCGCGTGACGGCGCATGCGGGTGGCGAGGTGGTCGAGGCGGAAGAGGTCGTCCAGTTCCTCCGGCTCGGAGATCCGCCGCTCCATGGCGTCGAGCAGGGCCAGCTGCCGGTGCAGCAGCGCCTGGTTGCGGCGCGCCAGGTTGAGGAAGACCTCGCTGATGCTGCGGCGCAGCGTCGCCTCCTCGACCGCGCCCTGGATGGCGGTGCGGCGGGCGGCGTTGAATGCCTGGCCGACCTGGTCGATCTCGCGGGTGCTGAACGACAGCGGCGGCGCCTCGGCCGCCACGTCGACGTCCTCACCACGGCGCAGCCGCCGGATGACGCCGGGCAGCTTCTCATTGGCCAGGTCGAGCGCGGCGCGCCGCAGCCCGGTCAGCTCGCGGATGACCGAGCGGCCGACCCACAGCGACAGGATCAGCGACGCGATGACCGCGACCAGGCCGAGGGCGCCGGCCAGGACCACGCGCAGGATGATGCCGTTCGAGATCGGCTTCGACCGGTCGTTGGCGGCCGAGGTCGAGACCAGCTCCAGGCCACGGAACCTCGTGAGCACCGAGGAGACCGTGGTGTGCCACTCGGCCTGGGTGCTCGGCGTGATCTTGGCGCCGACCGGCATCCCGGCCGTCGGCGTCTGCGTGGTCGTGCCCATGCCCGCCGGCCGTTTCGGCGCCGGCATGTTGTCGGTGAAGCGGTTCTCCAGCGACTGGAGCCGGGTGTACTCCGGCGTGCTCGTGATCCTCTGGTAGAGGGCACGGTCGTCGGGGCGCAGGTCCGGCAGCAGGTCGGCGTACAGGTTGCGCTGGGTGCCGACGAGCTTGGTGAACTGCACGTGCTCGGGGAAGGTGAGCTGACCGGCGGCGAGCGCGCCGGACAGCAGCGCGTCCTCCTGTGACAGCACCTCGCGGGCACGGGCCAGGGCGACCTGTGTGCTGGCGTCCTTGGTGACCTCGGGGTCGCTCAGTGTCGCCAGCGAGGCCTGCAGCTGGTTGATCGTGGAGATCGTGGTCGTGTACCGGGTGAAGACCTGCGCCCGGGTGACGGACGCGCCGTCGACCTGGCGGCGTCTGGCCGGCAGGCTGTCCAGGTACTGCAGGATCTCCTTGGTCCAGTCCCGCGCTTGGGGACTGATGACGTTCTGCGCGTCTTTGTCGACGGCCAGGCGACGGAACTGCTCCGCCTGCCGGTCGGTGACGAGACGCCCCGATTCCATTGCGGCCCGGTCGCCTTCGGCCTTGCTGCCGAGGAACACCAAGGACAACCGGCGTTCCTGTTCCAGAGCGCTGCCCAGCGCTCCGGACGGATATCCGAGATGGTCCTGGATGGTGTTCACGTGCCGCAGGTTGAGGCCGTCACCCAAGGTGATATTCGCTGCGAAGGCCCACAACGTGCTCAGTGACACGAGAGGCACGATCAGCAGCAGGATGATCTTGAATCGAACTGACCGGAATACGCGGCCGGCCTGGAACCGAGACGGCCGCTCACTGACATCTGATCCCACTCGACGGTCCTTTGATTGCACCGCGCCAGGCTCGACTTTCAGTTAGACGGAGGGGGACCCCGATGGACGGATGAAACACCCAAAGCGAACGCGCAGGACTCTACTACGCAGCGCTTCGAAGGCCGACCATGTCCGTAAATATCTCCCTACCAAGCGCAGCATCGTACGACGAAATAGAGGGGTAGCAGGTCAGATATTGCCTGGTAGCGCGGCATGTCATGGGTTGGGTGCAACTGGCCCGGCCAAGACTCAAATAACGGACGTTCGGTGACAAGCGCCCCACGGGCCCCTCGGACAACCTCTAGACTCCGCCATCGTGATCTATGACGACCAGCCCCCGGAGACGCTCCCTGTACGCGGGCGCTCATCGCTCCCCAGCGGGCGACACCGTCGGCCGGCGTCCGCCGATCTTCCGCCGGACGCCCCCGTCCTCGTGCTGGCGGTCCCCGGCGACCAGCCGGACGTCGCCGACGAGATCGCCTCTCTCACGCGGGCCGCACGCGCCGAACTCGACGTGCGGGTCGCACCTCTCAGAGGTTCGAGATTCGCCGAGACGTTGCGCGGTCTTCCTGAAGACCGTTCCGCCGTGGTGGTGCCGCTGGTCACCGGCCCGCACCCACAGGTCTACCGCGACATAGACGCGGGTCTGGATGAGGCCGGGGTGCCGGCGGTGGTCACCGACCCGCTCGGCCCCCACCCTCTGCTCGCCGAGGCCCTGCACGTACGGCTCGCCGACGCCGGTCTGGCCCGCGCGGACCGCATCCGGCAGTTCAGCATCGGTGCCGCGGTCGACGGCGTGATCGTCGCCGCGATCGGCGGCACGGAGGCGGCACTCCAGGCCGACATGACGGCCGTGCTCCTCGCCGCCCGGCTCGCCGTCCCGGTGGTCACCGCCGCGGTCGACGGCCCGCCGACGGTGTCGGACGCCGTGGCGCGGCTGCGCGAGGCCGGTGCCCAGCGGCTCGCCGTGGCGCCGTACGTGATCGGCCCCGAGCTCGACCACGAGCAACTCGCCAAACTCGCCGCCGAGGCCGGACTCGGCTGCGGGGCTCCACTCGGCGCGCACAGCTCGGTGGTGCGCCTCATCAACCTCCGATACGAAGTGGCCCTGGAACAGCTGGAAAGCAGCAGGGAACCGGACCAGGACGAGGAACGGTCATGAGACTGACGAGGCTCGCCTGCGCGGCTGCACTCATCCTGGCCGTCGGCGCCTGCGGCGCCGGCGGTTCGGAAGGCAAGCAGGCGTCGGCGCCACGGCTCAACGCCCAACAGGAGATCGGGGCCTCCGAAGGCACCCTCAACCTCGTCATCTGGGCGGGCTACGCCGAGAACGGGTCGACGGACCCGACCGTCGACTGGGTCCATGGCTTCCAGCGCAGGACCGGCTGCCGGGTCAACGCAAAGGTCGCCGACACGTCCGACTCGATGGTCGCGCTGATGAACTCCGGCCAGTACGACGGCGTCTCGGCCTCCGGCGACGCCTCGCTGCGGCTCATCTACAGCGGCACGGTCGCCCCGGTGAACACGAATCTGCTCCGCAACTACGGCGACGTCGCGCCGTACCTGCGGGACCAGCCGTACAACTCGGTCAAGGGCCAGATGTACGGCATGCCGCACGGTTACGGGGCCAACTACCTCACCTACCGCACCGACAAGATCCCGCAGAAGCCCACCTCGTGGAGCATCGTCTGGGACAAGAAGTCCGCGGCAGCGGACCACGTCGTCGACTACGACTCCCCGATCTACATCGCCGACGCCGCGCTCTACCTCAAGTCGCACCGTCCGGACCTGAAGATCACCGACGTGTACGAGCTGACGCAGGAGCAGTTCGACGCGGCCATCGACCTGCTGAAGCAGCAGCGGCCCAACGTCAACCAGTACTGGTCGAACTACCTGGACGAGATCCAGTCGTTCAAGGCGGGTGACAACTACGCGGGCACCGCCTGGCAGGTGACCGCCCAGCTCGCCAAGTCCGAGGGCGCGCCGATCGCGACGACGATCCCGCAGGAGGGCGCGACCGGCTGGTCGGACACGTGGATGATCGCCACCCGCGCCGAGCACCCGAACTGCATGTACAAGTGGATGAACTGGATCAGCGAGCCGAAGATCCAGGCCGCGGTGGCCCAGTGGTTCGGCGAGGCGCCGGCCAACCCCAAGGCGTGCCAGTACGCCGCGAAGGGGTTCTGCTCGCAGTTCCACGTCGGTGACGTCGACTTCTACCGGCGTCTGGCCTTCTGGAAGACTCCGGTGGCGGACTGCGGCGACTCTCGCGGCGCCGTCTGCGTGGACTACTCCAAATGGACCGAGCTCTGGTCGCAGATCAAGGGTTGAGCAGCACAATGAAGATTGAGGACAGCGGCGGGGCGTCGGCCGTGAGCCTGCGCGGGGTCCGCAAGACCTTCGGCGACGTCACCGCCGTGGACAACGTGGACCTGGACGTACGCGACGGAGAGTTCTTCGCGATGCTCGGCCCGTCCGGCTCCGGCAAGACGACCGTGCTGCGGATGATCGCCGGGTTCGAGACGCCGACCGAGGGCCACGTGCGCCTCGGCGGCCGCGACGTCACCCGCCAGGCGCCCTTCGACCGTGACGTGAACACGGTCTTCCAGGACTACGCGCTGTTCCCGCACATGAACGTGCTCGCCAACGTGGAGTACGGCCTCAAGGTCAAGAAGGTCCCCGCGAAGGAGCGCCGCGAACGCGCGCTCCGGGCGCTGGCGACCGTACGCCTCGAGGGCTATGACAAGCGCAAGCCGGGCCAGCTGTCCGGCGGGCAGCGGCAGCGCGTCGCCCTCGCCCGCGCGCTGGTCAACCGGCCCAAGGTGCTGCTCCTGGACGAGCCGCTCGGCGCCCTCGACCTCAAGCTCCGCGAGGAGATGCAGGTCGAGCTGAAGGCCATCCAGCGCCAGATCGGCATCACGTTCCTGTTCGTCACGCACGACCAGGAGGAGGCGCTCACGATGAGCGACCGGATCGCGGTGTTCAACGCGGGCCGGATCGAGCAGATCGGGACGCCCGCGGAGGTGTACGAACAGCCGGCCTCGGCGTTCGTGGCCGGGTTCGTCGGCACCTCCAACCTCATCGAGGGCGAAGCGGCCCTCTCCATTCTCGGCCGGGAGGGCGTCTACAGCGTCCGCCCGGAAAAGCTCCGCGTCGACACCGAACTCGACGCGGAACTGCCCGAAGGCGACCACTCCGCGGTAGGTACCGTCGCGGAGGTCGTCTACGCGGGGGCGGCCACCCGATTCGTCGTGGACCTCGACGCGGGTGGCCGGCTGGTGGCCATGCAGCAGAACTTGCAGGCCTCTTCGATGGACGTGCTCAAGCTGCGCGACGCCCGGGTCAGGCTCGCATGGCGGCGGGAGCACGAATTCTCCATCACCGGTCCGATGTGACCCCGATGTGACACCGGCCGGTCTCTGACCGGCCGACCGTCACGCCGCGGTCCCCTCATCGCGGCGTCCACCGGAAGAACCCTCATCCGATACCCCCATTTTTTGATCGGAGTCCCCATGCGGTCCACGCGCCTCGCGGTCATCGCGATGGCAGCCGTCGCACTGCTCGCCGCCGGTTGCGGCAACGACAGCGGCACCTCGAAGAGCAGTGGCGGCAGCGACGCCGGCTTCACGCCACCGAAGATCTCCGCGTTGCAGACCCTCGGCCAGGGCGAAGGCCAGGTCAACCTCGTAGCCTGGGCGGGCTATGCCGAGGACGGCTCGAACGACAAGACGGTCGACTGGGTCCACCCGTTCGAGAAGGCGACCGGCTGCAAGGTCAACACCAAGGTCGCCGGCACGTCCGACGAGATGGTCAACCTGATGAAGACCGGGCAGTACGACGCCGTGTCGGCATCGGGCGACGCGTCGCTGCGGCTCATCGCCGGCGGCTCGGTCGCGCCGGTCAACACGAACCTCGTGCCCAACTACAAGGACATCTTCCCCGACCTGAAGATGAAGCCCTGGAACTCCGTCAACGGCGTGGCCTACGGCATCCCGCACGGCCGCGGCGCCAACCTGCTGATGTGGCGGACCGACAAGGTCAAGCCCGCCCCGACCTCCTGGGGCGCGGTCTTCGACGCGAACTCCCCTTACAAGGGCCACATCACCGCGTACGACTCGCCGATCTACATCGCCGACGCGGCGCTGTACCTGTCGGCCACGCAGCCGAACCTCGGCATCAAGGACCCGTACGCGCTGGACCAGAAGCAGTTCGACGCGTCGGTCAACCTGCTCAAGCAGCAGAAGAACAACATCGGTGAGTACTGGTCGGACTACCTCAAGTCCCAGCAGTCCTTCAAGAGCGGCGACACCGTCCTCGGCACCACCTGGCAGGTGATCGCGAACGGACTGACCGCCGACAAGGCGCCGGTCAAGACGATCCTGCCGGCCGAGGGTTCGACCGGCTGGTCGGACACCTGGATGGTCGCGGCCAAGGCCCAGCACCCGAACTGCGCGTACAAGTGGATGGACTGGATCGTCTCGCCGAAGGCGAACGCCCAGGTCGCCGAGTGGTTCGGCGAGGCGCCGTCCAACAGCAAGGCGTGCGCGCTGACGAGTGACAAGACGTTCTGCGACACCTACCACGCCGCGGACGAGCCGTACTGGACCAAGGTCCACTACTGGAACACCCCGATCTCCCAGTGCCTCGACGGTCGCAAGAACGTCAAGTGCGTCGACTACGCCAAGTGGACGCAGGCCTGGACCCAGATCAAGGGCTGATGACCATCTGATGGCTGGCATCACCTCGCCCGGCGGGCCGGTTCGCCGGCTCGCCGGGCTGTTCCACCGGCGGCCCTGGATCCGGCTCGCCGGACTGCTGTCCGCGCCACTGCTGTGGCTCGTCGTGGCCTACCTCGGCTCGCTCGCGGCGCTGTTCGTCACCGCGTTCTGGACCACGAACGAGTTCACCGGCGACGTGGTCAAGGTCTTCGACCTGGGCAACTTCCAGGACCTCGTGAACCAGAGCGTCTACCGGACGATCACGCTGCGAAGCGTCGGCGTCGCGGTGGCGGTGACGGTCATCGACAGCGTCGTGGCCTTCCCGATGGCGTTCTACATGGCCAAGGTCGCCTCGCCGCGCGCCCAGCGCTGGCTGGTCATCGCCGTGCTCACGCCGCTGTGGGCGGGCTACCTCGTCAAGGCGTACGCCTGGCGGATCATGTTCTCCGGCTCCGGCGTGCTCGACTGGTTCCTCAGCCCGGTCGGCGGCCACGGCCCGGGGTACGGCCTGCCGGCGACCATCGTGACGCTGGCCTACCTCTGGCTGCCGTACATGATCCTGCCCGTCTACGCAGGGCTGGAGCGGCTGCCGAACTCCCTGCTCGACGCGGCGGGAGACCTGGGCGCGCACTCGTTCCGCAGCTTCCGCACGGTCGTGTGGCCGCTCGCCTTCCCGGCGGTCGTCGCCGGATCGATCTTCACGTTCTCGCTGTCCCTCGGCGACTACATCGCGGTGAAGATCGTCGGTGGCCGCAGCCAGCTCATCGGCAACGTGGTCTACGACAACGTCGGCACCGCGAACAACCTGCCGTTCGCCGCGGCCGTCGCGACCGTGCCGGTCGCGGTCATGGTCATCTATCTGCTCGCGGTCCGCCGCACCGGCGCCCTGGAGAACTTGTGAGTCTCTCGCGAGGAGCCCGCATCGCCCTGCGCGTGGCGATGATCCTCGGGCTCGCCGTCATCTACGTGCCGCTGTTCGTCGTGCTCATCAACTCCTTCAACGCGGACAAGACGTTCGCCTGGCCGCCGACGCACCTGACCGGCGAGTGGTGGACGCGCGCGTGGCAGAACGGCGGCGTGCGCTCGGCGCTGTGGACATCGGTGAAGGCCGGGCTCGGCGCCACGGCGGTCGCCTGCGTACTCGGCACGATGGCGGCCTTCGCCGTGCAGCGCTACCGGTTCTTCGGCCGGGAGACCGTGTCGCTGCTGGTCATCCTGCCGATCGCGCTGCCCGGCATCGTGACCGGCATCGCGCTCAACAACGCCTTCCGTACGGTGCTGGCGCCGCTCGGCATCCAGCTCGGCCTGTTCACCGTCGTGGTCGGGCACGCGACCTTCTGCATCGTCACCATTTACAACAACGTGCTGGCCCGGCTGCGGCGGATGGGCACCAGTACCGAGGAGGCCTCGGCCGACCTCGGCGCGGACACGTTCCAGACGTTCAGGTACGTTACGTTTCCGCTGCTCCGTTCCGCGCTGCTCGCCGGTGGCCTGCTGTCGTTCGCGCTCTCGTTCGACGAGATCATCGTGACCACCTTCACGTCCGGCGCGGGCGTGGAGACGCTGCCCATCTGGATCTTCGACAACCTTTTCCGGCCCAACCAGGCGCCCATCGTCAACGTGGTGGCCGCCGCACTCATCGTGCTCTCGGTGGTGCCCGTCTACATCGCCCAGCGCATCTCCGGAGACACCCGCGCCATCTGAGGAGGACGCAATGAAGCGCACCGTCCGAAACTTCGTCAACGGCTCGCATTCGGACGCCACCGACGGTCGTACCGCCGACCTGATCAGCCCGGTCACGGGTGAGGTGTTCGGCACCGCCCCGGTCTCGGGCCAGGCCGACGTCGACACGGCGTTCTCCGCCGCGGCCTCCGCCTTCGAGGGCTGGCGCGACACGACGCCGGGCGAGCGCCAGCTCGCGCTGCTGCGCATCGCGGACGCCTTCGAGGCCCGCGCCGACGAGCTCGTCGCGCTGGAGTCGGAGAACACCGGCAAGCCGCTCGGCCTGACGGCGTCGGAGGAGATCCCTCTGATGCTCGACCAGCTCCGTTTCTTCGCCGGCGCCGCGCGCGTCTTGGAGGGCCGGTCGGCGGGGGAGTACATGGCCGGCCACACCTCGATGGTCCGGCGTGAGCCGATCGGGGTGTGCGCGCAGGTCACGCCGTGGAACTACCCGATGATGATGGCGGTGTGGAAGTTCGCCCCGGCGATCGCGGCGGGCAACGCCGTCGTGATCAAACCCTCGGACACGACCCCGGCCACGACGTCGCTGATGGCCGAGATCGCGGCGGAGTTCCTGCCGCCGGGCGTGTTCAACGTCGTCTGCGGCGACCGTGACACGGGCCGCCTGCTCGTGGAGCACCCGACGCCGCAGATGGTCTCGATCACCGGTTCGGTGCGCGCGGGCATCGAGGTGGCGCGGTCGGCCGCCAACGACCTGAAGAACATCCACCTGGAGCTCGGCGGCAAGGCGCCGGTCGTCGTCTTCGACGACGCGGACGTCGAGGCCGCCGCCGCGGCCATCGCCGAGGCCGGCTACTTCAACGCGGGCCAGGACTGCACCGCCGCGACCCGCGTCCTCGCCGGTCCCGGTGTGCACGACGACTTCGCCGCGGCCCTGGCCGAGGTCGCCGCCGCGACCAAGACCGGCCTGCCGGACGACGAGGACGTGCTGTACGGCCCGCTGAACAACGCGAACCAGTTCGACCGCGTGAGCGGCATCATCGACCGGCTGCCGTCGCACGCGTCCGTGCGCGCCGGCGGCTCGCGCGCCCGTGAGCAGGGCTACTTCTACTCACCCACGGTCGTGTCCGGCCTGCGGCAGGACGACGAGGCGGTCCAGGACGAGATCTTCGGCCCGGTCATCACGGTGCAGAGGTTCTCCGACGAGGACGAGGCGGTCCGCTGGGCCAACGGCGTGCGCTACGGCCTCGCCTCCTCGGTCTGGACCCGCGACCACGGCCGCGCGATGCGGATGGCCAAGCGCCTCGACTTCGGCTGCGTGTGGATCAACACCCACATCCCGCTCGTCGCCGAGATGCCGCACGGCGGCTTCAAGCACTCCGGCCACGGCAAGGACCTGTCGATGTACGGCTTCGAGGACTACACCCGCGTCAAGCACGTGATGTCCAACATCGAGGCCTGACCTCCACCTGACGCGCCGGGGACCGCCCGCCCCGGCGCGTCAGCTCGTCTGCTCCTCCTCCTGGTCCAGGAGGAGGAGCAGGTGGGAGACGTCTCGCGCGGAGTTCACCGTGCCGGCGAACGTCGGCGTCGCCTGGATCCGGAAGCGCCCGCCGTGTGAGCGGTACCAGGACGTCCACGCGCTCCCGCCCGTCCGGCAGGAGAACGCGACCGGGAGCTTGGACGTGGCCATGGCCGAGTCCGTACACCGGGAGACGACGCGGCCGGAGGCCTCGCGGAAGTCCACGGTCGTGACGACGTGGATCGCTCCCGAACCGCCCCACGCGTCCGGCTGCACCTTGCCGCTGACCGTGCACCCCGCCGGACCGCACGCGCTGAACCGGGGTTTCCCGCCGGTCGGCTCGAAGATGACGTTGGGGTTGTAGGCGTCCTGGAGGTCCGCGAACGTCCTTGCGCAGCGCCGCGAAGAACGCGGTCGTCTCCCGGAGCGGCGCGAGGTCGAAGGAGAACGTGTTGCTGACCGTACGGCCCTGCACCCGCAGGACGCGGTGTGGTGCCTTCGCGGAGACGAAGTACGTCAGCCCGGCGGCGGTGAGACGGATGGCCCCGACGCCGTTCAGCGATGTCCTCGCCGGGGCGAGCACGGTGCCCGGGTCCAGCAGGTTCTGCCCGAGGTGTTCGGGGGAAAGGCTGCTCAGGCCCAGCTCTGCGTAGCCGTCCGGCGCCTTGGCCCACCGGCCGCCGGCCTCGTCGGCGATCGCGGGCGACTCGCCGTGGGCCTTCCAGAAGTTCGTCCCGGCCCTGAGGTAGGTGGTGGCGTCGATGTCGACCCGGCTCACCTGCTCGCCGCCGGCCGCGTACGAGCCGCGAGCCGTGCCGGCGCCGCCGACCGTGAACGTCGCCGGGCCTCCGCCGTACGTGCCGTCGAGGGACAGGGCGGGCGCCTTCGTGAGCGCGCCGCCCGCCTCGCGCGCCGCCCTGCCGTACGCCTTCTCCGGGTCCCCGCCGGTCAGGCGGACGACGGTCACCACCAGGGTGATCCCGGCGAGGCCGCAGGCCACGGCGAGGACACGTCTTCTCCTGCCTCGCGACGGAGGTTCCGGGCGTCCGCCCGGCCCGTCCATCGCCTCGGCGACGCCGGGGCTCACCGGCTCGAAACTCACGGTTCCCCCCTGGATCCGCTCGATGTCGAGGTGACCGTACGCCCGGACGAAGCGCCCGATACGTTACAGAGCGCTTCCGTTATCCGACGGAGACCGGCGCCGTCGACGGCGACCGAAGACGCACGCTGGAGGCGTTTGCATGCGCAAGACGATGGTCGATGTTCCCGCTCAGGACGGGACCGCCGACGCGTACCTGGTCCGGCCCGACGGCGAGGGACCGTACGCCGGGGTGCTGATGTTCCAGGACGGGTTCGGCCTGCGGCCGCGGCTGGAGGAGATGGCCGACCGGATCGCCGAGCGCGGGTACGCGGTGCTCGTGCCGAACCTGTTCTACCGGTCCGGGCGCGCGCCGCTGTTCGACACGTCGCGGCTCCGTGAGCCCGAGCAGCGGGAGAAGACCATCCAGCAGGTCATGAAGCTGGCCGGCGGCCTGACCCCGGCGGCGATCGTCGGCGACACCGAGGCGTACCTGGACTTCCTCGCCGCCCAGGACGGCGTCGACCCCGGGCCCGTGGTGATCACCGGGTACTGCATGGGCGCGATGAACGCGCTGCGCGCTATCGAGGCCTATCCCGGGCGCATCGCGGGGGCGGCGTGCTTCCACGGAGGACGGCTCGTCACCGACCAGCCGGACAGCCCGCACCTGCGGGTCGGCGAGATCACCGGCGAGGTCTACCTCGGGCACGCCGACGAGGACCCGTCGATGACGCGGGAGCAGATCGCCACGCTGGAGACGGCGCTCGACGCGGCCGGCGTGACCTACCGCTCGGAGGTGTACGACGGCGCCCCGCACGGCTACACGATGTCGGACACGTCCACGTACGACGAGGACGGCGAGCGGCGGCACTGGACGAACCTGTTCGAGCTGCTGGACCGCGTCCAGGCGAAACGGCGTTAGGAGGGCGGCGCGGCGGCCCGCAGCGGCGGGACGGGAGGCATCTCGGAGGCGCCGTCGATGTCGTCGAGGGTCATCCGGAACGCCTCCGGGTAGGCGTCGCGCCGGGTACGGCGGGCGGGCTCGCTCGTACGCCACATGTAGTGGCACTGCCGGCACTGCAGGACGTCCCAGACGTCGGGGATGGGCGAGGAGAAGATCTCCTCGACGATCCGGTACGCACAGCGCGGGCAGATCGTGGTGTCGTCCATGGTGGCGGTTCCTCCGGTCGGGTCAGGCGGGGCGGCGGGCGGCGAGCTCGTGGAGCCTGGCGAGCCACGCGCCGGTCTCGGGCAGGTCGTGGACCTGCGTGCTGTAGTGGCCCCGGGCGTCCGGGGAGACCGGGGTCGTGGCGTCGATGATGAGCTTGTCGACGATGCCGGGCGGCTGGGCGGCCGGGTCGAGTCCGACCACGGACAGGTTCGGGATGTGGATCAGGTCGCCGGCCGGGTTCATCTTGGTGGACAGGGCCCACATGACCTGCGGCAGGTCGAAGGGGTTGACGTCCTCGTCCACCACGATCACGGTGGTCGCGTATCCGAGGCCGTGCGGGGTGGTCAGCACGCGCATGCCCACGGCCTTGGCGAAGCCCCCGTACCTCTTCTTCGTCGAGACGATGACGACCAGGCCGTGGGTGTACGTCGCGTTGACCGCCTGGACCTCGGGAAAGTCGGCCTTGAGCTGCTGGTACAGCGGCGCACAGGTGTTGGCCGCCATCAGGTGGTCGATCTCGGTCCAGGGCATGCCGAGGTAGAGGTGCTCGAAGACGGGGTCCGTACGGTGGGAGATCCTGTCGATGCGGATGACGGCCAGGCTGCGGCCGCCGGAGTAGTGGCCCGTGAACTCCCCGAAGGGGCCCTCGATCTCGCGTTCGCGGCCCACGATGACGCCCTCGATGACGACCTCGGATCCCCACGGCACGGGCAGCCCGGTGAGCGGCGCCTCGGCGATCGGGGCGGGAGCGCCGCGCAGGGCGCCGGCCAGCTCGTACTCGTTCTCGTCGTACTTCATCGGCGTGGCGGCGACGATGGAGATCACCGGGTCGTTGCCGATCGCGATGGCGACGGGCAGGTCCTCGCCCTTCTCCTCGGCCTTCCACAGGTGCTGGGCGAGGTCGTGCATCGGCACCGACTGCAGGGCGAGCCTGGCCTTGCCCTTCACCTCGATGCGGTAGACGCCGAGGTTCTGCCCGCCGCTGTCGAGCGGGTCGTCCGGGTCCCTGGAGACGACCGCCGCCTTGTCGATGTAGAAGCCGCCGTCGCCGTCGTTGAGGCGGATCAGCGGGAGCACCGAGAAGACGTCGAGGTCGTCGCCTTCCATGGTGTTCTCGGCCCAGGGCGGGTTCTCGCGCACCTCGGGCCTGACCGGAAAGTCCGCCCAGCGCCGGATGAACTCCTCGACCTGCTCCCTGGCGCCGGTCTCCTTCGGCAGGCCCAGCGCGAGCGCGTGGTTGGCCCACGAGCCGTGCACGTTCATGGCGATCTTCGCGTCGGTGAAGCCGGCGACGTTGTCGAAGTAGAGCGCGGGGGCCGCGTCGCCCAGGCGCGGGGCGGCGTTCGCGGCGGCGGCGATGTCCGGCTCCGGCATCACCTCGTCGGTGATCCGCAGGAGCTGGCCCTCCTTGTCGAGGGTGTCGAGGAAGCTTCGCAGGTCGTCGTAGGGCATGGGTGCACCTTTCGGGAGGAGTCAGGCCGTGGAGCGGAGTTCGCGAGCGGCGCGGATGCCCTCCCACCGCTTGGCGTCCGGCGCCGGCAGGTCGAACTGGTCGAGGATCCTGGCCGTGATGTGGTCGACGATGTCGTCCACCGACCGAGGGTGGTTGTAGAAGGCCGGCATGGGCGGCACCAGCCGCACGCCCTGGCGGCTGAGCGCGAGCATGTTCTCCAGGTGGATCTCGCTCAGCGGCGTCTCGCGCGGTACGAGCACGAGCCTGCGCCGCTCTTTGAGGACCACGTCGGCGGCGCGGGCCACGAGTCCCTCGGCGTACCCGTGGCGGACACCGGAGAGAGTCTTCATCGAGCACGGCACGATCACCATGCCGTCCGTCCTGAAGGAGCCCGAGGCGATGGCCGCGCCCTGGTCCTCGGGCCGGTAGGTGACGTCGGCGAGCGCGCCGACCTCGGCGGCGGTGCGGCCGGTCTCCAGCTCGACCGTGGTCCGCGCCCAGCGGCTGAGCACCAGGTGGGTCTCCACCTCCGGCAGCGCGGCGAGGTTCTCCAGCAGCCGGACGCCGAACACGGCGCCCGTCGCACCCGTCATGCCCACGATCAGTCGCACGGTGGTCGGCTCCTCTGGATCTCCGGACGGCATCGACACTTTCGGTCACCCCGTCGCCGGACGGTTTACGGCCGTGCTGATCCGTACCACCTGTGACCAGCTCCGATGTGCTCCACGTTAGGTGTGCATCGGGCGTGCGAGGCCGTATGCTGGCGACAGGCCATGGACAGAAACGGACACACTGCCATCACGGAAGTCCCGTACCGGGACTCCGTGGGAGCCCCGCCGGGAGTGGAGATCCTCGACTTCGCCGGGCTGCTCGCCCGCGCCCGCGGGCACGGCATCGACCCCTACTCGCCCAGACGGCTGGCGTTCCACGAGCTCATCACCGTGCGATCGGGCGTCCTGCGCTGCTCGGTGGACTTCGCCGAGCACGTGCTGACCGAGGACGCCTGGCTGTGGGTGCGTCCCGGCCAGGTCTACCAATTCCACTCCGGCCTCACCGAGGCCGAAGGCGCCGTCGTCCTCTTCCAGTCCGGTTTCCTGAGCCCCGCCACCGTGGACGCCGCCCGCGTCGACCACCCCGCCCGGCAGCGGCCGCCGACCCCCGGGGCCGCCGGCCAGGACACCGCGCGGCGGGTCCTGGACCTGCTGGAGCGCGAATACCGCGGGCCGGCCGGCCTGTCGCTGGAGGCGCACACCGAGGTCGTACGCCACCTGCTCGCCGTCCTGGTCCTGCGCCTGGCCGGCGTACGAGGCGACGAAGGGGACGCCGAGGGGGCCGGCAGCGAGGCGTTCCGCCGTTTCCAGCAGGCCGTGGAGCGCGACTTCTCCCGGACCCACAGAGTCGGGGACTACGCCCGGCGGCTGGGCTACAGCGTCCGCACCCTCACTCGCGCGACCTACGCCGCCGCCGGCTGCGGTGCCAAGACCTTCATCGACGACCGGGTCCTGCTGGAGGCCAGGCGCCTGCTCGTGCACACCGACCTGGCCGCCGCCACCATCGGCGAGCGGCTCGGCTTTCCGGGCGCCACGGTCTTCACCAAGTTCTTCCGGCGACGGGCCGGTGAGACGCCGGCCGCCTTCCGCTCCCGGGCTCGCGGAACGCGCCACGCCGACGGATCAGGTGGCCCCGGAGAAGATCAAGTGAGAGTCTGAACCCTCCAAAGAACAGATCAGGTGGGGAGTCCGGCGTGTCCATTCTCGCAACCGCCGAGGCCGCTCCCGGTGACTGGCTGGGGACGCTGCTCGGCCCGCGTACGGCGCGGGTGCTGACCACGTACGCCGTGCCGTGCCTGCACTACGCGCACTGGCAGGCGCTGTGGAGGTTCCGGCTGGCCGACTGGACCAACGAGACCACGTACGGCACCGACCGGTACCACTGCCTCTGCGAGACCTTCGGCCGGATCGCGGCGGACCGGCTGCCCCGCGCTCACGTGCACCGGCCCACCGAACGTCTCGGCACGCCGTTCACCATCGTGACCGGCAACTGGCTGATCTACCCCTGGCGCTACGGCCGTACCCGTGACGACCGGCACCAGGGCCTGCCGGTCACCGAGGAGACCGGCATCCGCTCGCGGATCGTCGGCGGCGGCCCGCCGGGTCAGCAGATGCTGGACTACGAGGGGCTGCCGGCCGTGCCGCTGTCCAACGTCGTCGTGCTCGGCTGGGCCGGCAATCGGCACGAGGGCCTCGTACGGGCGTTCCTCGCCTCGCCGCGCCTGCACCGTGACCTGGTCTACTGGCAGGAAGACCGGTTCGTCGAGCTCGACGTCGAGGCGGGCCGCCACCCGTACGGGCTGCCGTCCGATCCGTCCCCGGTGGGGGAGCCGGACGTACCGCCGCCACCGGAGTTCGACCTCAGCCTGATCGACGGAGGCGCCGGCTTTTCCGCGTGGGACGCTGAGCCGACCGGGACGGATGGCTAGGGTGAAGGACCGCCGATGACGAGAGGGGACGGACGTACGTGGACGCGCGTGAGCCGCACCTGTCCGCGGTCCCGGCCCCCGTCGTCGCCGCCTTCGACCCCGATCGCCTCACCCTGGCCCGCGAACGCAGCGGCCTGACAAAACGCGACCTGGCCACCAGGGCCGGCGTCACGGCCGCCGCGATCACCCGGTTCGAACGCCGTCAGGCCGGTCCGTCGGCGCCGACCCTGGCGAGGCTCGCCGCCGAGCTGGGCCTGCCGGTGGGATACTTCGCCGCGGGCCGCCCGGTGCTGCCGGTCGCCGAGGAGGCCACGCACTTTCGCAGCCTGCGCACGACCCGGGCGTACGAACGCCGCCAGGCGCGCGCGACCATGAGCCACCTGGCCGAGGCGGTACGCGAGATCCAGGCCGTCGTACGCCTGCCGGCACCGCGGCTCCCGCGCCTGGGCGGCGACCCGGAGAGCGCCGCCCGCAACCTGCGCGCCGCCTGGGACCTGCCCGCCGGCCCGGTCCACCACCTGGTCCGCCTGCTGGAGGCCAACGGCGCCGTCGTCAGCATGGCCCGCTTCGGCGCGGGAGAACGGATCGACGCGTTCTCCTGCCGCCCGTCCGGGCTGGACCGTCCGCTGATCTGCCTGTCCCGCGACCGCGGCAACCCGCTACGCCGCCGCTTCAGCGCCGCGCACGAGCTGGGCCACCTGCTGCTCCACCGCGAGGCGTCCCCGGGCGACCGCGCGCATGAGCAGGAGGCGAACCGCTTCGCGGCGGAGTTCCTCACCCCGGCGCCGCAGATCGCCGACCTGCTGCCGACCCGCCTGGACTTCGCGCGGCTGCTGGAGATCCAGCGGGCGTGGGGCGTCTCGGTGCAGGCCCTGCTGCGCCGCAGCCGGGAGCTCAACCGCATCGGCGACGACCTGTACCGCCGCGGCCAGGTGACCCTGACCAGGCTCGGGTGGCGCCGCGACGAGCCGAGAGGCGACTACCCGACGGAGTGGCCGGCCGTCCTGGCCGAGGCGGTCGCCCTGGGCGGGAGACACGGCCTGACGGAGGAGGGCCTCGCGATCCGGCTGCGTCTGCCGGCGACCGAGATCCGGGAGCTGGTGAGTCATGTCATCGACGATCGCCCCCGGCTCCGTCTCGTCCCGTCCGGTGGGGCGGGCGTGCCTGCGAGATGACCCGGCTCTCCGCCCTGATCGCGCCGCTCGGAAGAGGGTTCTCTTGACGATTGAGGAATCGCTGGCCTGCTGGCTGGAGTCGCTGGACGTCGGCCGGTACCGTGACCTGCTTGCGGCCCGTGCCGACGCCGTACTCCTGTGGCACCTGGGGGATCCGCGGGTGGACGTGCGAGGCTTCGCCGGTCCGGGCCCGGCCGATGAGCCGATCCAGGGCACGGACCCGGCTCCCGGTGACCTCGTCGGGCCGCTCTTGGCGCCCTCATCGGCCGTTGCCGCCGCTGAGCGCCTGACCACACCGCAGATCCAGGTGCTGGAGACCGTCCAGGTACTCGGCGACGGCTGTCGGCGCGCCGATCTGCCGCTGCTCCTGGACGTTCCCGACCCGTCCGCGCTCGACCGCGTGCTGGGCGAGCTCGCCGGCCTCGCGCTGGTCTGGCCGGAAGGAGAACGCCTCCGGCTCGGAGCGGCGACCGCCTCGCTGGAGACCCGCCCCGGCGGCCCCTTGGGCGCGGGACTGGGCCTGGAGGTGTTGCTGCCGGACCTGCCGAACCGCGCGCTGCGCGAGATCGCGCTCAACCTCGGCCTGAACATCCGCGGTGCCGGGCACCGCGACACACTCACCGGCCTGGTATCTCGCGCCCTCGCCGACCGGGACCTCGTCCGCTCCGTCGCGGCGCGGGCACCGGCCCGTACCGGAGGGATCCTCACCAGGCTCGCCTCGTTCGGCCTGCCGGGCTCTCCCGGTACGGATTCTGAGTCCATCACGATGAACGACGTCGTCTGGGCGGCGGAGCACGGGCTCGTCATCCTGGACGGCCACCTTCTGGCGATGCCGCGCGAGGTACGCCTGGCACTGCGCGGAGAGGACTACCGCGCGCCTTTCGAGCCGGCACCTCCGGCTCCGGCGGTCGTCGCCGCCGACTCCGCGCCGGGTACGGCCGCGCACGCCGCGATGCGGGCGGTCGAGCTCACCGAGGCGGCCCTGCACGCCTGTGCGGCGGCGCCTCTCACGCCTCTCAAGACGGGCGGTGTCGGCGTACGCGACTTGCGCCGGCTGGCGAAGGCCACGGACGGCGAGATCACGACGCTGCGGCTGGTGCTGGAGATCGCGCAGGAGGCGGGACTCCTCGCCTGGGAGCGTGACGCCGCGTTGCCCACTGCGGAGTTCGACGCCTGGCTCGCCACTTCACCGGTGGATCGGCTCGCGACGATCCTCGACGCCTGGTGGCGGATGGAGCGGCTGCCGCTCCTGGACCCGGGCGAGGGCGCGAAGCCGGAGCCCTGCCTCGATCCAGACGCGGTCGAGCCGTACGCGCCGAGGCTGCGCGTCGCCTTCGCCCGTACGGCCGCGACCGTGCCGTCCGGGCACGCGGCCACGGGACCGGACGCGCTGGTGGACGGCATGCTGTGGCGGTTGCCGTTCGACTTCGAAGACCCCGCCGACGCCGGGTTCTTCGCCGCCGCGCTCTGGGCCGAGGCGACCGCGCTCGGGGTCATCGCCGACGGCCGGCCGAGCGCACTTCTCGGGGGCCTGGTCGAGGGCGGAGTGGGCTCGTCGGTGAAGGAACTGTTCGCCGATCAGCTCACCACCGCCCTGTTCCAGAACGACCTGACGGTGGTCGTCACCGGCCTTCCCTCGCTCGACATGGGTGAGCTGCTCGACAGCGTCGCCGACCGGGAGGCCCGCGGCGCGGCGTCGACCTGGCGTTTCTCGCCGGACAGCATGCGGCGTGGCCTCGACCGGGGCCGGTCGGCGGGGGACCTTACCGAAGAGCTCACCGCGATGTCCCGCACCGGCGGCCTGCCGAACACCTTGACCCGCCTCATCGAGGATGTCGCCCGGCGACACGGGGAGGTGCGCGTGGTCGCGTCCGGTTGCTGCTTGCGCGTGGCCGACGACGCCCTGGCGATCGAGCTGACCCGCGCACGAAGCCTTACGAGACTGGCACTGCGTACGATCGCCCCGGGCGTGCTCGTCAGTGCACGGGGACCGTCCGAGACGCTACGCCTGCTGCGCCAGGCGGGATACGTACCCGCCGCCGAGGCCCAGGACGGCACCCCGTACGTCGAGCGGTCGACCGCGAGGGCCGGGGCGCGGTAGCGGCGCTGCTCAGGGGACGTGGTGTTCCTCCCCGCCGAACAGCGGCTGCCCGTCCACTGGTCCTGACGAGAGGGGCGACCGAACGCCCGGTCCGCCGCGAGCGCGCAGACACCCTGGCCCCGCCTCGGCCATGTGCTCGGGGACGTAGTCGATCACTTCTTCGGCCGGTGTCGGCTTGACCAACGCCCAGGGCAACTCCGGAATCGCCGTAGGAGTCCCACCAGCCGCGTTCGGCGGCGTCACGGGCGATGCGGACGACCTCCTTCTCCCCGCCGGCGAGTCCGTCGTCAACGCGCTGCGCCACACCGAGTCGGCGCGCGGCCTGCGGACGGCCGCGACTCTGGCCGTCGGCTGGGGCGGGCCCGGCAACGAGCACGGCCGCACGGTCACCGCCGTCTTCGTCGCCGCGGCACGGTCTGCCTGACGGGCCCGGCTCTGGGCAGAGCACCGCGACGATCGGTGTTCGCCGTGCCCTGTTCCGATGACGACTTGATGACACCGCGAGAGGCGGCGGCCGTGCTGGGTGTGCGGGTGGCGACGTTCTGGCGTTGGGCGACGCCTGCCGGCCGTCTGAAGCGGATCCGGCCCCGTCACCACGGCCTCGTTGACCGCACGAGCGAGGCGCTCGGGCGGTCAGCCCCAGACCTCGGCGGCGGTCTCCACGATGAGGCGGAGTTTGGCGACCTCCTCCTCGTACGTCAGGACGTTGCCCTCGACCGTGGAGGAGAAGCCGCACTGCGGGGACAGGCACAGCTGGTCCAGGTCGACGAACTTCGACGCCTCCTCGATGCGCCGCTTCAGCGTGTCCTTCGACTCCAGGGTCCCGTGCTTGGTCGTCACCAGCCCCAGCACGACCCTCTTGCCCTTCGGCACGTACCGCAGGGGCTCGAAGCCGCCCGACCGCGCGTCGTCGAACTCCAGGAAGAAGCCGTCCACCCCCAGTTCCCCGAAGAGCGCCTCCGCCACGAAGTCGTAGCCGCCGGAGGCCACCCACGAGGAGCGGAAGTTGCCCCGGCACATGTGCGTCGTGATCGTCATCCCGTCCGGGCGGCCGGCGAGGGCGGCGTTGATCTGCTTGATGTACCGGAGGTGCATGTGCTCGGCGTCGTCGCCGCGGGCCGCGATCTCCGCGCGCTGGGCAGGGTCGTTCAGGTACGCGAGGCTGGTGTCGTCGAACTGCAGGTAGGTGCAGCCCAGCTCACCGACGCGGCGGACCTGTTCGGCGTACGCCGCGCTCAGGTCCGACCAGAACTCCTCGACGTCCGGATAGACCGAGGGGTCGATCGAGGCCGGGCCGCCGCGGTAGTGGACCATGCTCGGTGACGGGATGGTCAGCTTCGGGGTGTTCGACGTGACGAGGCCCTGGAGCACCTGGAAGTCGTCGGCGAAGATCGTGTGGTCCAGCCGTACGCGCTCGTGGACGTTCAGCGCGGCGGAGGTGAAGGAGAGGTCGCCGGCCTCGTTGCGAAAGTGGATCTGCATCTTCTCCGTGGCCGGGTCGATGCCGCCGAGCTGATAAATAAAATCCATGTGCCAGGTCGTACGGCGGAACTCCCCGTCGGTCGCGGTCTGCAGGCCCACCTCTTCCTGCATGGCCACGACCGTACGGATGGCCTCGTCCTCGGCGGCGCGCAACTCCGCGGCGGTGATGCGCCCGCCGGCGAGGTCGTCGCGGGCGCGCAGGAGCTCCGGTGGCCGAAGCAGGCTCCCGACATGGTCGGCGCGGAACGGGGGAGTCGCGTGGGCCGGCATCGTCGCCTCCAGGTGATTGATCGTTTGATCAGTCTCCTCCCGCCGCGCCGTGCCGTCGAGTCAGCTCTTCTCCTCCGCGGAGGACTCCAGGAGCTCGATGCGGCGGACCAGCGGCTCCATCTCCTTGCGGATGGCCGCCGACAGCATCGCCCTACGATCCGCTCCGCCGGACGCCTCCGGGGCGGCGGTCTGGGCACGCAGGTGCGCGTAGCCCGCCACCGCCGCGCTCACCGTACGGCGGAGCACGCGGGCGTCGGCGCCGGCCGCGCGCAGCGCGACGCCGGCCGCGCCGTCGGGCTCCAGCGCCAGCGCGATCAGCAGATGCTCGCAGCCGATGTAGTTGTGCTGCATCCCGATCGCCTCGGTGGCGGTCAGCTCCAGCGCGTTCGCCGCCGGTCCGCTGAACCGCCGTCCCGCCTCGGCGCCGGAGTCCCCGGGTACGGCCACGCGCGCGAGCTCGCGGGTCAGCTGCTCCGGCTGGATCTCCAGCACCTGCAGGGCGCGCACGCCGAGGTTGGTTCCCTCGGCGAGCAGACCGCCGAGGAGGTGTTCGGTGCCGACCTCGGGCGCGCCCTGCTCGCGCGCCTGCCCGACCGCGAGACGCAGCGCCGTACGGGTCCGCTCGGTGAAGTTCGGCAGCCGTGCGGCGAGGTCCTCCTCGCCCAGGTCGCTCAGTGTCGCGGCGCGGATCGCGTTGACCCGGCGTACGGCCTGCTCCAGGGCGCGCTGGCAGATCGCCGACACGGGCACCCCGGAGTCCTTGACGGCCTCGGCCAGGTCGTCGGGCAGGTAGACGTTGATCTTCGGCATCATGCCTCCTGATGAAGGAACCTACCCCTACTGTAACCCCAATGGGGTCATGTAGAACACATAACCGGTCGCCGCGACCCAACGGCGGCTTCTCTGGTGAAATGTCGGATTGTGCATAGAGGGCCGGGAGTGGAACAAGGGCTGGAACTCGCCGGCCGGTACCGCCTGGACGCGCCGATCGGCGCGGGCGGCATGGGCGACGTCTGGCGCGGCGTCGACCTGCGGCTGCGGCGGCCGGTCGCGATCAAGATCCTGCCCACCGAGCTGGCGGCCGATCAGTCGGCGGTCGAACGCTTCCGCCGCGAGGCGGAGACGACTGCGGGGCTCCAGCATCCGGGCATCACGGTCACGTTCGACATCGACGAGCACGGCCCCCTGATCTTCCTGGTCATGGAGCTGCTCACCGGCCGGGACCTCGGCACGGTCCTCGCCGGGGCACCCGGCGGGATGCCGATCGCGACGGCGGTCTCCCTGGTGTCCCAGGCGGCCGACGCGCTGGCCGCGGCGCACTCGCGCGGCATCGTCCACCGCGACATCAAGCCGGCCAACCTGTTCCTGCTGGACGACGGCCGGGTGAAGCTCTGCGACTTCGGCATCGCCCGTCTCGGCGGCGCGACGCAGCTCACCGCGGCCGGCAGCTTCATCGGCACGCCGTCCTACATGGCGCCCGAGCAGTTCCGGTCCGAACCTCTCGACGCCCGGTCCGACCTGTACTCCCTGGGCTGTGTGCTGTACGAACTGCTCACCGGGAAGCCGCCGTTCGAGTCCCCGGCCGGCCCGGCCGCGCTCATGTACCAGCATCTCAACGCGGTCCCGGTGCCCCCGCGCACGCACCGGCCCGAGATCCCGGCGCACCTGGAGCGGCTGACCCTCGACCTGCTGGCCAAGGACTCCGGTGGCCGGCCCCCGAACGCGGCGGCCGTCATCACGGCCCTGCAGGCCCCGCCGGGAACGACCATCGACTGGACCCCGGCACCACAGAGCCCGGAAAAGGCCCCCAGGCGCCGCAGACGCCTCCTCTTCGGCCTCACCGCCGCGGCCCTCGCGATCGCCGTGGCCGGTGGCACCGTCCTGGAGTGGGGCCCGGCGGACGGCGGCCCCAAGCCCAGGCCCACTCCCGCCCCGACCAGCGGCCCGCCGAGCCCGCCGCGCCCGGTGGTCACCGGCTGGACGGTGAACCTCGTCCCCCAGTACGGCATCGCCTACGACGCGCCGCCGGGCTGGAAGATCCACGACCCCGACTACGCCGCCTACTTCCAGGACACCCACGAAACCGTTCTCGCCGCGGAGAAGGGCGTCTCCGAGGCGGACAGCGGCAAGTGCACCCGCGCCGTGGCCGGCGTACGCGGCGGCGCGCGCCCGGTCCTGAAACCCACGCCGGACCAGCTGGGCGTCCTGCGGTCGGCGGCCGGGGACGAGGCGCGCAAGTGGGGGGCGGCGGCCTACGGCGCGGCCGACTCGCCTCCTCGCGAGCCGAAGGTGACCACCGGTTCGAGCGGGACGATCCTCATCAACGGCATCACCGCCGCCCGCGCCTCCGTCAGGGTCACGCCGGCCGCCGGTGGAGACGCCTGCGCTCCGGCGCACGCGCTGGTGGAGACGATCGCCATGGCGGCGTCGTCGGCATCGTCGCTGGGGCCGGTCTTCTTCACCGTCTTCGCCGACCGGAACGTCTCCGGCCAGGCCACCACCGACGAGATCAAGAAGATCCTCGGCAGCGTCCGCCCGTACACCTGTCCTCCGGGCACCGCCTTGCAGAAGACCCAGAGATGCGCGTGAACGGCCGGTCGGCATCGCCGCCCGAACCGACTCAGCATTCGGAAACCCGGTGACCGCGTCGCGGTGCAAGGTGATTCTGGTCGGCGCCTGTCGCGGCCCCTAGGCTCGGCCGGTCTGGCGCTCAACGCAGCGCGACCGCCCAAGAGAATCCGCGATGGAGCATTCCTGTGTCCCACCATCTTGATTCGCCGCTCGCACGGCAGGACCCGCGCCTGGACATCAGCGATGTCTACGTTTTTCGCGGCACCGCGGCGACCGTCTTCGTCATGAACGTGAATCCCCTCTCCGGGGCCGGTGGCTTTCACCCGGAGGGACGGTATGAATTCCGCGTCGACACGGACGGCGACGCGGTCGAGGACCACACTTTCGTGTTCACCTTCGGTGAGCGCGACGCCAGGGGTGATCAGGCCATGGAGGTGCGGCGGCTCGACGGGGCCGACGCGCGGGTCCGCGAGGCGCCCGGGCTCCTCCTGGCATACGGCCGGACGGGTCAGGAGGTCGGCGCCGGTGGAGTACGCGTCTGGGCCGGCCCGGCGGCGGATCCGTTCTCCATCAACGGCGCCGTCATCGGCGCGGTCAAGGCGGCCGTCGCGAACGGCCTGCCCTTCGACCTCGCCGCCGTCGGCCAAGGCGACGCGGCCAACCCGTTCGCCGGGACGAACGTGCACGCCATCGTGCTGGAAGTGCCCGACGACGCCTTCGCGGTCACCGAGATCGGTTTCTGGGGGACGACGGCTCTGGCGACCGACGCCGGCGGCTGGGGGCAGATCAATCGCTGCGCGACTCCGCTCATCAACACGATCTTCAATCCGGACGACTCGGAGCGGTCGAGTGAGTACAACCTGACCCACCCGAGCGAGGACCGCGCGCGGTACGGCCCGATGGTCGGCGACCTGGTCACGAAGGTCGTGGCGGCCACGGGCAGCAGCGACGACCCGGCGGCGCACGCGAGCCGGGTGGTGGACGAACTCTTCCCCGACGTGCTCCGCTACCGGATCGGCACCCCGGCGGAGTTCGGGTTCACCGTCCGCAACGGCCGCGGGCTCGCCGACTGCGTACCCGAGGTGATGTTCGCCCTGGTGCTCAACAAGGCCGTGCCGCTCGGTCTGGACGGCACGTCGGCCACCGGCGTCCGAACCCGCGACTTCCCCTACCTCGCTCCTCCGGTGTGACATCGGCCCTCCGACGCCGGTGTGGCACCGGACGGAGAAAGGGATGGTGACGTGCTCACGCTCAGCGTGCTCCTGAACCGGTCCGTGCCCGAAGCGCGGTGTCTGGCCGGGGAGACCGGCGGCACCCTGCGGGTCGAGACGGCGATCATCGTCCCGGACGGCGACCTGGCTCACTGGTCCGACACCGACGTGGCGGAGCTCCGGCAGGTCGTCGTGATCCTGCCGGTGCCCGCGGTGCCGCGGCACGACCGGATCCAGGCCGCGGTACGACGGGCGGGCGCCGGGCACGCCGCGGCCGTGGTCCTCGCCGAGGGTTCCGCGGAACCGGGCTCGCTCGATCTCGAGGCGGTGGCGGCGTCGGCTCGCCCGTACCGGACACCGCTGTTGCTGGCACCACACGACCCTTCGAGGGTGTGGGCGCGGATGATGACGGTCATCCGGAATGGTCGGGACGACGCCGTGAAGCCCATGAGCGGCGAACTGCGTGAGATGCACCGTGAGGCGGCCGGGCCCGACGGCCTGAAGCGTCTCCTCCGGCGGCTGGCGCGGCAGGTGAGCGGAACCGTCGTACTGCTCGACCGGGACGGCGCGCCGCTGCACGCCTTTCCGGAGATCCCCGGCCACGTGCTCGACCAGATGGCGACCGAGATCGAGCGGGTGGTGACCGGTGAGGTAAGGGCCGTGGCGGCCGACCTCGGCGATGGCGTCGTGCGCATCCAGGCGATCGGCGGGGACACGACGGGCGCGACGCTGGTCGTGATACGGAAGGAACGGTTCTCCTCGGCCGTTCAGGACTTCGTCGCGGACGCCTCGCGGCTCATCGCGCTGCGCTGGCGAGTGGATGACCTCACCCGCCGGCAGAGGCGGGTGGACGACGTCGAGACGCGCACCCGGGAAGTGGTGCTCCAGCTGCTGATGACGGGCAACCTGCAGGCCGCCCGGCGCGTCGCGGGAGCGCTCGGGCCGAGCCTCGCCGAGCGGATCCGCGTCTACGTGCTCACCGGTCCGGCGGCGAGGCGGGACAGGTCCGTGGCCTACTGCCGGCAGATGTTCGGCGACCGGGCATGGGTCGTACGGTGCCCGGTCTACATCGGCCATGTCATCATCCTCGCCCCATTCACGAACGACGCCGTGGACGAGACGGCGGACGCCCTCCGCGTCTACGCCGGCCAGACGGAGGGCCTCGACGTCGGGGCCAGCACTCCCGTGGCGCTCCGGGAGACGGAGTCGGGGTACGGCCAGGCCTTCCACGCCCTCGCGGTGGCGAGGGGAAGCACCGGGCACTACGCCGAGTTCGACTCGCGCGGCGACGTGGCGTCCCTCGTACGACCGCGGGGGCATCGCTGGGCGAGGTCGACGCTCGAACCGCTCAGCTCCTACCGGCCCCCGCGCGCCCAGGATCCGGCCGCCGACGAGCTGATCGCCACGCTCCGGGCCTGGTTGGACTTCGGCGGTGGCGCCGCGCGGCAGCTGAAGATCCACCGCAACACCCTGGCCGCGCGGCTGCGGCACATCGAACGACTCATCGGCCACCCGCTGGACGATCTCGAGACGCAGTCGCGACTGCATCTCGCGATGCGCGTCCTCGACGGCCCCGCGGCCGGCGACGGTCCGGGGACCCTGGAGGAGCTGCTGGATGACCTCGAAGTGCGCCGGTGGGCCGATAGGCAGATGACGCCGCTGTCCGGGCGGGATTCGGAGCTCTTCTCGAAGACCTTGCGCGTGTGGCTGGAGAGGAACGCACGCATCGAGGCGACCGCGTCAGTGCTCGGAATCTCCGTCCCGGGCACACGAAAGAGGCTGACCCGTATCGAGGAGGTCCTCGGCCGCGCGCTTCTGAGCGGCCCGTCGGCACGCTATGAGCTCTGGCTCGCCCTGCGAGTCCAGGACGGTTTCCGCGACGGCGCAGGGTAAACAATACGGCGGGAGACGCGGAAGTATCACTTCGCACAGCGAGCCTTTTATTCGGTTGGGAATTGCTGAATCAGCTCCTGCGGTGGCGATACCGTGCTTTATGGTACGTCGCGGCGATATTCTCGGCGCATCTCATCTGGTGCAGACCGTCAATGGCCGGACAGGAGCCCGTCTTGAACCATTCCCCCGCCTTTCGCCTGGTGACTCCCGCCGACCGGGACGCGCCTCGCCGCACGGCCCGGCTGCGGGAGCTGGACGTTCGGGAGGAGCCCGACCCCGAGTTCGACGACTTCGCCCGCGACCTGGCCCAGGCGCTGGACGCCCCGTTCGCCATGGTCAACCTCATCGGCTCGGAGCGGCAGTACTTCGCGGGCCTGTACCCGTCCTCGCGCGACCGTGGCGTCGACCCGGCGACGGATCCGTTCCGGACGATGGCCTGTGACCACGGATACTGCATGTACGTGGTGACCCGCGGGCACGCGATGGCCTTGGACCAGGTAACGGACTATCACCTTTTCGCCGGCAATCCGGTCGTCGAGGAGGTCGGCGTTCGCGCCTATCTCGGCGCTCCGCTGATCGACGAGACCGGGACACTGGGCACCATTTGTGTTCTGGACACCGAACCCCATGATTGGGGGGCCCAGGGAGTCGCCTTCGTCAAAGCCCGGGCCGCCGAGCTCGTGCAGAGAATCCATCAGCGGGCGGAGGCCCGCCACGGTTACGCCTCCGACATCGCCTCCCGGGAAATATGAGCGTCCCCGACCCGCGAGGTGACGGACGCCATCACCGGCGCGCGGGCCACGGAAAGCGCCGCCTGACGACGGCTCGTTCGTTCGACGCCTATCTCGCGCTGGTCCCTGCGGCTCTCATCACCTGCCTCGGCGCGGCCGCGATGACCGTCCTGATGGTCGCCGGACCCTCGTCTCCCGAGGCGAAGCCGACGCTGGTCCTCGCGGCCGCCGGGGCCATGGCGGTGCTGTGCGCCGCCGTCCTCACCGCGGGCCGGACGACTCGGCCGACGCGTCCGGCGTTCGACGAGGATGCTCTGCGGCAGCGGCTGTACGGACTCGGATCGCTGGTGTTCCACGGCCGGCAGGAACTACAGGTTCTCGCGGAGCGGATCGCGGCCGGCGAGATCCCCCATGTCCGCCACGTCGACACCCGGCCCACCGAGGATCCGGTCGGCCAGGTCGAGCAGGAGCTGCGCAGAGGTCAGGCGGAGGCGTGGAACGCCGTCATCGGCGCGGCCGGCCGGAGCGACGGTGACGCCGCGAAGCGGGTGGAGATCTTCGTCAACCTCGCCCGGCGGATGCAGACACTCTCGCACCGGGCCCTTCAGGGACTCGACGAGCTGGAGAGCCGGGTCGAGGACCCGGATCTCCTCAAGGGCCTCTTCAAGGTCGACCACCTGAGTACCCGGCTGCGCCGCCAGGCGGAAAGCCTCGCCGTGGTCGGCGGGGCGGCGCCCCGGCGCCAGTGGAGCAGGCCGGTGGCCGTCTATGAGGTGCTGCGCTCGGCCGTCGCCGAGGTGGAGCACTTCAGCCGGGTCAGGATCGTCCCGCCGATCGAGGGCACGCTGGACGGCGGCGCCGTCGCCGACCTCATCCACCTGCTCGCGGAACTGGTGGAGAACGCCACCAAGTTCTCGCCCCCGCACACACGGGTGCTCATCCGCGCCGAGGCCGTCGCGGCCGGTCTGGCCGTCGAGATCGAGGACCGCGGCCTCGGTATACCGCGGGACGGCCGGAGCCGGCTGAACGACCTGTTCGCCGGCTCCGAGACGAGCGACGGCGACGCGTTGGTGCGGGACGGACGGATCGGGCTGCTGGTGGTGTCCGCCCTCGCGCGCCGGCACAAGATCGCGGTAGACCTGCAGACCAACGTGTTCGGCGGCACGCAGGCCGTCGTCGTGATCCCGGGCGAACTGATCGATCCGGTGGGGGAGCGGACCGGAGTCCAGCCGGCGGAACTCACCGGCCCTCCGGACGCGGCACCCGCCCCCACGCGCTCTCCCGGATCCGGCGTGCCCGCGGTCCGTACCCCGGCACGGCGCGAGAACGACGCGGACGCCGTCGCTCCGGCGAACGCCGGCCGGCGGCCGGAACTGCCGAGACGCCGCCCGCAGGAGAACCTGGCGCCCGAGCTCCTCAACGCTCCCGCGCCCCGGGACGACGACGGGGACATCGGCCACAACCACCACCTCATGGCCGCGTTCAGGAAGGGCATGCGCAGCGGAGCCGAAACGAGGCCGGCGTACGGGACCGACGAGCCCGGCGCGGACAAGACAGAGATCTAGAAGGAGCATCCGTTGAGCACAGTCTCCCCGAATCAGACCGCGGACCTCGCCTGGCTGCTGAGAGGGCTGGCCGAGGAGGTTCCCGCCATCCGAGGCAGTGTGCTGCTGTCCTCCGACGGGATCATGAAGGCGGCCCACGGCCTCGACCGCGCCGACGCGGAGTATCTCGCGGCACTCGCCTCCGGATTGTTCTCGATGGCGCGCAGCGCCGGTACGAGACTCGACGGCGGCAACAAGGTGCACCAGGTCCTGGCCGAACTGGAGTCCAGCCAGCTGTTCATCTCCTGGGCCGGCTTCAACTCGGTCTTCGCGGTCCTGGCCAAGGCGGAGGCCGACCCGGCCGTCGTCGGGTTCGAGATGGCCCGCCTGATCAAGGCCGTCCAGCCCTTCCTCGGCACGGCGACCCGCCCGCCCGTCGTCCGCCCGGGTGACGAAGGTCGATGAACGTGGCCGCCGGTGACGACGAGGTATGGCTCGACGACGACGCCGGCCCGCTCATTCGCCCGTACACGGTGAACGAAGGGCGTACGCACCCCACCGTGGCCCTGGACATGCTCTCCATGGTGATCGCGACCGGCCGGCCCGCACCCGAGATGGACCAGGAACACGTCCAGGTGCTCGAGATCTGCCACGCCCCGATCTCGGTCGCCGAGGTGGCGGCGCACGTCCGTCTTCCCCTGGCCGTCACCAAGGTCCTCATCGCCGACCTCGTCGATCAGGGAGCCATGGTGGTCCGGGCGTCCTCGCCGCTGCCCGACGCCGGCGACCGAGTCCTGCTGGAGAAGTTGCTCGATGGCCTACAACGAATCTGAGACGTCCCCCACCCAGGTCAAGATCCTGATCACGGGAGGCTTCGGGGTCGGGAAGACGACCTTCGTCGGTGCGGCGAGTGAGATCGAACCGCTGAACACCGAAGAGCTCATCACCACGGCCAGCGCGGGCATCGACGATCTGGGCGGCAGGCAGGGCAAGTCCACGACCACCGTGGCCTTCGACTTCGGCCGGATGACCCTCCACCGGCACGACATCGTGCTCTACCTGTTCGGGACGCCCGGGCAGGAACGCTTCTGGTTCGTCTGGGACGAACTCTGCGCCGGCGCACTGGGGGCGATCGTGCTGGCCGACACCCGTCGCCTCGCCGACTGCTTCTCGGCCATCGACTTCCTGGAGAGCCGGGGCGTTCACTTCATCGTCGCGGTGAACGAGTTCGACGACGGGTTCTCCTACCGGCCCGAGGAGGTACGCGCCGCACTCGAGCTCGACCCGCGCGTGCCGATCGTCTGGTGCGACGCCCGTGACCCTCGTTCGGCGACGTGGGTGCTCCGGTCGCTGATCCAGGATCTCCTTCTCGCCGCTCCCTCCCCGGCTCGCCCGGCCGGCTCCTGACCGGGTGGGGTAGTTTCGAACGCGGTTCGGATCCACCCCGGGAGGCTCGAGTGACCTTCACATCCCCCGCCGACGTGCGCGAGCGGCTCGCCGCCGTGGGCTACCTGCCCGACGACGCCATCGCGACGACGGTCTATCTGGCCATGGCGCTGGGCAAGCCGCTGCTGGTCGAGGGTCCGGCCGGGGTGGGCAAGACCGAGCTGGCCAAGGCCGTCGCCGAGATCACCGGTGCCGAGCTCGTACGGCTGCAGTGCTACGAGGGCCTGGACGAGCCGCGAGCCCTGTACGAGTGGAACTACAAGAAGCAGCTCCTGCGCATCCAGGCCGCCGGCGGGCAGGACTGGAGCTCCACCCACGACGACATCTTCACCGAGGAGTTTCTGCTGGAGCGCCCGCTGCTGGCCGCGATCCGGCGCGAGGACCCCACGGTGCTGCTCATCGACGAGACCGACAAGGCCGACGTCGAGGTCGAGGGCCTGCTGCTGGAGGTGCTGTCGGACTTCCAGGTGACCATCCCGGAGCTGGGCACGATCACCGCCGTACGCCGGCCGTTCGTCGTGCTGACCTCCAACGCCACCCGCGAGCTGTCCGAGGCGCTCAAGCGGCGCTGCCTCTACCTCCACCTCGATTACCCCACGCCCGAGCGCGAGCGCGACATCGTCAAGGCGCGGGTGCCCGGTATCGAGGACGCCCTCGCCGAACGCCTCGCCCGGCTGGTGGCGACCCTGCGCGCGCTGGAGCTGAAGAAGTCACCGTCCATCGCCGAGACCATCGACTGGGCCCGTACGCTCCTCGCGCTCGGCCTCGACCGGCTCGAACCGGACACGATCAACGCGACCCTCGGCGTCGTGCTCAAGCACCACTCCGACCAGGAGCGCGCCCGCAAGGAACTCGATGGCCCTTCTCGATAGGCACATCGGGTTCGTCGCGGCCCTGCGGGAGGCGGGGCTGCCGGTCTCGCTCGCCGAGGGTCTCGACGCCGTACGCGCCCTGGAGACGATCGAGCTGAGCGAGCGGTCCTCGCTGCGCGCGGCGTACGCGGCCACGCTCGTCAAGCGGCCCGCGCACCGCGACGCGTTCGACATGCTGTTCGACCTGTGGTTCCCGCCCGCCGTGGGCAGCCCGGAGGAGGCCAGGGACCGGCCCGCGTACGACGATCCGGAGCTGGGCCGCCTCCGCGACGAGCTGAGCCGGATCCTGCTGAGCGGCGACGAGGCCGCCCTGCGCGCGTACGTCCGCGGCGTCGTCGGGACGTACGGGCGCGGCAACGGAGGCACCGGGCAGTGGTTCTCCTACCAGGTGCTGCGGATCGTCTCGCCGGAGACGCTGATGGCCGGGCTGCTGAACGCCTTCCTCGCCGAGCGCGGCGGCCTGGAGGAGAAGGTCGCGCGCCGGATGTTCACCCAGCGCATCGCGCGGTTCGAGGAGCTCGTCGGCGAGGACGTACGCCGGCGGCTGGCCGAGGAGACGAGCGTCGAGCGCGTCGCCCGCTCCAACGTACGGCCGCCGCTCGAACAGGTCGACTTCCTGCGTGCCACCCGCGCCGACCTGGCCGCGCTGCGCAGGGAGATCCACCCGCTCGCGCGCCGCCTGGCCACCCGCCTCACGATGCGCAACCGGCACGGCCGGCGCGGACGCCTGGACTTCCGCCGTACGGTGCGGACCTCCCTGTCCACCGGCGGCGTGCCCCTCACCACCCACCACCGGCCGCGCCGCCCGCACAAGCCCGAGCTCATCGTCCTCTGCGACGCGAGCGACTCGGTGTCCTCCTTCGCCCACTTCACGCTGCTGCTGACATACGCGCTGCGGGAGCAGTTCGCCAAGGTGCGCGCGTTCGCCTTCATCGACGGCCTGGACGAGGTCACCCGCTTCTTCGCGCCGGGCGCGGACGTGGTCGAGGCGATCACCCGCATGACGAACGAGGCCGACATCGTGTGGGTCAGCGGCCACAGTGACTACGGGCGCGCGTTCGGCGTCTTCGAGGAGCGGTACGGCGACGCGATCACGCCGAAGACCTCGCTGCTGGTCCTCGGAGACGCCCGGACCAACTACCAGAACCCGAACCTGGAGACCGTACGGCGTCTGGCCGGCCGGGCGAGGCACGCGTACTGGCTCAACCCCGAGCCCGCCAAGGACTGGGACTCGGGTGACTCGGTGGCCTCCGCGTACGCGGAGGTGGTGCCGATGCACGAGTGCCGGAACCTCACTCAGCTCGCGGAGTTCGTCGAGACTCTCGCCTGACCTGGCCCTTAGCTCGGCCAGGGGCGGGTACCGCAGCCCATATGGACCTATTGTTCCTCCGGGCTCTGTACGACCACCCGGGGCCTTTCGCGTCCGTGTACCTCGACATGCGCCGTACGGAGGCGTCCCGCACGGTCGAGGCGCGATGGCACGCCCGGCGCAGGGAACTGGCCGGCCAGGGAGCCCCGCCGGAGACCGTCGAGGCGATCGAACGCGTCGTACGGGACGAACGGGAACCGGGGTGCCTGGCGGTGTTCGCCACCGGCGACGAGGTCGTCTACGCGAAGGTGCTGGACGGCCCGCCGAGGGCGGAGTCGGCGAGGTACGCTCCGCTACCGCACGTGGGCCCGCTGCTCGAACAGCGCGGCGAGCCGGTCTCCCGCCTCGTCGCCGTGGTCAACCGCCTGGGCGCGCGGCTCACCTGCGTCGCCGCGGACGGCACGTGGTGGAACATCGACGTGCCGCCGAAGGTGGAGTTCCCGGTACGCAAGCCGAAGGGCGGCGACATGCAGAGCCAGCCGCACGCCCAGAACGCCGCCGAGGACACCTGGCGCGCCAACGCCAAGCAGGTCGCCCTGGTGATCGAACGAGCGGCCGGCGCCTGCGCGGGCGAGGTGATCGTCCTGGCCGGGGACGTCCGCGCTCGCGCGGCGGTACTGGAACACCTGTCGGAACCCATGCTGACGCGGATAGCGGAGTCGCCGAGCTCGTGCGGCCCAGGCCTGGACGCGGAGGTCGCCGCGGCCGTCGAACGCCGGCGCACGGCCCGGCTCCGGGCGGCGGTCGACCGCTACGAGGAGCAGCTGACGAAGGGCCGGCGCGCGGCGGGCGGCTTGGCCGCGGTGGTGGGAGCTCTGCGAAACGCCCAGGTCGCGAGCCTGCTGATCTCGCCGGACGTGTTCGCGGACACGCCTGTGTGGACCGGCCCGCGCGGCACGGACCTGGCCACGTCCCCGGGCGAACTGAGAGATCTGGGCGTCGCCGAGCCGACCGAGGACCGCGCGGACGCGGCCATGATCAGAGCGGCGGCCTGCACGGACGGCGAACTGCTCCTGGTGAACCTGGACGACTGGCACGCCGACCAGGGCCTGGGCGCCCTGCTCCGCTACGAGACCGCCGCCCGCTGATTACCTCGCAGGGGGTCGGGTAGGCGTCGAGGCATGGTGGATGCGGTGATCTTCGACGTCGACGGGACCCTGGTCGATACCAACTACCTGCACGCCGTGTGCTGGTGGGAGGCGTTCCGGCAGTACGGCCAGCAGGTGGACATGGCCGACATCCACCGCGCCATCGGCATGGGGTCGGACAAGCTGCTCGACCACCTGCTGCCCGACGACCGTGACCGTGACGCCGACGACGACATGCGTGCCGCGCACCGGTCGCTGTACGGCACCTACTGGACCCGTCTGCGGGCCTTCGACGGGGCGGCGGACCTCCTCCGCGCCTGCGCCGCGCGGGGGATGAAGGTCATCCTGGCCAGCTCCGCCGCCGCGCGCGAGCTCGAGACGCTGCGCGAGACGCTCGACGCCGATGACGCGATCACCGACGCGACCTCCTCCAGCGAGGCGGGGGAGAGCAAGCCCGCGCCCGATCTCGTGCGGATCGCGCTCGATCGGGCCGGCGTGCCGCCCGACCGTACCGTCTTCGTCGGGGACGCGGTCTGGGACGTGCACGCCTGCCGCAAGGCCGGGGTGCCCTGCGTCGCGGTGCTCACCGGCGGGTTCGGCGCCGAGGAGCTCCGCGGAGCCGGGGCGGTGGCGATCTACGAGGGCACCGCCGACCTGCTCGGCCACTTCGACGAGAGTCCCCTCGCCTGAGGCGAGGCGGCCTGTTCAGGTCGTGTCCGCAAGCGGCCTGCGGGAGTTAACCAACCAGTAGCTTCCGCCGTCGTACTCTGCTCGGGCTCAGGCCCCCGGACGCAGGGAGACAGACGGTGAACGATGTGAGTCGGCGCGGATTCATGGCCGGAACCGCAGGAGTGGTCGCGGCGGGCGTCGCCACCCCGCGCCGGGCGCGGGCGGCGAAACCCGCGGCGGCGTCCCTGCCCTCCCCAGGGCAGTCCGGCATCGACCACATCGTCGTCGTGATGATGGAGAACCGCTCCTTCGACCACTACCTCGGCTGGCTCCCGGGCGCGGACGGCAGGCAGGCCGGGCTGACCTACACCGACACCGCCGGCGCCGCGCACGACACCCATCACCTGACCACGCCCTCGGGCTGCGGCTTCAACGACCCCGACCACTCCTACGAGGGCGGCCGTACCGAGTTCAACGGCGGCGCCTGCGACGGCTGGCTGCGGGCCGGGGAGAACGACGAGCTGTCCATCGGCTACTTCGAGGCCGCCGACCTGGCCTTCTACGGCCGCGCGGCGCGTGAGTGGACCGTCTGCGACCGCTACTTCGCCGCGATGATGGGGCCGACCTTCCCCAACCGGTTCTTCCTGCACTCCGCCACGACCGACCGTACGACGACCTCGATCGACCGGATCGCCACCATGCCCGCCATCTGGGACCGGCTCGCCGACGCGGGCGTCGACGGGCGCTACTACTACAGCGACGTGCCGATCACCGCGCTGTGGGGCACGAAGTACCTCGGCATCAGCCACCAGATCACCGAGTTCTACCTGGCCGCGGCGACCGGAACGCTGCCCGCGGTCTCCTACGTCGACCCGGGCTTCCTCGGCGAGGCCATCCCGGGCATGGCCGAGGACGAGCACCCCCTCGCCGACATCCGCCTCGGCCAGCACTTCCTCGGCAAGGTCCACGACGCGATCGTCACCAGCCCCAACTGGGAGCGCACCGTCCTGGTCATCACCTACGACGAGTGGGGCGGCTTCTTCGACCACGTGCCGCCGACGGTCGGCCCCGACCCGAACCCGGCGCTCGGCGCGGGCCTGCGCGGCTTCCGTGTGCCCTGCGTGGTCATCTCCCCGTGGGCGCGGCGCGGCTACGTGGCGCACGACCTGTACGACCACACGTCCGTGCTGAAGATGATCGAGTGGCGGCACGACCTGGAGCCGCTGACCGTACGGGACGCCGCCGCGAACAACCTCGCCGACGTCCTGGACTTCGCGAACCCGCCGAACCTCACCGCCGCGCGCTACAAGGTGCCGCTGCCGATCACGCTCGGCTGCCTGATCCCCGACCACGCGCACTCCGGCGAGGACTGGCCCGAGCTCAAGGCCCGGGCCCGGCAGCGCGGCTTCAAGGTCAGGTAGCCAGCTCCCGTTCGAGCGGGGTGCGGAACCGCGGTTTGACGCGTACGGGGGCGAGCCCGCCGGCCAGGCGGGCCGCCTCGTCCGCGACCGCCGCCGCGGTCGCGGCGCCGACGTCCTCCAGCAGCCGGTGGACGACCTCGCCGTCCTCGCGCTGCGCCCAGCCTCCGACGATCCGCCCGTCCGCCCAGACCGTCGGGCCGGCGTTGCCCGACCGGTCGAACAGGGCCGGGCCGTGCTCGCCGAGGTACCACCCGCGCCCGGCCCAGCCCATGACGGCCGGGTCGAGCGCGGGCAGCAGCGCCACCCACGGCTCCGGCGCGGCCACCGGCCCTGCGTCCGAGGCGAGGACGACGCCGGGCTCGCCGTCCAGGTCGACGTCCTCGGTGTCGAGCGCGGCGAGCGCCTTCCGGACCTGCGTGAGGCTCAGGCCGGTCCACCACTTCAGGTCCGCGGGCGTGCCCGGCCCGTACGAGGCGAGCCAGCGGCGGACCAGCTCGGTCCGCGCGGTCTCGGCGGGCAGCTCGGGTATGCCGTCCGGCAGCACCGACTCGATCGGCGACCACTGGAACTGGCTGCTGATCCACGACCCGCGCGGGCGGCCGCGTACGATCCGGCCCTCGGCGGCCATGCCGAACAGCACCCGGCTCGCGACCGCCGGCCGGGCCTCGTACGTCTTGCCCTGGGAGAGCACGATCCGCTCCTTGAGCCGCGGCTCGTCCGCCGTCAGCTCGGCCGCGAACGCCGCACCCCGGGCGCGCAGCGCCGCGAGCGTGGCCTCCTCGACCGAGCGCAGCCACTCGTCGCCGCCGACGCCCGCCTGGTCGAGGAGCAGCAGCGTACGGCGGCGCTCGATCCGGGCGATGTCGTTGGCGCAGGCGGCCTGCGCGACCGGCACCAGCTCGGCCGGGACGGTGAAGACCGTACGCCGCATGCCCAGCATCCGCACCAGCCGCCGCTCGTCGTACAGCTCCCGCTCGACGGCGGCGACGCCGGGGGAGCGCATCCGGGCCATCGCGGACAGGAACACCGACGCCGGGTCGGACCCGTGCAGCGCGACCACGGCGCGCGCGGCCTCCAGCGCGGTCTCGCCTCGCGCCGCGAGAAGGTGCCGTACGCCCAGCCGGGCGCGCCGCTCCGTGACCCCGATCCGCCGTGTCGCCATCGGGCGATTATCCCCGTACCCGGTGACACTCCGGCCGGGCCGACCCACGCCACCCCCTAGGCTCGGGGCCATGACCTCCGAAGTCGACGAGCGGCCCGGCGTGGGACCGCATCCGCGGCCCTGGCCGGACGACGCGCGCCTGGACCCGGCGCTGCTCGCCGAGGGCGACCGGCGCAACGTCGTCGACGAGTACCGCTACTGGAGCAACGCCGCGATCATCGCCGACCTCGACGCGCGCCGGCACCCGTTCCACGTCGCGATCGAGAACTGGCAGCACGACTTCAACATCGGCGCGGTGGTCCGCAACGCCAACGCCTTCCTCGCCGCCGAGGTGCACATCGTGGGCCGCCGCCGGTGGAACCGCCGCGGCGCGATGGTCACCGACCGCTACCAGCACGTCCGCCATCACCCAGAGACGGGCGACCTGGTCGCGTGGTGCCGGGAACGGGATCTGCCGGTCATCGGCATCGACAATCTGCCCGGTTCCCGCCCGATCCAGACCGCCGACCTGCCGCGCGCCTGCCTGATGCTGTTCGGCCAGGAGGGCCCCGGCCTGTCGGAGGAGGGCCGGGCCGCCGCCGACGTCATCCTGCACATCCCGCAGTACGGCTCGACGCGCTCGATCAACGCGGGCGTGGCCAGCGGCGTGGCGATGTATGAGTGGATCCGCCGCCACGCCGGATCAGAGACCTTCTAGCCCGTTCGCGAGCAGGGCGAACGCGTACTCCGCGTCGCTCACCGCCCCCGCGTACCGCTCGTCGGCGGCCTCGCCGTCCGCGAGGCGCGTGGCGTTGTCCAGCGTCAGCGTCCACTGAACCGCGACGAGCTGGGCGGAGGCCAGCCGCGCGGTGAGGTCCGGAGCGCCCGCCGTCTCGCGCAGCGCCTTGGCGAGCGAGAGCTCCGCGCCGTTGCGGAACCGCTGCATCCGGGCGACCAGGGCCGGCGTACCGAGGATCATCCGGAAGAGCGCCCGGACCTGCGGGGCGTCGTTGATCCCGGTGACCGGGTCGCGCCTGCGCAGTCCGTCGAGGAAGTTCGCGCGCAGCGCGGCCAGCGGTGTCGTGCCCGCCGGCCGGGCCCGTACGACCCGGGCCGCCTCCGTCTCGTGGTCGGCGAGGCGGTGCACGACGAGGTCTTCCTTGGCCGGGAAGTACGCGAAGAGCGTGCGCTTGGACACCTCGGCCGCCTCGGCGATCTCGGCCACCGAGACCTCGTTGAAGCCGCGCTCGAAGAACAGGGCGATCGCCGCGTCCGAGATCGCCGCGTGCGTCCGCTGCTTCTTGCGCTCGCGCAGGCCGGGCTGGTCGGTCACGCCGCCGACTCTAGCAGCTTTATGCACTCGTCTTATTCTTGCACCTGGTATATATTTGCACCGAGTCGAGCGGGGAGGAAACGTGGAAGAGACCGAGGTCGTCATCGCGGGGGCCGGGCCGACCGGCCTGACGCTGGCTTACGAACTGGCCCTGGCGGGGGTCCAGACGCTGGTGCTGGAGAAGCTGCCGCGGCGCATCGAGCAGGTGAAGGGCGGAGCGATCCAGCCCCGTACGGCCGAACTCCTGGAGATGCGCGGGCTGCTGGAGCCGCTGCGCGACCGGAGCCTGCCGCGCGAGCCGGTCGGCGGGCACTTCGCGATGCTGCCCGTACCCCTGGACTGCACCCCGTGGGACACGCGGTGCCCCTATCCGATCTCGATCCCCCAGTGGAGGGTCGAGGAGCTGCTGGAGGAGCGGGCGACCGCGCGCGGCGCGCGGATCCTGCGCGACACCCCGGTCACCGCGGTCGAACCGGGCGACGGCGTGACCGTGGAGGCGGGCGGGCTCCGCGTACGGGCACGGTACCTCGTGGCGTGCGACGGCGGCCGCAGTACGGTGCGCAAGCTGCTCGGTCAGCCTTTCCCCGGCCGGCCCGGCACCTACCTGGCCGTGCTGGCCGACGTACGGCTGTCCGCGACCTCGTCCCTGGTGCCCCGGCGGATGGGGCACATCAGCACGATGACCCGCATGGCGGGCGGCTACTGGGCCATGCTCGTGCCGATCGGCGGCGAGCGGTACCGGTTCACGTTCGGCCGGGAGGGGGACGCCGATCTCACCAAGGACACCCCGGTGACCGAGGAGGAGATCGCCGCCGCGCTGCGCGCCGTCTACGGCGAGGAGACCGTCCTCGGCGGAGTGGACAACGCCTCACGGTTCACCGACGCGACCCGGCAGGTGGAGCACTACCGGGTGGGCGACGTGCTGTTCGCGGGGGACGCCGCGCACATCCACCCGCCGCTCGGCGGGCAGGGCCTCAACACCGGCGTGCAGGACGCGATCAACCTCGGCTGGAAGCTGGCCGCCACGATCCAGGGCCGGGCGTCGGCCGGCCTCCTGGACACCTACGAGACCGAACGGCGTCCGGTGGGGGCGGGGGTGCTGCACCACACGTCCGCGCAGCGGGTGCTGGCCGATCCGCGGCCGGGCGAGGACGTGCTCGCGCTGCGGGACATCTTCGTCGACCTCCTGCGGCTGCCGGACGCCAACCGGCACCTCGCGGGCCTGATGTCCGGCCTGTCGCTGAGGTACGACCTGCCCGGCGACCACCCGCTCACCGGTCATCGGATGCCGGACGCCGACCTGATCACCGACGCCGGTCCCGTACGGGCGTCCACGCTGTTCCGCTCCGGGCACGCCGTCCTGCTGGACCTGGGCGGCGTCGTCCCGCCCGACCTGCGGCTTCCCGCCGGGGTCGACCTCGTACGCGCCAAGTCCGGCCTGGACGCCGCCGCGGTGCTCATCCGCCCCGACGGGTACGTCTGCTGGGCGACCGACGGGGCCACCGGCACTCTGCTCCCCGCGATCAAGGAGCACCTCTCGCGCTAGCCGAGACGGTACGCGCGGGCCTGCAGGCCGTACAGCTCGCCGAACACCCCGCCCGCAGCGAGGAGTTCGGCGGGCGGGCCCTGCTCGACCAGCCGGCCGTGGTCCAGGACGTAGACCTGGTCGGCGTGGCGGACGCTCGCGAGCCGGTGCGTGATGAGCAGTACCGTACGCCCGTCGGCGTGCTCGCGTATCCGCTCGAACAGGGCGTGCTCGGCACGGGCGTCGAGGGCGGCGGTCGGCTCGTCGCAGATCAGCAGCGGCGCGTCGCGGTAGAAGCCGCGGGCGACCGCGATGCGCTGCCACTGCCCGCCGGACAGTTCGTGGCCGTCCTTGAACCGGCGGTCGAGCAGCGTGTCGTACCCGTGCGGCAGCGCCGCGATCACGGCGTCGGCGCCGGACGCCGCCGCGGCGTCGGCGATCGGCGTCTCGTACGGCTCCCGGCCCATCGCGATGTTGTGCCGTGCCGTCATCGGCCAGTGCGTGTAGTGCTGGGGGATCATCGCGACGTTCTGCCGGAGCCGGTCGAGGTCGACCTCGCCGAGGTGGGTGGCGTCCCAGTGCACCTCGCCCTCGTCCGGCGCGTACAGCCCGGCGAGGATCTTGGCGAGCGTCGACTTTCCGGAGCCGTTCTCACCGACCAGCGCCACGACCTGCCCGGCGTGGATCTCCACGGACACGTCGCGCAGCGCCGGCCGGTCGGCGCCCGGGTAGGTGAACCCGACGTTCCGCGCGGTGATCACCTCGAAGCCGTCCGGCACCGGGCGGTCCCGCGCCTCCGGGATCCGGCGCTCTGCGTCCGCGCAGAAGTCCAGGTAGTCGGAGAAGTACAGCCCGGACTCATAGCACCGGTTGACCGCGAACAGCAGGCTGGCCAGGGAGGTCTGTCCCGTACGGATCGCGAGCACGGCGGTGCCGGCCACCGCGAGGTGCACGGCCCCGATCGCGAGCAGGACGCCGAGCGCGACGTAGACCGCGCCGGTCGCCACGCCGCCGGCGACGTCGCCCAGGATCCGTACGACGGTCTGGCGGCGGGCCAGGTCCACGTGGATGTCGCGTTCGCGGACCGCGAGCCGGTCGTGCTCGCGGGCCAGGAACGGGCGCATCGTGAACGCGCGGATCTCGGCCGCCGACTCGCGGTCGGCCATCAGGTCGGCGAGGATCCACTTGCGGCGCCGTACGGCCGAGAGCACGAACATCGCGAGGTAGCGCATCCGCGCCGCGCGCGCCGCCGCCCAGCCGTCGGGGATCGCGGTGATCAGCAGCAGCGGCAGCAGCACGGGATGCAGGACGCCGAGGGCACCGGCGGCCGCTGCGAGCCCGATCACCCCGGTGAGGACGTCGATCGTCGCCTCCACGACCGGTGCCGCCTCCATGAGGCCGCGGTCGCGCGCACGGTGCATCGCGTCGTGGAACTGCGTGTCGTCGAAGCACGGCAGCTCGACCCTCGTGGTCAGGTCGAACAGGCGTTTCTCCACGAGGTGGTCGACCTGTGGTTTCAGCCGCGCCTGCGCCCAGCCCGCGCCCGCCTGCAGCCCGGCGCGCAGGGCCGTCGCGCCCGCGACGAGGGCGAGCGAGGGCAGCGCCGCGCGTACGCGGTCAGGGGTCGCGCCGCCGGCGAACAGCGCGCGCAGCACACCGGTGGTCGCGAGCAGGCCGTACGCGGTGAAGACGCCGGCGAGCAGGTGCAGCGTGACGGTCATGAGCGTGTCGGCCGGGGAGGCACGCCAGGCCAGCCGCGCCGCCGCGGCGATCAGGGTCGGCAGCCGCCGGGTCATCCCGCCGAGACCGGCCTCGGCGAGGGCGGCGAGGTGGGTCTGCCAGGGCGGGAGGTTCATCTCCGCGGCGTGTTCGGCGGGCTCGGGCAGGCCGGTCTGCTTCTGGAAGAGGCGCCGCATCGCGCGCTCCACGCGTGGCCGCCCGGGGCCGTCGTGGTCCGGGGGCCGGGAGGGCGGCCTGCCGGCCGGCCGCCCACGGCGCCTCGTCACGTGCGGTGGTGCGTGTCGCTCGCCATGGCTGTATCGTTCCCCGCCGCGGTCGAGAACATGACGTGATCGCCGGACAACTTGGAGTAGCCGGACAATTCGGGGTCAGGCGCCGTCCAGTGAGCCAAGGCCGTGCCACGTGAGGTCCATCATCTGGCGTGCCGCCTCCTCGACGCTGACGTCGGGGTTGCGCGTACGCCACAGCGCGAGCCGCTCGCTGGCGCCGACGATGATCTCCGCGTACGCCTCCAGGTCGCGCCGCGGCCGGTCGGGGACGAGCTGCGCCATCTGCGCGGCGATCAGGTCGGTCTGCTGCCGGCGGGTGGCCTCGATCTCGCCGGCGGCGCCGCGGTGCAGGATCGGCTCCTGGAGGAGGACGAGCCAGGCGCGCCGGTGCGCCTCGTTGAACCGGAAGTAGGCGAGGTAGCCGCTGCGCAGCTTGTCCTCGGCGGACGCGGCCGCCTCGATCGCCTGCGCGGTGGTCTCGAACAGCTCCGTACGGGCCCTGCCGATGGTGGCGAGCAGCAGGCCCTCCTTGGAGCCGAAGTACTCGTACAGCATCGGCTTGGACACGCCGACGCGTGTGGCGATCTCCTCCATGGAGGCGGTGGCGTACCCCTGTTCGGCGAAGACCTCCTCGGCCACGTCGAGCATCTGCCGCTCGCGCTCCGGCCGGCTCATCCTGCGGCGCGTGGTCTTCACCTGTGAACTGTATCTCACACCTACCGACGGTAACTTACCGTTGGTAACCTACTCCGGGTAGGCAACCGTACGGGAGGACCCGTGAAACTGGCGATCATCGGCTCGGGCTTCGCCGGCCTCGGCATGGCGATCCAGCTCAAGAAGGCCGGGTACGACGACTTCGTCATCCTGGAGAAGGACTCCGACCTCGGCGGCACGTGGCGCGACAACCGGTATCCGGGCTGCGCCTGCGACGTGCCGTCTCATATGTACTCCTTCTCGTGCGAGCTGAACCCCGAGTGGTCGCGGATGTTCGCCCCGCAGGAGGAGATCTGGGAATACCTGCGGCGTTGTACGGCCAAGTACGGGCTCGAGGCGCACATCCGTTATGACAGCGCCGTCGAGGCGCTGGAGTGGGAGCCGTCGGGGCACTGGCGCGTGACGCTGGCCGACGGCTCGGTGCTGACACCGAAGGCGGTCGTGTCGGGCATCGGCGCGCTGCACGTGCCGTCCGTGCCCGCCATCCCGGGCGCCTCCCGTTTCGCCGGGACGGTCTTCCACTCGGCCCGGTGGGACCACTCCTGCGACCTGCGCGGCAAGCGCGTGGCGGTCATCGGCACCGGCGCGTCGGCCATCCAGTTCGTCCCGGAGGTCGCCTCTTCGGCTTCGCGCCTGACGGTCTTCCAGCGGACGCCGCCGTGGATCCAGCCGAAGCCGGACTTCGCCATCCCGCCGTGGGCACGATTCACCTTCCGGCACGTCCCGGGCGCGACGCGGGCCTTCCGCAACGCGATCTACTGGGTGCTGGAGACCCGCGCGGTCGGCTTCACGATCGACCCGAGGCTGATGGCGCCGCAGGAGAAACTCGCCCGCGCGCACCTCGCCCGCCAGGTGCCGGACCCTGTTCTGCGAGCGAAGCTCACCCCGGACTACACGATCGGCTGCAAGCGCATCCTGCTGTCCTCGGACTACTATCCGGCGCTGTCCCAGCCGCACGTGGACGTGACGACGTCGGGCATCTCCGAGATCACCCCGACGGGCCTGGTGACCGCGGACGGCGTTTCGCACGACGTCGACGTCATCATCTACGGCACCGGCTTCAGGGTCACGGACGCCCTGGCCGACCAGCGCATCATCGGCCGCGACGGCCTGAAGATCCAGGAGGCGTGGGCGGACGGCATCGAGGCCCACCACGGGATCACGATCGCCGGCTTCCCGAACCTGTTCTTCCTCCTGGGCCCGAACACGGGCCTCGGCCACAACTCGGTCGTCTTCATGATCGAGTCCCAGGTCCAGCACGTGCTGAGCTGCCTGCGCCGGCTCGCCGGCACCTCCGCTGAGTCCATCGAGGTCCGCCCGTCCGCCCAGCGCCGCTTCAACAAGGGCCTGCGGAGGCGCCTGGGCAAGGCGGTGTGGAACGAGGGCGGCTGCAAGAGCTGGTACCTGGACGATAACGGCGTGAACCGCACCCTGTGGCCGGGCTTCACCTTCGAGTACTGGGCCCGCACGCGCCGGGCCCGGCGCCGCGACTACACGCTTTCCCGCTGAGGGCCGCCGGCTGTGCCAGGCTCGGCGTATGTCTTCTCCGGAGGAGCTCCGTACCGAGCCGCCTTTCGGGCGTCGCACCCGCCGTGGCCGCGTTCCACACCGCGTTCGGTGTGCACCGCAATGACGCGCCGACCGCGGACGTTCCCGCCGAGGTGGCGGCGCTCAGGATCCGGCTGCTGGCCGAGGAGGTCGGCGAGTACGCCGAAGCCGTCGCCGATGGAGATCTCGTCGGCATCGCCGACGCGCTGGCCGACATCGTGTACGTGGCGTACGGCGCGGCCGTGACGTACGGCATCGATCTGGACGCGGTGCTCGCCGAGGTGCACAGGTCGAACATGACCAAGGCGGACGAGGACGGCCGAGTGATCAGGCGTAAGGACGGCAAGGTCCTGAAGTCGGCCCGGTACACCCCACCGGATGTGGCCGCCGTCCTCCGCGCCCAGACCGAGGTGCCGTGGTAGCCGCCCTCCAGGCAGGCGTCCGTGTGCGCAGTACGGCGACCAGGGCGTCGATGTCATCACGCGCCCGGTGGGAGCGGACGGGGTCGATGTGGTCGCGCGATTCGACGATCTGACCGTCCCGTACGCGTATGACGAGACGCAGGGAACCTTGGTCGCCGACCCATCCGGCATCGGGAACTCGTAGGCGAACTCAGCGACGATCACCTCAGGATCCGCGGTCTCGTGAACGACGATGTCGACGACCCGCCTCTTGGGAGTGGAGGCTTGAGCCCCAGGTGGCACGGCAAAGTGCTCCCTGATCGCCCCCCGACTCGTCAACGGCTCGACCGCAGGAGTCACCATCGGATGCCGTGGCAGAACCCACCGGTCACGCTTAGCCGAGATGCCCGCTTCGTCGCACGCGGTCAGGCTTCGCCCTCAGCGGGCTGGGGCGGTGGTGACCAGATGATGGACACGATCTGGAGGGCCGCTGTCGCGAGCCGGGCATCGCCCTCGACGCGGGCGCGGGCCGCGGCCTCCTCCGGCGTTATGCCACGGGTGCACAGGCGCCACGTCGTGTCGGTGTCCAGTTCGAGGCGGGCGGCGGGACCCGGGACCGGCCCGCGATCGAGCGCCCAGTGGCCGCCGGTGCGGGAACACGCCCAGACCCCGACCCCGGTCACCGTCACCTCAAGGCCAGCCCCCTCCGAGGCGGGCTCCTCGCGCAACGTGTGCGGCAACGCTCGCAGGAACGTGTCGATCACCGCGGCGACCGCAACGGGATCGCCGAGGCCCGGCCGCCCGACGGCGTCGCGGATCTGCTGCTCGTGGGTCCAGTACTCGGTGAAGTCGCGGGCCGCGTCCAGCCACACCGGCGCCGGCGGAGGGCCGGCCCACGTCACCGGGCCGCCCAGCGCCTGCATGTCCACCGTCTGCCAGAACGCCACGACCTCATCGCCCACCGAGGACAGCAGGCCGTTGAGCAGGAGCGGGCTCAGGCGGCGGCAGGCGGTCACCCACTCCGCATTGATGCGGTCGATGAAGGCGGGGAACGGCTCGCCCTCACGCGGGTGAAGCGCCTGGAACGAGTCGCGGAGCATCGACAGCCGGCCCAGGTGGTCGCCGAGGACGTGGATGGCGACATCTCTCACGTCCCAGCCCCGACACACGGTCGGCCGCGTCCAGTCTCCCTCGTCCAGATCCCGCAAGAGGGAGACGAAGCCCGCCTGCCAGCCCGCGAACAGCGGCCGTACGTCGAGAGGCGGCCCCAGGCTCATGAGACGGCCTGGTCCAGCGCCTTCAGGATGCGTTTCTCCGAGATCGGGTACGCCGTGCCGAGCTGCTGGGCGAAGAAGCTGACCCGCAGCTCCTCCAGCATCCACCGCACGTCCCGGACCTTCACGACACCCGGATGGGCGTCGCGGGTCCGGACATACCGCGCCTCCAACTGCTGGATCTGCTGCATCCGTTCACGGTCGCGGTACGGGTCCTCCGGCAGACGCTCCAGCCGCCGGTCGATCGCCCGCAGATAGCGCAGCACGTCCGCCAGCCGGCGGGCGCCCGCGGCGGTCACGAAGCCCGGGAAGATCAACCGTGACAGCTGCGCCCGTACGTCGGCCAGCGACGACTCCACGGAAGCGCCGGGGATGCCCTTCAGCCGCGCCTCGATCGCGTGCGCCGCGGCCAGAATGCGCTGGGCGTTGGCGAAGACGACCTCCGTCGTGTCCACCAGCGACGCCCGTACGTGGTCCTTCAGCGCGAGGAACGCCGCCTCGTCCCAGGCCGGCCCGCCGGCTTCGGTGATCAATTTGTCGGCGGCGCACGCCACGCAGTCCTCCAGCAGCGCCGTCACACTGCCGTGCGGCGTGTTGCTCAGCACCAGTTTGGCCTGGTTGCTCAGCTTCGACTGCAGGAGCTTCACCGGCGACGGGGAGTTCAGCAGCACCAGCCGCCGGGTGCCGCGCCACATCGAGCGCTGCTGCTCGGCCTCCGTCGCGTAGGTGCGGATGGCGACGGAGTCGCCCTCGTCCGCCAGGGCCGGATACGCCTTCACCCGGCCCCGGGAGTGGACCTGCGGGAGGGCGCCGAAGTCCCACGTCCGCAGGCCCGAACGAGAGATGGCGTCCGAGGCCCGCGACAACGTGGCGGACACCTTCGGGGCCAGCTGCTGCTTGAGCGACGCCAGATCCTTGCCCTCGGCCAGCGTGTCCCGCCGGTCCACCACCCGGTAGGTGATCTTCAGGTGGTCGGGCACGCGGGACAGGTCCCAGGCCGAGACCGGCACCTCCACGCCGGTCATCGCGCGCAGTTCGCGCGAGAGCGCGTCCAGCAGCGGGCCCGACGACGGGTCCAGGCGCGCCAGCACCGTACGCGCCACGTCCGGGGCCGGGACGAAGTTGACCCGCAGCCGCTTGGGCAGCGACCGGATCAGCTCGACGACGAGGTCCTCGCGCAGGCCCGGGATCTGCCAGTCGAAGCCGTCCGAGGAGACCTGGTTGAGCACCGGCAGCGGGATCTGCACCGTCACGCCGTCGGCGTCCGTGCCCGGCTCGAACTGGTACGACAGGGGCAGGCGCTGGCCCTCGACCGCCCAGGCGTCCGGATAGTCGTCCTGGCTGATCGACCCAGCGGTGTCGTTGACCAGCATCGACAGCGAGAACGTCAGCAGGTCCGGCGACTCGTGCCGCTCCTTCTTCCACCACGAGTCGAAGTGCCTGGCCGAGGCCACGGAGGCGGGAAGACGCTCGTCGTAGAACTCGAACAGCGTCTCGTCGTCCACGACGATGTCGCGCCGGCGCGCCCGGTGTTCGAGCTCCTCCGCCTCGTCGAGCAGCTCCCGGTTGTCGCGCAGGAACCGATGGTGGGTGTCCCAGTCGCCCTCGACCAGCGCGTTGCGGATGAACAGGTCCCGGCACAGCGCCGGGTCGATCTTCGCGTAGCTGACCTTGCGCTGGGCCACGATCGGCACGCCGTACAGCGTGACCCTCTCGTACGCCATCACGGCGCCCTGTTTCTTCTCCCAGTGCGGCTCGCTGTACGTGCGCTTGACCAGGTGCCCGGCGAGCGGCTCCACCCATTCCGGCTCGATCCGGGCGGCGATGCGGGCCCACAGGCGTGAGGTCTCCACCAGCTCGGCGGCCATCACCCAGCGCGGAGGCTTCTTCGACAGGGGCGAGCCGGGGAAGATCGCGAACCGGGCACTCCGCGCGCCGTCGTACTCCCGCGGCCCCCGGCGGCGGTCCGGGCCGGAGCCGGAGTCCTTCTCCTCCATCAGCCCGATGTGCGACAACAGCCCGGACAACAGGGAGATGTGCACCCGGACGGGATCGGCGGGCGCGCTGTTCAACGTGACGCCGAGGTCCTTGCCGACCTGCCGGAGCTGCCCGAAGACGTCCTGCCACTCACGAACGCGCAGGTAGTGAAGGTATTCCTGCTTGCACAGCCGGCGGAACTGGTTGCCCGACAGCTCCTTCTGCCGCTCCCCGAGGTATTCCCACAGGTTGAGGTACGCGATGAAGTCCGACTCCTTGTCGGCGAACCGCGCGTGCTGCTCGTCGGCCGCCTGCCGCTTCTCGGCCGGGCGCTCGCGCGGGTCCTGGATCGACAGCGCGGCGGCGATGACCATGACCTCGCGTACGCAGCCGTTGCGGTCCGCCTCCAGCACCATCCGGGCGAGGCGGGGGTCGACCGGGAGCTGCGCGAGCTTGCGGCCGAGCGGCGTGAGGGCGCCCGACGCCAGGGCGCCGAGCTCCTCCAGGAGGTCGACGCCGTCCTTGACGTTGCGCCGGTCGGGCGGGTCGATGAACGGGAAGTCCTGGATGTCGCCCAGACCCAGGCTGGTCATCTGCAGGATGACCGAGGCGAGGTTGGTGCGCAGGATCTCCGGGTCGGTGAACTCCGGGCGGGCGAGGAAGTCCTCCTCGGCGTAGAGCCGGATGCACACACCCTCCGAGACGCGCCCGCAGCGGCCCTTGCGCTGGTTGGCCGACGCCTGAGACACCGCCTCGATCGGCAGCCGCTGGACCTTCGTACGGTGGCTGTAGCGCGAGATCCGGGCGTTGCCGGGGTCGATGACGTACTTGATGCCCGGCACCGTCAGCGAGGTCTCCGCGACGTTGGTGGCCAGCACGATCCGGCGGCCCCGGTGCGACTGGAACACCCGGTGCTGCTCGGCCGCCGACAGCCGCGCGTACAGCGGCAGGACCTCGACCCCGCGCAGCTTCTGCTTCTCCAGCGCGTCCGCCGTGTCGCGGATCTCGCGCTCGCCGGACAGGAAGACCAGCACGTCGCCAGGGGGTTCGAGGGCCAGCTCGTCCACCGCGTCGAGGATGGCCTGGGTCGGGTCGTCCTCCTCCTCGACCGGCCGGTAGCGGACCTCGACCGGGAACGTGCGCCCCGAGACCTCGATGATCGGCGCGTCGGAGAAGTGCCGGGAGAAGCGTTCGGGGTCGATCGTCGCCGAGGTGATGATCACCTTGAGGTCGGGCCGCCGGGGGAGCAGGCGCTTGACGTACCCGAGGATGAAGTCGATGTTCAGGCTGCGCTCGTGCGCCTCGTCGATGATCAGCGTGTCGTAGCGGCGGAGCATCCGGTCGCGCGCCAGCTCGTTCAGCAGGATGCCGTCGGTCATGACCTTGACCAGCGTGGCGTCGCTGGAGTGGTCGGTGAACCGCACCTGGTAGCCGACCGCCTCACCGAGCGGGGTGTCCAGCTCCTCGGCGATGCGCTCGGCGACCGTACGGGCGGCGAGCCGGCGCGGCTGGGTGTGCCCGATCGCGCCCTTGACGCCCAGCCCGAGCTCGAGGCAGATCTTCGGGAGCTGTGTGGTCTTGCCGGACCCGGTCTCCCCGGCGACGATCACGACCTGGTTCTTCTCGATGGCGTCGCGGATCTCGTCCTTGCGCCGGCTGACCGGCAGGGCCTCGGGATAGGTGATCGACGGCATCGCCGCGCGGCGGTGCGCCACGCGGCGTTCGGCCGCCTCGACCTCGGCGGCGACCTTCTCGATGATGTCGTCACGTGCGGCGGCGTCGCGTTTGCCGCGGATGCCGTCGAGACGGCGGCGCAGCCGATGCTGGTCGCGCAGCATCAACTCGGGCAGCCGTGACCGCACGTCAGAGAGCGAAGATCCCATACAACCGGACAGAATAGGCAAGCTGCCGGACCACCCGGCGCCAGGGATCACCACGGTGCCGCACGATGAGGCGTCCCGCCACTCATTTTCCCCGATGGCTCGGCCCGTGCGCGTCGTCGCAGTGCCGCCGCTCGATGGTCAGCAACTGCTCCGAGGCGTGGTCGACCTGAAGGGTCGTGTGGGTGATCTGGTAGTCCTGTTCGAGGACGTGCTCCAGGTCGGCGCGTACGGCGTGACAGTCCTCACCGAGCGCCACGAGCACGTGCGCCGAGGCGGCCGGCATGCCGGAGGTGATCTGCCATACGTGCAGGTCATGCACCTCGACGACGTTCGGGCGTCCCGCCAGGACACGCCCGATCCCGTCCGGGTCCAGGCCCGCGGGAGCGGCCTCCAGGAAGATCCGCCCCGAGTCGCGTACGAGGCCGGCGCCGGCCCTGAGCATCAGCGCGACGACGAGGAGCGAGGCGATCGCGTCCGCCCGCGAGAAGCCCGTGAGCAGCACGACGAGCCCGGCGATGGCCGTGGCGACGAAGGCGTACAGGTCGGTCACGATGTGCTGAAAGACACCCTCGACATTGAGGCTGTCGCGGTTGGCCCGGCCGATCAGCCAGGTCGCGGCGAGGTTGACCACCACGCCGGCGAGGGCGGTGCCGAGCACCAGGCCGCCGGTCACGTCGGGCGGGTCGATCAGGCGGCGGACGGCCTCGTAGACCAGCCACGCGGAGAGCACGAGCAGGGTGATGCCGTTGGCCTGGGCGGACAGGATCTCGGCGCGGGTGAGCCCGTAGGTGTAGCCGCCACGCGGGGGCCGGGCCGCCAGGCGCATGGCCACCAGCGCCAGCGCGATCGCGGCGGCGTCGGTGAGCATGTGCGCGGCGTCGGAGATCAGCGCGAGCGAGTGGGCCAGGATCCCGACGACGACCTCTCCGGCCATGAACGCCAGGATCAGGCCGAGCGCCGCGGTCAGGAGGCGCCGGTCCGATTCGGGGCTGACCCCGTGGCTGTGCCCGTCATGCCCGTGGCTCACGGCCCGTCGGCCGTCTCGATCACGGCAGACGGAACGCTGGTGGTACGCACCCGGCCGGTCCGCTGCATCCGGTGCTCCTCCTCCTCGTCGCCGCCCCGTATCGACGTTATCAAGAGCGGCGGGCATCTCACCCGTGTCCGGCGCCGTGTTCGACGATCACCGTCGCTTCCGCTGAGCGGAAGAACGATCACGGACGGTCCGGACGTCTTGGCAGGGTGGGAGTATGGACAAGGTGGTGGCCTCCGCCGCGGAGGCGGTCGCGGACATCGGCGGCGGCGCCTCGATCGCCGTCGGCGGGTTCGGGCTGTGCGGAGTGCCCTTCACGCTCATCGACGCGGTGTACGACGGAGGCTCCGGCGACCTGTCGATCGTGTCGAACAACTGCGGGACGATCGGCCTCGGCCTCGGGCGGCTGCTCGACGCCGGCCGGATCGCCCGCGCTCGCGGCTCCTACGTCGGCGAGAACAAGGAGCTGGCCCGCCGTTACCTCGGCGGGGAGATCGAACTCGAGCTGATGCCCCAGGGCACGCTCTCGGAGAAGCTGCGCGCCGGCGGCTGCGGCATCCCGGCGTTCTACACGCCCGCCGGCGTGGGCACGCTGGTCGCCGAGGGCGGCCTGCCGTGGCGGTACGCCCCGGACGGGGGAGTGGCGGTGGCCTCGCCGCCCAAGGAGGTACGCGAGTTCGGCGGCCGGGAGTACGTCCTGGAGGAGAGCATCACCACCGACTTCGCCCTCGTACGCGCGGTCCGCGGCGACCGGCACGGCAACCTGGTCTTCGACAAGTCGGCCCGCAACTTCAACCCGCTGTGCGCGATGGCCGCCCGGGTCGCGGTGGCCGAGGTCGAGGAGCTCGTCGACGCGATCGACCCGGACGCCGTGCACCTCCCGGGGATCTTCGTCCAGAGGGTCCTGGCACTGACTTCGGAACAGGCCGCCGACAAGCCGATCGAGAAGCGGACGACGACGTGAGCTGGAGTGAGGAGGGCGAGCGACCAATGAGCTGGAGCAGGGACGAGATCGCGGAGCGGGCGGCCCGGGAGCTGTCGGACGGCATGTACGTCAATCTCGGTATCGGGCTGCCGACGCTGATCCCGGGCTTCCTGCCGGCGGGCGTCGACGTCGTGATCCATTCGGAGAACGGCCTGCTGGGCGTCGGCCCGTACCCGGGCGAGGACGAGATCGACCCCGACCTGATCAACGCCGGCAAGGAGACGGTGACCGTACGGCCCGGAGCCTCCTACTTCGACTCGGCCCTGTCGTTCGGCATGATCCGCGGTGGCCACGTCGACGTCGCGGTCCTCGGCGCGATGCAGGTCTCGGCCCGCGGCGACCTCGCCAACTGGGCCGTCCCCGGCAAGATGATCAAAGGCATGGGCGGCGCGATGGACCTCGTGCACGGCGCCCGCAGGGTGATCGTCGTGATGGGCCACAACGCCAAGGACGGCGGCTCCAAGATCGTCGAGGAGTGCACCCTGCCGCTGACCGGCGCGGCCTGCGTCGAGCGGATCATCACCGACCTCGGCGTCCTCGACGTAACCCCGGACGGCCTGGTCCTCGTGGAGACCGCGCCGGGCGTGAGCCCGCAGGAGATACGCGACCGCACCGATCCGCCGATCGGAACGTAAGGAGAGCCCGTGAGCGATCCGCACCCGCCCCACCTGCACCCGCCCTACACCAGTACGGTCCTCCGGGCACCGAGGCGACCGCTGGTCGTGCCCAAGTACGGGCCGGACGCCGTCGAGCTGACCGGCCCGGTGTTCGGCCGGGCCGAGCTCGGCCTGCTCGACAACGACCTGACCAGACAGCACGCCGGAGAGCCGCTGGGCGAGCGGATCGTCGTGACCGGCCGGGTGCTCGACTCCGGCGGGCGCCCGGTGCCGGACACCCTCGTGGAGATCTGGCAGACCAACGCCGCCGGCCGCTACATCCACCTGCGCGACCAGCACCCCGCGCCGCTCGACCCGAACTTCACCGGCGCCGGCCGCTGCCTCACGGACTCGGCCGGACGGTACGAGTTCGTCACCATCAAGCCGGGCGCCTACCCCTGGCGCAACCACGAGAACGCCTGGCGGCCCGCGCACATCCACTTCTCGGTCTTCGGCACCGCGTTCACCCAGCGACTGGTGACGCAGATGTACTTCCCCGGCGACCCGCTGTTCGCCTACGACCCGATCTTCAACTCGATTCCGGACGAGAAGGCGCGGCAGCGCCTCGTCGCCCGGTTCGACCTGGACGCGACCGTGCCCGAGTGGGCTCTGGCGTACCAGTGGGACATCGTCCTCGGCGCGACCCCGGCGGAGGACTGATGACCACTCCCTCCCAGACGCCGGCCCAGACACCCTCCCAAACGGTGGGTCCCTTCTTCGGCTACGCACTCCCGTACGGTGACGGCCCGCGCGTCGTCCCCGAGTGGCATCCGGACGCGATCCGGATCCACGGCCGGGTGCTGGACGGCGAGGGTGCGCCGATCCCCGACGCGCTCCTGGAGATCTGGCAGGCCGGTCCCGACGGGCGTGTGCCGGACGCGCCCGGCGCGTTCGCCCGCGCCGGACGTGACTTCGCCGGCTTCGGCCGCTGCGGCACCGACGCCGACGGCCACTACTGGTTCTCCACCCTGAAGCCGGGCGGGCCCGTCCCGTACATCGCGGTCCTGATGTTCGCCCGCGGCCTGCTCAAGCCGGTGACCACCCGGCTCTACTTCCCCGGCGAGGACGGGAACGCCGCGGACCCCCTGCTCTCGGGGATCCCCGCGGACCGGCGTGACACCCTGGTCGCGGTGCGGGAGGACGAGCGGACCTACCGCTTCGACGTGCACCTCCAGGGCGAACAGGAGACGGTCTTCTTTGGCTGACCTCCTCTCGCCGGTCGCGGCCGGCACCGCGGCCGAGACGGCGACCTCGGGCGAGGCGTGGCTGCGCGCCCTGCTGGACGCCGAGGCGGCGCTCGCCCGCGCCCAGGCGCGCCTCGGCGTCATCCCGGACGGCGTCGCCGACGCGATCGCCGGTGCCGAGGTCGACCTGGAGGACCTGGCCGTACGGGCGCGGGGTGCCGGCAACCCGGTCGTCCCGCTCGTGGCCGACCTGCGGGTGGCCGCGGGCGAGCACGTCCACCACGGCGCCACCAGCCAGGACATCATGGACACCGCGGCGATGCTGGTCGCGGACCGCACCCGCCGGATCATCCTGGCCGACCTCGACCGCACGCTGGAGGGCCTGGCCGCCCTCGCGAGGAGCCACCGGGACACGCCGATGGCCGGCCGCACGTTCGGGCAGCAGGCCGTGCCGACGACCTTCGGGCTGCGCGCGGCCTGCTGGCTGACCGCCGTCGCCGAGGCCCGCGTGGCGCTCGCGGACCTGCGCCTGCCGGCCCAGCTCGGCGGGGCGGCCGGCACGCTCGCCGCGTACGGCACCCTGCGGCTGACACCGCTCTTCGCCGAGGAGACCGGCCTGGCCGAGGCCGTCCTGCCCTGGCACACCCTCCGGGGCCCCGTCGCGGGGCTCGGCGGGGCGCTGGCCCTCGTCGCCGGCGCCCTCGGCAAGTTCGCGACGGACGTCGTGCTCCTGGCCCAGACCGAGGTCGGCGAGGTCGCCGAGCCGGCCGCGCCGGGACGCGGCGGCTCGTCGGCGATGCCGCACAAGCGCAACCCGGTGCTCGCCACCATGATCCGTTCTGCGGCGCTGCGCGTCCCGGCGTACGCGCAGGTCCTGTTCGCCGCGCAGACGGCCGGCCTGGAGCGCCCCGCGGGGGAGTGGCACGCGGAGTGGCTGCCGCTGAACGACGCGCTGCGCCTGACGGGCGGCGCCGCCGAGACCGCGGCCGAGCTGGCAGGCGGCCTGGAGGTCTTCCCGGACCGGATGCGCGGCAACCTGCGCGACGAACTCCTGTCCGAGTACGCCGCCGCCGAGCTCGCCAGGCTCTCCGAGGGGTCCGGCGACGCGCGCGAGCGGGTGGCCGAGGCGCTGCGCGCCGGCCGTCCGCTGAGTGACCTGGTCCCCGGCGCCGACCCCGCCGACGCCGTCGGGTGCGCGCCCGAACTCGTGGACCGTGCCCTGGACGCGTACACGCGAAAGGTGACCGGATGACGCGGCTGCACCACCGCTTCGACGGGCCGGGCGACGCGCCCGTGCTCGTCCTCGGCTCCTCGGTCGGGACCACGATGGACCTCTGGGACCCGCAGCTCCCGGACCTGACCGCCACCTGGCGGGTGCTCAGGTACGACCTGCCCGGCCACGGCGGCTCCGACGTGATCCACGGCACGATCGGCGACTTCGCCGACGCCGTCGTAGCGTTACTCGACGCGCTCGGCGTGGAGAAGGCGGCCTACGGCGGCGTCTCGCTCGGCGGGGCGATCGGCACCACACTGGCGCTGGAACACCCGGAGCGGATAACGAGCCTGATCCTGTGCTGCACCTCGGCGCGGTTCGGCGACCCGTCGGCCTGGCACGAGCGGGCCGCGAAGGTGCGCGCGGGTGGGCTGGAGCCGCTGGCCGACATGCTGGTCGGGCGCTGGTTCACCCCGCTGTACGCGGACACGAACGGCGCGCGGGCGATGCTCACGAAGGTCGATCCGGAGGGCTACGCCGCCTGCTGCACGGCCCTGGCCGGCTTCGACGTACGCGACCGGCTCGGGAGGGTGCTCGCGCCGACGCTGGTGATCGCCGGCGCGGAGGACGTCGCCACCCCGCTGGACCACGCCGAGACGCTCGCCCAGGGCATTCCCGGCGCCGAGCTCGTCGTCGTGCCCGCCGCCGGCCACCTGGCCAACCTCGAACGCCCTGAACCCGTCACGCACGCGATGCTCCGTCACCTCGAAAGGACGTCATGAGCGAAGGAATGAGGGTCCGCCGCGAGGTCCTCGGCGACGCGCACGTCGACCGGGCGCAGGCCCGTACGACCGACTTCACCGCCGACTTCCAGGACTTCATCACCCGCTACGCCTGGGGCGAGATCTGGACCCGCCCGCTGCTCGACCGCAAGACCCGCAGCTGCGTCACTCTGACCGCGCTCGTCGCCGGCGGCCACCTGGATGAGCTGGCCATGCACGTACGCGCCGCGGTGCGCAACGGCCTCAGCGCCGGCGAGATCAAGGAGGTGCTGCTGCAGACCGCGGTCTACTGCGGCGTCCCCGCCGCCAACTCCGCCTTCGCCGTCGCCCAGCGCGTCCTGATCGAGGACGGAGTGATCACCGAGCGTAAGTGATCGATTTCTTTCCGGCCCTGTGCGGACCGTAATATGTCGGTCGCACTCCGTACCCCTCCGAGTGTGTGAACGAGTCTCCCGACCCCCCGGGAGACGCGACAGAGGGGAGATAGGGTCATGCTCATGGAAGACGCTGAGCGCAAGATGAATCAGCTCTACAACGACGTGAACGCGATCTACGGCATGCTGGGCGACATCCAGAAGCAGCAGGGTGCGCACACGACGCAGATCGAGTCGTTGCAGACGAGCGTCACCACGATCTCCGCGACCCAGATGCGCCACGGCAACCGGCTCAACGAGCTGGACTCGGCGGTCGCGGGAGTCAGCGATCAGATCAAGGAGATGCGGGTCACCCAGCTGCGCCACGAGAACCGCTTCACCGAGATCGACCAGCGGTTCGACGGGATGGACCAGCGGTTCGACGGGATGGACCAGAAGCTGGAACTGATCATGAAAGCGCTGAACATCGGCGCCAACTGATCGCCTGGCGGCGCGGCGCCCCGGCAGGGTGCCGCGCCGTCCTATTGTTGATGGCCGTGGCGGGACGAGCGGGCACGACGAGCGCGGGCCGGCCGCCGAGCGTGGCGGGCAAGGTGATGGCGATCCTGGAGGCGTTCGCCCCCGGTGGGGTCCGCCTCACCCTCACCGAGATCTGCCGCCGCGCTGACCTGCCGCTCGCCACCGGCCACCGCCTCGTCGGCGAGCTGACCGGCGGCGGCTTCCTCGAACGCCTGCCCGACGGGTCCTATCGCATCGGGATGCGCCTGTGGCGCATCGGCGCGCAGGCCTCGGCCGCGACCGCCCTGCGCGAGCTGGCGCTGCCGCACATGGAGGACCTCTACGAGGCGACGCACGAGAACGTCCAGCTCGCCGTCGTCAGCGGCCACAAGGCGCTCTACCTCGAACGCCTCCGCGGCCCGCGTTCGGTGCCGATCGTCACCCGGGTGGCGGCGGAGCTGCCGCTGCACTCGACCGGCGTCGGCCGGGTCCTGCTGGCCTTCGCCTCCGAGGAGTTCGCCGAGGACGTCATCGCCGAGGGCCTCGCCTCCTTCACACCGAACACCGTCACCGACCCCGGCCGGCTGCGCGCCCACCTCGTCGAGGTGCGGCGCACCGGCTACGCGGTCACCAGCGAGGAGATGACGCTCGGCTCCTGCTCGGTGGCCGCGCCCGTGCGCGACGCCGGCGGTTCGGTGCTCGCCGCGATGTCGCTGGTCACCCGGCGGCAGGGCGCCGACCTCCGTCGGCTCGTCCCAGCGGTGCTCGCCGCCGCGCGGGCGCTGTCGAACGACGTCGCCACCCACGGCGGTTCCACTGAGTGGAAGGACCTGGCCTGATGAGAGCGGCCGGAGCGCCACGATGTCGGAACGAGACCGGAAGGGGATGAATGCGTACCCAGGTGGCGATCGTCGGCGCCGGCCCCGCCGGCCTCCTGCTCTCCCAACTGCTGCACCTGCGCGGCGTCGACTCGGTCGTCCTGGAGAGCCGGGACCGCGCGTACGTCGAGCGGCGGCAGCGGGCCGGGATGCTCGAACAGGGCACCGTGGACGTGCTGCGGAGCAGCGGAGTGGGCGAGCGACTCGACCGTGAGGGCCTCACCCACCACGGCCTGGAGCTGCGGTTCGGCGGCGCCGGGCACCGCATCCCGCTGACCGAGCTGACCGGTGGCCGTACGGTGACGATCTACGCGCAGACCGAGATCGTGAAAGACCTGATCGCCGCGCGGCTGGCGGCCGGCGGCGACGTCCGGTTCGGCGCCGAGGCGCTCGCCGTCGACACGGGCGCGCCGTCGGTGACCTTCCGGCAGGACGGCGAGACCCGCACGCTCGACTGCGACGTCATCGCGGGGTGCGACGGCTTCCACGGCGTCGGCCGGGCGGCCGTGCCAGGGCTGCGGACCTACGAGCGGGACTACCCGTACGCCTGGCTCGGCGTGCTCGCCGAGGTGGCGCCCTCCACGGACGAGCTGGTCTACGCCCACAGCGAGCGCGGCTTCGCCCTGCACAGCCTGCGCTCCCCGCGGGTCAGCCGGCTGTACCTCCAGGTCGACCCCGGCGACGCCATCGAGGCCTGGCCCGACGAGCGGATCTGGTCCGAGCTGCGGGCGCGGTTCGCCACCAGCGATGGGTGGGAGCTGCGGGACGGGCCCATCGTGGAAAAGTCGATCACCCCGATGCGGAGCTTCGTCGCCGAGCCGATGCGGCACGACCGGCTGTTCCTCGCCGGGGACGCCGCGCACATCGTGCCGCCGACCGGCGCCAAGGGCCTCAACCTGGCGATCTCCGACGTCATCGTGCTCGCCGAGGCGCTGGTCGCGCGGTACGACGAGGGCTCGGACAAGCTGCTCGACGCCTACTCCGCCACGTGCCTCAAACGCGTCTGGCGAGCGCAGCAGTTCGCGTCCTGGATGACCACGCTGCTGCACAGGGACCCGGCCGGGGACTCCTTCGAGCACCGCAGGCAGCTCGCCTACCTGGACTACCTCGTCGCCTCGAAGGCAGCCGCGACCACCCTGGCGGAGAATTACGTCGGCGCGGCGCCCACGCTCTGAGAAATCGCGTTGTCCGGCCGGCGGGCGCGCGCCTACCGTCGGATGCGTGATCTCCGTTTCCCAGGCGCTGGCCTTCGGCCTCGCCTCGCTGCTCATCATCGTCATCCCCGGCCCGAGCGTGCTGTTCGTCGTCGGCCGCGCCCTGGCGTACGGCCGCAGGACCGCGCTCGTCTCCGTCATCGGCAACGAGGTGGGCGCCCTCGTCGTGGTCTGCGCCGTCGCGTTCGGCGTCGGCGCGGTGGTCGAGAGCTCCGTCGTGGTCTTCACCGCGATCAAGCTGTGCGGCGCGGCGTACCTCGTGTTCCTCGGCGTGCGCGCGCTGCTGCGCCGCGGCGCCCACGCCGGCCTCCAGGACGAGCCCGGCGATCGCGGCGGCTGGCGCGCGGGCCTCGACGGGTTCCTCGTGGGGGTCGCCAACCCCAAGACCGCGGTGTTCTTCGCCGCCGTGCTGCCGCAGTTCGTCGACCGCGAGCGCGGCGGTGTGCCGTTCCAGATGTTCGTGCTCGGGCTGATCTTCGTGCTCATCGCGCTGGTCTGCGACTCGACCTGGAGCCTGGCGGCGAGCGGCGCGCGGGCCTGGTTCGGGCGTTCGCCGCGACGGCTCCAGATGATCGGCGGAGCGGGCGGCCTGGCCATGATCGGTTTGGGCCTCGGCGTCGCCGTCACCGGCCGCAAGGACTGAGTCTTCAATGACCTGCGTCGCCGCGGACACCCGCGATAGCGTGCATTCCGCCTGAAAGGGGGCAAGGTGGCGAAGCTCAACCAGATCATCGCTGTGGAGAAGGGCGTGAAGAGCGGGGCTCTGCGCGACCTGACCGACGCGCACCACGGCCTGCAGAAGCCGGCGCTGCTGGCTGGCATCTCCCGGGTCTACCAGCCGAAGGACGAGGAGGGGGAGCAGCTCCCGCCGGAGTCCACGCGGGTCCAGGTCAAGGCCGACGAGGTCATCGCCCGGACGGCGGCGATCATGGCGCGGCTCTTCGACGTGACGGCCACCAAGGACTGGGCCAACTGCTCGGCCAAGGCCGACGTCACCGTCGACGGCCGCACGATCCTGCGCGACGTCCCGGTGTCCTACCTTCTGTTCCTCGAGAAGCAGCTCACCGACCTGCACACCTTCGTCAAGAAGCTGCCGGTCCTGGACGCGGCCGAGACGTGGGCGTTCGACGAGTCGGCCGACTGCTGGAAGACCGAGCCCGTACGGACCAACCGCACCAAGAAGGTGCCGCGCAACCACGTCAAGGCCGAGGCGACCGACAAGCATCCGGCGCAGGTCGAGGTGTACTACGAGGACATCTCCGTCGGCTACTGGACGACGACGAAGTTCTCCGGCGCGCTGCCGGCCAAGCGGGTCAACGACCTGCTGGACCGGGTCGACCGCCTCCAGCGCGCGGTGAAGTTCGCCCGCGAGGAGGCCAACGGCGCCGAGGTCGTCGACCAGCGGACCGGTGACGCGGTCTTCCGGTTCCTCTTCGAGTAGTGTCACAGACTCCCCCGCGCGAGTGGGGGAAGCGCAAGGAGCGCAAGCTGAAACTGAACGTCAGCCTGATCAGCGGTGAAAAGTGGGGGTTCGAGTCCCTCTCCCGGCACGCGCGCCGGGATGGCCCAACAGGCAGAGGCAGCCGCTCAATCTCAGACTCTCGCTCCAGATTCAGCATTCGCCACCGAACACCGGATCGACCGAGTGCGGACGACACTCGCCGGGGTGCTGGTTCGAGTCCGGCATGCGGCTCCACGTGCCGCGTTAGCTCAATAGGCAGAGCACGGCGACCTCAGGACTGATCCGCGCTCTTAAACGTGCCGGTGTGTGCAAATGGGTGGCCCACCGGGGTCCGGGGGATGGACAAAGCCCCCGGACCCCACCGAAATCCTCAGAACACGCCGTCGGGCGGTTGCGGCGACGGCCGCGCGGTCGCGTCAGTGACCGGCGGCGCCCCGCCCGCGAACCTCCTCAGTTCCTCGCCTTCCACCACGCGTCCCGGGAACGGGTCGCCGGCGGCCCGGCGGGTCAGCTCGGCCACCGGCGGCGGCACCCGCCCCGCGATCAGCACCAGGTTGCCGAACCGCCGGCCCCGCAGCACGGCCGGATCGGCGATCAGGCAGGCCTCGGGCAGCACCGAGCACAGCGTCGACACCTGCGCGCGGGCGAACGCCAGCGGCGCGCCGTCGGCGAGGTTCGCCGCGAAGAACCCGCCGGCGCGCAGCGTGCGCGCGGCCGCGGCGAAGAACTCCGCCGAGGTCAGGTGCGCGGGGGAGCGGCCGCCGGCGTACACGTCGCCGACGACCAGGTCGAAGGTGTCCTCGGGCGCCCGCATGAGGATCTCGCGGGCGTCGCCGGTACGGATCCGGATCCGGGCGTTCCGGTCCGGTGGCAGCCGCCGCCGTACGAGGTCGATGAGGGCGGCGTCGACCTCGGCCACCTGCTGGGTGGAGCGCGGCCGGGTCGCGGCGACGTAGCGCGCCAGCGTCAGCCCGCCGCCGCCGAGGTGGAGCACCCGCAGCGGGCTCCCGGCCGGGGCGATCAGGTCCACGACGTGGCCGAGCCGCCGGATGTACTCGAAGTCGAGATAGGCCGGATCGTCCAGGTCGACGTGCGACTGCGGAGTCCCGTTCACCAGGAGGGTCCACGAACGCGGCCGGTCGGGGTCGGGCACGAGCTCGGCGACGCCCGAGTCGATCTTCTCCTCGACGCGGGCGGGACGTTGTCGATGGGCCATCTCACCAGTATCGACGCCTGGCGGTCCGAGGAGTGTCTTGTCACACTGCGTAGGGGATGGAGAAGGTTCGCCGCAGGCGTATGGTTAGTTAGCACTAAGCAACGAATATGACGAAGACGAAGCGGGAGCTCAGTCCCTTATGACGACGTCCGCCCAGACGCACAGACGAGCGGAGCAGACCAAACCCCTCGGGGACGGCTACAAGTGGATCGCGCTGTCCAACACCACGCTCGGCGTCCTGATGGTGACGATCAACCAGTCGATCGTCCTGATCGCTCTGCCGAACATTTTCGACGGAATCGGCCTAAATCCGCTCGATTCTGGCAACACGAGTTACCTGCTGTGGATGATGATGGGCTTCATGGTCGTCACCGCCGTTCTGGTGGTGGCGTTCGGCAAGCTCGGCGACATGTTCGGCAGGGTCCGCATGTACAACCTCGGCTTCGCGGTGTTCACCGTCTGTTCCATCCTGCTCTCTGTGTGCTGGATGCACGGGTCGTCCGCGGCTCTATGGCTGATCGGCTGGCGCATCGTCCAAGGCGTCGGCGGCGCGCTCCTCTTCGCCAACTCCACGGCGATCATCACCGACGCGTTCCCCGCCACCCGGCGCGGGACCGCGCTGGGCATCAACGCCATCGCGGCGATCGCCGGATCGTTCATCGGCCTGATCCTCGGCGGCGTCCTGGGCCCGGTGAACTGGCACTACATCTTCCTCGTCTCGGTGCCCGTCGGCGTCTTCGGCACCTTCTGGGCGTTCATCAAGCTGCACGACACCGGCGTCCGGCGTAAGGCCAAGATCGACTGGTGGGGCAACGTCACCTTCGCGGTCGGCCTCATCGCCGTGCTCGTCGGCATCACGTACGGCCTGCAGCCCTACGGCGGCCACACGATGGGCTGGACCAACCCCTGGGTACTGGCCGCGCTCCTCGGCGGCATGGCAGTATTGGTGATCTTCGTTTACATCGAGAGCAAGATCGCTGAGCCGCTCTTCAACATGTCGCTGTTCCGTGACCGCACCTTCGCCGCCGGCAACCTCGCCAGCCTGCTGACCGCGCTCGGCCGCGGCGGCCTGCAGTTCATGCTGATCATCTGGCTGCAGGGCATCTGGCTGCCGCAGCACGGCTACAGCTTCGAGGACACCCCGCTGTGGGCGGGCATCTACATGATCCCGCTGACCGTCGGTTTCCTGTTCTCGGCGCCGCTGTCCGGGATGCTGTCGGACAAGCTCGGCCACCGCTACTTCACCGTCGGCGGCACGCTCATCACCGCGCTGAGCTTCGCGCTGATGCTCGCGATCCCGGTCAACTTCTCCTACCCGGTGTTCGCCCTCCTGCTGATCATCAACGGCATCGGCTCCGGCATGTTCGCCTCGCCGAACCGTGCGGAGATCATGAACGCCGTCCCCGCCGACCAGCGCGGCGTGGGCGCGGGCATGAACGCGACCTTCATGAACTCCTCGATGGTGCTGTCCATCGGCATCTTCTTCAGCCTGATGGTGGTCGGCCTGTCGCACAGCCTGCCGGGCACGATGCACGACGGCCTCGTCGCCCAGGGCGTGCCGGAGCAGGCGGCCCAGACGGTGTCGCACCTGCCGCCGATCGCGGTGCTGTTCGCCGCGTTCCTCGGCTACAACCCGATGCAGCAGCTCCTCGGGCCGCAGCTGTCCAAGCTCCCGGCCGACCACGCCTCCTACCTCACCGGCCGCAGCTACTTCCCGCACCTGATCACCCAGCCGTTCCACCAGGGCCTGGTGATCGCGTTCCTGTTCGCCATCGTGGCCTGCGTGATCGCGGCGGGCGCGTCGATGCTGACCAAGCGGCGCAAGTCGCCCGAGCACGAGTCCGTGGGCTCAGAGCTGGCGGGCGTCGCGGGCGAGGCCGGCGGCGGGATGAGCGAGCTCAACGACCCGCAGATGTCGCCGAACGGGCACGGGCCCACGCCCGCCGCCTCGTTCGTGCACGAGGGCACCGGGAGCCCGGGCGCGCACGGCGTACAGGGGTTCGTCCACAACGGCTCCGGCCGGCCGGTCCCGTACGCGGCGATCACCATCGCCGGTCCGGACGGGCGCCAGCTCGGGCGGACCAACACCGGGCCCGACGGCCGCTACGCGTTCCAGGCGCCGCCCGGTGACTACCTCGTGATCACGACCGCCCCGGGCTGGTCGCCGCAGGCGGCCACGGTCCTGGTCGGCTCCGTGGGCGCGGTGCAGGACTTCGCGCTGGCGCCCGACGAGACCGGCCCGGTCGGTGAGATGCGCGGCATCGTGCGCTCGCCGGAGGGCGTCCCCCTCGGAGGCATCACGGCCACGGTCACCGACGAGACCGGTGAGGTCGTCGCGACGACGACGACCGGCCCCGACGGGAGCTACCACATCACCGGCCTCCCGGACGGTCACTACACGGTGGTCGCCGCCGGGCACCGGCCGGCCACGATCGCGGTCCGCATCGAGTCCGGCGACCCCGCGACCATACGAGTGGCGCTGGGCGAGTGAACACCGGTCCGGAGCCGGCGGCGACGGCAGGGCGGCTCAGGCTCGCCATGGCCGGTCTCAGCCGTCGGCTCCGGAAGGAATGGCCGGACGACCTGACGCCGAGCCGCCTGAGCGCGCTCGCCACCATCGCGGCCGGCGAGCCGCTCGCCGTCGGGGAGCTGGCCAAGCGGATGGCGGTCAGCACGCCGACCGTGTCCCACATCGTCGACGCGCTCGACAAGCTGGGCCTCATCGCCCGGCAGCCCGACCCGCACGACCGGCGCATCTGCCGGCTCACCACGAGCCCGGCCGGGGACGAGCTGCTGGATGACCTGAGCAGGCACACGACCGGCCTGCTCGCGGACCGCATCCACCGGCTGCCGCAGGCTCAGCAGATCGCGCTGGATGCCGCCCTGCCCGCCCTCGAGGCCCTCGCCGCGGCCCCGGAATAGCCACGAATCGGAGGACAATTTCCATGGTTGAGAACACGGCGCTCCGGGAGACGCTCACCGTCTTCGGCACCGTCCGGCGCACCGAGGGCCCGCCGGTCTCGGGCGCGGTGGTCACCCTGGCCGACATGGCGGGGCGCAAGATCGGATCCGCCTACACCGGACGGGACGGCGAATACCGCCTCGACGTCAGCTACGGCGGCACGTACCTCATCATCGCCTCGGCGCACGGCCACGAGCCGATCGCCTCACTCGTCGCGGTCGGCGACGAGACGGTCCGCCACGACATGACCGTCGCGGGCGTCGGCGGGCTGTTCGGGACCGTGCGCATCGCCGGTACGCGCCGGCCGGTCGCCGACGCCACGATCACCGTCACCGACGTCCAGGGCGAGGTCGTCGGGACCGCGCGCACCGGCGTCGAGGGCGGCTTCTCCTTCATCAGCCTGCCCGAGGGCATGTACACCCTTGTGGTCTCCGCCCCGGCGCACCAGCCGGCCGCCGCCGCGGTGACCATCCGCCAGGGCGCCGAGGCACGCCAGGACCTGGAGCTCGCGGCACGCGGTTCGCTGCACGGAGAGGTCTGGACGCACGACCGCCCGTACGCCGGCGCACGCGTCACGCTCATGAACCAGGCCGGGAAGATCGTCGCGACGACGATGAGCGACTCCAGCGGTTCGTTCTCCTTCGGAGACCTGGCTCTCGGTACCTATACGCTCGTCGCGGCCGGCCATGGACCGGCGGCCGTTCCCGTCCAGGTCAAGGACGGCCGGGCCGTCGACGCCGACGTCACCCTGACCGCCTGAAAGGGGCCCCTTTCTTGAATCCCACAGTCACGGTCCGGGTGGTCGCGCCCGGCGGCTGGCCGGTCGAACACGCGGTCCTCACCCTCACCGACGGGGCGGGCCACCAGGTCGGCCGTACGACGGTGGACTCGGCCGGCCGGGCCGCGATCCCGCAGATCCCTCCGGGCATCTACACCCTGATCGTCGCCGCGCCCGGGCACCAGCCGGTCGCGCGCAGCGCCGTCGTCGGCGCCGGAGGGCTCGACCTGGGCGAGGTCGAGCTCACCGCGACGGGGGAGCGGCAGCTTCCCGACCCCGGTGTCTGGGACATCGACCCGGTGCACTCCGCGGTGCGCATCCGGGCGCGTCACATCGGGCTGGCGAGCGTGCACGGCCGGATCGCCGAGTTCAGCGGCTCGGTCGTGGTCACCGACCCGGTGGAGAACTCCGTCGTCGAGGTCACGATGCAGGCCGGCAGCGTCGACACCGGCAACAACGACCGCGACACGCACCTGCGCAGCAAGGACTTCCTCCACGCCGAGGCGTTCCCCGAGATCATCTTCCGGAGCAAGGGCCTGCGGCCGCTGTCGGACGACCGCTGGTCCATGGGCGGTGAGATCACCATCCGCGGCGTCACCCGGCAGATCGCGCTCGACACCACCTACCTCGGCGTCGGGCCGGACCCCTGGGGCGGCGTGCGCGCGGCGTTCCACGCGGTGACCGAGCTGAAGCGCGAGGACTTCGCCATCGACTGGAACCAGGCGGTGCGGGTCGGCATCGGCGTTGTCGGCGGCATCCTCCAGGTCGAGCTGGACATCGAGATCGTACGCCGCTGACGCCGTGTACTACCGGGCGTAGTACTCTCTCGTCCGTCACTGATCGGGTCGAGGGGGAGGCTGAGGCGTGGTCGATGCGCTGGCGACGGCGCTCATCGTGGGCGTGCTGGTGCTCGCCGGACTGAGCCTTGTGCTGACCGCACTGAACCGCCGGGTCGGCAGGACGCTGCTGGCCGCGGCGGCCGTGGGCGAGGCGGGCCTGCTCGTACAGGTGGTGTGGGCGATCGTACGGCTCGCCGGCGGCGCACGCCCGGCCGGCGGCATGGTGATCTTCATCGGCTACCTCGCCGGGTCGCTGCTCATCCTGCCGGTCGCCGCCGCGTGGGGCCTGGCGGAGCGCACTCGGTGGGGACCTGCGGTGGTCGCCGCCGGGTTCCTGGTGACGGCGGTCCTCATCGTCCGGATGCAGCAGGTGTGGAATGGCTGAGCGGGAGACCACGGCCGAGCCCGGCCGTACGGCCCGGCGCAGCGGCCCCGGCCGCGTGCTGATCGCGGTGTACGGCGTCTTCGCGCTAGCCGCGAGCGCGCGGGCCGGCGTCCAGATCGCCACCAAGTTCCACGACGCCCCGGTCGCGTACCTCCTGTCGGCGTTCGCGGCGGTGGTCTACATCGTGGCCACGGTGACGCTGGCCCGCTCCGGGCGCACCTCCTACCGCGTCGCGGTCACCTCCTGCACGATCGAGCTCGTCGGGGTGATCGCGGTCGGCACCTACAGCCTCATCGACTCCGCCGCCTTCCCCGACGCCACCGTGTGGTCCTCCTACGGCAGCGGGTACGGCTGCGTGCCGCTCGTCCTGCCCGTCCTCGGCCTGCTGTGGCTGCGCCGGGTCGGGGCGCGCGGGGACGGCACCGGCGAGCCGGGTTAGGATTCGGGCCGAACGGTCCACCGACGAGGAGGTCGGGTCCGATGGCTCCGCTGTCCAGTTACGTTTCCGGCGCGTGGCACGTCCCGCCCGACGAGGGCGCCCCGCTGCACGACGCGGTGACCGGCGCGGAGATCGCCAGGATCTCCTCCGCGGGCATCGACCTGCGCGCCGCCCTCGAGCACGGCAGGCGCGTCGGAGGGCCCGTCCTGCGGGAGATGACCTTCCACCGGCGCGCCGCGCTCCTGAAGGCTCTGGCGTCCACCCTGCGCGAGCACCGCGACGAGCTGTACGACCTGTCGCTTTGCAGCGGCGCCACGCTGAACGACGCGAGGTTCGACGTCGACGGCGGCATCGGCGTGCTGTTCTCCTACTCCAGCAAGGGCCGCCGTGAGCTGCCCCCCGACACCGTCTACGTCGAGGGCGGCCTGGAGCCGCTGAGCAAGAGCGGCGGCTTCGTCGGCCAGCACGTCTTCACGCCGCTGCGGGGCGTCGCGGTGCAGATCAACGCCTTCAATTTTCCGGTCTGGGGGCCGCTGGAGAAGTTCGCCCCCGCCTTCCTCGCCGGCGTGCCGAGCCTGGTCAAGCCGGCCCCCCAGACCGCGTACCTCACCGCGCGGCTCGTCGAGCTGATCATCGAGTCCGGGCTGCTGCCGGAGGGCTCACTGCAACTCGTCTGCGGCGAGCCCCGCGACCTGCTCGACCACCTGACCGAACAGGACCTCCTGGCGTTCACCGGGTCCGCCTCGACCGCCGCACTGCTGCGGGCGCACCCCGTCGTGGTCGAGCGCTCGGTCCGCTTCAACGCCGAGGCCGACTCGCTCAACTGCTCCGTCCTCGGCCCGGACGTACGCCCCGGCGACGCGGAGTTCGACCTGTTCGTCGGCCAGCTCGTCACCGAGATGACGGTCAAGGCCGGCCAGAAGTGCACCGCGATCCGCCGCGCGCTCGCACCGGCCGGGATCATCGACGACGTCGAGCAGGCCGTCGCGGCGCGGCTGGCGGAGGTCACCGTCGGCAACCCGGCCGACCCGGGCGTACGCATGGGCGCGCTGGCCGGCCTCGGGCAGCGCGAGGAGGTACGCCGCGCGCTCAAGGCCCTGTCGGCGGGCACGCGTACGGTCTTCGGCGACCCCGAGCGGGTCGACCTCGTGGACGCCGACGCCGAGCGGGGCGCGTTCGTGTCGCCGATCCTGCTGCGCGCCGACGACGCGGGCCGCGACGAGCCCCACGAGATCGAGGCGTTCGGCCCGGTCAGCACGCTGCTCCCGTACACCTCGCCGGACGAGGCCATCACGCTCGCGGCGCGCGGCCGGGGCAGCCTGGCCGGCTCGGTCGTCACCGGCGACCCGGACTTCGCCCGCGCGATGGTGCTGGGCGTCGCGCCGTGGCACGGCCGGCTGCTCGTCGTGGACGGCGCGACCGGCCGGGAGTCCACCGGGCACGGCTCGCCCCTGCCGGCCCTCGTGCACGGCGGGCCGGGCCGCGCGGGCGGCGGCGAGGAGATGGGCGGCATCCGCGGCGTCCTGCACCACATGCAGCGCACCGCCGTGCAGACGAGCCCGGCGATGCTCACCGCCATCACCGGCCGCTGGACGCCCGGCACCGAGCGCCGCGACGACGGCGTCCACCCGTTCCGCAAGAACCTCGCCGAGCTGCGGGTGGGCGACTCGGTCGTGGCCGGCCCCCGTACGGTGACGCTGGCCGACATCGACCACTTCGCCGAGTTCACCGGTGACACGTTCTACGCGCACACCGACGAGGAGGCCGCGCGGGCCAACCCGTTCTTCGACGGGCGGGTGGCCCACGGCTACCTCGTCCTGTCGCTGGCGGCCGGCCTGTTCGTCGACCCGGACCCCGGCCCGGTGCTGGCCAACTACGGGCTGGAGAACCTCCGCTTCATCACGCCCGTCTACCCCGGCGACGAGATCACGGTGACGCTCACCGCCAAGCAGATCGAGCCGCGGGAGGGCGCCGACCACGGTGAGGTCCGCTGGGACGCCGACGTGACGAAACAGGACGGTTCGTCCGTGGCCAAGTACGACCTGCTGACCCTCGTCGCGAAGGGCTAACGGAGGAGGTCTCCCAGGGCGGGGTGGACGCGTCCGGGGTCGATCGTCGTGATCGTGTACGCGGCGACGCCGGCGACCACGAACGGGTCCTCGGCCACGACGCGTTCGGCGGCGGCGCGGTCGATGCCGGCGGCCACGATCGCACCGCCCTGGTCGGCGGGCACGGTCTGGCCGGACACCAAGAAGGTGCCGTCCCGGTGGTGGCGCTCCAGGAACTCCACGTGCGCGGCGACGAAGGGCATGGCCGCCCGCTCTCCCGCGGTGTAGCGCAGGGACAGCAGGTGGAGCGTGCTCACAGGCCGCCGCGCCGGCGGAGCCAGCGGGTGCTCAGCACGCCCGCCGGGACCGGGGCCCAGAAGGTCATGATGCGGAAGAGGAAGACGCCCGTCGCGGCCTGGGCGGCGGGGACGTGCACCGTCGCCAGCGCGGCGATGAGCGCCGCCTCCGTCGAGCCCACGCCGGCCGGCATCGGCACGGCGGCGCCGGCCGTGGCGCCCAGGAGGTAGAGGGCGACCAGCGAGCCGACCGAACCCGTCGGGACGCCGGGGACCGCCATCATGCTCACCGCGAAGGCCAGGGCCAGCGCCAGGTCGGCCACCGTCGCGGCGGCGATCAGCGCGAGCAGGCAGCGCGGGCGCCGCAGCAGGTGGCGCAGCGAGCGGGCGACCCCGGCGAGCGCGGCCTTGATCCGCAGGTGCGCCTGACGGCGCCGCCAGTAGAGCCCCGCGACGACGAGTGCCGCCACCGCGAGGACGGCGAGGATCACGGCGGGCCACAGCATCGCGGAGTGGCGCGCGGCGAGCCGGCCGACGTCGGTCGCGGGCCGCAGGGCCTGGCCCAGGCCGCTCCACAGGGTGATGGCGAGCGCGACGAGCGCCAGTTTGGTCAGGCCGCGTACGAGGCCGACGACGGCGACGGTCGTGGTCGCGGCGCAGGCGGGCAGGCCGCGCCGGGTGAGGTAACGGCAGGTGACGGCGGCGGTGCCGAGCCCGGCGGGGGCCAGGCGGTTCGCCGCGGCACCCGCGAACTGCGCCGTCGTGATCTCCCAGACGCCGAAGTGGCCGGGCTTTCCGTCACGGGTGCGCTCGTCGCCCGCCGCGCCGCACGCGGTCGCCCGTACGCCGAGCGCCGAGGTCAGGTAGTGCATCGCGGTGAGGGCGGCGATGACCGGGACGAGGCCCCAGCGGATGCGCGCGGCCCCCTCGGAGACCCAGCCGGCCCCGTCCCACAGACCGGCGGCGACGTCGACGTTGGCCAGTCCCGCGCCGGTGATCCCGGCGGCCAGGCAGGTCAGCAGAAGCGCCGCGGCGATCCAGGTGCGGGCCGGAGTGCGCGCCGCGACGGACCCGCCGGCCTGAACCGTCACCAGGTCGGGCGGCGGCTGCCGGACGAGGGCGCTTCGATTCATGGACTCAATGTCCCCTTAGCGGATCGACACCGATGAAACACGAGATGAAGAACGTGGCTCCTAGACCGGTCGGTATCCGGGCGAGAAGGCGTCAGTGCCTGCCGATGTTTCGCAGACCGGTGATCACGTTACGGTCAACGGTGGTGCCGGGACTGCGGAAGGCGGCGGGCGCCGACGACGGTTTTCGTGACGCTGTGGTGTTCGACGGCCTTCCGGGCGGTGCCGGTCGTCGGATGCGGGTGGCCGGTATCGGCCGTACGAGCTTTGCGGGCTCCAACGCGGGTCGATGGCCGTCCTGTCGTGGCCGCCGGCCCGCACCGCAGTATTCGCACGTGTCAGTCCACCGCTCCCGTGTCTCGCGACTGAGCTACTACCCAAATAGTACAGGTGCGCAGATGGCGGCGTCCCCTAAAGGGCGGTGCCGCTTATGTGGCGGTTTATGGCGTGTCGTCGTCGCGGAGGAGACGCAGGAGCAGGCGCTCGTCCTCGGGGGGAAGGTCAGAGACGAAGCGCGCGAGCACGGCCGCGTGGTCGTGGCGGCGGCGCAGCAGGGCGTTCATTGCGGCGGCGGTGTGGCTCGCCTCGTCGATGCTCGGGAAGTAGACGTAGCCGCGCCCCTCGCGGGTGCGCGTGGCCATGCCCTTGCGGTGCAGACGGGCCAGCGTCGTCATCACGGTCGTGTAGGCCAGGACCCCGCCGAGCGAGGCCTGGACCTCCGCCGGGCTCATCGGCCGGCCGCCCCTCCAGAGCGCGGCCAGCACCTCGTCCTCGAGCATGCCGGCAGGCCGTCGCTGCTGGTCAGGCGTGTCGGGCACGGCACATGCTCCGGGGAGGGAAGAGGGAGGTTACTACTTAGATAGTAGTGATATGTCCGCGTCGTCGCTGGTAGGTGGGCAACTCCCGCCTACGGAACAGGTCCGGCAGATCCGGATCTATCACCTGTAAAGTGACGGCATGGCCGGAGTACGGCGGGGTGCGGGGCAGCTCGAGGCGGAGGTCCTCGGCGCGCTGTGGTCCACCGACCGGCCGCTGACACCGTCGGAGGTCCAGGCCCGGATCGGCGGGGAACTGGCCTACAACACGGTGCACACGATCTTGAAGCGCCTGTGGGACAAGGGCCTGGTCATCCGCGACGCCGACGGCAGACGCGGCGCCTATCGCCCCGCCCGTGACGCCACCGAACAGGCCGCCCAGACCATGCACGAGGTACTGAGGCGAGAACCGGACCGCGCGGCCGTGCTGGAGCGCTTCGTCACGGCCCTGGCCCCGGACGACGAACAGATGCTCCGCAAACTCCTCGACGCAAGCTGAGCCGAGGTCAGCTGCGGGGGGCGGCGGGTGGGTGCGGGGGTAGGAACACGTGCCAGTGGTGGCCGTTCGGGGTGGTGAACGTGTAGTGCAGCCAGTCCTGCGTGTAGTGCGGGCGGTGGCCGTCGCGTTCGATGACCGCCAGCCGGGTCAGGCTCGTCTCGCCCAGCAGCCGGGCCACGTCGACCGACGCGTCGTTTCCCGCGATCTGCAGCGACCGGCAGCCCGCGTAGAACGCCAGTGGTGGGGCCTGTTGCCCGGACAGCGTGCACGGCGCGCGGACGCCGAGGCCGTGGAGTTCGTCGGTGATGGCCACGAAGTCCAGGCGGGCGCTCTGCTGGCTCCGCACCATGCGGGCGAGCACCATCTGCTGCCCGGCCACCTGGACCGCCAGCGCCGCCGCCACGACGCCCGCCGTCGCGATTCGCCAGCGGCCCTGGCCGAGCGTCGCCGCCGCGCGTACGAGCTCGGCGATCGGGATGGCCAGCAGCGCGTACGCGGGGATGAGGAAGCGCGGCGCGGCGTACCCGACGAACAGGAGGTACGAGGCGCCGAGCATCACGCCGCACGCGGCCGGCAGTGCCACCAGCCGCAGGCGGCCGCCGCGCGCCGCGAGCACCAGCCCGCCCGCCGCCAGCGCGGGGACGAGCGGCCACCAGACCGACAGCGGGGGCACGTGCCAGGTCGCGCCGCCGCACGGCCGGCAGAGCAACCGGTCGTTGAGCGCGTGCAGCTCCATCCGCAGGCCCTCGGGATGCCAGCCGAGACCGCCCTCGCTCCGGCTCGACACCCGGAGCCGGTTCAGCGGGCCGCCGAACCGCGCGTACGCCTCCACGACCCATTCGGCCGCGCCCGCCGCCGGTCCGGCCACGACGGCCGAAAGCGCGATCCGCCGGCGCCGCCGGGCGAACGCCACCGCGCCGAGCAGCGGGAGCACGAGCCACAGCGCGTCACCCGGGCGCATGAGCGCCACGAACGCCAGGCTCAGGGCGAGCCACAGCGGCGCTGACCGGCCCTGCCCGCGAACGGTGCGCGCGAACCAGCCGACCGCCGCGACCGCGCCGTACGCGACGTAGATGTTGGGCATGACCGCGTTGCCGTAGAACTGCACCATCCACAGCGCCGCCAGCAGCAGCGCGGCGAGCGCAGCGGTGGCGGGGCGCAGGAGGCGCGCCCACGGCCAGTACGCGATCACGAGGCCCGCCGAGGAGAGCACGGTCATGTAGAGCCGCAGGGACGCCAGCGAGGCCGTCATCGCCAGGACCGGCGCCGGCAGCAGCGTGATGCCGCGGGCGCGCGGCGCGCTGAAGAACGCCGTCGGCGCGTGCGGGCTGACCTGGCTGACGTAGACCGTCTCGTCCCAGCCGAGCCGCAACCGCGTCGTGACCGCGATGACCTGGGCGGCCGCGTACACGAACGCCACCGCGAACAGGGGCAGGCAGGGGTGGCCGAGACGTCCGCTTGACCGTCTGCTGAGGTTCACCCTACAGATTGTAGGGTCAGTTCCCGGAAACGTAAGGCAAGGGTCAAACGGTCGGCGGGTCCAGGGAAACAGGTCCTAACCCTGCGTTGACCGAATGATCTCTACAGTGTCCACGGACGGCGGTTGGCCAAGAGGCGGCCTGTTCCGGCACTGCGACCCATCGAGGCGGACCCCCATGCTCACCGATCACCTGGCCGACGCGTACCGGTTCCACACCGCGGCGGTGGCCTGCGCGCGGGTGGAGCCGCTGCTGCTCGTCGCGCTGCTCGGCTGGACCTGGTGGGCGGCACGTCGGGAGCGTCCCGCCGTGATGGCCGCCGCGCTCTGGGCGCCGGTCGGCGCCATCGCCTCGGTGGCGGCGAACGAGCCCATCGAGCGGCTGCCCACGATGCACTGGACGGCGTTCCACGGCCTGGTCGTGCACAGCTCGGACCTGCCCGCGCCGAGCGATCACGCGGCGATGGCCGCGGCGACGGCGGCCGGGCTATTCCTGGCCGGCCGCAGGTTCGGGTTCGCGGCGTGCGGCGCGTGGCTGCTGATGGTCCTCTCGCTCGCGCTCGCCGGGGCCGAGCCCGACGAGATCGCCGGCGGCTCGGTCGTCGGCGTCACGGTGACGCTCATCGGCTTCGTCCTGTTCGAGGGCCCACTGCGGCGCGCCGTCGCCCGTACGCGCCGTACCCGCCTGCGCTCGTTCACCGGCGGGGGCGAGACCTCCTGACGTCTCAGCAGGGTGTGCCGCGGGGCAGCTGGTAGCTGCCGCCGAGGCGGTACCGGCCCGGTGTCGGGGCGTACAGGCGGGTCCAGTCGCCGGCCTCCGTGACGCAGCCCGCCGCGCCGCCGCGGACGCCGAGCCACGGCGACCACGGCACGCGTACGAGCACCCAGCCCGCCGACGGGACGTTGATGTCGAGCTCGCCGTCGTCGGCGCGGGCGACGGTGGCGGGCGGGTCGGCGAGCGGCTCGGGGTCGGTGAGCTCGTACAGGTGCCAGTGCTGGTCGCGCCAGACCTGCTTCAGCCACGGCTGCCCGGTCGAGACGATGCGCGCCTCTTCCATGCCCTGCCAGTCGGGCGTGGAGTCCGACAGCACGACGTAGCGGACCGCCCAGCGCTTGAGCCAGGCGTGGTAGGTGTCCGCGGTGAGGCTGCCGTCGTAGAAGAGCGGGTTGCGGTCGACGTCGGCCTGGCGGTTCCAGCCGCGCGCGAGGTTGACCACCGGCGCGAACTCCGATGACTCCAGGTGGGTGCGCTCCGGCACCACCTCGACGCGCCCGCGGTCGGCGCCGACGTTGCGCAGCTCCGACAGCACGCCGGTCGTGTGGCCGTCGGGGGAGCCGGTGTTGACGACGTCGAAGACCGGCCGGATCACCTGGGAGACGACGGTGGCCGCGAACGCGACGTACAGGATGGTGGTCCTGCGCTCCATCGCCGCCGCCAGCATGACCGCGCCGCCGAACAGCAGCGCGAGCCGGTCGACGTTGCTGCCCACCTGGGAGGGGATGAGCCAGGTGAGCACGGTGCCGAGGGCGTACACGACGGCGCCCACGCGGACGTTCCGCCACGACTTCGGGGCGTAGAGCGCGAGGGCGACCGAGCTGGCGACGGGGGCCGCCACCAGGAACCACGGGAACGGCTGCACGCCCTTGAAGGGGAACAACAGCGCGGACAGCGCCACCACGAACGGCGGACCGGCCGCCAGGGCGTACGCCGGACGTCGCCGCCGGGTGAGGAAGAGCGCGGCGGCGGCGACCTCGAGGAAGAGCCCGGCGACCGGGCTCGCCAGCGTGGCCAGCACGCCGAGGACGACGACCGCGGCGGCGCGCGGGGCGCGGGGGCCGCGCGCGGCGAACACCACGGCGACGGCCGCGAGGCCGAAGAACACGCCGAGGGCGAACGTCACGCGGCCGGACACCGCGTTGCAGGAGAACGCGAAGGCGCCCCAGAGCGCCGGCGCGAGTGGACGGCGGATTCCCGAACGCATCAGGAGCAGCGCGAACAGGCCGGCCGACAGCGTGCCCGCGAGCACCCCGGTGGTCCGTACGCCGAGCAGCGCCATCAGGTAGGGGGAGATCACGCTGTATGAGGCGGGATGCATCCCGCCGTACCAGGCGAAGTCATAGGCCGAGCCGGGATGCCGCATGGCGAACTCCGCCCACGCGCTCTGCGCGGCGAGGTCGCCGCCACCGCCGGCGAGGAACACCGCCCACAGCACATGGAGGATCCCGGCAATGGCCGTAGCGGCCACGACGGGATGCAGGAGCCACCGTCGGTGGCGCACCGGTCGTGCCCGTATCGCGTCAGCCGGTCGCGGCGCCTCCAGGGTGGCGGTCACGATCCGACCGCGCTCTCCGCATGCCCGTCATGTGACGGCTGGGGAGCGGGGGACATTCGGCCAATGATCAACGATCGCGGCCCGTAGGGCAAATCAAGCGAGTTGTGAAATCGGCTACATCACGCTTACCGCGGAATGAAGCATTCCGTTCTGTGTCCGGAGCGGTGCCCGCGACCTGGCGAAGCCGGGTAAGGCGGTGGCCAAGTGAACACCAAGGCGGCGTCAAGCCGCACTCCGGCCCACGACGGCCCGGAAATCGGGATTCGCCCACGAGAGGGCCGGGATAACCGTCACTTACATACTTTTCGAAGCATTGCCGCGTTTACGCGCGAGGCCCTACGCTTTACCGGCGGTCCAAGGTTGATGTGCTCCCCGATGAGCGGCTCCCTTGGGCCTCGCGGGGCAGGCGACGGGAAAGGCGATTTTGTGACTCAGCTTGTCGTGGAGAGCAACGGTGTTTCGGTCGCTCTTGATCCACGACGTTCCTACCGCGTGGGCCGGGACCCGGGGGCGGACATCGTCATCGCCGTCGACGGCGTCTCACGCTCTCACGCCGTGCTGCGCTTCGAAGACGGCCAGTGGATCCTTGAGGACTCCGGCAGCGCGAACGGCACGTACGACGGCGGCCGGCGCGTCCAGCGGGCCGTCGTCGCTCCGGGCAGCCAGGTGCGGCTCGGCCACCCGGAAGAGGGGGTTCCGGTCGTCTTCCGCGCCGGCGCGACGCCGGCGACGCGCGAACAGCCCGGAGCCGAGCCCCCGGTCCCGCCGACGCGGCGGCAGGCCGCGCCCGGAGGGTTCCAGCAACCGGCGTACCCGCCGCAGCAGGGCATGCCCGGCCAGGTCCACCCGCCGGTCCCCGGCCAGGCGGCGGCGTCGGCCCCGCCGATGGGCGGCCGGCCCGCGGGCCCGCCCCCGTACCAGCAGCAGCCTTTCCAAGGCGACGGCACGGGCACCATGCCGCCCTACCAGCCGCCGCCCACGCAGTTCCCCGGACCGGGCGACGGCACCGGCGCGATGCCGCCGTACCAGCCGTCCCCGTCCCCGGACCCGATCGGCTACCAGCCGACGCGGGGCACGATGCCGCGCTCGGGTGCCGCCCGCGGGCCCATGAGGACGACGGCCGGCAACCTCCGCGAGCCCGCCAAGGTGCGCAACCTCGGGGGCGCCCAGGTCCTGCGCATCGGCCGGGCGCCCGAGAACGACATGGTCATCACCGACCTGCGCGTCTCGCGGCAGCACGCCGAGCTGCGTTCGTCCAGCGGGACGTACGAGATCGTCGACGTCGGCAGCCGCAGTGGCACCTACGTCAACGGCCAGCGGGTCGAACGCTCGCCGATCGGCCCCGACGACATCATCGGCATCGGTCCCTCGACGTTCCAGCTCGTCGGCGACGTCCTGACGGAGTACCAGGACACGGGCGCCGTCAGCCTCAGCGCGCACGACCTGACCGTCACGGTCGACAAGGGCAAGGTGCTGCTGGACCACGTGTCGTTCCCGCTCGGCGAGAAGTGCCTCGTCGCGGTGATCGGCCCCAGCGGCTCGGGCAAGTCGACCCTCCTGCGCGCGCTCACCGGCCTGCGCCCCGCGGACCAGGGCACGGTCTCCTACGACGGCCGCGACCTCTACCGCGACTACTCCGAGCTGCGCTCGCGCATCGGCCTGGTGCCGCAGGACGACATCCTGCACACCCAGCTCACCGTACGCCGCGCGCTCATCTACGCGGCCGAGCTGCGCTTCCCCGACGACACCCGCCAGCACGAGCGCAAGGCGCGCGTCGACGAGGTCCTGCAGGAGCTCGGCCTGGACCACCGCCGCGACAACCGGATCTCGGCCCTGTCCGGCGGACAGCGCAAGCGCGTCAGCGTGGCGCTGGAACTGCTCACCAAGCCGTCGCTGCTCTTCCTCGACGAGCCGACCTCCGGCCTGGACCCGGGCTTGGACAAGTCGGTCATGCAGATGCTGCGCGGCCTGGCCGACGACGGCCGTACGGTAGCGGTGGTCACGCACAGCGTCGCGAACCTCGACATCTGCGACCGGCTCCTCGTGATGGCGCCGGGCGGGAAGATCGCCTACTTCGGACCGCCGAGGGAGGCGCTGCCGTTCCTCGGCTTCACCGACTGGGCCGATGTCTTCCAGGCGTTCGACGACCCGTCCATCGACTGGGGCGGCCGGTTCCTCCAGTCGCCGGCCCACCAGAAGTACGTCCAGGCCGACCTGGTGCAGCCGGTCGCCCAGAGCGGGCCGATGCAGTTCCAGCCGCCGCCCAAGCCGCAGAGCTGGCCCGAGCAGCTGAGCACGCTGATCCGGCGCTACGTCCGCAGCATCGTGGCGGACCCGTTGTTCCTCGGCATCACGGTGGCGCTGCCGATCATCATGGGCGCGGTGGCGCGCGTCATCCCGGCCGGGGACCTCACCTCCAACATCCGCGGCTCGCAGGGCGGTGCCGCGAACCTCCTGATGATCTTGTGTATCGGCGGCTGCCTCACCGGCGCCGCCAACGCGGTCCGTGAACTCGTCAAGGAAAGACCGATCTACCAGCGAGAACGCGCGGTCGGGCTGTCCAGATCGGCGTATCTGACCTCGAAGCTGCTCGTCCTCGGCGTGATCACGATCGGGCAGGGCATCGCGCTCACCCTGGTCGCCATGGCCGGGGTCAGCATGCGGGACAAGGGCGTGATCACCACGCCCCTGCCCGAGCTCATCGTCGCCGTCGCGGTGCTGTCCTTCTGCGCGATGACGATGGGCCTGCTCATCTCCGCGGTCGTCAAGACCAGCGAGATGACGATGCCGCTCCTGGTGCTCACGACGCTGATCCAGATCGTGTTCTGCGGGGCCCTCGTGCATCTCGACGGCAAGGCCGTCCTGGACCAGATCTCCTGGCTCGTGCCGGCCCGGTGGGCGTTCGCCGCGATGGCGGGGACGCTCAACGTCAGCTTCCTGCTCCCGCACAAACGCGGCGAGTCGGTGGACCCGCTGTGGAAACAGCAGTTCGGCACCTGGCTCCTGGACGTCGGCATGATGGTGGTCCTCACCGTCGTCCTGGTCTTCCTGGTGGAGCGCATGCTGCGCCGCCAGGAGCCGGAGGTCATGCGCAAGTAGCGACGGCCCGGCGTCCGGCGGGAGGCCTCCCGCCGGACGCTCACCCGTTCGCCGCGGCGACCGCCTCGGACCAGATCTGCACGGCCTCGTCGGTCTGCGCGGCGTCGACCACCAGCGGTGGGATCATCCGTACGACGTTGCCGTGCGCGCCGCAGGTCAGCAGCAGCAGGCCGCGTTCGCCCGCCGCCCGCTGAGCCCGTAGCGCGGCCTCGGCGTCGGGCGCGTCGCCGTCGCCGAACTCACTGCCCACCATGAGCCCCAGGCCCCGTACGTCGCCGATGACCGGGTGGGCCGAGGCGACCTTGCGCAGTCCCTCCCGCAGGCGCAGGCCCATCTCCGCCGCGTTGGCGACGAGCCCCTCGTCCTGCGTGTACTGGCCGTGGATGAGCGTGGCGCGGCCTTGACGACGCGTGGATGGCAGTGCCCGGTGCTGGTCACGCCGATCCCGGCGGTGAAGTCGAGGTGGCGGCGGCCCTCCTCGTCGTACAGGTGGACGCCCTCGCCGCGCGCGGCGAGTACGGGAGTGGCCTGCTTGAGGATCGGTGACAGCTGCGCCATGGCGAGCTCCTGAATATTGTCAACAATCTAATCGTATGCAAACATCTCTTCGGGGTCGTTGTCCAGAGGTCGAGGAGGCGGCGTGAACGAGTTCGACGCGGCGCGGGCGGCGGTGGAGGCCGTGCCGAAACGGCTGTTCGTCGGCGGCGAGTGGCGGGACGCGCGCTCGGGCCGCACCTTCGAGGTGGAGGACCCGGCCACCGGAAAGACCCTGTGCTCGGTCGCCGACGCCACCCCGCGGACGGCGTGGCGGCGATGGAGGCGGCCGTCGCGGCACAGCCGTCCTGGGCCCGTACGGTGCCGCGCGAGCGCGGTGAGATCCTGCGGCGCGCCCACGACCTGCTGATGGCGCGGCGCCCGGAGCCGGCGGCGCTCATGACCTCCGAGATGGGCAAGCCGATCGCCGAGTCGCTGGGCGAGGTCGCGTACGCCGCGGAGTTCTTCCGCCGGTTCGCCGAGGAGGCGGTCCGGATCGGCGGCGACTACGCCGTCGTGCCGGACGGCGGGAGCCGGTTCCTCGTGCTGCGGCAGCCGGTCGGCCCGTGCCTGCTCGTGACGCCGTGGAACTTCCCGATGGCGATGGGCACCCGCAAGATCGGCCCGGCCGTCGCGGCCGGCTGCACGATGGTGCTCAAGCCGGCCGAGCAGACGCCGCTGTCCGCGCTGGCCCCTGCCGGGATGTTGCGCGAGGCGGGCCTGCCGGACGGTGTCCTGAACGTCGTCTCGACCACCTCGCCCGGCGAGCTCGTCGGGCCCCTGCTGCGCGACGGCCGGCTCCGCAAGCTGTCGTTCACCGGCTCGACCGAGGCCGGGCGGCTACTGCTCGGCCAGAGCGCGGACCGGGTGCTGCGCGTGTCGCTGGAGCTCGGCGGCAACGCCCCGTTCATCGTCTTCGCCGATGCCGACCTGGACGCGGCGGTCGAGGGCGCGATGCTGGCGAAGATGCGCACCATCGGCGAGGCCTGCACCGCGGCGAACCGCTTCTCCGTGCAGGCCCCGGTCGCCGGGGAGTTCGTCCGGCGCCTCACCGGGCGCATGGCGAGCCTGTCCGTCGGCCCCGGCCTGGACCCCGGCGCGCAGGTCGGCCCGCTGACCGACGAGGCCGCCCGGCAGAAGGTCGCCTCACTGGTCTCGGACGCCGTCGGCCGCGGCGCGGTGGTGCGTACGGGTGGCGGCGCGGTGGAGGGGCCGGGCTACTTCTACCCGCCGACCGTGCTGTCCGGGGTGACCGCCGACGCCCGGATGCGCCACGAGGAGATCTTCGGCCCGGTCGCGCCGGTGACGACGTTCGACACCGAGGAGCAGGTGCTCGGGTGGGCCAACGACACCGAGCACGGCCTGGTCGCGTACGTCCACACGACCGGCCTGGACCGGGGCCTGCGGGTCAGTGAGGCCCTGGAGACGGGCATGGTCGGCCTCAACCGCGGCGTGGTGTCCAACCCGGCGGCCCCGTTCGGCGGCGTGAAACAGTCCGGCCTGGGCCGCGAGGGCGGCAGGGCCGGCATCGAGGAGTTCCTGGAGACCAAGTACGTCGCCCTGGGCACGCCTTAGCTCTCGTGCGAGTGGAGGTGGGTGCGCTGGCCGTCGTGGTCGAGGATGCACAGCATCTCCGCCGGGCCGTCGTGGGCGCCGAACGCGTGCGGGATCATCGTGGAGAACTCCGCCGCCTGGCCGGTCTCGACCAGGATCCTCCGCTCGCCCAGCAGCAACTCGATCGTGCCCGACAGGACGGTGAACCAGTCCCTCCCGGGGTGGACCTTCGGCTCAGGGGGCTTCGGCCGGGTTACGCGGACCTTCGCCACGGTCACGCCCTGGGGGCCCGGCTCGCGGCTCAGCAGCCACGTCGTCTGGCCGCGCGCCTCGTCGCGGTGGGGCCGGATCACCACGTCGTCGTCATCGGCGGACTCCACGAGCTGGTCCAGGGTGGTGCCGAGGGCGCGCGCGATAGGGGCGAGCTGGTCCAGGGCGATCCGCCGGTGTCCCGTCTCGATCCGGCTCAGCGTCGAGGGGCTGAGGTAGCAGCGGGCGGCCAGCTCATCGAGTGACCAGCCACGGGCCTCACGGAGTCCCCTGATCCGCTTGCGGACGAGGCCGTCGAGCTCACCGTCTTGCGTCATACGCAAGATGCTATGCCATAGCAGCAAGGCGGACATAGGGTTCGGGCATGGCACACCATCACCCACCGGCCGACTTCGCGGCCATGGCCGAGGTCCTCGACCTCGACGCCGAGGTATTCCACTCCTTCCTGACCGATGTGATCACCTGGGCGGGCGAGCGGGCCTCCGCTCCGCCTCGCCGCATCCTCGACCTGGGCAGCGGCACCGGGGCCGGCGCTCTCGCCCTGGCCCGGCGATTCCCGGAGGCCCGCGTGACCGCGCTGGACGTGTCCGGACCGCTGCTGGAGCGGCTCCGCGGCAAGGCCCGCGACCTCGGCGTGGCCGACCGGGTCTCCCTCGTCGAGGCGGACGTGGACACGGCGTGGCCCGCCCTCGACCCCGTCGACCTGGTCTGGGCGTCCGCCTCGCTCCACCACCTGGCGGACCCCGACCGTGTCCTCGCCGACGTCCTCGCGACGCTCCGCCCCGGCGGGCTCCTGGTCGCGGCCGAGATCGACTCCTTCCCGCGCTTCCTGCCCGAGGGCTTCGGAGACGGCCTGGAGGAGCGCTGCCAGGCCCTCCTCGACGAACGGCGGGCCGCGGAACTGCCGCACATCGGCTCGGACTGGGGCACACGCCTGACCAGGGCCGGGTACGCGAACGTGGTCGAGCGGATCTTCGCGGTCGAGCTGACGGCACCGCTGCCCGCCTCGGCCGGCCGCTACGCCCAAGCGTCACTGCGCCGCATGCGGTCCGGAGTGGAGGGCCGGCTGAGCGCCGATGACCTGGCCCTCCTCGACTCCCTCATCGACGGGCCGCAGGGCGTCCTGCACCGCGACGACCTCGCCCTCCGTACGACGAGACCCGTCTGGCTGGCCGGCGCCTGAGCGCGGCGGGCTACGTACGCCGCGCCGCGCCGGCCTCGGGGCGGACCGCGCCCCACGGGCGGGCGTTCTCGAAGGCACGGCAGGCCGCGAGCACGCGGGCGTCCGCGTGGCGGGGGCCGACGACCTGGAGGCCGACCGGCAGGCCGGCCGAGGTGAAGCCGCACGGCACGCTCGCCGCCGGTTGCTGGGTCATGTTGAAGGGGTAGGTGAACGGCGTCCAGCTCGTCCAGCGCGGCTCCGGCCACCCCGCCGGGACCTCGCGCCCCGCCTCGAACGCCGGGATGGGCAGCGACGGCGTCAGCAGCAGGTCGTGGTCCTCGTGGAAGCGGCCCATGAGCCGGCCCAGCTCCATCCGGCACGCCGTCGCGGTCAGGTAGTCGAGGGCCGAGAGGCGTTCGCCCTGATCGCAGATCTCCCGCAGGCCAGGGTCCAGCCCGGCCCGGCGTGCGGGCGTCAGCGACTCGACGGACTTGGCCGCGCCCGCGAACCACAGCACGTGGAAGGCCTCCACCGGGTCGGCGAACCCCGGGTCGACCGTCTCCACGCGCGCGCCGAGGCCGGCGAAGACCGCGACGGCCTTCTCGACCACCGCGGCGACCTCGGGGTCGACCGAGGCGTATCCGAGCGTGGGGCTGAAGGCGACGCGCAGGCCCCGTACGTCGGGCTCGGGCTCCGGTGACGGCGGCGGCGACGCCGACCAGTCGCGGCTGTCCGGGCCGGAGACGACCTCCAGGAGCAGCGAGGCGTCCTCGACGCTCCAGGTGATCGGCCCGACGTGCGCGAGGGTGCCGAACGGGCTCGCGGGGAAGTGCGGCACCCGCCCGTACGTCGGCTTGTGCGCGAAGACGCCGGTGAACGCGGCCGGGATGCGCACCGAGCCGCCGCCGTCCGTGCCGAGGGCGAGCGGCGCCATGCCCAGCGCGACCGCCGCCATGCCCAGCGCGACCGCCGCCGCGGCCCCGCCGCTGGACCCGCCCGGCGTACGCGAGGTGTCCCACGGATTGCGGGTGACGCCGGTGAGCGGGCCGTCCGTCACGCCCTTCCAGCCCAGCTCGGGAGAGGTGGTCTTGCCGACGATCACCCCGCCGTGCTCGCGTACGCGCGCGACGGCGGGGGAGTCGTCGGGCCACGGTCCGGCCGGGTCGATGGTGCGGGAGCCGCGCAGGGTCGGGTGCCCGCGGGTGAGCAGGACGTCCTTGACCGACACCGGGACGCCGTCGAGCCGCCCGAGGGGCTCGCCGCGCCGCCGGCGCTTCTCCGAGGCGCGCGCCGCCGCGAGGGCCTCGTCGGGCGTGCGCAGGCAGAAGGCGTTGACCGCCGGGTCGGCCTCCTCGATGCGGGCCAGCACGGCCTCGGTGGCCTCGACCGGAGACAGGCTCCCGGTACGGAACGCCGCCAGCATCTCGCTCGCGGTCAGATGCGCGATCTCGGCCATCATGTCCCTCCCGCTACGTATCCCAGTTGCTTGTCGACCACGTTGCGCAGCGCGCGCCCGTCGCGGTAGCGGGCGAGGTTGTCGGCGAACAGTTCGACCAGCCGATCGTGCCACCCGGCGGCGTCGCCGGACATGTGCGGGGAGACGATCACGTTCGGCATCTCCCACAGGGGCGAGGACTCCGTCAGCGGCTCGGTCGCGAACACGTCCAGCGCCGCGCCGGCGATGCGGCCACCGGCCAGCGCGCGAACCAGGTCCTTCTCGACCACGAGCTGCCCGCGCCCGACGTTGATGAGCCGCGCGGTCGTCCGCATCCGCGCCAGCGCGGCGGAGTCGATCATGTCGCGGGTCAGGTCGGTGAGCGGGGCGGCGAGCACGACGTGGTCGGCCTCGGCGAGCGCCTCGTGCAGCTCTTCGAACGGCCGCACGTGGCCGAGGTCCGGGTCGCCCGTACGTCCCGTACGGCCGATCCCGCTCACCGCCATGCCGACGGCGGCCAGGCGGCGGCCGATGGCCCGCCCGATCGGGCCGGTGCCGACGACGAGGGCGCGCGCGCCGGCGACGCGCTCGGTCTCGCGGTGCCGCCAGCGGTGCTCGGCCTGCAGGCGCAGCGTGGTGTGCAGGTCCTTGGCGAAGCAGAGGACCAGGCCGAGGACGTACTCGGCGATCGGCTCGTCGAAGACGCCGCGCGAGTTGGTGACGAGGACGTCGCTCGCGACCAGCTCCGGGAAGAGCAACCGGTCGACGCCGGCGCTGGCGATGTGCACCCACCGCAGCGAGTCGGCGTGCGGCCAGGCGGAGGGGACGGCGTCGGACCAGAAGTCCCACAGGAAGAGGACCTCGGCGCCGGGCAGCGACGCGGCGAGGTCCGCCTCGCGGGTGTGCCGTACGTCGGCCAGCCGTTCGACGGAGGCCATCTGAGGAGGGGGAACCTCCCCTTCCAGCACCAGAACGGCCGGATTAGGGCTGATCACAGACGACGCTCCCGCGAATATCACGAGGTCACCAGGGGCATTGACACGCTAGGCAGACTTCGTATGATTGTCAACAATCAGCGTGGTCCGCCGTGCTGAGCGTGCCACAAGACCGTCGCAACCCGGACACGAGGCCAGGACGGACTCCAAGGGCGCCCGAAGGAAGTCCACAGGGTGAGCGGATCATCCGCCTACGTGCAGTGGGAGGTCTGGCATGCCGAGACAGATCAAGATCACGCTGGAACGCCGCGGTGTGTCATGCGTGGCGGAACTGCTGGAGAAGGACGCCCCCCGTACGTGCGAGGCGGTGTGGCAGGCGCTCCCGCAGGGCGGCGACATCTAACCACGCCAAGTACGCCCGCAACGAGGTCTACACGATGGTCGAGCGGTTCGCCGCCGAGGAGCCCGGGCTGGAGAACCCCACGGTCACGCCGATCCCCGGCGACGTCGTGTACTTCTCCTTCAACGGCGGCATGCTCGACCGGCGCTTCAAGGAGGAGAAGGGGATCGAGGCCCTCCCCGGCGTGATCGACCTCGCGATCTTCTACGGCCGGAACAACCTGCTGCTCAACGGAGACGTCGGCTGGGTGCCGGGCAACGTCTACGGGACCATCGTCGACGGGCTGGACCGCATGGCCGAGGCGTGCAACGACGTGTGGCGGTCCGGCAGCGTGGGCGAGCGCCTGGTGTACCAGCGGTTCGAGCAGTGAGCGCCGGTCGCCCGGCGGACGTGGTCGTCGGCCTGGAACTGCCGGCCCAGCACGGCGTCGGCGTCGTGGCCCCGTTCGACTTCGACTTCGCCCTCGACCGCGAGCTGTGGAGATGGGCGCCGGACGACGTGTCGCTGCACCTGACCCGGCTGCCGTTCGTCCCGGTCCCGGTCACGATCGAGATGGCCTCCGCGCTGTCCGACGGCGACACCGTCCGCCGGGCGACGCGTGACGTGCTGTCCCCCGAGCCCTTCGTCGTGGCGTTCGCGTGCGCGTCGGGCAACTTCGTGCACGGCGCGGCGGGGGAGCGGCTGCTGAGCCAGAGCATCCTCGATGCCGGCGCGCCGCTGGCCACGACGACCTCGGGCGCCCTCATCGAGTCGCTCGCGCTGCTGGAGGCCCGGCGCATCGCGGTGGTCACCCCGTACATCGACAGCGTCACGGACCGGCTGCTCGGCTTCCTCGGCGAGCACGGGATCGAGGTCGTCTCCAGCGTCGGGCTCGGCCTGCTCAACCACATCTGGAAGGTGGCCTACTCCGAGGTGGTCGCCGCGGTGAGCGCCGTGGACCACCCCGACGCCGAGGCGGTCTACATCAGCTGCACCAACGTGCCGACGTACGACATCATCGCCCCGCTGGAGGAGATGCTCGGCAAGCCGGTGCTCACCGCCAACCAGGTGACGATGTGCTTGGCGCTGCGCTCCATGGGCTCCCGGCCGGTCGGCACGGGCCAGCTGCTGGTGGAGATGGCGCGGCCGACCGCGGCGTGATCAGGTAAAATTGTAAACAATCTGCCGATTCTGGAGTGCGATGGGTCACACGGTCGGAATCCTCTATCCGGGCCGCAGCGCCGAGGCCGATTACCCGGCGATGGAGCGCCTGCTGGGCGACGTCGGCCTGCCTGTCGTGCACACGCTGATGCGGGAGGACGCGCACCGGGTCGACGCGCTGCTCGACGTGGGCGGCGCGGACGTCCTCGCCTCGGGCGCGCGGGAGCTGCGGGCGCTGGGCGTGCAGACGGCCATGTGGGCGTGCACCAGCGGAAGCTTCGTGTTCGGCTGGGACGGCGCGGCCGCGCAGGTGGCCGGGGTCTCCTCGGCCGCGGGCGTTCCGGCGTCCAGCACCTCGTTCGCCTTCGTCAACCCGGTCCGCCACCTCGGCCTGCGCCGGGTGGCGATCGCGGCGACCTATCCCGAGGACGTCGCCTCGCGGTTCGCCGCGTTCCTGCGATGCGCCGGGATCGAGGTCGCCGCCCTGTCCTGCCGGGGCATCGTGACGGCCGCCGAGGTCGGCACCCTCGGCCGCGACGACGTGCTCGGCTTCGCCGCGGCCAACGACCATCCCGACGCCGAGGCCGTACTGGTGCCGGACACCGCGCTGCACACCGTGGCCTGGCTGGACGACCTGGAGGAGCGGCTGGGCAAGCCCGTGCTCACCGCGAACCAGGTGAGCGTCTGGGAGGGCCTGCGCATCGCCGGAGACACCACCCCGCGCGCCGGCCTGGGCACACTCTTCCGTACGGAGGCGGCCTGACCATGGGACGGCTGGGCGAGCTCGAGCCCGTACCCCGAAGATCCACCGTAGAGATCATCTCTGACGAGCTGCGGACGGCGATCATGTACGGCTCGCTGGCGCCGGGCTCGCAGCTGGGCGAGGCGGACCTCGCCGCACGCCTGGGCGTCAGCCGCGGCCCCCTCCGCGAGGCCATGCAACGCCTCGTCCAGGAGGGCCTGGTCCGCAGCGAACCCCACCGCGGCCTGTTCGTGATCATCCTGACCGAGGAGGACATGGAGGACGTCTACCTGTCCCGCCTGGCCGTCGAGCGCGCCGCATGCCAGATGATCATGGCCCGCAACCGAGGCGAGGCCCTCGTACGGCTGACCGAGGCCCTCAAGGCGTTGGTCGGCGCGGCCTCACAACGCGACCGCATCGCGATGAGCGACGCCGACCAGGCGTTCCACCAGGTCCTGGTGTCGGCGTCGGGCAGCCCCCGCCTCGAGCGGATGGCCCAGACGCTCCTGGTCGAGGCCCGGATGTGCCTGAGCGCGCTCCAGGAGAAGTACCCCGAGCCGGAGGACCTGGTCGAGGAGCACCGCAAGCTGGTCGAAGCGATCAACGACGGCGACGAGGAACGGCTGCTGCGCCTCATCGAGGAGCACATGACCGACTCCATCGACCGTCTCCGTGCCTCCGCCGACTGACCGCTCGCCGGGCGACCTCTAATATTGGGGCGCAACGGTCATTCGGCGAGTCTGGAGGGGGCGGGCGTGGCGGCATCTGCGGACTCATCCGGCTCCCAGGCCGACGGCCCTTCCCACGCGTCTTCCACGGCCTGTGCGGGGCCGCGGACCCGGGCCGAAGGTTTCCCCCGCACGTCTTCTACGGCCTGTGCCGGGCCGCGCGCCCGGGCCGAGGGTTTCCCCCGCACGTCTTTCACGGCCTGTGCGGGGCCGCGGACCCGGGCCGAGGGTTTCCCCCGCACGTCTTCTACGGCCTGTGCGGGGCTGCACGGCCGGGCCGATCATCCTCCCCGCGGGTCTTTCGCGCCTCGGCCGGCCGGTCGTACCGTGCCGTGCGAGGCCGGTGGCGGCCCCGCCGCGCACCGATCGCGCGGCACCGCGCCCCGGCGGCGTACAAAAGCCCTGGCAGGGCGCTTTTTCCACCGTCCCACCCGGCCGGCCTACCGGGTCGTCCTCATGCGCCTTCGGCACCGCGACGACGCCTCGGCGGCCGAGGGACCGCACGTCCATACGTGCGGGGGCGTCGCCGTCAGGCGCTAGGCGTGGTACGACGAGGCAGGCAGCCCTCAGCGTCCACACCATCGGGGGCCAGGGACTAGCAAGGAGCGAAGAATGTCGGACACGTGGGTAGTCGTCGGCCTGGACAACGGTGGCACCTGCAACAACGCGACGGTGCTGGATTCGTCGGGCAAGTTCCTGGTGGACCGGCTGGTGGAGATCCCCAGCCGCGTCACGGAGGGCCCTGAGACGGCGGTCGAGGCGCTCGCGGAGGCCCTCGACGGCATCCTGGCCCTCACCGGCACCGAGCGGGCCCGCGTACGCGCCGTCGGCCTGGACACCCCGGGCCCGGCGAGCGCCGACGGCGTGATCTCCTCCAAGGGGGCGACGAACTTCGCACAGCCCGCCTGGTGGGGCTTTGACGTCCGCACCGCGCTGGAGGATCGCCTCGGGCTGCCCGTCGTTTACAACAATGACGGAAACGCGGCGGCGCTGTACGCCCACCACGCGCACTTCGGCGCTGATGCGGCCCGGCACTCCTCGATCTCGGCCATCGTCGGCACGGGCCTGGGCGGCGGTGTGATCGAATTCGGCCAGGTCGTACGCGGCGCCGCCGGGATGGCGGGCGAGCTGGGCCACGTCCACATCCCGACGCAGGGCCTGCTGGAGGAGGGCCAGCCGCTGCCGATGTGCAACTGCGGCTTCGGCGGCGACGCCGAGAGCATCGCGTCGCTGACCGGCATCACGGCGAACCTCCTGCCCTACTGGCTGACCCGTTTCCCGGGACATGAGCTGAGCACGGTGCCGCTGGCCAAGGCGGCCAAGCTGGTACGGGCCCGTGGCGAGGACGGTGACCCGATGGCCCTGAAGATCTTCGAACAGCAGGCGATGGCCCTGGGCCGCCTCTTTACGATCGCGGCGAACTTCACCGACCCGAGCGCGTACTTCGTCGGCGGTGGCGTCGTGGAGACGGGCCCGACCTTCCGAGAGTGGTTCCTCGGAAAGGTCCGTGAACACACGACCCTCCGGGAGGAACAGGAACGCGTCGCCGCGTTCGCCCTGGTCCCCGACCTGGACATGGCGGGAGCGAGGGGAGCGGCGATCGCCGCCCGAGACGCGTCGGCCGCCTGAAGCCTGTCATGAGCGGCGCCGCCACGGTGTACGTGGCCCGGCGGCGCCGCCCTCCCCACACGCCACCCGGCGCCGCCACGACGACCTGACGTGCACGGCCCGCTGCGGCCACTTCGACGTCCGCGGCCGGGCGCCGCGGCTGACGTATCCGGACCAGCGTCACCGTCACGACACCTGCCGCCCGGCGCCCACTTCGCGTACGCCCACTTCGCGTACGCCGCCCGGCGCCGCCGCATCGCCGGACGCCGCCCGGCAGTGCCGCGCTCGCCTGGACGGATGTCGGCACGGCGCCGTTGCCGCCCCGCGTACGCCATCGGGTGGCACTGCCGCTGCCTTCGCGTATGGGGTCCGGCGCCGCTGCGGCTCCTGTGACGTAACGCAGCCCAATACCGCCCTCGCGCCGGACGCTGTCCGGCGGTGTCGCGGCACCTCGCCGTACGTTCGGTCCGGCGGTGTCGACGCTACCTCGGCGGACGCCGTCGGGCGGTGCCACCGCCTCCATCCGGGCGGCCCGGCGCCGCCTACGCGACCCGGCGCCGCCCGACCCCAGGCGCTCGCCGTGCGGCAGCCCGTCGAGGTGGCGTGTGACGGCGAGCCGCGGACCGGCGCCGTCCTTGCGTCCGGGCGCTGTCCGGCGGTGCTGCGGTCATCGCGCTGTACATCGCGGTCTGGCGGCGCTGCCGTCGCTCCCTCACGCCGCCGGGTGCTGCGATGCCGCCATCTCTCTCCGCGTACGTGGCTCGGCGGGCGTCTCGGCTGCGATCGACGGTGGGCCGCCGTACCGGTTGGCGACGTCCCGGGTGTGTCTGCTTGTCTGGATATGTCGTGATCGATGGCTGTACTTTGGCCCCCTACCTGCGGATCTGAGGACCTCGATGTCACCTGAAGCAACGCCAGACGGGGAGCCTCGCCGTCCCGGGCCGATGTACGTCAACCGGCGCGGGAAGGAGACGGATTGGAGCGGGATCCAGACGTTCATGAAGGCGCCGGTGTGCCTGACGCCGGAGGATCTGCGCGCCGGGAAGGTGGACGTCGCGGTCGGGGGAGCGCCGTGGGACGGTACGGCGAGCGGGCTCACGGGCACTCAACTGGGCCCGCGCGCGATCCGTCAGAGTGACTACATCTCCGGTTCGCGGCATATCGGCCACCTGGGCGTGCGGGTGAACCCGCTGGACCATCTCGTGCTCGCGGACTACGGCGACGCCGAGGTGCTGATCGGTGATCCCGTGGGCACGTACGAGAACATCCGGTCCTTCGTCGCGGAGATCCTGTCCGGCGGCGCGATCCCGATCATCCTGGGCGGCGACCACGGCATCACGTGGCCGGCCGCCACCGCGGTCGCCGACGCGTACGGGCATGGAAAGGTCGGCATCGTCCACTTCGACGCGCACGCCGACACCGCGCCGGACCAGCAGGGTTCGCTGCACGGTCACGGTACGCCGATGCGGAGGCTGATCGAGAGCGGCGCCGTGCCGGGCCGCAACTTCGTACAGGTAGGGCTGCGGGGTTATTGGCCCGAGCCGCCGGTCCTGCAGTGGATGGAGGAGAACGAACTGCGCACCCACTTCATGACCGAGATCCACCGCGACGGCTTCGGAAAGGTACTGGAACGGGCGGTCGACGAGGCGCTGGACTCGGCCGACCACCTCTACATCTCCCTCGATGTGGACGTGGCCGACCCCGCGTACGCCCCGGGAACGGGAACACCGGAGCCCGGCGGCCTGACGAGCGCCGAGGTGTTGTGGGCGGTGAGGCGTCTGGCGGCCGAGGTCGGAATGGTCGGCATGGACGTGGTGGAGGTGAGCCCACCGTACGACGTGGGCCCGGAGATCACGGCGCTGCTGGCGCGCCGCGCGGTCATGGAGGCCCTGACCGGAACCGCGATGCGCCGGATCGGCCTCACTCAACCGGACTACGCCGACCCCCGTTCGGCAGGTACCGGCACAAGCCGCACCTTCCGCGAGCCGGAGCAGGACTGAGCCGACGCGGGGTCGCCTCGCTCACTGTCCGGCCGGGGCCGACGGTATGGCGGATGACGCAGGCCGGTGGCCGGGGCCGGGTTCGGTGTGGGTGTTGGAGGTCGTGACCCCGCCTTCGCAGTGGGGGCAGGTCAGGACGGGGTGCATCGTCTCGCCGCAGGTCTCGTGGACGAGGACGGTCGGCGGGCCGTTCTGGTCCGGGACCCAGTCGTCGCCCCATTTGAGCATGGCCGCGATGACCGGGAGCAGCGCGCGGCCCTTCTCGGTCAGGTGGTACTCATAGCGGACCGGGCGTTCCTGGTACGCGCGGCGTTCGAGGATGCCGTTCTCCGTCAACCGGCGGAGGCGGGCGGTCAGCACGCTGCGGGCCAGGCCGAGGCTGCTCTGGAAGTCGTCGAAGCGCCGGGTGCCGCGGAACGCGTCCCGCACGATCAGCAGCGTCCACCATTCACCGACGACGTCGAGTGTGCGCGCTATGGAGCAGTTCATGTCGGCGAGGCTCGTGAAGCGCATGGGAGCAATCTTAGCAATGTGAGTCTCTTGTGCAGACTTACTCCGTTCGGCATGGTTAGTCTCTTGAGAAGACTCACTCGCTTTGCCGATGGGGAGACGATGACCGAGCGAAGCCTGCGTCCCTGGACGTCCCTGGTCGTCCTGTGCCTGGGAACGTTCGCGATCCTGCTGGACACCACGATCGTGAACGTCGCGATCCCGAGTCTGGTCACGGATCTGCACGCGTCTCTGGACCAGGCGGTGTGGGTGGTCAACTCCTATCTGCTGGTGTTCACCGCCCTGCTGATCGTGGCCAGCAGGCTGGGCGACATCTTCGGGCCGAGGCGGCTTTTCGTCGGCGGACTGGCGGTGTTCGCCCTGGCCTCGGCTCTGTGCGGCGCCGCACAGTCGCCGGGTCAGCTGATCGCCGCCCGCGTACTCCAGGGCGTCGGCGCGGCGGCCCTCGCCCCGCAGGGCATGGTCGTCATCCAGTCGATCTTCCCGAGGGAGCGAATGGGCGCGGCGTTCGGCGTCTTCTCCTCCATGACGGGCCTGGCCGCCGTGGCCGGCCCCACCATAGGCGGAGCCCTCACGACGTACGTGAGCTGGCGATGGGTGTTCTACGTCAACCTGCCGATCGCGGCCGCGGGCATCGTGCTCGCCGTTCTCTACGTGCCCGACATCCGAACCGGCCGCCGCCACCGCCTGGACGCGATCGGCGTGCTGTTCGCGTCGCTGGGCCTGTCCGCGGTGGTGTTCGGCCTGATCGAGGGCCAGCGTTATTCGTGGGCGGAGATGGGGCGCGGCATCACCATCCCCGAGATCATCGGGGCCGGCGTGGTGCTGCTCGCGGCCTTCGTCTGGTGGGAACGACGCCGGCCGGAGCCATTGATGCCGCTGCGGCTGTTCGCCGACCGGACGTTCAGCGTGATGGTCGTGCTGAACGCCGTGGTGCAGTTCGCCCTGCTGAGCATGTTGCTGGTCAACGCGATCAACCTCCAGTCGGCGTTGGGGATGACGGCCGTACGCTCAGGTTCGACGGGTCTGCCGCTGACCATCACGCTCTCCGCGGTGGCGCCGTTCGCCGGTCGCCTGACGGACCGCTTCGGCGGCAAGTTCGTCCTGATGACCGGCCTGTTCGTCTATGCGATCGGCATCGCCGGCGTCGCGGCGGTCTCGTCCACGAACTCCACCTCCTTCACCTTCGTCGTACCGCTCCTCATCGCGGGCGTGGGAATGGGCGCCATCTTCGCCCCGCTCGCCACCGAGGCGATGCGGGCCGCTCCGCCGAGGTACGCCGGCGCGGCCTCGGGCATCCTGAACACGAGCCGCCAACTCGGCGCGACGTTTGGCGGGGCGGTCACCGGCGCGGTGCTGGCCAACCGCCTGACCGCCGCGATGCACGCCCGAGCCGTGGCGGACTCCGCGGCCTTGCCGGAGAACGCCCGCGACCGCTTCACCGGCGCGTTCTCCAACGCCGCGAGTGGAGGGTTGCAGGTGGGCCGGGGTCAGTTCGTCTCACAGGTGCCGCGTGATACGCCTCCTTCCTTGGTCACGCAGGTCCGTCAGCTGATCGACGATGTCTTCACGCACGGCTACGTGACCGCTCTGCGTCCGACCCTCGCCGTGTCGGTCGCGGTCCTGCTGGCGGGCGCCGCGCTCTGCCTCCTCCTGCGCCGCCGTCCCACGCCCTCTCTCGAACCGGTGACCGCCGAGCCGGTCAAGGCCGCCGCCGAGTAGCCGGGAGCCACCGGTCTTTCGGTAACCGGCGACCGCCCGATGTGTGGCCGGACCGTGCGGCAGCAGCGTGGGGCACCACCGTCCGCCGCGCCGGTGGGCATGGGCGGCGGCTCAGTACGAGAGAGAGCCAGGTCGACGGCCCAGCTCGCTGAGAGGCCGAGCCGCCGACCAACGCCCGCCGTGCAAGGCCAGGCAGCCGTCCGGCACATCGCTTGGCCGGAAGATCACCCACCCCCGGCACGCGACGGTCGCCCGGTCCAGGCCACGCGTCCCTGGCCGCCTCCCCGGCCGTGTGACCCCGGTCGCCCGGTCCCGCAGCCTGCTCCTGGTGCCGATTCTGCTGCCGGTGCCGCTCCCGGTCTTGGTCGCGGGGCTCCGGTCACACCGGTCCTACCGATTCCCGACTACCGACTCCCGACTAGCGACTTCCGACTACCGTCGGGCAGGTCGGGCAGGTCGGGCAGGTCGGGCAGGTCGGCACTGGTCGTGTGGTCGTTTAGGGAGTTGGGCGGTCGTCCGGCGAGGGGCGGGCGCAGGATTTGGGGGAAAGGGCTGTGGGGACTTCGGACAGCGGGCGTGATCGTCTGTGAGCGGTGCCGTCCCGCCTGCGGTCCTGTCTCCAGGCCCTGGTCCTGTGGTCCTGCCTCTCACCTCGGCTCCGTTGCTGAGTGCCGGGGGGTGTGCAGGCACGGCCTTTTTCGTATACGACCAGGCCCGATGAGAGGTGGAGGGGAACGAGGATCAGTTCGACCACGAGGGCCTTCCAGGCGTAGTAGAGGTTGACGGCCTTCGTCAGGTAGACGAACGGGATGTTGGCCAGGACGTGGAGTAGTGGCAGTTTTCGGCGGTGGGCGGCGTATATCAGCGGCGGGACCGTGAACAGTAGCTCCGCGCCGAGCCAGAGCGTCAGTGTCGTGGTCAGCGACCTGTGCAGGCCCAGCGTCATCACGAGTGGGGTGGCCCACCACAGCGGGGCGGTGAAGATCTCGGCGAGGGCCAGGATGATCCATACGGCCAGCATGGGTTTTCGGCGGATCAGGGCCCCGAGGTGGAGGCGGACGTTCTGGAAGAAGCCGGCCATCCAGCGCCACACCTGTTTGCGTAGGTAGGTCAGCGTTTCCGGGTCGGCGGCCCAGGCGACGGCCGTGCCGACGTAGACCGCTCTGCGGCCCGCGATCTGCATCGACCAGGTGAAGTCCATGTCTTCGACGATCGTGCGTTCGGGGAAGCCGCCGAAGGCGGTCAGCGTCTCGCGGCGGAAGGCCGAGCAGCAGCCCGAGCACACGACCGGGCTGTTGGCGCCGTTCTGGATCGGGCGGTTCCAGTGGAAGCCGAAGAGGTATTCGATCGAGCGGCCGCGTTCCCAGGCGGTGCGGGTGAACCGGGTCTGGACGTTTCCGGCGGCCACGACGACCTCCGGGTCGGCGAAGGCCGGTTTGATCCTTTCGATGTAGTCCGGCGCCAGCACGGTGTCCGCGTCCACCGCGAGCACCAGGTCGGTCTCACAGTGCGGCAACGCGTGGTTCTGCGCCTTGGCCTTGCTGCCGAGGTTGCGCGGCGGGCGCAGAACGGTCGCACCGTACGACGCCGCGACCTCGCCCGTACGGTCCGACGAGGCGTCGTCCACCACGATGATCTCCTCGGGCGGAACCGTCTGCCGGCGTAAGGCGTCGAGCGTGGCCGGCAGGCCCAGCTCCTCGTTGTGGGCAGGGACGATCACGGTCAGCGTGGCGGTCATTTGCGCCCCCGGAACCTCGTGACCGCGCTCCCGCAGACCACGGCGATCCCCACGACGCCGTAGACGATGGTGCTGAACCCGATGAAGGGCAGGCCCCCGTGCATTTCAAGCCCCTTTCGACGGATGGTGGACCCGGCGGCGGACCCGCTTCGCTCCGGTGTTGTGGCAGGCCCGCCGCCGGGCGTGTTCGCCATGATGGGCCGAACGCCAAGGGCCCGTCGATAGCCCGTGCACGCCTGTGGACAACCGGACGCCGGCCGGCGCGGACAGCGTTGACGTCACCAGGACGCGCACTCAAGCGGGAGAGCATGAGTTCCGAGGCGATCGGGCTGTGTTTTGACGGTGATTGAACGCTCAACAGAAATACACTCGCGTCGTGAGTAGCAACACTCGATGGCTGAACGCCGACGAACAGCGCACCTGGCGTGCCTACCTGAACGCCCATCGGCTGCTGCTCGACGCGATCGACGCGCAGCTCCGCCGTGACTCGGGGATGCCGCACGCGTACTACGAGATCCTGGTCCGCCTGTCCGACAACGAGGGTCGCGCGATGCGCATGGCCGAACTCGCCGACGCCACGCGCGTGTCCGCCAGCCGGCTCTCCCACGCCATCGCGCGGCTGGAGGAGCGTGGCTGGGTACGGCGGGAGGACTGCCCGACCGACCGGCGCGGGCAGATCGCCGTACTGACCGACGAGGGGTTCGAGACACTGACCGCCGCCGCGCCCGGGCACGTCGAGGCCGTACGGGGAGCCCTGTTCGACGGGCTCGACGCCGACCAGATCAAGAAGCTCGGCGAGATCAGCGAGATCCTCGCCGCACGCCTGACGTGACGGCCCGGCCAGGCGGTGCGGCACGCGGTGCCGGCCGGCTGTGGGCGGCATGTCCGGAGGGGTCGTTGCGGCGGCCCGCTTCGGCGCGTGGGCGAAAACAATCGTACGGCGACCCCGTACACCCGTACGACCTGGCCGTTCGGACCGAGGCAGGCAGCGAAGGCAAAGCTCCGAAAGGCAAGACCCCGCCCGGCCCCCAGAAGGGGAGCCGGGCGTGATCAGTGGCGGGCCGCCCGCGGCGCCTCGGTCTGGGTGCTGTGCAGGCGGAGGGCCAGGGCCGGGCACATGTCGACCGCCTCCTGGGCGTCCGCCAGCAGCCGCGTCGGCACCGCGCCGCCCGCTCCGCCCGCGATCACCGGGAAACCGTTCTCGTCCAGTTTGACCAGGTCAGGAACCAGATGGCCGCACAGACTGTGGCCGGCGCAGCGGCTCCAGTCGACCGTCAGGCGCATCCCGCTGTCCTCGGTGCGGTCCGGGGCGGGCACGTCGCCCGCGATCGGCAGCAGGCCTCGTACCTTCCGGCCGCACGTGCCAGAGGACAGGTGGGTCGCCACGTCCTCGCCGAACACCTCCAGCGCCGACGTCACGAAGCGGGCCGAACCGTCCGGGTGATGGCACGCGCCACGCTTCTTCACCACCTGGCTGCCCTGGAGTACGCCGGCCATCGCCTCGCTGGCGGAGACGCCGGACGCCAGTGCCTGCATCGAGCGGGCGATGGCGGGGACGCCCAGCCGGCAGGGGCCGCACTGGCGGGCGGACTCGCCGCCGAGGTAGGTCGCCACGCGCGCGACCTCGCCGAGCGGGCACACCTCCGGGTCCAGCGGAAGGATGATGCCGGCGCCCAGGGCGCCGCCGACCCGGTCGATGCCCTCGCGTGAGACGGTGGCGCGGTTCGCGGAGCCGGGGGTGAGCCAGGTCCCGTGGTAGCCGCCGATCAGGACGCCCTGGCCGACGCCGGTGTCGCACAGGTCGAGGACCTGCGCGAGCGGTACGCCGGACGGTGCCTCGACGACGATCGGCTTGCCGTGCGGGCCCCACACCGTGAGCAGCCGGGTACCCGGCTCGTGCTCGGTGCCGATCGCGGCGTACAGGTCGGCGCCCAGCTGGGACAGCAGCGTGAGCTGGGCGAACGTCTCGGCGTTGGACAGCAGCGTGGGCAGCCCGTCCACGCCGCTCTCCGCGGCACGCACCTTCTTGCCCGGCGGGATCGCCTGCTTGCCGTTGACGCCGTTCACGAGCGCGCCGCCCTCTCCGGTGATGAAGCGTTCCGGCAGGCGTACGACGCGCATCATGCCGAGGCGGCTCTCGGCGATCGCGGCGCGGAGCGACCGCTCGGGCGCCGCGCCGTCGGTCACCGCGATGATGACCTCGCGGGCGCCCAGGGCCAGGGCGGCCAGCATCGCCCCGTCCAGGATCAGGTGCGGGACGTGTTCCATCAGGAACTTGTCCTTGTGGCTGGCGGGCTCGCCCTCGGTGGCGTTGACGAGGACGACGGTCTGGGAGTCACGGCGGCGCGCCGCGGCGACGACGGCCTTCACCTTGCGGGCGAACGGGAACGCCGCGCCGCCGCGGCCCCGGAGGTCGACCTGCTCGGCGAGCGCGAGAAGCTCGCGCATGCGCCTGCGGCGGAACGCGCCGTGGATCCGGCGGTGTTCCGTCCCCCCGATCCGTTTGTTCTGTTCGAGCCCCTGGCTGAGCCGACGAGGCGCGAGGTGGCGGAACTCCGTCATCTCCGATCTCCGATCCACTGTTTCGCCTCGGCCCGCAGCAGGCGCCAGAACTGCTCGTCCGGCACCTCCACCCGCGGCACCTCGGCGGCCGGGCGCTCGTCGGGCGGCGGGGGCCGGTGGTCGCCGATCTGGTTCCGCTCACGGATGATCTCCGGCAGCCGGGCGAGGATCGCGACGATGACGAAGGCCAGGCAGATGAGGTAGCTGGCGGTCACCCACCACTTGGGCGGACGGCCGGCCAGCAGGCCGTGCGCGATGCTGAGCGGCCAGATGGCGTACGCGAGCATGTGCAGGGTCCGCCACAGCCACTTCCGGCGGTTCGCGACGAAGCGTCCCCGCATGATGCCGGTGACCATCACCAGGATCATCAGGTCGCTCGCGAGGGTGCCCAGGCCGATCCAGCGGGCCCGGTCCTGGCCGCCTGTGAAGGGCACGACGACGTCCAGGACGGTCGCGTGGGACTCCATGATCTTCAGCAGGATGTGGGTGGCCAGGAAGGCGACGGTCATCAGCGCCATCGCCCGGTGGACCGCCTGCACGAGGATGCGGAGCCGCGCCGGGATGGACTGCTGCGCCGCGATGACGCCGGCCACGACGACACCGGTCATCGCGAGCAGTGCGAACACCCCGGTGAAGAACTCCAGGAAGTCGTGGAGCCAGTCGACGGTGCCGGGGTCCGCCCGGGCGAACACGAGCACCCCGGCGAGGAGGACGAGGATGACGATCCACGTCCTCTTACTGATCACGTCGACGCCTTGGGGTCGTTCGCCGGTCCCGTCGCGGGCGCCTTCGGTGACTTCGTCTTCGACGGCGACTTCGAGGGCGTCGGGGACGGGGTGGGCGCGGGGGCGGTGCCGAAGTTCAGCAGGGGGTTGCCCGGGCTGATCCGGAGCCCGCCGCGGTCGGCGAACATCTCGTCGGCGGTCGAGTGCAGGGTCCAGCCGCCGACGTCGACCTGGTCGAGGGAGATCGGCCCCTCCGCGTCACGGAGGGAGAAGCGGACCATCTTGCTGGCCGCGTGGCCTCCCCCGCAGGACTGGTCGTCGCTCGTACGGCCGAGGTAGTCGCCTCGCTTGACGGCCTCGCCGTCCGCGACCTGCGTGATGTCGTCCATCTGGTAGTACTCCGTCGCCAGCCCGCTGGGGTGGACCAGGAGGACCATGCCGCGGTTCGGCGAGGCGGAGCAGACGCGGTACAGCAGCCCGTCGCCCGCGGCGAGGACCCGGCCGTCTCCTCCGTCGAAGCCCCAGGTGCCGGACTCGGTGGCCACCGCGGACCACGACTGGCCGATCTTCCAGGGCAGCATCAGCCCGGTCTCCAGCGGCGCCTTGCCGGACGTGCGGAAACGCTTCAGCGCGTCCCGCTCGTCCTTGTGCACCACCGACTCCGGTGCCTTCGGGATGAGGTCGGCGAACTTCGGCGTGCCGGCGAGCGCGACGGTCCACTGAGTACCCGAGGCGCGCGCGAGGAACAGTGAGGACTCCGGTGCCGCCGAGGATCCGGACGGCGTCGGGATCGCCTCGGTGCCGAAGGCCCAGGACCTGGCGATCCTGCTGACGTGGACGACCGGGGTGGCGACCGTGCCGACCCCGTACTCACGCTTCGCCACCGCGCCGCGCTGCGCTGTGGCGGCCTTCTTCACCTGCCGGCTCAAGAGCGTTGTGGGACTGACCCGCTTGACGGAACGGGACGGACGCGGCTTCTTGGCCCGGGACTTGCTGGGTCCCGGCGCCGCCGCCGCTTGACGCTGGTGCGCGGACTGACCGGTGGGCAACAGCGCCTGCTCCACGATCGCCGCGAGCGACAGACCCATCACCACGATCGTCGCCGTCCCCATAGCGGAAACACGGTTGACCAGCGTGCGCATCAAACTCCTTCGGAGGCCGGTTGCGCCGTCGCTCCTGCCTGTAGTGGCTAGGGCGTGCGACCGTCGCTTAAACCAACAAATCGCACAAATCGGATGGCACGGAGTGTAGGACGCGCGAGGGACCTCTGTTGCGTAGATCAAGAGAAAATATAGAGAGCGTCAGGTGTGACGCATTCAGCCGATTTTGGCGCGCACGACCCCGTCGGCAACATTCCGCCCGCCGATCGTCACGACCGGAGAGGATCCGCGCAGGTCAGCGGCGCGGTAGCGGGCGGTCAGCGTCTGGCTCTGCCCCGGCCACAGCGTCACGTAGTCGTCGCTCCAGCGGATCGGCCGGACCTGGTCGTCTCCGCCGAGCGCGCGACCGTCGGGCGTGCCCCGCCGCACGTCGGCGCGGGTGAAGACCGCGGGAACCCTGCCCGTGCCCGTGTTGCGGATCGTGATCGTCGTCACAGCGTCCGCGCCGTCACGCCGCGTCGAGGCGGTCGCACGCACGGTCGCCGCGGGCAGGCTCTGCAGCCCGGTCAGATCGGCGTAGCCGCCCGGCTCGAAGACCGCGCCGCTGCCCTGGCCGAGCGTCTTGGACCAGTCGACCGCGTCGGGCTTGGTGGACAGCCAGTAGACGTTCCGGCTCACGGTTCCGCCGTCGCGGCGCTTCAGCGTGAGCTCGGCGAAGTAGGTGCGCGAGATGTCGGAGGGCACCTTCGGCGTCAGCACGGTCTGCACGTCCTGGGACGCGAGCCCGGAGACGGCGACGCGGCGCTCGCCCTTGACCGTGCCGTCCATGTCGATGATCCGCGCCGTGGCCGACAGGCCGTCCTGGCGCGTACGGGTCAGGTTGGCGACCTTGACCGAGCCGTCGGCGTAGTCGTACATGATGTGCACCGGCTCGCCGGCCTTGAGCGCGCCGAAGTACACGCCCGGCTGGTCGAAGTCGTAGTTGTAGAGGTTCCAGTGCAGTGACGGCCACGCCTTGTTCAACATCCAGTAGATGACGCCGGGGCTCGGGTTGGCCGGGTCCTTCGACCGGCCGAGGTAGGCCTCGAACTGCGCCCGCGTGACCTCGTACCCGCCCATCTGGGCGATCTTCTGGTACGACGCCATGTCGGTCCAGGGCCCGTACCGGTTCCACAGCGGGGTGTTGTACTGCCCCATCCGCGCGGTCTTGGTGTAGCTCCCGTAGGACGGGGCGACGTGGAACAGGTCCGGCCCGGTGCCCGGCCCCTTCGTCGTGGACAGGTCCCAGATCTTGGCCTGGTCGGCCGGCGTCAGGAACCGGTTGAGCGAGTCCTGCGTGGGGACCGTGTTGCCCGCGCTGGTCTCGGTGTCATAGCCCCAGGCGCTGCCGGTGTTGGTGAAGGTCGGGTCGCTGCCCGCGGTCTCGGGGCCGTTCGCCCACCAGTAGCCCGGCGGCACGTAGTTGTACGGTCCCTCCTTGCCGCCGGAGGGGCCGAGCTTCGGCGAGGACTTGTACTCCGCGGACGCCACCTGCGGCGTCTGCCAGTCCGCCGCCGCGAACGCGTCGAGGTAGATCGTCTCCTTCGTCGCGTCCGGCGCCTCGTCGCTGCCCTGGAAGTAGGTGAAGACGCTCGGGTGGTTGCGCAGCCACTGCGCCACCCGGGTGGCCTGGTTGGCGGCGTTCGCCCGCAGCGCCTCGGGCCACTTGGCGATCGGGTCCTCCCACCGGTCGCAGCACTGCCAGCCGGGCATCGCCAGGATGCCCGCGCGGTCCATCTGCGCGAACATGTCATCCGGCGGCAGGTTGCCCTCGAAGCGCAGGGTGTTCAGGCCGAGGTTCTTCACGTACGCGAGCTGGTCGCCGATGTTGCGCGGGTCATAGCGCAGGAACATGTCCGGCGACCACCCGCCGCCGCGGATCACCAGCGGCACCCCGTTGACCAGGAACCTCCGGTAGCCGTGCGGCGCGTGCGTCTTGCCGTCCACGACCGGCGTGAGGTCCGAGGTCACCGTACGGATGCCGAAGTCCTCGGCGTACTGGTCGGAGGTGCGCCCGCCCACCCGTACGTCGGCCGCCAGGTGGTAGAGCGGCTGCCCGCCGAGCTGGTACGGCCACCAGACCGCGGGGTGGGAGAGGTGCAGTTGCCGGTGGTCGGCGGGGGACAGCGTGACCGTACGCGTCGCGCCCGCGGGCACGTCGGCCCTGGCCGAGACGGCGACGCGGATGCCGCCGTGCGTGATCGTCTCGCGCACCTCGGCGCGCTGCGCCGTGGCCGTGTCGTTGCGCAGGTCGGCCTTGATCGTGAGGTCGGAGCTGCTGAGGTCCTTGGCGTTGCTCTGGCCGACGTGCACGTTGCGCAGCGAGACCGGGCCGGCCTGGGAGAGCTGCGGCGCGAAGCGCAGCCCGGTGTTCTGGTCCGGCGAGTGCGGGTTCCAGTCGAGCTGGCTGTCGCTGAGGTAGGTCTTCGGGTCGTTCTTGGCCACGTCGAGCGCGATCGCGTTGGCGCCGTCGTGGACGTAGGGTGTGATGTCGTACTCGAACCGGGAGTAGGCGCCCTGCAACTGCGCGCGGTCGGCCACCTTGGTGCCGTTGACCCACAGGTCCGCGGTGCCCAGCACGCCGTTCATGGTGAGGTACGTCCGGCCGCCGGCTCGCGGGTGCACGGTGAGCTGGTCGCGGTACCACCAGTTGACGGCGAACTGGTCGGTCGGCACGCTCTTCAGCCGGTCGGAGTAGAAGACGTCCGGGTAGCGGCCGTTCTCGATCAGGCCGGCCATCAGGGTCTCGGGCTGGGAGATGGGCAGCCAGCCGGTCGCGGAGTAGTCCGGACGGGAGATCTCGGCGCCGGAGGCGCCGGCGGTCGCCGACGACTGGATGCGCCAGCCGGAGGTGAGCTGCGCGGACCCCGGACCCGACGCGACGGCCGCGGCGGGAGGCGGCGCGGCGGTGGCGAAATGGGACGGTGTCACCGCGGCCGCGGTGACCACACCCGCGAACGCCACCATGATCAAAGGTGACCTGACCATAGACAACCGTACCTCCCGGGTCCGGACGCCCACGGTAATCGTGACCGGGTTTGATTGGGAGCCTCCCTAACGAATGACCGGAACAGGCCACCGCCGGAGAGCTTTCCGTGATTACCGGTGAAAACGGCTTTTCTCCAGGTCAAGGCCGGAGTTATGTTCGCCGGAGCAGCGGGAGCGCTCCCATCGGACCCCACGAACTGGAGCCGTCCAGTGCGACCCAGACGCATGATCTCCGTACTCCTGGCGCTCGTCCTCGGCCTCCTCGGCGGCGGCCTGGTCCCCGGCACCGCCCACGCCTCGGTGCGCTGCGAGGTGGACTACGCCAAGAACGACTGGGGGTCGGGCTTCACCGCCTCCATCACCCTGCACAACCTCGGCGACCGGCTCGGCGGATGGACGCTGACCTACTCCTACGCCGGGAACCAGACGCTCACCCAGGGCTGGAGCGGCGCCTGGAGCCAGTCGGGCCGTACCGTCACGGTCACCGACGCGGGCTGGAACGGCACGCTCGCCACCGGCGCGACCACGCAGATCGGCGCGAACTTCGGCTACAGCGGCACCAACGCCGATCCGACGTCATTCACCGTCAACGGCACCGCCTGCGGAGGAGACGACGGAGGCGGCGGCGAGGCCCCGGCGCTGCACGTCTCCGGCAACCACCTGGCCGACGCCGCCGGGAGCACCGTACGGCTGCGCGGCGCGAACCGCTCCGGTGGGGAGTTCATGTGCGTGCAGGGGTACGGCGTGTGGGACGGCCCGGTCGACGACGCCGCGATCGAGGCCATGGCCGCCTGGAAGATCACCGCGGTCCGGATCCCGCTCAACGAGGAGTGCTGGCTCAGCCTGAGCAACATCGACCCCCGCTACGGCGGCGCCGCGTACCAGAGCGAGGTCGAGGGGTTCGTCTCCCGCCTGGAGGCCCACGGCATCACGCCGATCGTCGAGATGCACTGGAACCACGGCACCTACACCGGCCCGTCCTCCGGCTGCGCGGACGTCCACGCGACCTGCCAGAAGCCGATGCCGGACGCGGAGTACGCGCCGTCCTTCTGGACCGGTGTCGCGAACGCCTTCAAGGCCGACCCCGCGGTGGTGCTCGACCTGTTCAACGAGCCCTATCCTGAGCGCGCCACCGGAAGTGAGACCTCCGGATGGGTCTGCTGGCGCGACGGCGGGACCTGCGCCGGCATCCCGTACCAGGTGGCGGGGTTCCAGTCCCTGGTCGACGCGGTCCGCGCGACCGGCGCGGCCAACGTCATCCTCATCGGTGGCCTGGCCTACTCCAACGACCTGACGCAGTGGCTGCAGTACGCGCCGTCGGACCCGGAGCACAACCTCGCGGCGTTCGCGCACCTGTACAACTTCAACACCTGCTCCAGCGCGTCCTGCTTCGACGCCCAGCTCGCGCCGGTCGCCCAGCAGGTGCCGCTCACGCTGAGCGAGATCGGTGAGAACGACTGCGGGCACGGGTTCATCGACACCGTCATGAACTGGGCGGACGCCCACGGCGTCGGGTACCTCGGCTGGACCTGGAACACCTGGGACTGCTCCTCGGGCCCCTCGCTGATCAGCGACTACGCCGGCACCGCCACGCCGTTCGGCGCCGGTCTGCGCGACCACCTGAGCGCCGGTCCCTGAGACGGGGTTTCGGGCTCCGCGTACGCGGAGAGGAGATCAACGACGCGGTGCCCCCCGCCCAGGAGGTCGCTTTGGCCAAGCCGTTCGCCTCGTCCGCGGATCTGGAGGACAAGGCGCAGACCCTGGAGATCCTCGGCGACGGGGTGTACGCCCTGACCGCCGAGGGCGATCCCAACGTCGGCGCGATCGAGGGCGAGGACTTCCTCGTCTGCTTCGAGGCGCTGGCCACCCCCGTCGCCGCCCGCGACTGGCTGACCCGGCTGCGCGAGCACACCGGCAAGCCCATCCGTTACCTCGTCCTCTCGCACTACCACGCCGTACGCGTCTTGGGCGCGAGCGCGTTCGGCGCCGACGTGATCGTCGCGCACGAGAGGACCCGCGCGCTGGTGGCCGAGCGCGGCCGGCAGGACTGGGAGTCCGAGCTCGGCCGGATGCCGCGGCTGTTCAGGGAGCCCACGTCGATCCCCGGCCTGACCTGGCCGACCGCGACCTTCACCGACCGGTTCACGATCGACCTCGGCGGCGGCCGGGGCGACCTCGTGCTCCAGCACTGCGGCCGGGGTCACACCGAGGGCGACATCGTGGCCTGGCTCCCCGACCAGAAGATCCTGTTCGCCGGCGACCTGGTCGAGGCGCAGGCCGCGCTCTACACCGGCGACGCCTTCCACGCCGACTGGGCCGGCGGCACGCTGGACGCGATCGCCGCGCTGGGCGCCGAGGCGCTCGTCGGCGGGCGCGGCGCCGTCGCGCGTGGGGCGGACGCGGTCGAGGCGGCGGTCGCCCAGACCCGTGACTTCCTCGAGGTCATGCTCCGCGAGGTCGGCGCGGTCCACGGGCGCGGCGGCACGCTCGGGGAGGCCTTCGAGGTGACCCACGAGCGGCTCGCCCCGCGCTTCGGCGGCTGGCCGATCTTCGAGCACTGCCTGCCCTTCGACGTCTCCCGGCTGTGGGACGAGCTGTCCGGGATCGAGCGCCCGCGGATCTGGACCGCCGAACGCGACCGTGAGGTCTGGGCCGAGCTACAGGACTGAGTCGTGGATCCCGTCGCGGTGATCGGCGCGGGGCCGGTCGGGCTGACCGCGGCGCTGCTGCTCGCCCGCTGGGACCTGCCGGTCGTCCTGCTCGAACGCCGTACCGTACGCGACACGACCGGCTCCCGCTCGATCTGCCAGCAGCGCGACGTGCTCGACGTCTGGGCCTTCCTCGGCGCGGGCGCGGTCGCCGCGGAGGGCCTCACCTGGACGACGGCCCGCACGTTCTACCGCGACCGCGAGCTGTCCCGCTGGAGCTTCACCGCGCGCGGCGCCTCGCCGCTGCCGCCGTTCGTCAACCTCTCCCAGGCGCGTACGGAGGAGATCCTCGGCGCGCTCGCGGAGGCGTCCGGCCGCGTCGACCTGCGCCGGGGACACGAGGTCGACGGCCTGCGCCAGGATGACGGCGGGGTGACCCTTCACTGCGCGAACGGGGAGACGGTCCGCGCCTCCCACGTGATCGCCTGCGCGGGCGCGCACGCCGGCGCCGTACGCGGGGCGCTCGGCGTGCGGTTCGACGGCCGTGCGTTCGGCGACGAATTCCTGATCTGCGACATCCGGGCCCGTCTGCCGGGGTGGGAGAGCGAACGGCGGTTCTACTTCGACCCCGAGTGGAACCCCGGCCGCCAGGTCCTGATCCACCCGTGCCCGGACTCGACGTACCGCGTCGACTGGCAGGTGCCGCCCGGCTTCGACCTCGCCGCCGAGGAGGCCGGGGGCGGCCTCGACCGCCGCATCCGGCAGATCATCGGCGCCGTCCCGTACGAGCTGGTCTGGCGGTCGGTGTACCGGTTCCAGTCGCGGCTCGCGGACCGGATGCGGGTGGGCCGGGTGCTGCTCGCCGGCGACTGCGCGCACCTGGTCGCGCCCTTCGGCGCGCGCGGGCTCAACTCCGGCGTGCCCGACGCGGAGAACGCCGCATGGAAGATCGCCTTCGTCGTAAGGGGCTGGGCGCCGGAGGAGCTCTTGGCCAGCTACCACGACGAGCGCCACGCCGCCGCGGCGGAGAACCTCGCGGTGACCGGCGCGACCATGAGCTTCCTCGTGCCGCGGACCGAGGCGGGACGGCGCGCCCGGCGCGAGACGCTGGAGCGCGCGGCGCGCGACCCGGCCGCGGCGGCCGCCGTGGACTCCGGGCGCTTCGCCGAGCCGTACTGGTACGTCGACTCGCCGCTGACCACCCCGGAGCCGAGCCGCCCGTTCCCCGGACGGCCGCCCAAGGGCCAGGACGCGGTGCCGGCCCCGGGCGTCATCGTGCCGGACGGCCCGGTCCGCGAGCAGGCCGGGCTCCGGCTCCGCGAGGTCGTACGGAACGGGCTCACCGTCCTGCTCGCGGACCGGGAGGACCACGGCGCCTTCGCCCGCGCCGCGCGCGCCGCCACCGGGGCGCCGGTGACCGTGCTCGGCCTCGGACCGGAGCTCGCGGGCGCGCTGCGCGCCGAGCCCGGGGACGTCTGGCTCGTCCGCCCCGACGCGCACATCGCGGCGGCGCTGCCCGCCGCCACGCCCGGTCGGCTCGCCGCGGCCGTACGGCGTGCGCTCGGATACGGCCGGGGAGCACGACGAGCCCGGTGACAGCCGGCCCTACGGCGGGCGCCGGGACACGGACTCAGCGGCAGGGCGGGACCACCCCCTGGATCCCGTCCAGCAGCGCGGTGAGCTCGGTGACCGCCGCGGTGTCGGACAGCCGGCCGAAGAGCTCCCGCGCCTCGCGCCAGGCGCGTGCGGCCGCCTCGTCGTCGCCGGCGCCCGCGTGGGCGCGGCCGAGGCCGCGCAGCGACTCCGCCAGGAACGCGGTCCAGCCGCGGCTCCGCCAGACGAGCACCGACTCCTCCAACTGGAGGACGGCCGACGCGAACCGGCCGGCCGCCAGGTCCAGGCCGCCCAGCACTCCCAGGGCGTCGGCGAGGTGGTGGCCCATGCCGTACCGGCGGCTGACCGAGACGACGACCTCGGCGGCCGGCCGGGAGCGCGGGTCGCCGAGCACGGCGTAGAGCTTGGCCAGGTAGAGCAGCGAGAACGCCTCGGCGTAGCGGTCGCCGAGCTCGTGGCACATGATCAGCGACTCGACGAGCAGGTCGTGGCCGCTGTCGAGGCGCCCGGCCGCGCAGTGCGCCGCCCCGAGGAACTGGATCGCCGTGGCCGCGAAGCGCGGGTTGTCCAGCTCCCGCGCCAGCTCCAGCGCCCGGCCCAGGTGCTCGATCGCCGCCTCGGCCCGTGGCTCGCCGCAGGCGATGCCCATCACGTGGTGCGCGCGTGCCTGCCCGCCGAGGTGGTCGTGCTCGCCGGCCAGCGTCAGCGCGCGCCCGGCGACCGCTAGCGCCTCGTCCGGGTCACCCTCGGCCACCAGCCCCCAGGCGCAGTTGACCAGCGCGTCGGCCATCCCGCGCGGCTCGCCGATCTCCTCGAACATCTCCAGCAGCCGCCGCGACCGCTCGTGCAGCGCGGCCATGGCCGTACCGTCCGGGTCGGCCGAGATCCAGGTCCTCACCTCGACCAGCCCGCGGAGCAGCACGGCCTCGCCGCGCCGGTTGCCGGTGGCCCGGCACAGCGCGATCGCCCGCTCGTGCGTCGCCCGCCACTCCGCCGTCATGGCGCGGACGTCGAAGTACTTCTCCAGGCAGCCGGCCAGGTCCCAGGCGAACTCATCCAGCCCGAGCTCACCGGCCTGGCCCGTGGCGGCCACCAGCGCGGCCCACTCGGCGTCGAACCAGGCCGCGGGGTCGCGCAGCAGGGCGCCGGCGAGCACCGGGGGCAGCGGCCGGCGCGGCGCGCCACCGTGGATGGCCGCGTAACACGGGCCGGGGACCCGCTCGGCGGCCCGCTCGGACAGCCAGAGCCACGCGCCGAAGGCGCGGACCAGCGCCGCGTTCCGTACGTCCGGTGGGTCCTCCTCCCGCGCCCGCTCGCGGGCGTAGAGGCGTACGAGGTCGTGGAAGCGGTAGCGCAGCCGCCCGGTGGCGTCGGTGCCGGCGACCGTGAGCAGGTGCGCGTCGACCAGTGCCTCCAGGTGGGCCTGGACCGACTCGGCGGAGGCGTCGAGCAGCGCGGTGGCCACCCAGCCGGCGAAGTCGGCGGCCTCCAGCAGGCCCAGCAGCCGGAACAGGCCGCGGGCGCCGTCGGGCAGCCGCGCGTAGCTGACCGCGAAACCGGCGCGCACCGCCAGGTCGCCGGCCGACAGCTCGTCGAGACGGCGGCGCTCGTCGCCGAGCCGCGCCGCGAGGTGGGCCAGGGCCCAGTGCCGCCGGCCGGCCAGCCGCGCGCCCGCGATCCGCACCGCGAGCGGCACGTACGCGCAGAGCCGGGCGATCTCGGCGGCGGCCTCGGGCTCGGCCGCGATGCGCCGCGCCCCGGCGATGCGCGCGAGCAGCCCGGTCGCCTCGTGCGCGCCGAACACCTCCAGCTCGACCGGCCGCGCCGACTCCAGCCCGGTCAGGCGCGCCCGGCTGGTCACGATCACCGCCGAGCCCGGCGAGCCCGGCAGCAGCGGGCGCACCTGCCCCTCGGAGGCGGCGTTGTCGAGCAGCACGAGGACGCGCCGCCCGGCGAGCAGGCTGCGGTACAGCGCCGTACGCTCCTCCGGTGGTTCGGGGATCGCGTGGCCGGCGATGCCGAGTGCGGCAAGGAAACCGCCGAGGACACGCGCCGGGTCCGCCCCGCCGCCGAGGTCGGCGTAGAGCTGCCCGCCGGGGAACCGTTCCGCCAGCCGGTGCGCGACGTGCACGGCGAGCACGGTCTTGCCGACTCCGCCCATGCCGGAGATCGCCGCGACCGCCGGGACCTCTGACTCCTCCAGCGCGGCGTGCAGCAGCTCGACGTCGGCCTCGCGGCCGGTGAAGTCGGCGATGCCGGGCGGGAGCTGGGCGGGGGAGGGCATCGCGTTCTCCACGAGCGGCCCCGGCGCGTGGTCGCGGTCACGGGCGAGCACGGTGAGGTACGCGCGCCGCACGCGGGCGCCCGGCTCGACGCCGATCTCGTCGTTGATCCGCTCGCGCACCTTCTGGTAGTGCCGCAGCGCGTCGGCCGGGCGCCCGTCGAGTGACAGCAGCTCGATCAGGCTCGCCTGCAGCGCCTCGTCGAGTGGATGCTCCCCGGCCAGCGCGGACACGCGTGCGACCGCCGAACCGGGCCGGCCCGCCGCGACGGCCGCCTCGGCGAACGCGACGGCGGCGCGTCGTACGGACTCCTCGACCTCGCGGACGAGCGCCCCGGCCCGGTCCAGGTCGGCGAGGACCGGTCCGCGCCTCAGGCCCAGCGCCGCGTCCAGTAGCTCGCACCGGGTGGCGGCGTCGCTGCGCCCGGCCCGGCGGACGAGGTCGCGGAACCGGCCGAGGTCCACCGTCTCGTCGGGGAGGACGAGGCGGTAGCCGCCGTCGTACTCGACCGGCGGCGTGTCACCCGGCAGCCGGCCGAGCCAGTCGCGGAGCCGGGACACCGCCGCCTGCACCGAACCGCGGCCCGTACGGTCCGCGCGGTCGGCCCACACGAGGTCGATCAGCTGCTCTGTGGTCAGCGGACGTCCGCCGGCGAGCAGCAGCACGCCGAGCAGCCCGCGGACCACGGGGGATCCTGGCGGCGGAACGGTCTTCCCGTCCGCCTCGATCAACAGTGGGCCGAGCACTCCGAACCGGGGCTCACCGGCGCCCATCCAGTCCTCACGCCTCCGTCATCGGTCAATGTCTCGCGGGGTCTTTTGGACTCCGGGCGACGCGATCCGGTTTCACGGGCTTTCATGGCGGGGTGACCATAGTATTCCTTGCCGTCCCCGCCGTCGGGCCGCACGCTGAGGACATGATGCGCAATTGTTCGTGTGGTCACGGTTCGAGCTGTTCCTGCCCGAAGGGCTGCTCGTGCGGATGTAACGGCTGAGGTCAGCCGCCGCCGTCACAGAGGCGGTTGAAGCGCGCCAGCATCCCGGCCATCAGCCGTACGTCCTCGATCGGCCACGTGCCGAGCACGAGGTGCCAGCGCTTCTGGCGGGCGTTCCTGGCGTTCTCCAGGCGCTGCCGTCCCTCTTCGGTGAGGGCGAGCACGTGGGCGCGGCCGTCGCCGGGGTCGGGCCGGCGCTCGATCAGGCCGAGCTCGGCCAGCACCTTCAACTGGCGGCTGACGGTGGCCTTTCCGAGCCCGAAGTGCAGCGCGAGTTCGCTCGCGCGCGCCCATGAGTAGTCGTGAATCCCGGCGAGGAGCCCGTACGCCTCGGGGTCGAGGTCGGGATGCACCTCACGACCCATCTCGGCGGACATCGCCCGGGCTCGGCGGAGGAACGTGCCGAGTTCTTGTTCGAGTGCGTTGAACGCCTCGTTGTCGGTGACCTGAACCTCGGTCGCCTGCGCTTCTGTCATTTTCGGTTGTTTCGCAGTAATGGCCATGTTGCGGTTACGGCAGAAGATAGCGGGTTCGTCGGCGTGAGGCGACCTAGTGGGCGCCGTGTTCCTCACCGTCGGGGGAGCCGCCCATCATTCTGAGCATCGCAATGCCACCTGTACGGACGAATCGGACAAGTAGGACAGCGGCGATGAACAGAAAGGCGATGTTGAGCCAGGTCGTGTAGTTCCACGCGATGTGCTCCTCCACGACCGCGGCGTGCCGTTCCCCCGGAGTGAGCCGAGTGGCGCCGAAGATCAGCTCGACGAGGTAGCCCGCGATGACCATGGCGGCGTAGAAGGTCGCGGTGACGAACAGCGCCATTCGCGTCCCGTAGTACTTCCGGTAGATGTTGATGATGGGCAGGATGATCAGGTCGCCGAAGACGAAGGCGATCACGCCGCCGAAGCTGATGCCGCCGTTCCACAGCACCGCGGCCAGCGGGACGTTGCCGATCGAGCAGACGAAGCTGACGACGGCGACGAGCGGCCCGACGAGCGGGCCCCAGAGCGCCGCCGCCACCGGGTGGCCGCTCAGGAAGAAGTGCCGCCAGAACGAGCCGGGCACCCAGGCGGCGACCGCGCCGGCGATCAGCAGCCCGATGACGAGGTCCCGGAGGATGGCCGCCCACTCCATCACGAACACGTGCGCGACCGCGGTGAACGCCTCGCGGGAGAACAGCCGTTCCCGGAACGACCCCTCCCGCTGGACGGCCATGTCCATCGCGGCGTGCCCTTCCATCGACCCGGCGATCCCGCGTTCGGCCTGGTCGCGGGCCTCCCGCAGCAGCCGCTCGCGCAGGAAGAGGCGGAACAGCAGGGCGATGGCCACGATCATGATCGGCCCGCCGACGAACTCGGCTGCGGTGAACTGCCAGCCCATCAGCAGCGCCAGCACGATGCCCAGCTCGATCACGAGGTTGGTGGAGGCGATCTCGAACGCCATCGCCGCGGTGAAGCTCGCGCCCTTGCGGAACAGCGACCGGGCCAGGGCGACGGCGGCGTAGGAGCAGGAGGAGGACGCGATGCCCATGCCGGTGGCGATCGCGAGCGTGCGGGGCCGGTCGTCGCCGAGCAGCCGGACGATCGTCGACCTGCGGACGACGGCCTGGACCACGGCGGACAGGGCGAACCCGAGAATCAACGCCCAGAGGATCTCCCAGGTCATCGACCCGGCGATCGCCAGCGCGTGCCCGATCGCGTTCATCCGCGAGCCTCCCTGGACGAGGGCGTACCGATCACTGCCGGAATGATAGTACCCCTAGGGGGTATACGCCAGAGATGCGCTGTTCGCGGATTCGCGGTCATGCCGTGGTGGGCGACCGGGAGCGCGTCCCGGCCGCCCACGAAAATTTTCTTCCCCTCGCCGGCCGTCGGCCCCGGCGATTACGGGCGGTACGGCGTCGCATCCCCGCGCCACCGGGATGCGGCACCGGCTCCGCCCCGGTGTCCGCGCGTCACGCCTGTCACGCGGATCCTTGGGACCGAGTTATCCGGCTAGCGATAAATGCGCCATCGCATTCCGAATCGACCGCAAGATTGCACAATGTGCGATCTCTTCTACTCTGCGCTCGGGCGGCAGGCGACGTCAAGGCGGCGAACAGTAAACAACGTCGCGTGTTACGTCACAATAAATCTTCTATTTCGCCGTAAATCACCGGTGTCAGAAGCCGGGGAACACGCGGCGCAAGTCGTCCAGCGTGATCGTGTCACCGCTGAGCTCGACGGCGGCCGGAGTGTGCTCGGGGGCGTGCCGGCCGGCGGTCAGGCGCAGCCACCACTCGGCGGGGGCGGTCAGGACCGCGTCCGGGCTGCCGGGGACCTCGGTGACGGCCACCGTCTCGCCGACCTCGAGCCCGAAGGAACGCTCCGGCGACGTGGTGTTCACCGCGAGGCTCACCGGCCGTCCCTCCAGCTCGGCGGCCCGGCCGAGGAAGCCGATCAGCATCTCGGACTGGGCGAACATCAGCGGCGTGGCCTCGGGGGCGAGCGTCGCCGCCGGGTCGAACGCCACCTTGACGTCCCAGGCGTGGTGGGCGAGCTCGTTGAGCCGCAGCCCGCCGGCGGTGGCCACGTCCACGGGCGCGGGCAGGAACCCCAGGTCGATGCGCAGGTCGTCGCGCGTCTCGTCGTCCAGCGCCTCGTAGCGGCTCGTCAGCGTCTCGCTCGCGGCGAGGAAGCCCTCGGCGCGCTCCTCACGCGACATGGCGTCCCAGCGCGCCCACACGTTCTTGTTGAAGTCGCCGCCCGGGTCGCCGGTGCCCTCCAGCGCGCCCTCGAGGCCGGCGAGGGCGATCTCCGCGCCGCTGCCGAGGTGGCTGAGCACCTGCGAGACGTCCCACTCCGAGGCCCCGGACGGACGGGCGAGGTCCTCCGCGGTGAAACCGCGCACCAGCGCGGCGAGCTCGTCGTGGCCGGAGCGCAACGCCTTGATCGTCTCGTCTGCTCGGTCGCTCATCGATCGTCTCCCGGGGGCGTGTCGGCGGGCCGAGGCGTCTCGCACTCGGCTCCGCCGGGCAGCTTAACGCCGGGCCGCCGCGCCGCCTCCGCCGACCGGCCCGCGTGCGGCGGGGGACGCGTCGCGGAGCCGGCCGTCGTACGCGGCTCCCCGCGGGCGGGCGTCACCGGCCAGCTGACCTCGCTTTAGCGGGGCGATAGGCGGCGGACCTGGTGTTCTATGGTCGAACCGGTCAGGATGTACGGCATGATCGCCGGCCGGGCACCTCCGTCGTCGTTCTCCACCTGTCCCAAAGGATGACCCCCTCGCCCCCCGAAAAGCCTCAAGACAGGAAGAGAGCTCTTCCATGAACGCGCTCACAAGCGGCACGCTGGCCGCTTCCTCCTGGAGCGGTCATGACACCCGGCTGATCCTCGCCGCCATCGCGGGTGTCGCCGTCATCGTCGTACTGATCACTCAGGCCAAGATGCACCCGTTCCTGGCGCTCATGCTCGGGACCGGCGTGCTCGGCGGCGTCGCCGGCATGTCGCTCAGCAAGATCATCGATAGTTTCAGCGGCGGCCTGGGCGACACGGTCGCCAGCGTCGGCGTGCTGATCGCGCTCGGGTCGATGCTCGGCAAGCTGCTCGCCGACTCCGGTGGCGCCGACCAGATCGTCGACACGATCCTCGCCAAGTCCGGCGTCCGCATGCTGCCCTGGGCGATGACGCTCATCGCGGTGCTGATCGGGCTGCCGATGTTCTTCGAGATCGGCCTCGTGCTCCTCGTGCCGGTCGTGCTGCTCGTCGCCAAGCGGTCCGGCCAGCCGCTCATGCTCGTCGGCATCCCCGCGCTCGCCGGACTGTCGGTCCTGCACGGCCTGGTGCCGCCCCACCCCGGTCCGCTCGTCGCGGTCAGCACCGTCAAGGCCGACCTCGGCGTGACCCTCGCCCTCGGCCTGCTCGTCGCCGTGCCCACCGTGATCATCGCCGGGCCGCTGTTCGGCCGGGTCGCGGCGCGCTGGGTCCACGCGGAGCCGCCCGCGGAACTGGTCGAGGACGACCCCGAAGAGGAGGAGACGACCCCGCAGCGGCGGCCCGGCTTCGCCCTCACGGTCGCCACGGTCCTGCTGCCGGTCGTCCTCATGCTCGGCAAGGCGGTCGCCGACGTCTGGCTGGACAAGGGCGACACGGTGCGTACGGTCCTGGACGCCATCGGCACGCCGCTGTTCGCGCTGCTCGTCGCGGTCGTCGTCGCGATGTTCACCCTCGGGCTGAGCGCGGGCTTCGGCCGCGAGCGGATCGCCTCCATCGTCGCCGAGTCGCTGCCGCCCATCGCGGGCATCCTGCTGATCGTCGGCGCGGGCGGCGGGTTCAAGCAGACCCTGATCGACTCCGGCGTGAGCAAGACGATCACGCAGGCCGCGGACGGCGCGAACATCTCGGCGCTGCTGCTCGCCTGGCTCGTCGCGGTCGGCATCCGTCTCGCGACCGGCTCCGCCACGGTCGCGACCATCTCGGCGGCCGGTATCGTGGCGCCCCTCGCCACGGGGATGAGCACCTCGCACACGGCCCTGCTGGTGCTCGCGATCGGCTCGGGCTCGCTGTTCTTCTCCCACGTCAACGACGCCGGGTTCTGGCTCGTCAAGGAGTACTACGGGATGAGCGTGGGCGAGACCATCAAGACCTGGTCGTTGATGGAGACGATCATCTCGGTCGTCTCCATCGTCCTCATCATGCTGCTCAACCTGGTGCTATGAGCGGAGCTTGTGGCCGACCCCGCCGTACATCCAGCGCGTCGGGGCCGGTCCCGGGTCCTCCGGGTCGGGCTGCCACTCGTCCAGCATGACCAGGCCGGGCGCCACCAGCGCGAAGCCGTCGAAGAAGGGCTCGATCTCCGCCCGCGAGCGGAGGTAGATGGGCGTCGGCGTGGTCGCGTAGACCGCCTCGATCTGCGCGGTCGCGTCCGGCGACTGCCCGTCCGTCGAGGTGTGCGTCGCGGCGATGTGGCTGCCCGGCGCCAGGGCCCCGTGCAACCGGCCCATGACGCGCGGCCGTTCCTCGGACGTGAGGAAGTGCACCATGGCGATCAGCAGCACGCCCACCGGCTCGGCGAAGTCGATCAGCTTGGTCGTCTGGGCGTGCCCGAGCACGTCGTCGGGGCTGTGCAGGTCGGCGGTGGCCACCGTGGTGTTGTCGTCGGCGGCGAGCAGCGCGCGGCCGTGCGCGAGGACCACCGGGTCGTTGTCGACATAGACGACGCGGGCGTCCGGGATGATCTCCTGCGCGATCTCGTGGGTGTTGCCCGCGGTCGGCAGCCCGGAACCGATGTCGATGAACTGCCGGATGCCCTGGCGCGCCATGTGCCGTACGGCGCGGCGCAGGAAGGCGCGGTTCTCCCGCGCGACCTGGCGTACTTCCGGGAGCGCCTCGGCGACCTTGTCGACGGCGGCCCGGTCGACGGCGTAATTGTCCTTTCCGTCGAGGTAGTAGTCATACATCCGGGCGACGCTCGGCCTGCTCGTGTCGATGCCCACCGGCGGTGCCTGTTCCGGCACGGGGTGACCTCCAGGAAGGGTCCGGCGAAAGAGCGGGTGACCGCTCTGTCACCCGCTCGGTACAGAGGCCGACTCTAATCGACACTTCCCGGCATATTTCTCGAACCGGTCTATCGACGTAAATGCGGACTAGACCGTCAAATCATCCGGCCTGGTCACCGGTCGGAAGGCGCGGGCTCTCCGGATGGACCGGCCGCTGCGGTGCCACACCCGTGTCATCCTCCGGCTCTGAGGTCCCGTACGGCCGGCGCGTCCTGCCGTGAACCCCGTCTCTCTCCCGTTTCGCGGCCTTCTCCGCCCGGCGCGTCGTGCTCGTGCCGACGCCGAGAGGGGTACGGGCCTCGGTGTCGGTCGCGGGGACACCGTTGATCTCGGCCTCGGACGGCTCGCGGCCGGGCCACTGCGGGCCGGGCGGCGGCGGCCCGAACGCCCGGTCGCCCGCGCGCCGCGTCTCCTCGCCGCCCCGGCCGGCCTCGGGCGGCGAGCCGCTCTCGGCTTCACGTCGATGGTTCATGTCCGACCCTCCGTTCCGCCTCGGCGAACTGGACCGCCTCCAGGACGAGGCCGTCTCCTCCCTGAAGGTCCATGCGTGTTCCGCCGCACCCGGGACAGACGGCGAGCATCCGGTCGGAGGTCGCCGTGCGCCCGCACGACCGGCAGGCGATGCGGGCCGGCTCGATGACCACGTCGAGATGCGCGCCGTCCGCGACGGTCCCGTCGGAGACCGCGATGAACGCCTGGTTGAGCGCCGGACCGCTGATGTGCAGCAGGGCGCCGGCGCGTACGCGGGCCCGGCGGACCCGCCGCCCGGCGGCGCGCCGCTCCACCGCCCGCAGGACGGCCCCGGCGATCCCGAGCTCGTGCATCGCGGTCACATGCCCCGGATCTTCAGATACCTCCGGAGGTCCGGCAGCGCGTTGATGACCAGCACCGTCAGCGCGGTCACCACCGCCAGGGTGAGCAGGCCCTTCATCATCGTTCCTCCCCGTCGAACCCTTCGAAGCCTTCGCGCGTCGCCAGAACAGGGCGCTCATCGGCGCACCGCCCCGTCCCGCGGACGCGGCCCGATCTGCAGGAGCGCGGTCTCCCGCTCGACCTCGACCGCCGTGATCTCCGGCGCGGCCGAGGCGACGGCCCGCTCGACCGCCGCCAGCGACGAGTGGCAGCCGCTCAGCCTGATCCGGAGCACGCCGTCGGCGACGCCCAGCAGTGTCACCTGGGGACCTACCCCGTCCAGGGCGGTCCGGACCCGTTCGAGCGTGGTCAATGGGTGCAGGTCGTGCACGATGAGCAGGCCGGACACCAGCTCGTCGGAGGTGAGCCGGTGGAGCGCCTCGGCCGCGCCGGCCTCGGTGACGATCTCCATCACGCGTTCGAGGCCCGCGCCGTACAGCCCGACCAGCGTGCGGACCAGCTCCTCGGCGGTGGCCACGGCCGCCGCGTCGGCGAGGCCGCCGAGGTCGGCCAGCAGCCGGTCGACGCGCTCCCCGGTCTCCTGGACGAAACGAGTCTCCATCGGCGTCCCCTCACCGGCTGTCGAACGCGTGCGGGCTGTGCAGGGTGCGCAGCTCCTTGCCCTTGCCGAGGTACATGTGCACGCCGCACGGCAGGCACGGGTCGAAGCTGCGGACGGCGCGCATGATGTCGATGCCCTTGAAGGTCTCCGGAGGGTTCTCCTCGAAGATCGGGGTGTTCTGCACGGCGTCCTCGTACGGCCCCGGCGTCCCGTGCACGTCGCGGACGCTGGCGTTCCAGGGCGTCGGCGGGTAGGGGTGGTAGTTGGCGATCTTGCCGTTGCGGATGACCATGTGGTGGGAGAGCACGCCGCGTACGGCCTCGGTGAAGCCGACGCTGACGGCCTCCTCCGGCACGGTGAACGGCTCCCACGTCTTGGTGTGCCCCTTGCGCACCTCGGCCAGGGCCTGCTCGGCGAAGTACAGCGCGCTCGCCGCCGCGTACGCCTGGAAGTAGGTGCGGGCCCGGTTGCGTTCGATCGCGTTGGACAGCGGCTCGCCGTTCCACATCGGGATCTTCCACTCGAACGTCTTCTCCGGCAGCGTCATGCTCTTCGGCAGGTTGATCTGGACGCTGTGGCCGGTCGCGCGTACGTAGCCGATGTCGACCTTCCCGGCCAGGGCGGTGGACCAGAGCCGGGCGAGCGGCCCGCCGCCGGTGTCCAGCGCGAGCAGGTCCTTTCCGTCGAACCAGCGCGGCGACATCACCCAGCTGTACTTGTCCGCGAAGTCGCGCTTCTGGGGATGCGGGATCGTGTGCTGGTTCCAGGGGTGCCGCGGGTCGACCGGGTTGCCGAGCGGGTCGTGGGTGACGAAGGGCTCCTGGCCGGCCCAGTCGTCGTAGTAGGAGCTGCCGAGCAGGATGCGCATGCCGAGGTTGATGTCGAGCAGGCTCCCGGTGACGAGCCGCCCGTCGACGACGACGCCGGGCGTGACGAACATCTTGCGGCCCCACTCGGCCATGCCGGCGTACTGGAAGTCGCAGTGCTCGGGGTCGTTGAACGCCCCCCAGCAGCCGAGCAGCACCCGGCGCCGGCCCACCTCCTGGTAGCCGGGCAGTGCCTCGTAGAAGAAGTCGAACAGGTCGTCGTGCATGGGGACGACGCGTTTCATGAACTCCACGTAGCGCATGAGCCGGGTGAGGTAGTCGGTGAAGAGCTGGACGGTGGCGACGGTGCCGACGCCGCCGGGGTAGAGCGTGGAGGGGTGCACGTGGCGGCCCTCCATGAGGCAGAACATCTCCCGGGTCTCCCGGCTGACCTGGAGGGCCTCGCGGTAGAACGCGCCTTCGAGGGGGTTCAGCGACCGCATGATGTCGGCGATCGTCCGGAAGCCGTGCTCCTCGGCGTGCGGCGATCGGGTGTTCTCGGCCTGGGCCAGCACGCCCGGGTTCGTCTCGCGGACCATCTTCTCGCAGTAGTCCACCCCGACCAGGTTCTCCTGGTACAGGTTGTGGTCGAACATGAACTCCGCGGCCTCGCCGAGGTTGATGATCCATTCGGCGAGGTGCGGCGGCCGTACACCGTAGGCCATGTTCTGGTTGTAGACCGAGCACGTGGCGTGGTTGTCGCCGCAGATGCCGCAGATGCGGCTGGTGATGAAGTGCGCGTCGCGCGGGTCCTTGCCCTTCATGAAGATGCTGTAGCCGCGGAAGATCGACGAGGTGCTGTAGCACTCGGCCACCCTCCGCTCGGCGAAGTCGACCTTCGCGTAGATGCCGAGGCTGCCGACGATGCGGGTGATCGGATCCCACGCCATCTCGACGAGCCGGGATTCCTTCTCTGGAGAGGTCGTCATCGGTCAGCTCCACGGCGCTCGGTATCCGGTCAGCAGTGCGCGGCCCTTGTGCCGCCACCTGGGTTCCTTGTCCACGGTCCGCAGCGTGATGGTGCGCAGGCGGCGGACCACGGCGCCGTACGCGCCGCTGGCGGCCGAGGACACCCGCGCCCCGGGCGGCTCGTCCATGAAGGGCATGAACTTGTCCGGAAAACCGGGCATGGTGCACGCGATGCAGATGCCGCCGACGTTCGGGCAGCCACCGATGCCGCCCATCCAGCCCCGCTTGGGCACGTTGCACTTCACCACCGGGCCCCAGCAGCCGATCTTGACCAGGCACTTCGGCGAGCCGTACTCGGTGGTGAACTGGCCCTGCTCGTAGTAGCCCGCCCGGTCACAGCCCTCGTGCACGGTCATGCCGAACAGCCACGTCGGCCGCAGCGCCTCGTCGAGCGGGATCATCGGCGCCTGCCCGGCGAGCTGGTAGAGCAGGTACAGCAGCGTCTCGGACATGTTGTCCGGCTGCACGGGGCAGCCGGGGACGTTCACGATGGGCAGGCCGGCCTTGGACCGCCAGTCCCAGCCGAGGTAGTCCGGCACGCCCATCGCGCCGGTCGGGTTGCCGGCCATCGCGTGGATGCCGCCGTACGCCGAGCAGGTGCCGGCGCACACGATCGCGGTCGCCTTGGGCGAGAGCCGGTCGAGCCACTCGCTCGTGGTCATCGGCTGGCCGGTCTCGGGGTTGTTGCCGAAGCCGCACCAGTAGCCCTCGGTCTTGATCGACTCGTTCGGGATCGAGCCCTCGACGACGAGGACGAAGGGGTCCAGCTCGCCCCGGTCGGCCTTGTAGAACCACTCGATGAACGGGTCGGCGCCCTGCATCGGGCCGGACTCGAAGTCGATCAGCGGCCAGTGCACCGCGACCTTGGGCAGGCCGGGCAGCACGCCGAGGACGATCTCCTCGATGCTCGGCTGCGAGGCGGCGGTGAGGGCGACCGAGTCGCCGTCGCAGCTCAGGCCGCCGTTGATCCAGAGGATATGGACGACCGGCTCGTCCAGATCGGCCTCTGCCCGCGTTTCTGACGTCGTCATGCGGCCCTCCATTGCAAATCGCGTGACGCGACGGCGTTCCGGAGTCCTCCATGACGTTATGAGCGGGCCGTTCGCATACGACACCCTCATTCAGACAACGCGGAGTAAAGGCTCAAGGTGGAACTCGTGCCTTTCTGTCCGCCGAGCCGGGAAACGCCCTGGTGACGAAAGAGCGCTTTACCGGGAGATGAAGTCGTATTGGAGATCGATGATCGTTTGGCACTACGATGCCCCCGTGGGCGAAAACATGGCTTCGGGTGATGGTTGGCCGGATTTGTCCGACGGGCGGGAGCCTCGCGGCATCGACGTCTCGATCCCCAGCCCGGCCCGCCTCTACAACTACTACCTCGGTGGCAAGGACAATTTCGCCGCCGACCGCGTGGCGGCCGAGGCGATCCTGGCGGTCATGCCCGAAGGGCGCCAGGTCGCCCGCGAGAACCGCGCCTTCCTGCGCCGTGTCGTACGCCACCTCGCCGTCGAGACCGGCATCCGCCAGTTCGTCGACCTGGGCACCGGCCTGCCCACCCAGGGCAACGTGCACGAGGTCGCCCAGGAGGTCGACCCCGACGCGCGCGTCGTCTACGTCGACAACGACCCGATCGTGCAGGCGCACGGCGAGGCGCTGCTGGCCCGCAACGGCAACACGACGTTCGTCGAGGCCGACCTGCGCCGGCCGGAGGCGATCCTGTCCCACCCCGGGCTCAACGGCCTGATCGACTTCTCGCGGCCGGTCGCGGTGCTGTTCGTCTCGGTGCTGCAGTTCGTGCCCGACGACGAGGAGGCCGCCGGGCTCGTACGGAACTTCCGGAACGCGCTGGCGCCCGGAAGCCACGTGGTGATCTCGACGATCACCGGCAGCGGCCAGGACGAGGAGAAGGTGGAGACGATCACCGAGGCGTACCGCAACTCCACCGCCCCGGCCGTGCTCCGGACCCGTCCGCGGATCGAGCGCCTCTTCGGCGACCTGGACCTGGTCGCCCCCGGCCTGGTGCCGGCGCCCGAGTGGCACCCGGACGTCAACGGCGAGACGGCGGGCGGCACCTCGTGGGTGCTCGCCGGCGTGGGCCGGGTCTGACCGTCCCGGCGCACGCACCAAGCCCTGGCCGGGTAACGGTAAAACCCTCCTCGTAGAGCGCGAGTCGGGCGTGAACGCCCAGGTCGGCGCGGGTACGGCAGCTCTCGCAAGGCCGAGCATCGCCGACATTCCACCGACTCACGGACGGTCCGAACCCATGCAGCAGCAGATTCGCGGGTGGCGCTTCGCCGCCGAGAGAACACGCAGACGCCGGCCGGCTCAGAACATGACGCCGTCGGCCCGGATCATGGCGGGCACGGCCCTGATGGCCTGCCGTGCGCTCGGCCGGATGGCCGTCCAGGCCAAGGCCCGCTCACGCGCCGGCCTTCCGGCGGTCCCCGCCGTCGGCGGCACGAACGTGAAACGCGTCGCCGGCGGGCTGGGCGTGCTGGTGGCCGGCGCGGGCGTCGTCCGCTGGATGGCCTCGCGGCCCGGCATGAGCCGGGACCGCGCGCCCAAGAACCGCTGGATCATGGTCACCGTCAACTGCTCGCCCCAGCGGCTCGCCTCACGGTCGGACCTGCCGGAGCCGCTCACCCGGCTCGGCGACGCGGTCGACATCAAGGTGTGTCCCGCTCCCGGCGACCGCGGCACCGAACTCGGCGCCCGGCTGCGCGAGCTTCCCCGTACGAGAGTGCCCGGCATGGTCGACCGGCGGCCCGAGGAGGACCCCCGGCGCATGGTCGAGCGGGCGCTGCGCGAGGCCAAGGCGATGATCGAGGCGGGCGAGGTGCTGCGCCCGGACTGGCCGCCGTCGCCGCAGCCGTCCCAGGTCGGAGACCTCCTGGAGTTCTCCGGCCGGCGAGGGGGACGACGGTGAAGGCGCTGTGCTGGGAGGGCGTGAACAAGATCGCGGTGGAGCGGGTCCCGGACCCGCAGATCCTGAACGACCAGGACGCCATCCTGAAGGTCACGCTGACCACGACCTGCGGGTCCGACCTGCACCTCATCAACGGTTTCGTCCCGACCATGCAGGCGGGCGACGTGATGGGGCACGAGTTCATGGGGGAGATCGTCGAGGTCGGCCCCGGGGTCCGCCGCCGCAAGGTGGGCGAGCGGGTCGTGGTGACCTCGTTCATCGGCTGCGGCCGCTGCTGGTACTGCACGCACGACCTGTGGTCGCTGTGCGACAACACCAACCCCAACTGGGACCTGGAACAGACGGCCCTCGGCTTCGAGTCCGGCGGCGTGTTCGGCTACTCCCACGCCATGGGCGGTTTCAAGGGCAGCCATTCTGAGTACATCCGGATCCCGTTCGCCGACTACGGCACCTTCCCGGTGCCCGACGGCGTCGGCGATCTGGACGCCCTGTACGCCTCCGACGCGGCGCCGACCGGCTGGATGGGCGCGCATCTGGGCGGCGTCAAGCCCGGCGACGTCGTCGCCGTGTGGGGCGCGGGCGGCGTCGGCCAGATGGCGGCGCGCGCGGCGCAGATCCTCGGCGCCGACCAGGTCATCGTCATCGACCGCCTGCCCGAGCGGCTGGCCATGGCCGAGCGGTACATGGACACCGAGACGATCGACTACTCCCGTACGGACGTCCAGGCCGAGCTGCGGGAACGCACCGGCGGGCGCGGCCCGGACGTCTGCATCGAGGCGGTCGGCATGGAGGCCACCACCGCGCCGGACGGGCAGTACGCGTACGCGATGGTCAAGCAGCGGCTCCGCATGCCGAAGGAGCGGCCGACCGCGCTGCGCGAGGCCATCTACGCCTGCCGCAAGGGCGGTTCGGTCTTCGTCCTCGGCGTGTTCGGCGGGATGGTGGACAACTTCCCGCTCGGCGTGCTGATGAACAAGGGCCTGACGGTCTCCGGCGCGCAGCAGCACGGGCAGCGTTACGTCCCGATGCTGCTCAAGCGCATGGCGAGCGGCGAACTGTCGACCCGCCACCTGGCCACCCACGAGATGCCGCTGGACGAGGCGCCGCGCGGCTATGACCTGTTCAAGCACAAGAAGGACGGCTGTGTACGCGTGGCGTTCCGCCCGCACGCCTGACCTCCGGGCCCTGGTCAGAAGTGCAGGATCAGGAACTCGTACTCCGCCGGGCCGGTCAGCTTGAACTTCCCGTCCTTGTCCTTGTCGATGAACACGGTGAGGTACAGGTCGCCGCGCTGCTGCTGCAGGGGCGTGCTCTGCTGGTCGCGCCAGGTCTGGGCGACGTACACCTTGTCCTGCGTCGAGGACTGCGCGGCGATCCGGGTGCCGGCGAACTGGTTGTGGCCCTCGTTGTTGAGGTACAGAGTGCCGCTGCCGTACTCGTAGTCGGCGATCCCGGTGCCCGGCCGGAAGTAGGGGTTGGCGCTCACCGGCGCGCCGTCCTGGAGCGAGAAGACGCTGTCGTCCACCCAGGCGCACACCTCGACGGCGACGTCCTTGGGCTGCTTGGGGAACCTCAGCTCGAACGGCGCCTTCTTCATCGCCACGGTCACGACGTCGTTCGCGCCGTGCTGCCCGAACGTCATCGCGTCCTGGGCGCCGTTCTGCCAGAACTCCAGGCCCAGGCGCGGCGTACGGGCCAGCCCGCCCGGGTTCTGCGCGGCCGCCGTGGTCGGGGGCGCCGGGCTGTTCGTGTGGACGGGGGACCCGCCGTCGCCGTCCGGCCAGAGCAGCGCGGCGGCGGCGATCGCCGCGACCGCGACGACGGCGCCCGCCCCGATCAGCGCCGCGCGCAGGCCCGTACGCGGGCGTACGGGCACGGTCCCGGGCTGCACGAGGGTCGCGTACGGCCGCGGCGGCTCGGCCATGACCGCGGTCCGCCGCCCGGCCGCGAGGGCCTCGCCGATCGGCGCCCGCGCCGCGTCCGGGCGGCCGAGCAGCCACAGCAGGAGGTGCCGCATCGACGGCCGGGCGGTCTCGTCCTTGGCCAGGCAGGCGAGGACGACGTCCCGCAGCGGCCCGGTCAGCCCGCCGAGCTCGGGCTCCCCGCGCAGGATGCGGTGGCTGATCGCGGCCACACTGCCGCCGCCGAACGGCGAGGTGCCGGTCGCGGCGAAGGTGACCACGCACCCCCAGGCGAACACGTCGGCCGCCGGCCCGATGGCCCGGTCCTCGAACTGCTCCGGCGCCATGTACGAGGGAGTGCCCACGATGCCGCCGGTGAACGTGGTCGCGCCGTCCACCGTACGGGCGATGCCGAAGTCGATCACGCGCGGGCCGTCGGGGCCGAGCAGCACGTTGGCCGGCTTGAAGTCGCGGTGCACGACGCCGGCCTCGTGGATCGCGGCGAGCGCGGTCGCGGTGGCCACGGCGAGACGCTGCAGGGCCGGGCCCGACCGCGGCCCCTCGGTCCGTACGGCCTCCAGCAGGGTGGGCCCGTCGACGAACTCGGTCACGATGTACGGGGGTGAGCTGGACAGGTCGGCGTCCAGGACCTGCGCGACGCAGAACGGCGCGACCCGCCGGGCCGCCCCGACCTCCTTGGCGAACCGCTCGCGCACCCGGCCGTCCGCCGACCACTCGTCGCGCAGGACCTTCAGCGCCACCGGGGAGCCGTCCGGGGCGTGCGCGGCGAAGACGACGCCCTGGCCGCCCTCGCCCAGGCGGCCCGTCAGGCGATACGCGCCGAGCGTCTGTGGATCGCCCGCGCGCAGTGCGGTGATCTGGGCCATCGGGGGCTCCCTGCAGACGTGACGATCACTCGTAACGGTAATGGCCTTCCGGCCCTGTTTCCGGCCTCCAGGGCCGGAAAAAGCATTCGCCTTCGGGACGCGCCCCGTACCTAGGATGGTTCATGGCCGACGGTGAGAGCATTCGCGAAACCTTCCTGCGCTTCTTCGAGCGCCACGACCACCTGCGCATCCCCGGCGCCTCGGTCGTGCCGGCCGGCGACCCGACCCTGCTCTTCGTCAATTCCGGCATGGCCCCGCTGAAGAAGTACTTCACCGGCGAGCGGACGCCGCCGGCGTCCGACCTGTGCAACGTCCAGGGCTGCATTCGGACCAAGGACATCGACGATGTCGGCGACCGGCACCACATCACCTACTTCGAGATGCTCGGCAGCTGGTCGATCGGCGGTTACTTCAAGGAGCGCGCGGTCGAGCTCGCCTACGAGCTGCTGACCGGCGACCTCGGCCTGGACCCGCGGCGGCTGTACGTCACGGTGTTCGGCGGCGACGAGCGGCTCGGCCTGCCGGCGGACGAGGAGTCCGCGCTCGCGTGGGAGCGCGTGGGCGTTCCGCGCGACCGCATCGTGGGCCTGCCCGCGTCGGACAACTTCTGGGGGCCGGCGGGGGAGAGCGGCCCCTGCGGCCCCTGCACCGAGGTCTTCCTCGACACCGGCGAGGAGTTCGGCCCCGCCTACGTCCCGGGTGGGGAGTTCGACACGACGCGGCGCTACATCGAGATCTGGAACGCCGGCGTCTTCATGCAGTTCGACAAGGGGCTCGACGGCGTGCTGCGGCCGCTGCCGTTCACCAGCGTCGACACCGGTTCGGGCCTGGAGCGCATGGAGCTCGCGCTGAACGGCCTGGACAGCGTCTACGACACCGGCCTGCTCGCGCCGGTGGTCCGCTCGGTCCAGGACGTCATGGGGGAGGGCGGCGAGGTGCTGCACCACCACCGGGTGATCGCCGACCACCTGAGGGCGGCGGTGGCCATCATGTCCGACGGCGTACGGCCGGGGAACGAGGGTCGCGGCTACGTCCCGCGCCGCCTGATCCGCAAGTGCGTGACGCTGGCGATGGGCCGCCACCAGGACCGGTTCGACGTCGCACCGATCGTGGAGGCGGTCGTGGGCTCGCTGGGACCGGTGTACCCGCACTTCGCCGCGTCGCGATCCGCGGTGCTGGCCGCCATCGAGCGGGAGCGCGACGAGTTCGGCGTCACGGTACGGCGCGGGCTCGACCGCCTCGACAAGGTCATCGCCGGGCACGACGTCATCAGCGGCACCGACGCGTTCGACCTCTTCGCGACGTACGGCCTGCCGGTGGAGATCACCCGCGACCTGGCGGCGGCGCAGGGGGCCACGCTGGATCTCGCGGAGTTCGACGCGGCGCTGCGGCGGCACAAAGTGCTGAGCCGGGGCGTGACGGACTCCGCGGACCGCCGGCTGCGGACGGACGACGTCCTGCCGGTCGCCGTGCGCGGCCGGACGACGTTCCTCGGCTACGACACGCTGTCCTCGGAGGGCACCGTCCTCACGCTGTTCGCGGGCGGTACGACGGTGGACCAGGTGGAGGCCGGGACCGAGGCCGACATGATCGTGGACCGGACGCCGTTCTACGGCGAGGGCGGCGGGCAGGTCGGCGACCGCGGGGTCGTGGAGGGGCTCGGCGAGGTCACCGGGACCGTCGTGCACGACAGCGGCGGTTTCCTGCACCGGGTGAGCGTGCGCTCGGGCGTCCTGCGGGTGGGCGACGTCGTCTCGCTGACGGTCGACGCGGCCTCGCGCGCCGAGACCGCGGCCAACCACACCGCCACCCATCTGCTGAACGCCGCCCTGCGTACGGTGCTGGGCCCGCACGTACGGCAGGCCGGGTCGCTGGTGGAGCCGCAGCGGCTGAGGTTCGACTTCACCCATCCGCGCCCGCTGATCGCGGACGAGCTGGTCGCGGTGGAGCGCCTGGTGAACGACTGGGTGCTGGCGGACGCCTCGCGGGAGGTGGAGGTCATGGACCCGTCGTCGGCGAAGGCGTCGGGCGCGCTCTCCCTGGAAGGGGAGGACTACGGCCAGGACTCCGTACGCGTGCTGTCGTTCGGCGCCTTCTCCAAGGAGCTGTGCGGCGGCACCCACGTGGACCGTACGTCCCAGATCGGCTCGTTCCGGGTGGTGTCGGAACAGAGCGTCGCGTCGGGCGTACGCCGGATCGTGGCGGTGACCCGCCGCCGCGCGGTGGAGTACTCGCTGGAGCAGGCGTCGTCGCTGTCGGAGGTGGCGGCGACGCTGCGTACGCCGGCGAAGGACGTGGTACCGGCGGCCCGGCGCCTGGTGGAGGCGGCGAAGGGCCCGAAACCGGCGGCCGCGGCGACGGTGTCGGGCGGTTTCGAGACCGTGGTGAACGAGGTCCCGGTGATGCTGGCCCCGGCGGAGGGCACGGTCGCCGCCCTGCGCAACGAGGCCCGGCGGGAGGCGGAGAAGCGGGGCCGGGTGGTCGTGCTGTGGAGCGGGTCGACCTTGGTCGTGAGCGTCCCGGGGAGCCTGTCCGGCCGCCTGCGCGCCGATGAGGTGCTGAAGACCGCGACCGCCCGGCTGGGCGGCGGGGGCGGTGGCAACGCGGCCCTCGCCCAGGGTGGCCTGACCTCGGTTCCGACGAGGGAGTCCCTGGTCGAGGTCCTCGGTGAGGCCGTCGCGCCGTGACCATCGTTCTACCCAGGGTTGCGGCGTGCGGCTGAAGCGTGCGGCCATCGTGACCGGAGCCCTGGCGCTGCTGGACACCGACGGCCTCGACGGCCTGACCATGCGCAAGCTGGGTGCGCGGCTCGGCGTGCAGGCCGGCGGCATCTACTGGCACTTCACGAACAAGGAAGCGCTGCTCGGCGCCATGGCCGACCGGATCGTCGGCCAGATCACCTCTTCCTCGACGGCGTACACCTGCGCCTTCAGACGGCCCAGAGATGACTTTTCGGCCGGGCTGAGGAGACGCGTATCCGTCCGACCTGGCTCGACACGCTGATCAGGCAGACCCCAACGGCAACCGCTGGAGCGACATCGTCCACTTCACCCGCCGCGAAGCCGAGGACCGGACTACTTGATCGGGCAGACGAAGTGCAACGCGGTGTCCCGCGACGGGATGGTCACGCGCTGAGCCGGCCCGCAGACCAACTGATCCACGCGCGCGCTCACCTCGTAGTCCCCCGCGGGCACCGTGAACGCGAACACCCCGTCGGCGACGGTCACCCGCTTCACCGTGGTGCGGGAGGACCCCAGCACGAGAACGGTCGACGTCCGAGGGCGGATGTGCCGATCCGGCCACGGCCCGCCGATCATCAGGATGTCGCCCCTGATCCGCGGCGGCGCCACGCCGCTCGCGGCAGGAGAAACCGAATGCCCGTGAGCGCACCCCGCGGCCCCGGCTAAGACAACGACGGCAACCGCCCTGATCTTCACGCCGGTCAAAGTACCGAAGCCGCCGCGACGCGCAAGAGCCCGGCGGCCTGTCCGCGGGCTGATGTTGCTATCCGAGGGACGCCGGGGAGACGGGGAAGGTGAAGTAGGTGTTCGGGTGGGGCTCGTTTCGGTACGTGAAGTGCCACCACTCCTCCGGGATGCCGGTGAAGCCCGCGTCCTGCATCAGGCGTTTCAGCCACAGCCGGTCCGTGTGGGCGGGGCCGGTCACGCGCGGGTCCAGGGTGTGGGCGCGTTCGTCGAAGCAGTCGAAGCCCGTGCCCATCTCGATCGAGGCGTCCGGGAAGCGTTTCGGCGCGTAGCACGACGTCAGCCGCTCGCCGAGCCGGTACGCCCGGACCGGGGCCGCCGGCAACCTCACGATCGTCAGGTCCACCGTGCTGCCCCGGCTGTGGCCGGACCGGCGGGCGATGTAGCCGTCCGTGAACAGGTGGGACTTGTCCACCTCCGGATAGAACTCCGCCTTCATCGCGCGGTCCGGGCCCGCCGCCCACGCGACGAAGCGGTCCACCGCCCGTTGCGGACGGTAACAGTCATAGACCTTCAGCGAGTAGCCCCGGCTCACCAGGCCCCGCTGGACGCCGTGCAGCGCGCGGGCGGCGGGCGACGTCAGAAGGCAGGCCGGCGAGGCGTACCCCGGCACCACCCGGCCGGTGAAGTTGTGCGGCGTCGCATAGCGGATGTCCTGCAGGATCGTCGGGTCGACCGACCGCAGCGCGACGAAGCCGGCGGGCGCGGGCGGGACCGCCGCTCCGGCCGCCCCCGGCGAGAGGGCCCCCGCGATGAGGCCGCACGCCACGGCCGTACGTCTCAGCATGCATCCACCATAAGGGTCACGCGAAGTGACGAAGGGCCCGCGCAAGAGCGCGGGCCCCGAGAACGTGTCAGCCGCCCAGCGCGTGGACCATGTTCATGATGGCCTCGATCTGCGCGCCGCCGTGGGTGTCGTAGTTGCCGGCGTTCAGGTAGCCCCACCAGTCCCAGCAGCCGTTGGGGTTGCTGCCGGTCTTCGCGACCGCCTGCGGATACAGCACGATCATGTTGTTCGTGTCGCCGTACTCATTGAGATGCGCCTTCGTCACGAACGTCGTGCCGATCGAGCCCGCGCCCTGCAGGCAGCCGTGCAGGGCGACCATCAGCCGGCAGGACGCGCCGGACGCGCAGGACGGCGGCACGTAGGCGTACCCGGTCGCGCCCATGCTGATCGCGCTCGCGCTGCCGCCCGGCGCGTACGCGTTCTGGTCGAAGGACACGACACCGGCCGAGGGCGTCTTGGCGGGCGCGGCGACCGACCCGAACAGCTGGGTCAGCATCGTGCCCTCCGGGTCGGTGCCGCAGTTGTTGACGTACGGCGTGTAGCTCGTTCCGCAGGCGTTCGGGCCGAGCGGGCTGACCCACGAGTGCGCGGCCGGGCTCGTGTTGTCATAACGGACGTTCGCCCCGAAGTCCTTGTAGAACTGCACGAGGTCGTTGGAGGAGCCGACGGTCACGGTCGTGTCGGCGGTGCCGTGGAAGACGTACACCCGGTGGCCCGAAAGGTTCGCGACGTTGTCGATCGTGCCCTGGGAGGACCGCGTACGCGCCGTCTGCTCCAGCGACGGGAGGTTGCGGCTCTGGATGTTGTACATACACGCCAGCTGAGCCGTCGTGAGACTGCCCAGGGCGCAGTGGTACGGCCCGCCGGCGAAGATCCCGGTTCCCTTGATCGTGCCGGAGTAGGCGACGTGGAGCTGGTCGGCCATGAACCCGCCGGAGGAGACTCCGGAGTCGTACACGGCGCTGATGTTGTAGTGCCCCAAAGAGGCGGCTTGGGCGGGTGTGGTGACGGCGGTGCCGAGCAGGCCGGCCACCCCCACCGTGAGGGCGAGACGGCGCAGAGCGGAAATCATCGTGCTCCTTCCTGGGGGAGCCCGCTGAGGGGTGTCAGCGAGCAGGTGTTGGCGAGATCCCCTGAGGCCGGTCGTGGGAGCGTGGCGCTGGGCGGCGGAAGGTGCCCCGCCGACCAGCCCTCCATCGCGGCGAACGCGGCGCGGAAGCACGGCAGGATGGGCCGCAGCCGGTCCGGATAGGTGTCGTACAGCCCGTCGACGTGGTTGCCGCCGGCCACGCGGTAGTACCGGAACGCCGGAGAGCGCACCATCCGCGCGTACACGTCCCCGTCCAGCGTGATCGGCAGCAGCGTGTCGAGCGTGCCCTGCAGCGTGATCAGCGGCCGGCGGATCCGGCCGGTCAGCGAGACGCGGGCGACGGCCTCGTGCACCGCGCGGGGGCGGGCGGCGTAGGAGTAGTCGGCGTCGCAGCCCGGCGTGCCGCTCGCGCAGTACGGCGTGCCCGCCTCCGTCGCGCCGTCGTAGGAGGGGTCGAACTCCTCCCGGTAGATCCGCTGGGTCAGGTCCCAGTAGACCTGCTCGTGGTAGGGCCACAGGAACTCCGACCCCGGCGCGAGACCCGAGGAGAGCAGGGCGGAGTGCGCGGCGGCGGACCCGGCCGCGTACGGCGGGTAGTTCCTCAGCAGCGAAGGCAGGTAGGTGAGCGGGTTCGGGCCGTCCGCGCGGAACAGCGTGCCCTCCCAGTCCACGCCGCCGGTGTACAGCTCCGGGTGGTTCTCGAGCTGCCAGCGGACGAGGTAGCCCCCGTTGGAGACGCCGGCCGCGTACGTACGCGTCGGCGCCCGCCCGTACCGGGCCGAGACGACGGCCTTGGCGGCACGCGTGAGCTGGGTGACCCGGGTGTTCCACTCGGCCACCGCGTCGCCGGGCCGCCGGCCGTCGCGGTAGAAGGCCGGGCCGACGTTGCCCTTGTCGGTGGCCGCGTACGCGTAGCCGCGGGCCAGCACCCAGTCCGCGATCGTGAAGTCGTTGGCGTACTGCGCGCGGTTCCCCGGGGTCCCGGCGACGACGAGCCCGCCGTTCCAGCGCGCGGGCAGCCGGATCACGAACTGCGCGTCGTGGTTCCAGCCGTGCGTGGAGTTCAGCGTCGAGGCGTCGGGGAAGTAGCCGTCGATCTGCGTCCCCGGCACCCCGCTCGGGTTGCGCGCCCCGGCGGGCTGCAGGCCCGCCCACTGCGCCGGATCGCTGTGCCCGTCGGCGACCGTGCCCGCGGTGGTGAGGTCGGGCAGGCACGCGCCCACCTGGTACGCCGCGCCCGGCACCGCGACGTCACAGCGCGACGGCGGCGGCGCGGCCGTGGCGGGCGGTGGCGCGACGAGGGCGAGCCCGAGCGTCATCGCGGTGAGGAGGCGGGTGAAGCGGACACGCGGCATCAAAGGCTCCCTGCGTCGTCGGCTCCCCCCGAGAACGCCCGTATCGTCACCGGATCGGCGGCCCCGTTCCACCGCGTACGGCCACACTTTTGCGCCGCCGGACGTGTGCGCGACCCACATCGGCCACCGGCGGACCCGAGGCCGATGCCGTGGTGACCGCGTCTCTATAGGGCGCGAATACCCCTCTGACCGGCCGATTGTGTGTTCGCGGCACATGGTCGGCCGTGAAAGCGCGTCCTAATGTTCCCGGAACCAAGAACGGCGCAACAACGGCGAAATGGAGAGCGGATGGCAGCGATTCTCTCCGCCCGGGGACTGTCGAAGGATTTCCGCGGCTTCCGCGCCGTCGACGACGTGAACCTCGACGTCCCCGAGGGCGGTGTGCACGCGCTCGTGGGCCCGAACGGCGCCGGGAAGACGACGCTGTTCAACCTGCTCACCGGCTTCCTGCGGCCCACCGCGGGACGGATCACCCTCGGCGCGCACGAGCTGGCCGGGCGCCCGCCCGAGCGGATCGCCCGCCTCGGCGTCGCGCGGTCCTTCCAGATCACCAGCCTGTTCTCGCAGCTCACCGCACGTGAACACGTCGAGCTGGCGTTGCAGGGCGGCACGGGCCTCGGCTGGCGGTTCTGGCGGTCGGACAAGCGGCTGGCGCGCTTCGGCGACCGGGCGAGGGAGCTCCTGGCCCAGGTACGCCTGGCGGACCTGGCCGAGACCCGCGCCGGCGCCCTGTCGTACGGGCACAAGCGGGCACTGGAGCTCGCGCTGGCCCTCGCGCTCGACCCGAAGGTGCTGCTCCTGGACGAGCCGACCGCCGGGATGGGCGCCGAGGACGTCGACGCCACCGTCGAGCTGATCGGGCGCGTACGCGGCGGCCGCACCGTCGTCCTGGTCGAGCACAACATGAACGTCGTCGCCTCGCTCGCCGACAAGGTGACGGTCCTGCAGGCGGGCCGGATCCTCGCCGAGGGCCCGTACGCCGAGATCCGGCGCGACCCCCGGGTCATCGCCGCCTACCTGGGAGACGCCGATGCTTCGGATTGACCGGCTGTCCGCCTGGTACGGCGAGGCGCAGGCCCTGCGCGAGGTGTCCCTGGAGGTCGGCGAGGGGGAGATCGTCACACTGGTCGGCCGCAACGGTGCCGGGAAGACGACGCTGCTGCGGTGCGTCATGGGCCTGCACGCCCAGGCCGAGGGCACCGTGGAGTTCCTCGGCGCGGACATCTCGCGACAGGCCCCGCACCGGCGTGCGCGCCGCGGACTCGGCTACGTGCCCGACGACCGCGGCGTGTACGCGAACCTGTCGGTGGAGGAGAACCTCACGCTCCCGCCGCAGGCCGGCCCCGACCCGTGGCCGCTGGAGCGGGTCTATGAGACCTTTCCCCGCCTGCGCGAACGACGCCGTTCGCCGGGCACCAAGCTGTCCGGCGGCGAGCAGCAGATGCTCTCGCTGGCACGGGTCCTGCGGATGGGCGCGCGGCTGCTGCTGTGCGACGAGCCGACCGAGGGCCTGTCCCCGCTGATCGTCCAGCAGATCGGCGGCATCCTGCGCGACGTCAAGGCCCAGGGCGTGACCGTCCTGCTCATCGAGCAGAACGTCCACTTCGCCGCCACCGTGGCCGACCGGCACTACCTGCTCGCCGAGGGCCGGATCGCCGAGTCGATGGACAACGCCGAGGTCAGGGCGCGCGAGCACGAGCTTCTCGGCTACCTCGGAATCTGAAGGAGAACACAGATGAGATCGATCGGGCGTACGGCCGCGCTGGCCGCCGGGGTGGCCCTGCTCGCCGCCGGATGCAACGGCGGCTCCGGCGGGGGCGGCGGAAAGATCAGCGACGGCAAGATCGAGATCGCCGTCCTCAACGACCAGTCCGGCGTCTACGCCGACCTGTCGGGCAAGGCCAGCGTCGAGGCGGTCAAGATGGCGATCGCCGACTTCACGGCCAAGTACGGCGGCAAGGCGGTGGCCGGGAAGATCGAGGTCACCACCGCCGACCACCAGAACAAGCCCGAGGTCGCCAACTCCAAGGCCCAGGAGCTGTACGACCGGCAGCGCGCCGACCTCATCCTCGACGTGCCGACCTCCTCGGCCGCCCTGGCGGTGGCGGGCGTGGCCAAGGCGAAGAAGAAGATCTTCATGGACATCAGCGCCGGCACCACCGCGCTGGAGGGCGCGCAGTGCAACAGGTACACCTTCCACTACGGCTTCGACACGTACATGCTGGCCCACGGCACCGGTGACACGATCACCAAGGACGGCTCGAAGAACTGGTACATCATCTACCCGGACTACGCCTTCGGGCAGGACATGACCAAGAGCTTCAGCGCCTCGATCAAGGGCGCGGGCGGCACGATCGTCAAGAACGACCCGACGCCGTTCCCGAACGACAACTTCTCCACGTTCTTGCTCAAGGCCCCCGGGCTGAACCCCAGGCCGCAGGTGCTCGGCGCCATGCAGGCGGGCGGCGATCTGGTGAACCTCGTCAAGCAGTACAACGAGTACGGCCTGAAGAAGAAGGGCATCGGCCTGGCCGTCGGCCTGATGTTCCTCACCGACATCCACTCGCTCGGCCCGGACGCCCTGGCGGGCACCAGGTTCAGCGACGCCTGGTACTGGAACGCGAGCCCGGACAACCGCGCCTGGGCGGACAGGTTCCAGGCCAGGACGGGCAAGCGCCCGACGTTCGCGCACGCCGCGAACTACTCGGCCGCCCTGGAGTACCTGGAGGCGGTCCAGCGGGCCGGCACCGACCGGTCCGACGCGGTGGTCGAGCAGCTGGAGGGCTACAGGTTCGGCGACGTCTTCGCCAAGAACGCCCAGATCCGTGCCCAGGACCACCTGCTGCTGCACGACGCGTACCTCGCCCAGGTGAAGCCCGCGAGCGAGGTGAAGGAGCCCTGGGACTACGAGAAGATCCTCAAGACCGTCCCGGCGGCCGAGGCGTTCCCGCAGCCCGACGCGGCCTGCAGGCTCTGACATGCTGCAGCAGGCATTCGACGGCCTGGTCGGCGGGGCGTTCTACGCCCTGCTGGCCCTCGGCCTGGCGGTCATCTTCGGCATGCTCGGTGTGGTCAACTTCGCGCACGGCGCGTTCTACATGCTCGGCGCCTTCGGGGCGTACGTGCTGCTGGACGACTGGGGCGTGAGCTTCTGGATCGCGCTGCCGGCCGTGCCGGTCGCGCTCGGCGTCGCGGGCGTCGTCGTGGAGCGATTGTTCATCCGCCGGCTCACCGCGCTCGACCCGCTCCACAACTTCCTGCTGACCTTCGGCCTCGCGCTGATCCTGCAGGACCTGGTCGAGCGGGAGTACGGGGTGCAGTCCCAGCCGTACCCGCGCCCGCCGGCGCTGTCGGGAACGACCGACCTCGGCCTGTTCACCTATCCGGCCTACCGGGTGTTCGTGCTCGGCGTCGCGGTGGTGGCCTGCCTGGCGGTCTGGTTCGTGCTGTCCCGTACGCGGGCGGGCGTGATCGTACGGGCGGCGACCGAGCGGCCCGAGCTCACCCGCGCGTTCGGCATCGACGTCGGGCGCTGGGTCACCCCGGTGTTCGGCGCGGGCATCGCGCTGGCCGGGCTCGCCGGGGTGCTGGCCGCGCCGATGCGCGCGGTCAACCCGCTGATGGGCTCGGACCTGATCATCGCGGTCTTCGCCGTGGTCGTCATCGGCGGGCTCGGCTCGATCTTCGGCTCGGTGGTGTCCGGCTTCGCGGTCGGGGTGCTGACCGCGCTGACCGACTTCTACGTCCCATCGCTGTCCCAGACGCTGGTGTTCATCCTCATGGTCGTGGTGCTGCTCTGGCGGCCGGCGGGGCTGTTCGGGCGCGAGGAGGGAATCGCGTGATCATCCGTACGCTCGCCGCACGGCCGGTCCTGCTCGCCGTCGGCCTGCTCGCGGCCCTCGCGCTGCCGTGGGTGATCTACCCGCCGGTGGCGATGGACATGATCTGCTGGGCGCTGTTCGCGGTCGCGGTCGACCTGCTGCTCGGCTTCACCGGGCTGTTGTCGTTCGGGCACGCGGCGTTCTGGGGCACCTCGGCGTACGCGGCCGGGCTGGTCGCGACGCACAGCGGGCTGCCGTTCCCGCTCGCCGTGCTGGGCGGCGCGCTGGCCGCGGGCGCGCTCGCGGTGCCGATCGGCTGGCTGTCGGTGCGCCGGACCGGCATCTACTTCGCCATGGTCACGCTCGCGTTCGCGCAGATGGTCTACTTCGTCGCCAACCAGTGGCGCGGCCTGACCGGCGGGGAGAACGGCCTGCAGGGCATCCCGCGCGACTTCTTCGGCGTCGACCTGTCGGACGCGTTCTTCTTCTACTACGCGGGCCTGCCGATCGTGGTCCTCGGGCTGTGGCTGGCCTGGCGCGTGGTGCGCTCGCCGTTCGGGCGGGTGCTGGTGGCGGTACGGGACAACCCGGCTCGCGCCCGCGCGCTCGGCTACCCGGTCGAGCGGTACAAGCTGCTCGCGTTCGTGCTCTCGGCCGTCCTGTCCGGACTGGCCGGCGGGCTGTTCGCCGTCGGGCACGGTTTCGTGTCGCTCCAGGAGGTCTACTGGACCACCTCAGGGCAGGCCGTGATGATGGTCGTCCTCGGCGGCATCGGCACCCTGTGGGGAGGCGTCATCGGGGCGGGCCTGATCGTCGAGCTCAACGACTACCTGGCCACGGCCGGGTTCGAGCAGATCGGCATCGTCACCGGCACCGTCTTCGCCGTCACCGTACTGGTGTTCCGGCGCGGCATCTGGGGCACGGCGGCGTGGCTGACGGCGCGCCGCCGCCCGGAGCCTGCGCCGGCCGAGGAGAAGACCGGCGAGCCGGTCAGGACGTGAGTGAGCCGCGGAGGCGGTGCAGGTGAAGGGCGAGCTGGATCTGCAGCGCCCGGTCGGCCCGCTGCCAGTCGGCGCCGAGGAGCCGGCCGACGCGGTCCAGCCGTTGCGTCACGGTGTTGGTGTGGATGTGCAGCTTCCCGGCCGTACGCGCGAGGCTGCCGCCGGTGCCGAAGTAGATCGCCATCGTCCGCGTCAGCGCCGTGCCGCGCCGCTCGTCGTAGGCGATGACCGGGCCGAGCGTGCGCTCGACGAACGCGCCCGCGTCGCCGCCCTCGCCGATGAGCAGGCCGACGAAGCCCAGGCCGTCGGCGCTCGCGCCGTCGCCCTCGCGGCCGAGCGCGAGCAGCGCGTCCGCGCAGCGCCGCGCCTCCCGCCGGGCCGTCTCGGCGCCGCCGGGCAGCGCGACCGGCCCGGCCGCGCCCGCGGTGGCCGGTACGCCGAGCGCGGCACCGAGCTCCTTGGCCACCCGGCAGGCGGTCTCCTCGGGCCGGTCGCCGGGCAGCAGCAGGACCACCTCGCCGGAGTAGGCGGTGCTGAGGCCGTGTTCGACGGCGGAGAACGAGGAGGCCCAGAACGCGGCCTGCTCCCGGCGTCCGTCGTGCCGGGCGACGACGAGCACGTGGGCGGCGCCGAGGTCGACGCCGAGCCGGCGGGCCCGCGCGTCGAGCGCGTCCGGGTCCGAGACGTGCCCGGCGACGAGGTCGTCCAGCAGCTCGCCGCGCACCCTGCCCTCGACCTCGGTCATGTTGCGGCGGAACAGCAGGAGCAGCGCCATGACCAGCGCGGCGCGCTCCAGGATGCGCTCGTCGGCGTCGGCGATGTCGCCGGCCGCGTCCAGCGCGAGCGTGCCGAGCGCCTCCGCGCCCGCACCGATCGGCGTGACGCGCAGGTCGCCGCGGCGCGCCGTACGGCCGAGGGCACGGGAGCGGGTGATCAGGTCTTCGCCCACCCGCACCACGTGGCCGACCTCGGCGAGCCGGCGGCCGTCGGCGTCGAGCACGACGAGTGAGCCGCCGAGGATGTCGGTCACCACCGAGGCCACGTCCTCCACGCCGCCGCCGCGTACGACCAGGTCGGTCATCCGGTCGTGTGCCCGCGCGGCGCGTTCCACCGCGTCGCTGTGCACCCGTGCGGCCTCGCTCGCCGCGCTCAGCTCCTCCAGCGTGACGCGGGTCTCCTGCAGCAGGCGCGCGTTGTCGATCGCGACGGCCGCGTGGGCGGCCAGCGAGCACAGCAGCGCGACCTCCTCCTGGGCGAACGACCGCTCGGCGCGGTCGGCGGCGAACAACACGCCGATCACCCGTTCGCCGAGCCGCATCGGCACGCCCAGGATGCCGACCAGGCCCTCCTCGGTGACGCCGCCGTCGATCGAGCCGGTGTGCCGGAACCGTTCGTCGTGCAGGTAGCCCGAGCTGGCGTACGGCGCGCCGGTCTGCGCGACGAGGCCGCCGAGCCCGGCGCCGAGCGGCAGCCGCAGCCGCTGGAAGGCACGGGAGATCGACCCGTCGGTGACGCGCATGTAGGTGTCGCCGCGGGCGGGGTCGTTGAGCGTCATGTACGCGACGTCGGCGTTGAGCAGTTGCCGGGCCCGGCGCACGATGGCCTTGAGGACGGCGTCGAGGTCGCGCAGGCTCGCCAGGTCGCCGGCGGTCTCGAACAGCGCGGACAGCTCCACCTCGCGGCGGGCGCGCCGCGCCAGCAGCGCGCGTACGCGCAGCGCGGCCGTCTTGGCCTGCTCGAGCTCGGCCAGCACGGCGGCGGAGGCGCCGCCGGCCCGCGCCTCGTCGACCGGCGTCTCGAACTCCACCGCCGGGGCCTCGCGGGCCAGCAGCTCGAAGAAGATGCGGGTGTTCACGGGGGGCATCGTCCGTAGGTCGGGGGTCAGTGCGCGGTCCAGCCGCCGTCGATCGGCACCGAGGTGCCGGTGATGAAGGACGCGTGGTCCGAGCAGAGGTAGGCGACGACGTCGGCGACCTCGGCGGGTTCGAGCAGCCGCTTGATCGCCGCGGGCTCCAGCATGACCTGCTCGATCACCTCGGCCTCGGTCAGGCCGTGCGCCTCGGCCTGGGCGGTGATCTGGTTCTCCACCAGCGGGGTCCGTACGTAGGAGGGGTTGACGCAGTTGGAGGTCACGCCGTGCTCGGCGCCCTCCAGCGCGACGACCTTGGACATGCCCTCGATGGCGTGCTTGGCGGTGACATAGGCGACCTTGTACGGCGACGCGACGAGCCCGTGCACGGAGGAGACGTTGACGATCCGGCCCCAGCCCTGGTCGTACATGCCGGGCAGCAGGCGGCGTACGAGCCGGAACGGCGTCTCGACCATGAGCCGCAGGATGCGGGCGAACTCCTCCGGCGGGAACTCGTGCACCGGGGCCACGTGCTGCAGTCCGGCGTTGTTGATGACGATGTCGGCGCCGAGCCGCAGGGTGTCGACCACGTCCGGGTCGGACAGGTCGGCCACCACGAACTCACCACCGGCCTCGCGCGCGGCCTCTTCGGCCCGCTCGGCGCTGATGTCGACCACGATCACGTGCGCGCCCGCCTCGGCCAGCCGGCGGGCGCACGCGCGGCCGATCCCGCTCGCCCCGCCGGTCACCACCGCCGTACGGCCCGCCAGCTCGCCGGTCTTCGCCTTGTCCATGCCAGTGAACCTAGACCGGTTGCCCCGGCCGCTCCACGGGGGATGTCTCCATGACGAGGGGCGTTTCGATGTGGTGCACCACATCTCCTCAGCGCTGGAGCGGCCCGGCCTTCTCCGGCGTCCTTCCGGGTACGAGCGAGCCGACGTCGAGCAGCAGCCGCCCGGACGCGGTGGGCAGGCCCGCCGGCGTGAGGCAGGCGGCGGGCCTCCGGGCGAACATGGTGAAGATCGCGCTCCACTTCCGCCCGCTGAACTCGCCGTCCGTGACCGTGCCCTTGATCGTGACGATGCTCTGGCCGGCGGAGACCGAGACGACCGACCGGAAGGTCATCGTGCTGGTCCGGCCGTTGTTCCAGGTGACCTTGCGGGTGCCGGAGTAGTCGCCGGACGTGCACGAGAGCCGGCCGGTGGCCTTGAAGGTCGACTTTCCGCCGGTGATGGCCGGGTCGGCGCTCGACACGCACCGGCCCAGCGTGCTCGTCCCGTGGACGGTGATCGCACGGGGCCGCGTGGAAAGGCCGGGGGAGTAGGCCACGGTCTGCGAGCCGGCACAGGCCGTCGTCCCCGCCGCCGCGACGGCACGCGGCCCGGTGGTCGCCGCGGAGACCAGGCCGGTGGTCGCGAGAGTGACGCCGGCGACCGCGATGCCGGCCGGCGGAATGAACCTGTGAATCGACATGCCATCTCCTTGACCACGGCTCGGCCGCGGGACGTGGCGAATTACGTTGCTCACTGTCACAGGTCAATTACTCGGAGTCAACGAACTCTGCTGTGACGGCCATGCCGGTGTCGTGTGGTCCGGGCCGGTCCGGAGGGCGGTCCGCCGCCAGGGAGGCCGTACGCTGCGGGCTTTCCGCACGGGACGACCCGGGGCGGAGGTGATCTTACGGGCCGCGGTGGGGGCGAATGGCCGGGTGAGGGGAGGATTTCCACTCTTCGTGGTCGAACATCACTGAGAGTAGTATGCCGCCTGATGATTGCCGACGCGAGTGTGAACACCACCCACGGCCGCCGATGGGCGCTGTTGCTGTTCATGTTCGTCGGAGTCGTACTTCATTCGAGTCTGTGCCCGCCGGGCGCTCACGCCGGAGTGCTGGGCGCGCCGGTGGAGACCTGCGTCGTGCCCGTCGAGCCGTCGTCCGGCGTCGCCGCCGGCGCCGACCGGGCCGGTGAGGCCGGCCGGCCGTGCCGGCAGGCGCCGCGCCCCCACCACCACGCGCCCTGCGGGGTCATGACCCACCGCGCCTCGCCGCAGGAGCGGTCCGCCGGTCCGTGGCAGGCCGGGGCACCGCTCCGGTCCTCGCTGCCGGCGCCGTTCGTCACGGGCGTCCCGGGCCACGCCCGCCTGTCGGGCATGTCGTCCCTGCCGCCGGTCCGGCGCTCGGGGGCCGGCCTGCTGATCGACCTGTGCGCGTCGCGTACGTGACCGCTCCGGCGCACCCCGGACGCGCGCGCGTCGGCTGATCCTCTGCTCGCCCGCGCGCAGGTGCCCGCTGCCCGGGGCCGCGCCCGCTGTGATCTGCCAGCACTTCGTCCTGCCGGATTCCAGGAGCGCAGCACGTCATGAGAAAACCGCACATCATTCTTCAGACCTGGCCCTTCACCTGCCTGACCTGCGAACATGCCTGGGAGAGCGTGTACGAGGCGTGGCACGCCGCCGACGGCCATGGCGGCCAGGTGGTGACCTGGCGCCACAAGGGGACGGCGAGCATGCCGCCCTGGATCGAACCGTCCTGCCCGGTCTGCGCCGGCCTGCGCGTACGGACCCTGCCCCCGGGCACCCGCCCGGCGATCGAGGCCGACGCGGACGGCGCCGCACGCCGTACCCCCTGACCCGGTGGCCGCATCGCGCCAGGGCGGAATGCGCGCGGTCGAAGATCGGTTGGCGGCTGATGTAGGAATGGTGGGCCGGTCACGTCGTCGGGCGCCGGGACCGGCCCCCGTACCCATGCCTCCCCGCAGGCCGCGGCCCCCAAGGAGACCCCTACGTGACGACGACGCGCTCACCCGCGACCCCGAAGGGCGTCGGTTTCCGGTCCGAACGCGGGCCGGTGCTCGCGGCCCTCATGCTCAGCACGGGTCTCGTCGCCCTGGACAGCACGATCATCGCCACGGCGGTGCCGTCCGTGGTCAGCGACCTGGGCGGGTTCTCGCAGTTCCCCTGGCTGTTCTCGATCTACCTGCTGACCCAGGCGGTGACCACGCCGCTGTACGGGAAGTTCGCGGACGTGGTCGGCCGCCGGCCGGTGATGTTCTTCGGCATCGGGGTCTTCCTCGTCGGGTCGGTGCTGTGCGGGATCGCGTGGAGCATGCCCGCGCTGATCGCCTTCCGCGCGGTGCAGGGCATCGGCGCGGGCGCCGTACAGCCGATGAGCATGACGATGGTCGGCGACATGTACACCGTCGAGGAGCGCGCGCGGGTGCAGGGGTACCTCGCCAGCGTGTGGGGCATCTCCGCGGTGGTCGGCCCGGCACTCGGTGGCGTGTTCTCCCAGTACGTCTCGTGGCGCTGGATCTTCTTCGTCAACATCCCGCTCGGTGCGGTCGCCGCCTGGATGCTCGCCCGCCGGTTCAAGGAGTCGGTGACGCGGCGCCCGCACCGGATCGACTACGCGGGCGCGGTCCTGCTCATCGGCGGCTGTTCGCTGGTCATCCTCGGCCTGCTCGAGGGCGGCGTGTCGTGGGGCTGGACGTCGGTGCCCGGCCTGTCGGTCTTCGTCATCGGCGCGGCCATGCTCGCCGGCTTCGTCCTGGTCGAGCGCAAGGCCGCCGAGCCGATCCTGCCGCTGTGGGTCTTCGGCCGCCGCGTCCTCACCGGCGGCAATCTGTCCGCGGTCGTCGTCGGCGCGGTCATGATCGGCCTGAGCTCGTACGTGCCGACGTACGCCCAGGGCGTGCTCGGCACCGGCGCCCTGATGGCCGGGTTCGCTCTGGCCGCCCTGACCGTCGGCTGGCCGCTCGCGGCGACCATGTCCGGCCGCGTCTACCTGCGGTTCGGCTTCCGCGACACGGGTCTGGCCGGCAACGTGATCCTCGTGATGGGCACCGCGCTGTGCCTGCTGCTCGGCCCGCACTCCCAGGTGTGGGAGGTGGCCGCGGCGTGCTTCGTCGTCGGCGTGGGCCTGGGCTTCATGGCGAGCCCGATCCTGGTCGCCGCCCAGTCGGTCGTCGGCTGGGACCGCCGCGGGGTGGTCACCGGCATCAACATGTTCAGCCGTTCCCTGGGCAGCGCCGTGGGCGCCGCGGTGTTCGGCGCGATCGCCAACGCCACGCTCGCGGCGCGGTTCGCCCACCCGCCGGCGGCACTGGCCGGGCGGCTGCCGAGCAGCGTCGACGCGACGAGCCTCGTCCTGGCGGGACACGCCCGGTCCGGTGGCCGCGACGTTACGGCCTTCGTACGGTCGGCCTTGTACGGTGCGGCACACCAGGTCTTCGTCGCGGTCGTCGTGACGGCCGCCCTCGGTGTGGCCGCCCTGTTCCTCATGCCTCGAAGGATCGAGAGCCTGGCCGACGACTGACTCCTGCCCGCTCGCGCGGGCGGGGTCCGCCTCCCCCGTACCTGTTGAATGCAGTTCGTCCCGAGACGATGTCACGCACGGGGGAGGCGGACAGTGTCATTTAACCGTCAACTACCCAGTGGCTGCCATATCGCCCCGTGGTTCCCTCCTGCCGGAGGCGCCGCTCGACCCGGCTAGTGCTTCTTCCGCCTGCTCTTCTCGCACTCGGCCACCTGCTTGTAGGTCCGGGGCGGAGTGATCGACTGCCAACGATCATCGCGGGTGGCGGATCCATGAAACGTCGCGGTGCGGCCGGTCCAAGTACTGAGTGACGGATGTCCATCGACAACCGAAAGCTGGAGGCCTCCTGTGGGAGACCCGGACCGGACAGAGCGTCAGCTCGCCGATATCGCGCACGATCCGGATGCGTTCGAGGAGTTCTACCGACGCCATGTCGTACAGGTGAGCCGGTTCATCGCGCGACGGGTCGACGATCCGTACCTGGCGGCCGATCTGACCGCCGACGTCTTCCTGGCGATCATCGACTCGGCCCACACGTACCGTCCGGACCGGGGCAGCGTCGTCGGCTGGATGTTCGGCGTGGCCTACAACGTCCTCGCCGCCGAACACCGTCGCGCCCGGCGGGAGACGGCGGCCACCCTCCGCATCGCCGGGCGGCGGCCGCTGGATCCGGCAGACATCGCCCGGATCGAGGAACGCATCGACGCCGAGAGCTCGGCCCGCCGGGTCCACCACGCCATGGCCGACATGCCGGACGAGACGCGCCGGCTGTTGGAACTCGTCGCCGTCGACGGTCTGGCGGTGTCGGCGGCCGCGGCCGCACTCCACCTGTCGCCGATCACCGCCCGCGTCCGGCTCCACCGCGCCCGCAAGCAACTGCGTGATCTGCTCACTGGCCAGGTCCCGCTGCCATCGACCAGAGGGAACGCACATGAGTACATCTGACCAGCGGCTCAGTGCCTTCGAGGAGCACCTGCTCACCGAACTCAGGCACGTCGTCGCGGCCCGCCCGGCCGACGAGCCCGCGCCCATGCCCGGCCCGGCCACCCGCAGGCCCCGCCGCCGGCTGGTGCTCGCGGGGGGCGCCGTGATCGTCGCCACCGCGGCGGTCACGGTCGCCGACCCGTCGCTGCTCGGGATGCACACGTCCCCGGCGTACGCGGTGGAGCGCGATCCCGACGGGTCGATCCGCATCTCCATCAATGACTACCGGGACCCGAAGGGCCTGCAGCGACGGATCGACTCGTTCGGCGTCAAGGCCGCCGTGGACTACCTGCCCGCCGGGATGACCTGCCAGGATTCCCGCGCCGACTTCGTCCCCCCCGGCCGGATGCCACGCGCGATGGTCGACTGGGCACCGCTGGGCGGCAAGGACCACTACTTCAAGATCCACCCGGAGTACATCCGACCTGGCCAGACCTTCGTCTACACCGTTCAGGTGTCGACGAGCCCCCACCACCGCGGCCAGCGCGCCGCGATCAGGTTGGCCAACGGGCCGGTCGCGCCGTGCGATCCGGTACCCGGGGACGTCGTCCCCAGCCGCGGCGGCTGATGGGTGACCCGGAGGGGTCAGGACGTCGTCCTGGCCCCACAGGCCGGAGGCGGAGGTGTCATCCGCCGCCGGGATGAGTCATCCGCAGCCCGGGCCGGCCGGGACGCAGTTGTCGGGCACGTTGCGACGGACGATCGAGCCGCGGGCCGTGACGGAGCCGAAGACTCCGCCGCCGGAGGCCGCGCTGTTGCGGACGATCCGAGTGCGTTCGATCGAGGTGGACCCGGCGTTGAAGACGCCGCCGCCGTTCCCCGTGGCGGCGTTGTGGTCGATCGTGCTCTGGATGACGCGTGAGGTGCCGCCGGCCGAGGTCGCCAGGCCGGCGCCGCCCGCCGAGGTGGTGTTGGCGGAGACGCGGCTCTGGAACAGCGTCAGAGTGCCCTCGTTGAGGATGCCGCCGCCGTTGTCGGTCGCCCCCACAGAGGTGTTGCCGACGATGGTGCTGCGTGTCACCAGCGTGGTGGAACCGGCGGCGTTCTGCAGACCGCCGCCGGCCCCGTTCGTCACCGTGTTGCCGGTCAGGGTGACGTGGTCGAGCACGAGCGTGCCGTTCAGGTTCAGGACGGCGGCGCCACCGGCGTTGATCAGGCTCGCGTTCTCGATGAAGATCCCGCGCACGCGGAGGTGTCCGCCGATGACGGAAAGGATGCGGAAGTTGTTCGAGATGATGTTGGTGGCCCTGAGCCTCGTGCTCGGCCCGCCGACGAAGGCCATGGTGCCGCTGATCGTCGGTAGCCCGCCGGTCAGGACGTAGGTGCAGGACGGCGCCAGATGGAGCGTGGACGGTGTCACGTTGGCCACACCGATCGCCGTGATCAGGGCCGCGGTGCTGCACGGCACCGCGATGACGCGGGACCCGGTCGCGGCCTCAGCCGATGGAGCCGTGGTGAGCGCCGCCGTCGTGAGCACGGTGGCGCCGATGACGCCGGCCGTTCTGGTGAATGAACTCATGTGGCTTCCCCCGTTTCCCGCGACGAGCACAGCCCAGGGCTCCTGAGCCGGACATAGGCGGGACTATCGCAATTATTTGAAGTGTTCGGAATGGGACGTCTGCCGTTCTCGAAACGGGAAACGATCTTCTTCGGCCCGCGTTGTCTATTTCCACCAGGCGCCGACTGCATGCCTGCCGAGCGCTGTTCAGGGAGAAGGGAGAACTCCGTCGACCCCTTCGTCCCGAACGAAGCGCGCTGCGAATCGGGTCAGGCCTCGTCCGTGCGGATGAGTTCGCCGTCGCTCAGTTCGATGACGCGGTCCGCGTGGTGGATGAGGAGTGGGTCGTGGGTCGCGACGAGGGCCGTCACGCCCTGGTCGCGGACGACGGCGTGGATCAGCTGCATGATCGACTGGGCCGTCTCCGAGTCGAGCTGCCCCGTGGGCTCGTCCGCGATCAGTACCCGTGGCCGGTGGGCCAGCGCCCGCGCGATGGCGACCCGCTGCTGCTGCCCCCCAGAGAGCTCATAAGGCCGCTGCCGCGCGTGATCGGCGAGTCCCACCATCGCCAGCAGCAGCCGTACCCGCTCCTCGCGTTCCCGGGCCGGCGTGCGGGTCAGGCGCAGGGCGACGCCCACGTTCTCGGCCGCCGAGAGCACCGGGATCAGGCCGAACGACTGGAACACGAAGCCCACCGTCTCCCGGCGCATCCGCTGCAGGCCCGCCTCCCCGAGACCGGTCACCTCCTCCGAGCCCACGACCACCGAACCCGACGACGGCGTGTCCAGACCCCCGATGAGGTTCAGCAGCGTCGTCTTGCCCGAGCCCGACCGGCCCTTGACCGCGAGCAGCTCGCCCGGGGCGACGGTGAAGCTCACGGACCGCAGCGCGTGGACCGAAAGAGGTCCACGCTGGTACGTCTTGGTCAGCCCCTCAACGGTGATCATCGTCGCTCCGGTCCGGCCAGACGCCGATGTGGTCGGTCTCCAGCGCGAGTCGTACGCGGTCCTTCATCGACAGCGACGTGGTGAACTCACGAGGCAGCTGCAGCCGCCCGGCGCGGTCGAGCACCGCGTACTCCTCGGCGACGATCTCCACGTGGCCCGAGGCGTGGCGTGTGGCCCGGCGCAGGATCTCGCTGCTCGTACGGCCGTCGCGGATGCCGACCGTGCGGTCGACGTTGCCGGCCACGTCCGGGTCGTGGGTCACGATGACCGTGGTGACGCCCAGCTCGCGGTTGGCGCGGCGCAGAGCGCCGAACACCTCCGCGCCCGTCGACGTGTCCAGTTCGCCGGTCGGCTCGTCGGCCAGGACCACCTTGGGCTCGTTGGCCACGGCCACCGCGATGGCGACGCGCTGCTGCTCGCCGCCCGACATCTCGGCCGGCCGGGCGGACGCGCGGTGCCCGATGCCCATCAGGTCGAGCAGCGACTCGGCGCGTGCGCGGCGTGACGCGCGCCGCCGGCCCGCGAACCGCATCGGCATCTCGACGTTCTCGGCGGCCGTGAGGTACGGGAGGAGGTTCCGCGAGGTCTGCTGCCAGACGAACCCCACCAGCTCGCGCCGGAACCGCAGCCGGTCACGGCCCGACATGTCCAGCAGGTCCGCCCCGGCCACCCGCGCCACCCCGGCGGTCGGCACGTCGAGCCCGGCAAGGATGTTCAGCAACGTGGACTTGCCCGACCCGGAGGCGCCCACCAGGGCGATCATCTCGCCCGAGGCGACGAGCAGGTCCAGCCCCTGCAGTGCGATCACCTCGACGCCCTGCGTCTGGTAGATCCGTACGAGGTTGTCGCAGACGATGTGCGCGTCCGCGCCGTACTCCGGGCCGCGTCCGGTGGCACGCCGTTCCAGTTCGGCGAGGTCAGGTGCGTCAGCCATGTGTCTCCCGATTCACGTGTCGCCGATCCGCAGGACGCCGCCCAGGCCGCGGCGCGCGGCGGTGACGGCGTCGATGAGCACCGCGAGCGCGGCGAAGACCAGGAGCCCGCCGGCCAGCGCCGCGGCCCCGGCCAGGTCGGGCCGGTAGCGCGTGACCGGGAACCCGCCGGTGTACGGGCGCAGGTCGATGGCGGGCCCGAGCAGGCCGGGCAGCACCAGGCCGAGCAGCCACCCCGCCACGGCCGCGGCGAACAGCGCCGGCGCGATCTCCGTGAGGGCCATCAGGCGCGCCTGGCGGCGGCTCAGCCCGAGAGTGCGCAGGTAGGACACCGTACGGCCGCGTGCCCGCGCCCCGGCGAACAGGATGACCAGTACGGCGAGCGTTCCGTAGCAGGCGACGAGCACCCCGGTGAAACCGAAACCGCGTCCGACCAGGCGGCCGAGCTCGCCCTGGGTGAAGGCGTCGTGCGTCATGGCGTATGTGGTGACGGCGCTCGCTCCGGCGTCGCCCAGCGTGGTCTGGGCGGAGGCGCGGCGCAGCGCGCCCACGTCGATGTGGTCGCCGCGTACGAAGATCGAGACCGAGCCGGTGTTCCCTCCGCCGGTGGCGCGGGCCAGGGCGTCGGCCGGCACGAGGACGTACTGGTCGGAGGGGTTCCGGCCCGGGAAGGCCGCCACGGTGCCGGCGTCGCGTACCGGCAGCCGCTGCCCGTAGTCCGTCGAGATGCCGAGGTCGCCCGCCCGCGCCGCCTTGCTCGCGGCCGGGGAGAACAGCGCGGGCACCGGCTCGCCCGGCCGCGTCGCGGGCCAGCCCGGGATCCGCGCCCCGGTCCCGGCCATCATCCGCCGGTACGCATCGAGGTCGACGCCGATCGCGGTGAGCTCGTCGACGACGTCGCCCTGGGACAGCAGCCGGGCCGCGTCGATCGTCTGGACGGGTACGGAGGCCCGTACGCCGGGGGAGCGGCGCACGCGGGCGACGAGGGCGGGGTCCATCGACAGGACGTCGGCGCGCGCGTCGCCGCCGACCGACTCGTACGTCGCGATCCGCTGCGCGCGCGCCAGGCTCGTCGAGACCGTCGAGCCGAACCCGATGACCGTCACGGCCAGCAGCAGCACGACCAGCGGCAGCACCGCGGTGGCCTCCTGGCGGGCGGCGCGCGCGACGCCGACGAACGGCGCGGCGGACCGGCCGCGGGCGAGGAACCATCCGGCCAGCCGCAGCGGGTACGGCAGGACCCGCAGGAGCAGCAGGCCGAGGGCCACGGCGAGGAGCGCGGGCACCGCCGAGAGGTACGGGTCGACGCCCGCCGCCCAGGTCTCGGTGGTCAGCCCGCGCCGCCGCAGGACGTACGTCCCGGCCACCGCGAGCGCGACGAGCAGGGCCTCGGCGACCAGCCGGCGGTGCCCGGTGCGGGGCGCGCGGCGGGTGCGCCCGGCGACGGCCGCCGGCAGCGCGATCGCGAGTACGGCCGGCGCGACCACGGCGGCGAGCGAGACCGCCTGCGCCGGGCCGGGCACCAGCAGCGCGGACAGCGCCGGTCCGGCGACCGCGGCGGGCAGCGTGACCAGCGCCGCGAGGCCTCCGGCGAGCCCGGCGAGCTGGGTACGCGAGGCGCCGCGCGCCGCCTGGGTGGACAGCGCGGTGTCCATCCGGGTGAGCAGGAGCCGTACGGCCAGCGCGAGCACCCCGAGCGCGGCGGCGAACAGTCCCGCCAGGGACAGTGACAGCAGCGTCTGGGCGGTGTGCAGCCGCCGTACGAAGTCCTCCAGCAGGTCGTCGAACCGGGTGCTCAGCAGGGGGCCGGCGGCGTCCACCCGCGCGTTGGCGAGCGCCTCGCCGGCCCGCTGCACGTCGGCGGCCAGCGCGGGCGCCGTGTCCGCCGTCACGCGGCCCGGTCCGGGCGTGTAGGTCCAGGTGAGAGCGATGTGGAACGGAGTCTGTGCGGCCAGCGCCCGGTAGCCGTCCGGGCCGACGACCGCCGTCGCCCGGACGATCTCGCTTCCGTCGGGCATTTTCTGGATCTCGGCGTCGGTGTAGGGGTGATGGGACGGCCAGTACGCCTGTCCTGGGTCGGCGGGCGTGAACAGGCCGGTGATCCGTACGCTGAGCGCCGGCTGTGTCACGGTGGTCAGCACGTCGCCGGCCTTGACGCCCAGCCGCTGGGCCGCGCGTACGGGAAACGCGGCCTCCAGGCGGAACCCGGGCTCGGGCCCGCCGGGTGCGCGGCCGGCGACATAGCGGACGTGCCCGCCCGCGGTGGCGGAGTAGGCGAGCGCCAGCTTCTCGGTCCGGCCGGTCAGTGACATGAAGTCGGTGGCGGCGGCGTGGTCGGCGGTGACGATCGTCTTCCGGAGCACGGGAGGGAACATCCCGCGCCACTGCCGGTCCAGCCGCGCGAGCCCGTCGGCGGTCGAGGCGGGGAACCTCGCCCGTATCCGCTCGTCCGACGGCGCGACCGGCCGGAGCTCGGCCGCCGCGACCAGGTCGGTGCCGCCCGGGGGCGCGCCGGCGACCGTGTCGCGCGCCGCCCGGTCGTATCCGGCGACGAGCGTACGAGGACCCGCGTCGGCCAGGAACGAGGTGATGAGGACGAGCAGCCCGAGGGTGAGGAGCGCCGCCCACTGGGCCCGTGCCGTACGGCGGATCATCGGTCCTCCCCGAGGCGCAGGGCCCGGCCCGGCCTGCCGCGGCGAAGGGAGCGTACGAGCAGGAGCAGGACCGCGGTGAGCAGTACGACGACGGCGGCCAGCAGTGCCAGGATCATCGGCCACCGCAGGATGACGTGCACCGGCGGGTAGGGCGCCGTCGCGCTCACCGTCAGCACGACGTGCGGGACGACGAGCCGGGCCACGACGAGCCCCAGCAGCAGCCCGCCGGCCACGCCCAGCCCGACGAGGAACGCCTGCTCGACGGCGACCAGCCCGAGGAGTTGCCGGCCGCTGACGCCGAGCGCGCGCAGGATCGCGAACTCGGTCGCCCGCTCGCGCGCCGACACCGCCGTGTTGACCACGAAGCCGGTCGCGGCGAACACCAGCGCGGCGGCGAAGCCGAGCAGCAGCGCGCCCTGCAGAGCACCGCCCAGCGGCGCGTCGCGGAGCCGGTGCCGCAGTTCGATCCGGTCGACGGTGGTGCCGCCCCACGTCCGATGGGCGGCCAGGGCCCGCGCCGCGGGGGCGGTGTCGGCGGCGCGGGTCGCGAGCCACCACTCGGTCGGCGGCGACGGGGTGCCTCCGGAGGCCAGCGCCCGCTCCTGCAGCGCGGTCCAGTCGAGGAGCACGGCCGGTACGCCGGGGGTCGTCGACGGCAGGGCCGGGACGATCCCGGCGATCGTGATGGGCTGTTCGACGCCGTTCTCGGTGAGGTTGATCTGGCCGCCGACGGCGAGGTGCGCGCGTGCCGCCAGGTCGCCGGTGACGATCGCCAGCATCGGCGCGGACTCCGCGACGTCACGGGCGGTGGGCCCGGCCCGCAGGACGAGGCTGCCGGCGACCTGGGGTGTCTGGACGGTCATGCCGGGCGCGACCGGCAGCCGGGCCGTCACCAGGCCGCCCGGGCGGCCCGGGCGGCCCGGGCGGATGGTCAGCCCGGAGGGCGACCCGGCGGTCAGCGTGACCAGCCCGGACCAGTGGGTCCCCGGCGGAGTCCGCAGCGCGGGCCCGAGACCGCCGCCGTCACCCGGCCGGATCGCGGTCACCGCCAGGCCGTCCGCCGGTACGGCCCAGGTGCGCACGGAGGTGAAGCGCAGACCGCGGACGGCGAGGGGATAGGACAGCAGGCCGTCCCGGCCCGCGAGGCCGGTCAGGCCGATCTCCTTCGTGTGGGTCCTCCCGTCCGAGGGCACGGTGCCGGCGTCGACCTCGTACGTGACGTGCAGCGCGTCGCTGACGATCAGGGACAGGGCGACGGGGTCCTTCTGCCGCGTGGCGGCGACGCGGAAGCCCGCGGACAGGCGCGTCGGGTGTCCGGGTACGGGCACCGACGCTGTGGGTCCGCCTCCGGCGAGCCGCGCGAACGGCGTGCTGGGCGAGATCCCCGGACGGTTCCGCAGCATGCCGCCGACCGTGGCGGCGTCGGCGGCCAGGACCGTCACCTCCGCGCTGCCGGTAGATCCGGTGTCGCGCAGCACCGGGCTCGTCGCGATCACGCCGGGCAGCCGCGCGTACCGGCCGCCCTGACCGGCCGTCATCGGGGAGCTCTGGTCGCCGGGCGCGCCGATCCGCAGGTCGGCGCCGGCCTGGAAGTCGGCCTGGTCGACCTGCGACTGCCGCCAGGTCACCCCGGTCACCAGGGACAGGACACCGACGGCGACCGTCATCACGAGCAGCAGGGCCGGGCCGGCGGTCCGCAGCGGACGCCGGCTCACCTGCCGCGTGCCGACCGCGGCCGCCAGCCCGCGAGCGCGTGTCGTGGCGCGCTCACCGGCACGCGAGGCGACCGGCACGAGCCGCAGGATCACGACGCCGCCCGCGAGGAGCGCGAGCGCCGGCCCCGCCACGATCAGCGGGTCGACGCCGAGCCCGTTCGCCGCGGTCGTGGTGACCGGCCCCCCGTAGTGCGCGAGCTGCCAGACGGCGAGCCCGGCGACGACGACGAGCGCCAGGTCGGCGCCGGCGCGCTGGATCATTCCGCGCCGCTCACCCCGGCCACGCGCGGTCACCGTCGCGACGTAGGTCCTCCTGACGCCGCGCAGCGGCGGCAGCGTGATCGCGGCGGCGCAGGCCAGGGCCGCCGTGATCGCGACGGCCCAGATCAGCGCCGATGGCGTCAGGTGCAGCCGGAGCCCGGGCGTGCCGAGCAGCGGCGTCGCCGTGACCGCACGGACCAGGAACGGGGCCAGGAAGGGCGCGGCCACCGCCGCGGGCGCGCTGAGCAGCAGGCCCTCGCCGACCGAGAGCGCCGCGACCTGCTTGGCCGAGGCGCCGCGGGCCCGCATGAGCGTGATCTCCACGCGGCGGTGCTCGGCGAGCAGCCGGGCGACGAGTACCAGCGTGTACACCGCGAGCAGGATGAGTTGCAGCGCCGGGATCATCAGCGTCGAGCGTGAGACGAGCAGCGCGCGGTCGACCTGGGACAGCAGGTCCGCGGCCGATGACTTGACGGTGTAGCCGGCGCTGCCGGCCGGGCCGGGGCCGAGCGTGGCGGGCAGGGCGCGGGCCCGCCTCTCGACGTCCTTCAACCGCCCGGCGTGCAGCTCCCGCAACGAGGGCAGCACCAGCCAGCGGGCGGTCACGGACGTGGTGAACCGGGTGGTGAACGTGGCCGGCGGCACGACCAGCGGGCCGAAGGTCGTGTAGCCGAGCCGCTCCACCCCGGTCGTGACGAGCCGGTCGCCACCCCAGAAGTAGTCGTCCGCGCGGACGGCCGCGAACAGGCCGGTGACCCTGACCGTGACGGCCGGCCCGTCGACGCGGCTGTTCAGGACGACGGTACGGCCGGGGGCGAGCCGCATCGCGCGCGCGGCCGGTTCCGGGAGGGCGGCCTCGACGGTCCCGCCCGCGGGGGCCGGGGCGGGGGCGGGCCAGCGGCCGGCGGTCAGGCGGGCGTGGCCCTCGATGCCGGAGTACGTGGCGAACGTCGTGAGCTGAGGGTGCGCACTCCGCTCCTGACCTGGGACGATGTAGGAGTCGCCGCGCGCGCTGAGCGAGATCGCGGCCGGCACGCGGCCGTAGACCTTCGCGATCGCGGCGGATACCTGCCGGTCGGCCGCGGGGATGTCCCGTGCGGCGACGGCGGTGCTGATCTGGGTACCGGCGCCGCCGAAGGTGGTGCCGGCGAGGGTGGTCCGCAGCCCCTCCCCGGTCACGGAGGCGGCGTACCCGGCGAGCGCCGCCAGGACGGTCACGGCGAACAGCGCGGTCGCGGAGGCGGCGACGGCGAGCAGGCGATGGCCGAGAGCACGACGCACCACCAGACCAGGCCGTTTCACCCCGTGTCCTCTCGAAGCCCCGAAAGACCCTCATGATCGCCCGCACCGGCCGAACCCGGCAAGAGCACTCACGGAACGGTGTTCCGTTCGAGATCTCCCCGTGAGCGGCGGCTAGAGCAGGGCGGGGAGGCCGAAGGCGGGGAACAGGTCCGGGGGGAAGGTCGAGACGTCGGTGACGGTTCCGGCCTCCAGGCGCAGCACGCTCAGGCCGAACGGCTGGAACGCGCTCTCTCCCTCACCGCGGACGTACGACGCCGCGGCCGGCTGGCGGTTGGCGCGGGTGGCCATGAAGCGGAACGCCAGCGCGTGCGGGCCGTGCAAGGCCGGTGCCCAGGCCGCGATGATCGCCATCCGGCCCTCGACCAGGAACGGTTCCGGGCCGTCGTGACCGCCGGCGCCCGGCTGCTGGGCGGCGCGGGCGTTCTCGCTCAGCAACCCCGACAGGGCCGTGTCGTCCGAGCGTTCGATCGCGGCCATGTAGCGCTCCAGCATCGCGCGTTCGCTCATGCCGGGCACGGTCGCCGGCGCGCGTCGTACCGGCAGGTGCCGCCGCAGCGTCGGCCGGGCCCGCTGCAGCGAGCTGTTCACCGACGCGACGGTCGTCTCCAGCGCGATCGCCGCCTCCTTGGCCGGCCAGCCGAGCACGTCGCGCAGGATCAGTACCGCGCGCTGCCGCGGCGGCAGGTACTGGACCGCGGCGACGTAGGCAGGCTCGATCGTCGGCTCGGCGGTCACGGCGGTGTCCGACTTGGACGCCGCGGCGTCCAAGAGCCGGTCCGGGTACGGCTGGAGCCAGGGGATCATCGCGGCGGGCGCCGTCTCACCGCCCGGGCCGGTCATCGCCAGCTGCCCGTCGTACGGCTTGCGGGTCAGGAAGTCCAGGCAGGCGTTGGTCGAGACGCGGTACAGCCAGGCGCGGAAGCTGGAGCGCGCCTGGTACGTCTCGCGCCGCCGCCACGCCCGTACGAACGTCTCCCGTATGAGGGCCTCGGAGTCCTCCAGCGACCCGAGCATCCGGTAACAGTGCACCTGCAGCTCGGCGCGGTACCGCACCGCGAGTTCGGTGAACGCCGGCTCGTCGCCCGCCCGGGCGGCCGCCGCGACCGCGTTCTCCTCGGCCTGGTTGCTCCTGGGATTGACTCGCTGCACGACGGACTCCCTGGTCTCCTGCTCGTCCTCGGGGGCGGTGCGAGCTTTCGGCATGCGGCCCGCCGGGTCAAACGGACCGCATGCCTTGACCTCTATGACGACCGGGAGCCGGAAAACTCATCGCAGCCGCGACAAGCGGTGCGTACCGGGACGACGGTCAGCGGCCGGGTGCGGAGTGTCTCAGTTCGTCGCGGGCGATGCGTTCGACCAGTACGGGAACGAACTCGCGGATGGGCCGCCCGTCGAACCTGTGGTGGATCGAGCTGACCGTCTCATCCACCTGTGTGGGGGAGAAACGGTCGGAGAACGATCGGGAGAGGCGGTCGGTCAGCTGGTCGAGGGCGTGCCGTTCACGGATGGTGTCGGCGCTCACGAAAGACCTCCGTTGCGTGACTGGGTCGTCCTTGCCCGCAGGCGTACCCGGGCGCGGGCGGCTGACACACGAAGATCCCCGGGCCGTGGCCACGAGGGCGAGGGCGGGCCGGTAGGCTGCGCGGATGCTTGATCATGGAGAGGATCCGCGGCCGGACCGCGGGGCCGTACGGGAGATCTACACGCCCGAGCGCGCGGCGACGCTGGAGTACTCCCCGGACATGGACGGACTGGCCGATCCGGGCGAGATCGTCTGGGCGTGGGTGCCGTACGAGGAGGACCCCGAGCGCGGCAAGGACCGGCCGCTGCTGGTCGTGGGCCGGCACGGGCGACGGCTGCTGGCGATGATGCTCTCCAGCAAGGCCCACGACTCCGAGGACTGGCTCGACCTCGGGACCGGCGCCTGGGACCGCGACGGGCGCGAGTCCTACCTGCGCCTGGACCGCGTGTTCGCGCTGGACGAGGACGACATCCGCCGCGAGGGCTCGGTGCTCGACCCGGAGCGGTTCGCGCACGTCGCTGCGGCGCTCATGCGGGCGCACGGCTGGAAGCCCACGCGCGCGCGGAGCTGAACACACGCGCGTGGGCCGCCGATCAGCGGTGCTGCAGGGCGTCGAGCGCGATGGCCTGCGCGATGACGAGGCGGCGGTCCAGGCGCGGGTCCTTGATGTCGACGACGTACCGGTCGCGCAGGCCGAACTTCTTGTCCACGCTGAACGTCTCCTGCCCGTTCGCGTTGAAGTCGAAGTGGTACGGCCAGGCGAACGGCAGGTTCTCCACGTACGGGATGAAGTCCCAGACCCGGCGCAGGATGGCCACGGTCTTGTTGCGCTCGGAGCCGGTCGTGACGCCGAGGTTCGGCTGCTCCAGGTGCCATGTCGAGGACAGCAGTGACGCCTTGAAGTCCTTGCGGAACAGCCCGATCGGCTGCCCCTGCGGGTCGGTCACGTCATAGGTCGAGGACAGGTCGAGGCGCTTGCGCGCCTTGAAACCGAACAGCGCGTACTGCTTGCTGTCATCGGTGTAAATGGTGACCTGTTCCTTGAACGCCATGCGCTTCTGCTGCGCGAAGGCGACCAATTCTCCCTCGGACCCGTCCGCGCCTTCCATGTGCACTTCGTACTGGTTGACCATCAGGCGGACGCGCTGCCGGATGAGCAGGCGCGGCGCGGCCTGAAGCGTCTGGAAGTCCATCGAGTGTCCGTTCTGCGGGGAGCGTGGAATGGCGAGCAAAACTACACGACCGCACGGACTTCGGCAGGTCGGTCAGGTCAGCCGGTCGCGGCGCCGGTGCCGGTCGGCGTCGGCGAGGGGGACGGCGTCGGCGAATGGGTCGGGGGCGGCGGCGGGGCGTGCGTCGGAGAGCTCGGCGAGTGGCTGCCGCCGCCCGGCCGGCTCGGGGCGCGCGACGTCTTACGGAGCGTGCGCCGCGTGGGTTCGGCCGCCGTCGGGCTCGTGTGGTCGTGCGGGCGGGAGGCGGACGCCGGCCGCGGCCCGTACGAGTGACGGTCGTGGTCCTCGGGGGCCTGGGAGTCGACCGGGCCCTGGCCGGGCACCAGGGCGCTGCCGGGCTCGGCGGGCACGGAGCCGCCGTTGCCGGTGGCGGCCATCGCGACGACCGTCGCCAGTACCGCCACGAGGGCGGCGGGCGCCGTCACCATGGCGACCATCCGCAGCCTGCGCGGCCGCCGCTCGTCCTCGGCGCGCCTACGAGAGGCCGTCTCCGCTGCGTACTCGACGCGGCGCGGCGGCGGATCGGCGGTGGCGGCCTTCGCCGTCTCGGCGGCGTACTCGACGCGGCGCGAGGCCGGGGCCTCCTCGGCCTGCTCGTGCCAGGGCAGGAGCTCGGCGCCGGTCTCGGCCGCGTGGTCCCGCAACGACTGCGGGCGGGACCGGTGCGGCCCCGCGGCGTCCAGGGCCGCCGGCGCGTCCAGGGCGAGCATGGGCTCGGCCGGCATCGGCGCGAGCGCGGGCATCGGCGCGGTCGGGGCGTCGACGACGGCCTCGGGCGCTCCCTCTAGGTCCTGCCGCCGCGTGAGCGGGCGGGGTACGGGCGTCACCCGCTCGGCCGTGCCGTCCAGGCGTCCGAGGAGCTCGCCGACCGTGGGCCGGTCGGCGGGGTCCTCGGCGAGCGTCGCCGAGACCAGGCCGCGGAGGGGCTCCTGCAGGGCGTCCAGCACGTCGGCGCGGACGCCGGTGCCCTCCTCGGAGATGGGGCTGCGGCCGGTCGCGGCGTACCCGAGGAGGCAGCCCCAGCCGAACACGTCGGAGGCGGTGCCGGCCGGATGGCCGCTGACGCGCTCCGGCGAGACCCAGCCGGGGTTGTAGGGCACCGTGCCGATCTCGGCGGGCCGGCCCGAGATCGGCGCCTCCTGGGCGATGGAGAAGTCGATCAGCCGCGGGCCGTCGGAGGCGAGCAACACGTTGGTCGGCTCGACGTCGCAGTGGATCAGGCCCGCGCCGTGCACGGCGCCCAGGGCGCGCGCGAGCGCGATCGCCAGCGCGTCGAGCTGCTCGGGGTCCAGCGGGCCGAGGCCTTCGACGAACTGGGCGAGCGAGGGGCCCTCGACGTAGTCCTGGATGAGGTACGGCGGCGACTCGTCGCTGCCGTCGACCCGCAGCGCGGGGGTGCAGAAGGCGGGCAGGCGCCGGACGGAGACCGCCTCGGTGCGCAGCCGGCGGCGCGTCTGCGTCTGGTCGGCCCGGCGCATGCGCGTGGTCTTGACGACCACGTGCTCGCCGCCGGGGGCGTGGGCGAGGTAGACGACACTCGTACCGCCCGCAGCCAGCCTGCCGGTCAGCCGGTGCCCGTCGATGACGGCCGGGTCGTCTGCCTGCAACGGCTCGGCGCCAGGGGGCAGGACTTCGCCGCCGAGAGCCTTCGGTGCGGACATTCCATCCACGAGCGCGCCTCTTTCGACCGCGTCGGTAATTGATCTTCTGAAGATATAGATCTTGCAACCGTATGGAGCCGGGCGCAACCTGAACGTCACTGTTCGTGGTCTTTTCTGTTTATCTGGGGCATCTCGGCGGGTGTCCAGAGCAGGGCCGAAACAGGACAGCGAGCTGTTTCGGGCTGTCCTTACGGCTAGCGTTCCCACGCGTAAAGGCGTGAGTCGGAGACGGGCCGGCGCGAGGAGCGGGAGCCATGGCGGACATCGAGAGGCCCTACATCAGAAGGCGGAGCCTTCTGACGGGCGCGGCCGGTGCCGCGGCGATCGCGGGGATCGGCGGAATCGACCTGGGCACGGCCGCTCCGGCGGAGGCCGCGGCGCCCGCGCGCGGGCGTACGGTCCGGCTGCGTGAGGGTACCGACCTCGCGGCGCAGCTCTCGCCGGACGGGAGGTCCATCGCGATCGACCTCGTCGGTGTGCTGTGGGTCCTGCCGGCCTCCGGCGGACCGGCCCGCCGGCTGACCGGCGACCTGTACGACATCGCCCAGCCCGAGTGGTCCCCGGACGGCCGGTGGATCACGTTCCAGTCCTACCGCGAGGGCGTGTTCGACGTCTGGGTGATCCGCCCGGACGGATCGGGGCCGCGCCGGCTGACCCACGGGCCGTACGACCACCGCGAGCCGCGCTTCTCTCCCGACGGAAAGCGGATCGTCTTCTCCTCCGACCTGGGCGGCGGCTACGGCATCCACACGCTGGACGTCGCCGGCGGCGCGATCACGAAGGTGACCGACACGACGGCCGAGGAGTACGAGCCCGCGTGGTCGCCGGACGGCGGGCGCGTCGCCTTCGTGGTCGCCAACACCCGGATCGACGTCGTCGAGCTCGGCACCGGGGCCCGTACGACGGCGGTCACCGTGCCCGACGGCCAGGTGATCCACAACCCGGCCTGGAGCCCGGACGGCAAGGACCTGCTCTACTCGCTCGTGCTCAACGGCCGCAGTGAGCTGTGGCGGTCGGGCACGGCCCTGGTGACGGGGGAGGAGGTGTTCCCGTTCCGGGTGTCGTGGCGGTCCGCGAAGGAGTTCGTCTACACCGCCGACGGGCGGATCCGGAGCCGGTCGCTGAGCGGGGGAGCGCCGCACGACATCGGCTTCAGCGCCGCGGTCACCCTCGCCGCGCCGTCCTACCGCAAGCGGCGGCGCGACTTCGACTCGGCCAAGGCGCGGCCGGTCGCCGGCATCGGCAGCCCGGTGCTGTCCCCGGACGGCGAGCAGGTGGCGTTCCGCGCGCTCAACGACATCTACACGATGCGGATCGGGCAGGCGCCGCGGCCGCTCACCCGCGACCACTGGTGGAAGAGCTCCCCGGCCTGGTCGCCGGACGGCCGTCACCTGTCCTACTCCACCGACCGGGCCGGAAAGCTGGACATCTGGATCCGCGACCTGGCCACCGGCGCGGACCGCAGGCTGACGAACCTGCCCAACGCCGCGGCGGTGTCGGGAAGCTGGTCGCGCGACGGCTCCCACCTGGCCTTCCTCGACCAGACCGGCGCGCTCTACACGGTCGAGGTCGCCTCCGGGAACGTCCAGCAGGTCTACACGGCCACCTTCGAGCCGGGCCGCCCGACCTGGTCCGCCGACGGGAACGTCATCGCGCTCGCCGCGATCAAGCCCTACTCCGCGCGCTACCGCGAGGGCCTCAGCAAGATCCTCCTGGTCGACCGCCGCACCGGCGCCGGGACGTACGTCGACCCGCTGCCCGACCGCTCGATCCAGACGCGCGGCGACGACGGGCCGGTGTGGTCGCCCGACGGGACGAAGATGGCGTTCGTCGTGGCGAGCGTCCTGTGGGTGGTCGACGTGCACCCCGACGGCACGCCCGCGGGCGAGCCGCGCCAGGTCACCCACGAGGTCACCGACGCGGTGAGCTGGAGCGGCGACTCCTCTCATCTGCTCTATCTCAACAACGGCCGCCTGCGTCTCGCCGCCGCCGACGGCAGCCGCACCCGTACGCTGCCGGCCCCGCTGACCTGGGCGAACACACGCTCGAAGGGCCGCACCGTCGTACGCGCCGCGCGCATGTGGGACGGCACCTCCCGGCACCTGCGCGAGGACGTGGACATCGTGGTCGAGGGCCACCACATCGTGGCCGTCGAGCCGCGCGGCCACGGCGGGGGAGGCACGGTCGTCGACGCCGGCGACTCCGTGGTGATCCCCGGCCTCGTGGACATGCACCACCACCGCGAGATGCAGGGGTATGAGTACGGCGACCGCCAGGGCCGTCTCTGGCTGTCGCTGGGCATCACGACGACCCGCTCACCGGGCAGCCCGGCCTACCACATGGTCGAGGCCCGCGAGTCGTTCCAGTCCGGCGCGCGGGTCGCCCCCCGTTACTTCGCCACCGGCGAGGCCGTCGACGGGCCGCGGATCTTCTACAACTTCATGCGCCCCACCTTCGACGACGCCCAGCTCGCCCTGGAGCTCGAACGCGCCGGCGCCCTCGACTACGACCTGATGAAGTCCTACGTGCGGCTGCCCACCGAGTGGCAGCGGAAGGTCATCGACTGGGCGCACGGGCGGGGCGTCCACGCCACCTCGCACTACCACTACCCGGCGATCGGCTTCGGCGGCGACGGCATGGAGCACATCGGCGCGACGAACCGCTTCGGCTACTCCCGTACGGTGACCGCGCTCGGCACCGGCTACGGCGACGTGATCGACGTCTTCACCGCCTCCGGCGCGGTGCGGACCCCGACCCTGTTCGTCTCGGCGACCCTGTTCCGCGACGACACCTCGCTCGTCACCGACCGGCGGGTGAGGACGCTCTACCCCTCCTGGGAGTACGCCTCGCTGGAGGCCGCCGTGAACACGGCCAGGACCACCGACCAGACCGTGAACCGCGCGAACCTCGCGGCCCAGGTCGCCCAGGTCGTCGCGACCGTACGCGGCGGCGGGCGGGTCATCACGGGCACCGACTCCCCGATCGACCACACCGCGGTCAGCACGCACATGAACCTGCGCGCCCTGGTGAAGTACGGGCTGACCCCGTACGAGGCGCTGACCACGGCGACCCGGGTGCCGGGGGAGTTCCTGGAGGAGCCGCTGGGCCAGATCAAGCCCGGCATGTACGCCGACCTGACCTTCCTGGGCGGCGACCCGCTCACCGACATCACCCGGGCGGCCGACGTACGCCAGATCATGGTCAACGGCGAACTGCACACGGTCGACGCGTTGCTCGAACCCTTCGCCGCCCCCATGCGCCAGGCCGCCCCGGCCGGCCGGCTGCTGCCCCGCCTGCCGGACCACCCCGCGAACGCGAAGTACTGGTGGCACGACCCGCACTATCTGGAGGAGAGCAAACGCTCCTGCTGCGCCGGGACCTGACCACGGGGGTGGCGTTTCGTATGGAATCGTTGCCATATGCGGCTCACCGACTCCGTACGGGTTCATCACGACACCTGCAACGTCTACCTGCTGGTCACCGGCTCGGACGCGATCGCGGTCGACTTCGGGTCCGGCGCGGTGCTGGATCACCTCGCCGACCACGGCGTCGAGCGGATCACCGACGTTCTGATGACCCATCACCACCGGGACCAGGGGCAGGGGCTGGCGCGTGCCGCGGCGGCCGGGATCCGGATCTGGGTGCCCGCGAGCGAGCGGGACCTGTTCGCCGACGTGAGCACGCACTGGCAGACGCGTACGGTCAGTGACTACTACGACCTGCGCCAGGACCGGTTCTCGCTGCTGGACGACGTGCCCGTGCACGCCGTCGTGCCCGAGTACCGCACCACCCGGATCGGCGGGGTCGACGTCCTCGCGATCCCCACGCCCGGGCACACCCTCGGGTCGGTGACCTACCTCGCCGAGCTCGACGGCAGCCGGATCGCCTTCACCGGGGACCTGCTGTACGGGCCGGGCAAGGTCTGGTCGCTCGCGGCGATGCAGTGGAGCTACAGCGGCCTGGAGGGCGCCGCCGCGTCGGTGATCTCCCTGGACCTGGTCGCCGACCGCGCCCCCGACCTGGTGCTGCCCTCGCACGGCCGGCCGATCCACGCGCCGATGGCCGCGATCGTCGAGGCGCGGCGCAACCTCCAGGCACTCGTCGACTTCCGCCGGGACGAGCACTGGGACCTCAACGCCCGGCTGCGGCGGCCGTACGAGCGGATCAGCCCGCACCTGCTCCGCAACCGCACGTCCTTCGCGACGAGCTACGCGCTGCTGTCGGAGTCGGGGGCCGCCCTGCTCATCGACTACGGCTTCGACATGATCACCGGGATGCCCACCGGCGACGACCGGTCCTCGCGGCGGCCCTGGCTCGCCTCGCTGGACGCGCTGAAGCACACGTACGGCATCGACCGGGTCGAGGTGGCGGTTCCGACGCACTACCACGACGACCACGTGGCGGGCTTCGGCCTGCTGCAGGAGGTGGAGGGCACGCAGATCTGGGCGGCGGAGTCGATCGCGCCGATCCTGCGCGACCCGCTGCGCCACGACCTGCCGTGCCTCTGGTACGACCCGCTGCCGGTGGACCGCGTGGTGGACACCGGCGTGCCGGTGCGGTGGCATGAGTACGAGCTGACGATGTACCCGCTGCCCGGCCACACGCTGTACGCGGTGGCGATCGCCTTCGAGGCCGACGGGCAGACCGTCCTGGCCACCGGCGACCAGCAGGACGGCGGGTGGGCCGACGGCGAGCGTACGGAGGTGCTCAACTTCCAGTATCGCAACCGCTTCCGCTTCGACGACTTCGTCGACTCGGCCCTGCTCTACCGGCGGTTGGCGCCCGACCTGATGATCAGCGGGCACTGGGCGCCGCGCCGGGTCGACGACGCCTACCTCGACATGCTGCTGGTCAAGGGGGAGGAACTGGCCCGGCTGCACCGGACGCTGCTCCCGCTGGAGGAGGTCGACTTCGGCGCGGAGGGCTTCGGCGCGCGCGTCCTGCCGTACCGCTCGGCGGTGCACGGGGGCGAGAGCCGGGAATTCGAGGTCGAGGTCCGCAACCCCTTCCGGCGGCGCAGCGTGCTGCGCGTCGACCTCGTCGTGCCCGAGGGGTGGCGGGTCACGCCGGACCACCGCGAGGTCGAGGCCGAGGGGCTCGCCGAGGCCGTGGTCCGCTTCACGGTGGAGCCGCCGCCCGGCCGCCGGCGGCGGGCGCGCGTGGCGGCCAACCTCATCGCCGGCGACCGCGACTTCGGCCAGCAGGCGGAGGCATTGGTGGACGTCCGATGACGGGAGCGACCCCGCCGCAGATCCGTACACCGCACTACACCGTGAGGATCGACCGCGAGAGACTGCTGGCCGACGTCACCGGCGCGGACGGCGGGTCCTGGGGGCGCCTGCGCCTCCTCGCCTCCGTGGACACGCTCGCCGGGCCGGACGAGACGGTCCGCGTGGAGGCGGTCGACCTCGAACGCCACGAGGACGGCGCGCGCCTGACGGTCTCCTGCGTGAGCTCACGGTGGGAGTCCCGCACGCACGTGGTGGACTTCGGCCCCGACCGGATCGCGTTCGGCGCCACGGTGCGCGGCCGGGGTGAGATCACGACCGTACGGCTGCTCGGCGGGGCGCGGCTGCCGCAGGGCGTGCTGCCCAGCGGTGCGGCCCACCACACCGTCTTCTCTCCGAACCCGGACCACCCCTGGCGCGTCGCCCGCCCGGCCGCCGAGCCCGCCGTGATCAGCGTCAACGGCGAGGGCGGCGAGCCCGGCGTGGGCCGGTGGCTGTTCACGCCCGCGCCGACGTGCTTCGGGCTCTCCCGCGAGCGGACCGCCGACGACCGGCGGCTGCCGGAGGGCCCGTGGCTGATGCTCGGACTGGCCGCGCGCCGCCGTACGTTCGTGGAGTTCGCCTACGACCCGACGCCCGGCGGGTTCAGCCTGCGCTGTGAGTACGAGGGGCACACGGCCGCCGACGGGACCTTCACGACGCCGACGGCGCTGCTGATCTTCGGCGCGGCGGACCCGTACGAGGGCCTGCGCGCCTACCGCGCCGAGCTGGCCGCCCGCGGCCTCGTCCCGGCGGAGGCCCCGCGCCCGGTGCCCGCCCACTGGCTCCAGCCGATCTTCTGCGGCTGGGGCGCGCAGTGCGCGCTCGCCCGGCGGCCGCGGGAGGCCCCCGGTCTCTCGCGCCAGCCGCTGTACGAGGAGTTCCTCGACGCGCTCGCCGGCCACGGGCTCGTCCCGGGCACGGTCGTCGTGGACGACAAGTGGCAGGAGCGGTACGCCACCTGCCGCCCCGACACCGACAAGTGGCCCGACCTGGGCGGATTCATCGAAGACCGGCACGCCCGGGGCCAGCGCGTCCTGCTCTGGTGGAAGGCGTGGGACCCCGAGGGCGCTCCCGCCGAGGCCTGCGTCCGCGATCCCGAGGGGCGGCCGCTCGCGATCGACCCGGAGAGTTCGGCGGGCCGGGAGGTGATCGAGGACGCGATGGCGTTCATGCTCGGCGACCTGGACGCCGACGGCCTTAAGATCGACTTCAGCGGCCGTACGCCCTCCGGCGCCGCCCTGCGGCACGCGGGCCCCTCTTGGGGTTTCGACCTGCTGCACGAGCTCCTCGCGGTCGCCCACCGCGCGGCCAAGCGCGCCAAGCCCGGCTCGCTGATCGTCACCCACACGCCGGACCCGGGCTTCCTCGACGTGACCGACATGATCCGCCTCAACGACGTCCTCCACACCGACCACCCCGAGGGCCTGCCGCCGCCCTCGGACACGGCCGTCGTCGAGCAGATGACCTACCGGGCGCGGGTGGTGCGGGCGGTCTGCCCGGAGCTGCCGGTGGACACCGACGGCTGGTGCCTGCCGGGCCGGCGCGACCTGGCGGCGTACGCCCGCGCGGCCCCGGCCCTCGGCGTGCCCGCGCTGTACTACGCCGACCGGATGGACCTCGAACCGGGCCCGGTCGGCCCGGGCACGTGGGCGGTGGTGGCGGCCTCGTGGGCGGCCCACCGCGAGGCGCACGGGCTCACGGAGCCCCGGCATACAATCGTCCGTCATGGGGCCTAAGAGCGGGGACGGCGCGGAGCCCGACCCGCCGAGACCACGACGGCGTCCGACCATCCAGGACCTCGCCCGCGCCGCCGCCACCTCGCCCTCCACCGCCTCGCGCGCGCTGAGCGGCAACGGCTACGTCGGCGCCGACGTCCGCGCGCGGGTGCTCGCGGCCGCCGAGCGGATCGGCTACGTCCCGGACAGCAACGCGCGCACGCTCCGCAACCGCACCAGCCGCGCGGTCGGCATGCTGATCTCCGACCTGCGCAACCCCTTCTACGCCAACCTCGCGGCCGGCATCGAGGAGCAGCTCCGCTCGGCCGGCTACCACGTGATCGTGGTCAACAACGACGGCGAGGAGGAGGCCGAGGTCGAGGGCGCCCGCACCTTCCTCGCCGTACGGGTCTCGGCGGCGATCATCACGCCGGTGTCCGACCGCGCCGTGCGCATGCTGCTGAACGACGGCGTACCGGTGGTGCAGGCCGACCGCATGGTCGAGGGCCTGACCACCGACGGCGTCCTGGTCGACAACGTACGAGGCGCGCGGGAGGTCACCGCCCACCTGATCGGCCTGGGGCACACCCGCATCGCGCTGCTGATCGACGAGACCGACTGGACCACCGGCGCGGGGCGTCTCGCCGGCTACCGCGCGGCGCTGCGCGCCGCCGGCGTGCCGATGGACCCCGGGCTCGTGGTGCCGACGAAGTTCCAGCCCGAGGCGGCGCGCGACGCGGTGACCGGGCTGCTCGCCCGCCGTCCCGACGTCACGGCGCTGTTCGCCGCGAACAACATGCTCGCCGAGGGCGCGTTCCAGGCGCTCCAGCGGGCCGGCCGGCGGATCCCGGACGACCTGTCCCTGGTCGCCTTCGACGACGTGCCGTGGATGTCGATGGTCTCGCCGGGCATCACCACCGTCGACCAGCACACCGACGACCTCGGCCGCGCCTGCGCCCGGCTGGTCGTGGACCGCATCGCCGGTTCGGCCGACGGCCAGGCCACGGTGCGTTACATCGAGCCGTCCGTCACCTTCCGCGGCTCGACCGCGCCGCCCGGCGCCGTGATCTCCCTGGCCGGGCCCGGGCCCGGCGGCGTCGCCGTCTCCCCGTCGAGCTGACCGCCCGTAGTCGCCGGTCCGAAATTCCCCTCTTGACAGCGCCTCTGGGCCGAAAATAACGTGCACCGCATTGTGGTAACGATGCCACATTCGATGTTCTGGGCCTGGTTCCCCGCGTGCCCGTGATGCCGATTGACCGATTTCCCCAGGTCACGACGTATTCTTCACGCCTGGCTCGAACATTCGCCTTGGTTGTGAGGAGTGCGCATGATCACCCGACGCGGTTTTCTGGCCGGCTCGGCAGGGGCGCTCGCCCTCGGCGTGACGAGCGCCTGTGGCGGTGTCAGCGGCACGAGCGGCAGCGGTGGCGGCGGTGCGTCAAAGGGCGACACCGGAACGTTGTCCACGCAGGGCTTCGGCAAGCCCGACGACGTGGGGCAGGCGCGCATCGACGCCTTCAAGAGCGCCTACCCGAAGGTCGGGCTCAAGATCAACGAGGGCGACTTCGACCCGCAGCAGTTCCTTTCGGCGGTCGCCAGCGGCAACCCGCCGGACCTGGTGTACCTCGACCGGGGCCTCGTCGGCACCTACGCCGCCAAGGGCGCCATCCAGCCCCTGGACGACCACCTGGACTCCGCCGGGATCAAGACGGGGGCCTACCGGCCGGCGGCGCTGCACGAGGTGACCATCGACGGCAAGGTCTACGGCATCCCCGAGTTCTACGACACTCGCAACATCCTCATGAACGGCGAGGCGCTGCAGGACGCCGGGCTGACGGCGGCCGACCTCGGCACCACCGACTGGGACAGGCTGCACACCAACGCGGTCAAGCTGTACAAGGCCGGCGGCGGCAAGATCTCCCGGATCGGCTTCGACCCGAAGCTGCCGGAGTTCCTTCCGCTGTGGGCCAAGGCCAACGGCGCGGACCTGGTCAACGCCGACGGCTCCCCGAACCTCGCCGACCCCCGCGTCATCGAGGCCCTCACCTACGCCCTCAGCCTCGTGGACGAGCAGGGCGGCTGGTCGAGGTTCAAGGCCTTCCGTGACACCTGGGACCTGTTCGGCTCCGGCAACGAGTTCAAGAAGGACCAGGCCGGCGCCTTCCCCTGGGAGGGCTGGTACGTCAACGTCCTCGTCCAGGCGACGCCCAAGCTGGAGCTGGAGTCGGCGGCGTTCACCGACAAGCAGGGCAAACCGATCAGCTTCTCCAATGGCAGCGCTTGGTGCCTGCCCAAGGGCGCCAAGAACCCGGCGGCGGCCGTCAACTGGATGAAGGTCATGACCGCCACCGAGACCTGGCTCAAGGCCGCCGGGGCGCGCGAGGCGACGGTGGAGAAGAACAAGTCGATCTTCACCGGCCTGTGGACCGGCAACCCGGCCGCCGACGCGCAGGTCAAGGCGAAGTACGTCAAGCCCGGCCAGACCGGCTTCGACGCGGCGATCCAGAACTACTACGCCTCCAACGAGTACGCCTTCAGCATCGCCCCGTCCAAGGCCGGCAGCGAGATCAAGACCGCCTGGACCGACGCGGTCAACCGGGCGCTGTCCGGCCAGCAAAAGCCCGACGCGGCGATGCGGCAGGCGCAGACCGAGGCCGCCAAGGCGTTCAGCGCGGTCAAGTGATGGCGGCACTGGCCCTGCCCGGACGGAGGCGTACGCGGAGCGGCAACCAGCGCCGGGAGGCCCGCGCCGCGTACGGCTTCATCGGCATCTGGATCATCGGGTTCCTGGTCTTCACCCTGGGCCCGATGATCGCCAGCCTGGTGCTGTCATTCACCGACTACAACGCCATCAGCTCGCCGAAGAACGTCGGCTGGGACAACTACCGGCAGCTCGTGTCGGACCCGAAGGTCGCCAAGGCGCTCGCGAACACGCTCATCTACGCTGTGATGTACGTGCCGGCCGCGATGGCCGTCGCGCTGGGCCTGGCGATGGTCCTCAACCGGGTGGGCCGCGCGTCGGGGTTCTTCCGGACGATCTTCTATCTGCCGGTCATGACGCCGCCGGTGGCCGCGGGAGCGCTGTTCCTGCTGCTGCTCAACGGCAACCAGGGGCTGCTCAACCGCACGCTTCACCTGGTGGGGATCAACGGCCCGAACTGGACGACCGACACCGCCTGGGTCAAGCCGGGCCTGGCCATCACGATGCTGTGGGGCGTCGGCGGGATGGTCGTGATCTACCTCGCGGCGCTGCGCCAGGTGCCGAAGGAGCTGTACGAGGCCGCCTCGCTCGACGGCGCGGGCGCGTGGATGAGATTCCGCCGGATCACGCTCCCGATGATCAGCGGTGCGCTGTTCTTCACCCTGATCGTCCAGACCATCTACGCCCTGCAGATGTTCGACCAGGCGTACACGATGTTCTTCGGGGGTCAGCAGAACACCACTTACTCCAATGACGCCGCGCTGTTCTACGTGATCTACCTGTTCCAGCAGGCGTTCGGCTTCCTGCACATGGGCTACGCCTCCGCGCTGGCCTGGCTGCTGTTCATCGTGATCATGATCGTCACGGCGATCCAGGTGCGCGTCTCACGCCGGTTCGTCTACTACGAGGGGGAGAGGGACTGACATGGCGACTTCTCCCGCGGGGCTGACCGCGACACCGGCCTCCGAAGGCCCGGTGACGAAGAGGGCCAAGGCCGCGCCGCCCGGTACGGGCCGCCGCGACCATCGGCCGATCTGGAGGCGCACGCCGTACCTCATCGTGCTCGCGCTCGCCGGCGTGCTGTTCACCTATCCGTTCCTGTGGCTGGTCAGCGCGTCGTTCAAGCCGCGTACGGACGTGTTCGACAACGCGCTGATCCCGCACCACTGGCGGCCGGCCAACTTCGCCGACGTCTGGCACTACGGCGCGATGCTGACCTGGCTCGGCAACAGCGCGATGGTGGGCATCGCCGCCGCCACGACCGTCACGATCAGCAGCGCCGTCGTCGCCTTCGGGTTCGCCTACTTCCGGTTCCCCGGGCGCAACTTCCTGTTCGGGCTGGTGCTGGCGACGATGATGCTGCCGCAGGCGGTCACGATGATCCCGGTCTACCTGATCTGGAACAAGATCGGCCTGACCGGGACCCAGGTGCCGCTCTGGGCGCAGAACATCTTCGGCTCGGCGTTCTACATCTTCCTGCTGCGGCAGTTCTTCCTGTCGCTGCCACGGGAGCTGTTCGAGGCGGCGCGCGTCGACGGCTGCGGCTTCTTCGGCCTGTTCTGGCGCATCGCCCTGCCGCTCGCCCGGCCGGCCCTGGCGATCGTGTTCATCTTCGAGATCCAGGCGAGCTGGAACGACCTGCTCAAACCGCTGATCTACCTGCAGAACAGCTCCCTGTTCACCATGCCGCGCGGCCTCAAGTCGGTCATCGACACCTTCGGCAACGGCGGCGAGCACCACTGGGAGATCATCTCGGCGGCCAGTCTGATCGCGACCATTCCCATGATCGTGATCTTCGCCTTCGCGCAGCGGCACATCATCGACGGCATCGCCACGACGGGCCGGAAGGGCTGACCGTGTCACTCGGGGATCACGTGCTCGCCCTCGACATCGGCGGCACCAAGCTCGCCGCCGGTGTGGTGGGCGAGACCGGCGACGTACGGTCCTTCGTACGGACGCCGACCAGGGTCGGGGAGGGGCCGGACGCGGTCGTCGCGCGCCTGCTCGACCTGGGCCGCGAGGCGCTGACCGCCGCCGGGTGCGCCGCGGCGGACATGGCCGCGGTCGGCATCGGCTGCGGGGGCCCGCTCGACCCGGCGACCGGGCGGGTGCACGGGCCGCCCGGCCTGCCCGGCTGGGACGACGTGCCCATCGTCGACCTGGTCCGGTCCGCGTACGCCCGGCCGGTCTTCCTGGAGAACGACGCCACCGCCGCCGTGCTCGGGGAGTACCGCCACGGGCCCTGGGGCGACGTACGGCACATGCTCTATCTCACCGTGTCCACCGGCGTCGGCGGCGGCGTCATCCTCGACGGCCGGCTGCACACCGGCGCGGCCGGCAACGGCGGGGAGTTCGGCCACGTGATCATCGACTGGAACGGCCGCGTCTGCGGCTGTGGCCAGCGCGGATGCATCGAGGCGTACGCCTCGGGCAGCTCGATCGCCCGCCGCGCGGCGGAGGCGCTCGCCACGGGCGAGGCCTCCTCGATGCGCGAGGTCCCGGCGGTGACCGCCGAGACCGTCTCCGCGCACGCCGGCCGGGGCGACCCCCTGGCCAGGCGCCTGTGGGACGAGACCACCGCCGCCCTCGGCCGCGCGGTCGCGGTCATGATCAACGTGGTCGAGCCCGAGCTCGTCATCCTCGGCGGCGGCGTGACCCGCGCGGGAGACGCCCTCCTGCTGCCGGTCCGCCACGCCGCGCTGTCCCAGGCCATGCGCCCGGCCGGCGCCGCCGCCCGCGTCGAGCTGTCCTCGCACGGCGACGCCGTCGGTGTCGTCGGCGCCGCGGCCTCGGCCTTCCACCACCTCGGAGAAAGCCAATGAACGACCAGCCACTCGTCCAGCATCTCGACGAGCATCTCGCCGTGATCGAGTCGGTCCGCGGCCTCGTCCCCGGCGTCGATTCGCTCGGGGAGGAGATCGCCGCCCGGCTGGAGCGCGGCGGCGTCGTCTACTCCTTCGGCAACGGCGGCTCGGCCGCCGACGCCCAGCACCTGGCCGGCGAGCTGATCGGCCGTTACTGCCGCGAGCGCCGCCCGCTCGCCGCCGTGGCGCTGTCCACCGACCCGACCGTGACGACCTGCGTCGGCAACGACTACTCCTTCGACGACGTCTTCTCCCGCCAGGTCACCGCGCTGGCCCGGCCGGACGACGTCGTCGTCGCGTTCACCAGCAGCGGCCGTTCCCCCAACGTCGTCGCCGGGCTGCACGCGGGCCGCAAGGCCGGCGCGCTGACGGTGCTGTTCACCGGGCAGGCGCACCCGGGCGGGGGACCGGCGGCCGAGCACGCCGACCGGGTCCTCGCCGTGGCCTCGGGCCGTACCGCCCGGGTCCAGGAGGCCCACGTCCTGCTGCTGCACCTGCTCAGCGAGCACATCGACCGCTGGGCCGCCTCCACCTGACGCCCGGCCCTCTTCACCGGAAGGAACGACCTCCCCCCATGACCAGCGCGCAACCGCCTGATTCCCGGCGCGGACCCGCGAACCGCCCGGCACCCCCCGCCGGCCGGGCCACGCGTGGCCCCCTGCACATGATCGGCAACGCGCACATCGACGCGGTGTGGCTGTGGCCGTGGCAGGAGGGCTACCAGGAGGCGCGCGCGACGTTCCGCGCCGCCCTCGACCGGATCAAGGAGTACCCGGACTTCGTCTTCACCTGCGACTCCGTCGCCTACCTCGCCTGGATCGAGGAGCACGACCCCGCGCTGTTCGCCGAGCTGCGCGAGCAGGTGCGCGCGGGCCGGTTCGAGATCGTCGGCGGCTGGTGGGTCGAGCCGGACTGCAACATCCCCGGCGGCGAGGGGTTCGTACGGCACGCGCTGTACTCCCAGCGATTCCTCGCCGACCGGTTCGGGGTGATGGCCTCGGTCGGCTGCAACGTCGACCCGTTCGGGCAGAACGCCATGATTCCCCAGCTCCTGCTGAAGTCCGGCATGGACAGCTACGTCTTCATGCGCCCGCAGCCGCAGGAGGCCGAGCTGCCGGGACCGACGTTCTGGTGGCGGGCGGCCGACGGCTCGCAGGTGCTGACGTACCGGATCCCGCATGAGTACTGCGGTCCCGCCGGTCACCTGGGCGTGCACGTCGGCAAGGCGCTGGCCCAGCTCCCGCACACCACCGACCCGCTGATGTGCTTCTACGGCGTCGGCAACCACGGCGGCGGCCCGACGCGGGCCAACATCGACAGTATCCACGAGCTGAACGGCAGCGACCAGTTCCCGCGGATGGTGTTCTCCACGGTCGAGGCGTTCTTCGACGCGGCCGCCGCGGCCGGCGACCTGCCGGAGTACACCGGCGAGATCCAGCCCCACGGCGTCGGCTGCTACTCCGCGCACTCGGGCATCAAGCGGCAGATCCGCCGGACCGAGCACGCGCTCCAGGCCGCCGAGAAGTGGACCGCGGTCGCCGGCGCGGTGGCCGGGATGCCGGCCGTGACCGACCAGTTCGAGCGGGCCTGGCGCCAGGTCCTGCTCAACCACTTCCACGACACCGCCGCCGGCACCGCGCTGCCCGCCGCGTACGACGACGCCCGCGACCAGCTCGGCGAGGCGCGCTCGATCGCGGCCCGCCTGCAGAACCGCGCGATCCAGAGCATCAGCCGTCAGATCGCGATCCCGGCCGAGGAGGGCATGGCGCCGCTCGCGGTGTTCAACCCGCACCCCTGGCCGGTGGAGACCACGGTCGAGGTGGAGTTCGGGAGCCGGCTGGGCGACGGCGCCGTCGTGGCCGTGGACGACGCCGGCCGCCGCATGCCCGTGCAGGTGGCACGGTCCTCCACGCTGACCGGCGGGCGCCGCCTGCTCGTGGTGCCGGTGGAGCTGCCGCCGCTCGGCTATCGCCTCTACCGGCTGTACGGCGACAACGCCGCCGTCGCGGTCGCGGGCGACGGCACGGTGCTGGAGAACGAGCACCTGCGCGTCGAGGTCGACCCCGGTACCGGATGGCTGTCCGCCCTGGTCCACAAGGCCACCGGCGCGAACCTGGCCGGCGACGGCGCGCACGCCGCCGTGCTGGACGACCCGACCGACACCTGGGGCCACGGCGTCGTCTCGTACCGGGACGTGATCGGCCGGTTCACGCCGACGTCGGTGTGTCTGCTGGAGAACGGCCCGGTACGCCAGGTGCTGCGGATCGACAGCGAGTACGGCGCCTCCCGGCTGCGGGAGGACCTCGTGCTGTCACGGGACGCGCGGTACCTGGAGGTCCGGGTCACGATCGACTGGCACGAACGGCTGAAGATGCTCAAGCTGCGCTTCCCGACCGGCCTGACCGGCGTCACCGCGACGCACGCCATCCCGTACGGCCACATCGAGCGCACCACCGACGGCCACGAGACGGTCAGCCACACCTGGATCGACGTCTCGGGCGCGGGGGCCGGGCTGTCGGTGCTCAACGACGCCAAGTACGGCTGTGACGTGGCCGACGGCGACATCGGCCTGACCGCGCTGCGCAGCCCCCCGTACGCCTGGCACACCCCGCAGCCGCTGCCCGAGGACGGCGACTACGAGGCGATGGACCAGGGCGTGCAGCGGTTCACGTACCGGCTGCTGCCGCACGCCGGCGACCGGCGGGAGGCCGGCACGGCGCGGGCCGCCGCCGAGCTCGACCAGCGGCCGGTCGCGCTGCTGGAGTCCTTCCACGACGGCCCGATGCTCCGGCACCGGTCCTTCGGCGAGGTACGCGACGCGGGCAACGTCGTGATCACCGTGCTCAAGCGGGCCGAGGACGGCGACGGCTATGTCGTCCGCGGCTACGAGACGGACGGCGTGGCCGGTACGGCGACCCTGCACCTGCCGTTCCTGCGGCGCACGGTGCTCGCCGAGTTCGAGCCGCACGAGATCAAGACGCTGTTCGTCCCCGACGACCGCGACGAGCCCGTGGTCGAGACCGACCTGCTGGAAGGCCCGCTGACCTCGCCGGACGACCTCGCATGACCTCCGGGATCGACCTGGACGTCGCCGGGCTGGACCCGGAGGTGTTCGACGTCCGGGTGGACCGCGCGGCCGGGGAGACCCCCGCCGGAGGCGTCGTGGTCACGATCACCGCGGCGTACCGGGGGTCCGCGCCGGCCGAGGCGCGGCTGCGCGTGTCGGCGGGCCTGCCCGCCGCCGACCCGTACTGGCTGATCCCCGGGCTCTTCTACGGCGAGAACCGGCCCGAGGGCAACGGCCGGCTCTACCCGCGCTTCGCCCGTACGGCCGACCCGGAGCGGCTGGTGTCTTCCGCGTGGAGCTTCCGCGCGGACCGCGCCGCGACGACGGCCGTGTTCGCCTGGGGAGACGCGGGCGGCCTCGCCCTGGCCGTGGACGAGCACAGCTCCCTCGGCCTGACCGGGATCGGCTTCGCCCTCGACGGGGACACCGCGCGCCTGCACGCGGAGTTCCCCTACCGCGAGGCGCCGGTCAGCTACACCGGCCACGCCGAGCCGTCCCCGCCGCTGGAGGAGACGCACGTCTGGGAGCCGGGGGAGCGGCACACCGTCGAGCTGTGCGTCTACCGGCTGCCCGCCGACCGGCACGCGTACGCGCCGGTGCTGCGCGAGCGCCACGCCCGCTCGGCCACCGAGCCGCTGCGGCCCTGGGTCGGGGTGGCCGAGGCGGCCGATCTCGCCGCGTACGGCCTGTACCGCTGGCACTACCGCGCCGATCCGGCGGTGCTGCTGGAGACGGCCGCCTTCGACCGGGAGTTCAACGACAACGTCCACGGCCTGGGCGACCGGGGCGCGATGCACGTCGCCTGGGTGAGCGGCATCCCGTACGCCCACGCGCTGCTGGCGCACGCGCGCCGCCGGGGCGACGCGGACCAGGCGGCGGCCGGCGCGGCCGTCATCGACCATATTTGCGCCAACCTCGCCCCGTCGGGCACGTTCTGGGGCCAGTGGACGGCGCGCGAGGGCTGGGGTCAGAGCTGGACCCCGGTCCCCGGTGGCCTGCACGCCCGTACACTCGCCGAGGCGACCCTGTTCCTGCACCGGGCGGTCACCGCCGAGCAAGCCGCCGGGGTGCCGCATCCCAGCTGGGTGCACGCGGTGAAGAGCAACCTCGACGTCGCGGTGAAGGGCCAGAACGCCGACGGCGACCTCGGCGGCCTGCTGCACGCCGACGACGGCCGCGTGCTGTCGCGCGCGGGGTCGGCCGGGCTGGCCTGGGTCGCGGCGCTCGCCGAGGCGCGCGACCTGGATTCGGCCTACCTGGAGGCCGCGCTGCGCGGCGGCGAGCACTACGCGCACTTCGTGCACGAGGAGTTCCTGCACGGCGCGCCCGAGGACGTCGACCTCGCGCCGACCTCCGAGGACGGCTACGTCGCGATCCTGGCGTACGTCGCGCTGTGGCGGGCCACCGAGGACGACCGCTGGCTGGACCTGGCCCGCCGCGCCGCCGACTGGATGCTGACCTTCCGCTACGGCTACGACGTGCGGTTCGACGAGCACACGCTCCTGGGCGCGTACGGCTTCCGCAGCCGGGGCGCGGACCAGGCCTCGCCGAGCAACCAGCACCTGCACGCGTACGGGCTGATCTGCGTGCCGGAGATGGCCGAGCTCGCCCGTGCCACCGGCGACGCCCACTACCTGGAGCGGACGCGGGAGACCCTCGCGTGCTTCCGGCAGTTCGTCGCCCGTACGGACGGCGACTTCAACGCCTACAAGGGAATGGTCAGCGAGCGGTATTACCAGACCGCGTGCTTCCAGGCGAAGGGGATGCTGCTCACGCTCTCCCACGCGTGGAGCGTCGGCGTCCTGCTGCTCGGCTGCGAGGCCGCGCTGGACCTCCCGGGGACCGACTGGTGAGCGCGTTCCCGCCCGGGTTCCTGTGGGGAGCCGCGACGTCGGCGTACCAGGTCGAGGGCGCGGTGGCCGAGGACGGCCGCGCCCCGTCGATCTGGGACACCTTCGCCGGCTCCGGTGAGGTGGCCTGCGACCACTACCATCGGTGGCCCGCCGACGCCGACCTGATGGCGGGCCTGGGCATGAACGCCTACCGCTTCTCCCTCGCCTGGCCCCGGATCGTCCCCGGCGGCACCGGCGCGGTGAACCCGGCCGGGCTGGCCCACTACGACCGGATGATCGACGGCCTGCTCGAACGCGGCGTCACGCCCGTGCCGACGCTCTACCACTGGGACCTTCCCCAGGCGCTGCAGGACCGCGGCGGCTGGACCGCGCGCGCGACGGCGGACGCCTTCGCCGACTACACCGACGTCTGCCTCGCCGCGTTCGGCGACCGGGTCGGCACCTGGCTCACCGTCAACGAGCCGTGGGTGGTCTCGGTGCTGGGCTACCGCCTCGGCCTGCACGCGCCGGGAGAGCGGGACCTCCGCACGTCCGTGCTGGTCGCGCACCATCTGCTGCTCGCGCACGGGCTGGCGATGTCGCGTATCCGCGCGCGCCGTCCGGAGGCGCGGGCGGGCATCCCGCTGAGCCTGTTCCCGACCTATCCGGCGACCCCGGCCGACGCGGCGGCGTCCTGGGCCTCGGACGGGTACACGAACCGTTGGTTCCTGGATCCGGTGCTGCGCGGGGAGTACCCGGCGGACACGTCCTCGCTGTTCGAGCGGCTCGTCGGTCCGCTCGACTGGGTGCGCCCCGGCGATCTGGAGATCATCGGCGCCCGCCCCGACCTCATCGGCGTGAACTACTACACGCGCCGCCTCGTCGCCGCGGCGCCGCAGGACGGCCTGCCCTGGCGGGTCCTGCCCGCGCAGGAGGGCGTACCGGTCACCGACAGCGGCTGGGAGGACGTCCCTTTCGCCTTCGAGGACCTGCTCACGCGGCTGCACCGCGACTACGACGTCCCGCTGCTGATCACCGAGAACGGCGGCGTGTGGAACGCCGGGCCGGACGCGGACGGCCGCGTACGCGACACCGGGCGGACCCTCGCCCTGCACCGGCACCTCCTCGCTCTCACCCGGGCGATGGACGCCGGGGCGCGGGTGCTCGGGTACCTGCACTGGTCGCTCCTGGACAACCTGGAGTGGGCCGAGGGGTACGGGCAGCGGTTCGGCCTGATCCACGTCGACCGGTCCACGCAGACGCGGCGCGTCAAGGACAGCGCGCGTTACTACGCCCGGGTCATCGCCGCCGGCGCGGTGGTCGAGCCGGGCGCGGAGGCATGATCGCCGGCGGCTTGGTCGTGGCGGTGGACGGTGGAAACTCCAAGACCGACGTCGCGCTGCTGACCTCGGCGGGGGAGCTGGTGTCGTGGGTACGGGGCCCGGGCAGCGCGATCGGCCCGTCGCAGGCCGCCCTCCTCATCGGCGGGCTGGCCACTTCGGCGGCGCGGGGGCGTGACCTGTCCTCGGCGCACGCGTCCTGCTACCTAGCCGGGGCGGACGTGCCGTGGCAGGTGGAGTCGCGGCGCGCGGCGCTGGAGGCCCTCGGCCTCTTCGCGTCGGTGTCGGTGGGCAACGACGCGTGGGCGCTGCTGCGCCTGGGCGCCGCGGCCGAGACCCCGGCCGTCGGCGTCGTGTGCGGCGCGGGCCTGAAGTGCGTGGCGCGTACCGGCGCGCGGCGGTACGAGTTCCCGTCGCTGGGCTGGCAGACCGGCGACCTCAGCGGGGCCGGGGACCACCTGGCACGCGAGGTCGTACGGGCCGCCGCCCGAGCCGAGGACGGCCGTGGCCCGGACACCACTCTGCGCGAGGCGGTCCTGGCCCGGTTGTCCGTGCCGTCCGTACGTGCGGTGGCGGAACGCCTGCTTCACGGAGAACCGACCGACCTTTCGGTGCTGGTCCCTTTGGTCCTGGACCAGGCACGGGCGGGCGACCCGGTGGCGGCGTCGGTGGTGGGCGAGCTGGCCGGGGAGGTCGCGGTGACGGCCCGCACGGCCCGCCGGCGGCTGGGTGGCGGCGGAGCCTGGACCCTGGTCCTGGGCGGCGGCCTGTTCGCCGACCCGGCGGGCCGGTTCCTGACCGCGGTCCGCACGGCCGCGCCGGAGCTGGAGGTGGAGTTCGACCTGGTCGTCGTCGACGCCCCACCGGTAACGGGCGCGGCACTGCTCGGCCTGGACGACGTCGGCGCCACGGTCTCCTCCCCAGCCGTACGCCAGTCCTTCCGCGACGCCCGTCCGGCTTAGGCCGGCAGCCGTCGGGCCTTGGCTATTTGCCCGGTAGGACGTGTTCGCGCCGGGGGCATAATCGAGAGCGCGACGGCAGAGTGCTGCTGTTCGATCGTGCGGGCCGAGGTGATCAAGTGGTCGACGGTATAAAGATCGTTCAGTTTCTTCACCCCGGGGGCGAACACTTTCCCGGACCTGAGCCGGTGATGGGATGGAATACAGGCGAGCATCGCCGCAAGTTCTTACGAGCCCGAGGGCGATACCTCGACTCAGGTGGAAAACCGCATACTGGAGTGGTCTGTTTCTGGGGTGAGTGGGAAGCGCAGTCGCGCATCGTGGATCGCTTCCCGGATCCAGCGGCTTCGTGTCCGCGATTCCTGCACGAGCCATTCCTGGACCGGCCGCGGACACCAGGTCCGCGACAGAACACCGACCCATACGTGTTCGGATCGGCATTCCTCTACAGCAACTGCCGGCAGTTCAGCCACGTGGGAGCGCCTACCGTGCTGCAGCGGCTGGCGCCGGGTTCGATCGTCCTGTTCGGATCTCGGCTGAACTGGAAATTCGTGTTGGACACGGTGCTGGTGGTCGAATCGCGGACGCCCTACGAGGTCGGCCTTAATGACCATGAGCTGGGCGTTTCCGACGCCTTCCGCCTCGCGACATTGGAGACCCTCCGCCGGGGTACTGCGGCTCAGCTGTACCGCGGCGTCACCTATCAAGACCGTTCGGACGACCCGTTCAGTTTCGTACCCGCGCGACCTGGCGAGGCCCCATTCTCCAGGCCGGTCATCGAACTTCCTGAGCACGTCACGCCCGAACTGAGCCAGAACTTCAGGGCGACGCCTGCCTCTGCGCGCCAAGCTCGGTCCGTATGGCGAGACGTGGTCGATCAGGTTCAGGCCAATGGACACGACCTGGCGATCCATATAGAAGAGCCGGACATCGGGTCTGGCGAAGAATCTACGGTGAGCCGGCCGACCGGCATCACCAGCACTTGTACTCCTGTGCGCCGATCCGGTGAGTCCCAGTGCCGGCCGACACGGCCATGCTGAGAACGCCGCGGCGGGTGCCCGCCAGGGGCAGGCCGGCACGAGACCGGCTCGTACCGGCCTGCCCCTGGGTCATGTCAGCCGCGGGTGCCAGCCGTCGCGGTAGCGGACTTCGTTGAGGCGGACCTCGTCGTGCCAGGTGCCCCGGACCGGTTCGGTGCCGGCCGACTCAGGGCGTTCCGTCACGACGCACACGTCCTCGCCCGGCCACCACCAGCCGCAGGAGCGTGCCAGTGCCGCCCAGTGGCCCAGGTGGTCGAACGCGTCCGGTCCGTACGTCGCCAGGCCGAGCCGGTGCAGGGCGTCGTAGTAGCCGACCCACGACGCGTCCTGCTGCCCGTACCAGCACACCGGGACGGGCTCGTTCCCGGCCAGCGCCGCGAGGACCGGCCCGCGGAAGCCGGCGGCCAGGCTCCGGTGCAGCGCGACGCGGATTCCCTGGTGCAGCACGACGCCCAGCGGGACGCCCGCCTCGAGGGCCCTCAGCGGCGGCAGTTCTGCCCGGAGCTCCTTGCTCTTCCGCGCCGAGGACAGTTCGGGGTCGGGATGGGAGACGCCGGCGCTGAGCTCGGCGCGCAGCCGGGATATGAGCAGTGCCAGGTCACTGGCCAGTGGCGGTTTCCCCCGCGGGCGAGGGTCCCGGACCCACCCGTAGAGCTGGTCGAGAGTGGGCAGGCCCGCGACGAGCCCGAGAGCCTCACGGGGAGAGGAGACCCACACGAATCGGGGCCGGGGGCGAGAGATCCGGGCGTAGACGGCGGTCAGGTTGCGTTCGGCGGTCCGCCGGTCGGCCGGCTGCGTGGACAGGCCGTGGTCGAGCCATTCCTGCCGGATCTTGGAGGCTTCCTGCCACCGTTCGTGAGTGCTTCTGCCTCGTACGGTGACAACGGCGGCGTCATCGCGCCGCGCGGGCGCGATCAACGCGCGAGGGCGTCGACGCCCTTCCTGAAGGAGATCATGCTCCGATGATGACCTGAACCTCCGGCGTACGCAACCAGACTCACAGCTCCGGGAAGCCCAAGCGCCAGGTGGGGTGGGCCGGGATCCAGCGCAGGCCGTCGCGGGCGTGGTCGTTGGCCGCGCCGCGGGCCCAGCCGCGGCGTTCCACCTCCGAGTGCGGCGGTGGCGGGGCGCCGACCGCCGCGCAGAACTCCGGCAGCCACTCCAGCCCCGCCGCGGGCTCGTCGTCGCAGACGTTCACCGCGCCCGAGGGCCAGGTCAGCGCCTCCACGGCCGCCTCGGCGGCGTCGTCCGCGTGCACGAAACCGCTCACGTCCCGCTCGGCCACCAGCCGGCCGGCCCGCGCCCGGTCGGCCATGAGGCCGTCCGAGGCGTACCAGGTCCCCCGGCCGTACAACAGCCCGTACCTCAGCACCACCCACTCCGGCAGTTCCCGTACGGCCGACTCCAGCGCGACCACGCCCGCGATGGTCGTGCGGCGCGGTTCCGGCGCGAACAGGTCCAGCGGCGTCGCCTCGTCCGCCGGCTTCTCGCCCGCCTCGTACGCCCACGCGATGCTCTGCGCGACGACGCGGCGCACGCCGGCCGAGAGCGCGGCGTTGACCAGGTTGCGGGTCCCCGCCACGCGCATCAGCGCGTTCGCCGCCAGGTCGCCCGCGCCCAGGTCGGTGAGCTGGTGCATCACCACGTCCGGGGCGGCGACGCGTACGGCGCGGGCGAGCGCCTCGACGTCGTAGACGTCCGCGAGGGCGGGTACGGCGCCCGCCGCGAGCAGGGACGCGCCGGCCTCGGTGCTCCGCGTCAGCGCCGTGACCCGATGACCCCGGCCGATCAGCAGCGGGACGATCCGCCGGCCGAGGACGCCGGTGCCTCCGGCGACGAAGACGTGCATCAGGCCCTCCCCGCACGGAGCGGGCGGCGCTCCCGGAGTTCGGCCTCGGACACGAGGGTGAGCATGGGTTCGCCCGGCACGCCCAGCATCACGACGACGAAGCGGCTCCACTGCTCCGCGGACTTGTTGCCCGCCTGGTAGTGGATCACGTCGCCGCCCGGCTCCCAGAACGCCTCGCCCGCGTGGATCACCCGTTCGGGCTCTCCCTCGAGCTCGAAGACGATCTCGCCGGTGAGCACGTAGCCGAAGACGGGGCCGCTGTGCCGGTGCGGAGGCGTGCCCGGGTCGCCGGGCGGCAGCTCGACCGTCACCGTCATGACCTCCGCGCCGTCGGGTATCCGCGGCGGCGTCTCGTGCAGGAGGGTGGTCAGAACCGATTTTGTAGGCATATTCGTGAGGCTAGGAGCGTACCGGTCCAGATCACTAGACCACTTGGTGCACGATCCGGTGTACCGGTTCCCGGGCAGGGCGGCGCGACCGGCACACTGGACCGCGTCCCATCCACGGCCGGCAGGAGCAGCAGCATGGTCACCGAGAACGCCGCCAAGCTCGCGGTGCTCATCGACGCGGACAACGCGCAGCCCGCGATCACCGAGGGGTTGCTCGCCGAGGTCGCCAAGTACGGGACCGCCCACGTCAAGCGCGCGTACGGCGACTGGACCGGCACGAGCCTGCGGGGCTGGAAGGACCAGCTGCTCACCCAGTCGATCCAGCCGATCCAGCAGTTCGCCTACACCACCGGGAAGAACGCCACCGACGCGGCGATGGTCATCGACGCCATGGACCTGCTGTACTCCGGGCGTTTCGACGGCTTCTGCATCGTCTCCAGCGACAGCGACTTCACCCGCCTGGCCGCGCGGATCCGCGAGTCGGGCCTGACCGTGTACGGGTTCGGCGAGCGCAAGACGCCCAAGCCCTTCGTCGCCGCGTGCGACAAGTTCATCTACATCGAGAACCTGGTGCCGAGCGCCGCCGCGCCCGCCGGCGCGGCGGCCCCGACGCCACGCACCCTGGCCGCGAAGCTCAAGGGCGACACCGCGCTGATGAACCAGCTCGGCAACGCCGTCGAGGCCGCGTCCGACGACGACGGCTGGGCCGCCCTGGCGACCGTGGGCCACATCATCACCAAGCAGCGGCCCGACTTCGACTCCCGCAACTACGGCTACGCCAAGCTCAGCGACCTGATGGCGGCGACGACGCTGTTCGAGCTCGCCCGCCGCAGCCCCGGTGACGGGAAGCCGGGGATCATCTATGCCCGCGACAAACGCCCGCGGAGGGCCGCCGGCGACGTGTGAGGATCACGTCTCCGCGGGTGCGGGGCAGCTGTGGTACGCCTCGACGAGCCAGCGGCCGTCGTGCAGGGAGAGCACCCAGGTCGCCAGCTCCGGAGCGGGCTCGGGCTCGGCCTCGCCGGGGAGGACCGTGACGCTCCGGGTGACCACGAGGGCCGTGTCCGCGCCGAGGAACCGCACGTCCCGTACGACGTGCAGGCGCCTGGACCCCTCCAGCGCCCCGACGAAGGCGGCCGCCATGCCCGCCCGTACGTGGGCCCTGCCGAGCAGCGCGAAACCGGGCAGGATCACCGACGCCTCCTCGGCGTACCAGTCGGTGAACGCGTCCGCGTCGCCGCGCGCCCAGGCGCTGGAGGTCGCGTCGAACACGGCATGGACGGCGTTCACCTGTGCGTCCAGATCGATCGTCATCTCGTCCCTCTTTCCGTTGTCCTACTGAAGCGACGCACCGGATAAGAGGTTGGGGACGACGTCGATGTGACGTGATCTCAGTCATACCGCGCCAGTGGTCCCTGACCACCGCCGAGCGTTCGCTCGCCATGGCGTTCTCCTCACGTCCGGTCCAGACGGACGGACCACCCACGGCGTTTGGGCGGCTCGCCGCCGGCCCGCGGGGTCAGCCGTTCGCCCGGATGAGGCCGGTGAGCAGGTCCAGGGAGGCGCGCCAGGCGTGGGGCGGCGGGGTGGCGTAGCCGAGGATCAGCGCGGCAGGGCGGCCCGCCGGCGCGTGCCAGTAGCCCGACACGTGCAGGCCCTGCAGGCGCAGACCGGCGCGTTCGCCGGCCGTGACCAGGTTCCGTTCGTGTTCGGGGGAGGCGACCGGCAGCAGCGCGTGCAGTCCCGCCGACACGCCCTCCAGTGGCGTCGGGGTCACCGTGGCCAGCCGTCGTGCCAGTTCCGTACGGCGGCGCCGGTACACCAGCCGGATCCGGCGGATGTGCCGGTCGTAGTCGCCGCGCGCGATCAGGTCGGCCAGGGCGAGCTGGTTCACCGCCGGGACCGCCGAGGAGGTCTCCTCGATGCTGTCCAGCAGCGGTTCGCGCAGCGCCGGGGGCACGACCAGCCAGCCGATCCGCATGCCGGGGGCGAGCGCCTTGCCCGTGGTGCCGCCGAACACGACGCGGTCGGGGGCGAGCGCCTGGATCGCGCCGACCGGCTGGCGGTCGTAGCGGAACTCGCCGTCGTAGTCGTCCTCGATGAGGTAGCCGTCGTTCCGCCGGGCCCACTCGACGAAGGCCGTACGGCGCCGGGGCGCCAGCACCACGCCCCGGGGATGCTGGTGCGCGGGCGTGAGCAGGGCCGCGCCGCCGTCGCCCAGGGCGGAAGGGTCCGCGCCGTCCGCGTCGACGAGCAGTGGGTCCACCCGCAGCCCGGCGGCGCGCACCAGCTCGCGATGGCGCTGGAGGCACGGGTCCTCGATCGCCATCCGCGCCGCCCCGAGCCGCCGGAACGTACGGGCCAGCAGCGCCAGCCCGGCGGAGAACCCGGCCGTGATCACCACCGACCCGGCGTCCGCCCGCACTCCGCGCGTACGGGACACGTACTCCGCCACGACCGTCCGCAGCTCCGCGAGACCGCCCGGGTCGCCGTAGCCGAACGCGGCGGGGTCCGCCGCCGAGACGGCCCGGCGGACGCTGGACGCCCAGGCCGTACGCGGGAACGCGCTCAGGTCGGGCCGCCCCGGCCGCAGGTCGAGCCCGCCGGTCGCGTCCTGCCGGCGGCCCGGCACCGGGCTGTGCGGGTCCCGCCGAGACGGTTCGTCGGCGGGGAAACACGGCGGCAGGTCGGCGACGCGCGTTCCCGAACCGGGCGTACCGACCAGCCATCCCTCGGCGGTGAGCTGGGCGTACACCTGGACGACCGTGCCGCGCGACATGCCCAGATCGGCGGCGAGGCTCCGGCTCCCGGGCAGCCGTGCCCCGGCCGCGAGCCGGCCCGACCGCACCGCCTCGCGCAGCGCGAGCTCCAGCGCCCGCCCGACTCCGCCGGAGTCCGCGGATAGGTCGAGATGCAGGTCCAGCCCCGAACCGGTCACCGCCGCCTCACCTCCACGACACCAGCCTCGCCGACCCGCCACGCCGGTTGTCCGCCGGGTCGGCCGCCGGCCGGGCCCAGTGCCTCACCATGGCACGGACGGGGCCGCGGCCGTCCGCGGCCGGAAGATTCGCGGGCGAGGACCGATGAATTGCGCGCCCCGCGCCGGTCGGACCCCGGTGAGGGCCGCGACCGGCGGGCCACCGGACGAACGGAGCATCGGATGAGCGGAGTACGGGTCCTGGTCGGTACGCGCAAGGGCGCGTTCATCCTGACGTCGGACGCGGCACGGGAGACGTGGGACGTCAGCGGCCCGCACTTCGGCGGCTGGGAGATCTACCACTTCACCGGGTCGCCGGCCGAGCCGTCGCGGCTGTACGCCGCCCAGTCCACCGGCTGGTTCGGGCAGGTGATCCAGCGGTCCGACGACGCCGGCGCGACCTGGGAGATGGTCGGCAACGACTTCCGGTACGACGGCGTGCCCGGCACCCACCAGTGGTACGACGGGACGCCGCATCCCTGGGAGTTCGCCCGGGTCTGGCACCTCGAACCCTCTCCCGCCGACCCCGACACGATCTACGCCGGGGTCGAGGACGCCGCCCTGTTCCGCTCGGTCGACGGAGGCGGCACCTGGCAGGAGCTGTCCGGCCTGCGCGGTCACGGCTCCGGCCCGTCGTGGCAGCCCGGCGCCGGAGGGATGTGCCTGCACACGATCGTGCTGCACCCGACCGACCCCGCCCGGATGTACGCCGCGATCTCGGCCGCGGGCGTGTTCCGTACCGACGACGCCGGAGAGACGTGGCGCCCCGCCAACCGCGGCCTGCGCTCCGAGGGCATCCCGGACGAGGACGCCGAGGTCGGCCACTGCGTCCACCGGCTCGCGATGCACCCGGCCCGCCCGGAGACGCTCTACATGCAGAAGCACTGGGACGTGATGCGCAGCGACGACGGGGGCGGGTCCTGGCGGGAGGTCAGCGGCGACCTGCCGTCGGACTTCGGCTTCCCGATCGCGGTGCACGCGCACGAGCCCGACACCGTCTACGTCGTGCCGATCAAGAGCGACTCCGAGCACTATCCGCCGGAGGGGCGGCTGCGCGTCTACCGCAGCCGTACGGGCGGCGGCGAGTGGGAGGCGCTGACGAGCGGCCTGCCGCAGGAGAACTGCTACGTCAACGTGCTGCGGGACGCGATGGCCGTCGACTCGCTGGACTCCTGCGGGGTCTACTTCGGTACGACCGGCGGGCAGGTGTACGTCTCACCCGACGCCGGCGACAACTGGGCGCCGATCGTACGGGACCTGCCGGCCGTACTCTCCGTCGAAGTCCAGACGCTGTCATGATCCGCGTCGTGCTCCCGGCCCATCTGCGGGCGCTCGCACGCGCGGGCGCCGAGGTGGAGCTGCGGATCGAGGGAGAAGCCACCCAGCGCGCGGTCCTGGACGCCCTGGAGGAGCGTTTCCCGATGCTGCGCGGGACGATTCGCGACCACGCCACCGGGCGCCGCCGGGCGTTCGTACGGTTCTACGCCTGCGAACGGGACCTGTCCCACGACCCTCCGGACGCGCCGCTGCCCCCGCCCGTGGTGAGCGGGGCCGAGCCGTTTCTCGTGGTCGGGGCCATGGCGGGCGGCTGACCGCCTCGCTCAGGGGCAGAGGCGCAGACCGCGTACGGCCCGCTCGACGAACGGCTCACGCGGCGGGACGTCGTCCAGGAGCATCTTGGTGAACGCGTAGTTGAGGCAGGCGCCGACCAGCAGCTGCGCGGCGGCGTCGCAGTCGACGTCGGCCGCGATCCGGCCCAGCCGGCGCTCTTCACCGAGGTACGCGGCGACGCGCGTGTAGCCGGCCTGGGGTCCCATGTCGCGGGATCGGAGCCCCTGCCGGAGCTGGACGAGCTGGTCCGGCTTGGTGAACACACTGACCTTCGCGGCCAGGATCTCACAGTAGAACTGGATCGTCGCCAGACCGGCCGGGATGAGGTTCTGCTCGACGCTGCCCTCACCGACCCGCGACTCCAGGTCGATCAGCGTACGCGCGTAGACCGGGAGCTGGTCCATCAGCAGAGCGAGGTAGAGGTTCATGGCGGACTGGTCGGAGGAGTCCCCGCCGAACACCGGGGCGGAGGAGGCGCCGACCGCAGCGGGAGCCCCGCGCATTAACTCCGCGGCGACGTCGACCACCTTGCGCCGTACGGAGTCGGTGCTCTTGGCCGGCGGAGGCCACTGGGACGTAGCGTCGGAATTCATGATCTCCCAAGGATCATCGGGCGGCAGGGCGCCGTCAACGGAAAACAGCGATCATGGAAGGTTTCGCGCCACCCGATCACCGCGTCGCCGGCCGGCCCCCGGCCCCACCGCGCGGGCCGCGGGCACGGGGCGACGATAGCGCGTACGGCGGGGGTTCCGGTCGGGAGTCAACGGAATTCCGGTACCTGCCGGGGCTCACCCGGCGAGTCGCGCCACCGCCTGTCCGACGCGCCGGGCGCGGGTGTCGGCCTTCTTGGCGGAGACCACGGCGTCGACCATCTCGCGGCGGCGGAACGGCGTGAGCCGGCCGAACACCTCCGTCACCGCGGCCTCGGCGAGGGCTGCGGCGAGATCGGCGGGTACCTCGACGTCCGGCTCGTCGGTGTCCGGTTCGATCGTGACCTCGACGGTGTCGCCGGCGGTGACGCCCGCGTCCTGCCGGACGGCGTTGCTCACCGCCGTCACGTAGGTGCCGCCCATCTTGTGCAGGGTCGCCCGTACACGATGGGCGTTGATCGTGATCACACGGGGACCAGGCGCGCGGTGCCGAGGTCCGGGGCGAGATCGGCGGGGACGCGGAGGCGTACGGCGTCGCGCTCCCTGGCCAGTTCGGTACGGAACGCGATGCCGCTCATGCGGTCTCCCGGGTTTCGGTCCGCCCCACGACGGGCGCGAAGTCCTCGACCGGCATGAGCCATTCGGCCAGGGCCACGGGATCGGTGAGCGCCTGCCACACGACGGCGGGGGAGTGGGGCAGGTCGGTCTGGATGGTCAGGTCACGTCGCATCGTCGGAGTCTCCGGTCCGCGGTCGGTCGGTCTCGGCATCGGTGGAGGCGTTCTCGAAGGAGGTGCTGTGAGGGGAGGCACTCTGGGGTGAGCCGGTCTCAGGGGAGGTGGTTGCGGGGGAGGCGCCCTGCGGGGGCGGGACGGCCTCGGCGGAGGCGTTCCCGGCGGCGGCGTCTTCGGCTCGCCGGTCCAGGTAGGCGTGCAACCCCTGGACCCGCTCGGCCCAGAAGCCGCTGAGCAGCGAGGCTCAGTCGAACAGCTCCCGCAACGGCGCGGGCCGGACGCCGTAGACGCGGTGACGTCCCGCCCGGCGCTCGCTCACCAGCCCCGCCTCGCGGAGCACGGCCAGGTGCCGGGAGAGCATCGGCAGCCCGACGTCGAGCCGGCCGGCGAGCTCGGTAACGGTGAGCTCCCCCGCCTGCGTCAGCACCTCCAGCACCGCACGCCGGGTCGGATCGGCGACCGCACGAAAGACGTCCGGCCACTGTCCGCCGCCACGCCGGCCTGGCTCGCGGCCCCCGCGCCCGGGGGCCGTCGCTCCCTTGGGTCGCGACCGCAGTGGCCGGCGGTTGCCGTCGTCTGTGGCTCCGAGAACGCCAGGTCCAACGGCCATCCGTGACCTCACCGAAAAACAGAGTATTCTTGACAAAATAATTTGTCGGCTGCTAGCTTTGCCGGCATGCAGGACATCGCCGTGATCGAGGACCCGGCCGCCGCCGAGGTCTCGCTGGACCCCATCCGGGCCCGGCTGCTGGCCGAGCTCAGCGAGCCCGGTTCCGCGACCATGCTGGCCGCCAAGGTCGGCCTGCCCCGGCAGAAGGTCAACTACCACCTGAAGACCCTCGAGGCGCACGGGCTCGTCGAGATGATCGAGGAGCGCCGCAAGGGCAACGTCAACGAGCGCATCATGCGGGCGACCGCCGCCTCCTACGTGATCTCGCCGGCCGTGCTGGCCTCCGTCGCGCCCGACCCGGACCGCGCCCCGGACCAGCTGTCCGCGAGCTGGCTGCTGGCCGTCGCGGTCCGGCTGGTCAGAGACATGGGCGCGCTCATCACCGGCGCCGCCAAGGCCCGCAAGCGCCTCGCGACCTTCGCGATCGACGGTGAGGTGCGGTTCGCCTCGGCCGCCGACCGGGCCGCGTTCGTACAGGAGCTCTCCGGGGCCGTCACCGCCCTGGTGTCGAAATACCACACAGAGAACGGCCGCGACCACCGGATCGTCGTCGCCGTCCACCCCAGCATGAAGGAAGCGTCATGACCCACCCGTTCGAGCTGAACGACGAGATCGAGTTCGAGGCCACCCCCGGGCAGGTCTGGGAGGCGATCGCGACCGGACCGGGCGTCGACTCCTGGTTCATGGGCCGCACCGAGCTCGGCTCGGAGGCCGGCGGCCCGGCGAACCTCACGATGATGGGCCACACCGAGCAGGCCACGATCACCGCGTACGAGCCGGGCGCCCGTCTCGCGACCCGTGGCGCCGAGACGCCCGACGGCCGGTTCATGGCGTTCGAGTACCTCATCGAGGGCCGCGGCGAAGGGTCGACCGTGCTCCGTCTCGTGCAGAGCGGCATGCTCGGCGACGACTGGGAGACCGAGTTCGAGGCGATGAAGGCCGGCTGGCCCATCTACCTGGAGACCCTCAGGCAGTATCTCGCCCACTTCGCCGGCCGTACGCCCTCGGTCGCCACCGTCTTCCGGCCCGGCGCGGGCGGCTCTGACGCCGTCTGGAAGATCGTCACCGAGTCGCTCGGCGTCACGCCGGACGTGACCGAGGGCGACGACGTCCGCCTGCCGGACGGCTCCGCCGGCGTCGTCTTCTACCAGAACCTGCCCGTCAACCTGGGCGTACGCACGGACGCGGGCCTCTACCGGTTCATCCACTCCGGCACCGACCGCGGCGACGCCCTCGTCATGGGCCACCAGAACTTCGCGGGCCACGACGAGCAGGCCGCGTGGGACGCCTGGACCGCCGAGCGCTTCGGCTGAAACGCGACGAGGAGAGAGCATGCGCATCGTCATCACCGAGTTCATCAGCCTGGACGGCGTCGTCCAGGCCCCCGGCGGCCCCGACGAGGACACCGACGGCGGTTTCGCCCACGGCGGCTGGAGCCACCCGTACTTCGACCCGGAGGTGGTCGGCGGCGCCTTCACCGGCGCGCTGACCGGCGCCGAGGCCCTGCTGTACGGGCGCCGTACGTGGCAGGGAATGGCCGCGGCGTGGCCCGAGCGGGCCGGCGACCCGTTCGCCGACCGGATGAACGCCATCCCGAAGTACGTCGTCTCGCGGACGCTCGGCGACGCCGAGCTGACCTGGAACACCACACGAATCCCCGGCGACGAGGCCCTCGCCCGTGTCCGCGAGCTGCGCGCGACCGGCGGCGGCGACCTGGTCGTCATGGGCAGCCCCACCCTCGTACGCGCCCTCCTGCGCGAGGGCCTGGCCGACGAGCTCGTCCTCATGACCATGCCGGTGCTGCTCGGCGGCGGAAAGACGATCTTTCCCGACGACGGAGGCCTGCGCGGCTTCGAGCTGGTCTCCGCCGCCACGGGCGCGAACGGCGCGCAGGTCCGCACCTTCCGGCCGGCCGCCGGAGGATAGGCACGCGCTCCTGGGAGCGTGATCGAGTGTGCGCTACCGTGCTCGCATGCTTCGGGTCCACCGGTACGAGCCGGCCCTGGCGGTGACCGAGACGTGAGACTGACCATTCTCGGCGGCGGCGGCTTCCGCGTCCCCCTGGTCCACCGGGCTCTTCTGGCCGATCGCGGCGAGGGCCGCGTCACCGAGGTGGTCCTGTACGACCCGGACCCGGCGCGGATCGCGGTGATCGGCCAGGTGCTCGCCGAGCAGGCGGCCGGCCATCCGGACCCCCCGCGGGTCAGCGTCACCACCGACCTGGACGAGGCGCTCGCCGGCACCGACTTCGTGTTCTCCGCGATCCGGGTCGGCGGGCTGGACGGCCGGGCGGCCGACGAACGCGGCCCGCTCGACGAGGGCGTGCTCGGCCAGGAGACCGTCGGCGCGGGGGGCGTCGCGTACGGCCTGCGCACGGTCCCCGTCACCGTCGAGATCGCCCGCCGGGTCGGCGCGCTCGCCCCCGGAGCTTGGGTCATCAACTTCACCAACCCGGCCGGCCTGGTCACCGAGGCCATGTCGCGTCACCTCGGCGACCGCGTGATCGGCATCTGCGACTCCCCGATCGGGATGGGCCGCCGCGTGGCCGCCGCCCTCGGGGTCGACCCGGACCGTGCCTGGTTCGACTACGCGGGCCTCAACCACCTCGGCTGGCTGCGCGCCGTACGCGTCGACGGCCGGGACGTGCTGCCGGACCTGCTCACGGACGACGCGGCCCTCTCCTCCTTCGAGGAGGGGCGGCTGTTCGGCGGGGAGTGGCTGCGCGCGATCGGCGCGGTGCCCAATGAGTACCTGCACTACTACTACTTCAACCGGGACGCGGTGGCCGCCCTGCGCGCCGCGCCGCAGACCCGCGGCGCGCTCGTCCTCGACCAGCAGCGCGACTTCTACGCCCGTACGCCCGACACCCCCGGCTCCGCGCTGGCGGACTGGGAGAGCACCCGGTCGGCGCGCGAGAGCACCTACATGGCGGAGAACCGCGAGGCCGCGGGCGCCGGCGAGCGCGCGTCCTGCGACATGGACTCCGGCGGCTACGAGAACGTCGCGCTCGCGCTGATGCGCGCGATCGCCCACGACGAGCGCACCACCCTGATCCTCAACGTGCGCAACCGCGGCGCCCTCGCCGGGCTCGACGACGACGCCGTCGTCGAGGTGCCCTGCTTCGTCGACGCCAACGGCGCGCGGCCCCTCGCCGCCGCGCCGCTCGCGGACCACGCGCTGGGCCTGGTCACCTCGGTCAAGGCGGTCGAGCGCGCGGTCCTGGAGGCGGCCACGACCGGCTCGCGGTCCGCCGCGCTGCGCGCGCTCGCGATCCACCCGCTGGTCGACTCGGTCACGGTGGCCCGGCGGCTGCTCGAACGGTTCGAGACGGACTTTCCTCAGCTCGGATACCTAGGCGGGAAGGCGGAGCGCTGATGCACGACGATCGCAGGCAGGTCGAGGATCGGCTGGACCGGGTGCTGCGGGAACGCATCGTGCCCGCGACGTACGCGGCGCGGCACCCGATGGCGCTCGAGGTCTGGCACGTTCCGGACGAGCCGGTGCCGGTCACCGAGGCGCTGACCGCGGCGTACGTCCCGTTCGAGCCCGGGACTCCGTGGGGCCGCGCCTGGTCCACGAGCTGGCTGCGGGCGACGGCGACGGTGCCGGCCGAGTGGGCGGGCCGCCGCGTCGAGGCCGTGATCGACATCGGCTTCACCGGGCGCGGGCCCGGCTTCGAGGCCGAGGGACTCGTGTACGACCTGGACGGCCGCCCGATCAAGGGCGTCGAGCCGCTCAACCAGTACGTCCCGGTCAGCGGCGACGCGGCGGGCGGCGAGCGGGTCGGCCTGCTGGTCGAGATGGCCGCCAACCCCGACATCCTCGGCAACGGCTTCGTCCCGACGCCGCTGGGCGACAAGGCCACCGCCGGGGACGACCCGCTCTACCGGTTCGGCTCCGCCGAGCTGGCCGTGCTCGACGAGGACGTCTGGCACCTGCGGCTCGACACCGAGGTGCTCTCGGAGCTGATGCGCGAGCTGCACACCGACGACCCGCGCCGGCACGAGATCCTGCGCGCCCTCGAACGCATGCTGGACCGGCTCGACATCCACGACGTCGCCGGCACCGCCGCCCAGGCGCGCAACGCGCTCGCGGAGGTGCTGGCCCGGCCCGCGCACGCCAGCGCCCACGTCATCTCCGGCACCGGCCACGCCCACATCGACAGCGCCTGGCTGTGGCCGCTGCGGGAGACCCAGCGCAAGACCGCGCGGACGTTCGCGAACGTCACCGCGCTCGCCAAGGACTACCCCGAGCTGGTCTTCTCCTGCTCGCAGGCGCAGCAGTACGCCTGGGTGCGCGACCGCTATCCGGAGGTCTTCCGGCGCATGCAGGAGGCGGCCAAGGCCGGGCAGTGGGCGCCGGTCGGCGGCATGTGGGTCGAGGCGGACGGCAACCTGCCGGGCGGTGAGGCCCTCGCCCGCCAGCTCGTCCACGGCAAGCGGTTCTTCCTCGATGAGTTCGGCGTGGAGACCCGGGGTGTGTGGCTGCCCGACTCCTTCGGCTACACCGCGGCGTACCCGCAGCTCGCGGTGCTGGCGGGCAACGAGTGGTTCCTCACCCAGAAGATCTCCTGGAACCAGACGAACAAGTTCCCCCACCACACGTTCTGGTGGGAGGGCATCGACGGCACCCGGATCTACACCCACTTCCCGCCCGCCGACACCTACAACGGCACGTTCCACGGGAGCGAGCTCGCGCACGCGGTGCGCAACTACGCCGACAAGGGCGGCGGCACCCGTTCGCTGCTGCCGTTCGGCCACGGCGACGGCGGTGGCGGCCCGACCCGGGAGATGCTGGAGAGGGCGCGGCGGCTGCGCGACCTCGAAGGGTCGCCGAAGGTCGTGGTCGAGCACCCGGACGCCTTCTTCGCCGCGGCCCGCGCGGAGTACCCCGACGCCGCCGTCTGGTCCGGCGAGCTCTACCTGGAGCTGCACCGCGCCACCTACACGAGCCAGGCGCGGACGAAGGCGGGCAACCGGCGCAGCGAGCACCTGCTGCGGGAGGCCGAGCTGTGGTCGGCGACCGCCGCGGTCACCGCCGGGCTCGACTACCCCTACGAGGACTTCGACCGGCTGTGGAAGATCGTGCTGCTGCACCAGTTCCACGACATCCTGCCGGGCAGCTCGATCGCCTGGGTGCACCGGCAGGCCGAGGCGACCTACGCGACCGTACGGGCCGAGCTGGAGGAGATCATCGGTGCCGCCCAGGCCGCGCTCGCGGGCGAGAACGGGCCGGGGCGGGTGTTCAACACCAGCCCGCGCCGGCGCGCCGAGGTCGTGACGCTGCCGTCCTCGGTGACCGCGGGACCGCGGGCCCAGACGCTCGCCGACGGGTCGAGCGCGGCCTTCGCCGAGGTGGCGGGCTCGGGGTCGGCGCCGATCGAGGCCGCCGACCCGCCCGCGCCGGTCACGGTGGCCGAGACGCCGCGGGGACACGTGCTCGACAACGGCCTGGTCCGGGTCGAGGTCGACGGCGACGGGCTCTTGGCCTCCGTCCGCGACCTGACGGCCGGCCGCGAGGTGCTGGCGCCCGGCGCGCGCGGCAACCTGCTCCAGCTCCACGACGACCTGCCGAACCACTGGGACGCCTGGGACATCGACCGGCACTACCGGCGCCGTCACACCGACCTCACCGAGGCCGACGAGGTCACCGTCCTCGACCGCGGGCCGCTCGTCGCGTCGGTACGCGTGGTGCGCTCGTTCGGCGCGTCGCGGATCGAGCAGACGATCACGGTCGCCGCGGGCGGCGCGGGCGTGCGGATCGCCAACGAGATCGACTGGCACGAGCGTGAGCGCATCCTCAAGATCGCGTTCCCGCTCGACGTGCACGCGGACCGTACGGCCGCCGAGATCCAGTTCGGCCACGTCTTCCGGTCCACGCACACGAACACGAGCTGGGACTCCGCCCGGTTCGAGACCTCCTGCCACCGCTGGATCCACCTGGCCGAGGCGGGCTACGGCGTCGCGCTGCTCAACGACGCCTCCTACGGCCACGACGTCACCCGTACGACCCGTGCGGACGGCGGCACGACGACGACCGCCCGCTACAGCGTCGTACGCGCGCCGCGCAGCCCCGACCCAGAGGCCGACCAGGGCCGGCACCGCATGACGTACGTGCTGCTGCCCGGCGCGACCGTGGCCGACACCGTCGCCGGCGGGTACGCGCTCAACCTGCCGCTGCGGGTCGCCGCGGGCTCGGGCCCGGCGACGACGCCGCTGGTCGGCGTCGAGGGTGACGCCGCCTCGATCGAGTCGATCAAGCTCGCCGACGACCGGTCCGGCGACGTGGTCGTCCGCCTGTACGAGTCGCTCGGCGGGCGGGCCGGTACACGGCTGCGCGCGTCGTTCCCTCTCGCGGGGGCGCAGGTCACCGACCTGCTGGAACGGCCGGTCGAGGACTCTGCGGTCGAGGTGGCCGCCGACGGGACCGTGCCGGTCGAGCTGCGCCCGTTCCAGGTCCTGACGCTGCGGCTGCGCGGGTCCGGATGACGACGCTGCGCGTCGCCACGCTCAACCTCTGGGGCCGGAACGGGCCGTGGCCGGAACGCCTCGGCCTGATCCGGGCCGAGCTCGGCCGGCTGTCGCCCCGGCTGGTGGGGTTGCAGGAGGTGATGCGCGACGAGCCGCCCGGCACGTGCCAGGCGGAGGAGATCGCCGAGTCGCTCGGGTACGAGGTGGCCTACTCCCCGGCGGCCACCCTGCGCACCGGCGTCCAGGGCAACGCGCTGCTGAGCAGCCTGCCGATCCGCTCGCACCGCACGTACCCGCTGCCGACGGCGCCGGGGATCGAGCCGCGGGTGCTGCTGTACGCGCGGGTGGCGACCGAGGCGGGCGACCTGCCCGTCTTCGTCACCCATCTGGACTGGGAGGGCGACCACGGCGCGGCCCGGCTGGCGCAGGTGCGGTTCATCGCGGCGCGGGTCGCCTCGCTCGCGGACGGGCTGCCGCCGGTCATCATGGGCGATTTCAACGCCGAGCCGGACTCCGACGAGATCCGGTACCTGCGCGGCCTGCACTCCGTCGACGGGGAGAACGTCTGCTTCGCGGACGCGTGGGCCTGGGGCGGTGACGGGTCGGCCGGAGAGACGTTCTCGCGCGTCAACGACTACGCGCGGCGGGCCCGGGTGCCGTCGCGCCGGATCGACTACGTCTTCACCGGCGCCGAACCGGTGCACACGGAGGTGGCCTTCCGTACGCCGGTGGGCGAGGTGTGGGCGTCGGACCACTTCGGCCTGGTGAGCGACGTGCTCTTTAAGACTTGACTTATATAAGTCGTTGCCGTTAGTTTCTGTCGCGTGCACGCGTTCGACGTACTCGGCGACCCTGTGCGGCGCCGCATCCTGGAACTGCTCGCCGCGGGTGAGCGGACCTCCGGCGCGGTCTGCGCGGTCATCCAGGAGGAGTTCGGCATCTCGCAGCCGGCGGTGTCACAGCACCTGAAGGTCCTGCGGGAGGCCGGCTTCGCGACCGTACGCCCGGAGGGCACCCGCCGGCTCTACGCGGTGAACGCGTCGCCGCTGCGGGAGGTCGACGAGTGGCTCGAACGCTTCCGGCGCTACTGGACGCCGCACCTGGACGCGCTGGAGACGGAGATCGCCCGGGGCCGGCGGCAACGATGAGGGAGAACCTGATGATCGATGTGACGTCGCAGATCAACTCGGTGAGCCGTACGGTCGGCGACCGGGTCCTGGAGGCGGGCGAGGCCCGCACGGTGACGATCAGCCGGGTCTACGACACGACCCCGGAAGATCTGTGGGAGGCGTGCACGTCGCCGGACCGCATCCGGCGCTGGTTCCTGCCGGTGTCGGGAGATCTGAGGCTCGGGGGCCGGTTCCAGCTGGAGGGCAACGCGGGCGGCACGATCTCCAGCTGCGACCCGCCGAAGGGCTTCGCGGCGACGTGGGAGTTCGGCGGCCAGACGAGCTGGATCGAGGTCCGCCTGGTGCCGGAGTCGTCCGGGACCCGCTTCGAACTCCAGCACATCGCGCACGTCGACGACCACTGGGAGCAGTTCGGACCGGGCGCGGTCGGCATCGGCTGGGAGATGGGCCTGATGGGCCTGACCCTGCACCTGTCGTCGGGCGAGCAGGCCGACCCTGCGGAGGCGATGGCGTGGGCGTCGTCGGAGGAGGGCCGCCGCTTCATGACGCTGAGCAGCGAGGCCTGGGCCGAGGCGGACATCGCCGGCGGCGCGGACGAGGAGACCGCCCGCGCGGCGGCCGACCGCACCACGGCCGCCTACACCGCCGCCCCTCCCGAGGACTCCTGACCGACGAAGTCCACCTTGCGGTCCGCCCAGTCCCGGAACAGTCGCCGGAACACCCCGGGGATCGGCAGCTCGGGCAGCTCCCGAACGGAGGTGTCTCCCAGCCTGCGGGCGATATAGGGATGCAGTGCGGAGAACGGCCCGAGGAGATCTTCCGGCCGGCCGTCCGGCATCGCCGCCATCGCTTCACTGCTGATGAGCAGGCAGACTCCGGAACCGAGATAGGCCACTGAGTCGGGTCTCAGCTTGATTCCCACTGCCTGGTCGACGGGGCCGGTGTGCCAAGGCTCCACGTTCTCGGTCACATAGGGAGGGTCGGGGTGCGCGAGTATGTGTCTCCCGACAGGCGTAATGGAGTCGCGGGCCTCCCAAGAGCGCGAAGCCACGATGAACGCCAAGCTGGGCCAGCCTTGCCCGTAGATTCCGAAAGGACCCCTCTCGATGGCGAGGAACAGGCCGCGTGGCATCTCCAGGGCCTCTTTCGTCGTGAGCAGGCCGGCATCGACCGCGATCTTCGCCATGGCACCGTCGCGTTCGGCGGCGTCGACGATCGCGTCCGCGTAGATCTGGATGTTCTCCGCTCTGCGTGCTTCCCAGAACTCGGACTGGGGCATGCTGCCGTTGTAGAAGAAAACGGCAAGGCGAAGGCCTGTCAGGCGGACGGCCGGATCCGCTGATTCGACCAGCCGGGTCGCCTTGCCCCGGAGCGCCTCGTTGACGACCTCCCTGTAGGCGACGCCGTCATGGAGCAGCAGAACCAGCGGCCCGTACGCTTCCGGATCATCCATGTCACCGGCGGCGAGACGATCGAAGATCTGCCGGGCGAGGGTGCGAACGGTCGAGGGTGTCGGCGTGATCGACCGCAGGCTCCCGGCGAGGAACAGGAGGCTGCCACCCCAACCGCCGGGATGGTCGAGCAGCGTGGTGTAAACACGATCGGCGCCCAGTCTGGTGGTGCGGGCCTTGATCTGCACTGCCAGCTCGCCGACGACCTCCCACGCGTCGCGCTCCACGTGAGGGGCGATGAGGCGGGCGAGATCCTCGGGGGTGTCGCTCGTGTAGGCCAGATGTGAGGCGGCGAAGTACTCCATGAAGGTGCGGTGGGTGAACGCGTAGAGCGGCTCGCCCGCGGCGGTGGTGCCGACGTCGCTGAACACCCACATCCGGCCGCGGCAGAACTCCACGAACTCCTCGGCCGCCGCGCGCGCCTGGACCTCGGGCTCGAAGCCGTACTCCAGCAGCACCCTGGCCGTCTCGTCGACCAGTTCGCGTTCCGGCACGGCGGCCTGGGCCTCGTCACGGGTGAAGAGCCAGTGGGCGAGGTGGCCCAGCGTCGGCTCCAGCAGGTGCCCGGCCTGGAGGTCGACGTGGATGTGCCGCCGGGCGTCCCACTTGTGGAACAGCAGCTTGGCGCACCGTTCGTACACCTCGGCGCGGTTGCGGGGCAGTGACCCCTCGCCCCGGTACAGGATGCACATCAGGGCGAGCATCAGCGGGTTGGCGCGCAGGTCCGGGACGGCCTCGCTCTCCGTCATGAAGGCCGCGGCCCAGCGCTCCGCCTCGTCGGAGGTGATCTCCCGCTCCTGGGCGAACCACTTCCGCACGTACTCGCCGACCTTCTCCTCGGTGAAGGCCGCGATCCGATGACACCGGAAGTGCCGGTCGTCCAGCCGGGCCTGGTCGTACCCGACGAGCCGGGAGGTCACGAGGACGGGCGCGAGCGGATACTCCGTGCCGAAGCGTTCGATGATCGTCGTCACGTCCACCCGGCGACGCGGGTCGACCAGTTCGTCCAGGCCGTCGAAGATCACCAGAGCGCGGCCGGACAGCAGCAGGTGGGCGACGAGTCCGGGCGGAGCGGGGCACTGGTAGAACGCCTCAAGACGGTGCTCGACGTAGGCGGCGACCGAACGCTCCGGCGGGTCCTGGGCGGCGAGGTCGCGCAGGGTCACCAGGAACGGGACCCTCCGGGCGGCGTCCTCGGCGTGGTGGTTCATGAGCACGTTGCTCGCCGTGGTCTTGCCCGCGCCGGGATCGCCCAGCAGTACGGTGCGGTCGATCTCCTCGTCGAGCGTCCACAGATCGATCTCGCGGGAGTCGCCGATGACGGCCGGCGGAACGTACAGGTCGGCGATGGGGACGCGGCGGCGGCGGTCGAAGTCGGGCGGGTCGATCTGGCCGTGGTGCTCGGTCAGGTGCCGCCGGTAGCGGGCCAGGAAGCTCGCCTCGGTCTCCCGGCCCGGGCGCGTACGGAGCGCCGCCGTGTGGCGTTCGATCGCGTGGAGGACCGAGATGATCCGGGCCGACAGCGCCTCCGAGCGGACCTGACCCAGCAGGCCGGACTCCGAGAGCCGTCCCACCAGCGTGCAGATCTCACCGTCGTAGTAGTCGAACAGCTCTCCCGCCACTGAGGGCGCGCCGGTGGTCAGCTCGAACACGTCCCGGACCCGGGCGAGGTCGGCCTCGGGCGCGTCCGTCAGCCGCGCCGCGAGAAGTTCGTGCACCGCCGCCTGGAGCTCGTCACCCTGGAGCAGAGCCCCCAAGGCCTCGTCGGAGGGCAGGCCGGGCAGGTTCTCGGTGAGGCGGTACGTGTCGAACCACCGTGCCACCGCCAGGTCCTCCGAGCGGCCCGCGCGCAACGCCGACGCCGAGACCCCGATCCGGCGCCCGGTGGCGGCGATGACGTCGGCCAACACCTCGACCGCGATCTGGTCGACGAATCCCACTGCGACGTCCTTTCCTCGCTGCGCCCATCAGTCAGACGCCGCGCGAGGTCCGTACGTTGCCGGCAGTCCTCGGGAATCCCTCAGGCCCTCGACGAAGGACCGGAAGTCCGGCGCCAGGGACAGCGCCGGACGCCGGGGAGGTCGTCGTCCCAGAACGAACCGGCGATCGCGTCGAATTCCGTCACGCCGCGCGGCCTGGCCCCGACGGGCCACCGAGGTCAGGCGTCGCGGCGGACGAGGAGCCAGGCGCCCACCGCGAGGGTCACCACCGCGTACAGGGACAGGACTCCCAGGCCGGTCCAGGGGGGCAGGCCGGTGGCGGTCGGGCGGGAGTCGGCGAGCGAGTCGCCCACGATGGCCAGCGGCACCCAGCGGGCCGCCGACGGGGTCACCGCCAGCAGCTGGCCGGCGACGAACACGGCGCCGGCGTACGTCGCCAGGGCGGCGGCCGAGTGGCGGATGATGGCGCCCAGGCCCAGGCCGAACAGGCCGACCAGGCAGAAGCCGGCTCCCGACAGCACGACCGCCCGCAGCACGCCCGGGTCGCCGAAGGACGGGGGCGTGACCCGCGACGGCAACGCCATCCCGCCCACCACGAACGCGAGGAACGCGGTCGCCTCGCCCAGGACCAGCGTGATCAGGCCGAAGACGGCCGCCTTGGCGGCGAGCAGCGCCGGGCGGGCCGGTACGGCGGCCAGCGTCGCGCGGATCATTCCAGACGAGTACTCGCTCGTCATCGTCAGCACGCCGAGGACGCCGATGATCAGCAGGCCCGGGGCGATGCCGGCCAGCGCGTTGTTCGTCAGGTCACCGGACGCGTTCTTCGTGTTCACGCCGACGGCGACGGCGACTCCGATCGCGCCCGCGACGGTGAACGCGAGCGTCCACCAGGTCGAGCGCAGGCTGCGGAGTTTGATCCACTCCATCCGGCACGCGGAGGAAAAGAGAGTCATGAGGCGGCCTTTCCGCGGTATTCGACGCCGGCCGACGTCAGGGACAGGAACGCGGTCTCGAGCGAGCCGTACCGCGCGGAGAGTTCGGCGACCGAGGTGTCGGCCACCAGCCGGCCCGCGCCGATCACCACCAGGCGGTCGGCGGTCAGGGCCATCTCGCCGATCAGGTGGCTGGAGACGAAGACCGTGCGGCCCTCGGCCGCCAGCGAGCGGAGCAGCGACCGGAGCCAGTGGATGCCCTCCGGGTCCAGGCCGTTGACCGGCTCGTCGAGGACGAGGACGCCGGGGTCGCCGATCAGCGCGGCGGCCAGCCCCAGCCGCTGCGCCATGCCGAGCGAGAACCTCCCGGCCCGCCGCCGTGCGGCCCCCTCCAGTCCGACCAGCTCCAGCACCTCGGCCACCCGCGAGCGCGGGATGTCGTTCGCGGCGGCGAGCGCGGTCAGGTGGGCGGCGGCGGACCGGCCGGGATGGAACGCCTTGGCCTCCAGGAGGGCGCCGACCTCGCGCAGCGGCCGGCGCAGCTCGCGATAACGGCGCCCGCCGATCCGCGCGTGCCCGGCGTCCGGGGCGTCCAGGCCCAGGATCATCCGCATGGCGGTCGACTTGCCCGCGCCGTTCGGGCCGAGAAAGCCGGTCACGGCCCCGGGAGCGACGTCGAAGGAGAGCGCGTCGACCGCGAGCGTGGACCGGTAGTGCTTCGTCAGCCCGCGTACCTCGATCGTATGATCCACGATTCTGTCCCTTTCTCGATGCGAGGAAATTGACAGGACCTCATCCTGATCTTCATCGGCCGGCGAATCGATCGTGCCGCCACGAGGACCGCGAGTACGGCTTACCCCACCCCGCACTGACCGGAATTCGCCTTTCCGCCGACCGCTGCGACCTGGCCCGAACCGGCCAGAAGGAAAGGCTGTACGCCACCTGAACGGCTATTCAGAATGTGCCGGACATGCGCACCTCGCCGCGCGTGCCGATCCCTTGGAGGACGCGTGAGACCACACATTCGCCGGAGGGGAATCGCCGCGCTCGTCGCGAGCCTGCTGCTCACCCCGGCGACCGCCCGCGCGACGGTTGCGGCGGCCGATCCCCAGACGGTCGCCCGTACCCTGAGCGCGCAGACCGCGATCACCGGCACCGTGTGGCTGGTCGACCCGAGGTCGCACGCGGTCGTGGCCGTCGCGGACGGCACGGTCACCGGCGCGCGCCTCGGCCGGCTCAGGGCCGTCGCGGCCTCTCACGGCGTACGCGTCGAGCGCGTCGCGGGAACGCTCGGCCTGCGGCTCAGCGGCGGAGACCCCATCATCGGCAACGGCGTGTACCGCTGCACCCTCGGCGCGAACGTCGTCGGCGGCGCCACCTACTACCTCATCACCGCGGGGCACTGCGGGACGGTCGCGACCACCTGGAGGACGGTCGGCGGAGTGCTCATCGGCACCACCGTCGGCAGCCGCTTCCCGAGCGATGACTACTCTCTTGTCCGCTACACCGGAACGGTGATCCACGAGGGGGCCGTCGGGAGCCAGGACATCACCTCCGCGGCCAACGCCTACGTCGGTGAGCACGTCTGCATGCGCGGCAGCACGACCGGCGTCCACTGCGGCACCGTCACGGCGCTGAACGCCACGGTCAACTATGCCGAGGGCACCGTGAGCGGCCTGATCCGGACCACCATCTGCAGCGAGCCCGGCGACAGCGGCGCCCCCCTGTACGACGGGACCATCCTGCTCGGCCTGCTGTCCGGCGGCACCGGCAACTGCACCTCCGGCGGCGTCTCGTACTTCCAGCCGATCCTGGAGGTCCTCAGCGCGTACGGCGTGTCCGTCTACTGACCGGCGTCGTGGCGGCCGTCGTGTCCGCCATGTCTCGCGAATCCCTGCGGCGGCGAGGCGTCACGTTGCAGTATGTGGAACGTGACAGGTAGTGATGGCACGGCTCTTTCCAGTGATCTCCCATGGTCGGCGGCGGAGGTGGCCGGGTCGGAGCGATTCGCGGCACTCCGGGCGCAGCGGACGCATCCGGCGACGCTGTGGTTCGGCCCGACCTTCGGGGTGATGGAGCAGACCGGCGCGGGCTGGCTGATGAGCACCATGACCGACACGACGCCGCAGGCCGCGCGCGACGGGCTCGGCTGGTGGTTCCGGATCCTGGCCCGCCGCCGGGCGATCCCCGCGAGCGAGCGCGAGATGTACTGGGCGGCGTCGGCGCTGCTGGAGCACGAGCGGCTCGACGAACTCGTCGTGGCCGGCCGCCGGTTCCGCGTCGTACGGGCGGACCGGTTCTTCCGGTACGGGCTGACCGGCCCCGAGCCGCCGCGCTCCACCGACCCCGACACCGACCGCACCGCCCGGCACGGCATCTTCGAGAAGATGACCGCCGGCGTGCTGGGCCCGGGTGAGACGCCGGGCGGCGCCGGGCTGCTGGGGGAGCGGTGGGAGGCCGTCCCCCGGGGAGCGATGGTGCCCGCCGACATCACCCGCGACGCCCAGCAGGCGCTGACCAGCCACCCGAGGCTCGCGGTGCTGGCGCCGAGGTTCGCCGTCGCGGAGGAGAAGGACGGGCACTGGCCGGCCCAGACGGGCGCGATCCCCTCCCCGCATGACGCGCGCCGCGCCCTGGCCACCTACTTCCGGGAGATCGTGCCGGTGCTGTTGGAACCTTCCGACGAGGAGCTCGTGGCCTACCGGCAGGCGGCCCAGCGCCTGGACGAGGACCGCGTGCACCAGGTACGCGTCGCGGGGCGCCGCTTCCGGATCATCCGCGTCGAGACCGCCGTGCGCATCGGGCCCGACGGCCCGGAGCCGCCACGGCCCTCCGACCACGACCCCGACCCGCCGCTCACCGGCGAGACCGACGAACTCCGCACCTGGGACCTCATCGACGAGGACGGCTGAGAGCTACAGCGCGAGCACGCCCGTGCGGCGTTGCCAGCGGCCACCCGCCCGCAGGTGGGCGAGCACCGCCCGCTGGAGTGAGGTCTCGGCCCGGAGACCGTCCAGCGGTGTCGTGTGCGTGCCGAACACGAAGTGCATGATGTCGTCGACGGCGTCCTCCCCGCCCGGCTGCAGTTCGAAGCGGCGCTGGAAGCGCAGGAGGTTGGACCCCGGCGGGAGGTATTCGGCGAGCATCGGGTCGAGCAGCCACGAGCCGCACGACGCCGACTCGTAGGACTCGTTCGGGAAGTGCCGCTTGAAGAACGGGCGCGCGAGCTCCAGCGACGCGTCGCACGCCTGCGGGGTGAGCGGCCCGGATCGGGGGATGTGCAGGGCCAGCCGGCCTTCCCGCGCCCGCTGGTACTGCAGCCGCCCGAGCTCGTAGAGTCCGCCGCGTACGTGCAGAGTCAGCCACTGGAGCATCACCGACCAGCCCTCGCCGTTCATCCGGCGGTCGATGGCGAGGTTGCGGCCCAGGTCGGCGAGGGTCGCCCAGGAGACCTCCTCGGAGATGCCGCGCCGCGCGTGGTAGGCGAGCGCGTCCTCCAGCAGTGCGAGGTACACATAGACGTAGAAGTGCTTCCAGTCCGGTCCGAGCCCGCGCGGGAGCCAGGGGCCCGGCACGAGCCAGCCCGCGCCGCCGAGGTTCGCCCCCACCAGGGCGACGACGCGTCCGAGCAGCCAGGAAAGCTCCTCCGGCCACTCGTCGGACGGCCAGCCCGCGCGGATCTCGGCGGCGTCGTCGGGCGCCACGGCGAGCCGGTCGAGCACGCCGGGCGCCGGCAGCCGTGGCTTGACGGGGGCCACACCGTCCAGGCGATGCGACCATTCGGGGGACAGACCGAGCCGCTGCGCTGAGTCCATCCTCTGATTATCGGCGGAGGACGTCCACGGGCGAATATTCGATAGCGGCCGAAATTTGCCACCCGTAGGTTCGGGCCTATGACGATTGAACCCGCGCCGTCGCGGCGTACACGCACGCTCCCGCTCGTGGCGATCCTGGTCACCGTCCTGCTGTGGGCGTCGGCCTTCGTGGCGATCCGGCGGGTCGGCCGCGATCTGTCGGCGGGGGAGCTGTCGCTCGGCCGGTTGCTCGTCGGCAGCGCGGTGCTCGGCGCGGTGGTCCTCGCCCGGCGCGGGAAGGGCGCGGTCCCCCCGATCCGGTGGAGCGCCTGGCCGCGGCTCGTGACCTGCGGGGTGCTGTGGTTCGGCCTGTACAACGTGACGCTCAACGAGGCCGAGCGGCACGTCGACGCCGGGACCGCCGCGATGCTGGTCAACATCGGCCCCCTCCTCGTCGCCGTCCTGGCCGGGGCGGTGTTGCGCGAGGGCTTCCCCCGGCCGCTGGTCGGCGGCCTGCTGATCTCCTTCGCCGGCGTCGTCGTGATCGGCATGTCGAGCTCCTCGGGCGGGCGCGCCGACGCGTGGGGCTCGGTGCTGTGCGTCGTGGCCGCCGTCGCGTACGCGATCAGCGTCGTGGTGCAGAAACCGCTGCTCAGGGACGCCTCGGCCCTGCACGTGACCTGGCTGTCCTGCACGATCGGCGCGGTCGTCTGCCTGCCGTACGGGCCGGGCCTGGCCGGCGACCTGTCGGACGCCCGCCCCCAGACCGTCGCGCTGGTCGTCTACCTCGGCGTGATGCCGACCGCGCTGGCCTTCACCACCTGGGCGTACGCGCTGGCCCGGTCGAGCGCCGGGCGGCTCGGCACGACGACCTACCTCGTGCCGCCGATCGCGATCCTGCTCGGCTGGACGCTGCTCGGCGAGGTGCCGGCCCTGCCCGCCCTCGGCGGCGGCCTGCTCTGCCTCGTCGGCGTCTACCTGTCCCGGCGCCCCGCCGAGACGCGCGCAGCCGAGGAGCCCGCGAGCCCGGCTGAGGTCACGCGGGCAGGACGGGCTCCATGAGGGAGAGGTAGCGCTCGGCCCACGCGCGGAAGGTCCAGGACTCCGGCCACCAGCTCAGGCCGTTGCGCTGGAAGAACTCCCACAGCAGCGCCCGGTCGAGCAGAAGGTAGGCCGTCGTGCGCTCGGCGAAGCCCGCGCGCGGAGGATGAGCGGTGACGTAGGCGTCCAGGAACGCGCGCGCCAGGTCCGGGTCCTCATCGAGGTAGGAGCAGACCGTACGCGCGAGGTCGGCCTCGCCGTCGCCGAAGTAGGACTCGGCCAGGTCGAACACCCCGCTGACCCGCCACCGCCCGCCGTCCTGGGCGACCACGAGGTTGCCCTCCTTGTAGTCCTCCATGACCAGGCACGGCCGGAACGGCTCGGCCAGCGCTTCGGCGCCCTCGGTCAGGAGGGCGCGCACCCAGGCGAGGTCACCGGCGGTGGTCGCGGTCCGGTTGTGCCCGCAGGCCAGCGTGAGCCGGCTCTTGATCCGGTCGCTCACCCAGCGGGCGTACGGGACGCCGGTGACAGGTGGGCCGGTGAACCGGCTCCGCGGCGTCCAGGCCGACTCGTCCGCCGGCTCCAGCGGGCCGAGCTCTCCCGTACGGGCGTCGAAGCGGCCGGGACTGTCGGAGGTCACCGAGTGCATCTCCGCGAGGTTGCCGCCGAGGGCACGCGCGATCTCCTGCCGGGCGGCGGCGTCCAGGCGCCCGCGTACCTCCGGGGCGGACGGCTGGAGTCCGGGCATCCGCGGCATGATGACGTAGCTCCAGCCGAAGACGCCGGTGGCCGGGTCGATCCGGTACGGCGTCGGGACCGGCACCCGGGTGCGCTCGGACAGCAGCCGCACCGCGAAGCCCTCGGCGCCGAACTGCGCGGCGAAGGACGGGTTGCCGCGCAGCACGTGTTCCCCTGCGGTGCTGCGTACGAAGAGGTTCTGCCCGAAGTGCCCGTGCGGGACCGGTTCGGCCGCGATGAGCCGGCCCAGGTCGAAGCGGTCGAGAGCGGCCTGGAGCTGCCGGTCCGATATCGGGCCGAGGCGCTCGGAATAGAGTCTCGTCGGCATTTCTAACCCTTCGCCGCGTTTTCCATGATCGTCTCCATCTCCGGCTCCGCCTGCCCCGTACGGCCCAGTCCGAACCAGCTGCGCCGGATGAAGGCGAACAGCAGGATGCCGTAGTCGACCACCCAGAAGACCGACCCCAGGTCGAACCGGTCGAGCGCGCGCCCGGAGGCCGGCAGCAGGAGGTGGCGCACGATCGCGGCGGCGAAGAGCGCGACCAGCGCGAGGTGCGGCGCGACCTCCTTGAGGTAGAGGCCGGCCCGCTGGACCTTGCGCGTCACGCGGTACGCCGGTTTGCGGCGCGGCCCGTACCAGAGCGCCCGCAGGCAGGCGCCGCTGTGGACGAACATCAGGCCCACCCACATCTGCTTGGCGCGCAGCACCTCCCGCCACGACGTGCCGTTGCCGAGGACGAACATGTACGCGGCGAGCAGCAGGACGTAGCCGGTGGAGTAGACGACGTGCGCGACGACGTGGTCCTGGAACAGCCGGACGTCGAACAGCAGGCAGCACGCGGGGGTAAGGATCAGCACCAGCGTCGGGATGCTGGACAGGTAGAAGAGCCCGACCTCCAGGAACTGCAGCCGCTGCCGGAACGTCAGCCCCCGCGTGGTCAGCGGCGACCTCCAGAAGAAGATCCGCATGGTGTCCATCGCCCAGGTGCCGAGCTGCTTGTACACGTTGGGGAGGTCCTCGGGCGCGACCTGGCCGACCGCGCCGTCGATCGGCAGGTAGGCGCCGCGCATGCCGTGCTGCAGCGCGAGGTATCCGGAGTAGAGGTCCTCGACGAGGTTCCACGTGGGGAACCCGCCGATCGCCTCCAGGTCCGCCCGCCGCCACACGAGCCCGCTGCCGCAGGGGAAGGCGGCGCCGGCCGCGGCGCGCGAGAGCATGATGCCCCGGTAGAAGAACCGCCGCCGGTTGCCGAACGGGTCGCCGGGGCTGACCAGGCAGTCCTTGACCGTCTGCACGTACGCCACGTCGGGATGGCGCACGAGATGGCCGACCGTGTGGCGCAGGAAGCGCGGGTCGCCGACGAGGTCGTCGGCGTCACGGGTCTCGACGAAGGCGATCGCCTCACGGGCGACGAGGCCGAGCATGGAGTTGAGGTTGCCGTCCTTGGCGTCACCGCGCCGCGCGGGCGTGTGCCGGCGCGGCGGCAGGTGGTAGTGCAGGAGGACCGCCGGGTGACTCCGCTGGAGGTCCTCGACCATGGCCCGTACGGCCGGGCGGTGCCCGTCGTCGCCCACGATCACGACGAGCCGGTCGTGGGGCCAGTCCTGGGCGAGGACGCTCTCCAGCGTCCGGCGCACCATTCCCGGCGGCTCGTTGAGGGTCGGGACGAGGACGGCCACCCGCGGCTCGGCGAACGGCGCGGGCGCGGCGACCGCGAGCGGGAGGCGGCGCCAGTTGTTGTGGACCGTGACGAACAGCAGGCAGATCAGGAACGAGTTCGCCAGCAGGAAGGGAAGGGAGAGCCAGAGGTCGTCGGATCGCAGGTCCGCGGCGAGCCAGGCCGCGTAGACCAGTGACGCCACGATCAGCGTGACACCGGTCGCCTTCCGGACGAGGTCGTTCTGGCAGAGAGTCTCCATGGTCCTCACGGGAAAAAGGTCGGCGAACACCCCCTACGTGCCTGAGACGCGATGCGTTCCTGCCCGGTTCCTAAATCCGTACGCGGGGAGGACTCAGCGCAGGGTGATGGCGTCGAGCCGTTCGAGCAGGAACTCGGACGCGCGTACCGGCGGGTGGGCCACCCGGCCGACGGGCGGCCCGAGCGACTCGATCACCGCGCCGGGGTCGCACTCGTAGAAGTAGACGAGGGAGAGGAGCTCCTCGTCAGGGGCGCTCGGGTCGGGCGGCAGCACCCGGTGGCGGCCCGAGCGCCAGCGGTCGCCGGTCCAGCGGGCCAGCAGGTCACCCGTGTTGATGGTGAAGGAGTCCTCGACGAACGGGGCGTTCGCCCACCCGCCCTCCGGGGTGTGGACCTGCAGGCCGCCGACGCCGTCCTGCCGGTCGAGGACGGTCACGGTGCCGAAGTCGGTGTGCGGGCCGATCCGGAACTGGCCGGGCTCGGGCGGGCCGAGGCGGGACAGCGGCGGATAGCGGTTGATGTTGAGCGTGTAGGACGGGTGGCCGGCCCGCGAGGTGAAGAAGTCGGGCGCGAGGCCGAGGGCGGCGGCGCAGATCACGAGCAGCTCGCCGGCGAGCGCGCGCATCCGGGCCAGGTGGTCGACCACGAGCGGCTCCAGCTCGGGCTCCTCGGCGGGCCACACGTTGGGCTGGAACCACTCCGCGTCGATGGCCGCGTCGCCGGTGGGCCGGTCGGCGCCGGCCGCGAACGTCTCCTTCAGGTCGGGCGGCGTCGGCGTGCCCTCGGCGTAGCCGTTGGCCTCGACTCCCGGTGGCAGCCATCCGCGCTCGCCGACCGTCGCGGCGTATCGCGCCTTGACCTCCTCCGGCAGGGCGAAGAACCGGCCGGCCGCCTCCCGGATCCGCTCGCGGGGCCCGGCCGGCACGCCGTGCCCGGTGACCACGAGGAAGCCGATCTCGGACAGCGCGGCGTCGACCCGTGCCGCCACCCGCTCGCGGTCGGCCCGGTCGCCGTCGAACCAGGCCCGCAGGTCGATGACCGGGACGGCGCTCATCCGCTCACCGCGCCGATGTCCTCCTGCCAGAGCCGGGGCTGCTCGCGGACGAAGGCCGTCATCAGGTCGGCGCACTCGGCGTTGTCGAGGATGACGACCTCGACGCCGTGCCCGGCCAGCCACTCGTGCCGGCCCTCGAACGTACGGGCCTCGCCGACGACCACCCGGGAGATGCCGAACTGCAGGATCAGCCCGCTGCAGTACCAGCAGGGGGAGAGCGTCGTCGTCATGGTCGTGCCGCGGTAGGAGGGGCGGCGGCCCGCGGCGCGGAAGGCCGCGGTCTCGCCGTGCGTGGAGGGATCGCCGTCCTGCACTCTGCGGTTGCGCCCCCGCCCGAGGAGCGTGCCGTCGGCGGAGAACAGGGCGGCGCCGACCGGGACGCCGCCCTCGGCGTATCCGGCGCGCGCCTCGTCGAGTGCGACGCTCAGCATCGCGGTGTCGCCGGTAGATCTCTGACCATCCGTCATCCGAGTAGGGGTCTCCCAATTCGCAGCGTGACTTCTTCCCCTCACTCGGCGGGAACCGAAGGCCTGCCGGGAGAACGGCCGTCACCGGAAATGTCAAGGGCAGAATACAACGGTGTTCGAGCATGATGGAAGTAATCGTCGTCAGCGGTCGGCCCGAAGAATACGGAGCGTCAACGAGGTGTGCCCTGCCGCCGTGCCGCCGGTGACGGTGTCTCCCCAGTTCAGACCGTGCATGGTGCAAGTGCCGATCACCGAGCGTAAATCATGCTTAAGTGGTAGGGAATAGATGAAAATTGGTACCCCCTATTAAGCTCCTATCAAGCCCCTATCTATTCGCGACCTTTACCCCTATCTCTCCGTTGACCTGCGGCTTTACGAGTTAAATAACGGTATTGACCCATATGCGGTCGTGAGTTAGTGTTCGTCCGTCACGATCAGAGGAATGGGCGGTCATTCTCGGGGTTTCGATTTGCTTTACCAATGTTTCGCCCCCTTGGAACGGGAGTGCTGACGGTATGGCGACGGACTCCGAGCTGCTGGAGATCAGGCCGCGGCTGCGCAATGACGCGGTGTTTCTGCGCGTCGAGACGGGCGTTTATCTCCGGCATTCCGAGACCGCCTGCGTGCTGAAGGGCAAGCTCGCCTACCAGTGGATCTCGATTCTGGGCCCGCGCATGAACGGCGAGGTCAGCGTCGGTGAGCTCTGCGACGGCCTGAGCGACGGCCAGCGGCAGACCGTGCTGCGCCTGACCGGCGCACTCCTGGCGCAGGGCTTCGTGCGCGACGTGCCGCCCGCCGCCGACGCGGGGCTGCCGGAGGCGGTCCTGACGCGGTTCCGGCCGCAGATCAACCTCATCGAGCACTTCGCCGCCGGCGGTGACTCGCCCGCGGTCCGGTTCGGCCGGTTCCGCTCCGCGCGGGCGCTCGTCGCGGGCTCGGCGCCGGTGTTGACCGCCGCCGTCCAGGGCCTGGTCCGCAACGGCATGGCCGAGGTCGACTACGTCACGCCGCGCGACGGCACCGACGTGACCGGCGCACTGGAGGACGCGGCCGAGGGCCTGCCGGTCACCCTCACCGCGCGCGCCGCCGACGTGCCCTGGCCGGACTACGACGTGGTGATCTTCGCGGCCGAGGGCGACGGGCTGGGCGAACTCCTCGCGGTCAGCCGGCGGCTGCGCGACGCCGCCGGGTCGCACGCGCGCCTGCTGCCGGTCGTGGTGACCGGCGAGCGCGTCGTACTCGGCCCGCTGACCGGCACGACCACCGGACCCTGCTGGCTCTGCGCCCAGCTCCGGCTGGCCGCGAACGGCGACGCGGGGCTCGCCGCGGACCTCTGGCGCGAGCTCGCGCTCGGCGAGGCCGTGGAGCGGTCCACACCGGCCACCGGCACGGTGCCCGCGATGATCGGCAACGCCGCCGCGCTCGAGACGTTCCGCCTCTTCTCCGGGCAGTTCACGGCCGCCGACGAGCGGCACGTCATCGTGCAGGACGCCACGACGCTGGAGTCCGTACGCGAGCCGCTCCTGCCCCACCCCGCCTGCCCCCTGTGCCGCGACCTCGCGCTTCCGCCGGCCGCCGAGCCGGAGGACGCCACCGACGAGGAGACCTTCGAGCGCGTGCGGCCGCTGATCTCACCGCGGATCGGCGTGCTGTCCGCCTGGGCCGACGAGGCGCTGGAGCAGATCCCGCTCAAGATCGGCCGGGTCCGGGTGGCCGGCTCGGGCGAGGTGGCCCGCGGCCCCCGTACGATCACCGCCTACCACCCCGAGACGTTCCTGCAGGCCCGGGTCGCGGCCGTGCGGTCGGCGCTGGCCTGGTACGCTGGCACCTTCGCGAACCGGTCCGACGTCGTGGCCGGCACCCCGGCCCGGCTGACCGCCGAGGGCCACCGCGTCATCCCCGACGCCGGCCTGCTGACCTGGAGCGGTGTCGCCCCGGCCGGTGACGCGCCGCGCCCGTACGTGCCCGCGGTCGCCGTGGCCACCGGCGAGCGCGTGCTGGTGCCGCAGGCCGCGGCGTACCCGCTCACCTCGGTCAACCGCGACGCCCGGTTCGAGCGCGTCGCGGCCGGGAGCGCCGCCGGCGGGTCGCGCACGGAGGTGCTCGCCGCGGGCCTCGCGGACGCGCTCGCCTACCGCGGCCTGCTCGCCGCGGTGCGCGGCACCGCCTCGGCGCATGAGCTGCCGCCCGAAACGGTCGAGCGTGACGAAGAGGGGAGGTTCGCCCAGGTCAGTCTCGGACACCTCGGCCGTCGCGTCCGCGTCTACGCCCTGCCCGGCGCGCGTCCCGCGTACGCGGTGCTGGCCGTGCTGGAGGAGGACCCGGTCTGGGCGGTCGGCGCGGGAGCGTCACCGGGCGAGGCGTTGCGCGCCGCGCTGCGCGACGTGCTCGGGCAGGCGCAGACGATGGCGGCCGAAGGCGTGCCCGCCGACCTCGGCGGCACCCTGCCCGCCGACTTCGACCCCCGTACGGCGCTGACCGAGGGCGCCTGCGGAGACGAATCACCCGATCGGCAAGAGGAAGCAACACCGACCGGCCCCGGGCCGATGGTCGCGGCGCTCGCCGCCCACGGCCTGGACGCCTATCTCGTGGACACCACCACCGCTGACCTGCGCGCGGTTCCGGCGATCAGTACCGGGATCGTGCTGCTGTCCATGCGGCCCGACGATCCGGGCTGAGGACTCCCCCGCTACCGCCGGCCAGCCGACCGGCGGGAGGTCAAGGCGATGGATGAGAAGGGAGGCAAACATGTCCACTGTCAAGAACGAGCTCGCCGCGCTGGAGAGCATGACGTTCGAGATCGAGGAGCTCGTCGACCCGGCTCTGGAACTGGCCGCGTCCAGCTCCAGCTGCTCGTGCTCCAGCTGCTGCTCCTGCAGCACGAGCAGCTGCTGCTCCTGCAGCACCAGCACCAGCTAAGGCGCTGGGCGGCACGGGGCGTGGGCCGCTCCGTGCAGCACTGCAAACGGTACACCGTCGTGCCCGTCCGTCCGCCCGTCAGCGGGGACGGACGGCCACGATGGTCCGGCCCATCGGACACCGCCGATCGGAGGGCGAATGACAGGCGCGACGAGCATCGTCACGGCGCCGGCGGCCGTCGACCCCGCGGTCCGGGCGGTGCGCGATTACCTGGCCGCGTGCGGCCTTCCGGTCGAGCCGGACGGCGGCCCGCTGTACGTCGACGTCGACACGCTCGGGCTGCCCGGCCGCACCGAGACCTGGAGCGGCGCCGAGGCCGGCGCGGTCCTGCCGGTCCGGCTCTACACCGGGACCGTCGTCGTCGGGCCGCTCTTCACCGGAGCCGGCCGCCCCTGCGTCGTCTGCCTGCAGCGCCGCTTCGTGAGCGTGCGCCCCCTGGAGGAGCGCGGCGCCATCGACCAGGGGCTCGACGCGTACGTCGCCGGCGTCGACCCGCGGCTGAGCCCGTTCGCCCTGGAGGCGATCCGCCTGCTCGTCGAGGCCATGGCCGATCGCCCGCGTACGGGAGGATCGGTCGCGGAGATCCGCGAGCTGCGGCCGGCCGACCTGACCGTCACCCGGCAAGAGCTCGTCGCCGACTCCGAGTGCCCGCGGTGCGCCGCGCCCCGGCCCGACACCGCCGAGGCGGCCGTCGTACGGCTGGAGCCGCGGCCCAAGCCGTCGGCCACGGAGTACAGGCTGCGGTCGGTCGAGGAGCTCGACCTGCCCGTCGCCGGGTACGCGAACCCGGTCTGCGGCGCCGTGACCGGCGCGCTGCTGCCCGCCTACCAGTGCACCGCGACCGCCCCGGTGAGCGGCTTCTTCCGCGTGCGCAGCCGGTACGACTACCACGAGATGTGGTGGAGCGGGCAGGCGCAGAGCCTGTGGCACAGCGAGAGGTACGGCCTGCTCGAAGGGCTCGAACGCTACGCCGGGCAGTTCCCGCGCGCCCGGTCCGCCGACGTCTTCGGCACCTACGCCGACCTCGCCCCGGACGCGCTCGACCCGCGCGCCTGCGGGGAGTACGCCCCCGAGTTCTACGCCCACCACGCCGAGTTCTACGCGCCGTTCGACCCGGACACCCCGATGCACTGGACGTGGGGGTACTCCCTCCGCGACGAACGGCCGGTCCTGGTGCCCGAGCAGCTCGTCTTCTACCTCGACCGGCGGCCGTACAAGAAGTTCGTGCAGGAGTGCTCGAACGGCTGCGCCAGCGGGAGCTGCGTCGAGGAGGCCGTGCTGCACGCCATGCTCGAACTGCTCGAACGCGACGCGTTCCTGCTCAGCTGGTACTCCGCCGCGCGCCTGCCGGAGATCGACCTGGAGAGCTGCCGCGACCCGCGCGTGCGGTTCATGCGGGACCGGATCGCCCGCCTCGGGTACGGCATGCGGCTGTTCGACATGCGCGCCGACCTGCCGGTGCCCGCCGTGATGGCGGTGGCCGAGCGCCGCGACGGCAGGCCGGGCACGCTCTGCTTCGGCGCCGGGGCCGGCTTCGACCCCGAGGACGCGGTGCGCTCGGCCATGTCGGAGACGGCCTCGTACGTGCCCGGCTTCGACGAGCGCGTCATCGCGCGCCGGCCCCAGCTCACCGCGATGGTGGACGACTACGACCTGGTGCACGAGCTGGCCCACCACTCCGGTCTGTACGGCCTGCCGGAGATGGCGCGGCACGCCGGCTTCCTGTTCGACGGGCCGCCGCCGCGCCCGATGGAGGAGCTGTACGCGGGCTGGCTGGACGAACGGCCGGCCGGGCTCGACCTGTCCGACGACGTGCGCTTCCTGACCGGGCGGTTCACCGCGCTCGGCGGCGACGTGATCGTCGTCGACCAGACGTGCCCCGAGCAGGAGGCGGTCGGCATCCACACGGTCAGCGTGATCGCGCCCGGCCTGATCCCGATCGACTTCGGCTGGCAGCGGCAGCGCGTGCTGCACCATCCGCGCCTGCACGACTTCCTCGCCGGCCGGCTGTCCTCGGTCCAGCCGCCGGGGTCGGGCTACGGCCCGGCCGGGCTCCACCCGCGACCCCACCCGTTCCCATGATCACGGAGGCGGAGACGATGCTGGAGGAGCGGGTCCGCACGATCCGCGACTACGCCGAGACGGTCTTCTATCGCGGCCGCGTGCCGATGGAGCCGCTGAACTTCCAGCCGAACTGGCGGGACCAGCCCTCCAAGCACAAGACCTACCTGGGCGTGCCCCGGCTGCCGCTGCCGGTGGGCCTGCCGGAGCTGGGCCCGGTGTCCTCCGCGCTCGGCGGCCACGCCACCGGGAGAGCCTCATGGACCCTCGACTCGGTGTCCGCGCTGCTGCGGCTGTCGTACGGCCTGCTGGACCGCCGGCTGCGCATCGGCTGGAACCAGGACATCGACACGCGGGTCAACTACCAGGACGCGCTGTGGGGCCGCGCCACCGCCTCCGGCGGCGGGATGTACCCGCTGGAGACCTACTGGGTCAGCGGCGGCTCCGGGCCGCTGACGCCGGGCGTCTACCACTACTCGACCGCGCACCACGGGCTGGAGCGGCTGCTGACCGGCGACGTGACGGGCCGGGTCCGCGAGGCGCTCGGCGAGGACCCGGGCACCGACCAGTTTCTGCTGGTCTCGGTGCGCTTCTGGAAGAACTCCTACAAGTACAACAGCTTCTGCTACCACGTCGTGACCCAGGACGCGGGCGCGATGCTCGGCTCGTGGGAGCTGGTCGCCCGCGGCCTGGGCCGCCCGTTGCACCGCGCGCTGTGGTTCGCCGACGAGCCGCTCAACGAGCTGCTCGGCCTGAGGACCCTGGACGAGAGCGTCCTCGCCGTCGTGCCGCTGCCGTGGAACGGCGGTGGGCCGGCCCGGCCCGCCGGCGTGGGACGGCCGGCCGGACGGCCCTTCTTCGAGCGCTCCGCCGAGATCCTGCGCTTCGAGCAGGTCGAGCGGGCGCACCTGGCCACGCTGCTCAGCGCCGGACAGGTACGCCCCCGCCCGGCCGCCGCGGCGGGCAGCGCGGTCGTGCCCGCGCCGCTCTCCGGCGGCACGCACCTGCGGCTGCCGCCCCCGGCACCCGGCGACGGCGACCTGGGCGGCGTCCTGCGCCGCCGCCGGTCCAGCTTCGGCGCCTTCACCGCGCGGCCGGCGCTGAGCCTGGAGGAGCTCGGGACCGTCCTGGCCGGCGCGTCGTCCGCGCAGCGGTACTCCGCCGACGTCAAGTGCGCCGACGCCCCGCTGACCCGCCTGTACGTCCTGGCCAACCGGGTCGACGGGCTCGCCCCCGGCACCTACGCGTACGAGACGGGCGGGCACCGGCTGCGGACGATCGAGGAGCGTGAGGTCGGGACGTTCCTGCAGAAGGCGTACTACCTGACCAACTACAACCTCGACCAGGTGTCCGCGGTGGTGGCCATCGCGGCCAACCTCGACTCCGGCCTGCGGCTGTACGGCGGCCGGGGCTACCGGGTGCTGAACTCCGAGGTCGGCGCGGTCGCCCAGACCGCGTACGTCGCGGCCTGCGCGGCGGGCGTCGGATGCGGCGCGGTCCTGGGCTTCGACAACATCGCCATCGACGAGAGCGTCGGCCTGGACCGTACCGACGAGCGCACCTTCCTGTTCCTCCTGCTCGGCCACGAGCGAACCGACCCCGCCGACTTCGACTACCGGCTGGTCTGAGCGCCGGCGACGTAAGGAGATCCACGGTGTCACCGACCGGAACGGCAACGCCGCCGACGCGATCCGGGGCCGCCTACGACTGGCGTCTCGCCGAGCCGTTCATGCTGCGGATCGCCGGGCTGCCCTTCGACACCGTGGCGGACCTCGTCTTCCCCGAGACGGCCGCGTGGGCGGAGGACGTCCTCGCCGCCGAGGACGTGGCCGTCGCGGCGCGCGAGAGCCTGTCCGGCCCGCTCACCGAGGCGGTCGGCGGCTGCGCCGACGAGACCGTACGGCGGCTGCTCGTCGGGCTGCGGCGCGACGTGTTCAACCTGCGTCCCGTACGCGCGGGCCCGGCCGTCGCGGCCGCCGTCGCCGCACTCGGCCCGGACGACGCGGCCACGTTGCTGCGCCTGGTGGACGGCGCCCGGCGGCTGAAGGAGCTGCGGGCGACCGGCGAGGACGTGCTCGCCGCCGAGCTGCGCGCGCGGCGCGGCGCGCTGCACGAGCTCGCCGGGGAGCCACGCCTGCGGCTCGGCTTGCAGCTCTCCTCGCCCTCGCTGGACCGTTACGCCGACCGCTACCTCGGCGAGACCGGCAAGCGCGCCCGCCGGGTGGAGCGCTCCCTGCTGGAGTACCTCCTGCGCACGGCCTGCAAGACGAGCCCGTTCAGCACCCTGACCTCGGTGTGCGTGGGTACCTTCCGGCCCGGTGCGGGCGCGCCGCTGGCCGTGCGCCTCGGCGGCGAGGGCCTGCGCAGCGCCGTACGGCTCAACATGGCCGTGCTCGACCGGATCTCCGCGGCGATCCTCGCCGAGCCGCTCCTGCGCGCCGACCTGCCCGTACGCGCCACCGGCGGCTGGCAGGAGCACGAGGACGTCGTGCGTTACCTCCGGCGGTCGCGGGTGGCCGGCGAGGACTCGGCGGCGGCGAAGGTCGACCCGCTGCGCGAGACGCTGTTCTTCCTGCCGTCCGGCCGGATGCTCACCGACGTGCTCGCCGAGGTCTCCGGCGACGGCACCGTACGCGTGCGCGACCTGGTGGACCGGCTCTGCGGGCTCGTCGAGCGCGACCGCGCCGACGTCGAGACCTACGTCGGCCACCTGCTGCGGCTCGGCCTGCTGGAGACACCCGTCCTCAAGCTGGACATCCACGACCCCGACCCGTTCGCCGCCTACCGCGCCGGGCTGCTGGCGCTGGACCGCCCGTGGGCGCGGACGCTGGCCGGCCGCCTGGCGGCCGTGGCGTCGTCCGTGGAACGCTTCGGCACCGCCGGGCTGGAGGAGCGGCGGCGCCTGCTCGGGGCCGTACGGGAGGAGGTCGTGGCCGCCCAGGCCGGCCTCGGCGTGGCCGGGGCGTCCGCGCCCGCCACCCTCGTGTACGAGGACACCGCGCCGCGGTCCGCCGACGCCGCGGCCGACACCGGGATCTGGGCCGAGGCGCTGCTGCCGGACCTGCGGCGGCTGAGCGCGATGATGCCGGCCTTCGACACGAGCGTGCTGCGCCGCCTGGTCACCCGGGGGTACTTCCGGATCCGGCACGGCGAGACCGGCCGGTGCGACGACTTCCTGACGTTCGCCCATGAGTTCCACCGTGACTTCTTCGACAACTTCCACCAGCGGCTGATGCGGCACCGGCGGTTCCCCGACGGCGGCGGGTACACCCCGCACGACAACTGGTTCCGGCAGCCGGAGCTGACCGCGGTGGACGACGCGCGCCGCGCCGTCGCCGACGGGCTCGCCCAGGCGTACCGCGCGCTGCCCGGCGACGCGGAGGAGCTGGTCCTGGACGCCGGGTTCCCCGGCCGCATCGCGGACGCGCTGCCCGACGACCTGGGTGCGCTGCAGCCGCGCTCCTACTTCCTGCAGGTCGCCGGCGGCGAGCGGCCGACGGCCGTGGTGAACCGCGTCTACTCCGGCCTGACGCTGCTGTTCTCCCGCTTCGCGCACCTGTTCGCCGAAGGCGGGGAGGACCTCGCCGGGCGGCTCCGGGAGGTGCTGCGGTCGGCGTGCCCGCCGGGCGCGGTCTTCGCCGAGCTGACCGGCGGCTACGACGCCACCAACCTCAACCTGCACCCCGCCGTCACCGAGTACGAGATCGTCTGCCCCGGCGAGGTCAGCAGCCGCCCGCCCGGGGCGCGGATCGGCGTCGATGACCTGTCGGTGTGCGAGGACGCCGCGACCGACCGGCTCATCCTGCGCTCCAAGCGGCTGGGCGTGGAGGTCATCCCGGTCTACCTCGGCTTCCTGTTGCCGGGCGCGCTGCCCGAGGTGCAGCAGGTGCTGCTGAACTTCTCCTACACCGGCATGGCCCAGCTGGACCTGTGGTCCGGCACCGGCGTGCCCGAGCCGGAGGAGGACGTCGTACGGCTGCCGCGCGTGCGGTACGGCTCGGTGGTCCTGTCCCGGCAGCAGTGGAGCGTGCGCGCCGACCGTGTGCCGCGGCGGCGGCCCGACGAGGGCGGCGCCGCGTGGTTCCTGGAGTGGCGGCGATGGCGGCGCGAACACGGAGTGCCGCGCCGCGTCTTCCTCACGACGCCCGCGTCGGGGGAGTACAAGCCGCTCTACGTCGACTTCGACTCCTACCTGTGCCTCACGCTGGTGGACGCGATGGTCCGCGACAACCCCGGCGTCCTGGTGATGAGCGAGATGCTGCCCGGCCCCGGGCAGCTCTGCGTGAGCCGCGACGGGCACGGCTACGTCACCGAGCTGACGGTCGAGATCGACGGGGTCCGGACGGAGGCACCGTGAATCCGGAATGGCTGAGTTTCCACGTCTTCTACGCCGCCAACTCCAACCCCATCCTGGTCGAGGGCGTGACACCGGTGGTCCGCCGGCTGCGTGAGGAGGGCCTGGTCGACCGGTGGTTCTTCATCCGCTACTGGCTGGAGGGCCCGCACGTACGGCTGCGGATGCTGCCGTCCCGTGCCGGGGACGCGCCCCGGGTCCGCGCCGAGGTCCTCGCGGCGCTGGAGGCGGTGCTCGCGCGCCGTCCCGCCCTGTACGAGACGGACCGCGACTCCAGCGGCGAGCTGTTCAAGCGGATGTACCTCGCGGAGTACAGCGAGGAGCGGTGGAACGCCGAGTACGGCGAGGACGGCGAGATGCCGTACCGGGCCAACAACAGCGTGCACGAGATCGCCTACCGCCAGGAGCTGGACCGCTACGGCGGCCCGGCCGGCATGGCGCTGTCGGAGTGGCACTTCGAGCGCTCCAGCGACCTGGTCCTGCGGCTGCTCGCGACCGGCAACATGCACATGCGCACGGTGCTGCTCGGCCAGACCGCGCAGCTCGACATGGCGCTGTGCTTCGCGTTCCTGCGCGACGACGCCGCGGTCGCGACCTTCCTGGAGAACTACCGGATCTTCTGGGAGACCTCCTACCAGGAGCCGAGCACCGACCAGCACGAGACCTTCGACCGCAGCTTCGAGCGGATGCGCGACCGGCTGGAGGAACGGCTGCTGCGCGTCCGCGCCGCCGTACGCGACCCCGCCTCGGCCGCCGGCGCCGAGCGCGAGTGGGCCGAGCACTGCCTGCTGCTGCGGGACCGGGCCACGTCGCTGGCGCGCGCCGGGGAGCTGAGCTTCCGGAACGGCCCGGTCACCGACCCGGCCGTGGCCCTGCCCATCCTGCTCAGCTCCTACGTCCACATGACCGCGAACCGCCTGGGCGCGAGCATCCTGGACGAGATCTACCTCGCCTACGTCAACCGCCGCGCCGTCCTCGGGCTCGAGGAGCGGCAGGTGAGCGCGTGACCGCACCGGCGGAGATGAGCGAGGCGGCGCTGGCCGCCCGGCCGGCGCTGCGCGCGGACGTCGTGCTCGGGCCCGGCCTGCGCTCGGGCGGCACGGTCGTGCACCACGTCAAGGACCCGCGTACGGGATGGTTCTACCGGGTCGGGCCACGCGAGCACTTCATCATGTCCCGGCTCGACGGCTCCCACACCCTCGCGGAGGTCGCCGACGAGTACCTCGCGGCCTTCGGCCGCCGCCTCGCCGCGTCGCACTGGACGCAGATCTTCACCATGCTGGGCGGCCGCCAGCTGCTGGCCGGCACCGCGGACCCGGCGGCGCTGGCCCGCCTCGCCGACGCGCACGCCGAACGTAGCCGCGCGGACCGCTCGCCGATGCGGCGGCGCCGGGCGCTGTTCCACCCGGACGCGTGGTGCGCCGCGGCGGCCCGGCGGCTGCGCTGGGCGTACAGCGCGTGGTTCGTGGTCCCGGCGCTCCTCGCGGTGGTCGCGCTGGAGGTCTTCGTCGCCGCCCACCTGCCCGCGCTGTCCGCCGACGCGCGCGGGGGAGCGGGCCTGTGGCTGTCCGTCCCGGCCGGGCTGGCCTGCCTGTGGGCCATCACCGCGCTGCACGAGGCCGCGCACGGCGTGACCTGCAAGCACTTCGGCGGAACGGTGCCCGAGATCGGGATCATGTGGCGGTTCCCGATGTTCACGCCGTACTGCAAGACCGACGACGTCGTGCTCTTCCACCGGCGCCACGCGCGGGTGGCCACCGCGTTCGCGGGCGTGTTCGTGAGCCTGCTCGCGCTGCTGCCGGTGCTGGCGTGGTGGGCGCTGTCGGCCGGGCACCCCGTGAGCCGGGGACTCGCCGCCGGGCTGCTGGTGTTCGGCAGCGTGACCGCGTGGCTCAACCTCGTCCCGCTGCTGCAGCTCGACGGCTACCACATGCTCGCCCACGCGCTGCGCGCCGCCGAGCTGCGCACCGAGACGGTCCGGTACGCGGGCCTGGTCCTCCGGCGCGACCCGCGCCGGCTGGCGTACGGACGCGCCGACCGCTGGATCTACTCCGTGTACGGCACGGTGGCCGGGATCGTCCTGGGCGGCGGCTACCTGGCGCTGTGCGCGGCCTGGTTCGTCTCGCTGGACCGCTGGGCCGGCCCGGTGGTCGCGGCCGTGGTGCCGGTGTGCGTGACGCTGCTGATCCTCGGCTTCCTGGCGTACTCGCGGCGGCGGCTGTCTTCGAGTGGCCGGTAGCGCCGGACGGCCGGGCGGCGCGATGATGGCCGGATCATGAGGCCGGCGCCTCGCCGGTCCGGCAGGGAGCGCTGGAATGTCGACGCGTAGACGACTGGCCCGGTTCAACCGGGTGTTCGCCAACCGCCTCATCGGCCGGACCGTGTCCGCGCTGCCCGGTTTCGGCGCGGTCCTCCACCACGGCCGCCGTACGGGACGTCTCTACCGCACCCCGGTCATGGTGTTCCGCGGCGGCGAGGACTACCTGCTCGCGCTGCCGTACGGCTCGGACTCGGACTGGGTGCGCAACGTCCTGGCGGCCGGAGGCTGTGACCTGCTGACGGGCGGGCGCGCCCTCCACATGGCCGAACCCCGGGTCTACGCGGACGAGTCACAGCACGACATCCCCGCCGCCGTACGCCTGGTCCTGAAGCGGCTGCGCGTCACGGAGTTCATGGCCCTGCGGGCCGCCTCATCGGAACATAAGGAGAGTCCCCTGTGACCGGATCGGCCCCGACCTCGGATCTCACCGGCTGGCAGACCACCTCGTTCACCGGGGCGGAGATCACCCACGACGTGTACGAGAAGGGCACCGGCCCCGGCGTGGTGCTCGTACCGGAGATCCCCGGCATCTCACCGGACGTGCTCGGCCTCGCCGAGCACCTGGTCGAGGAGGGGTACACCGTCGCGATCCCGTCGCTGTTCGGCACCCCGGGCCGACCGATGTCGGCCGGCTACGTGGCCGGAGTGATCGCCCGGGTATGCGTCTCCGCGGAGTTCCGCGCCTTCGCCGTCAACGCCCGCCGCCCGGTCGCGGACTACCTGCGCGCCCTGGCCCGCGACCTCGCCGCCCGTACGCCGGGCCCGGGTGTGGGCGTCATCGGCATGTGCTTCACGGGCGGGTTCGCGCTGGCCGCGGCGGTGGACCAGGTCGTGCTGGCACCGGTGCTCAGCCAGCCGTCGGCGCCGTTCCCGGTGAGCGCCGCCCGCAGGCGCGACCCGGGGCTGTCCGAGGAGGAGTTCGCCGCCGTGGCCGACCGTACGACCGGGTCGAACCTCTGCGTCCTGGGCCTGCGGTTCAGCGACGACCGCGCCTGCCCGCCGGAGCGGTTCGCCACGCTGAAGGAGCGCCTCGGCGGGGCCTTCGAGATCATCGAGCTGGACTCCTCGAAGGGCAACCTCGGCGGCTTCTCCAAGTCCGCCCATTCCGTGCTGACCAGCGAGGTACGCGAGCGGCCCGGACACCTGGCCCTCGCCGCCCGCACGCGGATGGTGGAGTTCCTGCGTGAGCGCCTGACCGCCTGAGGGTGCGGCCCGTGACCGCACCCTCACTTGCTCACGCCGGCAGGCCGTTGCCCAGGAACATCTTGTAGTGGGCGCGGGAGGTCGCGTCGGGGGAGCTCACGCACACCCAGAAGTCGCCCGGGACGAACTTGCTCCCGGACTGGACGGAGGTGCTGAAGAAGTCGGTGTGCGCGGTCTGGATGACGTCGGCGTCGGTGAAGAAGTCGGTGCCCGGGTCGCCACGCCGCAGCTGCCAGTCGACGGCGACACCGACGGGGACGCCGAGCGCGTTGGTCGTGAAGGCCGAGCCGCTGGCGCTGACGATGTCTTTGGGGCCGGCCGCGAAGGGTCCGGCGCAGGCCACGCTGCCGGCCGTGATGTCGCCCTGGGCGGCCATCTGGTCGATCGTGGCACTGTTCGCGGCCCCCGGGCCGAGCGCGAAGGCCGCCGCGGTGAGGCTCGCCGCGAGCCCGGTCACGGCAAGGATCGCCCTGCGGGGTGTGGTGGTGGAGGACAAGGTCGTCTCCTCGGTGTCTCGGGCGCCCGTCGCGGGTGCCCTCTGCCTGGAAGGCGTTCCAGGAGGTTCCCCGGCGTTCCACGTAGGTCCTGCGGGGGAGGGGGTCTGGGCCTTTGGCCCGATGCCCGCGGGTCCGGTGCGTCACTAGCGTCGGCGTCATGGACATGTACGCGGTGCGGCTGCACGAGTTCGGCCCCGCGGCGAACCTGGCGTACGAACGGGTCCCCGCGCCGTCGCCGGGCAGGGGCCAGGTACGGATCGACGCGGAGGCCGTGGGCGTGCACCTGATCGAGACGACGCTGCGAAGCGGCCGCGCCGTCGGGCCTCATCTCGCCCCTGACCTGCCCGTCGTGCTGGGCGGTGAGGTCGCCGGCGCCGTGGGCGAGCTGGGGCCGGGCGTCCCGTCGAGCTGGCTGGGCCGCCGGGTCGTCGCTCCACTGGCGTCGTACGGCGGCTACGCCGAGCGGGCGGTGACGGAGACCGGCGCGCTGCACGAGATCCCCGGAATTATGACCGCGGAGACCGCGGTGGCGATGGTCACCACGGGAGCGACGACCTTGGGCGTCCTCGACGCGGCGGACGTGCTCCCCGGGGACATGGCACTGGTCACGTCGGCGGCGGGCGGCGTCGGCGCGCTGCTGGTCCAGGCCCTCCGCGGCCGGGGTGCGGTCGTCGTCGGGGTGGCGGGCGGCCCGGAGAAGGCCCGGCGGGCCGCGGAACTGGGTGCCGACCTCGCCGCCGACCACCACGACCCGACCTGGCCGGACACGGTCCGCACCGCCCTGGACGAGGCGTCCCGGCAGGTCGCGGACCTGGGTGTCGCGGATGACCACCCGGAGTGGCCGGAGGTGATACGCGCCGCTCTGGCGGGTTCGGTCCAGCAGGTCGCGGAGCCGGGCGCCAGGGTCGCCCATCACGATCCAGGGCGGCGGGACGCGGTAGGTGCCGCTGCGGGCGGCGCGGCCGGGCGGCCCCGCCGTCGCGTTTCGCCGGACGGTACCGGGCGGCGGGTCGGGCTCGACGTCGTGTTCGACGGGGTCGGGGGGACGGTGGGGCGGCGGGCCTTCGAGCTGCTGGCCCCGGGCGGCATGTTCCTGCTGCACGGCTGGTCGTCGGGGACCGCCACGCGTCTCACGACCGACGACATCATCGGGCACGCCGCCACAGTCGTCTGGGCGCTCGGCCCCCGGCTGCTCCGCCACGCCGGTTCGCTCCGCGAACTCCAGGCACGCGCCCTGCGGGCGGCGGCCGACGGCGCGCTGGTACCACTGGTCGCCCGCTATCCGCTCAGCCGCGCCGCCGACGCCCACGCCGACCTGGAGAACCGCCGCACCACGGGCAAGGTCGTCCTCATCCCCTGACCGATGGCGCGATGATCGTGATCAGTAGCCCGCCGGGTAGCGGGAGGGATCGGCCCGGATGAGCGCGCCATGCCCCAGCGTGTTCGCGACACCCCCGACATAGAGCTTCTGATAATCCGAGTAGTCCGGTGCGGATGTCCGGCCGCTGAGCGAGGTCACCTTGAACGGTCGGCCTCCGTTGGTCACCGGCACCGTCTCTGTCCTCTTCCCGGCGAGGACCGAGACCTGAAGGTGGAACTCGCAGTACTGCCGCTGGGTGATGCCGATCATCTGGAACGTCTGCTGTTCCTTGTATTTCAGGGAGACCGTCTTCGCGCCGAAGTAATCCTTGCCGAACCCGGCGCTTCCGCCCTGCCAGGTTCGTGCCTCGGGATTCCGCTCGTCCAGATCGAAGGCGAGGCGCACGGTGTCGTCCTCGCCTCCGGTCGGCTTTTCGATCAGCGTCCCCGTCAGGGGCGGGCGGCACTGGTTGATCGCCTTCATACCGAGTATCCGCACCGGGTCCCTCTGGTTGCCGGCCAGCACCACCTGTGCCATGACCATCTGAACATCGACGCCCCCGTGCTCTCGCGCCCAGCCGTCGAGGTCGCCGCCGGCGTCGATATCGTCTAATTCTCTTTTGGCCAGATCCAGCGGCCTCTCGAACGCGAACGTGTCGCCCGCGAGGTCGGCATCGCGTTGCAGGACGATCGACCGGACACTGATCGGCGGCCCTTTCAGATCGGGGGACTCCAGCACCTTCTGTCCTCCGAGCGACAGCAGCGAGATGGTGACGCCGGTGACCACGGCCGTCCCGAACGCCCCGAACCAGACCGCGGGGCGTTTCAGCCGTCCCAGCCTGGGTGGAGGCGTCATTGGGGGATGGCCTCGCGGCGATCGGCCTCTGTGCGGAAAACGGCTGACCATTCTCGAACCTCGCCGGGGGGCTTATGAAATGACGGTTGCCGCCCCCGTTTATAGGGCAATACCGGCCACGATCAATGGCCGGGAACACCCCATGGCCGCATATGGTCAGCTACGCGACCAGACATATCCGAGCATTTCCCATCAAAAGCGCAATGGGCCCGCCGGTGAGGCGGGTGCGCAGCGGGAGGCGACGGACGCGAGCAGCCGGCGGACGCCGATCACGTGGCCCCCCGTCCCGACCACGAGCAGCCGGTACACGCCGCCGGCCAGGCCAGGGAAGGCGGCCCGGCTCTCCGCACGCAGCAGCGACCGCCCCGCCCCGGCCGCCTCGAGGCGGAAGGTCAGCGTGTAGACGGAGAAGCGATGCCGGCCGGCGAGGACCAGCTCCGACCCCGGGGTCGCCGAGGCCACGCGGAACCCGGGGATCGTCGATCCCTCGGCGAGCGGCCGCGGCCCGGAGGACGTGGCGTCGGCGCAGCGGACCGTCCGGGCGTACCCGCCCGCGCGCGAGAAGGTCCGGTCGAGTGTCTCGACCAAGGCGCGCCAGACCTCCTCCGCATCGGCCGCCACGACCGTCCGGTGCTCGTCCAGGAAGGGCGGCGCGGTCACCCGCCGTCCGGGGCGAGCTGGGCCGCCATCGCCTCGGCCAGGGCGTTCGCGGCGGTGAGCGGGCGGACCATGACCACCAGCTCGGCGACCGAGCCGTCCTCGGCCAGGTGGAGGAAGTCGCACCCCTCGATCTCCCGCCCGCCGACGCGGGCGCTGAAGACGAGGGCGTGGTCGGCGGCGTCGCCGATGTCGCGCGTGTAGCGGAAGTCCTCGAACACGCGGGCGACGGCGCGCAGGATCGTGCCGACCGCCTCGCGGCCCTGATACGGCCGGAACACGATCGGGCTGCGGAAGGCGACGTCCGCGGAGAGCGTCGCGATGGCCGCGTCCATGTCCCCGGCCGCGATGGCCACGCCGAATGGGTGCATGACTTGATCCCCCGGTTAGTCAACAAGTTGAATAGGTGCTTGTGATACTAATCGCGCCCCCGGCGGTCGGCTAGATGGCATTGCGTCACGCGGTTCTCGCCGCGCTGCTGGAGGGTGAGGCCTCGGGCTACCAGCTGGCCAAACGCTTCGACGTGTCGGTGGCCAACTTCTGGTCGGCGACGCCCCAGCAGCTCTACCGGGAGCTCGAACGGCTCGAACGCGACGGCCTGCTCAGCGGGCGCGTCGTGGAGCAGCGACGCCGCCCGAACAAACGCGTCTTCACGCTCACCGCGGACGGCCGCGAGGAGCTCCACGCGTTCACCGCCCGGCCGGCGCGGCCGACGGCGATGCGCGACGACCTCCTGGTCAAGCTGCAGGCCGTGGACGCCGGCGACCAGGACGCGGTCCGCAAGGCCCTGACCGTACGGCTGGAGCGGTCGCGCGGCCGGCTGGACCTCTACGATCGCCTGCGCGACGGCCTGCTGGACGGCCGCGACGAGGCCGCGTACCTGAGTGAGGCGGACCGCGTCGGCCCGTACCTCACCCTGATGGCGGGGCGCGCCTACGAGCAGGAGAACATCCGCTGGTCCGAAACCGTCCTCGGCATCCTCGACCGGCGCGCGGCGGCCCGGCGCTGACCGGATGCCCCCCGGCGCGGGACGCGCCCGTGCCGGGGAGGCGGCGTCACTGCGAGGACGGTGACGGCAGCGGGCGGATCAGCGGATCGAGCTTCTCCCGCGCCTCGTCCAGGGTGATGAACTCCCATTCCGGCACCTCGATGACCTCGAGGTGGTCGGCGTGCTCGTAGACGTGTTCGCCGATGAGCCGGCCGCGTTCGTCGTACGGCCAGTGCATCGCGATGCGCTGGCGCACGACGTAGTGCAGCTCCGGATCCCCGTCCGGGATGACGTTGCCGCGCACGTACGTGTTGAACATCGACTCCGACGCGATCCCCCAGTCGGCCACGGCGAGCTGTTCGTCCTCGAGCACGATGACGTTGCTCTCCGTGTCCGTCAGCGTCCGGTAGAAGGCGACGACCTCCTCGAAGCCGTCGAGCGTGACGCTCGTACGGTTGATGTTGAGGTAGTACACGGGGTGTTCGACGGTCATGTCCTCGGCGAAGATCTGCGTCCACCGTCCGGTCACCTCGAGCAGGGCGTGCCGGCGGTAGTTTTCCAATAATTGCCGGTGACGCGGGCTCTCGGCGTGCTCCAGCAGCCCATCCGCGGCACGGGTCAGCATGGTGATGTCGAGCTTTTGCACCGCGAAATCCCTCTCATACGCCTTGGGCTTGTCCCCCCCTAATGGTGCCATCCGGCCCACACCGTTTCGGCGAGTGTGAGGGCCGTGGTGGCGATGAGGACGGAAAGCGTCGCGGTGACCAGCGAGGAGGACATTTCAGTCGCCGACTCGACCGTGACGGCCGAGGCCGCGACCGCGCACAGAGCGGTGAGGGCGGTCACCGTGCGTACGCGCCGGGCCTCCGATCGGCCCGTCGCGGCGAGGAGCCGGGCGAGGAGGGGGAGCACGAGGATCTCGTGCATCGTGGCGGCATGCGCCGCCTTGAGGAAGCCGCCCACGGCGTACGCGCGCTCCTGGTCGCCGCCGAACACCGCGGTCATCCCCCGGACGATCATGACGACGCCGATGAGAAGCGCGACGTCCAGGAAGACGAACCCGGCCCGCACGGCCAGGCGCATGCTCGGCGCGACGCCCGGCGCCGCGCGGAACGCCGCGACGGTCAGCGCGGCGATGACGGCCACGATCAGCGCCCCGCCCGCGGCGAGTGTCCGCGCCACCGTGCCGTCGAACGGGGTCTCCAGGTCGAAGTGCGACGGCACGCGCCGCCACGCCTGCGTCGTCACCAGCGCGGTCTCGAGCACGCAGGCGACGGTGAAGGCGCCGAGCAGCACCGTACGGGCGCGCCCGCTCAGCCGGACGTACGAGGAGACCCACGCGATCGTGACCAGCGTCAGCCCGAACGACAGCCCGAACGTGACCGCCTTCCGCCACGAGACCGGCCCCTCCCGCGGGCCCCCGTCCACCGCGAACACGCCGAGGTGGACCACCCCCGAGACCATGAGAACGACGCCGGTCACGTACACGACCCGCTCCACCCGGCGGGCCCCGGCCCAGATCTCATGCGGCATGCGCCGATCCTCGCGCCCGGCCGGCGGCACGGGCATCGCCCGTCGGGAGGCGTCCGCGCTACGCCCGGCGGCGTAGCGCGCCGGCCTCCTGCCGGGGGACGCGGCGCCGCCCGTACGCCCGGCAGGGTCGCCCTCATGCGCCTCCTCATCGCGACCTGGCCGCGGCGGCTGCTCACCGCCGCGCTCGCGCTGGTCCTCGCCGGCACCGCGTTCTCCTTCGGCTACAACGCGGCGACCGCGGGCCGTGCCCGGGAGCCGGCCGGCCTGGAGTTCGTCTCGGCCGCCGGGATCCGCACGCGCTACCGGCACTGGGGCACGCAGGGACCGCCGGTCGTCCTGGTGCACGGCGCCGCGGAGTCGGCCGACACCTGGGAGGGCGTCGCGGACGTGCTCGCCCGGAACCGCCACGTGTACGCGCTCGACGTGACCGGCTGGGGGTACAGCGAACGGCGCGGGCCCTTCGACGCCGAGCACCAGGCGACTCAGCTCCTCGGCCTCCTCGACGCCCTGCACCTGCCCCGCGCCACCCTCGTGGGCCACTCCACCGGCGCGGGGGTCGTGGCCGCGGCGGCGCTGCGGGCGCCCGGCCGCGTCGACGGGCTGGTCCTCCTCGACGGCGACGCGCTGGACACCGGCGCGGGCGCGGGAGCGGACGGGCTGCGAAGTGTGCTGCTCGACCCGTACCGGACGACCCTGCTGCGGCTCGCGGTCCGCTCGGACTGGATCATCCGCCGGATCTACGCCTCGCAGTGCGGCCCGGCCTGCCCGCGCCTCGACCGCGCGGGCGTGGACCGGTGGCGGCGCCCGCTCCAGGTGGCCGGGGCCGAACACGGGCTGTGGCACGTCCCCGGCGTCGTGGGCCTGCCCGCGAGCCGGGTGGCGGGGCTGGCGCGGCTCCCCGTACGCAAGGCGGTGGTCTTCGGCGCCGACGACGACGTGTTCCCGCGCTCGTCGCCGTGGGAGACCGCCCGGCGGATCGGCGCGCCGCCCCCGGTCATCATCCCCGGCGCGCGTCACCTGTCGCTGATCTCCCACCCCGCTCAGGTCGCCGCGGCCGTGCCCTGATCCTCCACGCTCTGGAGCAGGCCCCAGACGAAGTGCGCGACGTACGGGCGCGGCGGCCCGTCCGCCTCGGGCACGGAGAATCCGACCTGCCACCGGCTCGGCAGGGTGTCGGCCTGGTGCTCCGCCGGGGCGAACCGCCCGGCCACGTCGCCGACGACGCACGACCACGGGGTCAGGTCGGCCACGCCGTCCAGCCGGGGCGCCGGCGAGCCCTCCGGCCGTACCAGCCACTCGTGCAGGACCGACCCGTCCGGGCCGATCAGCGCCTCGAACCGCAGGTCCGGCCAGAGCGACAGCTCCCACCAGGCCGTACGGCAGGTCACCTCGCCGATCCGCCGCTCCGCGCCGTCGGACGGCGGGCCGAGCACCGTCCGCAGGCGGCGCTCGCCCGCCGGGAAGCGCGTGGACCGTAGGATGCGCTGCCACCGGGCGTTCACCTCGCGCATCTCGGTCCGGGTGGCGGACAGCGAGCGCATCGCGCCGGTCACGAGATCGGGCTGGTAGTCGGTCATGCGGCGGAGCAGGACCAACTGGAACTCACGCCTCGCGAAGCCCTTCATGACTCCGCATCAAACCAGGCCCGGCCGTGTGCCCGAGAACGAGCCCGGCGACCCGGCGCGGCAGGCCGGGGGAGAAGAACCCGTGGCCCATCGCGGAGATCGTCCGCAGCCGTGCGCCGGGGATCGCGGCGGCGACGGCCGCGCCGTGCTCCGGTGGCCGGAGCGGGTCCTCGGACCCGTGCACGACCAGCGTCGGCGCGGCGATCGACGACAGCGGGACGAGCCGGTCGGCGGTCATCCGCCGTCCGGCCAGGTCGTGGTTGGTGGCCGCGGCGTAGTCGTTCGCCTGGTCGTAGGCGGTCTCGACGAACCGGCGCGCGGCGTCCTCGTCGAAGGGCACCGCCTCGCCGCCGCACAGCACCCGCCAGGTCTCCAGATCCGCGGCCACGATCTCCTCACGCGTCGTACGGGGCATCGTCGCCAGGCGGCCGAGGTGCGCGAGGAACCGCGCCGCGGGCGGCGGCAGGTCACCGGGGTCGGGCTCCTGCCCGCCGAGGGCCCGCGCCCACGCGGGACCGGCGTCGTGGCCCATCGGCCCGGCCATGATCGAGGTCAGGGTGCGGACCCGCTCGGGCCGGTGCACGGCCAGCCACTGCGCGATGGCGCCGCCCAGGGACGCGCCCACGACGTGCGCGGCCTCGATCTCGTACCTGTCCAGAACGGCCAGCGCGTCCGCCGCCATGTCCGCGAGGGCGTACGGCCGCGCGGCGAAGTCGACGCAGTCGGACCGGCCGGTGTCACGGTGGTCGAACCGGAGCACCTGCCGCCCGCCGGTGGCGAGCGTCTCCACCAGTTCGTCCGGCCAGCCGATCGCCGGCGCCGACGTCCCCATGACCAGCAGCACAGCCGGGGCGTCCGCCGAGCCGGTCCGCTCGGTCCACAACCGCAGGCCGTCCGAGGTGACGAATTTCGTATCGACCGATGTCATGCGCGCCAATATAGCGAATTTGGGCACCATTAATAATGGCGCCTTCAGTCAATTTATTTGGTATAATGAAGGGAGAGATCGGGGCCGTGTATTCAGATCCGGGTGCGGACGATCTATCGTGATGTCATGTCGAAGTCGCAGGTCCTGGAGGTCGCAGGACGTGAGGTCACGGTCACGAACCCGGACAAGACGGTGTTCGCATCCGGCGGGTTCACGAAGCTGGACCTCATCCGCTACTACCTCGCCGTGGCGGACGGAGCGCTGCGCGGCGTCTCGGGCCGGCCGATGATCCTCAAACGTTTCGTGAAAGGGATCGAGGAGGAGGCGTTCTTCCAGAAGCGCGCGCCGTCCAAACGCCCCGACTGGGTCGAGGTGGCGCAGTTGAACTACGCCTCGGGGCGTTCGGCGGACGAGGTCGTCGTACGCGACGCCGCCGCGCTGGCCTGGGTGGTGAACCTCGGCTGCGTCGATCTCAACCCCCACCCCGTCCTCGCCGAGGACCTCGACCATCCCGACGAGCTCCGGATCGACCTGGACCCGGTGCCCGGCGTCGCGTGGGGGCAGATCGTCGAGGTCGCCCTGGTCGTCCGGGGAGTGCTGGAGGACCACGGGCTGACCGCCTGGCCCAAGACCTCGGGCTCACGGGGGTTCCACATCTACGCCCGCATCGATCCGCGCTGGTCGTACCGCGAGGTGCGGCTGGCCGCCGAGACCGTCGCCCGCGAGGTCGAGAACCGCGCACCCGACCTGGCCACCAGCCGCTGGTGGAAGGAGGAGCGGCAGGGCGTCTTCGTGGACTTCAACCAGAACGCCAAGGACCGTACGGTGGCCTCCGCCTACTCCGTGCGGCCGACCGAGGACGCCCGGGTCTCCACGCCGCTCACCTGGGACGAGGTACCCGGCTGCCGGCCGTCGTCCTACACGCTGCCGGCCGTCCGGGAACGCTTCGCCGAGCTGGGAGACCCCTGGGCGGGCATCGAGGGCACGCCGGGGTCTCTCGAACCCCTGCTCGGCCTGGCCGAACGCCTCGGCCCGGCCGAGAAACCGCCCAAGGGCGTCGGCCGTAGGCGGTTCACGATGCCGCTCATCGAGATCGCCCGGGCCAAGACCAGGGACGAGGCGGTGGCCGGCCTCGAACGCTGGAAGGCCCGCCACCCTGATGTGGTGCGCCACCTGGAGCCCGCCGATGTTCTGACCGACGGTATGCGCGGCAGCAGTTCGATCTGGTATCGCATCCGGATCAACCTCCAGCACGTCCCCGAGGCCGAACGCCCCGCGCAGGAGCCGCTGGAGGTCGACTACGACCCGTGGGCCGGCCGGGGCTGAGTCAGGACACCGAGGTGCACACGCAGCCCCGGGTCAGCGCGCTGGAGGCGGTCGCCGCGCAGTAGCGGACGGCGACGGCGTCATGGGCGTCGGCCGGATGGCCGCACGCGCAGAGCGTCTCATCGTCCGGCTTCGTCGTTTTCTCGTTCGTGCGTGTAATCATTTTCCCTCCTCGGTCGTACGCGCAGTCGCGATTTTCGAAATGCGCGACAAATGGATCAGTTCGGCCGCCGCACCGAGTGGTCCGGCGGCGGCGTGCCGCCTTCGAGGCGGCCGCTCCCCGCCGCGACGGTGCGCTCGGGCGGACGGTCGCCGGTGCCGGTGGCGAGGCCGGCGGCGGCCAGGATCTCCTCGGGCCGCCTGCTCCCTCCCTCGCCGGCCAGCGCCAGCGCGGACTTGGCCGCTGCCGCCGGCGCGCCGGGGGGTACGACCAGCAGGAGGACGTGGTCCTGCCGGCCACGCGTCACGATGATCTTGTGGTTGACGTTGGCGAACCACCCCACGCGCACAACCCGTCCGCCGACCCTGATGCGGCGCGGGAGTGAGTCCCAGTCGCGGACGTCGACGCCGAGCCGCAGGATCGCGCCGACCTGATCATTGAGGGCCGCGACGAGGATCGGGAACTCGACGCTCGCCTCACGCGAGCGCGGCCACCAGGCGCCGTCGACCGTGCCCCGGCCCAGGAGCGCCGGGTCCAGGCTGAGTCTCGCCTCCGCCAGAACGGGTGAGGGAACGACGCCGATATGTTCGGTAATGTGCGGTGCCATGAAATCGGCCCGTCTCAGCCCGACGATCGAGCCGGATAATCTATCGCCAAGAACGACGTCAACATGATTATCGGCGCGCGAAATGCCCTCGGTCTTTTAATTGTACACGCAAAACCGCCGTCCGATCGGCGCCAAGGGGGCGGTGAGCAGGTCGGCCGCCCCCCGGACGGCTGCCCATGACGTTCGATTCCGGTCGTTCGACACCTCCCGATGGCCTCCGGCCCGCAGGCGGCTCACAAGCTCGTTGCCCCCCGGGGGCGGCGGGGGCGATTTACGATCGGAGCAACCACGTTATGAACATCCTCGGATATGGAGGGTGTTCGGAGTCGGTGGTGTTGAAACCGACGAAGGGACCGAGATGGGCAAGCCTCGGAGCCCGACACTCATCACGCTCGGGCGAACGGTCCGTACCTTCCGCGAGGCGACCGGGCTCACCCAGAAAGAGCGGGCCTCCAAGCTCGGCTGACGTCAGGAGATCCTGGCCAGGGACGACCCGCCCATGGTCCACGTCGTGCTCGACGCGGCGGTGCTCTACCGATCTCACGGCGGCCCCGAGGTCATGCGAGCTCGGCTCGAACACCTCATCGCGTCCGTCGGGCCACGTCTCACACTGTAGATCGTGAGATCGGAGGCGACTCCCCGATCGACGGGGCGTTCAGCATCGCTACCGTGGACGACGGCGCCGAAGTCGGCTATCTCGAAATGGTCATCGGCGGCATTGTCACGAGTAGCCGAGAGGACATCGCGGCACTGGAAAAGCGCGTGGGAGGCCATCAGGTCGTTCGCCCTCTAGCAACAGGAGTCCCCGAAGCCGATCGAGGCAGTGGTGAAGGAAGTCGAGCCGCCGCGGCGAAGACGGCGGCAACTGCGTTGAGGTCGCGGTCGCCGAACAGGCCGCCAAGCAGGCACCTCCCCTGTGAGATGGCTCCCGGAGTTCCCCGGGAGCCTTTGCCGCGTGCGCCTTGGGCCAGGATCAAGAACCGGCCTGGTGGGGCGGGGTGGCCGTCATCGCCGCCCGGGGCGTGGGCGAGTGGCCGGCGCTCTGCGGGATCCCGACGATCGCCTCCAGGTCCGCGCCGTCGATCGTCTCGCGTTCGAGGAGCAGGTCGATGACCCGATGGAGCGCGTCCAGGTTCGCGCGGATGAGTTCGGTGGCGCCCGTCTCGGCCTCGCGCAACAGCCGCGCGACCTCCTGGTCGATGGAACGTTGCGTCTCCTCGGCGTACGGACGGCCGGCGAAGGGGTTGTCACGGCTCGGCCCCTCCGGCCCGTAGCTGATCGGCCCGACCGCGGCCGAGAACCCCCACTCCCTGACCATGTGCGTCGCCAGGTCGGTCGCCGCCAGCAGGTCGTTGGACGCGCCGGTCGACGGCTCAGACAGGACGACGATCTCCGCGGCGCGGCCACCCAGCCGTACGGCGAGGGAGTCGGTGAGATGGCTCTCGGAGTACAGGTGGCGTTCGGAGTCCGGTAGTTGCTCGGTCACGCCCAGGGCGGCGCCGCGGGGAAGGATCGTGACCTTCGCGACGGGGTCGGCGTGCGGGGAGAGGACCGCGACGAGCGCGTGCCCCGCCTCGTGGACGGCCACGGCGTGCTTCTCCTCGGGCAGGAGCGCGTTGGAGGCGTCCCGGCGGCCGATGAGGAGACGGTCACGTGCGGTGGCGAAGTCGTCGGCGCCGAGAACCTCGCGGCCGTCACGTACGGCGTTGATCGCCGCCTCGTTCACCAGGTTGGCCAGGTCGGCGCCCGAGAACCCGGGCGTGCCTCGCGACACCACGTCGAGGTCGACGTCGGAGGCGAGCGTCTTGCCCCGTCCGTGGATGGTGAGGATCGCCGTACGCTCGGTGCGGTTGGGCAGCGGGATCTCGACGGTCCGGTCGAAGCGGCCGGGCCGGAGCAGCGCCGCGTCGAGGATCTCGGCTCTGTTGGTCGCCGCCATGACGACGACACTCGCGCCTGGTTCGAAGCCGTCCATGTCGGAGAGCAACTGGTTGAGCGTCTGCTCGCGTTCGTCGTTCGACCCGAAGCCGCCGGGACCGCGCCGGCCTCCGATGGCGTCGATCTCGTCGATGAAGATGATCGAGGGTGCGCGCTTGCGGGCCTCGGTGAACAGGTCCCGGACCCTGGAGGCGCCGACACCGACGAACATCTCCACGAAGCTGGAGCCGCTGAGCGCGAAGAAGGGGACACCCGCCTCGCCGGCGACGGCTCTGGCCAGCAGGGTCTTGCCGGTCCCCGGCGGGCCGACCATGAGCACGCCCTTCGGGCCGACCGCCCCGGCGCGCGCGTACCGCGTCGGATGCTTCAGGAAGTCCACGACCTCCATGACCTCGGCCTTGGAGCCCTCGTAGCCGGCGATGTCCGCGAATCGCGTGGCGGGCCGCTCCTCGTCATAGAGCGTGGCCTTGGACTTGCCGACGCCCATGATGCCGCCGAGGCGGCCGGAAATCTGCTTGCTGCCGCTACGGCTGATCCATACGAAGATGCCGATGATGAGAAGAAGCGGCAGCAGTGACAGGACCGTGCTCAACGCCGACCTGCCCGGGTTGCTGCCGCGGACCTCGACCTTGTGCTGGACGAGGAGCGCGGAAAGCGCGTCGTCGCCGAGCGCGGTGGGGATCTGGGACGTGTAGGCGGCACCGCCGCGGAGCGTGCCGCTCACCGAGCCCGTCGAGTTGATCGTCGCCGTCGCGACCTTGTCCGTCGTCACCTCGTTGACGAAGCCGGTGTAGCTGAGGCTCCGCGCCGACGTCCCGCCGCCGTAGGAGTGGAACGCGAGTCCGGCCGCGAACATGATCGCGATTCCGATGGTGAGGACCCAGGCCCGCCACCTCGGAGGCGTGGGCGGTACAGGTGCCGGCGTGTGCTTCTCCGGCGGGCCCGGCCGGGCCGAGTTCGTACGGTGCGCGAGTCTCACGCGGTCACTGGGAGGCCGCCGGGGCGCAGACGCAGCCCCGTTGCAGGTCGCCCGACGCGGTCGCGCGGCAGTAGCGCGACGCGACGGCGTCATGTGCGTCGATGGGATGTCCGCACGCACACAGCGGAGATGGTGGCGTCTCGTCTTGCGAAACGTCGTTTTTGGCGTCATCTGTCCGCATGGTCACTTCTTCAGTCAATCGCGATCTCGTGGGTGCGGAAACCACGAACCTGACCAGAGCCCATCACGCAGACTGATGAGCGCGGCGGTGATCGGCTGTGGTGATGGGCTCCGCGCGAATCGCCTGTTTCCCCGGACGAGCCGGTGGAGTTGGCTCGCAGTGGGGCCAGGTGGGTCCGCCGGAGCTGGGGAACGGAGCATTCCGATGATCGTTGTCGTGATCGTCGTCGCGGTGGTCCTGCTGCTGGTGCTCGCGCTGGCGGTACGGATCGTCAAGCAGTACGAGCAGGGCGTGTTGTTCCGGCTCGGCCGGGTCCGGGGGGCGCGGGAGCCGGGGCTGCGGCTGATCATCCCGGTGGTCGACGTCATGCGCCGGGTGTCGATGCGAATCGTCACGATGCCGATTCAGTCCCAGGGGATCATCACTCGCGACAACGTCAGCGTCGACGTGTCGGCGGTGGCCTACTACCGGGTGATCGACTCGGTGAAATCCGTTGTGGCGATCGAGAACGTCCGTGCCGCCATCGACCAGATCGCCCAGACGACGCTGCGCAAGGTCGTCGGCCAGCACACCCTGGACCAGACGCTGTCAGAGACCGACCGGATCAACCTCGACATCCGCGAGATCCTGGACGTCACCACGCTCGGCTGGGGCGTCGAGGTCAGCTTGGTCGAGCTGAAGGACATCCAGCTGCCCGACAGCATGAAACGCGCCATGGCCCGCCAGGCCGAGGCCGAGCGCGAGAAGCGCGCCAAGATCATTAGTGCCGAGGGCGAGTCGATGGCCGCCGCCGCGCTGGGCGACGCCTCGGACACGATGATGGCGCACCCACTGGCGTTGCAACTGCGCAACCTGCAGAGCCTGGTCGAGATCGGCGTGGACAAGAACACCACCGTGGTGTTCCCCGCGCCACTGATGACCACGATCGCCGAACTCGGGACCTTCCTCGCGCGCGAGAAGGGCGCGGCGGCTCCGGTGCTAGCTCCCAATGGTGGTGCCCCGGACGGAGCGGGCCGCGCCTGAGCCGCCGTAAACGGCGGCCGGCCGCCCGAGCTCACGCTGGGACGGCCGGCCGCTCCATGCGTCAGCGGGCGCGTCCCGTGGGCAGGTCCGGGGAGGGTGCGCCGTCGTCGATCCAGCGGCCTTCCTCGCGGCCACCGTCTCGTACGGCGCGTTCGGGCGCCGTCGGGCGTACGTCCTGGGCGTCCGCGGCGGCGTATTCCGGAGGAAGGTCGCCGGTGTCCGGTGACAGCCGCGGCCTGATGCCGGCGGCGGCGAGGATCTCTTCGGCCGGCCGCTGTTCTTGCCGCCGGCCGCCAGGGCCAGCGCGGACTTGGCCGCTGCCGTCGGCGCGTCGGGCGGGATGACCAGCAGCATGATGTGGTTCTGCCGGCCACGCGTCACGATGATCTTGTGGTTCACGTCGGCGAACCGCCCGATGCGTACGACGTGGCCGCCGACCGTGACGCGCTGGGGGATCTCGTCCCAGTCGCGAGCGTCGAGGCCGAGCCGCAGCACCACACCGACGCGCGCGTTCAGCGCCGACACGAGGCCCGGCAGCTCGACGGTCGCGTTGCGGGAGAGCGGCCACCAGCCGCCGTCGACGACCCCGAGACGCCGGAGTCGCGGATCCAGGCTCAGTCGCGACGCCAGCGGAATCGGCTGAGAAACAACGTCTATTTGCGCGGTAACATGCGGTGCCATGATCGGCCCCGTCCTCAGCTCGGTCAGCGAGTTGGATTTTCCTGCACCGAGGACGACGCCGACTTGATCGCCGGAGCGCGAAATGCCCTTGGTAGTTAAATAATACAGCAGAATTGTCCGTACGAACTGGTTGTGCGGTCAGTGCCGGGCCTGGCGCGGCCTGCGCCACATCTCGGCGTTCTGGGTACCGGCGACCGGGCGGCGAAGCCGGTCCCGGCGGGAGGTCGCCCCGGGCCGGATCGGGTCTCGACGAGACCGTCAGGGGCGACGCCGACGGGCCAGGCGGTGCAGCTGGGTGATCCGCGCGGTGCCGAGCACCAGTGTCACCACGACCCCGGCGACCGTGGCCATCAGCAGGCCGACCGCCAGCGGCAGCGTCCCGTGCAACCAGAGAAAGGAGACCTCTACGCCGCGTGTGTTCTGCATGATGAACACGATGAACGCGACGAGCAGGATCGTGGCGGTCCACACGCCGATCCAGGCCACGCTCGTTCGCGTGGCGGGGACCGCCCGGCTCTCCCGCGCGGGAGCCACCGGCTCGGACGGCGGCGCGTCCACGGCCGGCGCCGGTGTAGCGGGGCGGGTCTCGTGGTCGGCGGGGTGATGCTCGAGCGGCATGATGTCCCTCTCGGAGTGGGCCGGTGTGGCGGGCGACCTCAAGCGGGAGACGTCGTCATTCCGGATAGTTAAAATAGTATACCTGAAATGGCGGGAAATGCTGTTTCATGCAGCGTAAATTTGGTTGACGGATTTCCCGGGGCGGGAATAAGGGTGCCTGTGCGGGCGGTCGATTTCCCGGCGCGCGGGCCGCGCGTGCCGGGTGTCCCGTTTGATCGGCATCTGAGGGGTAGTGAGAGAGAAAATTTCGGTCGTATCGGACGGGCTGCCCATGACTATCGACTCCGAGCGTTCAACACCTCCCGAAGGCGACGGTCCCAAGGCCGAGCCGGAGGAGGATTCGTCCCGCGCCGCCGACGACGCGGAACCGGCCGGTGTCGAGGACAGGGCGGAACCGGCCGGTGCCGAGGACGGCGCGGCGCCCTTCGGGCGGCCCGGGCGGCCGCTGGACCGGCGGTCCCCGTTCTTCGTCGGGATGACCGGGGCGGCCGGCGTCGCCGTGACGTACGGGCTCATCCAGGTCATCATCGCCGCGCGTTCGGTACTGATCCTCATCGGCCTGGCGCTGTTCATCGCGGCCGGGCTGGACCCGCTCGTGACGTGGCTGACCCGGCGCCGCCTGCCCCGCTGGGCCGCCGTGACCGTGGTCATCGTCGGGACGCTCGGGGTGATCGCCGGCTTCCTGACCATCGCGATCCCTCCGCTGGCCTCCCAGGCGACCGCGCTGGCCGACCGGCTGCCGCACTACGCGCACAACCTGCAGGACCACAGCTCACAGCTCGGGAAGCTCAACGACCGCTTCCACATCCAGCAGAAGCTGACGGGGTTCCTGTCCGGCGGAGGCACGTCCGTGGTGGGCGGCGTTCTCGGCGCGGGGAAGATGGTCCTGACGGCCGCCACGTCCCTCCTCGTGGTGATCGTGCTGGCCATCTACTTCCTGGCCGGGATGCCCGCCATCAAGAACCTCCTCTACCGGCTGGCCCCCCGCTCGCGCCGCCCCCGCATGATCCTCATCAGTGAGGACATCTTCACCAAGGTGGGCGGTTTCGTCCTCGGCAACATCATCACCTCGCTGATCGCCGGCGCGGGTACGTACATCTGGCTGCTGATCTTCGGAATCCCGTACGCGCTGGTCCTGGCTCTGTTCGTCGCCTTCATGGACATGATCCCGGTGATCGGGTCGACGATCGGCGGCATCGTGGTCTCGCTCATCGCGCTCACGGTGTCCCTGCCCGTGGCGATCGCCACGGGCGTCTTCTACGTGGCGTACCGGCAGGCCGAGGACTACTTCCTGATTCCCAAGATCATGGGCAAGGCGGTCGAGGTGCCCGCCGTGGTCACCGTTCTGGCCACGCTCATCGGCGGCGCGCTCCTGGGCATCATCGGCGCCCTGATCGCGATTCCGGTCGCCGCCGCGATCCGGCTGCTCCTCAACGAGATCGCCCTGCCGCGCCTGGACCGCAGCTGACCGTTCAGGCCCGGCAGGCGGCGAGCACGTCGCGGGCCAGCGCGTCGGCGAGCCGGAAGGACAGCGCGTTGGTGCGCGGGCGGGTGAAGCCGGCGATCGCGAAACCACGCCCCGCCCAGGCCCCGAGCGCGAACCGGCGCGGATGCGCCCCGCCGTCCGCCCGTAGAAGACGGCCGTCGCGCAGGGCCAGCTTCCCGAGCACGTACGAGACGCCGTCCGGCCCGGTCAGCACCTCCTCGGTGGCCTCGCCGCGGTCGTGGAGGGCGCGCAGGAGCGGGTCGGTCGTACGGGCGATGCTCGCCGCAGGCAGCCGCGACTCGACCAGAGCGCGGGCGTCGACGGTTTCGGCCGTGCCACGCGCGCGGAAGACGCCGTCCCCGGGGGTGACGGCGACGCCCCCGCCGAGGAAGCGGACGACCCCCGCGCGGGACAGCGCCTCCAGCTCCCGCAGGCGGCGCGGCGGCGGGCCGCTCGCGTAGTACCCGAACACGCCCTGCAGCCAGGCGCCGAGCTCCACGGCCTGTGAACGCGCGGCCAGGCGGCCGTTGTTGACCGCGTCCACGAGCACGCCGAAGACCGTGAGCAGCCCGAAGAACACCGCCAGGTCGGCGCTGTACGCGGGGTCGGCGTGCCGCTCGACGTCGGCCGTGACGTACGCGCGCATCCAGGCCTGGAGGCCCTCGGCGTCCTCGAAGGACACGCCGCCGAGGGGGTCGAGCAGGCGGTCGAGGTCCAGCCGGTCCTCGGCCTTGGGCACCGCGCCCTCCACGAAGTCGGCGAGGCTCCCGGCGCCGAGGCGCGCCTCGAACTCCGCCCAGGGCACCGCGACGCGCTCGGGGTGCGCGGAGAACAGCTCGTGGTAGTGGTACCAGGAGAGTTCCTTGGCGATCAGCGGCCACAGGTCGCGCCACAGGTCGAGCGGCCCCTGCCGCTCGTACAACTCCATCGCGGCGGCCGGGGTGAAGTGGCGCGGGCCCGGCGGGCGCTCCCCGCCGAGCTCATAAGTGATCTTGGAGTGGTACGGTACGCCGCGCCGCGACCCGGCGTACAGGATCGGCTCACGGCCGGAGGGGTGGTAGGTGAGGCCGCCGTCCGCGCGCGGCGTGTACCGTCCGCCGCGGCCCTCGGTGAGCAGCACCATGTCGTCGACGAAACCGAGCCCCATCCCGCGCATGACGACCGGCTCGCCGGCCCGTACGGAGGTCAGGTCGGTGTCGGCCGCGTAGTGCGGCGGGACGTACGTCAGCCCGTGCGCGGCCGCGTGGCCGGCGAGCGCCCGGTGCTCGTCGGCGGGCTCGACGTCGAGGTGCCCCTGGGAGAGGATCACCGCATCCGCCGCGATCGGCTCCTCCCGCCCTTCCAGCCGTACGAGCTGGGCGCCGTCGTGGTCGGTGACGTCCAGGACGCGCGCGGCGTGCACCTCCACTTCGACCGATTCCGGGGCGGAGCCGGTGACGTGCTCGAAACACCAGGAAAGGTAGGCGTTCTGCAGCCGCCGCGACGGGAACAGGCCAGGCTCGACGCCGCCCCACTCGCACAGTGTGGGCCCGGGCCGTACGGGCCCGTCGATGAGGACCGTCTCGTCGGTGAACATGGTGACGTCGGTGGCCTGGGAGTTCATCCAGAGCAGGTCCGGCTGGTCGAGCCGCCAGACCCGGCCGCCGCCGGGCGGGTGCGGGTCGGCGACGTGAATGCGCACGGGCCGGTCGGCGGCGAGCTCGGGCGCGTTGGCGATCAGCCGTTCGAGCAGGACCGTGCCACCGGGACCCGCGCCGACGAGAACGATCACCAGGGGAGAGGTGCTCACCGGGCGGCCGGCCTGGGGCGAGCGTCGATTCCGGGCATGCCGGGCGGTTCGATGAGCATCCGGTCCTCCTAGTAGGTATTACATACCTATTTAGTAGGTAATGTCCAGGGAGTCCGCTCATGGGGCACGCTTTGCTCCATGGACAGTGCCCTGCCGTCCGGCGAGCTGGCCTTGCGGGTCAACGCCCGTATGTCCGGTGACGAGCCGTGGCACCGAGAACGCAGGACGACCAACGACGCGCGGCTACGAACGCTCGTCATCGATCGGCCCGGAGCCGCCCCCCGATGCTTCCGACTGGGATCCCGAGCAGGTGGCTCAGGACGTTCTCCGCTCGATTCCGCTGACGCCCGCCGAGGCTTGGGAGCTGAGCGACGCCGGCGGAACGCCCGATCGGGCTCACTCAGAAGCCCTCGGCCGTTGGCTCGTGGGCGGCGGTGGCTGGCCGTTCAGGCCCGCGTTGAACAGGTAGTTGCGGTCGACGGCCGACCCCGGCGTACGGCCGCCGCCCCAGCCGATGCTCCGGCGGTACGCCCCGAGCGCGCCCGAGGCGGCCAGCCCGGCCTCGTCGGTGTACGGGGAGCCGGGCGGGGCGGGTCCGGACAGCGGTGCGACGAAGAGGGCGTCGACGGGACAGTGCGCCTCGCACATGAAGCACGTCTGGCAGTCGGCCTGCCGGGCGATCACCGGTATCCCGTCCGGCCCGCGCTCGAACACGTCCATCGGGCAGACCTTGACGCAGATGTCGCAGGCGACGCACCGCCCGCCGCTGACGACCTCGATCATCGCGGCTGCGGGGTGGGTCCGACGGGGGCGACCGGGTCGAACGCGGTCCACACCTCTTCCAGACCGCCGACGAGGATGCGGCGGCGCAGGCGCGGGTCCTGGTCCGGCCGGTCGTCTCGCAGGTGCGTTCCGCGGGTCTCCTCCCTGGCCAGCCCGGCCCGGTACATCCACCGGCCGTGGGCGGCGAGGGCCGCCGCCTCGCGCGCCCGCAGCGCGGTGCGGCCGTCCGTGCCGGCGAGGTGCTCCGTGACCTGGCTCCACAGCGCGTCGAGCGTGTCCAGCGATCGCCGGAGGCCTTCCCCGGTGCGGAACAGGTTGCGGTCCAGGGGCAGGATCTCCTCCTGTACGGCGCGGACCACCTCGGCGCCGCCCAGGCCACCGTCCCGATCCGGCCGGAGCCCCGCCCGGCCGTTCGCGCGCAGTCCCTCGCCTACGGGGCCGCGTCGGCGGGCGAACGAGGCCGCGGCCCCTCCCGCCCAGGTGCCCGAGGAGATCGCCCACGCGCCGTTGAAGCTCCCGCCGCCGCTGGCCGCTCCGGTGATCAGCTCGCGGGTGGCCACGTCGCCCGCCGCGTACAGGCCCGGCACGCTCGTCGCGCATCCCGCGTCGGTGATCCGGAGCCCGCCGCTGCCGCGTACGGTCCCCTCGTACGCGAGGCGCACCGGGTACGCCGTCGTGAACGGGTCGATGCCGGCCTTGTCGAGCGGCAGGAAGAAGTTCGGCTGCGAGTCGCGCATCGCCTGGCGCAGCTCCGGGGGAGCGCGGTCGAGCCTGGCGTACACCGGCCGGCCCGCGGCGACCAGCCGGGCCATCCGCATGCGCTCCGTGCGGAACGATCCGACCGGGGGGATCGGCGTGCCGTCCTCGTCGTAGTAGGAGGCGTACCGCATCATCAGGCCCTTGGTGTGGTTCCCGTACGCGGGCGACATCCCGTACACGGCGGAGAACTCCATGCCGGACAGCTCCGCCCCGAGCTCGGCGGCCATCAGGTGCCCGTCGCCGGTGTCGACGTTGAGGCCTAACGCGCCGGACAGGAACGCGCAGCCGCCGGTGGCGAGCACGACCGCGCCCGCGCGTACCTCCCAGCGGCCCCAGCCGTCCTGGCGCCGCACCCCGGCGGCGCCCGCGACGACACCGGCCGGGTCCGTGAGCAGTTCGAGCGCCGGGTGGTGGTCGAGCACGCGGACGCCGGAGCGCAGGACCCGCCGGCGCATGCGCCGCATGTACTCCGGCCCCTGGAGGGTGTTGCGCCGTTCGACGCCGCGCTCGTCGCGCGGGAACCGGTAACCCCAGCCCGCGAGCCGGCCGACCTGCCGGAACGTCTCGTCCTGTACGCGCGCCATCCAGCCGCGGTCGGTGAGGCCGCCGCCCGCGGTCTCCCGCTCGGCCATCGCCGCCTCGCGGACGACGGCGTCCTCGGGCAGGTACCAGAGGTTGTTGCCGCCGGCGGCCGCCGAACCGCTGGTGCCGCAGTAGCCCTTGTCGGCCAGGACCACCGAGGCGCCGCCGGCGGCCGCCGCGACCGCGGCCCAGGCCCCGGCGGGACCACCCCCGACGACGAGCACGTCGGCGTCCAGCCGCAGGTCGCCTGCGGTCGAGCCGGTACGGGAGAGGCCGTACGTGGTGGATTTCGTCCGCATTGATGCCCCTTCCGGCGATCTTCCTACCCGCCGGGCCACGCCGTGACGCCGGCCCGTTCCGGTCTCACCGCAGCGGCTTGGCCATGCAGGTGGAGAACGTCAGGCGCTCGTACGGGGGGAAGATCGGGATGTGGGCGTAGCCCGCCCGCTCGTAGAGCCGTACGGCGTCGGGCTGGCGGTCGCCGGTCTGCAGGACGATCCGCCGGCCGCCGAGCGCGCGCGCCGCGTCCTCGGCCGCCGTGAGCAGCGCCGACGACACGCCCGTGCCCCGGTGGGACGGGGCGACGTACATCCGCTTGAGCTCCAGGTCGCCGTCGTTCCACCGCAGCGCGGCGTGGCCGACGGGCCCGTCCTGCTCGGTACGGGCGACGCCCACCCACACCACGTGGTCGGCGTCCAGCCCGTTCACCTTCGCGATCTCCCGCCCGCCGGACGCGGCGATCCGGTCCGCGTACCGGTCCGCCATCTCCGACTCCATCGCGGCCCGCAGGGCGGCCGCGTCGGGGTCCGCCCAGGTCACCTCGTGGACGGTCGGCTTCACACGGCCCTCTCGTAGCGGTTCGCGGGGCGGGCGAGGCCGAGCAGGCCGCGCAGCGTGCCGGCCTCGTACTCGCGGCGGAACAGGTCGCGGCGGCGCAGCTCCGGGACGAGCCCGCGCGTGATGGCGACCAGGTCGTCCGGAAGCGCGCCCGGCCGCAGCCGGAAGCCCTCGATCCCGGCGGACCGCCAGTCCTCCAGCAGGTCGGCCAGGCCGCCGGGCGTCCCGGTGAAGACGAGCGCGTCGGAGGCGAGCGGCGCCCCGTCCAGCTCGTCCAGCCGGGCCTTGCGCGCCTCGGCCGCCGGGGCGGCGTCGTCGAGGAAGACCAGCAGGTCGGCGAAGACCCGTAGTGGTTCGCCCTCCCGCCCCACGGTCGCCTCGGCCGCCCTGACCTGCCCGAGAAGAGCGGCGGCCTCGTCGCGGGAGTGCGGCGTGACGTACACGACGTCGGCTCCGCGCGCCGCGAACTCATACGGCAGCACGTCGTGCGCGAGCGCGGTGACGAGCGGCTGGCCCTGCGGCGGCCGGGGGGTGATCGAGGGTCCCCGGACGTCGAAGAAGAGGCCTTCGAAGTCGATGTAGTGCAGCTTGTCGCGGTCGATGAACCGGCCCGTCGCGACGTCGCGGATCTCGGCGTCGTCCTCCCAGCTGTCCCACAGCCGGCGTACGACCTCGACCGCGTCGGTGGCCTCGGCGAACAGCGCCCTCACGTGCTCGGCGAACGCCGGCTCGGCGCGCCGGCCGAGGTCGAACTCCGGGAACTCCCGGCGCCCGAAGTGCCGGGCGTCGGCGGAGCGCGGGGAGATCTGCGGGCGCCAGCCCGCCCGGCCGCCGCTCACGTGGTCGAGCGAGGCGATGCCGATCGCGACGTGGAAGGGCTCCGTGTGCGTCGTGCCGGTCGTCGGCACCAGCCCGATGCACGAGGTGATCGGCGCGACGCGGGCGGCCAGCAGCACGGCGTCGAGCCGGCCGCGTACCTGGTCGCGCCGGTCGTCGGGTCCGTCGGAGGCGGAGGACTGCAGGGCGAGGGCGTCCTCGAACGTCACGAAGTCCAGCAGGGCGTGCTCGGCCTCGGTGACCAGCCCGGCCCAGTAGCCGGCGGTGAACAGCTCGTCCGGCCGCGCGTCCGGCGAGCGCCACGCCGCGGGGTGCCAGCCGGCGCCGTCCAGGGCGGCGGCGAGGTGCAGGTGGGTCATGAAACGACCTCTCGCTCGCGGGCGGTGGTGAGTCCGAGGTGGTCGCGGAGTGTCGGGCCGGTGTAGTCGGCGCGGAAGACGCCCTTCTCCTGGAGCAGGGGTATCACCTTGTCGACCAGGTCGTCCAGGCCGCCGGGCGTCAGGTGCGGCACGAAGATGAAACCGTCCGCGGCGTCGGTCCGTACGAACTCCGCGATCTGGTCGGCGACGGCCTGCGGGGTGCCGATGAAGGACTGGCGGCCGGTGACCTCGATGACGAGCTCGCGGACGGTGAGGTTCTTCTGGCGGGCCAGCGCCCGCCACTGCTCGACGGTGGCGCCGCGGTCGCCGCGGAACTGGGCACGGCCCTTGGACACGCCTTCGCCGAGGTCGGGTTCGATGTCGGGCAGCGGCCCGTCGGGGTCGACGGCGGAGAAGTCGCGTCCCCAGACCCCTTCGAGGAAGGCGAGCGCCGTCTGCGGGCTCACCTGGGCGCGGCGGATCAGCGCGGCGTTCTCGGCGGCCTCCTCCTGGGTGTCGCCGAGGGCGTACGTCACCGCGGGCATGATCTTCAGCTCGTCCGGCCCGCGGCCGTACTTGGCAAGCCGCGCCTTCACGTCCTTGTAGAAGGCCCGCGCCTCGTCCGGCTTGCTGTGCCGGCTGAAGATGACGTCGGCGTCCGAGGCGGCGAACTCCCGGCCCTCGTTGGAGTCCCCGGCCTGGATGATCACCGGCCGGCCCTGCGGCCCGCGCGGCACGTTGAACCGCCCGGAGATGGAGATGTGCCGCCCGTCGTGCCGGAACTCCTCGATTCCGCCGTCCCGGACGAACTCCCCTCGTACGGGGTCGGCCACCACGGCGTCGGGCCGCCAGGAGTCCCAGAGCTCGCGCGCGGTCTGGAGGAACTCGGCGGCGCGCGTGTACCGGTCGGCCTCGGCCAGGTAGCCGCCGCGCCGGAAGTTCTCGCCGGTGAAGGCGTCGTAGCTGGTCACGACGTTCCAGGCGGCTCGGCCGCCGCTCAGGTGGTCGAGCGTGGCGAGCCGCCGGGCCACCTCGTACGGCTCGTTGAAGGTGGAGTTGACCGTCGCGGCCAGCCCGAGATGCTCGGTGACGGCGGCGAGGGCGGACAGGACGGTCAGCGACTCGGGCCGCCCCATCACGTCGAGGTCGTGGATCCGGCCCTTGAGCTCCCGCAGCCGGAGCCCCTCGGCGAGGAAGAAGAAGTCGAACCTGCCACGCTCGGCGGTCTGCGCCAGCCGTACGAAGGAGCCGAAGTCGATCTGGCTCGCCGACCGGGGGTCGGACCAGACGGTGGTGTTGTTCACGCCGGGGAAGTGCGCGGCCAGGTGCACCTGCTTGACGGGCATCGGGAACCTTCCTCCTTCACGACTCCCTCCCGCCACACCTCCGGAGGGAGGTATTTAGACTATCAAGGTAGGAATAGTTCACTTAGTGCCGTCAGTCGGTGGCCGTGGTCCGTGCGCGGGACGTGCCGAGCCAGGGGAGGACGGCGCCGTCGCGGACCAGCCCGCCGTGGGTCTCCGGGGCGACCGGCGTCGCCAGGATGAAGTCGAGCAGGACGAACGCGGCCCGGGCCGGCGTACGGGCCTGGCTGAAGTCCTCGAACCACGGTCGCGAGGCGGGCGTGTCCACCAGGCCGGGGCAGACCGCCGCGACCAGGGTGCCCGCCGCCAGGTCGGCCTCCCGCCGGGACCGCGCGACCGCGCGTACGGCGGCGACCTGCGCGACCTTCGACGGTACGTTGATCCACCGCGGCCAGCCGAGGTCCTGTGCCGTGCCGTCGTGGATCGCCCCGCGCCACGACTCCACCAGCGCCTCGACCTCCTCCAGCGAAGGGTCGCCGAACAGCGGGTGCAGCCGTTCGTCGAGGTTCCCCAGGGTGCCCAGGGAGCTGGCGACCACGATCAGCCGCCCGCCCGGGCGGATCGCCGGGCCGAACGAGCGGAGCATCGCGTGCGTGCCGCCGTTCGCCACCGCGATGAACTCGTCGGCCTGCTCCTCCTGGGACCGGTCCGGCGTGATCCGGGCGCTCGCGTTGGAGATGACGACGTCGATCCCGCCGTACCGCCCGGTGACCTCGGCCGCCACGCGGGCGATCGCGCCGGCGTCGGAGACGTCGAGCCGCCGGCCCTCGACGTGGGCGCCCGCCGCTCCGGACAGGCGCGCGGCGGCCTCGGCGACCCGCGACTCGTTCCGGCCGGTCAGCAGGACGAGGTCCTCCGGGCTCCACCGGGCGGCGAGCTCCTCGACGAGGGCGTGGCCGATGCCCTGGTTGGCGCCGGTGACCAGGGCGATGCGCTGGGTTGTCATGCCCCCGAACCTAGGCAGCCCGGCCACCATGCGTCCAACGAGACTTGGGCATCCGTGATATGCGTAAAACTCATGGACTTCACCGATGTGTCGCTGGTCGGGCTCCGGGTCGTACGGGAGATCGCCGAGCGCGGGACGTTCACCGCGGCCGCCGACGCGCTCGGCTACACGCAGTCGGCGGTGTCCCGGCAGGTGGCGGCCGTGGAACGCGCGGCCGGCGCGCCGGTGTTCGAACGCCGCCGCGAGGGCGTGCACCCCACGCCCGCCGGGCGGGTGGTCCTCCGGCACGCGGCGGCCGTTCTCGGCGCGATCGACGCGGCCGACCGCGAGCTGCGCGGACTGCCCGGCGAGACGGCGACCGTACGGCTCGGCGTGTTCCCGATCGCGGGCACCGTCCTGCTGCCGCGCGCGCTCGTCGCCCTGCGCCGTACCGATCCCGGCATCACGGTGGTGACCCGCGACGGCGGCACGCCCGCGCTCGTACGAGGGCTGCGGGCGGGCAGCCTGGACCTCGCGGTGGTGGCCCTGCTCCCGCCGTTCCGGCCGCCGGACACGGAGACGCCCGCGCTGGTCATCGAGACGCTGGCGGAGCGGAACCTGTGCGTCGCGGTGCCGGCGGCGCATCCGCTGGCCGCGGGCGACTCCGTCGAGGTCGGCGACCTGGAGGGGCAGCGGTGGATCGCCGGCCGCGCCTCCGGCGACGAGACGCAGCTGGGCGTCTGGCCCGGGCTCGCGGGCCGCCACGACGTCGCGCACGTCTCGCGCGACTGGCTCACCAAGCTGCGGCTGGTGGCGGCGGGGTGCGGCCTGACCACGGTGTCGGCGTCCGTCGCCGAGGCCGTGCCGGCCGGCGTGCGGGTGCTCGCGGTGCGGGGCGGCCCGGAGGAGCGCCGCCGTACGGTCGTGGCCCATCTCCCGCGCCGGCTGCCGGAGGCCGCCCTGCGCGTGGTCGCCGCGCTGCGCACGGCGGCCGGCGAGACGTACTGACCGGGCCTGCCCGGGGGGTGGAGCCGCGCCGGCCGGAACAGGGGCGGGAACGACCGGCGCGACTCCCAGATGGACGCACACGTGCCGCGGATGCGGGGGGTTGGGGGAACCTCACGCGAGCGTCCTGGTCGGGAGACACGGCACGAAGCTGCGGAGGTCGCCTGGCCGTAGACCTTCACTCCGAAGTGCGAAGGCGTGGGAAAAAGGTAAGTCAGTCAGGCTAAGTATGTCAATGACCTGCAGAAACGTCCTTCAGTTCTCAGGCGGGTTCTCGTGCCGGATGACGAGCCGGTCGTCGTCGCCGCGTTCGACGGTGACGGTGGCGCCGTCGTGGATCTCGCCGGTGAGCAGGGCGCGGCCGAGGCGGGTCTCGACCTCGCGGGCGATGTAGCGGCGCAGCGGGCGCGCGCCGTAGACCGGGTCGAAGCCCTCCCGGGCGATGTGCCGCCGTGCTCCCGCGCCGACCCGCAGGTCCATGCGCCGTTCGGCGAGGCGGTCGCGCAGGTCGCCGAGCATGAGGTCGACGACCTGCTCGATCTCGGCCAGGGTCAGCGGCCGGAACAGCACGATGTCGTCGACGCGGTTGAGGAACTCCGGCCGGAAGTGCGTCTGCATGGCCCCCGTCACGGCCTCACGTGCGCCGGGCTCGATGTCGCCCTCGGGGGTGACGCCGTCGAGGAGCAGGTCCGAGCCGATGTTGGACGTCATGATCAGGACGGTGTTCCGGAAGTCGACCGTACGCCCCTGCGCGTCGGTCAGGCGCCCGTCGTCCAGGACCTGCAGGAGCGTGTTGAACACGTCGGTGTGGGCCTTCTCGATCTCGTCGAACAGCACGACCGAGTACGGCTTGCGGCGCACGGCCTCGGTGAGCTGGCCGCCCTCCTCGTAGCCGATGTAGCCGGGCGGGGCGCCGACGAGACGGCTGACGGTGTGGCGCTCCTGGTACTCGCTCATGTCCAGCCGGATCATGTTGTCCTCGGAGTCGAACAACGCCTCGGCGAGGGCCTTGGCGAGCTCGGTCTTGCCGACCCCGGTCGGCCCCAGGAAGATGAACGACCCGATCGGGCGGCGGGGGTCCTTGATGCCCGAACGGGCGCGGATGATCGCGTCCGTGACGAGCCGTACGGCCTCGTCCTGGCCGATCACCCGCTCGTGCAGCACCTCTTCGAGGCGCAGGAGCTTGTCGCGTTCGCCCTCGCGCAGGCGGTCCAGGGGAACGCCGGTCCAGCGGGAGACGATCGCGGCGATCTCCTCCTCGGTCACCACCTCGCGCAGCAGCCGCCCGTCCCCCTGTTTCCCGGCCAGGCGTTCCTCCTCGGCCCGCAGCCGGCGCTGGAGCTCGGGCAGGACGCCGTGGCGGAGCTCGGCGGCGTGGTTGAGGTCGTACTCCCGCTCGGCCCGCTCGGCCTCGTGGCGGATCCGCTCGATCTCCTGCCGCAGGTCCTGCAGCCGCCGCAGCGTGTGCCGCTCGGCCTCCCACTGGGCCCGCATCGCGTCGGCCTCGGCCCGCAGGCCGGTCAGCTCGTGCCGCAGCCCCTCCAGCCGTTCGCGCCCGGCCGGGTCCTGCTCCTTCTCCAGGGCGGCGACCTCGATCTCCAGGCGGGTGACGCGGCGGGTGAGCCCGTCGAGCTCGGCGGGCATGGAGTCGATCTCGGTACGGAGCTTCGCGCACGCCTCGTCGACCAGGTCGATCGCCTTGTCCGGCAGGAACCGGTCGGCGATGTAGCGGTGGGACAGCGTGACGGACGCGATGATCGCCGAGTCCAGGATCTTCACGCCGTGGAAGACCTCCAGCCGTTCACGCAGCCCGCGCAGGATGGAGATGGCGTCCTCGACGCTGGGCTCCTCGACCATGACCGGCTGGAACCGGCGCTCCAGCGCCGCGTCCTTCTCGATGTGCCGCCGGTACTCCTGCACCGTCGTCGCGCCGATCATGTGCAGCTCCCCGCGGGCGAGCATGGGCTTGAGCATGTTCCCCGCGTCCATCGACCCCTCGGTGGCACCGGCGCCGACCACGTTGTGCAGCTCGTCGACGAACAGCAACACCAGCCCGGCGGCGGCCTTGACCTCGGCCAGCACCGCCTGGATCCGCTCCTCGAACTCTCCCCGGTACTTCGCGCCCGCCACCAGGGCGCCCAGATCGAGGTTGATGACGGTCTTGTCCCGCAACCCCTCGGGGACGTCACCGCGTTCGATGCGCTGGGCCAGGCCCTCCACGATCGCGGTCTTCCCGACGCCGGGGTCGCCGACCAGCACCGGGTTGTTCTTGGTCTTGCGCGACAGGATCTGGATCACCCGCCGGATCTCCGAATCCCGGCCGATCACCGGGTCGAGCCTGCCCTCACGCGCCAGCTCGACCAGGTCCTGCCCGTACTTCTCCAGGGCCTCGTACGCGGCCTCGGGGGCGGACGAGGTGACCCGCTGGTTGCCGCGCAGCGCGTTCACCGCCTCGGCGAACTTCTCCCGCGGCACACCCGTGATCACACCCTCGTCCACGAGCGCCATCGCCAGGTGCTCGACCGACACGTAGTCATCGCCCCGTCGTCTCGCCTCCGCGAAGGCCTTCTCCAGCACGCGGCCGAGGCGGCGCGTGACGTGGACCCGGTCGGAGGCCGCGCCCGGCCCGGCGACGCGCGGCCGCCGGTCCAGCCGGGTCTCCATCTCGCCGCGGAGCAGGTCCGGCTGGACGTTCGCCGCGTCGAGCAGACGCGTCGCCAGCCCGTCCGGCTGGGCGAGCAGGGCCAGGACCAGGTGCTCGGCGTCGACGTCGCTGTGGCCCCGCTGGGCCGCGTCGGACCGCGCGGACTGGACGGCCTCCTGCGACTTCTCCGTCAGCCGGTTCATGTCCATGGTCGATCTCCCGTCCGGTGTCTCAGGGCCGATTCCAGTACGGCGATGCGGTCCAGCAGGTCACAGACGAGACCGAGCGAGGCGTAGTTCAGCGGGAACGCCGCGCGCAGCCGCCGGATGCGCCCCACCACGGCGATCTGGGCCGGCAGGAACCACAGTTCGCCGGAGACGTCCCGGTCGGCGTCGAGCAGCCCGAGCGCCACCAGGCGGCGGATGAACTCCGGGTCGGTCCCGCACGCGCGGGCGAACGAGTCCAGGTCCAGGCGCAGCGCCCTCATCAACGTCATGGTCACGGTCATCGCCCCCTCCGGGGATCGAAGTCCGACGCCGCCGCGAGCTGCTCGAACAGGCGGCGGTCGTCCTCGCCGAGCGTGGGCGGGACCACGATCTGGACCTCGGCGAACAGGTCGCCCGCCGGGCCGCGGGGGTTCGGCAGGCCACGTCCGCGCAGCCGCAGCCGCCGCCCCGTGGACGAGCCCGCCGGGACCCTGACCTTGGCCTCTCCGCCCGGGGTCTCCAGCGCCACCGTCGTGCCGAGCGCCGCCTCCCACGGAGCCAGCGGCAGCCGTACGTGGACGTCGCGGCCCTCGACCCGGTACCGCGGGTCCGGCCGGATCGCGACGACGAGGTACAGGTCGCCGGCCGCGCCGCCGCCCACCCCGCGCCCGCCCTGTCCGGCCAGCCGGATCCGCTGCCCGTCGGTGACGCCGGGCGGGATCGTCACCTCGACGGTCCGCGTGCCCTCCGGGCCCGAGACCGTGAGGCTCCGCCGGGTGCCGCGGTAGGCCTCCCCGACAGACAGGTCGATCGGGGCCTCCTGGTCGGCGCCCGGCATGGGACCCCAGCCGGCGCCGCCCCAGCCGCGCCCGGCCTGGGCGCCTCCGCCGAAGACGTCGCCGAAGACGTCCTCGAAGCCGGTGCCGGTGCCGGCCCGGGCTCGCGGGCGGCCCGCGTCGGCCCAGGCCCCGGCGTCGACGTCTTCGGGCACGCGGCGGAAGTCGGCGCCGAAGGCGTCATAGCGTTCGCGCTGGTCGGGATCGGACAGGACCGAGTAGGCCTCGGAGACGTCCTTGAAACGCTCCTCGGCGTCGGGGGACCTGTTCACGTCCGGGTGCAGCGTACGGGCGAGCTTGCGGTAGGCCCGCTGGACGTCGTTCCGGCTCGCCGTCCTCGGCACCCCGAGGATGGCGTAGAAGTCACGAGGTCCGGCCATCGCCGTGTCCCTTGGCCACCACCACCTGCGCGGGCCGGAGCTGCCCTCGCTCGCCTCCGTAGCCGGGCCGCAGGACGTGCACGACGGTGCCGTCGGCCGCCTCCGGGTCCGCGACCGTGGAGACGGCCTCGTGCAGCGCCGGGTCGAACGGGACGCCCTCGTCGTCGCGCCGCCGGTAGCCCAGGCGGGCGATCACCTCGCGCGCCTGGCCCAGCACCGACCGTACGCCCTCGATCACCGTCGCCGGATCGGCGTCGGCGTGCTCCAGGGCCCGTTCGAGGTCGTCCAGGACCGGCAGCCACGCGGCGGACGTACGGGCGCGCTCCTCGGCCCGCTCGCCGTCGAGCATCCGGGCCGTACGTTTGCGGTAGTTGTCCAGGTCGGCCAGTGCCCGGCGCCACTTGTCCTCCAACTCGGCGATCTTCGCCGCGGAGTCCTCGTCCGGTTCGCCGGACGGTCGCCGGGCGGCAGCCTCCTCGGCCGGATCGGGCGGCCAGTTGCGCGGTTCCCCGCTCTCGGCCCGGGCTCCGTCCCCGGACGGCCGTCCCTCACGCCATCCGCGGCCCTCGTCGCCCCGGTCACTCATCGGTGGTGAACTCCGCGTCGATCACGTCGTCGCCCGGCCCCGCCCCGGCGCCCGGCGCCGGCCCCGATGCCGGTCCCGACGCGGCGATGGCGCCCAGCCCGGCGTGGACCTGCTGGAGCTCGGCGGTCAGCGAGCGGATCCGGTCGATCGGGGCCTCCTCCTTGATCGCCTGGCGGGCGTCGCCGACGAGCATCTGCCCGCGGGCCCGCTCGTGTTCCGGGACCGCGTCACCGAGCTCGTTCAGGCGGCGTTCGACCTGGTAGGCGACCGAGTCCAGCTCGTTGCGGGCGTCGATGACCTCCCGTACGCGCGTGTCCTCGCCCCGGTGCGCCTCGGCGTCTCGTACCATCCGCTCGATCTCGGACGAGTCCAGGTTGGTGGACTCGCTGATGGCGATCCGCTGCTCGGCCCCGGTGTCGCGGTCGCGCGCCGACACGTTCAAGATCCCGTTCGCGTCCACGTCGAAGGTCACCTCGACCTGCGGCTCACCCCGCGGCGCGGGCCGGATGTTCTCCAGCCGGAACCGCCCCAGCACCCGGTTGTCCGCCGCCCGCTCCCGTTCGCCCTGCAGCACCACCACGTCCACCGCCGTCTGCCGGTCCTCCGCCGTGGAGAAGGTCTCGCTGCGGCGTGCCGGGATCGTGGTGTTGCGTTCGATGGTCTTGGTCATCACCCCGCCGAGCGTCTCCAGCCCGAGGGAGAGGGGGGTGACGTCGAGCAGGACGACGTCCTCGACCTCGCCCTTGAGCACCCCGGCCTGGATCGCCGCGCCGATCGCGACGACCTCGTCGGGGTTGACGGTCATGTTCGGGTCCTTGCCGCCGGTCAGGCGCCGGACCAGGTTCTGCACCGCGGGGACACGAGTGGACCCGCCGACGAGGATGACCTCGTCGATGTCGTCGGCGGTGATCTTCGCGTCCGCCATCGCCTGCCGGAGCGGGCCCTCGCACCGTTCCAGCAGATCGGCGATCAGCTGCTCGAACGTGGAGCGCATCAACGTCGTGTTCAGATGCTTGGGCCCGGAGGCGTCGGCGGTGATGAACGGCAGGTTGATCGTGGTCTGGGTCACCGAGGACAGCTCGACCTTGGCCTTCTCCGCCGCCTCGAACAGCCGTTGCAGTGCCTGGGCGTCGTTCCGCAGGTCGATCCCGTTCTCGCGCTGGAACTCCTCCGCCAGATGGTCGACGATCCGCCGGTCGAAGTCGTCGCCCCCCAGGTGCCCGTCGCCCGACGTCGCCCGTACCTCCACCACGCCGTCGCCGACGTCGAGGATGGACACGTCGAAGGTGCCGCCGCCCAGGTCGAACACCAGGACGGTCTCGTTGCCCTTCTTGTCCAGCCCGTACGCGAGCGCGGCGGCCGTGGGCTCGTTGATGATCCGCAGCACGTCCAGGCCGGCGATCCGGCCGGCGTCGCGGGTGGCGTGCCGCTGCGCGTCGTTGAAGTAGGCCGGCACCGTGATCACGGCCTCGGTGACGCGCTCGCCGAGGAACCGGCCCGCGTCGTCGGCGAGCTTGCGCAGCACGAGAGCGGAGATCTCCTCGGGCGCGTACTGCTTGCCGTTCACCTCGAAGCGCACCGCGCCGTCCGGACCCGGCACCACGGTGTAGGTCACCGCGGTCATCTCGCTCGACACCTCGTCGAACCGCCGGCCCACGAACCGCTTCGCCGAGTAGATCGTCCCCTTCGGGTTCAAGATGGCCTGCCGCCGGGCGAGCTGGCCCACCAGCCGCTCACCCTCCGGGGTGAAGGCCACCACCGACGGCGTCGTCCGCGCCCCCTCGGCGTTCGGCACCACCTGCGGATCACCGTCCACCACCGCCGCGATCACCGAATTCGTCGTACCGAGATCAATACCGACCGCCTTCGGCATACCGGCCACCTCCAGAGCAGGCCCGTACGGCTCGGCGGGCGCGCCGACGCCGCTACTCAATCGACGCTTCCCGCCCTCGGCGTCCGGCGCATCCTCAGATCTGGTAGTCCTGACGTCCCCGCCGGACCAATGCCGCCGGTGACGCCGTACGACAGCGGCGCGGTGTCCCCGGATGCAAGTCTCGTGAGGATGAACGCAAGAAACGGCTAATCACACGAATTTTGGCGGCAACTTCGCGAAAAAGTCGGCCAGGAATCTTGCCGGGCGGGCGGTGAGCGTCTTAATCTCGCCTCACCTCCCGAGAGAATCGAGCATTCGATGGCACGGAGCAGCCCAGCAGCCGTCAGACCGCCCTGGAGGACCGTGGCCGTGGTGACCACGGCCGCCCTCGGCCTCGGCTTCGGCGGCGTGGTCCGCGCCGCGGACGCCGCCGAGGCCCCCGCCGTCACGCGCGCCGCGCTCGCTCCGTCGCTCGTCGCGGGACGGGGCGCCGCCGTCGGCTTCGCCGAGCAGGAGGCGGAGAGCGCCTCGACGAACGGCACCGTCATCGGCCCGGACCGCACGGCGTACACGCTGCCCGCGGAGGCCTCGGGCCGCAGCGCGGTCAAGCTCACGCCCGGTCAGCACGTGGAGTTCACGCTGCCGAGCGCGGCCAACGCGATCACCGTGCGCTACAGCATCCCCGACGCCCCCGGCGGTGGCGGCATCACCGCGCCGCTCGACGTGACGGTGAACGGCAAGAACCGCAAGGCCATGACGCTCACGTCGCAGTACGCCTGGCTGTACAACCAGTATCCGTTCACCAACGACCCGAACGCCGACCTGCTCCACCCGGACTGGTGGATCACCGAGTGCGCCTGCGTGCCGAACGCGACGACCCCCGCTCCGACGATCACCAAGCCGTTCCGCCCGAACCACTTCTACGACGAGCAGCGCCTCCTGCTCGGCCACACCTACCGCGCGGGGGACAAGGTCCGGCTGACCGTACCCGCCGGGAGCCGGGCCGCCTGGACCGCCATCGACCTGCTCGACTCACAGCGCGTCGGCGCTCCGCGCGTCGACCTGCGCGCGGCGAACGTGTGGGCGTTCGGCGCCGACCCGTCCGGCCGGCGTGACTCCGCCGGCGCGTTCGACCGGGCGATCGCCTTCGCCAAGAGCAGGCGGCTCAAGGTCTACGTCCCGCCGGGCACCTACCAGGTGAACCGCCACATCATCGTGGACGACGTCACGATCGAGGGCGCCGGCGACTGGTACACGATCATCAAGGGCCACCAGGTCACGCTCGGAACCCCGGCGCCGGACGGCTCGGTGCACACCGGTGTCGGCTTCTACGGCAAGGACGCGTCGGCCGGCGGCAGCCACGACGTGCGCCTGTCCGGCTTCGCCATCGAGGGCGACGTACGCGAGCGGATCGACACCGATCAGGTCAACGGCGTCGGCGGCGCGATGAGCGACTCGACCATCGACGGGCTCTACGTCCACCACACCAAGGTCGGCATGTGGTTCGACGGGCCGATGGACCATCTGCGGATCACGAACAACGTCATCGCCGACCAGATCGCCGACGGCGTCAACTTCCACACCGGCGTCACCGACTCCGTCGTCTCGAACGACTTCGTCCGCAACTCCGGCGACGACGGCCTGGCGATGTGGTCGGAGAAGACCGAGGACGCGCGTGACACGTTCGACCACAACACGGTCCAGACGCCCGTCCTCGCGAACGGCATCGCCATCTACGGCGGCACCGACAACACGGTGTCGGGCAACCTGATCGCCGACCCGATCCGTGAGGGGAGCGCCCTGCAGGTCGGCTCGCGCTTCGGCGCGGAGGCCTTCACCGGCCGCCTGTCGATCGCGGACAACACCACGGTCCGCTCCGGCACGTACGAGCTGAACTGGAACATCGGCCTGGGCGCCATCTGGTTCTACGCGCTGGAGAAGAACATCGACGCCGACGTCCAGGTGACCGGCGACCACTTCCTCGACAACACCTACAACGCGATCATGCTGGTCAGCGACTTCCCGGTGAAGGACCTGTACTCCATCACGAACGTGCACTTCAAGAACGTGCGAGTCGACGGCACGGGCACCTCGGTGCTCAGCGCCCGCGTCAAGGGATCGGCCTCCTTCGAGAACGTCGACGCCCGCAACGTCGGCGCGGTCGGCGTCGACAACTGCGGGTCGTTCAACTTCCCGCCGACCGGCTCGGAGTTCACGGTGATGGACCTGGGCGGCAACGACGGCGGCGGCACGACGGGCCCCTGGCTCGCCCCGTGGGAACTGCCGAACACCATCACCTGCGACGACCGCCCGCCGGTCGTCGCGCCCCCGGCACCGTCCACCTGGTGACCGATCGGCCGGGGTGCGGCGCCCGCACCCCGGCCCTGCCCTCGGTTGACAGACCGGTCAACCATCCGGGATGTTCGGCGGGTGGGGCGTTCGGGTGATGCGCGGGAGCGGCTGTTGCGACCCGCCGCGCGGCTCTTGCTGGATGAGCACGGCCTCGACGCGGCCCACCGCGGCGAAGTGATCGACTTTCCGAAGGGCGGCACCTCATGAGCCAGAACGAAAGCGTCGCCAAGGGGCCGGTGGTCGCCGCGCTCACCGGCGAGTGGGCCAGCCTCGACCAGCTCCTCGACGGGCTCCCGGACGAGCAGTGGGTCCGCCCGACCTGCCTGCCCGGCTGGCGGGTCACCGACGTCGTCGCGCATCTCATCGGCACCGAGTCCATGCTCGCCGGCGACGCCGCGCCGGAGACCGGCGTCGACGTCAAGACGCTGCCGCACGTGCGCAACGACATCGGCGCCTTCAACGAGCAGTGGGTCCAGGCCCTGCGCGAGGAGCCGCCCGCGGAGGTGCTGCGGCGGTTCCGCGAGGTCATCGCGCGCCGCACCGAGCAGCTCGAAGAGCTTCCCCAGTCCGACTTCGACGCCCCGAGCTGGACGCCCGCGGGGCAGGCCACGTACGCGCGGTTCATGCGGATCCGGCTCTATGACTGCTGGATGCACGAACAGGACGTCCGCGTCGCCCTCGCCGTTCCCGGCAACGAGGTCGGGACCGCCGCCGAGGGCGCGCTCGGCGAGGTGACCCGCGCCCTGGGGTACATCGTCGGCAAGCTCGCCGGCGCGCCCGACGGCGTGGTCGTCCGCTTCGAGCTCACCGGGCCGCTGGAGCGCCGGCTGACCGTCGCCGTGGACGGCCGCGCGAAGGTGGTGGACGAGGCGCCGGAGCCGCCGACCGCGACGCTGCGCATGACGTCGTCGCTGTTCATGCGGCTGACCGGGGGCCGTAAGGGCGATCTGGCCGGCGTCGGGCTGGACGGTGACACCGCGCTGGCCCGGCAGGTCCTGGACAACCTGGCCTTCACGATGTGAGCCCGGCGGCGATGCCCGGAGACGGAGGGCATCGCCGCCGTCGCTTCAGCCGGCGTGCGGCGCGGGGCTGGTCAGCCAGGCGTACCGGCCCAGCCGGCCGCACAGCGTACGGTCCAGGCTCCAGGTCGATCCGGCCGCGGCGCAGTACAGCGCGAGCGCCGCGATGACGCCGAGCAGCAGGCCGGCCGCGATGAGCGTCTCGACGATCGCGGTGCCCACGGCGAAGGCGCCGGGGCCGGCCGTGCCGATGCCGTGCCACATCCGAAGCCACTGGTGGATGACGGGCGTGTGGATGTCGCTGCCGCCGCCGAGCTCCTTGTCGAGCTTCTGGCCGTGGATGAACCCCGGCAGCCACTTGAAGGCGGCGTCGATCGCCCAGATCACGCCGCCTCACCTAAGTTTAGGTTTCAACAGTGTCCTGTCGTCACTCACGTGACAGGGAGGCGATCGGCTCAGCCGGCCGCCGGTTCGATCCGGATCGGTACGCCGTTGAGATGGGCCATCCCGGCCAGCGTCTCCAGCTGATCCGGGTCGGAGGAGGTCAGCAGGTTGACGTTGGCGCCGCCGGCCCGGTTGGCGGTCCGCCAGCCGCCGCCGTGGTGCCCCCACCCGTGCGGGACGGCCACCGTGCCGCGCGTGACCTCGGCGGTGAGCTCGGCCGGCAGCTCGATGGCCCCGTACGGCGAGGTGATCCGGCACGGCCGGCCGTCCTCGACGCCGTGCTCGGCGGCGTCGGCGGGATGGACGCGGGCGGTGTGCGTACGGCCGCCGCGCATGAGGGTCGCGGAGTTGTGCATCCAGGAGTTCTGGGACCGCAGCTCGCGCAGGCCGATGAGGCGCAGCGGGTACGCCGGGTCGTCGGCACGCTCGCCCAGCCGCGCGGCCTCGGCGAGGATCTCCGGCGGATCGAGCCGTACGCGCCGGTCGCGGTGGCGTACGACCGTGCGCAGCACCCCGGTCCGTACGTGCTCGGCGAGGATCACGCCGTGAGGACGCCGCCGCAGCGCCCGCAGGCTCAGGCCGTGCCGGAGCCCGAACAGGTCCCCGCGCGGGCCCAGCCTCAGCGCGAGGTCGAGGAGCCGTTCCGGGGCGGGCAGCGGCAGGCGGCCGAGCCTTCTGCCCGGCACGAACGGCAGCCGCCCGGCCCTCCGGACGATCGCGTCGATGATCTGCCACTCCTGCCGCGCCTCGCCGTACGGGGCGACCACGGCCTCGGTGAACTGCACGAACGGTGTCGTGAACAGGCCCAGGCTCGCCACCGGGACGTCCTCGCGCTCGAGGAAGGTCGTCGCCGGCAGGACGTAGTCGGCGAGCCGGCTGGTGTCGTTGACGTACAGGTCGATCGCGACGAACAGGTCGAGCCGGGACAGCGCGGCGGTCAGCTCGCCGCCGTCCGGGACCGACATGACCGGGTTCCCGGCGGAGACGAACATCGCCCGCAGCCGGCCCCGGCCCGGGGTGGTGATCTCCTTGGCCATCAGCGCGGCCGGGAAGCTGCCGAGCACGTCCGGGAAGCCGCCGACGCGCGAGCGGCGTCTCCCGTACGAGGCGAGTCCGAAGCGGTCGGCGAGGCGTTCGAGCCCGAGCGGCGAGGAGCCGAACACCGCGCCGCCGGGCCGGTCGAGGTTGCCGGTCACGACGTTGAGCGCGTCGAGCAGGAAGTTCACCAGCGTGCCGTGGCGGCCCAGGCACGAGCCGGTCCTTCCGTACACCGCCGCGCTGCTCGCCGCGGCCAGGTCTCGTGCGAGGGTGCGTACGGTGTCGGCGGGCACGCCCGTTCGGTCTTCGGTCTTTTCGGGCGGGTGGGCCGCGGCCATCGCCCGCAGCGCCTCCACGCCGCGGGCCTGGCTCTGGAGAGTGGCGGCGTCCTCCCGTCCCTCCTCGAAGATCACGTGGAGGAGCGAGAGCAGCAGCCAGGCGTCGCCGTCGGGGCGTACGGGCAGGTGCTCGAACGCGCGGGCCGTCTCCGAGCGCCGCGGGTCGACCACCACGACGCGCCCGCCGCGCCGTACGATCGCGCGGAGCTGGTCCCTGATCCGCGGCGCGCTGACCGCGCTGCCGTGCGAGACCAGCGGGTTGGCCCCGACGACCAGCAGGAACTCGGTGCGGGCGAGGTCGGGGATGGGAACACGGGTGAGCGACCCGTACAGCAGGCGGCTCGCGACGAACCGGCTGTTGATGTCCTGAGAGCCCGCGGTGAACAGGTTGGGCGAGCCGATCGCGGTCATGAAACCCTGCAGCCACAGGGCGTGGGAGTAGGAGAAGGCGCCGGGGTTGCCGAAGTACCAGCCGACCGAGGGACCGCCGTGGTCGCGCAGGATCCGGCGGAGCCGCCGGCCGATGTCGTCGAGCGCCTCGTCCCAGCTCACGGGCTCGAAGTCCGTACCGTGGCGCCGTAGCGGGCGTAGCACCCGATCCGGGTCATTCTGGACGTCGGCCATCGCGATGCCCTTGGGACAGGCGAAACCGCGCGACAGCGGGTGCTCGCCGTCGGGTCGCAGCCGGGCGAGCCGGCCGTCCTCGACGGTGGCGACCAGGCCGCACAGCGGTTCGCAGATCCGGCAGTACGTCGCCCGCTCCTCGGTGGCCATGGTCCGCATTGTAAGTAGGCGCTCTTTCGGGGGTGGCGTTCACCGGGCGAGGGAAGAGAACCTACAGCCGCCCCGCGCTGTTCTGCCAGGTCACTGGCCACGTTCTATGGAGGGGTATTGGCGGGCTGGCTCACTCGGCGCGACCTCGGCAGGCTCGTGAGCCTGACCGGCGCCGCCACCACCGTCGCGACCAGGGCACGGGCGGCCGTCCGTACCTGGCAGACCACCGGGCACTCGCTGCCTGGGCTCGGCGGCTTCGACATCGCGGTGATGGCGTTCATGCAGGAACGAGGGATCCCGTGCGGGTCCCTGGCCGTCGCCCGCGAGGGCCGGCTGCTGCTGGCCCGCGGTTACACGTGGAGCGCGGGTACGGTGCCGGCCACCTCGCCGACGTCGCTCTTCCGTACCGCGAGCGTCACCAAGCCGATCACCGCCGCGGCCGTACTGCACCTCACTCAGAACGGGCGGATCTCCCTGTCCGACCGGGTGGCGCCGGTCCTGGGGCTCGACACCGGGGCCGACCCTCGGCTCGGGGACGTGACCGTCCTCCACCTGCTCCAGCACCTGGGCGGCTGGGACCGGTCGGTCTCCACCGACCCGATGTTCGACGACGCGGCGATCGCGACCGCGCTGGGCCGGCGGTTGCCGGTCGGGCACGGCGACATCATCCGTTTCATGGGGCGCCGCGGCCTCGACCACGCGCCCGGCACGGCGTTCGCGTACAGCAACTACGGCTATCTGCTCCTCGGCCTCCTCGTCCAGAAGGTCGCGGGTGTGCCGTACGAGCGCTACGTGCGGGAGAACGTCCTGGCACCGGCCGGTGTCGTGAGGATGCGGCTGGGCCGTACGCTGGTGCGCTCGCCGGGGGAGGTGCCCTATTTCTCCCAGTATCGGGGGGCGACGGTGATGGATCCGTCGGGCGCCCAGGCGCCCGCGCCGTACGGGACGTTCAACCAGGAGAACAACGCCTTCAACTGCGGCTGGCTCGCGTCGGCGGTGGACCTGGTGCGCTTCGTTAGGGTTTATGACGGCACGACGCCCGTGCTTTCGCGTGGGTCGGCGGCGCTGGCGTTCGCCCCACCGTCCTTGGGCCGAGGCCCCCGGGGTCGCTACTACGGGTGCGGCTGGCACGTACGCCCGGGAAGCGCCTTCCACCCGGGCAGCCTGCCGGGCACGCACACACTGCTCGTCCGCCGTACGGACGGGGTGGTGTGGGCGGTGATGTTCGACCAGCGCGACGACCCGTCCGGTGAGCGGTACCGCGACATCGACTCGGCCTTGCGGGAGACGGCGGACGACGTGGAGACGTGGCCTGCGGGCGACCTGGACGCCGTCCAGCACCGCCCCCTCGCGACCGGCTGACGTCTACGGTCGGGGTCGTGCTCGCCTATCTCGACCAGGCCTTCGTGAACTTCCGGGACTTCTTCGGGCCCTCGCCGGGCCATGGCTGTCGCTGGGTCGATCTCAAGCGGTTCCAGCTGTTGGCGGCCGGGAGCGATGAGCGGTTTCTGCGGGCCTTGGCCGGCCATGAGCAGTTCCGCGACGACTACGCCGGGGGAGGGGTCGACCCCTCTGGCGTCAGGCACGGCCCCTATTGGCTGGAGAGCCTCGGCCTCGACGCTTACGAGCCGGTGGATGAGACGGTCGCGATGGACGTTCTGCGCTCCTGGGCCGGGCAGTACCGTGACCTGCCGGAGCGGCTCAGTGAGGTCTTGGAGAGGGACGTCTACACGCCCGTACGGGCCGCCACGGGCCGGCCTGCGACGACGAGCGCATCCGCCGTTGCGAGCGCGGTGAGGTCCTGTGGCCGCACTCGCCGTACCGGTCGCCGCCCGGGTTCTCCTTCAGGACGCATGGCATGGGCGTTCGAGATGTCCGCCTGGTTCGCCCGGGCCACGCCCGGCTTCACCGTCGAAAGGAGGCAGGCGAGGCGCTGACCCGCGGCGCCGCGATCCCTGCCGGCGTTCCAGTACGGCCGCAAGAGCCTCACCGACCTCGTCAGCCGTGGCGAGGGCCTCGACCGGATTCTTCAAAAGCCGCCACCCAGGCGAGAAACGCCACACGCCGCGAGAGAACCGAGCGCTGACGGTCGGCGCACCGGCTCTGGGTGACGTTGGTGGAGACCGAGGCCGCCCTCCGAGCCTGAGATCGACCGGAGCTCAACGCCGCGTGCACAGGGCGTCGTCGACCAGTTCGCTCTCGGCCCGTTCCACGTGCATGACGTCGTCCGGGGATTCGGCGAGGACGCCCGTCAACGACACCGTCACGCCACGCCGGCCGTCAGCGGTGACGCCGACGGCGGTGATCCAGCCTGAGTCGCCGCCCTCATGACCCCAGTAGACGCCGCCGCACGACAGTGGCCGTGAGAAGAGTCCCAGCCCGTCACGGGCGCCCGGCATCAGCGGTTCCCATTCCGCGCCGACCGGCACCGTCCGTTTCATCTGGGCCAGCTGCGCCGCGGGCAGAAGCCGCCCCCCGAGCAGGGCGCGGAAGAAGCGGTTCAGATCGGCGGTGGTGGACACGAGCCCGGCCTCTCCGTTGTCGCCCACGCCGGTCTGCTCGGTGACGTCCACGAGTGGTTCGGAGGGCTGGAACCTCTGGTAGCTCTCGGCATGGGGCCAGGGCAGCGTGGCCGAACCCGGCAGGAAGGTGTGAGCGAGACCCAGCGGCCGCACGATCCGGGACCGTACCTCCTCATGCCAGGAGTGCCCGGTGACCCGCTGGATGATCATGCCGAGCAGGACGTAGCCGGTGTTGGAGTAGTTCCAGTGCGAGCCGGGAGGGAAGTCCGGGTGATGGCGCGTCGCGCGGGCGACGGTCTGCTCGGGGGTGGAGACGTCGTAGCGGTGCCGGTAGAAGTCCTCCGCCGAGGTGAAGTCCGGATAGTCGTCGTGGATGCCGCTGGTGTGCTGGAGCAACTGGCGGACGCTGATCGCTTGGCCGTCGTTGCCGTTTCCGGACACCACGCCGGGAAGCCATCGCGAGACCGTGTCGGACAGGGAGAGCCTGCCCTCGCCGGCGAGTTGCAGGATCACGGTGGCCACGAACGTCTTGGTGACGCTCGCGATCCGGAAATAGCCGTACGGGGACACCGGCCGCCGCGTCGTGAGGTCGGCGACGCCGCCGGTGGCGACCAGGCCGGGGCCGGTCGAGCGCGCCTGGACGCCTGTCACGCCGAGTGCGGTGAGCGCGGCGGCGTCGCGCCGGAGCCCGGTCCGGTCGGCGGCACCCGCGCTCGGCACGGTGGTGGACAGGACGGCGGCCAGGGCCAGACTCAATCGCCCAACTGAACGAATCCTCATGAGCCCCGACGCTAGGTCCGGCGCGAGAAGGCAGGCGATACGGCGCACCCGTGGAAGAACAGGGGAGTGGGCTGTAGTGCCCGGCCCGGCCGCCATGGCCCAGACTCATGCGGGTGAACCACCCTGCGCCGGCGACCTGGCGCGGTCTCGGCTATCTGCTGGGAAGCCTGGTCACCGCCGCGGTCGCCCTGTCCGCGCTACCCGTGCTCGTCGTCCCGACGATGGCCCGTACCTGGGCGTCCTGGCATCGGCACCGCGCCGGCCGGCTGCTGCGGCTCCCGCGTCCGGGGCCCGTCAGCGCCGGTACGTGGCGCGTCCTCGGGTGGCTGTGCGCGTGCGTCGTGACCAGTGTGGCGTTCGGAATCGTGGCGCTGCTGTGCGCCGGCAACGCGGTGGCCACGGTCATCACGGTGCCCCTGTGGTGGGCCTTTCCCGAGGACACCCGCCTGCGCTTCTTCTTCGACGGCGTACCTCTGTCCGGGTGGGGCACGGCGTTGACCTGGGGGCCGCTGAATTTCGCAATGTTCGCGGCCCTGACCGTTGCCACGGTTCCGCCACTGGCGCGTCTCCACGCCCGGATCTGCGTCGCGCTGCTCGAACCCTCGGCCGCCGAGCGGCTGGCGCAGCGGGTGGAGACCCTGACCGAGACGCGGGCCGGCGCCATGAACGCGCACGGCGCGGAGCTCCGCCGGATCGAACGCGACCTGCACGACGGCACCCAGGCCCGGCTGGTGGCCATCGCGATGCGGCTGGGCGCGGCCCGTGAGCTGCTGGACGAGGACCCGGCGACGGTGGGCACGCTCCTGCGGGAGGCGCACGAGAACACCGAGGAGGCCATGGCGGAGCTCCGCGCGGTGATCCGGACGATCTACCCGCCGATCCTCGCCGACCGCGGTCTCGCCGGCGCGCTGGTGGCACTGGGTGCCCGGTCGGCGATCGAGACCAGCCTCGACGTCGACGACCTCGGAACGGTCCCCGCAGCGGTCGAGGCCGTGGCCTACTTCACGATCGCCGAGGCGCTCACCAACGCCGCCAAGCACAGCCGGGCCACCGAGACCACCGTCCGGGTCGTACGCACCGGCGGCCGGCTGAGGATCGAGGTCACCGACGACGGGATCGGCGGCGCCGACGAGACGCTGGGCACCGGCATCGCCGGAGTCCGCCACCGCGTGCTGGCGCTCGACGGCACCCTCCGCGTTCACAGCCCCACGGGCGGGCCGACAACGGTCACGGTGAGCCTGCCATGCGGATCGTGATCGCCGAGGACAACGTCCTGCTGTCCAGCGGGCTCGAACTCCTGCTGACCGCCAAGGGGTTCCACGTCGCCGCGATCGCCCAGGACGCCCCCGGCTTCATCGCCGCCGTCGCCGAACACCGGCCCGACGTCACCATCGTCGACGTACGGCTGCCGCCGACCTTCCGCGACGAGGGCATCCACGCCGCGCTCCACGCCCGCCGCCGGCACCCCGGCCTGCCCGTGCTCGTGCTCTCCCAGTACGTCGAGCAGCAGTACGCCGGCGAACTGCTGCTCGACGACAGGCGCGGCGGTGTCGGCTACCTGCTCAAGGACCGGGTGAGCCGGGTGAGCGAGTTCGTCGACGCCCTGCGGCAGGTCGCCGCCGGCGGCACCGTCATGGACCCCGAGGTGATCACGCAGCTCCTCACCCGTCACGCCCGCGACCCGATCGCCGGCCTGACACCACGCGAACGCGAGGTCCTCGCCCTGATGGCCGAGGGTAAGGACAACCGGGCGATCGCGGCCCGGCTCGTCATCACCGAGAACGCCGTCCACAAACACATCGGCAACACCTTCGCCAAGCTCGGCCTCCCGCCGGCCGGCAGCGGCCATCGCCGCGTCCTCGCCGTCCTCGCCTACCTCAGCAGCCGGTGAGACACTGGCCGGAAGGCGGGCCGATGGGGCGCCTGCCCGGCACGGTCGTCGACCGCGGTACGACCGTCAGCGCGGCGGAGCGGTATCGCGACCTCGCCCGGAGATTCGCCGGGCCGCAGGACTGATCACGTCAGCGACGCCCGTACGGCCGGCCACTCCGCGCGCAGGACGCTGTAGTAGATCGCGTCGCGGCGGCGGCCGCCCGGCATCGGGTTGAAGCTGCGCAGCGTGCCCTCCTCGGTCGCGCCGATCTTCCGCAGCGCGCGGCGGGCCTGGGTGTTCAGCACGTCGGTCTTGAACTCCACGCGCTCGGCGCCCAGCACGTCGAAGGCGTGCTCCATCATCAGGTACTTCGCCCAGCGGTTCACGCCCTTGCCCTGGAACGCCAGGCCCAGCCAGGACGCGCCGATCTCCAGCCGCCCGTCGCGTTCGGCCATGTTCGCGAAGCTCATGCTGCCCGCGACGCGCCCGGTCCCCTTGTCGGTGATGACGTACGGGACACGGCGGCCCGCCGCGAACTCCTCCAGCGCCGCGTCGAAGAACGCGTCGAAGTCGGCGTCGGTCTCGATCATCGTCACGAAGTAGCGCCAGATCGCGGGATCCATGGCCACCGCGTGCATCGCCGTACGGTCCCGCGGGTCGATCGGTCGCAGCAGAGCGTGGTCGTTCTCCAGTGTGGTCGCCGCGAGCCGTGCCCAGGTCATCGCGGGCCTCCGTTCGGTGTCAGGTCCTCGGCTGAAACAGAGGACAAACTACCTGGTAAAGGCCCCGCGGCTCGCCCCCGGCCCGACAGGATCCGGGCTACCGGCCGCCGAGGAAATCGACGATCGCCGCGATGAACTCCGGTGCGGAGACCGCCGTCCTGTGATCGCCGGGAACCATGGCCAGGGCACCCTGCGGCAGCGCCGCGACCAGCGCATCGGCCGACGCGGCACGCTCGTCGTCAGAGCCCATCACCACGAGCGCCGGTACCCGGACCCGGCCGATCGCCTCCATCGGCGTGGCGACGATCGAACCCAGCACGTGGCGCAGCGCGTCCGGATCCGCGTCATTCGCCCGGAGCCACCGCTCGGTCTGTTCCTCCGGCGAGCCCGGCTCGAACGTCCCCTGCCCGGCCAGGACCCGGAGCATGAACGAGCCCGCCCCGCCCTCCGCGTCGCCGAGCACCTGACGCAGCCCCTGGCCGCCGACCACCGCCCGTCCCGGTATCGCCCCACGCACCAGCATCCGCACCACGATGCGCCCGCCGAGCGAGTATCCCCCGAGGTCGTACTCGTCCAGCCCGAGGTGGTCGAGGAGCGCGAGCCCGTCGTCGGCGAGTACGTCGAGGGGGTAGGCGGCGGCGTCACGCGGCTTCGCCCGGCCGAGCCCGCGGAAGTCCGGCATGATCACCCGGTGACCGTGCGTCGCGATCTGCTCGGCAAGGCCGTGCTGCAGCCACAATGTCGCCTCCACGCTGAGACCGGGCAGAAGGACCAGCGGCCGTCCTTCCCCCATCTCCCGATAGGAGAGGCGTACGCCGTCACGGCCGGGAAAGTCGGACTCGACGAGATTCAGCACGGGGAGGAGCGTACCTCCGGCGGCAGCCCACCCGGCGCGTAGGACGCCGTGGTGAACGGCGTCGCGGCGACCGGCCCTTCGGCCGGAACAGAGGACGAACTACCTGGTACGGGCCCCGCGGCTCCCCCCCGGCCCGGCTCCATGCGAACATACGTTCGTATGGGCGACGCCACGATCCTGCACGCCGACCTGGACGCGTTCTACGCCTCCGTCGAGCAGCGCGACGACCCGCGGCTGCGGTCGCGGCCGGTGATCGTCGGGTCCGGGGTCGTGCTCGCGGCCAGCTACGAGGCCAAGGCGTACGGCGTCCGTACCGCGATGAGCGGCGGGCAGGCGCGGCGCCTCTGCCCGGAGGCGATCGTCGTCGAGCCCCGCATGGCGGCCTACACCGAGGCGAGCGAGGCCGTCTTCGCGGTCTTCCGGGCCACGTCGCCGCTGGTCGAGGGCCTGTCGATCGACGAGGCGTTCCTCGACGTCGGCGGCCTGGCGAAGATCTCGGGTACGCCGGTGGACATCGCCGTACGCCTGCGGCGCGCGATCGCGGAGGAGATCGGGCTGCCGATCACGGTCGGGGTGGCGCGCACCAAGTTCCTCGCCAAGGTGGCGAGCGGCGTCGCCAAGCCGGACGGCCTTCTCGTCGTCGACCCGGACCGTGAGCTGGACTTCCTCCACCCGCTCCCGATCCGCCGCCTCTGGGGCGTCGGCCCGGTCACCGCGGAGAAGCTGAACCACCGGGGCATCACGACGGTCGGCGAGGTGGCGGAGCTGCCGGAGAACATCCTGGTCGCGATGCTCGGTCGCGGATCCGGCCGGCACCTGCACGCCCTGGCCCTGGGCCGCGACCCGCGGCCGGTGCGCACGGGCGTCCGCCGGAGGTCGATGGGCGCGCAGCGGGCCCTGGGCCGCCGCGACCGCTCGCCGGCCGAACTCGACGCCATCGTGGTCGGCCTGACCGACCGCCTCGGCCGGCGGCTGCGCAAGGCCGCGAGAGTCTGCCGTACGGTGACGCTGCGGCTGAGGTTCGACGACTTCTCCCGCGTCACGCGGTCGCACACCCTGCCCCAGGCGACGGCCGACACCCAGGCCGTCCTGACCGCGGCACGAGGCCTGCTGGCCGCCGCCCGGCCGATGATCGACGGCCGGGGCCTGACGCTCGTCGGCGTGACCCTCGCGAGCCTATACGACGACGGCGCGGTCCAGCTCTCTCTGCCCCTCGACCGGGCGGCGCCGAGCACGGTCGACGGCGCCGTGGACGAGGTACGCGACCGCTTCGGCTCGTCGGCCATCACCCCGGCGGTCCTCCTCGGCCGCGAAGAGGGCACCGCGGTCCCGCTCCTGCCCGACTAGCCCTGCTCCGGCGTCACGATCAGGTGGGCATCACCTTGCCGATCTTCCGGTTCCACGCCTTTGCGATCGGTGACGGAGCCCAAATGGTTAGATTACTGTTTTGTTATCAAATCCGGTCCTCTGCTGCCTTAGGGTGCGCGTCATAAGGCTGAGGGTTCACAACTGAGCCGGTGGTCCGGGGCGCCACCTGAACGGGGAGAACGCCGCATAATGAAGGCGTTCTGGTGAGGGGTGCCAATGAGTGTTGCCCACGTCTTATGGATCCTCAACGTCCCGCTTGTCTTGTTCGCCGTGGTCTTAGGGTCCGACACGATGTTCCTGAGGCGTCGGCGAGCGAGGGAGACCCGTCAGCACTTTCTGGAAGAGGCTGAGGGGTATCTCAGTGAGTTACCGGAGACCGGTCCGATGCTCGATGCGTGGGCTGCGGTCATCGGCCAGGCCATCGTGAGCGCGGACATGAATAATGCGCAGATCTGGGCGATCTGCGCATTGGAATGTGCCGACGACCGTGCGGTGGCCGACCTGCGCGAACTCGTCACCCGCGACGTCAATATCATGAACAAATTCGCGGCACTCGTCGACGAGGGCCTGGTACGTCCCATAGACGTAGCTCGGCAGTACCCAGGCCGGCACGCCGCTCTGCTGAATCACCTCGCCCTCGTCGCACCGTTCATCTGGTACGTGTCGATTCTGGGAGGGAGAGGCCGCTGGGGGTATCGCATGCTGAGGCTGAAAACCATCTTCGAGCAACTGCGAGTCGTCTCGTCGCGACGGCACCTGAGGGCACCCCTTGAAATCGAGGTCGGTGGCATCCATTTCCTGGCGCTGGAAAGCGTGACGGCAGCCGAGCGGGTCCTGGGCTGGGTTCGCTTACAGATGCGCTCACCCACCATCAACGTACGGTCCAAGCTCGCTCAGGCGCGGGAACGCGTCGCGATATCAGTCAAACTGATGGAGGCCGGCGTGGACACCGACCGTGGCGACGGTCCGGGGCGGGCGGTGGACTGGTGAGCTCGCTCCCGGCGATGTTCAACGAGGTCGATGCCGCGGCGGTGGCGACGGGTCTCATCAGTCTGGTGCTGGCGTTCTTGTCCCTGGATACTCCCCGCTGGGAGCGAAGCGTGGCGACGAGCGCCAAGGATCACACGGTCCGCTTAGACCTCACCGAACGCTTCTACAAGAACCGGCCGTTGGAGCTGTACCAGTTGGTACCCCATCTGGCGCTGAGGACGCCGATAGGGCGTCGGCGAGACAGGTTCCGGCTGCGAGCCGATAAAGCGGCCAAGTTACCCGAGCCATTGAGAGCCGAGGCGGTACTGGCCGCGAGGAAGTGGATCGAGACCGTCGGTGCCCTCGCCGAAGCGGCGTCGCGAAGTAGGGTCGATCTACGCCCCTTTCTGGGAACGTATCACCTCGGTGTCATCCGCGAAGGTGTGATCGCCGTCCCCATCGCCATGAGCCTGATGGCGCGGGACGAGCTGTCACCGGAAGAGATCGATCGTCTCAGCTGGGGCCTGGCACTGGTCGAGTTGGCCGCCGCGTACAACTCACGTGCGCGCCAGCAGCGGGAGGCGATCTACTTTGCCGCCAAGGGGCATGAGCCGCCAATAGGACCTGTGCTGCGTGCGCCTGGAAAATGGGAGCGCCGAGTTTATGATTTCCGTGAGCGCTTCGATCGTCCACTCCGAATTCCACGTTATGGCCGATGGCGATGGGAACGCTGGCTCAGTGGTATTGATATGGGAATGTTGAGCCCATGATTCCGTGAGTGGTGGAGGGGTGGGCGTTTATCGGAACAGCATGGCACGCCAACGTTGAGGGACGTACTCTACCGATATGAAGAAGCCTGAGAACGCGAACGATGTCGTTCCGCTGGTTCCCGCACCAGGCGGCGGGGTTGATACGGCCGAGGTCGAAGACGCCATACGCGCCTGGGTGACCCACCCGGCATTCATGCGGCTGGTGGCGGACTTCGGTGGTCCGGCCGTAGACCGTGATCTGCCGGAATATCTCGCCGCACTTGAGGAGTTCTCGGTCGCATGGGACTTCCGGGCCGGCCGCGAACGCAACCTCGCGCATTCCAAGGAAGTGCTGGAAGGCGATGAGGGAAAGATCTTTGACGCCGCTCGCACACTCGGATTACGTGATGCGTTCGAACGCCCGGCGAAGGCCCGTTACGACCACTGCCTGATCCTCGGTGGAATGGTCCGCGCCTGCGTCGTCCGCCCGCTGTGGGCGGCCGGGCTCCGCCACACCGGCGTTGAGTTCGGCGACGTCACCGCGCTGGGCGGCTTCCGCAGGCTCGGCGGAGACGAGCCGGCCCTGGCAGAGATCGCCGGCATGGGCGATGTCGTCGACGAACTTCACGCCATGGACGTCGGTCTGCGACGCGCTTTCGCCGTGGCCGGCGAGCCGAAGATGGAAGGCGAATACATCCCGGAAGACCCCAACCGCGGATGGGCCGTGCGTCGTTACCACGCGGACGGTCTGCCACTGACCGTGGTCGCGGCGCCGTCGACGCAGCCCGAGACCCGCCGGGCGAACACCGCCGACACGTACGCCTGGTGGGCCGAGAACGTCGCCGAGCTCGGCCCGGGCCACCGGGTGCTCCTCGTGACTTCGGCGATATACGTGCCGTTCCAGCATGCCGACGCCGTCCGCATGCTGGCCTCGGTCCACGGCTGTGCCGTCGAGACGGTGGGGGCGGCGCCGGAACTGACCGGCGGCCTGCCACAGCAGAACTTCGCCGCCACCAACTACCTGCAGGAGATGCGTTCGACCATCCGGGCGATGCGCATGCTCCAGCGACATCTCCGTCAGGACGGCGACACGGCGTAGCCGCGAGGGCCCGCCGGAGACGTGTCAGACGAGCTCTACGACGTGCGCGGGGCCGGGGCTCTGGACGCGGGTGTGACGCCGGCTCAGGCGGCGTACGTGCGGAGGACCTTCAGCGCGGCGTCGGCGTGCGGGCCGGTCGTCCGCAGGCCGGACTCCCCGGGGGAGAGACGTTGCGCGGCGACGCGGCAGAAGGCGCCCGCCGGGCCGGTGATGGCGGACTCCGCGTCGTCCGGGCCGTACCTCCACATGTCCCTGCCGTTCGGCGCCGTCAGCTCGCACCGCACCTCCTGCGCCTGGCCGCCGGTCAGGGCCAGGGCGTACGGCAGGGTCCGGTGCGCCAGCCAGGCGATGTGCCGCAGCCGGTCCGTGTCGGGCAGGTCGATGCCGAGCGGGACCGTGACATCCAGTCCGTGCGCCCAGTGTTCGGCCAGGCGGGTGGTGGCCAGAGTGGCCGGCTTCAGCGGCGCCTCGACCCACAGCAGCGACCGGCCCGGGTCGGCCCCGCGCAGCGCGGTGACCGCCGCCCGGCGTGCCTCCCGCCAGCGGCCGAACACCTCCGAAGGAGAGGTCCGCTCCTCCCGTACGAGGCGGGCCATCGCCGCGTCGACGGAGTCGTCCGGGCCGGGCCGCAGGTCGTGGCCGGCCCCGTTCACGCTGGTCACCACGCCCTCTTCGGACTGGGCCAGGTGCAGGACGACGTCGGCGACCGTCCAGCCGTCGGCGCCCGACGGGGACTCCCACTGCGCCGGGGAGAGAAGGCCCAGGATCTCTTCCAGGCGGTCCTGTTCGGCGACCAGATCGTCGAAGATCGTCATGTCTGGACTATGCCACGCACGCCCCGCCCGGGGTACCCGGTCCGCTGTGGCTACTCGCCCTGGCGCTCCGCGTCGCGGCGGGCGCGGGCGCGGCGTTTGCCCTCGTGCATCGCCTGGACCCGCGCGATCGGGATCGTGTGGCCCTCCTCGATCAGGCCGGCGTCCAGGCGCTGCGGGCCGGGCATCTCGTCGGCCCACGGATCGCGGTCGGCGACGAGCCGCGCCGCGGTGCGTACGGTGAAGTCGCCCGGCGTCACGTCGTCGAGCTCGTCCCACGACAGGGGGAAGGACACCGGCGCGCCGGGCCGGACCCGCGGGCTGTACGCCGACACCACCGTGGTCGCCCCGCCGGACCGGGTGGAGTCCAGGAACACCTTGCCCTCACGGTCCTCGCGGATGAACGCCGTGGTCGCGAGCGACGGATCGAGGCGTTCGGCCCGCGCCGCGAGCGCCCGGGTCGCCGCGGCGACGTCCTCATGCGCCCACTCCGGCGCGATCGGCACGAACACGTGCACGCCCTTGGCCCCGCTCGTCTTGACCACGCCCGCCATGCCGGCGTCGGCGAGCGCCCTGCGTGCGAGGCGGGCGGCGGCGACCGCGAGCGGGAACGCGTCGCCCTCCGGCGGGTCGATGTCGAGCACGAGGTGGGTGGCGTGCTCCCGGTCGGCGGCGCGGATCAGCGTGGGGTGGTACTCCACCGCCCGCTGGTTGCCGAACCACAGCAGCGTGCGGCGGTCGTCGCACAGGGCGTACGCGACCTCGCGCTTGGAGGTCTCCGCCCACAGCGACACCGTCGCGACCCAGGAGGGGGCGTACTTGGGGACGTTCTTCTGCATGAACGGGTTCTGGCCGCGCAGCACCCGCATGACCGAGAGCGGCCGGTCCCGCAGCACGGGGAGGATCCGGTCCCGTACGGCGTCGAGATAGTCGACCAGGTCACGCTTGGTGGCCCCGGCCCCGTCGAACAGCGGTTGGTCGAGGTTGGTCAGCGACACTCCGTCACGCGTCTCGCCCTTGCCGCTCATCCGCTCACCTTTTCGGCGTCGCGCTCCTGGGTCAACCCCCGGAGACCCAAGACGGATGCCGCTATCGTTCGGCCCATGCCCGAGGTAGCCGAGAGCGTCGTCGTCGACGCCGAACCCTCCGAGGTCTACGCGGCCGTGTCCGACGTACGCCGGATGGCGCGCTGGAGCCCGGAGTGCTTCGCCACGTGGGTGGTGTCGCGGCGCGGCGACCAGGCCCTCGGCTTCGTGGGCTTCAACCGGCGCGGCCCGCTGATCTGGTTCACCACGTGCCGGGTCGTGGTCGCCGAGCCGGGGGAGGAGTTCGCCTTCGAGGTGACGACCTTCGGCCTGCCGGTGTCGCGGTGGTCCTACCGGCTGGCGCCGGTCCCCGAGGGCACCGAGCTGACCGAGGTCTGGCTCGACCGCCGCACCCGGGGCGCGCACGTCCTCGGCCGGATCTTCACCGGCCGGGTGTCCGGCCGCCGAGCCGAGGCCAACCGCGAGGGCATGCGCACGACCCTGAACCGCATCAAGGCAGAGCTGGGCGGCTGACAGGGCCGCCCCGGCCCGCACGCGGGCCGGGACGATCCGTCACTCCAGGTTCCGCAGCTCGGTGTGCTTGTCGAAACCGATGTAGAGCCGCGCCTCGGCGTTCGTGGCCAGGCGCGCGAGGGTCTCCAGCTCCCGTACGCGCAGCAGGACCGGGTGGTCGGCGTAGGCGCTCGCCGCCTCCGCGTGCAGGCGCAGGGCCTCCGCCTCCGCCTCGGCCTGCATGCGCTGGGTCTGCGCGCGGCCCTCGGCCGTGACCAGCTCGCTCTCGCGCCGGGACTGGACGGAGATCCGCTCGTTCTCCGCACGGGACCGGGCCTCGATCGCCTCACGCTCGGCCTTCGTACGGGCCTCGACGAGCTGTGCCTCGCTCAGCCGCTCCGTCGCGAGGACGCGGTTCATGATCTCCTGCAGGTTTCCCGGGAAGACCAGGTCCTTCACGTCCGCGCGAAGAATGGCGATTCCGTAACCCGAAGCCGCTTCCTGGACGTCACCGAGAATGTCCTCGCTCAGCCGATTGCGATTGGTGAGAATGCCCTCCAGCGTCATCGACGCCAGCGAACGCCGGGCGGCGAGCTGCACGTCGCTGTAAAGGCGGTCGGTGTAGGCCTCCACCTTTTCCAGCGCCGCCGTCGGGTCGACCACGCGGTACTGCGTGATGATGCTGACGCGTACGGCGACCTTGTCGGAGGTCAGGATCTCCTGGCCCTTGAGCAGCAGCTCCCGCTCGCGCATGTCCACCAGGACGATCTCGACGACCGGCGCCTTGCGCCGGCGCCGCTCGGCGGCGGGCACCTCGTAACGGCCGGCTTCGAGCACCTCCGTCAGGCGGCCGTCCTCGTACCGGAGGCCACGGTGAGTGGACTTGATGATGACTTCTCGAGTGCGCGTCATGGTGTACCCCCAGAGGAGCCGCCCCGTAACAGGTCCGATATGAAGGACGAGCTTTCGGATGGGAGACCCGTTATCAACGAATGACTGTTTCGATTGCACCGGTTCCGGAAGGCCACTCGCTCCTGACCCTGCCGGGGCGGCTCGTTAGGAAACGATAGGACCGAATTCAGCAATGGTCATCCGAATTATTCACGGCGCTGGTTCGGAGGGCACCGGAACGGGAGCGGCGGCGGGCCGTGCGGCGGGACGCCCGTTCAGCCGCCGGCCGAGCCGCTGGAAGGGGAGCTCGACGTACCGGTACGTGAGCGCGCTGACCGCCACGAGCGTGAGGACGAACAGGCCGAGCCGGACGCCGTCGTCGTGGTCGGGCGTGCCCAGGAACTGGTCGTTGAGCATCAGCAGCACCGGGTGCAGCAGGTAGAGCGAGAAGCTGATGGTGCCGAGCGCGGTCAGCCACGCCGGGATCCGGCGGTGCCGCAGCGCCCACCCGGCGGCGAAGGTCAGCCCGGCCAGCAGCACCGACCCGACCCAGTAGACCTGGAACGCGTCCGCCTGCGCCGGGGACATGCCCATCTCGGCGTGCCACACGCCGGCCACGATCGCGCCGGTCAGCACGAGCCCGGCCGACACCGCCGCCGCGCGCCGGCTGATCTGCCCGTGCTCGGCGCGGTAGAGGGCGGTGCCGGTGAACATCGCCGAGAGGATCACCAGGCCCTCCCAGGGACCGACCCGCCCGTTCGTCAGGAGCAGGACGACGCCGAGCACGCCGCCGGCGATCCCGCCGGCCGTACGCGCCACCGGATGCCGCGAGACGGCGCCCGCGATCGCCAGCGCCATCACCAGAGTGGTCAGCGCGACGACCGGCCAGACGCCGGCGGTCCGCGTCAGCGCCGCCATCGGCAGCAGCCCGCCGGCGAGGACGGCGACGGAGACCAGCACCACCGCGATCGGCCCGGACCGCCGGTGGATCCCTGTGACGAAGAACGCCACGACCAGCAGGTAGAAGATCATCTCGTACGACAGGGTCCACAGGACGTTGATCACGTTGGGCACGCCGAGCACGTCCTGCAGCATCGTGGCGTGTGCCAGCACGGCGGTCACCGGCTCGTACGCCGACAGCCCCGCGCGCAGGTCACGGACGCCCAGCAGGAAGGGCAGCAGCATGGCCGCGCACGCCAGCGTCAGCAGCGGGTAGATGCGCGTGAGCCTGCTGATCCAAAAGCTCCGCACCCGCCCGTGCCGTTCGAGCGAGGCCGGCACGATGTAGCCGCTGACCAAGAAGAACACCAGGACGCCGTACAGGCCCGGGTCGAACCAGTCGACCATCCCGGCGCGCAGGCGCGGCGTGAAGTAGTAGGTCGCGTGGTGCAGGGCGACCACGAGTGCCGCGATTCCGCGCAGCAGGTCCAGCCAGGCCAACCGGGCCGGGACAGGGGTTTCGCCCGAGGAAGATCGGGACATAGCGGGAGGCACCGGGACAGACTATGGGTGATGTCTGACGATGACCTGACCGCCTCCTGGCCGCATCCGGCAACCGTAGCCGGGTGAGGGTACGGGTCAGCCCGCGCCACTCTGGTCCGGCGCGGGATTGTGCGGCGCGTCCTTGATGGCCCGCCGGCGCCCGGCGTACAGGTAGTTCTTCGGACGGCGCAGCGCGGTGAACGCGAAGGCCATGTTGGGTTCGAGCGCCCAGCGCATCGTCCAGCGCACGGGCGGGGTGCACAGCAGCGTGGCGAGCACGGCGCCGGCCGCCGCGACCCCGAGGACGCCGGGGACGGTGTGCAGCACCGAGGCGTCGTACCAGCCGTAGTAGTCGGCGAGCTTGGTGGCGAAACCGTGCAGGAGGTACGCGTAGAGCGTCGCGGACCCCAGCGAGGTGAACCAGTGCTCCTTCCGGGGCACGAGGCTCAGGAACGCCGCGACCAGCACGCCGGCGGCGAGGAGCAGCCCGAGCCGCATGCCGGTGCCGACGAGGTTGTTCACGTGCAGCGACGGGTTGCCGCTGCGCCAGTAGACCCACTCGGTCGCCATGTGCCGGTCGGCGATGAGGTACGTGAAGGCGAACCCGCCGGCCAGGATGAGCACGCCGAGCACGGCCGCCCAGCGCTTCTTGACGATCTCGAAGTGCTCGGGCTTGAGGAAGAGCCCCAGGACGTAGAACGGCACCAGCCCGAAGACGCGGTTCATCTCCAGCGTCGTCGGCAGCTGGTCCATCCCCGACAGCAGGCTGATCACCACCGCCACCGCGACCGGGAAGCGGATCTGCTGCCACACCGGCGTCGACAGCCGCCAGGCGAACAGCGCGAGCAGGAACCAGGTCAGGTAGTACGGGTCGAGCAGGCTGATCTCGAACTTCGAGTGCCCGACCGCCCAGTGGTAGGTGGAGTACGCCGTCTCGAACACGACGTACGGCACGGCGAGGTTCGTCAGGAGCTTGCGCGCCTTGCCGCCGGAGAAGGTGAACCGGCGGGAGAAGTAGCCGGTGATGACGATGAACACCGGCATGTGGAACGTGTAGACGAAGAGGTACGCCGCGTGCGCGAAGCGGACGTCGCGGAGGTTCTCGATCGAGTGGCCCGCGACGACGAGCAGGATCGCGAAGAACTTGGCGTTGTCGAAGAACGGGTCCCGCTGCGGCCGGGGCCGCGGGGGCGGGACGGGGACGACCTCCTCGAGCGACGACGGTGCCGGGGGCGGCAGCGCGGCCTGCGTCCGCTGGGCCGGCTCGAACGCCGAAGACTGGGGGGTGGGTGTCATCGCGATCTACTCATCGTCCGCTCTATTTGGTCCCGGCGACTCCAGGACCGAACTGGCGTCGCCGACCTTACCCAGTCTGGTCGCCCCGGCGAACCAGAGTGAGAGAACTCTCAGGCTCCCCCAAGGGTCCGATTCATGCCCCCGCGTACGCCTGTGTGCGGTGTTTGCCCCCGTAGAAGGCGTTCACCTCGTGGTCGTCCGGCCGTTACCCGGGTTCGTCGCGAAAGCGAAAAGTTCCGGAAGCGATGGCTCGCCGGATGGCGTCGAAGAGCGTGCGCGGAGCGCCGGTGCGGGCTCGGCCCGAGCCGGTCGGCGTGTCCGTGGTCGCGGAGTGAGTGTTTCCGCACGACCGAACGTGCCGTGGCCGTGAGAGCTTCCATGGCCACGGCACGACCGTGGCCGTCAGGTCGCGGGAGTGAGCATCCGGTCGCGCGGCACTCCGGCGAGCTCGCCGAGCGCAGCGGCGATCCGGCCGCTGGCCGTCCCGTCGCCGAAGGGGCTGGCCAGCGAGGCGAGGTGGTCGAGCAGGTCCGGGCACTGGCCCAGGATCTCGCCGACGGCGGACGCGAGTCCCACCCCGCCGGGACTGAGCCGGGCGAAGTCCGCCATCACTTCCGGCCGCTCAGTGGAGCGCCGTACGACCACCAGCGGGCGGCCGAGCACGGTGCACTCCTCCTGGACGCCGCCGGAGTCCGACACCAGGACCGCGGTCTCGGCGGCGAGGCCGAGGAAGGTCCGCGGCCCGAGAGAGTCCAGCACCCGGACATCCCTCAGCAGGGCCTCCAGCCCGTGCCGCCGCACCGCGGCCGCCGTACGCGGGTGGAGCGGGAGCACCACCTCCAGCGGGAGCGCGGCGAGCTGCGACAGGATCGTGGCGAGCACGCACGCGTCGTCGGTGTTCTCCGGGCGGTGGATGGTCGCCAGCACGTAGCCGCAGGCGGTCAGGCCCAGGCGGGCGAGGAGGGCCGCGCGTTCCGCGGGCGGCGGCGTCATGTCGCGTACGGCCTCCACCACGGTGTTGCCCGTCAGTGCCACGTGGTCGCCGATGATCCCTTCGCGCGCCAGGTTGGCCACGCATCCGGGCGTTGGCGCGCACAGCAGGTCGGAGAGGTGGTCGGTGACCACCCGGTTGTGCTCCTCGGGCATCGTCCGGTCGAGAGAGCGCAGCCCGGCCTCGACGTGCATCAGCGGGAGGCCGCGGGCATTCGCCGCCAGCGCGCCGGCGACCGTTGCGTTCGTGTCGCCCTGGACCACGACGGCGCGCAGTTCGCGCCGGGCCAGGATCTTGTCGAGACCGCCGAGGGCGGCCGAGATCTGGCCGGCACGCGGCAGGCCGCCGACGTCGAGCCGGATGTCGGGGACGGGCATGCCCACATGCACGGCGACGTCCTCCGACATGGTCGCGTCGAAGTGCTGTCCCGTGTGGACCAGCAGCGCGTACGGGCCAAGGCGCCGGACGACCCCGCCGAGCTTGACGATCTCGGGCCGGGTCCCATATACGACGGCCACCCTGCCGGGTGCATTCACATTTCCCCCCGAAAATCGCATCGCGCTGAGTGTGGCGTGGTGCCGCGCCCAGGCATATCTGCTCGGAGGTTGCGAGTCGGGGAAGATGGCCATCGCGTGAAGCAGTTTTGAGGTCGAGTTTGTGACGTGGTCGCGACAACGGTCGGAACTGTTGTTATGGTCCATGATCAAGAGACTTGTGAGATGGCGGCGAGCGTCGAAGTGAGGTGTCTGATATCCGCGCCAAGTGTTTCTTTTGCTGAGAAAGAGTATGGAATGTGCAACATCAGGAATGGAATCCCCGCCCTCGATGGAGCGGGCGTCACCCTCGGCGGTGGAGACGGCGCCGACGATGATGGCGGTGACGGTATCCACGGTCGCATCGTAGGAGGCCACGACGGTGGTCACGATGGCGGGGGCTTCCACGATCCCGGCGGCGCGGCCGTCGGCGGCCCGGCCGGCCGTGGCGGGCACGCGATCGGCGGCCCGAGCGGCCCGCATGGCGCACTGCCGTTCACCGGATTCGATTCCATGAACCAGCCGCCATCGCGCATCGGTCATGTCGATCAGTAACGATGATCGAGTATTTCGAATGATCTGGATCGGCGCGAGTGCTGGCCGAGTTAGGGAAACGGATTTCTCGGGATTGTCGAGCCGGCATGTGTGTCCGGACCGCCGTTGCACCGCGGCGGCCGTTCGGAAGATTCGGCCCGATACGGCGAACTGAGGAACTGAGGGACTGAGATGGATCGAAGGGTCACGAGGCTCGTGGTGCCGATGGCCGCCACGGCCGCGGTCCTGGGGGCGGGGACCGCCGCGCGAGCGGGAGGTGACCCGCAGTGGTCGCGCGTACCGCAGGCGACGCCATGTCCGGCCGACGTCCGCACACCCGTCTCGGCGATCCCGGAAGCGTCGCCGTCCGCGGGCGAGAACGCCCCGTCGCTCCGGCTCGCGCTGACGGCCCGCGCCTCCCGCGAGGCGGGGAACGACCTGGTCGTGTACCGGATCAGCGCCAGTCCCGCGTCGACGCCGCTGCGCGGCATCACGGTGATCGCCCGCCTGACCTGCGTGCCTGGCGACGCCGCCCTCGCCAGGCTGCCGTCGGCCACGACGGGGCGGGTGACCACCGGGCCGCGCGCGGTCACCTGGCGGTTCGACCTCGGCAGCGCGCCCGCGACCGCCACCTTCGCGATCCGCGTCCGTACGGACGCGCGCGGCGGCCCGCTCGTCGGCGAGATCGCCACCACGGGCCCGGTCTCCAACTGCCCCGCGCTCCAGGACGCCGACACGCCGATCGAGGCCCACTGCCGCGTCACCGTCCCGCTGCCCCTCCCGGCCGCCGGCCTCGCGCCGCCGGTCAGTAGGCCGGCCCGCCCCGCGCCGGTCCACCGCGGACCCGTGTCCAGGCCCCTGCCGGCGCGGCCGGGCGTACCGCCGATCGTGTCGCCGAAGCTGCGGGGCCGGCCGACCGTGCCCCCCGCGGCCCCTGCGCCCGCCGCGCCACCGGTGACGCGTCCGCCGGCCGCCGGCGCGCTTCCCGTCGTGCCCCCGGCAGGGCCGGTTCCGAGCGGCACCCCGACTCCGAGCGCGCTGTCCCAGGTCAACCGCGCACCGGTCGTGCCCACCGCCGCGCCGGCGCCCGGTGCGGCATCCCAGCAGGCCGACCCGCCCGGAACGGTGCTGCAGTCGTCCGACTCCCACGGAGACCTCGGCGGCCGGGTGCTCGCCTTCCTCATCGGTGGCGCGGCGTTCCTGCTGACCGCGATGGCCCTCGTGGGCGGCCTCATCGGCGCCCGCCTGCGCCGCCGGAAGGAGGAGGAACCTGAGAAGGAAGAGGACGAGACGAGCCTGAACGTCCGCCCGCTCCCGTTGCCCCCGGGTGTCGACCCGGGCACGCGTACGCCGACTCCGGTACGCATCGACCCGCGTCTCCAGATGCCGAGGTCGAACGTGAGCACGAACCCGCCGCGCGGGGTCGTGGACGTCGTCCGGCGGACGAGCGAGGCAGGGGACCCGCACGCATTCACCGACCAGGCCGTCGGCCGGAGCGAAGTGGACGAATGAGGGCCGCCCCGCGTACGGCGACGGCCGCCGCGGCCGGCGCACTGGGCATGCTCGCACTGACGGCGTGCGGGAGCCGGGCCACGCGCGCCTCGATCGAACTCCCGCCGATCTCCGGGCCCACGCCGTCGGCGAGCAGGTCGGTGACACCGGCGGTGCCCGACCTGCTCATCAACCAGGCCCAGCCCTTCACCGAGAGCCAGGTGCGGCGGCTGCGGCACCTGGACGAGGTGAGCCGGCTCGCGCTGATCGGCTACGGCCTGGTCTGGGTGTACGGCGAGCAGATCCCGACGGCCACGGTCGACCCGGCCACCTACCGGGCCTTCACCTCGGCCGACACCAGCGACGCGACCGCGGTCTGGAAGGCGGTCACGGACGGGAGTGCGCTGGTCAGCCACTCCGTCGGCGAACGGGACCACCTGCCGCTGGACGCGGCGGTGCCGGCCGGCTGGGCGACCGTGCGGATCGCGGGCCTGGCGACCACGGTGCCCGGCATCGACATGGTCGTCAGCTCGACGACAGGGAAGCAGATCGGCGTGTCGTTCGGCAACGGGCTGGTCGTCGCGGTCGAGGGAGACTCCGGCCGGGCGACCGCGAAGATCCGCCACGTGCTCGGCGCCGCGCCGGTGATCCGGCGTATCGCCGCGTCCAGCGACGCGCTCGGCCCCCCGTCCGGGCCGCTCCTGCCCAGCGTCACGCCGACCATCACGCCGAACCCGAACCCGAACCGCGTGGCGCCCGGCGCCCCGGGCGCGCCCGCCGATCTCGTGAGGACGCCGTCGCCGGTACGGCACGGCTGAGACGAGCGTCAGGAGCGTGACACGATGCGTTTCCGGCCGACGGCACGGGCCGTCTCGGTCTTCATGGTCGTGCTGTTCCGCCTCCCTGACGAACATCCTGGTGCCGTACGCCATCCGCAGACCGGCCTCGCCCGGTGACGGGAACGGCTACTACCGGCTGCACGAGACCTTTCCCGCCGGTCACATCCGGGTGATCGACGATGACAGCGAGGACGGCACCGACGAGGCCGGCCGGCACTCGCGGCGCCGGCGCTGACCGGAGTGCTCACGCTCGCGCACGTCGCCGGCCGGCCGGGCACGCTGCGGGACCGCGACCGCTACGCCCTGGTGTTCTCCCAGATCCTGCCGCAGCAAGAACCCGCCCGCCGACCTGCGCGCGATCGAGACGACCCGGCACATGGCACGCGTGGCGTTCGTGACGGTCGCGGGCCTGCCGGTCCTGGCGGCGTGCTCGACGTTCCTGTACGTCTCGCTCAAACGGTACGGCGGCGTGGTGGACGCCGTCGCCGCGACGGGCCGCGCGCGCTTCGGCCTGCGCCCCCGCTGCCGCCCCCGCTGAGTCAGCCCGCGACGAGTCCCAGGCGGATGAGGCTCCGCGCGGTCTCGACGATCGTGGTCTCCGGGTCGCGCGGCGCCCAGCCGAGTACGTCGCGGGCCTTGTCCGTACGCAGGACGGGAACCTCGCCGAGTCGGCCGGCCGCCTCCCGCAGCGCGGGGTCGGCCCGTACCGCCTCGGCGGTGAGTTCGTGCGCCGGTACCTTCGCCGCGGCCGGGCCCAGGTTCTCGGCCAGGGTCCGTGCCATCTGGAGGAAGCTGACCGCCTCTCCGCCGCAGGCCAGGAACCGCTCGCCACCGGCGGCGGGATGCCGCATGGCCCGTACGTGGATGTCCGCGACGTCGCGTACGTCCACCACGCCGAAGTACACCGGGGGCACGGTCGGCATGGCGCCGTCCAGCATCGCCTTGACCAGGCCGGTCGAGCTGGACAGGTGCGGCCCCAGCAGCGGGCCGAAGATCCCGCAAGGGTTGATCACCGTGAGTTCGAGGTCGCCGCCCTCGTCCCGTACGAAGTCCCAGGCCGCCCGTTCGGCGATGGTCTTGGACCTGACGTAGGGGGAGTTGTCGTCGTCGGGGTCGGTCCAGTCGCTCTCGTCGTACTCACCGCTCGCCTTGCGGGTGTACCCCACCGCGGCGAAGGACGACGTGAGCACCACGCGCCTCACCCCGGCGTCGCGCGCGGCCCGCAGGACGCGGAGCGCGCCGTCGCGGGCGGGGACGATGACCTCGTCGGGGTCGGCCGGCCGGGCCGCAGGGAAGGGCGACGCGACATGGAGGACGTAGGCGCACCCGGCCACTGCCTCCGCCCAGCCGTCGTCGGAGGTCAGCTCGGCACTGACGACCTCGAGCCCTCCGCCGTCGCCGGCCGCCGTCGCCCGCACACCGGCCGCGCGGTCGGGGGAGCGGACCGTCGTACGTACCTGGTAGCCCTCCTGGAGCAGATGACGGACCGCGTGCGATCCCACGTGGCCGCTGCCACCCGTCACGAGTACAAGATCCATGATTTTCCCGTCGTCAGTGTAGTTGGGAGATGACCCGTGTGACCTCGACGCGGGCGTCGCGCTCGGCCTCGGGATCGCCGCGCTCCCGCGCGCCCCACAGGTCGGCCTTGAGCCGCAGATAGCGCAGCCGGACCCGCATGCGCTCGATCTCCTCGGTGATCCGGTCGGCGTTGCGCTCGAACAACGCGCGCAGCTGCGCCGCGTCACCCGTGTCGAGGTGGCGAAGGTAGGCGCGCATGTCCCGCACGCTCGTCCCGCTGGACCGCAGGCAGCCCAGCGCCTCGGCCCGCGCGACGACGGCCGGGCCGTAGCGCCGGTGACCGCTGCTCTCGTCGCGGTCCACGGCGTCGATCAGGCCGATCCGCTCGTAGTACCGCAGGGTCGGCTCCGGCAGCCCGCTCAGCCTCGACACCTCCTGGATCGTCAGGCCCGGGGTGTCGCTGACCTCTGTCATGACCTCAGTCTCCGGCACTTGAAGCGCTTCAAGTCAAGGCACACGGTCCCGCAGCCGGTGGAGGATGGCCCTCATGGTGTTCTCCTTGGTCCCGCCCCGCCGGGTCGTGGTGGCGGGGACGGTCGCCGCGCTGGGCGCGGGCCTGCCGTCGACGGTGCACGCGCTGGCGACCGGGGCCGACCCGCTGCAGGCGACCCGCGCGGCCGGCACGCTCGTGCCCGGCCGCCGGGACCGGCCCGGCGTTCTGGCCGGCGTGGCCGTGCACCTCGCCGTCTCGGCGGGCTGGACGGCGGTGCTGGCCGCCGCCGACCGCCGGCACCGTCTCGGCCCGCTCGGCGGAGGCGCGGCGGGCCTGTGCGTGGCGGCGCTGGACCTGGAGCTGGCCGGCCGCCGCTACCCGGCGATCCGTGCCCTGCCCCGGTGGCCGCAGTGGCTCGACCACGCGGCCTTCGGCGCCCTCGTCGGCGCGCTGCTTCGGGGGCCGTGAATATTGCGGTGCGGAATCGCCGGGGACCGCCTAACGTGATCCGCCGTGAGGACCCGACCGGAAGATCTTGACGAGAAACACCTGCTCCGGGCCCTGGACGCGTGGGGGATCGGCGCGGCCTCGGTGGAGTACGCCCCGGTCGGGTTCGGTGATCATCACTGGTTCGCGGCCGGAGCGGCCGGGGACGAGTGGTTCGTCACCGTCGCCGACCTGGAGGTCAAGGGCGGGCAGGGCGTGCAGGCGGCTCTGCGGAGCCTGTGCCAGGCCATGGACACCGCCGCGGCGCTGCACGACGGCGGGCACCTGGACTTCGTGGTGGCGCCGCTGCGCACCGAGGGCGGCGAGACCGTCCGCCGGCTCGGCCCCCGCTACGCCGTCAGCGTCTTCCCCTTCGTGGCCGGGATCTCCGGAGACGCCGACCGGCCGCAGACCGCCGGCGAACGCGCCGCCGTCCTGGACCTGCTCGCCGAGCTGCACCGGCAGGCACCACCGGCGGAGGCGCCGGTGCTCGACCTCGGGCTGTCGATGCGCGGCCTCCTGCTCAGCGCCCTGGACGACGAGATCCGCTGGGAGGGCGGACCGTTCGCCGCGCCCGCACGGGCCCTGCTGGCCGAGCACACCCCCGCGATACGGCGGCGGATCGAGGAGTACGACCGGCTGGCCGAGGACGTGAAGGGCATTCCGCCCGTCCTCACCCACGGCGAGCCGCATCCGGGCAACCTCCTGGAGTCCGAGGGCCGCCTCCTGCTGGTCGACTGGGACACGGTCGGCCTCGCCCCGCCCGAACGCGACCTGTGGTCCGTCGCGGAGACCCCCGAGGACCTGGAGCGGTACGCCGAGGCCACCGGCCGTACGCCCGGTGCCCCGGCTCTCGCGCTCTACGCTCTTCGCTGGGACCTCGAAGAGGTGTCCCTCTACATCGAGGAGTTCCGCGTGCCCCACGACCGCTCCGCCGACAAGGAAGAGGCGTGGCAGGAGCTTCAGGCGGCGGTCACCCACCTGCACGAGACCTGAGCCGCGGGGGCTCCGGCAGGAGCTCGTCGACGACGAAGTTGAGGTTCGGCCCGGCGGTCAGCAGCCGGTGCAGGAACAGGCCGACGCCCGCGCTTCCCGTGGCGAGGTCCGTGCTCTCCCGCGCGGCCTGCTCGCCCGGGAACGCGATCCCCTCCGGGCGCTCGATCCGGAACAGCAGCGCGCCCTCGGCGACCTGCCACGCCTCCGCCAGATGGTCCTCCGAGCCGGTGTGCTCCCACACGTCGAGCAGGAAGTTGCCCAGCCCCGCCAGCCCGTGGAAGAGCTGCGGCGACACGGTGTACTTCCGGCTCGCGTCCGTCACCAGGCCGGTCAGCCGCCCTCGCAGGGCGGGGTCGCCGGTGACCCGCAGATACCGTACGAGAGTGGTGCCGACGCCGGCCGAGCCGGAGTCCCAGTAGCACCGCAGCACCGGCGCCTTGTCCGGCTGCTCGCTCTCGTGGTCGGGAAAGCCGCAGAACCGGCCGTCCACCCAGGCGCTCTGCGCGAGCTCGAAGTCGAGGGCCGCGCGCCCGTACGCGAGCGGTTCGGCCGCGCCCGTGGCCAGGTGCAGGTAGAGCAGGAACAGCGACGGGCCGCTGCCGCCGTACGCGTAGCCGATCCGCGCGAGGTCTCCGGCCGTGGCCCAGCGCACGCCGCGCTCGTCGCGTACGCACGAGTCCATCAGGTGCCGCCCGACGGCGCGCGCCCCGTCCAGGAACCGCTCGTCGCCGGTCATTTTCCACAGCTTGAGGCAGGCCATCCCGTGCCCGGCCGCGCCGCGCAGCAGGTCGGGGGACTCGTGCAGCAGCGGATGCTCCGACGCCCGGATGAGCAGGTCGGCCGCGGCCTCGGTGTGGCCGAGCTCGGCGAGCACCCACGCGATCCCGGACTGCCCGAAGTACAGGCTCGGCGCGTACGCGTCGCCGGCGGCCGTACGGGAAAGCATCCAGGCCTCCAGCCGGCCCGGCACGCCGCCCTCGACGTGGTGCAGCGCGTGCAGGACCCCGGCGGCGCCGAAGGCGACCGACAGCGGGTTGGACTCGAAGACCATGAGGTCCGCGGGGAACAGCCGGTCCTCCCGCGCCGTGTCGGCGACGGCGTGGATGTATGAGGTGATCCCCTCCAGCGTCTCGGCCACGCGCTTGCGGAGCGGCGCCCGGTGGGGAGGGGCGAGGCGCCGGCCGGCCGGTACGGCCAGCCGCGCGGGCCTTGTCTCCACCGGCAGCTTCGCGATCGCCTCGGCTACGGAGTCCTCGTACGGCCCGGACGGCTCCATCAGCCGGTCGACCAGCGCGCCCAGCGCGGCGGGCAGGCCCATGTCCTCGGTGAGCTCGTCCAGGAAGCGCCGCCGGGCCGGTGGATGGAATCCGGTCAGGCCGGTGGCCAGCATCAGACTGCCGAAGATGATCCCGCCGAGCGCGTAGTGGTCGTCGGCCGGCCCGCCGGCCCCGGTCCGCAGCACGCGGGGGCTGGCGAAGCCCTGGGTGTGCAGGCCGAGCTGCTCGTCCGTCTCCTCCGCGCCGGCCTCCAGGTCGACGATCCGGACGCGGTCGCCGTCGACCATGATGTTGGTGAAGGACAGGTCGGCCAGCACGACGCCCTCGCGGTGCGCGGCGGCGATGGCCCGCGCGATCTGCGTCCAGAGCCCGCGCATCGACGCGAGGTAGCCCGCGAACGCCTCAGTGGTCGGCGGGCCGACGTACAGGGGGTTCCGCGTGACGGTCGCCTTTCCGAGGTGGCCGCCGGGGACGAACTCCTCGGCCAGGAACGCGTGCTCGGACTCGCGGAAGAACGCGATCGGCCGGACGAAGTAGCCGGTGCCGGCGAGCCGGCCGAGCAGGCGGTACTCCTTCTCCAGCACGGCGACCGCGTCCAGCCCGCGCCGCCCGATCTCGACGCCGGGGCGCGCCTCCTTGAGCACGACCTCACGGCCGGTGTGGTGGTCGGTCGCCCGGTAGACGCCGCCGCCGTTGCTGAAGCTCAGCGCCGACTCCACCGAGAAGCGTCCGCCGCACAGGACCCCGGCCCCGTCGGTGGACTCATCGTCGGGGAACGGCGCGGTGACCCACTCCGGCGGGCTCCAGTACGGCAGCCGGCCGTCCTTGACCCGTTCCCCGGAGGGCGTGGTGATGAGCAGGTCGCGTCGGCCGTCGATCCGCAGCCGCGACCGCGCCTGGAAGCCGCCGTACCGGTAGAAGACCGACCGCGACCCGGGCCAGCGGCGGTCGGAGAGGACGTACGGCCCGGCCTCGCCCTCCAGGGCCTCGGCGAGCAGGCCGCCGATCCGGTGGAACTCTCCGGACGTCTCCGGGTAGACGGCGACGAACTTCCCGCCGGCGCTGCGCGGCCACAGCTTGCCGTTGACCCGCGCCGTGGTGCGCGGGTCGACCAGGAACTTGAAGGGCACCCGGTGGTCGCGCAGGATCGGCAGGATCCGCCGCAGGACCTCGGCCGACCGGGCACTGGCCGCCGAGACGTGCAGCTTCCAGCCCTGCTCGGCGAGGAGCACGCCCGGCGGCGTCGCGACGTACCAGATGCCGCTGCGCTCCAGCCGCCACGACGCCGGCACGAGCGACCGGTAGACGGCGAGGTAGGCCGGGGCCGGGGTATACCGGTGAGCGGATTCGAACCACCTGGGGTGGAATTGACTGTACCGATCGATGGCATCCCATGAATGCACGGCCCGGCCTCCTCGTCTGCGTCTAACGGAATGGACGGTTACTCGGGCAGCGTCTCGGGCGGCTGCTCCTCGGCCCCGATGCAGCTGTTGGCGTAGCAGGAGGTGGCGCTCATCGGCGTCGGGTCGTCGCCCAGCGCCTTGTCCAGCGCCATTTTCTGGAGTTCGAGCAGACGTGACATGGAACGGCTCCTTACGGATGGTCGGGGATTTTCGGCCCCCGTTTCCCCGCCGATCGGCAGGTCCCCTCAAGGTGCCTGTTCACCGGCACATGTCACATGAGTAGCCCCTACTCATTCGCCCGTCACAAGGGTCAGTGACCTGAGATCCAGTCGGTGACGACGGTGCGGTCCCCGGCGAGGCGGAGGCGCAGGCTGAACGGGCCGGCGGCCGACGCGACCGTGAAGCGGCCGAGGTCGTCGGCCGGCACGCCGGTCGTGCCCTCCGCGGAGCGGACCTCGATCTCGGCCGGCCCGGGAGGCAGCACCTGGCCGACGAGCCGGCCCCCGGCCACCTCCACCTCGACGGTGGTCGTCTCGCCGGTGAAGGTCAGCACCCGCGGCCCGTCGCCGCGGACGGTTCCGGCGCCCTCGACCAGCGAGTCGAAGGTGAGCCGGGCCAGCTCGGCGTCGAGCGTACGGAAGGAGAACGCGGCGAGGGCGGTGTCGGTCAGGTGTGGGGGGACCGGGTCGAAGACCTCGGCGGCCCGCCGCAGCCGGGCCTCCAGCGCGGAGAGCTCAGACTCGTCGATGACCGGCCTCCCCGTGGATGCCGCGCTCGGCCAGCAGGTCGCGCAGACGGCCCAGGCAGCGGGCGCGCGTCGGCCCGATGCTGCCGACGGGCATTTCGAAGGCGGCCGCGATCTCGGCGTAGCTCGGCGGCGGCGAGGCCAGCAGCGCGCGGAGCAGTCGCAGGCAGCGCGTCGGCAGTTCGTGGAAGGACTCCCACAGGCCGCGCAGCAGCTCCAGCTCGTCGGCGGTCTCCTCGGACGCGACCACGGCGGCCTCGGGGGAGTGCTCGTCGACCTGCGGCGCGAGGCCGTCCAGGTCGTCGGTCAGGTCCACGCGCGTCCGAGCGCGGGAGATGCGGAAGCACTCGTGCCGCGCCGTGGTGGCCAGCCACGCGCCCGCGCGTTCGGGCTCCTTGAGCCGGCCGACGTGCTCGGCGAACCGCAGCCAGGTGGTCTGGTAGACCTCTTCCGCGTCGGCGTTGGCCAGGCCGTGGCCTCGCGCGACCGACCAGACGAGACCGCTGAACCGCTCGACGAGCGCACGCCACGAGGCGGCGTCGCCTCGGGCCGCGGCCAGCACCAGGCCGCCGACGTCATCGGTACGCACGGCGATGTCTTCCTCGCGGTCGGGGGAGCTTCATCGTAGGCGGATCACCACCCGCCGTGGCGGGATTGGGACCCGTCTTCCGTCCACGCGTATCACGCGGGCCCCGGCGCGCTCTCTATACCAAGAGGGCCGGAACACCGAGGGAGATCGTCATGAGCGGAAGACTCGTCGGGCGGCCGGGGACGACGCGGCAGACGCCCGGGACGGCGGTGCTCGCGGGGAGTCCGGTCGTCCCGGACGGCCACCGGCGGCGGCCCGGGGCCTGAGGGCGCGCGGCGAGCGTGGTGGGCGGCCCCGGTGGACGCGGACGACCTCCAGCGGTCACTTCGCCGTGCGGCCCGGCTGTTCGACCCGGTGACGGCCGGGCTGCTGGAGACCGCCGTCGTCGCGTACGCCGTGCGGATGCCGGGCGCCGAGCTCGCCGAGGTGACCTTCGACTCGGGCACCGCACCGGCCGCCGTACGGGGCGGCACGCGAGTCCGGCTGTTCACCTTCGACGCCGCCATGCTGAGCGTGGACGTGGAGGTGACGCCGCGCGGGCCGGGCCTGTCGCTCGTGGGGCGGCTCACGCCGGCGGGGCCCGCGGAGATCACGGTTCGCGGGCCGCGCTCCGCGATCACCGTGGCCGATGGATTGGGCCGCTTCGGCTTCCCGCGCCTGGCGCCCGGCCCGTTCAGCCTGCTCGTCCGCGCTCCCGGCGCGGGTCCCCTGACCACCGACTGGATCACCCTGTGAACGGCACGCGACGGAACCGGTGGAACCCGCCGAACCCCCGTGCGGTGGGTTCCACCGGCGCCTGGCTCAGGCCGTTTCCACGGCGCTGAGCTGCCACTGGTCCCGCGGGGTGCGCCGTCGTTCGCGGCGGCTGCCCACGCGGGGCCGGTCGGTGTAGGCGAGCTGCGCCCCGGCGGGGTGGAGCTGGGTCCAGCCCCCGCACACCAGGTCGAACACGCCGATGTAGCCGCCGGGCAGCAGCTGCAGTGGAGCCTTGATCTTGCCGGCGTGGTCGAACCGGGTGCCCGTGCGCGCGTGCTCCTGGAACCAGGACGGGTGGACGAAGTCGCTCACCAGCGTCCCGTCGATCCGGTACGCGAACTCCTCGGCCTCGCACGCGTCGCAGGACTCGTACGCGTACAGCCGACCCGTCGAGGCGCTGTTCTGGACGAACACCGTGAGGTTGACGTCCGGGTCGGCGAGCATCTCCAGCAGCTCGTGGCTCATGGTCACGGTCCAGCTGTGCCCGGTGCGCAGGTCGGTCGCGGCGAAGACCTTGCCGAGCGGCCGTCCCTGCGGGGTGAGGTCGTGGTAGCCGAGCGCGCCCGCGACGTCGGAGTCGTCGAAGACGCCCAGCCACCACATGGTCCGCGGCGGAGGGGACCCGTGCGGCACGAAGACCAGTTCGCCGTCGATGCCCCAGACGGGGGCGAAGTCGCGCGTGATCTGGGTCTGCAGCGCGGGCACCGCCTGCCGGACCTGCTCGTCGGTGAGTACGGTGCTGAGGTTGAAGATCGCGATCTTGATGTTCGGCATGGCCGCTCCTCGCCGGTGCGGGGGTGGGGTTCCACGGTCGCCGCGGCCGTACCGGGGCGCCTGAGTAGGGCCGTACTCAGATCCCTCAGGCGACACGGCGCTCCACCCCGGCGAGCAGGCGGGCCAGGCCCGCGCGGTCGTTGACGCCGAGCCGCTCGTACGCGCCGCACAGGTGGTTGGCGACCGTGCGGATCGAGACGGTGAGCCGTTCGGCGATCGCGCGGTTGCTCAGCCCGGCGGCGGCCAGCCGCGCGATCTCCAGCTGCCGGAGGGTCAGCTCGGGCGCGGTCAGCTCGGCCAGCGCGGGTGTGCGCGCGCCCTCGCAGCGGTGGCTGAGCGTCCAGCCGGTCGCGGCGGCGGCCTTGGCCTGCCGGTGTTCGCCCGCCCGCCGGTACGCGCGGGCGGCCTGGGCCTGCGCCTCGGCCGCGTAGAGGATCAGGCCCAGCGCCTCGAACTCCCGCGCGACCGCCCGCAGCGCGCCGCCGTCCTCGCCCGCGCTCGCCTCCGCGTGCCGGGCGAACAGCCTCGCGAGCGCGCCGCCGGCGCCGTCGGCCAGCCGCCCGGCCACCGTCTCGGCGGCGCCGAGCCGTACGACACTGTGCAGGGAGAACAGCGCGACCTCCGCGTCCCCGGCCCGGCCGGCGGCCTCGAGCGCGCGGCGTACCGCCGCGGCCTGGTCGCCCGCCGCGGGCCGAGGCCGCGGCGGGAGATCGGACGAGC
>NZ_JAUEQY010000039.1 GCF_030406325.1 Actinomadura sp. DC4 | reverse complement strand
CCCAGATGCGGCAGTTCACCGGGAACATCGACATCCTGGCTCCCGGCGCGTTCTTGTCCCTGGTCGTACCCCTGGCCGTGTTCTTCGCGTTCCAGCGCTACTTCGTCCAGGGCGTCCTCGCCGGCTCGGTGAAATAGCGGAGAGATCGCGGTGACAAAAGCCGGAATGCCGGTCCTGGACCGGTGTTCCGGCTTCACGCCGGGGCGGCGCGATAGGTTCTGATGCGTGGAGGACATCGACCGCCAGATCGTCGGCCTGCTCGCGGGAGACGGCCGCATGAGCTTCACCGACCTCGCCCGTGAGACCGGCCTTTCCGTATCGGCCGTGCACCAGCGCGTACGCCGGCTGCAGAAACGCGGCGTCATCAAGGGCTACGCCGCGGTGCTCGACCACGAGGCGGTCGGGCTGCCGCTCACGGCGTTCGTCTCGATCAAGCCGATCGACCCGTCCGCGCCCGACGACGCACCGGACAAGCTCGCCCATCTCGACGAGATCGAGGCGTGCCACTCGGTGGCCGGCGACGAGAGTTACATCCTCAAGGTCCGGGTCACCTCGCCGTTCGCGCTGGAGGAGCTTCTCCAGCAGATCCGTGCCGCCGCCAACGTCTCCACCCGTACGACGGTCGTGCTGAGCACTCCGTACGAAGGCCGCCCGCCCCGCCTCTGAACCGGGCATCCGTGGTCCGCCTATGCCCGGGAATCCATCGTGATGACACGGACTCTCCACAAGCCTTCCGTGCCGGTGCGATGCGCAGGGCATACGGATTCCGGTGGCCTGTAGTCGTCGCCTTCCGGCCTCGCTGTCGCGAAGGTATACGCCATGTCTACGCGGATGCGCCGGGGTCTGGCCTCGGGTTCAGGTGACTGGCTGCTCGTATTCCTGCAGGCGAGGGACTCTCCACCTCGCCGTTGGTACGGAATGGCGACCGGTCCGGGTGAGTGGCTGCTGGTCTTTCTCGATGCCGCGAGGCCGCCGGGCCGGTTCATCGGCGCCGGTCTCGAACCGGTGCGAGCGAGAGGGGCATGATGGTCGCCAGAATGATCTTCGCCGCTCTGCTCGGCGCGCTCATCGGAGGCGCCGAGCTCGTAGGGAGATATCAGGACAAACCGGCCGCGGCGGTGTTCTCGCCCTCGGGCCTGCTCTACATCGCGGTCAACGCCTCGGCCTCCACCGCGGCGCTGATCGCCGCCGAGGCGATGGGCTGGGGCTTCGCGCTGCCGGAGGGCGCGCCCGCGGTCGGCGGGTCGGTGGCGCAGGTCATGGCCGCCGCCGTCGGCGCCGCGGCGATCTTCCGCTCGTCGTTCATGATCGCGCAGGACAAGGGCGTCAGCATCGGCCCGATCCTGCTGCTGTCGGGGCTGCTCAAGATCGTCGACGCCGCGATGGACCGCAAGCGGGCCCTCAGCCGGCTGTCGACCGACGACCTCGCCGGGCTCTCGTTCGCCAACGACCATGCCGCGCTGGCCGAGCTGTGCAGCCACGCCATCCGGCGTTACGAGCTGTCCGAGGCGCAGCGCCTCGGCGAGCTCGCGGCCGACCTGCGGTCGCGGGACGACCTCACCGACGCCGACAAACTGGACTGCTTCGGGCTGGAGCTCAGCCGGCTCGTGGGGGAGCGGGCGCTGCGCAAGGCGGCCGAGCGGCTGCGCGACCGGCCCGGCGACGACGAGGAGGAGGCCCCCGCCGCTCCGGCGGCGGTGGTGGAGGAAGTGGTGCCGGCGGCCGCCGAGGAGGAGACTGAGTTCGCCTCACGGCTGGGCGGGAGCAGACGGCTGGCGCGGCGTTCGGAATACTGAGGGTCCCGCGCCGGGTTCGGCCGCGCGGCGAACCCGAGGGGAGGCGCTCATGGCACTACGAGCGGGCAAAGTGGGGGAGATCGCGCAGTCGGTCAAGCCCCGGCTGCGCGGCTGGCTGCACGCGGGAACGTTCCCCGCGGTGCTGGTCGCGGGCCTGATCCTCACCGCACTCGGCCCGACCCTGTCCGCCCGGCTCGCCGCCGCGGTGTACGCCATGACCTCGGCGCTGCTGTTCGGGGTCTCGGCGATCTACCACCGTGGCCACTGGTCGGACCGGGCCGAGGCGGTGCTCCGCCGCTTCGACCACGCGAACATCTACCTGATCATCGCGGGCACCTACACGCCGTTCGCCCTGCTGGCCCTGCACGGCACCACCCGTACGGCCGTGCTCGCGGTGATCTGGATCGGCGCCGCGGCGGGCGTGCTGTTCCGCATCGTGTGGGTGGGCGCGCCGCGCTGGCTCTACACCGCGCTCTACGTCGGCCTCGGCTGGGTCGCGGCGGCATTCATGCCGCAGTTGCTGGACGGCGTCGGATGGGCCGCGCTCGTCCTCGTGTGCGCGGGCGGGTTGCTCTACAGCACCGGCGGGCTGGTGTACGGGCTGCGCCGCCCGGACCCGTCGCCGCGCTGGTTCGGCTTCCACGAGGTGTTCCACGCCTTCACGATCGCCGCGTACGTCGCTCAGTACATCGCGGTCTCCTTCGTGGTCTACCGGGCGGTCTGAGCGTTCACTCGACGGCGATGCGGCCGAGCCACTCGCGCAGCAGGGAGGCCTCGGCCGCGCTCAGCGTCCGCGGGCCGTCCCCGCCCAGCGCCGAGCTCAGCGCGATCGCCATCGCCGACACCGAGGACGGGCGGTCCTCGGTCTCGTCGGTGGTCACGGCGGCGAGCACCGCCTCGCGCGTACGGGAGGACAGCTCCCGGTCGTCACCGCCGGCGGCGATCAGCGCTAGGGTCACGCCCATGCACGCCGCCTGGATCATGCTCGCGGCGGTGTGCACCGGCACCCGCAGCCGCCCGGCGCGCGCGACCTCCTCGGCCATGCCGAGCAGGATCCGCCGCGCCTCCTCCGAGGCGGCGCCCGCCTGACGGCCGCCGCCGTACATGAGGGCGTAGAAGGCCGGCTGCCCGAGCCCGAACTCCACGTGCGCGTCCCAGCCGAGGCGCAGGTCCTCGACCGGGTCGCCGCTGGAGGGCCGGGCGCGCTTCTCGGCGAGGTAGCGCTCGAAGCCGTACACGACGACCGCGTCGAGCAGGCCGTCCTTGTCGCCGAAGTGGTGGTAGAGCGTGGGCGCGCCGACGCCCGCCGCCGCGCACACCGCGCGGGTGGAGACCGGGGCGCCGCCGGACTCGGCCAGCAGCCGGGCGGCGGCCTGCAGGATGCGTTCGCGAGTGCCGGTGTCGTTCACGAAATCAATGATGCACCCTCTCCTATAGCGGCGCTACCACCGTCGGGTGTACCGTTGCTCTAGTAATCCATATACCGGTGATATCGGGAGAGTGTCTGATGCGAGAGCGCACCCTGGGCGGACTGAGCACGTCGGCGATCGGCCTCGGCTGCATGGGGATGTCCGGCATGTACGGCCCGGCCGACGAGGCCGAGAGCATCGCCACCATCCACGCCGCCATGGACGCCGGCGTGACCCTGCTCGACACGGGCGACTTCTACGGCATGGGCCACAACGAACTGCTGATCCGCGACGCCCTGCGTTCGCGGAACCGCGACGACGTCATGATCAGCGTCAAGTTCGGCGCCCTGCGCGACCCGGCGGGGGGCTTCGGCGGCAACGACGGCCGCCCGGCGTCGGTCAAGAACTTCCTCACCTACACCCTGACCCGCCTCGGCACCGACCACGTCGACGTCTACCGCCCCGCGCGCGTGGACCCGACCGTGCCGATCGAGGACACCATCGGCGCGATCGCCGAGATGGTCCAGGCCGGCTACGTACGCCACATCGGCCTGTCGGAGGCCGGCCCCGAGGCCATCCGGCGGGCCGCGGCCGTGCACCCGATCGTCGACCTGCAGATCGAGTACTCCCTGATGTCGCGCGGCATCGAGCGGGAGATCCTGCCCGTCTGCCGCGAACTCGGCATCGGCGTCACCGCGTACGGCGTGCTGTCCCGCGGCCTGCTGTCGGGCCACTGGTCCAAGGACCGCGCGGTGGGCGGCCAGGACTTCCGCGCCCGCAGCCCGCGCTTCAGCGGCGACAACCTCGACCACAACCTGAGCCTGGTCGAGGCCCTGCGCAAGGTCGCCGACGCCCGCGAGGTCACCGTCGCCCAGGCCGCGATCGCGTGGGTCCTGTCGCGCGGCGAGGACATCGTGCCCCTGATCGGCGCCCGTCGCCGCGACCGCCTGCAGGAGGCACTGGACGCGTTGGAGATCGAGCTGAGCGAGGACGACCTGACGGCGTTCGAGCACGCGGTCCCGCCGGGCTCGGCCGCCGGCGACCGCTACGACCCGGCCCAGATGGCCCATCTCGACAGCGAACGCTGAGGTCATTTGCGCCGCCTGTCCTTTCCGGACAGGGCGAGCAGCACGGCCGGCAGGGCGGCCACCACGGTCGCCATCGCCGACAGCACGACCGCGACGTCCGTGCCCGGGCTGGTCCGCAGCATGTAGACGACCGAGCCGAGCAGGACGAACAGCGCCAGCGTGATGACGATCCCGGCCAGGGCCGGCGTACGGCCCGGCTGGGGCGTCATCGCGTCACCCGGTTGTTACGTCCCGGCCGGTCGTGGCCCGAGCGCTGCCGGCCGCCGATCCGCCGGCCGTCCGGCGCGTCACCGGGCGCGTCACCGGCCGGCCGGGCAGGCGGGGCGTCGGGGGAGGGGGCCACGGCGGCCGTCCCTCCTGGCACCTCGCCCGCGACGGGCGTGTCGCCGGGGGAGGGGGCCATGGGGGCCGTTCCTCCCGGCAGACCGCCCGCGTCAGGGACGTCACCGAGGGCGATCCGCGCCCGCTGGGCCCCGGGCTCTCCCAACGACGAGCGTTCGACGAGCAACTGGGCGAGGAGCGCCTCGACGAAGAGGTCCAGCGCCGGAGGCGGGACCAGCTCGGCGGGGACCGCGTCGGCCACCCACGCGCGCAGGAGCCGCTCCACCTCCTCCGGCGAGTAGAACAGGTCGGGCCTGGCCAGCACCAGAACGATGTCGGGCACGGACTCTGTCGTTCTCGACGCCGCCTCGAGCGCCTGGAACACGACGTCGGCGGTCCGGCCGAGCAGGCCGGGAGGCAGATCCGGGCCGAAACCGGCGCACAGCTTCCGCGTGCGCTCGACCCTTTTGGCGCAGGCGTGCAGGAAACCGGCGGTCATGACACCCTCCAGTCCCCGAACTCGCCCCGGCACGCCCGGGCCCGTACCCGTCTGACGATCCCCTCGACCGTTCGCGAGGTCAGACCGGTCGTGGCCGCGATCTCGACGTAGGAGCTGCCGTTGAGGAGGAGCCAGATGACCTTGCGGTCACGAGGCGCCAGCACGCGTAAGAGCTCATCGCGCATCAGCAGGAACATCGCGTCGGCCGAGGTGACGTCGGGCGAGGCCGGCTCCGGCACGACGGCCTGCTCGCGAACGAGCCGGGGATTCTCCTCCCACCGCGAGCGGTGGCGGCTCCACGTGTCGAAGACGTTGGGGAACTGCAGGATGCACGCGCCGACGAAGAAGTTCTTCAGCGACGCGGGCCCGGCGGGATCCCACTCTCCGGCCCGTACGGCGTGCGCCATGAAGTAGACCAGCCCGCGCGTCACGGACTCGTCGGCGAGCTCCTGCCGGTCGGCGAGCGTCCAGTCCGGCGTGTGGCTCACCGGCAGAGGCCTGGGCCGGCCGCGTGGTGTCGTCGCGCAGCGGTAAATGATCTCGCCGGTGCGCATCAGCATGATCATGATCGCTTTTCCGTAGACACAGAATTCGGTGGTGTACACGTGATACGTCAGGCTCGCCGGGTCGCAGGTGCGCAGTTTCTCGAACAGCACGTGGTCGGCGTTGCGCCGCCGCTGGCGCTGGTGAGGTCCGGCGGTCACATCGAGCACGATCGCGTCGGTGCCGTCGAGGTCGCCCGGAGTCAGCCGTCGTTCCATCTCGGCGATCTCGTGGTCCTCGAGGAGCCCGTTGAGGAGCCTGGAGCCGGGAGAGTCCCCTGACGGCGGCGCCGCACCGTCGCCATCGGGATCCGTCCGGCGAGCGAACCTCGTCTTCGCCGGCCGGTTCGCCTCGCGAGCCTCGGCCCGGCCGCGTTCATCGTTCTGTTCCATCCCCGCCTCTTCGCGCCGTTTCTCCCACACGCCGAACTACAGATGCTTCTTTGACGAGAATCCGCCGGGCGGCGTTGCGAAAGATGAGGAGAGCGGAATATGGGGACATTGTGACGACTGGAATGACGATTACGGGCGTTACGTTCCGCGCGGCTCGCTCGTGGGCCGGCCGCTACATGATCGGCGGTCCTGCGGGGGCGCTCCTCGCGGCCAACCGTACGGCCGGGGGCGCGGCGGTGCCTGGGGCGCAATATCGTTCTGGGCATGAGCACACATTTTGACGTCGTCGTCCTCGGCGCCGGGCCGGGCGGGTACGTGGCCGCGATCCGGTCGGCCCAGCTCGGGCTCAAGACGGCGATCATCGAGGAGCGTTACTGGGGCGGCGTCTGCCTGAACGTCGGCTGCATCCCCTCCAAGGCCCTGCTGCGCAACGCCGAACTCGCGCACATCTTCACCCGCGAGGCCAAGACGTTCGGCATCCAGGTCGACGGTGAGGTCCGGTTCGACTACGGCGAGGCGTTCAACCGCAGCCGTACCGTCGCGGACGGGCGCGTCAAGGGCGTGCACTTCCTCATGAAGAAGAACGGCATCACCGAGTACGAGGGCCGCGGCTCCTTCACCGACGCCAACACCATCGTCGTCAACGGCGAGGAGATAACGTTCGGTAACTGCATCATCGCGGCCGGCGCCAGCGCGCGGCTGCTGCCGGGCACGACGCTGTCCGAGCGCGTCGTCACCTTCGAGGAGCAGATCCTCAGCGACAGCCTGCCCGAGAGCATCATCATCGCCGGTGCGGGTGCCATCGGCGTGGAGTTCGCGTACGTCCTGGCCAACTACGGCGTCAAGGTGACGATCGTGGAGTTCCTCGACCGCCTCGTGCCGCTGGAGGACGAAGAGGTCTCCAAGGAGCTGGCCAAGCGCTACCGCAAGCTCGGCGTCGAGGTGCTGACCTCCACGCGCGTCGAGGAGATCGACGAGACCGGGCAGAAGCTGCGCGTCACCGTCTCCAAGGACGGCGAGCAGAAGGTCCTGGAGGCCGACAAGGTCCTGCAGGCGATCGGGTTCGCGCCCAACGTCGAGGGATACGGCCTGGAGAAGACCGGCGTCAAGCTGACCGAGCGCGGCGCGATCGACGTCGACGGCCGCTGCCGTACGAGCGTGGAGCACATCTTCGCCATCGGCGACGTGACCGCCAAGCTCATGCTCGCCCACGCCGCGGAGTCCATGGGAATCGTCGCGGCCGAGACCATCGCGGACGCCGAGACCATGGAGCTCGACTACGTCATGATCCCGCGCGCGACCTACTGCCAGCCGCAGATCGCCAGCTTCGGCTGGACCGAGGCGCAGGCGAAGGACAAGGGCTTCGACGTCAAGGTCGCCAAATTCCCCTTCACGGCGAACGGCAAGTCCCACGGCCTGGGCGACCCGTCCGGTTTCGTGAAGATCATCAGCGACGGCAAGTACGGCGAGCTCCTCGGCGCCCACCTGATCGGCCCGGACGTCACCGAACTCCTGCCGGAGCTGACCCTCGCCCAGCAGTGGGACCTGACGGTGAACGAGCTCTCGCGCAACGTCCACGCCCACCCGACCCTGGGCGAGGCCGTGAAGGAAGCCCTCCACGGCCTCGCGGGCCACATGATCAACTTCTAGCTACCACCCCTGCAGGCCGGCGCCGTAGGGATAGAGCGGGTTCCCGTACGTCGTGGGCGGCGACTGACCGGCGTCGATCTTCGCGCGGATGTCCGCGCGTTCGGCGGCGGTCGCGCCCAGGTCGTAGGGCAGGCTCCAGTCCTCGACGGCGTCGGCGGGAGTGTCGGTGCCGCCGGGCTTGAGGATCTGGTCGACGCTCCGCGGGAGCTGCCACGGCAGCCTCCCCCGGGGCGTGTAGTCGCCGAACAGCAGCGACGCCGTGGCCGGGCCGACCTCCTCGCCGCCGCGATAGGTCATCACGATCGCGTCGGCGATGCCGTTCCAGTCCGAGATCACCGTGGGCCGCGGCAGGTTCATGACCACGACGACCGGGATCCCCTGGTCGTGGAAGTTACCGATGATGGCGAGCTGGTCCGCCGGCAGGTAGGGCTGCTCCTTCACCCACGCCGTGGCGTGCGTGTAGCTCGGTTCGCCGACCGCCACGACGGCCAGCTTGGGCGAGGGCCCGCTGTCGGAGTAGACGTTGACGCCGTCCTTCGCCGCCCGGGCCTTGATCGCGTCCAGGAGGTCCAGTGAGCCGTAGTCCGGGTGGAAGTAGCTCGTCCAGATGCAGCAGGAGGCGCCGTCGGTGGCGCGCGGGCCGGCCACCACGATGTTGTCGCCCGCCTTGAGCTTGATCGGCAAGGCGCCGTTGGCGTTCTTGAGCAGGGTGAGGGACTCGCGCGCGGCCTGGTTGGCGAGCGCGGCGTAGGACGGCTGGTGGAAGCGGTACGGGCCGTTGACCGGGTCGCCGTACGGGCGGTCGAAGATGCCGAGTTCGAACTTCAGCCGCAGGACCCGGGTCACCGCGTCGTTGATCCGCGCGATCGGCACACTGGACAGGAAGCTCGCGATCGAGAAGTCGGCCGCGCCCGGGTCGGCCCCGCCCATGACGTCGGAGCCGGCGTTCGCCGCGCTGATCCACGCGCCGGACGGCAGCCAGTCGGTCGTGATGAGGCCGGTATAGCCCAGATTGTTGCGCAGGTAGTCGAGGATGGGCTTGCTGTTGCCAGCGCCCGGCCCGCCCGGGTCGAGGTAGGAGCTGCCCGCGTAGCCGGGCATGATGTTGACCGCCCCGGCGTCGAGCGCGGCCCGCCACGGGATCATGTGGTACTTGATCGTCACGCCGTCGTAGACGATGCCCGCCTCGCCTCCGGCGCCCTCTCCGGGCCAGTGCTTGACGGTGGCCAGCACCGAGCCGGGGTTCAGCTCGGGCCCGCCCTGCAGGCCGGCGACCAGCGCCCGTACCTGCGCCGCCGCGACGTCGGCGTTCTCGCCGTTGCCCTCCTGGATGCGGGGGTAGAGCACCTTGGTGCCGACCTCGGCGAGCGGCCCGAGCACGCCGCGCGCGCCGACCTCCAGCTCCTCGCGGCGCTGCATGTCACCGAGCTTGTAGTCGAGCGGATAGTCCTTCCCGGCCGCCAGCGTGCTCTGCAGCGGGTAGGTGGTCTGGTAGCCGGAGATGGTGTCGCCCGCCGAGACCGGCGGGATGCCGAGGCGCGTCCCCGCGGCGGCCACGAGCACGTTGTTCAGGTCGTTCGGCTGCGCCGGGCCGAAGTGCCAGCCGGACTGCGGGTACGCCTGGGCGTTGTAGAACATCTGGTACGCCTTCTCCTCAGGGGTCATCCTGCTGAGAAGGTCCGACACCCGCGTCTCGACCGGGTTCCGCCAGTTCTCGTACGCCTCGATCGTCCCGTTCTTGTTCAGGTCCCGTGCGCCGCCCACGATGGTGACGCCGTCGCCGGCCGCCTTGATCGTGGGCAGGTAGACGCCGAAGGTGCGGATGTTCGACGTCGTCTTGGCGCCCGAGCCGCTCACCGAGACGACGTACCACTTGTACGTCCAGCGGTCGGTGATGTCCCAGGTCGGGGTGTAGCTCGTGCCCGTCGGCTCGGCGACCTTCGTGTAGAGGTCGAGCAGCTTGCCGGACGCGGCGAAGTCGTAGTCGGTGCGGCTGACGTTGAGCCAGACCTCGTAGTGCGCGGCACCGGGCACCGAGGCCCACGCGAGCATGGGGCGGCGGCTGTCGGTGACCAGGGCGTGGTCGGCCGGCGTCGTCAGCGCGAACTGCCCCGTGGTCGCCGGCGCCTTGGCCGGCGCGGACAGCAGCGGCGGGTTGTTCACCGACGCGTCGACCGAGCCGAAGACCTGGAACTCCCAGAGCGAGTAGCCGTAGCCGGTCGCACGCGCCGTGCCGTAGAAGCGCACGTAGCGGCCCTTGCCGGAGATCGAGAGGTTCTCGGTGCCTCCCTTGCCGGTCGTCGTCGTGTAGATGGTGGTCCAGGACGTGCCGTTGTCGGAGACGTCGATGTGGTAGCCGGTGGCGTAGGCGTTCTCCCAGATCAGCGAGGCGCCGGTGATCGTGGCGGGCCCGCCGAGGTCGACCTGCAGCCACTCGTTGTCGGTGTAGAGGCTGGACCAGCGGGTGTTCGTACGGCCGTCCAGCGCGGCCGCGGGGGCGTTGCCGCCCTCGTAGGAGGAGGCGGTCACCTGCTTGTACGCCGAGATCGGCGTCCCGGTCGGCGGCGGAGGCGACGAGCCGGTCGTGCCGTACACCTGGAACTCCCAGAGCGAGTAGCCGTAGCCGGTCGCGCGCGCCGTCCCGTACATCCGGACGTAGCGCCCGGTGCCGGAGACGTTCAGCGTCTGCGTCCCGCCGGTGCCGGTGGTGGTGCTGTAGACGGTCGTCCAGGTGGCGTCGTCGGCGGAGGCCTGGATCTGGAAGGCAGTGCCGTAGGCCGTCTCCCAGTTGAGGACGACCTGGCTGATGGTGGCGGAGGCGCCGAGGTCGACGCGCAGCCACTGCGGGTCGGCGGCGGCGCTCGACCACCGGGTCCCGGTGTTCCCGTCCACGGCGGCCGAGGCGGGCGTGCCCGCGTTCTCGACCGACGAGGCGGTGACCGGCTTGCCCTGCGAGAGCAGCGAGGCCTCCGCGTGCGCCGGAGTCGGCGTGTTGACCCCGGCGAACGCCAGGAGCACGGTCAATACGGTGATCACTACCGTGGTCACAGCGGGACGTACCGCTGTTCGGACACCGGCCGTCATGGGGCATCTCCTCTTTCACGAGGCACGGCGAAGCGGCGGAGGACCGGCGCCGTGCGACGGTGTGGCCGTAAGGAATCCCGGCGCTGGCGGGCACCGGGAGCTGACGAAGGAGAGCGCTCTCCCGAGACACTGATGGCGGGCTGACCGCCTGTCAATACTCGGTGGACGGCTTTTTTAAGGCTTATATTAAGTGTCTGTTTATCGTCGGCGCGCGGCTCAGCCGCTGAGCAGGGCGAACAGGCCCGCGCAGGTCAGCGCGACCATCGCGGCGGCGATCGGCAGCTGGCCGCGTGCGGCGTGGCCTGCGGTCCGGTCGCGCAGGGCGAGGTCGTGCGCGGCGATGGTGGCGGCGACGTGGCCGAGCACGATGGCGTTGACCTGGACGAGCGCGGTCACCCAGGGAGGCACGGCCGCGTAGTCGACCCGGTGTCCGGCCGAGCCGAGGAGGTTCAGGCCGGTGCCGTACGGGTCGCTGGCCAGGATGACCGTCATCTGGCCTTCCAGCAGGAAGAACGAGAAGTAGTGCGCGACGGTGTAGCCGAGCGCGATGGGCAGGAGCGTCGCGGCGAACCGTACCGGCGGCACGCCCGCGGGCTCGCCCGTCAGGGTGGCGGTCGCCCGGGTCGCCGCCAGGTACAGCAGCGTGACGCCGCCGATGGCGGCGGCGAGCCCGGCCGTGCCCGCGACCAGGCTGCCCGGGTCGACGTTGTCACGCCAGTAGGTCGTCCGGGTCACGCCGTCGAAGCCGGTCGAGCCGACGAGGACACAGGCCACCGCGACCAGGCCGGGCTCGGGCACACCGCGCATCAGCCCGGTCAGCGGGGTGCGCAGGACGAGAGCGCCGTCCGCGCGGCGGCCGACGACGCACATCCGGGCCATCAGGGTCGAGTAGACCTCGAAGCCGTCGCCGCGCTCGAACCACGCGGTCCCGTACACCAGCGCGAGGAACACGTTGACCAGTGCGTACCCGAGGATGAGCGCCCCGACCAGGCGCGGGTCCGAGCGGTTCGGGGCGACGAGCTCGAGCCAGACGAAGCACGCCAGCCACCCCGCCGCCGGCCAGTAGCCCAGGTGTGAGGGGTAGCGACGGCTCCCGTACGGCCACGCGCGGACCAGGACGGCGTACAGGCCGCGCACGGGGTTGACCCGCCGCCAGACCGGTCCGCACAGCACACTCACCGGGACCAGCCCGACCCAGAAGGTGACGAACAGTGCCCACGGCGCGAGGTTGCGCCGGTCGGTCGGCGGCCCCGTCAGCGCGACGACGACGACCAGGGCGGTCGCCGCGAACGCGACGGTGCGTCCGGCCACGGTCAGGGCGCGCGCGTCCAGCGCCCGGGCGAGCCGGCGGGGGAGCGGCCGGCCGTCGTCGGGGAAGAGCCGCGGACGCCGCCACGCGACGGTCAGGGCGAGGAACGAGGCGGCGATCGCGACACCGCCGCCGGCGATGGCGGTGAGCCCGTCCATCGGCAGGTCGGTACGGCCCCCCAGCCCGTGGGCGAGGAGATGCACGGCCACGGTCAGCCCACCCGCAGCTCGAAGACGCGGGCCCCGGACCCGTGCAGCTCGGCCTCGAACACCCCCGGCTCGTCCGCGGCGAACCGCAGTTCGCCCGGGACGCCCGGCTTGAGCTCGAGCTCACGGTCGTACCCGTGCAGGTGGAACTCCTCGGCGGTGTCGCTGGTCACGACGATCCGTACGACGCGCCCCCGCCGTACGGAGACCCTGCGGCTCGGCGTGCGCACGGCCCCGTGGCTGACGTTCACCGTGACGGTGACCGGAGCCGCGGACGCCTGGCCGGACGGCGCCGCGGCCGTGCCGCAGGCGGCGGTGGCGAGGATCACCCCGCTCGTCATCGCCGCGATGAGCAGGCGTTCGGCCGGGCTCATGACCACTCCCTCCGCAGATGTGACGGTGTGTACCGACGTACGACGGCAAACCATGACATCATTCAATGTCACGGTAGAAGATGGCACAGTTTGCGAACCGGCACCACCGTTGTGAGGAGTGCACGTGTGGCACCAGCTCATCCATCCGGGTCAGGAGGCGGCGGCGCGGCTCGCCGCCGTGCAGCGGAAGCCGGCCGGGGGAGCGGCGCTCGGCCAGGTACTGATCGCCAGTGGCGCCGCCACGGTGCTGACCGCCGCCCTGCTCGTCCTCGGCGTCGGCCACCGCAGCGGCCGGATCCGCCTGCTGGCGCGGCTCGCCGCCCGGTCCGAACGCGGCCTCGGCGGCAGCCTGCCGGGCTGGGCCGCCCTGCCCTCGCTGGTGTCGCTGATCTCGCTGGTCACCGCCCTGCTGGGCATGTACTGGGACATCTCCCTGCACATCTCACGCGGCCGTGACGTGGGCCCGCTCGCCAACATCGCCCACTATCCGATCCTCATCGGGCTGTTCGGCATCTTCACCGCCGGCGTCCTGGCGGTCGTGCTGCCGAAGGGGGAGCGGCCCGGCGCGGCGGCGGTGCGCATCACCCGCGACTGGTACGCCCCGGCAGGGGGAGTGCTGCTCGCCGGGGCCGGCTTCTACGCGCTGCTCGGCTTCCCCCTCGACGACGTGTGGCACCGGATCTTCGGCCAGGACGTCACGCTGTGGGGGCCGACCCACCTGATGCTGATCGGCGGCGCCGGGCTGTCGCTGGTCGCCCTGATGGTCCTGGAGCGCGAGGGGCGCGGCGACACGCCGGGCCCGGCCGTACGCCCCTGGATCCGCGACGCCCGGCGCGCCGCCATGACCGGCGGCCTCCTCATCGGGCTGTCGGTCTTCCAGGCCGAGTACGACTTCGGCGTGCCGCAGTTCCGGCTCGTGCACCAGCCGCTCATGATCGCGCTCGCGGCCGGCTGCGCGCTCGTAGCGGCCCGGCTGTGGATCGGCCGCGGCGGCGCCCTGCTGTCCGTCGTGTTCTACATGCTCGTACGGGGCGGCGTCTCGCTCGTCGTCGCCGGGATCATCGGCCAGCTCTGGGCCGCGGTCCCGCTCTACTTCGCCGAGGCGCTGTGCGTGGAGCTCGCCGCGCCCGCCCTTGCCCGCCGCCCGCTTCCCTTCGGCGCGGTGAGCGGCGTCCTGATCGGCACGGCGGGGTTCGCCGCGGAGTACGGCTGGAGCCACCTCGTCATGCGGCTGCCCTGGACCGGCGACGTCCTTCCCGAAGGCGTCATCATGGCGGTGGCCGGCGGGGTCGCCGGCGGCGTGCTGGGCGCGCTGCTGGTCCTCGGCGTCCAGGGCCGGCTACCCCGGCCCGCGGTCGCCCGCCCGCTGTTCGCCGGCTCACTCGTCGTGATCGCGGCGGCGGTCACGAACGGCCTGCTCGTCACCGTCCCACGCGACGTGAAGGTGTCGGTCGCGCTCACCGACGTGCGCGGGGACGCCGCGCACCGCACCGCCGGTGCCCGCGTCACGGTCTCACCTCCGGCCGAGTCGCCGTCGTGGGTGACGATCACCGCGTGGCAGGGCGGCGGCCTGCACGTCGACCGGCTCGTCGCGCTCGGCGACGGCGCGTACCGGACCACGGGCCGGATGCCGCTGTCGGGCGAGTGGAAGACCCTGGTCCGCCTGCACGACGGCCGGTCCATCGCCGCCGTGCCCGTCTACCTGCCCGACGACCCCGCGATCGGCGCCAGGCGGCTGCCCACGCCCGCGCGGTTCACCCGTCCGGTACAGGACGAGCGGCACGTGCTCCAGCGGGAGCTCAAGCGCGGCGTCCCCGGCTGGCTGTGGACCGCGGCCTCCACGGTCGTCCTGTGCTGCACGCTGGCGCTGGTCCTCGCGCTCGGCTGGGGCGTCGCCCGCGTCTCACGCCGCCTGCCCGCCGCCGAGGGGACGCGGACGTGACCGCGGGGCCGCTCGCGTCCCACTCGGCGGTCACCGCGATCCCGTTCTTCCTGCCGACGATCGTCGTGGTCGCGGTCATCGTCGTGGTGGTCTGGCGCGACCGCCGCCGTCATCCGCCCGATGACTCCGAGGAGCGCTGAGGCGGTCCGTCTCCTCCGGCGGGTCGTCGCGGGCCACGGCCGCGGCGAGCTGGTCGCCGAGCGCGGTCCGTACCTCGGCCTCCATGCACCGGGCGAGCAGCCCCTCGACGGCGAGTTGCGCGAGCGGGCGCAGCCGCTGGACGAACCTGGCCGCCTCGGAGATCTCCTCCCGGCTGTGCAGTCCCTCGGCGGAGAGGTTGCCGTGCTCGCGGGCCAGGCCGACGAAGCGCCGCGCGATCACGGCGCAGTCCTCCCGGATCCGGCCGGCGATCTCGAAGACGGCGGGCAACGGTATCCCGGCCGCCACAAGTTCGGCGCCGACCTGCAACAACCGAGGGCTGGGCACCTTGAACCGGCCGCCGCTCTCGGCCTCCAGGAACCCGTGCTCCTCGGCCATGCGCAGCATCGCGGCGAAGTCGTCGGCCTCGGGGTCGATGGCGAAGATCCGGATGAGCTCGGCGGTGTCGATCCGGCCGGGGATCTCGTCGGACCACGGGTCGGTGAGGACCTTCTCCAGGCCGAGCAGGTCGCCGAGGTCGCGGCCCCGTTCCCACGCCGAGATCAGCTCGGCGATGGTGCCCAGGGTGTAGCCGCGGCCGAGAAGCTGGCCGATGAGCCGCAGCCGTGCCAGGTGGGACTCGTCGTACAGCCCGACCCGCCCCTGCAGGCGAGGCGGCGGAAGCAGCCCGCGGTCCTGGTACGCCCGTACGTTCCGCACCGTCGAACCGCCGGCATGGGCGAGCTCATCGATTCTGAAAACAGACATGCCACCGCATCTGTCGCCGGGAACAGCCGTACGTACGGATGCTACCGGCGCGGCGACCCTATGTAGAGAAACTGCTATGCTCCGGGCCTGTGAAGGTGACCATGACCGTGGCGAAGGTGCTCCGGGTGTTCCTCGACGACCCGGGCACCCCCTGCTACGGGCTGGAGCTGATGAAGGCGACCGGCCTGCCCTCCGGCTCGCTCTACCCGGTGCTGGCCCGCCTCGAGCGGGCCGGCTGGCTCCGCTCCGAGCGCGAGGAGATCGACCCGGTGGCGGAGGGACGGCCGGCGCGGCGCTACTACGCGCTGACACCGGACGGCCTGGCCACGGCGCGCGTCGAGCTGGCGGCTCTCTCCGAGCGGTTCCGCCCACCGGCCGAGCTCCCGCGCGGCCTGCGGCAGCCGAAGGGCGGGACGGCATGAGCGCGGCCGTGATCCTCGGCGTCCTGGGCGCGATCGCCGCCGGGGTGCTCACGGGCCTGCTGACGAAGGAGACCGAGGGGCTCATCGACGCCCTGCCCGGATCAGTCCTGCGCCTGGCCCGCCGCCGCCTGCCCGCCGAGGGCCGCGACGACCTCTATGAGGAGTGGGCCGCGGAGCTGCACGCCGCCCTGCACGAGACCGAGGGCCGGCCGCTCAGCCGGCTCGTCCTCGGCGTCCGGTACGCCACAGGCCTCCTCCGCACCGCCCGCCGCATCGCCGACGAACTCGGCTCCACCCGGCGCGCCGCCCACGGCCGGTGGGAGGAGCCGACGGGCTTCGTTCCCGGTGAGCTGACTGCGGACGAGAGCGCCGTCGCCTCGCCCTGGCCACTGACAGGCGGCACGACGGTGCTTCGCATCGTCTTGGGATCCGAGCTTCGCCGGCTCCGCACGATGCGGCGGATCGGCTGCGAGGAGGCCGCCATCGCGATCGACGCCACCCATGACAAGCTCGACCGGATCGAGGTGGGTCAAGAAGAGCTGAGGCGGGACGACATCGCCGACCTGCTCACCCTGTACGGCGTCATCGACCAGGCCGAGCGGCGGTCGCTGCTGGCCCTGGCGCTCAAGGCGAACAAACCGGGCTGGTGGCACAAGCGCAACGACGACCTGCCGGTCTGGTTCGACCGCTACACGGGACTGGAGGGGGCGGCGTCCCTCATCAGCGCCTACGGGGAGCAGCTCGTTCCCGCGCTCCTCCAGACCGACTTCTACGCCCGTGCGGTCATCATGCTCGGTGATCCCGGCGTTCCTGCGGACGAGCTCGAACGCCGGGTCGAGGTACAGACGCGACGTCAGGCGTTGCTGCATCGGGACGACCCACCGCACTTCTGGGCCGTGGTGGACGAGATGGCGCTTCGCCGCCCGTTCGCAGGCCGGGCCGCGCTGCGCGCACAGCTCCGGCACCTGCTCGACCTCATCGAGTTGCCCCACGTCACGCTTCAGGTGTTGCCGTTCGAACGGGGCGGCCACGCGTTCGCGGCCGGTCCGTTCAACATCCTGCGCTTCCCCGACCCTCGTCTTCCCGACGTCGTCCACCAGGACCAGCTCACGAGCGCCCTGTACCTGGACAGGCTCGAGGACATCGACCGCTACAGCGCGGCCATGGCACGGCTGCGCATCGACGCCGAGCCGGCCGACACCGCCCGCCGCGTCCTCGTCCGCGTCCTCCGGGAGCTGTAGGCCCTACTCGTCGGCCTCGTTGCGTTGTTCGGTGCCCGGGGTGCCGTCGGCGCGGGTCCAGCGGACGACCAGCTCGTCGCGGGCGCCGAAGCGTACGAGGTGGCGGCCGACCACGCTCTCCAGGCGTTCCTGGTGCTCGGGCGTCGTCTCGACGCGGAGTTGGAGGGTGTTCTCGCCGCAGGACAGGTCGGCACGGCCGTCGGTGAAGTCGATGCGGCCCGTCGCCGACTCCTCGGCCCACTCGCCCGTCGTGCGGCGGCTCAGGTGTGACACCAGCTGCTTGCCGTAGCGGCCCGGCCGGTCGGTACGGACGGACGCGGTGCTGACGGCCGCCGGGGACACGGGCTCAGGCTCGATGGCGGTGAGGTCGTGCCGCTCCCGTTCCACGAGACAGGGGAGGACCTCACCCTTCAACCACCGCGCGAAATGCGGTGATTCGGCATGGGCCGTGAAGGCGTCCCCGTCGATATATCTCTCATAGAGAGAAAAAGCCGCCGAATCCGATGGATCGGCGCACACCTCGTAGAGAAGGTTGCCGGGCTCCGCACGGCTGGGGGCGATCATCCGCGTCAGGGCCTCGCGCACGCGCCGCTCCTGACCGGGTTGGGCGCGGTAGTGGACGATGACGGCGAATGACACGGAAGACCTCCGGGCAGAGAACGGGAAGCTCATCGTGGCGTGACGCGCCCGCCGCGGGCAACGCACCGGATGTGGACCTTAGGTTGCCTGTTTCGGTCTTTCGGCGAGCACGTCCGCGTTCCTAGCATCGACCGCGTCTGCCCGTCGTGTCCGTGGAAGGTTGCCGAATGTCGATACCCACACTGCATCGCCTGGTCGGCGGCGAATGGCGCGCTCCGGAGGACGGCCGCGCGCTCGACGTCACCGACCCCGCCGACGTACGGCGGATCGTGGCCCGGGTGCCGGCGATGCGGGCGGCCGACGTTCCCGAGCTGTACGAGCGTGCCGTGGACGCCGTACGGACCTGGCGCCGCACACCCGCGCTGGAGCGCGCCGCGATCCTGCGCCGGACCGCCGCCCTGCTGCGCGAGCGCGCGGACGCGATCGCCGCCGACCTCGTCGCGGAGATGGGAAAGACCCGGGCCGAGGCCGACGGCGAGGTCGCCAAGTCCGCGGACCTCTTCGAGTTCTACGCCTCGCTGGCGCGCCTCCCGTACGGCGAGCTGCTCCACGACGCCCGCGCCCGTACCGAGACGAGCGCGCGGACCGAGCCGGTCGGCGTCGTCCTGGCCATCACCCCCTGGAACGATCCGCTGCTCACGCCGGCGCGCAAGCTCGCCCCGGCGCTGTTCGCGGGCAACGCGGTGATCCTCAAGCCCGCGCTCGACACCCCGGTCGTGGCGCTCCATCTCGCCCGCGCGCTGGACGACGCGGGCCTGCCCGCCGGCGTCCTCGGCACCGCGATCGGGTCGTCGCAGGAGATCTCCGGGCCGCTGCTGCGCGACGAGCGCCTCGACGCGCTGACCTTCACCGGCAGCACCCCGGTCGGGAGACGGCTACGCCGCGAGCTCGGCGACACGAACGTACGGCTGCAGACCGAGATGGGCGGCAAGAACGCCTCGGTCGTGCTCGCCGACGCCGACCTCGGCCTCGCCGTGGACGCCGTCGCGGCGGCCTCGTTCGGCCAGGCCGGGCAGCGGTGCACCGCGACGAGCCGGGTCGTGGTGGAGCGCGCGGTCGCCGGGGAGTTCGTCGCGGCGCTGACCGCGCGGGCCAGGGCCGCGCGCCTCGGGCCGGGCGCCGACCCCGCGACCGACGTCGGGCCGCTCGTCAGCATGCGCCACCGCGACTCCGTCCGCGCCGGCCTGGAGCGGGCGGTCAGGGAGGGGGCGACGCTGCACACCGGCGGCGAGGCGCTCGACGAGCACGTCAACGGCTGCTTCCTCACGCCCGCCGTCCTGGAGATCGAGGATCCCGCGGCCGTGACGATCTGGCGGGAGGAGGTCTTCGGGCCGGTCGTCGTCGTCCTCGTCGTGGACGGCTTCGAGGCGGCGCTCGCGGCGGCCGACGACTCGGCGTACGGCCTGGCCGCCGCCGTCTACTCCCGCGACCTGGGCCACGCCCACGAGTTCGCCGACCGGGTCACGGCCGGGCAGGTCGCGGTGAACCTGCCGACGACCGGCTGGGACGTGCACCTGCCGTTCGGCGGTTTCCGCGACTCCGGCTCGCCCTTCAAGGAGCAGGGCCGCGAAGGACTGCGGTTCTACACCCGGGTCAAGACCGTCTCCATCGGCTACCAGGACTGAGGCGCCCATGAGAGTCGGGGTCATCGGCGCGGGGATCGTCGGCCTCTCGGTCGCCCGGCGGCTGGCCGCACAGGAGCACGAGGTCACGGTCTTCGAGAAGGAGGACGACGTCGCGCGGCACCAGACGGGGCACAACTCCGGGGTCGTCCACGCCGGCGTCTACTATCCGCCCGGCTCGCTGAAGAGCCGCCTCTGCCGCGACGGCGGGCGGCGGCTGAAGGCGTTCTGCGCCGAGCACGACCTGCCCTACGACGAGATCGGCAAGGTCATCGTCGCCCGTACGGCGGACGAGGCGCGGCTGCTGCGCGCCATCGAGGCCCGGGCGGAGGCGGCCGGGGTGCCCGGCCTGCGGTGGCTGGACGGCGACGAGCTGACGGAGATCGAGCCGCACGTACGGGGCTTCGCCGCGCTGCACTCTCCGACGACCGCCATCGTCGACTACCCGATGATCGCCCGCGCCCTGGCGCAGGAGGTACGGGCGGGCGGCGGGCGGCTGCTCCTCGGGCACGAGGTGACCGGGATCGAGCGGTCCGGCTCGAAGGTCGTCGTCCACACGGCCGGCGGAAGCACCACGGTCGGCCGCCTGGTCACCTGCGCCGGGCTGCAGGCCGACCGCGTCGCCGCGCTCGCCGGGGACGGCCCGTCGCCGGCCATCGTGCCGTTCCGCGGGGAGTACTACCGGCTCACCCCGCACCGCGCACACCTGGTCAACGGCCTCGTCTACCCCGTACCCGACCCGGCGTACCCCTTCCTGGGCGTGCACTTCACCCCCCGCGTGGACGGAAGCGTCGACATCGGCCCCAACGCCGTCCTGGCCACCGCGCGCGAGGGGTACCGCCGCCGCGACGTCGACCTCGCCGACCTGCGCGAGACCCTCCGGTGGCCGGGGTTCCGCCGCCTCGCCCGCGCGCACTGGCGCGCCGGCCTCCAGGAGGCGCGTACGTCGGTGTCGAGGCGGCGGTTCATCGCCCAGGCCCGCGACTACCTGCCCGAGCTGTCCGTGGACGACGTCGTGCCGGCGCCGGCCGGAGTGCGCGCCCAGGCCGTCGGCCGCGACGGGACGCTCGTGGACGACTTCTCGATCCGGCACGTCGGCCCGGTCGTCAGCGTCCGCAACGCCCCCTCTCCCGCGGCGACCTCCGCCCTGGCCATCGCCGACCACATCATCGCGGCACTCGACTGACCAGCGAACGAACGAAGGAGACACCCATGTTCATCGTCGACTCCCAGGTGCACATCTGGAGGGAAGAGACGCCCGACCGTCCCTGGGTGCCGGGCGCGCGCGAACGGATCCGCCTGAACGGCCACCGCGAGGAGGCGTTCAGCTGGGAGGAATGCATGACCCTGATGGACGAGGCCGGGGTCGACCGCGCGCTGATCCTGCCCCCCTCGTGGGAGGGCGACCGCAACGACTACGCCCTGGAGGCGTGCGAGGCCGACCCCGGCCGGTTCGGGATCATGGCCCGCGTCCCGCAGAACAAGCCGGCCGAGGGCGCGGCGATGCTGCGCGACTTCGCGCAGAACCCCCACATCAAGGGCACCCGGCTGACCTTCCACCGGCCGATCGACCGCAACTGGATGATCGACGGCACCTGCGACTGGTACTGGCCGCTGGCCGAGGAGCTGGGCGTCAAGACGATGGTGCACGCCCCGATCTGGAAGGCCGAGCTCGGCGCGATCGCCGACCGGCACCCCGGGCTGCGGATCATCATCGACCACATGGGAATCATGGCCCGCTGCGTCGACGACTCCATCGGCTACTGGGTGAAGGAGACCGCCGACCTGTTCGAACGCCCCAACATCTACGTCAAGGTCTCCGCGATCCCGGGCTACTCCACCCACCCCTTCCCGAACCTCAACATCGAAAAATACGTCCGGGAGATGGTGGACAGGATGGGGCCCGAACGCTGCTTCTGGGGCACGGACCTGACGAGGCTGACCGGCCACGGGCTGACCTACAAGGACACCATCGAGCAGTTCACCAAGCACTTCTCCTTCACACCCGGGGAACTGGAGTGGATGATGGGGCGCGGGATCTGTGAGTGCCTGGACTGGCCGCTGCCCGCGCAGGCGGACGTGACCGCGTCATGACGACGTCCCTCGACGGCGGCGAGGCCGTTCTCGCCGCCTGCCGGACCCTGGGCGTCGAGGTGATCTTCTCCTCGCCGGGCTCGGAGTGGGCCCCCGTCTGGGAGGCCATGGCCCGGCAGGAGCGCGACGAGGCCGCGGGCCCGCTCTACCTCGACCTGCTCCACGAGACCCTCGCCGTCGCGATGGCCACCGGCTACGCCCTGGTCACCGGCCGCCCGCAGATGGTGCTGCTGCACGCCGGCCCGGGGCTGCTGCAGGGCTCCTGCGGCATCCACGGGGCGCTGCTCAGCGGGGCGCCGATGGTCGTCTGCTCGGCCGAGTCGATCACGTACGGAGAGGGCGCCGTCGACCCGGGCTCCCAGTGGTATCGCAACCTGTCGATCGTCGGCGGTCCGCAGGCCATCGCCGCGCCGTTCGTGAAGTGGTCCAACCAGGCCGCCGACGCCTCCACCGTGTACGGGATGGTGGTGCGCGCCGGGGAGATCGCCCAGCGCGCTCCGGCCGGCCCGGTGTACCTCAACGTGCCGGTCGAGGCCCTGCTCGAACCCTGGACCCCGCCGGTGAGGACGGCGAGCGTGGCGCCGCCGGGCGGCACCGTGGCCGCGCGCCCCGACCTGGAGCGGGTGGCGGCGCTCCTGGCGGCCAGCCGGCGGCCGCTGATCGTCACCGAGTCGGCGGGGCGCGCCCCCGAGGCGTTCGCCGCGCTGGTCGGCCTGGCCGAGTCGCTGGCCGTCCCCGTCGTCGAGCCCCAGTCGGCCGTCTGCGCCAACTTCCCCAGCACCCACCCCCTCCACCAGGGCGAACGCGCGGAGGGCCTGGCCGCCGAGGCCGACCTGATCCTCCTGGTCGGCTGCCGGGCGCCGTGGTACCCGCCCAGCGCCAAGCCCGGCGACGCGACCGTCGTCGTGGTGGACGAGGTGCCGCACCGCCCGCACATCGCCTACCAGGTGCTCACCGCCGACGCCTACCTCGAGGGCGGCGTCGCGCGGACCCTGCGGGCGCTCGCCGAGGAGGTCGCGGCGATCGGCGTCGACGCGGAGCTGGTCGGCGCGCGTCACGCCGAGTTCGCCGAGGCGCACAAGCGGGAGGCCGCGCGGCTGTCGGACGAGGAGTCCCTCGTCGCGCGCGCCGACGGCATCGACCCGGTCCTGGTCGTCTCCACCCTGCGCGAGCTCCTCGACCCCGACGCCACGGTGGTGGACGAGACCATCACGCACAGCCGTACGGTCCGGCGCCATCTGAACAGCGACCGCCCCGGCCGCTACACCTACGTCCAGGGCGGGCTCGGGCAGGGGCTCGGCGTCGCGCTCGGGGTGAAGCTGGCCGCGCGCGAGCGCGAGGTCGCGTTCGTCGTGGGCGACGGGTCGTTCCTCTACAACCCGATCGTGCAGTCGCTGGCCGCCTCCGAGCAGCTCGGGCTGCCGCTCCTCATCGTCGTGTTCAACAACGGGCAGTACCGCTCGATGAAGCTGAACCACCTCCGCTTCTACCCCGACGGCGCCGCCGTGCGGACCGGGCGGTTCCACGGCGTCGACCTGGGCGGCCAGCCCGACCTCGCAGCCCTGGTCGAGCCGTTCGGCATGTTCGGGCGGACCGTCACCGCGCCCGGCGAGCTGCGTACGGCGCTGACCGAGGCCCTGGCCGCCGTACGGGACGGCCGCACCGCGCTCGTCAACGTCCAGGTGGACCGCTGATCCCCCATCCCCCTCGAACTGCCGGAAGGCGGGCCACCCATGGCTGCCAAGATCAATGTTTCCGCCCAGGCGCTGCGGACGCTGGTGAGCGGCCTGTTCGCCGCGCAGGGCGTGTCACCCACGGACGCCGGGACCGTCGCCGACGTGCTGGTGTGGGCGAACCTGCGCGGGGTCGACTCCCACGGCGTCTCACGGGTGCCGCGCTACATCGAGCTGTTCGAGCGGGGCGAGGCCAAGCCCCGCGCCGACATCAAGGTGGAGCGGCTGCGGTCGGCGGTCGCGGTCGTCGACGCGGACGGCGCGCCGGGACCGGTCGCGCTGACCCTGGCGATGCGCGATGCGATCGAAATGGCCGGGGACACCGGCGTCGCCTGGGTCGCCGTCCGCGGGACCGTCCACACCGGGGCCATCGGCTACTACACGGCAATGGCGGCCGAGGCCGGGCTGGCCGGCCTCGGCATCGTCGCCGGGGTGCCCAACATGGCGTACGCGGGCGCCCGCGGGGCCGGGGTGGCGACCAGCCCGCTCTCGGTCGCGGTCCCCGCCGGCCGCCATCCCCACGTCCTGCTCGACATGGCCACCGCGGTGATCGCCCTCAGCAGGTTCGCGCAGTACCGGGCGAGCGGGCAGGCCCTGCCGGAAGGCGCCGCGCTGGACGCGGACGGCGTGCCGACGACCGACCCGGCGGCGGCGAAGGTGCCGCTCCCGATGGGCGGCGCCAAGGGATCCGGCATGTCGCTGGTCTTCGAGCTGCTGGCCGGCTGCCTGACCGCCAACCCGATCGTCAGCGGCTACCACGCGGGCACGCCCGAGGGCCGGCGGCACCGCCAGAACGCCACGCTGATCGCGGTCGACATCTCCGCGTTCCTGCCGGTGCCGGAGTTCGTCTCTCTCGTCGACGACACCCTCGACGCGGTGAAGGCGCTGCCCGCCGGCGACGAGTCGCGCGAGGTGCTGATCCCCGGGGAGCGCGGCGCCCGCACGTACGAGGAGCGCCTGAGCGGCGGTGTGCCGCTGCCGGCGAAGGTCTGGGCCGGGCTGGCCGGCCAGGCGGAGAAGGCCGGGCTCACCGTCCCGGAGACCTCCTGAGCCGTCCCCGCGCGCCGCGGGCGGGTCGCGGCGCGCGGGGGATCAGCCGTCCTGGACCATCTGGTCGGCCTCCGACAGGTGCTCCACGGTCTCGCCCGTCTCCACGAACGTCCGGGTGACCCGCGCCGAGTCATAAACCCACAGGATCGTCATCGGCGACCCGCCGGTATTGCGAAAAGCGTGCTCCACACCCGCCGAGATGTAGGTGGTGTCATGCGCTACCAGTGGCGTTGTCTCACCGGCTATCTCGACTTCGCCGACCCCTTCGAGAAGGGTGACGTGCTCGGCGCAGTTGTGCAGATGCGGGGGCGCTCCGGTGCCTTCCGGATAGACGCTGATCCCCGTCGTGATCGTGTTTTCCTCCGCCGCGCTGAGCCGTGTGATGAGTGGCGTCGTGACCACGCCTCCGCCGCGATTGAGCCGCTGGACCTCGGCCGCCTTGATGACCGTCATGGCCTGTCTCCTCGCGTTGGTTTCAGAATTGCCATTCGGAGACTACTCGGCGGCGCGCGGGATGACGGTTCACAAAACGTGAACCTAAGCGTTCGGGGATTGACCCGTCAGACGGCCTCAGAAGCATGGACAAGGCATGAGCGGTCTATGCATTGTTACGTCACCGACATGCCAGCGAAACACCAAAGACGGGAAACACTCACATGCGCCTGCCCGAGCTCGTGGAGCTGTCACCGCGGCAGCGAGAGATCAGCGACCGGATCACCCGCCGGCGCGGCGGTACCCGAGGACCGTTCCTCGTGTGGCTGCGCAGTCCCGAACTCTGCGAGAAGGTCGAGGCGCTGGGCGCCTACTGCCGCTTCGAGTCCTCGCTGGACCTGCGCCTGCGGGAGCTGAGCCTGCTCGTCGCGGCACGCCACTGGGACGCGCAGTACTCCTGGAACGCCCACGTCGAGAAGGCGGTGGACGCGGGAGTGGCGCGCGAGAGCCTGACCGCGCTCGCCGAGAACCGCGACCCGGCCTTCGCCCGCGCCGACGAGGACGCCGTCCACCGGTTCGCGACGGAGATCCTGCGCGACCACTTCGTCTCCGACGCCACCTTCGCCCTGGCCCTGGAGGAACTCGGCGAGCAGGGGGTCGTCGACCTCCTGGGCAGCCTCGGCAACTTCTCGATGCTCGCGATGCTGCTGAACGCCTGCCAGGTGGACCTGCAGCCGGGCCGCACGCCGCCCTTCCCAGACGTGCGCGGCCACGAGCGCGTCCCGGCCGCGGAGGTGTGAGAGATGACCACGTGGGCGGGCGCGAAGACGCCCGAGTCCGGTGAGGTGGCCGGCCGGCCGGACGGCGCCGAGACGAAGCGGGGCCGTCACGCGGCCGGGCTGCTGTCCGAGGGCAGCGCGCGGTTCGCCGTGGTGGTCATCTGGATCCTGATGATCGGCGTGTACGGCCTGTTCGAGCCGGACCGCTTCATGACCCGGGAGACCTTCCAGACGATCTTCAGCTCGCAGCAGGCCCTGGTGTTCCTCACCGCGGCGCTGCTGTGCACGGTCTGCGTCGGCGAGTTCGTCGACCTGTCGGTCGCCTCGAACCTTGGCCTCGCGGCGATCGTCGTGCCCGTGCTCGTCGTCCACCACGGCTGGAACCCCCTGATGGCGAGCGTCGTCGCCATCGCCGTCGGCGCGGCCGCCGGCGCGGTCAACGGATGGCTCGTCGTACGCCTCGGGGTCAACACCATCGTCGTGACCCTCGGCATGGGCACGCTGCTGCTCGGCGTCGGGCTGTGGATCAGCGGCCTCACCGCGATCAGCGGGCTCAGCGCCGGCTTCGGCGACATCGCGCTGAAGAACCTCGCCGGGCTCCCGCTGTCGTTCTACTACGGCGTCGTCCTCGTGCTGATCTTCGCGTACGTGGTGGACCGCACCCCGCTCGGCCGCCACATGCGGTTCGTCGGCGCGAACCGCGAGGTCAGCCGCCTGGCCGGCGTACGCGTCAAGCGCATCAGGTTCGGCGCGTTCGTCTTCGCCGGGCTCATCTGCGGGGTCGGCGGCGTGCTGGCGTCGGCGGCGACCGGCGGGTTCGACCCGACCGTGTCGCAGAGCTACCTGATGCCCACCTTCGCCGCGACCTTCCTGGGCACGGCGGTCATCCAGCCGGGACGGTTCAACCCGATCGGCACCTTCGTCGCCGTCTACTTCCTGGCGACCGGCATCCTCGGGCTCCAGCTCTTCGGCGTGGCCGGCTGGGTCTCCGACGTCTTCTACGGCGGCGTGCTCGTCGTCGCCGTCACCATCTCCACTCTGCTCCGCGCCCGCGTGGCATGACATGCGCACGTCGGAAGGACACCCCACCATGAGTTCCAGATCCACCGGCCCGGCCGCCGCCGGCCTCCTCGCCGTCACCCTGCTGGCCGCGTCGGCGTGCGGTTCGTCGTCGGACGGCACGGCCAAGGCCGGCACCGGGCCGGGCACCGACGCGCACGCGGCCCAGGCGGTCGCCACGGCCCAGGCGCCGCTCACGACCTATCCGCTCCCGAAGGACAGGCTGAGCGGCGTCTCCTCGCTGCACGGCAAGACCGTCTACTACGTGCCGATCACCCAGCAGGCGCCGCAGTTCGCCACGACCGCGGCGGGTCTGAAGAAGGCGCTGGCCGCCGCCGGCCTGTCACTGCAGGTCTGCAACGGCAACTCCAACCCCTCCCAGGTGTCGGCGTGCGTCGACCAGGCCGCCGGCGCGAGCGCCGGCGCGATCATCACCGACTCCATCCCGTACGGCATGGCGGCCAACGCGCTGGACGCGGCGCAGCGCAAGAAGATTCCGGTCCTGATCACCGACCAGATCCCCGATCCGGCGCACCCGGCGAGCGCGTCGCTCGCCTACGCCGAGGGCGCCGGCCGCGCCCAGCTCGTGACGGCGGCCGACTGGATCACCGCCGACTCCAGGGGCTCGGCCCACGTCCTGATCAACCAGAGCACGGACTCCCCGTCCACGATCGCCTACGTCGCCGCCGCCCAGCAGGAGTTCACGGCGCACTGCCCGGACTGCGAGATCACCGTCAACAAGATCTCCTCGGCCAACTTCTCGCTGATCGCCTCCTCGACCAGCTCGGCGCTGCTGCGCAACCCGAAGATCACCTACGTCGTCTCCGAGTTCGAGCAGTACCTCCAGCCGACCCTGGGCGGCGTCCAGCAGTCCGGCAAGGCGCAGAAGATCAAGCTGGTGAGCACGGCGGCGCAGCTCGGCGGGCTGCAGATGCTCAAGGCCAAGGGCCTGCTGTGGGCCACCGTCGGCCAGGCCTCGGCGTACCAGGGCTGGGCGGACACCGACGCGGCGCTGCGCCTGATGCTCAAGAAGCCGGTCGACCCGATCGCCACCCCGCTCCGTCTCTTCACCCGCGACAACGTCGGCGGCCTCACGCTCACCAACGCGGCGCAGGACTCCGGCGAGTGGTTCGGGCCCGCCGGCTACGCGTCGGAGTACAAGAGCGTCTGGGGCGTCGGATGACCGGGCACTCCACCGTCCCGCGGCTGGAGCTGGAGGGCGTCTCCAAGACGTTCGGGCGCCACCGCGCCCTGCGCGACGTACGGCTGCGCATCATGCCCGGCGAGCTGCACGGGCTGGTCGGGCAGAACGGCTCGGGCAAGTCCACGCTGGCCAAGATCCTCACGGGCTTCCACGACCCGGACCCCGGCGCCGCGGTCCGCATCGACGGGGAGCCGCTGCGGCTTCCCGTACGGCTCCGCCAGGCGCGCGACCTCGGGCTCGCGGTGGTGCACCAGACGCTCGGGCTGTTCGAGGACGCGACCGTCCTGGACAACATCCGCATCGGGCGGTTCGGCGCGACGCGCTGGTCCCGGCGGATCCAGTGGGACCGGGAGCGCGAGGCCGCCGGCGACGTGCTCGCCGCGCTCGGGCGCTCGGTCCGGCTCGACGCGCGCGTCGGTGCGCTGTCCGCCGAGGACAAGGCGACCGTGGCGATCGCCCGCGCGCTGCAGCAGGCGCGCGACGGCGAGGGCATCGTGATCTTCGACGAGTCGACGCGCGCGCTCGGCCGCGACTCCCTGGGCCACTTCTACGAGCTGGTCGAGGGCGTGCTCGCGACGGGTACGGCGGTCTTGCTGATCAGCCACCGGCTGGACGAGGTCCTGCAGGTCACCGACGCCGTCACCGTCCTGCGGGACGGCGAGGTGATGGAGTCCGGCGCGCGGACCGCGGACCTGGACCACGCGCGGCTCGTGAAGACCATGTTGGGCTACACCCCGCGTACCGTCCGCCCGGGTCAGGGGCAGAACGGCGCCGACCGGCCGCGGGCCCGGCGGGCGGGCTCCCACCGCCCGGCCGGGCGCCGCCCGGGCGGGGCGCACGCCGAGACGCCCCCGGCCGCCGTACGCCGGCCCGAGGCCGGCCCGGGGGAGCGGGTCGCCGCGCGGATCACCGGCCTCACCGGAGAGGTGCTGCGGGACCTCACGCTGACGATCGAGTGCGGCGAGGTCGTCGGGGTGACCGGTCTCGTCGGCTCCGGGCACGAGGAGCTGCCCTACCTGGTGAGCGGCGTCAGGCGGGCCGGGGCCGGGACGCTCACGATCGGCGGCACCCGTCTCGACCTGACGCGCTGCGGCTGCGGCGAGTGCCTCACGGCCGGCCTGGCGCTCGTACCCGAGGACCGTGACGCCGACGGCCTGGCCGGCGCGATGAGCGTGGCGGAGAACATCACGCTTCCGCAGGTCCGCGCCCGCGGCACCGCACTGCGCGTCGACCGCCGCTGGGAGCGGGAGGAGGTACGGTCGCTGCTCCAGCGGCTCGGCGTCCGGCCCCCGGTGCCCGAGATGCCGGTCAGCGCGCTGAGCGGCGGCAACCGCCAGAAGGTCCTCCTGGCGAAGTGGCTGGCGACGCGGCCGGACCTGCTCGTCCTCCACGAGCCGACCCAGGCCGTGGACGTCGGCGCCCGGCGCGACATCATCGCGGCGGTACGGGCCGCGACCGAGGACGGGTGCGGCGTCCTCGTAGCGGGCGCGGACGAGGAGGAGATGGCCGCTCTCTGCGACCGTGTGGTCGTCCTGGACCAGGGCGTGATCGGCACGGTCCTGCGCGCTCCACTGAGCGCGGACATTGTCGCCGAAATGATCTACAGTTCTGCGAAGCTCCCTCTTCGCCCAGCTCAGCGTTGGTCGGCGGAGCGCACATGAACGTAGACTCGCGAAAGACTCGCGGGAGGGAGCACGGAGTGGACCGGCTCACGGGCATGCGGAGCTTCGTCGGTGTCGCCCAGGCGAAGAGCTTCAGCCACGCCGCCCGGTCCCTGGGCATCTCCCGGTCGCTGGTCTCCCGGCACATCGCCGATCTGGAGAGCCAGCTCGGCGTGCGGCTCTTCAACCGCACCGCGCGCGCCGTCAGCCTCACCGAGCCCGGACAGCACTACTTCGAGTTCTGCGAACGCGTCCTCGCCGAGATCGACGCCGAGGAGGCCGCCCTGCAGGGCCTGCGCGACAAGGTCGAGGGGCAGCTGTCCATCATCTGCCCCAAATGGATAGGCCACCTCGACCTGGGCGAGGCCATCGCGTCGTTCGCCGTGGACCATCCCAAGATCCACGTGCGGTTCGAGGTCGGTGGCATGTCGGACCGCAACTATGACTTCCTGGGCGACGGCTACGACATCGCGTTCCACACCAGGGAGCTGCGCGACTCGTCGCTGCTCATCAAAAAGGTGGCCTCGCTCGAATTCCTGCTGTGCGCGGCCCCTGACTACCTCGAGCAGGTGGGCCCGCCCGAAGAGGCGAGCGACCTGGCCGAGCACGACTGCCTGGTGAACACCAACGACCCGGTGTGGCACCTGTCGCAGGACGGCCGCAAGCACAATATCAAGGTGCTCAACGCCGTCTATTCCTCCAACAGCTACCTGACATTGCAGAAGGCGGCCGTACGGGGACGGGGCATCGGCCTGCTGCCGATGCGGACCGTCTGCGACGACGTGGCGGAACGGCGACTGGTGCGGGTCCTGCCCGCCTATGAGGTGCCGAACCGCTCCCTCTATGCCATCTACTCGCCCGGCGGCCAGCGGGTGCAGAAGGTAAAAGTCTTCCTCGACTACATTTCTGAATGGTTCCTGAAGAACCCGATGACGCCGTCCAGGCCACTGAAAACAGCCTGACTTCCTGTCAAGCACGGAACCCGAAACTTAAGGGTTCCTGCATGAAGACGGTGCGGTATTGAGAAAAGCATACCGTCGCCCCTAGGCTGGATCTGTCGCCCGGCGGCAAGGTCGTTCAGCGAATGCCGCACGAAAGGCTTTGTGATTTCCAATGGCAATTCTGCGCATTGAGCGCGTCGTGTACGGCGTTACCGACGTGGACACCTGTACGCGCTTCTTCGAGGACTTCGGCCTCGAACACGTCGCAGGACCGGGCGTCGCGCTCCGGACGCGCACCGGCCAGCACGTCGAGCTGCGCGCCGGCGACGACCCCGGCCTGCCGCCGGCACTGGAGGCCGCCTCCACCCTGCGCGAGGTGGTCTGGGGGGTCGACTCCCAGGAGGCCCTCGACGCCATCGCCGCCGACCTGAGCCGCGACCGCGAGGTGCGGACGGACGCCGAGGGCGACGTCCACACCCGCGACGAGACCGGTTTCGGGCTCGGATTCGCCGTCGCGCGCCCCGTCGAGGCGGATCCGCGCGACGGAGCCGACAACACCCACGGCCGGACCACCCGCTGGAACCGCCCGGTCGAGCCCGTCGGCGAGGTCCGCCCGCTGCGCATCTGCCACATCGCCCTCAACATCCCCAAAGAGGGCCGGGAGGCGGCCGTCGACTTCTACCTGCGGCGGCTGGGCTTCTTCGCCACCGACCGCGTGCTCGACATGGGGGTGTTCATGCGGTGTGAGGGCGACGCCGACCAGCACACCCTGCTGCTGTGCCACCGGCCCGACCGCGCGGGCGTCAACCACACGGCGTACGAGGTCGGCAGCTTCGACGAGGTGATCGTCGGAGCCAACCAGATGATCGAGCGCGGCTGGCACGAGGCCCGCCGGCTCGGCCGGCACACCATCGGGTCCAACGTGTTCCGGTTCATCCACGCCCCCTGCGGCGGCCGGGTGGAGTTCGCGGCGGACATGGACCGGGTCGACGACACCTACCCCACGCGCACGTGGGAGACCGCGCCGCCGCATCACCTGTGGACGGTGCGCACGACGAGAGGCGAAGGCGAATGACGACGACGGAAGACCGCGCGCCGGTCCGCGGACCCGCGGACGGCTATCCGCGGCCCGCGCTGTACATCGACGGCGAATGGACGGCCGGCAGCACGCGCGGTGAGCCCGTGATCGACCCCGCCACCGAGGAGGTCCTCGCGGAGGTCCCGCTCGCCGACGCCGCGCACCTGGAGAGGGCGGTGGCCGCCGCAGCGCGCGGGTTCCGGCTGTGGCGCGACGTCCCGGTCGACCGCCGGTCCGCGATCCTCCACGACGCCGCCGCGCTGATGCGGGCACGGGCCGGAGAGATCGGCCGGATCATGACGCGGGAGGAGGGCAAGCCGCTGCGGGAGGCGACCGGCGAGGTCATGCGGGCGGCAACGCTGCTCGAGTGGGACTGCGAGGAGGGGCGCCGCGCGTACGGCCGGATCATCCCCGCAGGCCGCGACCAGCGGCTCAGCGTGTCCAGGGTGCCGGTCGGCCCGGTCGCCGCCCTGGTCCCGTGGAACTTCCCGGCGGGCGGCCCGATGCGCAAGATCGCCGCGGCGCTGTCGGCCGGGTGCTCGATCGTGATCAAGGCTTCGGAGGAGGTCCCGGGCACCGCGTGCGCGCTCGTCCGCTGCCTGGAGGAGGCGGGCGTGCCGGCCGGGGTCCTGAACCTCGTCTTCGGCGTGCCGGCCGAGGTCTCCGAGCACCTGATCGCCGCCCCCGAGATCCGCTTCGTCGCCTTCACCGGGTCCATCCCGGTGGGCAAGCGCCTGGCCGGGCTGGCCGCCGCCGTGATGAAACCGGCCGCCATGGAGCTCGGCGGGCACGCCCCGGTCATCGTCTGCGAGGACACCGACCCCGAGGCCGCCGCGGCCGAGTGCGTACGGGGGAAGTTCGCCAACGCCGGGCAGGTCTGCACCTCGCCGAGCCGGTTCCTCGTGCACGAGGCCGTCCACGACCGGTTCGTGGCGGCCTTCGTCGCGGCGGCGGAGTCGATGAAGGTCGGCAACGGCCTGGAGGACGGCGTCCAGATGGGCCCCATGATCGGGGCGCGGCGGCGGGACGCCGTGGACCGGCTCGTCGCCGGCGCGCGAGACGCCGGCGCGGACGTCCTGACCGGCGGCCACCCGATCGACGGGCCCGGCTTCTTCTACGCCCCGACCGTGCTGACCGGCGTGCCGGCCGGCGCGGCGATCCTCCATGAGGAGCCGTTCGGGCCGGTCGCACCGATCATGCCGTTCACCGACCTGGACGAGGCCCTCGCGATCGCCAACGCGTTGCCCTACGGCCTGGCCGCGTACGGCTTCACCCGCTCCGCCGACGTCGCCGACCGGCTCGTGCACGAGTTCGAGGCGGGCATCTTGTCCATCAACCACGTGGGCGGCTCCGTCCCGCAGGCCCCGTCGGGCGGCGTCAAGGAGAGCGGCTACGGACGCGAGGGCGGCCCCGAAGGGCTGGACGGCTATCTGGTCACCAAGCGCGTCTCGCACCGGCTCCGCGGATGAGGCGCGGGCGATGAGATGGTGCCGCTACCTCGCCGAAGGCCAGGTCAGGAACGGGATCGTCGAGGACGAGACGATCCTGGAGGCCGAGGGCGGCCCCTTCGAGGGGCCTCGCCTGACGGGCGTGTCGTCCACGCTCGGCGGCGTCCGGCTGCTGCCCCCGGTCGTCCCCGGAACCTTCTTCTGCGTCGGCCTCAACTACGCCGACCACATCCGGCACGCCCAGGAGGCCGGGCACGCCGTGGCCTTTCCCGACCGCCCCGAGGTGGGGTACCGCGCGAACAGCGCCCTCATCGGCGACGGAGAGGCGATCGTCAGGCCGGCCGGCTGCCGGGGGCGCTTCGAGACCGAGGGCGAGCTCGTCGCGGTGATCGGCCGTACGCTGCGCCACTGTTCGCGTGACGAGGCCCGCGACGGCGTGTGGGGCTGGACGATCGGCAACGACGTGAGCGCCCGGGAGTGGCAGCACGGCGACCGCACCCTGTGGCGGGCCAAGAACAGCGACACCTTCAAGCCGATGGGCCCCTGGATCGACACCGACGCCGACCCCCTGTCGGCGACCACGACGGTGCGGGTGAACGGCGAGACCCGTGCGTCCTTCCCCACCGGCGCGATGATCTTCGACCCCTTCGACTACATCGAGGAGATCGCGCGCTACATCACCCTCCGGCCGGGCGACGTCCTGTGGATGGGCGCGGACGGCGCGGTCGGCATGGAGCCCGGAGACGTCGTCAGCGTGGTCATCAGCGGGCTCGGCACGCTGCGCAACCCCGTCAAGGAGCAGAAATGAGCGATCGACCGGCCTACATCCATCACGTCAACTTCCCGACGACCGATCCCGAACGCACCAAGGAGTGGTACTCCAAGGTCTTCGGCATGAAGGCGATCACGCCGAAGAGCAACACCAAGGTCGTCCTGATGACCCGGGGCAACTTCGACCTGCACTTCACGCCGGTCGAGGAGATGGACCGGATGTCGCCGTACCACTTCGCCATCGAGGTGGAGGACTGGGACGGCTTCCTCGAGCACCTGCACACGCTCGGCGTCCGCCACACCCGGCCGATCGAGCGCCCGGAGAACCAGTCGAAGTTCTGCTATGTCCACGACCCCGACCACACGATGATCGAGCTCGTCCACCACCGCCGCCGGGACTACACCGCGCCGCAGGCGGTCAAGGAAGGGGCGGGGAATGCCCTTCACCACGGCTGAGGACGGCACGCGCGTCTACTTCGAAAAGCACGGCGACGGGCCGGCGGTCCTGTTCGTGCACGGGTCCGGCGGTCACCATGCCGCCTGGTGGCAGCAGGTCGCCGCGCTGCGGGATCGCTACACCGTCATCACCGTCGACCTGCGGGGCTTCGGCCTGTCGGACTCCTCGATGGAGGAGTTCGACGCGCGGGCCTTCCCGTCGGACATCCTGGCGGTGATCGAGGCGGCGCAGGCCGGCCGCGTGCTCCTCGTCGGCCAGTCCATCGGGGCCGCGGCGGCGCTGAAGGCCGCGATCGCGCGGCCGGAGAGCGCGGCGGGAGTGGTCCTGGCCCACTCGCTCGGCGGCATCGACCATCCCGAGCTCGCGCGGCTCGTGGCGGCCGACCGCGAGGCGGCCACGCGGCTGCCCGTCCTCGACCGTCTGCTCAGCGCGCGGTTCCGCGACGAGCACCCGGACCTGACCTTCCTGTTCCGGCAGATGGGCACCTTCAACACCGCGAAGATGGCCGACCTGCGCAACCTGAACGCCGACGGCCCGACCGTCGAGCAGGTCGTCGCGTCCGGGATCGCGGTGTTCTTCCTCGCCGGCGAGCTGGACGCGGTGCTGAGCGTCGCGACCGTCGAACGCGCGGCGCGGGTCGTGACCGGCTCCCACCTCGACGTCGTGGCGGGCGCGCCCCACTCGATGTACTGGGAGGCGCCGGAGAAGTTCAACTCCGCCGTCGAGCGCGTCCTACGACGCGTCCACGAGCGCGACCCCGAAACGATGACGGACACGGATGGGCCGGTGCGAGTGTGAGGATCACGTCGGAAGAGGCGCGCGCGCTGATCGACGACGGACGCGGCCGGGCCGCCGCCCTCGGCAAGGCGATGACCTTCTGCGTCGTCGACGCCGGCGGTTTCCTGGTGGCGCTCGAACGCATGGACGGAGCGCGCCCGATGACCCCGAGCATCGCCACCGCCAAGGCCTACACCGCGGCCGTGATGCAGCGGCCCAGCGCACTCCTCAAGGACTGGTCGGCCTCCGACCCGGTGTTCTTCGGGCAGGTCGCGCGCATGGGCCACCACCCGATCGTGGCCACCCGCGGCGGCTACACCCTCAAGCGCGGGGATGAGTTCCTCGGCGGCTTCGGGGTGTCGGGCGGCAGCCCGGACGAGGACGAGGAGATCTGCTCGGCCGTCGTCGCCGGAGCGGGTTTCGACATGACCTTCCAGGCGTGGGCGGGAGCCAAGCGTTCCTGACCGCCGTTCCCCATCGTGAGGAGCCGTCATGGCTGACGATTTCAAGTACCACATCGACCACGCCGGGAGCCTGGTCCGGCCGCCCGCCCTGATCGAGGCCCGCCAGGCGCGCGCCGCCGGCCGGGCCGGCGACGCGGAGGTCAGGGCCGCCGAGGATGAGGCCGTCGCGGAGGCCGCCCGGCTGCAGCGCCGGATCGGCCTGTCCGCGATCGGCGACGGCGAGTACCGCCGGGACGACACGACCTCCGTCGTCTACGACGCCGTCAAGGGCTTCGGCGGGACCGCGGCCACGCCGCTCGCGGAGCTGTTCGCCGAGATCGCCTCCCTGCCGCCCGGCCCGGCGGCCGTCGCCAAGCTGGAGCCGGCCGGCCGGCTCGCCGCGCACGAGGCGTCGTTCCTGCGGAGCGCCACCCGGCGCTCGACGGTCGTGACGCTCCCGTCCGCCGCCTTCGTCACGGAGCGGTCCTTCGACGCCGACCGGTCCTCGGCGGCGTACGCCTCGCCGGGCCTCCTGGGCGCGGAGCTCGCCCGCGTAATCCGCGAGGAGGTCCAGGCGCTGGCCGGCGACGGGATCGACCACGTCCGCCTGGCCAACCCCGCGTACGCGCTGGTCCTGGCGAGCGCCGGCCGGGAACGGCTGCGCGCCGCCGGCGCCGACCCGGACGAGCTGCTCGACCGGATGACCGACACGGACGCCGCCTCGATCGTCGCGCTGGACGTGGGGGAGGACTTCCGCGTCAGCCTGGACCTCACCACGGGTGGCGCCCCGGTCCTCGCCGACGGGTACGACGCCACGGCCGTGACGCGTTTCTTCGAACGGCTCGCGGTGGGCCGGATCCACGTGGAGTACCCGGAGGCGGTGAACTCCCGCTTCCCGCTCGAACTCGTCCCGGCGGGACGCGTCATCGCGCTCGGCGTCGTCGACGTCGGCTCCGCCTCGCCGGAGTCCGTCGAGGACCTGCTGGACCGGATCGACACGGCGTCCTCGGTCCTCGACCTGGAAGACATCGCGATCAGCACCAACGGCGGCTTCGCCCCGGCCGCCGGCGCTCCGGGCCGGGTGAGCTGGGCCGGCCAGCACGCCCGGCTCGAGCTCGTCGAGACGGCCGCCCGTTACTACTGGGGCAACGAGCTCTAGACCGGCAGATCTGTCCGGAATTGGCCGGGACACGGCGGCGAGCCATTGCGACATAAGTAGCTGATAACGGCCTAGTTGGACGGCTTGGATCTGAAATGAATCGTCGTTGCTCCAGGTCTTTTCAAGCCGGCTATTCCTAGGGTCGCGCTCAAGATCGTGGCGGCGCGAACACACCCCCCCGTTACTGCACCCGGAGACGGACACCGGGCAACCGGCAGGGTGATCGTCAACAGCGCGACCGCCTCCGGCACGCCGCCGACCGGCCCGGCGGTGACGTCGGCTCCGTCGACGGCGACGGTGACCACGACGCCCGGTCCGGCGATCCGGCTCCTCAAGACGGCCCGCTCCGTCGTCGGTGACGGCGGCGGGCCAGACGGTGACCTACTCGTTCCGGCGTTCTCCGGCACGGGCACACCGCCGGTCATCACGTGCCCGACGACGACGCTCGGCGCGAGGCGGACCGTGACCTGCACCGGGACGTACGTCACGAGCCGGGCCGACGTCAACGCGGGGGCATCGTCAACGGCGCGGTCGCCACGGGCACGCTCCCGGACGGCACGGTGGTCGGCTCCGCGCGACCGTCAGGACCACGGACACCGGGTGAGTCACCACGGGCACCACCACGTACGGCACCACCAGCACCGGCACCACAAGGGCCACCGCCGGCACTGAAAGGGCCCCGAACAGAGACCGCTCATCAAATCGCGGTCATTTACGACAAAGAACAACGCCGGTACGCGCGCCCGCACGCCGCGTTCGTGAACCGTGTGTCGTATCGGCCGTAGCGCAGTCAGGAGTAATTCGATGAACATGCGAAACGTTGTCAGCATCGTCGCACTCGGAACGCTCGCGGGCGCGGCGGTGACGGGGTGCTCATCGGACGACCACCCGGTGCGCAACACCGCCGCGGTGTCCTCGAACGCCACGAACCCGGTTCCGACGAAGATCGCCAATGAGCCGAAGGTCCGCAAGAACGTCGCACTGACCAAGTGCGCGGAGATCCCCGGCGGCTGGAGCGCGGAGGGGACCGCCACCAACCCCGGCAAGAAGCCGGTGACGTACAAGATCACGGTGCACTTCACCACGAGGCAGGCGACGACGCTGGACTACGCCGAGGCCCTCGTCCCCGTGGCGCCCGGCAAGACGGTGCCCTGGGCGGCCGAGAAGGAGTTCCACGCGGAGAAGAAGATGCTCTGCCCGACGCCCGGCATCAGCGAGGTCTCCTCCTAGCGGCGATCACGCGTCGTGGCGCCGGGACGAGCGAACCGCTGCTGGTACGCCCGCGGCGACACGCCGAGCCGGCTGACGAACGCGCGGCGCAACGACTCCGGGCTGCCGTAGCCGGCCCGTTCGGCCGCCGCGCCGACGCCGAGGCCGCCGTCGAGGGCCGCCTTCGCGCTGTCGAACCGTACGGCCTCGACGTACTTCGCGGGCGTCGTGCCCAGCTCGTCTCGGAACAGCCGGGTCAGGTGCCGGGTGCTGACCGACGCCCGCGCGGCCAGCGCCGCGGCCGAGTGGTCCGCGGCGGGGTCGGCGACGATGCCGTCGAAGACGGCGCGCAGCACCGGCGTGCGCGGGCGCGGCCCGCGCAGCGCCGGCGAGAACTGCGACTGGCCGCCCGGGCGCTGCAGGAAGACGACGAGCGACCGGGCCACCTGCCGCGCCGGTCCCTCGCCGTGGTCGTCTTCCAGCAGCGCCAGGGCCAGGTCGATGCCCGCGGTGACGCCGGCGGAGCTGAACAGGTCGCCGTCCCGTACGAAGATCGCGTCCGGCTCGACGGTGATCGAGGCGTAGGCATCGGCGAGCAGCCGGGTATGCTGCCAGTGGGTCGTCGCCCGGTGACCGTCCAGGAGCCCGGCCGCGGCCAGGATGAACGCTCCCGTGCAGATCGAACAGACCCGCCGGGACCGGGCGGCCAGGCCGCGGACGGCCCGGAGCAGTGCGGGGTCGATGGGGCGGGTCGGCAGCAGGTCGCCGCCCGCGACCAGCAGGGTGTCGAACCCGAGACCGTCGGCGCTCGCGTCGGTGTCGGCGGTGATCCGCATGCCGGTCGAGGACATGACCGAGCCTCCGCCCACGGCGCAGACCGACAGCCCGTAGTCCGCGCCGTGCCGGTTGCTCTCGGCGAACACCTCGCTGGGCCCGGCGACGTCGAGCATCTTGACGCCGTCGAAGACCACGACCCCGACCCGGTGCTGCACTGCGCGCTCCTTTCGTGTCCGTTTCCGTGCGAAACCTGGCCGTCGGCGGGGGGCGGCGAACGGCCGCCGTCGCCAGGCTGGGAACAGGCCCGCAACGACCGACCACACCAACGGAGACGACCGATGACCCAGACCATCGCCGGGATCGCGATCCCCGACACCCCGCTGGCCCGCGAGGCCACCGAGCTCGTACGCGAGGCGGCCACGCCCGTGCTGTTCGACCACTCCCGCCGCGTGTTCCTCTTCGGCAGCCTCAAGGGCCGCCACCGAGGCCTCCACGCCGACCCCGAACTGCTCTACGTCGGCGCGATGTTCCACGACCTGGGCCTCACCGAACGTTACCGCCGTACGGACCAGCGGTTCGAGATCGACGGCGCCGACCTGGCCCGTGACTTCCTGCTACGGCACGGCCGTACGGAGGCCGAGGCCCGCGCCGTCTGGCTGGGCATCGCCCTGCACACCACGCCCGGCGTGCCCGAACACCTCGGGCCCGAGGTCGCCCTCGTCACCGCCGGCGTCGAGACCGACGTGCTCGGCTTCGAGCTGGAGGAGATCGAGGACCGGGACGTCGCGGCGGTCACCGCCGCGCACGAGCGGCCGGACTTCAAGCAGAACATCCTGCGGGCCTTCACCGAAGGCATGAAGGACCGCCCGGACACCACGTTCGGGACCATGAACGACGACGTCCTCGCGCACTTCGTCCCCGGTTTCACCCGTCAGGACTTCGTCGAGATCATTCTCAACTCTCCGTGGCCGGAGTGACCGGCGCGCACGATTTTGATCCTTGACGCCTCCTAGATCGTCTCTTACGTTCGGGAAAGCGCTTTCCCAGCAACCCCCCGGGTGGCAGAGATGACGAAGTCCCTTCGGTGCCTGCTGACCATCGTCGCCGTGCTCGCGGCACTGGTCGCAGTGCCGCGGCCGGCGGCGAGAGCGGCCGGTCAGCCGATCACCGATCCGATCCCGGAGAGCCCGATCACCTCCGACTTAGGGCTCACGGTCCAGGAGTTCGCCTCGTTCCCCAAGTCGGAGCCGACCCCCGCGCCGGTCGACCCCCGGCTGATGCGCTGGGCCAGGATCAACTACATCGGTGAGATCCCGGACGGCTCGGGACGCATGTACGTGCCCGACCTCAACGGCAAGATGTACCTCCTCGATCACGGCACTCCGCAGGAGTACCTCGACGTCGGCGCCACGTTCGCCCCGCAGTTCTTCTCCGGCCGCGGCCTCGGGCAGGGCTTCGGCATCGTGGCCTTCGACCCCGGCTACAAGCGGAACGGCAAGTTCTACACGGTCCATACCGAGCTGGCCTCCATGACCACGAAGGTCCCGGACCTGACGCCCCAGCCGAACACGATCTACCACGGCGTCATCGACGAGTGGACGGCGGACGACCCCGCCGCGAGCACCTTCCACGGAACCCGGCGCGAGGTCCTGCGGCTCGGGTTCGCCGGCCAGATCCACGGCATCCAGGAGATCGGCTTCAACCCGAACGCCGAGCGCGGCGACGCGGACTACGGTCTGCTCTACATCGCCGCCGGAGACGGCGGCCAGGGACAGGCGGCGGGCAACACCGACCCCCAGAACCTCGCCATCCCGCAGGGGAAGATCCTGCGGATCGACCCGCACGGCACGAACAGCGCCAACGGCAGGTACGGCGTCCCGGCCTCGAACCCGTTCGTGGGTCAGCCCGGTCACATCGGCGAGATCTACGCGTACGGCATGCGCGACCCGCACCGCTTCAGCTGGGACACCGGAGGGGCGCACCGGTTGTTCCTGGGGCACATCGGCGAGCACGCCATCGAGGGCGTGTGGGACGTACGCGCGGGCGACAACCTCGGCTGGCCGAACCGGGAAGGGCCGTTCGTCTTCGACAAGGCCGACCGGTGCAACCTGTACCCGCTGCCCGCCGACGACGCGCAGTACCACTACGACTACCCGGTGGCCGCCTACGACCACGACCCGCCGCCGGACTGGACCTGCGACGCCGACATCGGTCGCGCGATCTCCGGCGGCTACGTCTACCGCGGCCACAAGCTGCCCGAGCTCTACGGCAAGTACGTCTTCGGCGACCTCGTCGACGGCAGCGTGTTCTACACCAACGAGCGGGAGATGCGCCGCGGCGCCCCGCGCGCCCCGATCCACAAGCTCATGGTCTTCGATCGGACCGGCAAGCGCGTGACGATGCGGCAGCTGGCCGGGGACACCCGGGTCGACCTGCGCTTCGGCCGTGACAGCAAGGGCGAGCTTTACCTCATCTCGAAGGCGAACGGCAAGATCTGGAAGGTCGTCGGCACGCGTCACTTCGCCGCCGGCCCGGTCGGCCGTACCCACGTCTCCGGCACGGCGACCGCGGCGAACTGGGCCCCGGTCACCCCGCCGAAGTGGAGGTTCGAGAACGGCCAGGTGATCCTGGCCGAGGCCGGCGTCGAACGCCCCGGCCCGCGCCGCCCGTTTGAGTACGCAGTGCTGACGAAGGGCCCCGCGTACGGCACCGAACGGATCGACGCCGACGTGCGGATCGACACCCCCACGGACGTCAGTAACCGTGACGTGATCATCGTGTTCGGCTACCAGTCCGACACGCACTTCTACTACGCCCATCTGTCGCAGGACAATTCGATCTACCCGCACAACGGCGTCTTCGTCGTGAACGACGCCGACCGGCTCCGGATCGAGGACCAGTGGGACGCGGTCCGCTCGCGGGGCGCGCCGCCCGCCATCACCGACACGAAGTGGCATCACGTCCAGGTCGTCCGCCACGCCGACACCGGTGAGATCGCGGTGTACCTCGACCACTCCAGGAACCCGTTGATGACGGCCGTCGACAGGACGTTCACGTCCGGGCGGGTCGGGTTCGGGTCGTTCGACAACATCGGGCGGGTGCGCCACCTCACGGTCACCGGCACCGCCGCGACCGGCTGATCGGGGAGAGACATGCGCTCCTGCCCCGGCCGCCGGTGGCGGCGTACGGCTCTCGCGTTCGCGCTGGTGTGCGCGCCGCTGACCCCGGCGGCCGCGCAGGCGCACCCCGGACCGGCGGTGCCGCCCGCCCTGAGACCGAACCTCGTCGCCTACTACGACTTCGAGCACCCGGCCCCGGGCGATCCCGCAGTCGAGCGGGACCAGGGCCGGTCGGGCACGGACATCGGCCTCGTCAACGGCGGCGCCGCGATGCGCGTGCGCGACGCCGCGTTCCCGGGCGGCCGCCACTCGATCCAGACGCGTCAGGTCGCCCCCGCGGTCACCGGCAACGACGACTGGAAGGCCGGCGTCTACTCGGCGACCGGCGTGCCCGGCCTGCACGCCTTCAACGGCGTGCGGGAAGCCTCGATCATGGGGTGGTTCAAGACGACCGGCCCGAACCCGGGCCTGAACACCACCACCCCGGACCCGTCCGACCACTACGACGCGGTCGGCCTGGCGGGCCTCCTCAGCGGCGACTCCCAGGGCCACAACGTACGGGCGCTGCTCGAAGTGATCAGCGTGTCGGGGGAGCTGCGCGTGGTCGCCCTCGGCCGGCGCATCGACACCGGCAGCTCCCAGACCTTCGCCGCGGACGGCGACTGGCAGAGCGTGCTGCCGCCGGACACGTGGGTCTTCCTGGCCGCGACGTTCGACTTCGACGACGGGACCATGCGGCTGTACAAGAACGGGAGGCCGCTGGCGGGCTCGTACGTGCTGCCCGGCGACCCGTGGGCCGTCGCCGGGCCGCCGGAGCCCGACCTCACCTCGGCGACCGACCCCCGTGGCATCAAGATCGGGGGCAGCTTCCCGCAGAACACCGAGGAGAAGAACCCGTGCGACTGCCGCATGGACGCCCTGATGTTCCTCGATCGCGTCGTGACGCCGGGGGAGGTGTGGCGGCAGTACCACCGGGCGGTGGAGCGACGGCGCTGAGCGGTTTCCCGGTCAGCGGGACGCTGCGGCCGTAAGGGCGTGCGCCTGGCTAGCGTCGGCGACCATGACGCACGACACCATCGCGGATCTGCTGCTCGACCGGCTCGGCGACGGGCGGCCGGGGCTGCGGACCCGCGAGCGGGACTGGACGTGGGACGAGGTCGTACGCGAGAGCGCGGCGCGCGCCTCGCTGGCGGCGGAGCTGCGCCGGGACGGCCCGTTCCACGTCGGCGTCCTGCTCGACAACGTCGCCGAGTACGTCTTCTGGCTCGGCGCGGCGGCCCTCGGCGGTGCCACGGTCGTCGGCGTCAACTCCACCCGGCGCGGCGCGAACCTCGAACAGGAGGTACGCCACACCGACCTCCAGCTTCTGGTCACCGACCGGCCCGGGCTGGCGCTGCTGGACGGGCTGGACGTCGGCGTCCCGCCCGGCCGGTTCCTGCTCGTGGACGACGACGCCTACGCCGCGCGGGTCGCCGGGCACGCGGGCGAGCCCGTACGCGACCCCTCGATCACGGCGGCCACGCAGATGCTGCTGCTGTTCACCTCCGGGACCACGGGCGCGTCCAAGGCGGCCCGGTGCTCACAGGGCAGGCTCGCCGACCGCGCGCACGTCATGAGCGCCAAGTACGACGTCACGCGCGACGACGTCTGCTATTGCCCGATGCCGCTGTTCCACGGCAACGCGCTGATGGCGCTGTGGGCGCCGGCGCTGGTCGCCGGGGCGACCGTCGCGCTCACCCCGCGCTTCTCCGCGACGGGCTTCCTGCCGGACGTACGTTACTTCGGCGCGACGTTCTTCTCCTATGTCGGCAAGGCCGTCGCCTACGTCCTGGCGACGCCGGAGCGGCCCGGCGACGGCGACAACCCGCTCACCCACGCGTTCGGCACCGAGGCCTCCCCGGAGGACCAGGCCGCGTTCGAGCGCCGTTTCGGCTGCCGGCTGATGGAGGGGTACGGCTCCAGCGAGAGCGCGGGCATGATCGTACGGCCGCAGGACACCCCGCCCGCCGCGCTCGGCCGTCCCGCGCGCGAGGGCGTGCGGATCGTCGACCCGCGGACGCGGGAGACCTGCGCCCGCGCGGTCCTGGACGAGCACGGCCGGGTGGCCAACGCCGAGGAGGCCGTCGGCGAGATCGTCGACGTCGAGGGCGCGGCCCGGTTCGAGGGCTACTACGACAACCCCGAGGCCGACGCCGAGCGGGTCCGGCACGGCTGGTACTGGACCGGCGACCTCGGCTACGTCGACACCGCCGGTTTCCTGTACTTCGCGGGCCGCTCGGGCGACTGGATCCGGGTGGACTCAGAGAACATCTCCGCGCTGCCGACCCAGGCGGCGCTGCGCCGGCACCCGAAGGTCATCGACGCCGTCGCGTTCGGCGTGCCCGACCCCCGGTCGGGCGACCAGGTGATGGCGGCGATCGAGGTGCCGGAGGGCACCGGTTTCGACGACCTCGGCCTGGCGGCCTTCCTGGCCCGCCAGGCCGACCTCGGCACCAAGGGCGCCCCGCGCTTCGTACGCGTCTCCCACGCCCTGCCCACCACCGGCTCGGGCAAGGTCGGCCGCAGCCAGGTGCAGGTCGAGGGCTGGCGCACCACCGACCCGGTGTACCGCTGGGCCGGCCGCGGCGCGCCCGAGTACGCGCTGATGACCCCCGAAGACAAGGCGGCGCTGCGCGAGGAGTTCGCCGCGAACGGCCGCCACCGCTTCCTCCCCTGAAAGGGCGTCCATGGATCTGCGTGAACCGGCGAGCGCGGCACGGTGGCGCCACCGCGACCTCGGGACCCGTACGGTCCGCTACGACGACCGCGACGCGATCCTGTACGCGCTCGCCGTCGGCGCGGCGGCGGCCGACCTGGACCTGGTGTTCGAGGAGCGGCTGCGGGTGCTGCCCACGTTCGCGCTCACGTGCGCGCAGTGGGCTCCGGACGTCCTCGGCTCGGCCGGCGCCTTCGACGTCGCGACCGCGGTCCACGGGTCGCAGCGGCTCCGGGTGCGCGCGCCGCTGCCGCGGGAGGGCGAGCTGGAGCTGACCGCCCGCGTGGGGGAGGTCTGGGACAAGGGCAGCGCGGCGATCTTCGAGGTCGTCGTGGAATGCGCGTACTTCGAGGCCACCTGGTCGCTGTTCGCCCCCGGCCACGGCGGTTTCGGCGGCGAGCGCGGCCCCTCGGCGCGGCGTAGGCCGGACGGCCCGCCCGACCTGGAGTTCGACGTGGCCACCGCGCCCGGCCAGGCCGCGCTGTACCGGCTGCTCGGCGACCGTCACCACCTGCACATCGACCCGGAGGCCGCGCGGGCCGCCGGGATGCCCCGCCCGATCCTGCACGGTTTGTGCACGCTGGCCGCGGTCACGCTCCCGCTGGCCGGTGAGATCGGGGCGCACCCGGCCGACCTGGTGGCGCTGGACGGGCGGTTCGCCGCGCCGGTGTTCCCCGGCGACCGGCTCCGGGTGAGCGGCTGGCACGAAGAAGACGCCCTGCTGTTCGAGGCGGCCGTCGACGGGACGACCGTGCTCACGGACGGCCGGGCTCAGTTCCGAGTCGCGACGTAACGCGCCGGGACCTCGCCGCCTCCGTGGACGGCGAGGTCCGCGCCGGTCACGTACGACGCCAGGCCGCCGGCCAGATAGAGGCAGGCATTGGCGACGTCCTGCGGGTCGGCCAGCCGGCCCATCGCGATGACGTCGCCGATCGCCTGGCCGCCGTCCTCGCCGTAGCGGGCCGCGGCGTCCTCGGTCCGTACCGGGCCGACGGTGACGTGGTTGATCCGCACCTTCGGGGACCACTCCAGCGCCAGGGCACGGGTCAGGGCCAGGAGGCCCGCCTTGGCGGCGCTGTAGAAGGCGGTGCCCGGCTGCGGGTCCTCGCCCGAGACGCTGCCGATGTTGATGATCACCCCGCCGTCCGGCTGGCCCTGCATGATCTTGTTGGCGGGCTGCGCGACGTAGAACGGGGCGAGCAGGTTCAGCCGTACGACCCCCTGGACGAACCGGGGTGAGACCGTCGCCGCGTCCGCGTCCGGTGAGCCGCCGGCGTTGTTGACCAGTACGTCCAGCCGGCCCATCAGCCCGGCCGCCCGCTCCACCAGCTCCGCCGCCGCGTCCGGGTCGCGGATGTCGGCGGCCAGGAACCGCGCCGTGCGGCCGCCCGCCTCCGGCGGCGAGGCGGGGTCGTGCCGCCCGCACACCACGACCTCGGCGCCGGCGTCCAGGAAGGACCGCGCGATGGCCGCCCCGATGCCGCGCGTTCCTCCGGTGACCAGGACGGCGCGGCCGCCGAAGTCCGCCGCCGCGCTCATCGGGCGGACAGCGCGTCGACGACCCGGGCCCGGTGCACGGCGGGGGAGCCCCACGCCGCGTACAGCGCCCGCGCCTTCCGTATCCACAGCGAGGGGTCGTACTCGTCGGTGTAGCCGATGGCGCCGTGCACCTGCAGCGCGACCCGGGCCGCGGTGTAGGAGGCGGCCGACGCGGCGGCCTTGGCGGCGGACACGTCGCGGGAGAAGTCCGGCGTGCGGTACGACAGCGCCGCGCCGAAGAGGAGCGGGCGGGTGAACTCCAGCTCCACCAGGACGCCCGCGAGGTGGTGCTTGACCGCCTGGAACTCCCCGATCGGGCGCCCGAACTGCCGCCGCGTCTTCGCGTACTCCACCGACACGTCCAGCAGCGCACGGCCCAGCCCGAACTGCTGCGCCGCGCACACCAGCGCGCCGAGGTCGTAGGCCGCCGCCGTCGCCTCGCCCGTCCCGGTGGCCAGCGCCTCACCGGGCACGACCGGCAGCAACCGGCGCGCCGGGTCGAGCGAGGGCGTGCCGCCGCGCACCGCCGCCTCGCGTACGGAGTCATCGGCGGTCAGCACCAGGTCGGCGACGTCGCCGTCCAGCGCGTACGGGACCGCGGGCGGCAGCGCGAGCGAGACGAGCGCGTCGCCGGCGGCGATCCGGGGGAGCCATGTCGCGGCGAGCGGGACGTCGCCGAGGCGGCCGAGCAGCTCGGCGGCGGCGAGCGTCTCCACGTACGGCCCGGGCACGGCGTGGCGGCCGAGCTGCTCCGCCGCGCAGACCAGCTCCACCGGCAGCGTCCCGGCGCCGCCGTGCGCCTCCGGAACGGCGAGCGCGAACACGCCGGCGTCGGCGAGCGCCGACCACAGAGCACGGCCGGGCTTGGCGTCCCCGGCCGCCCACGCGCGTACGGCCGGCGCGGTGCCGGCGTCGGCCAGCAGCGTGTGCAGGGTCTCGGCGAACAGCCGCTGCTCGGCGTCCAGGACGAACTTCACCGTGCTCCCCTCGGCAGGCCGAGCAGCCGCTCGGCGATGACGTTCCGCTGGATCTCGTTCGTGCCCGCGTAGATCGTCCCGGCCAGCGAGAAGACGTAGCCCTCCAGCCAGGGCGAGTCCAGCTCGCCGTCCGGGCCGAGCAGGTCGAGCGCGGTCTCGTGCAGCGCCACGTCCAGCTCCGACCAGAACACCTTGGTCAGGCTGGCCTCCATGCCGACGTCCTCCTCGCGGGAGATCGTCTCGAAGCCCTTGAGCCGGTACGCCCGCGACCGGATCCAGATGTCGGCGAGCCGGTCGCGCAGCGCGGAGTCGGAGGGGTCGGCCCGCTCCCGCCACAGTGCCGCCAGCCGGTCGACCGAGGCCATGAACCGCCCCGGCGGCCGCAGCGTGAGCCCGCGCTCGTTGCCCGCCGTGCTCATCGCGGCGGTCCAGCCCTCGCCGGCCGTCCCGATGACCTCGTGGTCGGGCACGAACACTCCGTCGAAGAAGAGCTCGGCGAACGCGGGCTTGCCGTCGAGACGGCCGATCGGCCGTACGGTCAGGCCCTCGGCGTCCAGCGGGAACATCACGTACGTCAGGCCCCGGTGCCGGCCGGCCTCGGAGTCGGAGCGGAACAGCCCGAACGCCCGGTCGGCGAAGGGCGCCCGCGAGCTCCAGGTCTTCTGCCCGTGGAGCAGCCAGCCGCCGTCGGCGCGGGTGGCGGTCGAGCGGAGCCCGGCCAGGTCGCTGCCCGCCCCCGGCTCCGACCACGCCTGCGCCCAGATCACCTCGCCGGCCGCGATCGGCGGCAGGATCCGCGCGAGCTGCTCAGGCGTGCCGTGACGGAAGAGCGTGGTGGCGAGCAGGTCGGTGCCGTTCTGGTTGACCCGCCCGGGCGCGCCCGCGGCGTAGTACTCCTCCTCGAAGACGAGCCACTGCAGCGGGGTCACGCCGCGGCCGCCGTACTCCTCGGGCCATGACACCGCCACCAGCCGGGCCTCGCCCAGGGTGCGCTCCCACTGCCGGTGTGCGGCGAAGCCCGCCTCGGTCTCCAGCGACGGCAGCGGCTCGGCCGGCACGTGCTCGTGCAGCCAGGCGCGCGTCTCGGCGCGGAACTCCTCCTCGGCGGGGCCGAAATCCAGGTCCATGAGGCCTTCTTTCTAACAACTGTTTGGTAGAGTAACCGACGTGACGGAACAGCAGAAGGGGGCCCCGCCTCCCGTTCCCGCGCACGGACTCCTTCGCGACGACGTCGTGGTGATCACCGCGGCGGCCGGGGCGGGCATCGGCGGAGCCACCGCCCGCCGCTGCCTCGAAGAGGGCGCCCGCGTGTTCGTCAGCGACGCGCACGAGCGGAGGCTGGAGGCGTCGCGGGAGGCGCTGGCCGCGGAGTTCGGCGCGGAGCGGGTCGCCGCGCGGCCCTGCGACGTCACCTCCGACGAGCAGGTACGGGCGCTGTACGACGCGGCGCTGGACAGGTTCGGCCGCATCGACGTGGCGGTCAACAACGCCGGCCTGGGCGGCACCACCGACCTGGTGGACATGGCCGACGACCAGTGGGACCGCGTCCTGGACGTCACGCTGAACGGCACGATGCGCTGCACCCGCGCGGCCCTGCGGGCGATGCGGCGCCAGGACGACGGCGGCGTGATCGTCAACAACGCCTCGGTCGTCGGCTGGCGGGCCCAGCGCGGCCAGTCGCACTACGCCGCCGCCAAGGCGGGCGTGATGGCGCTGACCCGGTGCGCGGCACTCGAGGCGGCGGACTACCGCGTGCGCGTCAACGCGGTCGCGCCGTCCCTCGCGATGCACCCGCATCTGGTGAAGGTCACCTCACCCGAGGTGCTGGAGGAGCTGACCGCCCGCGAGGCGTTCGGGCGGTCCGCCGAGCCGTGGGAGGTGGCCAACGTCATAGTGTTCCTGGCGAGCGGCTACTCCTCGTACCTGACCGGGGAGGTCGTCTCCGTGTCCAGCCAGCATCCCTGAGACAGACCAGGAGAGCCTCTTCGATGAGTCCACGACGCCGCGACGCCGAAGGCACGACCAGCGCCCGCGCGGTCCGGCGTGCCGAGCTGCTCTCCGCGGCGGCCGAGGTCTTCGCCGAGCGGGGCTACGCCGCCACGACCGTCCGCGAGGTGGCCGACGCGGCCGGCATCCTGGGCGGCAGCCTTTACTACCACTTCGACTCCAAGGAGTCGATGGTGGAGGAGATCCTGGCCACCTTCCTGGGCGACATGTGGGCCGGGTTCGAGCGCGTCCTGGACGCCGGTCTCGGCGCCCGGCAGACCCTTGAGGCACTGGTCGCCGAGTCGTTCCGGTGCATGGACGAGCACCGCCACGCGGTCATGATCTACCAGAGGGAGTCGCGCTACCTCGCCGCCTCCTGGGAGCGCTTCGGTTTCCTCGCCGAGTCGTGGCGCCGCCACCAGGACATGTGGCTGGGGCTGCTCGAACGCGGCGTGACCGAGGGCGACTTCCGCGCCGACCTGGACCGGTCGCTGGTCTACCGGTTCATCCGCGACGCCGTGTGGGTCGCCGCGAGCTGGTACCAGCCCGGCGAGCGGCTGTCGCCGGCCGAGGTCGCCAAGCAGTATCTCGCCATGGTCCTCGAAGGGATCCAGGCGGCACCCGAGAGCTGAGGAGAAACGCGATGGCCGAGGCCTACATCGTCGAGGCGGTCCGCACCCCCGTGGGCCGGCGTGGCGGCGGGCTGTCCACGGTGCACCCCGCCGACCTGGGCGCCCACGTGCTGCGCGCACTCATGGAGCGGACCGGCGCCGACCCCGCCGCGGTCGAGGACGTGATCTTCGGGTGCGTCGACACGCTCGGCCCGCAGGCCGGCGACGTCGCCCGCACCTGCTGGCTCGCGGCCGGGCTGCCCGAGGAGGTGCCCGGGGTCACCGTCGACCGCCAGTGCGGCTCGTCCCAGCAGGCGGTGCACTTCGCCGCCCAGGCCGTCATGTCGGGCACCGCCGAGCTGGTGGTCGCCGGCGGCGTGCAGAACATGTCGCAGGTCCCGATCGGTACGGCGGGCGGTGCCACGATCGGCTACCCCGAGGGGCCCTTCCACGGATCGAAGGGCTGGACCGCCCGCTACGGCGACGAGGAGGTCTCCCAGTTCAACGGCGCGGAGATGATCGCCCGTGACTGGGACATCGGCCGCGATGACATGGAGCGGTTCGCCTACGAGTCCCACACTCGGGCGCTGCGGGCGATCGACGGCGGCCTGTTCGAGAAGGAGATCGCCCCGTACGAGGACGTCACGACCGACGAGGGGCCGCGCCGCGACACCTCGCTGGAGAAGATGGCCGGGCTGAAGACCCTGGTCGACGGCGGGCGGCTGACCGCCGCGGTGTCCTCGCAGATCTCCGACGGCGCCGCCGCGCTGCTGATCGCCTCCGAGCAGGCCGTCCGTGACCACGGGCTGACCCCGCGCGCCCGCGTCCACCACCTGTCCGTCCGCGGCGAGGACCCGATCCGGATGCTGTCCGCGCCCATCCCCGCTACCGCGTACGCGCTGAAGAAGGCGGGCATGACCATCGGGCAGATCGACACCGTGGAGATCAACGAGGCGTTCGCCAGCGTCGTGCTGGCCTGGATCAAGGAGACCGGCGCCGACCCGGCGTGCGTCAACCCCAACGGCGGCGCGATCGCGCTGGGCCACCCCCTGGGCGCCACCGGAGCGCGCCTGATGACGACGCTGCTCCACCACCTGGAGCGCACCGGCGGGCGTTACGGCCTGCAGACCATGTGCGAGGGCGGCGGTCAGGCCAACGTGACCGTCATCGAGCGCCTGTGACGTCCTGCCGCAGGAGGCCGTGGGAGGCCTCGATCGCCTCGGCGGCCTGACGCACGATCCGCCCGATCAGCTCCGCGCACGAGGGCAGGTCCTCGATCACGCCGACGACCTGCCCGGAGGCCATCACGCCCAGGTCCGGGCGGCCGTCCACCATGGCCGCCTTCAACAGCATCGGGGTGTTGGCCGCCATCAGCACCTGCGACCACGACAGGTCCTTGCCGTGCCGCATCGCCATCCCGTCGCGCAGCATGGCCCGTACGCTCATGCCGGACAGCCGCCGGAACCGGGCGGCGTTGCGCATCGCCCCGGACAGCCGCCGTACCCGCCCGCGCGTCTCCAGCGCTTCGATGAGGCCGGTCCGCAGCACCCGGTGCGGCAGCCCGTCCACCTGCCGGGTCACGACGGTCTCGGCCATGCTCAGATAGACCTGCTTGACGGCGTCCGGCACGGAGCTGTCGGAGGTGAGCAGGAACCGCGTGCCCATCCCCACTCCCGCCGCGCCGTACGCGAGCGCGGCGGCGAGTCCGCGGCCGTCGAAGAAGCCACCGGCCGCGATCACCGGGATGTCCACGGCGTCGACCACCTGGGGGAGCAGGAGCGTGGTGGCGACCGGGCCGGTGTGCCCCCCGCCCTCGCCGCCCTGCACCAGGACCGCGTCCGCGCCCCAGCCCGCGACCTTCTCCGCGTGCCGCCGCGCGCCCACGGACGGGATCACCACGACGCCCGCGTCCTTCAGCCGGCCGATCAGGTCCCGGCTCGGCGCCAGCGCGAACGAGGCGACCTTGACGCCCTCGCGGATCAGCAGGTCGACGCGCTCGGCGGCGTCGCCGGCGTCGGCCCGCAGGTTGACCCCGAACGGCGCGCCGGTACGGTCCTTGACCTCGCCGATCGCGGACGCGAGCTCCCCGGTCGTCATCGTCGCGGACCCCAGCACGCCGAGCCCGCCGGCCTCGGCCACCGCCGACACCAGCCGCGGCCCGGCCACCCAGCCCATCCCCGTCTGCACGACGGGGTGCCGGACGCCGGTGAGCTCGGTGAGCGCGGTGCGGATCATGTCCGCACCTCGCGATCGCGCTGAGAGCCCGGGTCGAGGAACTCCCGCAGCAGCCGCAGCTCCTCCTCGGTGGGCGTACGGGTCTCGGGCACGTCGGCGGGGACGTCCAGCGCGAAGCCGGTCGCGGCCACGACCTGCTCCACCGTGACGCCGGGGTGCACCGAGACCAGCCGCATCGTGGCGTCCGGCCCGGCGAAGTCGAGGACGCCCAGGTCGGTGACGACCCGGCGCAGGTCGAACGCGCCGCGGTCGGTGCCGACGCCGCTGACGAAGTCGACCCGCTCCACGAACACGCGAGTCGAGTGGCGGGGGATCCAGTAGCTCGTCGGGTTGCAGCGCGTGTTGCCGGGCGCGCCACGCGCGCCGAGGAGCTGGGACTTGGGCCGCTCCCAGTCGCCGATCGCGGAGATGTTGGTGTTGCCGCGGCGGTCGATCTGGCTCGCGCCCATCATCACGTGCCGCCGCCCGGCCGCGACCAGCCACAGGTGGTCGCGGAACGGCAGGCCGCCCTCGATGGCGCCCGCCTCCGCGCCGAGCGGGATCGGCTCGGCGGTGAGCAGCGCGCCGCCGTCCGTGGTGAGCAGCGCGGGCTCGAACGTCAGCCGGGCCAGCCGCGCCCCGAGGACAGAGCAGGTGCCCATCGCCGCGGCCAGGACCTCCCCGTCGCCGCGCCAGGCCTCGGCGCACGCCGTCACGCACACCTCGGCACGGGTCGCCGTCATCGGATCGCCTCCTGGTAAGCCTTTTCGTCCCCGTCGAGGTAGCGCCGCCGGAACGCCTCCCACGCGTCCGGGTCGGCCGCGGCCTCCACGTACGCGCGCTGGAACGCCTCGTCGCGCCCGTGGTCGGGCTCGCAGTCGGTGAAGTGAGCGCCGCGCGGCGTCTCGGTCACGCCGGTCACGTGGACGCGGCTGATCAGCAGCGACCGTACGTGGCCGTCCCCGAGCAGGTCCGCGGTGTCCACGAGGCGTTCACAGGACACGTAGGAGGCCGTCGTCGCCGCCTTCACGAACAGGTCGTCCAGGTACGGGTCCGGGCCGAGGTAGCGGGCGTTGCCGCGCGCGTCGGCGCGGTTCATGTGGACGAGGGCGACGTCCATCGTCAACGCCGGCACGGCCACGAGCTCCTCGCCGTCGTCGTAGGGGGAGCGGACGGTGCGCAGCTCCGGGTTGACCCGCATCACGTCCGAGCCGAGCCCGGCGCGGGTGGGCAGGAACGGCAGCCGGTGCGCCGCCGCGTACAGGCCGAACATGAACATGCCCTCGTCGTACTCGGTGAAGGCGATCGACCCGTCGCGCCGCGCGGCGCGGAAGTGCGGTTCCAGCGGGATCGAGTCGAGCGTGACGAACGGGGCGACGACTCGCCGGACCTTCCCGTACGCGCACAGCAGGCCGACGTCGGGGCCTCCGTAGGAGATGACGGTGAGGTCGGTGAGCGGCGAGCGGCAGATCGCCCGGACCAGCGCCATCGGCTTGCGCCGCGACCCCCAGCCGCCGATCCCGATCGTCATCCCGCTCTCCAGCGAGCCGACGATCTCCTCGATCGACATGACCTTCACGTCCGCTCCTTCCGGGCGACGAACGCGTCGCGGTGCCGGTCGCCGGCGCCGGCGAGGTTGAGCTCGAAGGTGAAGCCCTGCTCGAACCGGTAGCTGCGCCGGACGTCGACCGGGTCGATGCCGTTGAGCGACTCCTTGGCCCGCCGGATCACCAGCGGGTCCTTGCCCGCGATCCGCCCGGCCACCTCCATCGCCGTCTCGCGCAGCTCGGCCTGCGGCACGACCTCCAGCACCGAGCCGTACTGGTGGAGCTGCCGGGCGGTCGCGGTGCGGCACGTGTAGACCATGGCGCGCATCAGGTGCTGGGGGACGAGCCGGGCCAGGTGGGTGGCGGCGCCGAGGGCGCCCTGGTCCACTTCGGGCAGCCCGAAGGTGGCGTCCTCGCTGGCCACGATGATGTCGGCGTTGCCGGCCAGGCCGATGCCGCCGCCCAGGCAGAAGCCGTGCACGGCGGCGATGACCGGGACCTCGCACTCGTAGACGGCGGCGAACGCGGCGGCGCAGCCCCGGTTGGCGCCCAGCAGCGCCTCGAAGCCCTCCGCGGCCTGCATCTCCTTGATGTCCACGCCGGCGTTGAAGCCCCGGCCGTCCGCGCGCAGCACCACGGCGCGAACCCGGTGGTCACGGCCCGCGGCGGTGACCGCGTCGGCCAGGTCGTACCAGCCCCGCACGGTGAGCGCGTTCACCGGCGGCACGGCCACGACGATCTCGGCCACCCCGTCCGGGTGGACTGTGGTGGAGACTCCCATAGTGCTACCTTTCCACCAAACATTTGTTAGAAGGAATCTAGCAGAGGAGGCCACGCGATGATCTGCGCGGGACGAGTCGTCATCGTGACCGGTGCCGGACGCGGTCTCGGGCGGGCGCACGCCCTGGAGTTCGCCCGGCAGGGGGCCGCCGTCGTCGTCAACGACCTCGGGGTGACGCGGGACGGTGCCGGGTCCGCCGGCGAGGGCCCCGCCCACGACGTGGTGCACGAGATCGAGGCGCTCGGCGGCCGTGCGGTGGCGAGCGACCACGACGTCGCCACGGCCGACGGCGCCGCGGCGCTGGTCGCCACCACCGTCTCGTCGTTCGGCCGGCTCGACACGCTCGTCAACAACGCCGGGTTCCTGCGCGACCGGATGCTGGTCAACCTCGGCGAGGACGAGTGGGACGCGGTCATGCGCGTGCACCTCAAGGGCCACTTCCTGCCGCTGAGGAACGCCGCCGCGCACTGGCGGGCCGAGACCAAGGCCGGGCGGCCGGTGGCGGCCCGGGTCATCAACACCTCCTCCGGCGCCGGCTTGTACGGCAACGTCGGGCAGGCCAACTACTCGGCGGCCAAGGCCGGCATCGTCGGGCTGACTCTCGTGGCCGCCGCCGAACTGGCCCGCTACGGCGTGACCGTCAACGCGATCGCCCCGGCGGCCCGGACGCGGATGACGGAGGGACTCTTCGACGACATGATGGCCGCGCCGGAGGAGGAGGGCGCGTTCGACGTCATGGCCCCGGAGAACGTCTCACCGCTGGTGACCTGGCTGGGCTCGGCGGAGTCGGGCGAGGTCACGGGCCGGGTGTTCGAGGTCAAGGGCGGCGAGATCTGCGTGGTCGACGGCTTCCGCCACGGCCCGTCCACCGACAAGGGCGCCCGCTGGGACCCTGCCGACCTGGGCCCGGTGGTCACGAGCCTGGTGGCGAAGGCGGCACCCGCGATTCCGGTCTTCGGAGCCTGAAAGAGCGGCCGGCGGGCGAGCCGGCCCGCCGGTCACCTGCGTCCGAGGGCCATTACCAGCAGGCCCGGCCGCCCGTCCGGGGTGTCCTTCGCGGACGTCGCCGGGCACAGGACGGCCGCTGACAAGGGCGCCCGTTGCGGTCCGGCCGAGCCGGGCCCGGTGGTGAAGGCGGCGCCGGCTCTCCCGGTGTCCGGGGGCCGAGGTGATGTTCCCGGCCAGTGGGATCGGGGCGGTCCGCGCGGGGCGGCGCGGGTAGCGTCACGGCATGCTGACCGAGGAACAGCGCGTGGAGATCGCCGATCGGCTGCGGGCCGCCGAGCGGGAGCGGGCGCCGATTCCCCCGCTCACCGAGACCCATCCGGACATCGACGCGGTGGACGCCTACGAGATCCAGCTCGTCAACATCCGGCGTCGTCTCGCGGCCGGTGGTGCCGTCAACGGGCACAAGGTCGGGCTGTCGTCCGAGGCGATGCAGCAGATGATGGGCGTGGACGAGCCCGACTACGGCCACCTGCTCGCCGACATGGCGTTGCGTCAGGACGAGCCGGTGGCCGCCGACCGCTACTGCTACCCCCGCGTGGAGGTCGAGGTCGGCTTCGTGCTCGGCGCGGACCTGCCCGGTGAGGATTGCACCGAGGCCGACGTGCTCGCCGCCACCGAACGCGTCGTCCCGGCGATCGAGCTCATCGACAGCCGGATCGCCGACTGGCGCATCAAGCTCGCCGACACCATCGCCGACAACGCCTCCTCGGCCGGCTACGTGATCGGGGAGGGCGTGCCGCCCGCCGGCCTGGACCTGACCGCGATCGAGGCCACGCTGCGCCGCGACGGCGAGTTCGTCGTCGCCGGCCGCTCCGACGCGGTGCTGGGCGATCCGGTCATCGCGGTCGCCTGGCTGGCCCGCAAGGTCGCCTCCTTCGGCGTCCGCCTGCACGCGGGGCACGTGGTGCTGCCCGGGTCGTGCACCCGGGCGATCGACGCGGCGCGCGGGCAGACCTTCACCGCCGACTTCACCGGGCTCGGCTCCGTCTCGCTGACGTTCAAGTAGCGACCTACACGCCGTAACCGCCGTCGACGTCGAGCTTCTGGCCGGTGATGAAGCCGGCCCGGTCGGAGGCGAGGAAGCAGACGGCCTCGGCGACGTCGGCGGCCGTGCCGAAGCGCGGCAGCGGGATGCGAGCGCGGGCGGCGTCGAGGGCGCGGTCGTCCAGCTCGCCGGAGGCGATGAGCCGTTCGGCCATCCCGTCGGTCAGCATGCCGGGCCCGACGCAGTTGGCGCGGACGCCGAACCGCCCCTCCTCGGCGGCGATGCCGCGTACGAGCGCCTCGACCGCGCCCTTGGGCGCCGACGAGAGCCCGTCACGTACGGGGAACCGGCTCGTCGCCGCGGTGGTCACCGCCACGATCGAGCCGCCCGCCGTACGCAGGTGGGGCAGGGCCGGGCTCAGGGCGTTGAAGAACGCGACGGCGTCGTCGAGCACCTGCGCGCGGAACCGCTCCGGGGTCACCTTGCTGAGGTGGACCATCGGCACGTGAGGGCCCGCGGCGTACACGAGCGTGTGCAGGCCGCCGAAGTCGGCCACGACCGTGTCGACGACCTTCGCGCACGCCTCCGGGTCTCCCAGGTCCAGCCGGTAGGCCCGCGCCGCCGCCGACGTCCCGAGCAGCTCCTCGATCCGGGGCGACTCGCGCCGGAACGTCAGCGCGACCGAGCCGCCCCGGCGGATCAGCGTCCCGGCGATCTCGGCCCCCAGCCCGCCGCTGGCACCGAGCACGAGCGCCGCTCCACGGCGGCCGGCGAAGTCCTCAGAGCGGGAGTCCATCCCGCCAGGGTCGGGGACGACCGGCGGCGTACGGGGCCGTGGTCTCGCTGATCGGGATGATCGCGGCCGTCCGTACCCGGTCCCGGTTAACGTGCCCGCAACACGTTCGCGGAGGAGCTGAGGTCGACGATGGCGGAACTCAACCACGACTCCACGCTGCGTGAACTGCGGACGGACAAGGGAACGCTGCGCTACCACGAGGCCGGCGACGGCCCGCCGCTGCTGATGTTGCACGGCTCGGGCCCCGGCGTGACCGGGTGGCGCAACTTCCGGGGGAACCTCCCGGTGTTCGCCGAGTGGTTCCACTGCATGGTCCTGGAGTTCCCCGGCTTCGGCGTCAGTGACCCGACCGACCGGCACCCGATGGTCGCCGCCCCCGAGTCCGTGATCCGTTTCCTCGACGAGCTCGGGCTGGAGCAGGTCGACGTCATCGGCAACTCCATGGGCGGCATCGTCGCCGCCCAGGTCGCGAGCGCCCAGCCCGACCGCGTACGGCGGCTGGTGACGATCGGCGGCGTGGGCCGCAACCTGTTCAGCCCCGGCCCGAGCGAGGGCATCCGGCTGCTGGTGGAGTTCACCGAGGACCCCACCCGCGAGCGGCTCGTCCAGTGGCTGAACTCCATGGTCCACGACCCCGCCCTGATCACCGAGGAGCTGATCGAGGAGCGCTGGACCCAGGCCACCGACCCGGCCACGCTGGCGAGCGCCCGCCGCATGTACGGCCGCAAGGCGATGGCGGCCCGCCCGCCCGGAGACGTCCCGCCGTACTGGGCGATGCTGCACAAGATCACCGCCAAGACCCTCATCACGTGGGGCCGCGACGACCGGGTCAGCCCGCTCGACATGGCGATCGTGCCGATGCGCACCATCCCGGACGCCGAGCTCCACGTCTTCCCCGACTGCGGCCACTGGGCGATGATCGAGCAGAAGGACGCCTGGGAGAGCGTCGTCCTGGCCTTCCTGACCAGGAAGTAGCCCCAGGCGTCACGGTCAGGGCACCAGCGCCAGCTTGCCCACGGTGGCCCGCGCCTCGAGTTCCGCGAGCGCCTTCGGCCCCTCCGCCAGCTCGTACACGGTGGGCCGGCCGGGGCCGAGCACCCCGGCCGCGAGAAGCCCGGACAACTCGCCCATGACCTCGCCGAAGATCTGCGGTGCGGCCTGGATCAGGGTGCCGATGTTCAGGCCGATGACGTGGATCTGGTGCTTGTAGACCAGCTCCCAGTTGGTGATCGCGGCTTCGCCGCCGGCCATGCCGTAGACGACGACCCGGCCGGTGACCCGCTTGGCCGCCGCCAGACCGGCCTCGAGGGTGGCGCCGCCGACCGACTCCAGCACAAGGTCGGCGCCCGCGCCGCCGGTCAGCCGCCGGACCTCGGCGGCGATGCCGGCGCCGCGGGAGTCGAGGACGTGGTCGGCGCCGAGCGCCCGTACCACCTCGTGCTTGCCCGGCGACGCCGTGGCGATGACCGTCGCGCCGTAGTGCTTGGCCATCGTCACCGCGGCCTGGCCGGTCCCGCCCGCCGCGGCGTGGATCAGCACGGTCTGCCCCGCGGTGACGCCGCCCAGCGGCTTGAGCGCCGCCAGCGCGGTCGGAAGATTCACGACCAGGCCCAGCGCCTGCTCGTCCGTCCAGCCCGCCGGCACCGGCATCGCGCCGGCCGCGGGCAGCACCATGTACTCGGCGAAGGCGCCGCCGCCCATGCCCACGCCGATCACATGGGCGCCGGGCTCCAGGCCGGTCACCCCCTCGCCGGCGGCGGTGACCTCACCGGCGCCCTCGATGCCCGCCAGGTACGGCGGCCGCGGGCCACCCGCGAACGTTCCGCGGCCCTGCGAGATGTCGACGAAGTTGACTCCGGCGGCGGTGACGCGGATCAGGACCTCGCCCGGACCCGGGCGTGGCACCGGCGCGTCGGTGATCAGGCGCAGGTCCTGTGGGCCGTTCAGCGACGTCTGCCGCAGGGCGCGCATGGTCGAGGGAACGCTCATGATGATCGGCTTCCTTTTGATTATCGAACGACAAACAAACCGTGTCACACCTCTTCAGTGCGGATCAAGGTAAACTTGGTCGAACGACAAACAAATGGAGGTGCATCTCGATGGCCACCCGCGGCAGGCCGCGCACCTTCGACCCGGACACCGCTCTGCGCCAGGCACTGGACGTGTTCTGGGAGCGGGGCTACGAGGGCACCTCGCTCAACGACCTGGCGCAGGCGATGGGGATCGCCTCGGCCAGCATCTACGCCTACTTCGGCAGCAAGGAGGACCTGTTCCGCAAGGTCATGGCGCTCTACGGCGCGACCTCGGGCGAGCCGCCCAGGCGCGCGCTGCGCGAGCAACCGACCACGCGCGGCGCGATCCACGCCATGCTGCGCGCCACCGCCGACGAGATCACCCGCCCCGAGGCCCCGCACTACTGCATGCTCATCCTCGCCGCGCCCACCGGCGCCGTGGAGAACCACTCGGTCCGGGAGTTCCTGGCCGGCATCCGGCGCGACATGTTCACGACCGTCAGGGACCGGCTCGCCCGTGGCGCCGCCGACGGCGACCTCACCGTGCCGGCCGCCGGCCTCGACGCCATCGCCCGCTACTACACCACCGTGGTGCAGGGCCTGTCCGTACAGGCTCGCGACGGCGCCGACCGCGCCGAGCTGGAGGCGGTCATCACCTGCGCGATGGCCGCCTGGGACACGCTCACGTCCGCGCCGTCACACGCCCGCGGCTGAGCCGAACCGGTCAGCGGGTCCAGGTGAGCTCCTGGACGAGGCTGCGCGAGCGCCAGCCCTCACCGGTCCGTACGAGGTCGTGATGGTAGTAGCCGCCGCAGGCGAACAGGCGTTCGCCGCCGTCCCCGCCGAGGCTGATCATCGGGTTCGCGAAGTACGCCGTCACCTTCGCCGCGTCGCCGTCGAGGACGACCTCGGACTGGCCCATGACGTGCTGGCGGCGGACGAACGCCGTCAGCACCTCCGCCAGCCAGGCCTTCACCGCCGGGAGCGTGCCCTCGATGCCGCCCGTGGCCCGGTAGTCGATGTGCGCGTCCGGGGTGAAGACCGCGTCCAGCCGGTCCCACTCGCCGAGGTCGACCGCCCGCGTGTAAGAGGTGAGCAGGTCGGCGATCTCGATCCGGTCCGAGAGTTGGCCTAGGTCCAGCACGGAGCCTCCTTCGGCGGGGGGCGTACAAGCATGGATCGCCCGGGGCGTACCCCGGTGCGGCGGTCCTGTTGAGTGAGACCGGGCGAGACAGGCGTACGGGCGCCGGTGACCATGTGCCCATGACGGCGGAGCGGACCTGGGACGAAGAGTGCGACGTTCTCGTGGCCGGCTCGGGCGGCGGCGCGCTGACCGGCGCGTACACGGCCGCCCGCGAAGGACTCTCGGTGATCGTCGTCGAGGCGACCGACCGGTTCGGCGGCACGACCGCCTACTCCGGCGGCGGCCTGTGGTTCCCGTGCAACGCGGTGCTCCGGCGCGCCGGGGACACCGACAGCCTGGACGACGCCAAGGCCTACTTCCGCGCCGTCGTCGGCGACCGTACGCCCCGCGACCTGCAGGACGCGTTCCTCGAGGGCGGCGCGCCGCTGGTCGACTACCTGGAGGGCGACGACGACTTCGCCTTCATGGTCTACCCGTGGCCGGACTACTTCGGGTCCGCGCCGAAGGCGAGCCCGACCGGGCGGCACATCATGCCGCGCCCGCTCAAGCCCGAACGGCTCGGCGCGCTCCGTGACGTGCTGCGGCCGCCGCTCGGCGCCGACCGCGCCGGACGGCCGCTGCCCGACCTCGTCAGCGGAGGCCAGGCGCTCATCGGCCGGCTGCTGCTCGCGCTGTCCAGGCACGAGTCCGCCGAGCTGCGGACCGAGACGGTCTGCGACGAGCTCGTCCGTACCGGCGACACGATCGCCGGCGCCGTGGTCACGAGCCAGGGGCGGCGGCACCGGATCCGGACCCGGCGGGGCGTGCTCGTGGCCGCCGGAGGGTTCGAGCGGAACGCCGAGATGCGGGCCGAGCACCGCGTCCCCGGGGACGTCCGGGACGCGATGGGCCCGGCCGGCAACCTCGGCCGGGCGCTCCAGGCCGGGATCGACGCCGGCGCCGCCACCGACCTGATGTCGGAGGCCTGGTGGTCGCCGGGCCTCACTCACCCGGACGGGACCTCGACCTTCTCCCTGTGGTTCACCGGCGGGATCTTCGTCGGCGACGACGGGGAGCGCTTCGTCAACGAGTCGTGGCCCTACGACCGGATCGGCCGGGTGGCCATCGAGCGCATGGACCAGGGCCTCCTGAGCCTGCCGTTCTGGATGGTCTACGACGACCGCCACGGCGCGCGCCCGCCGGTGCGCTCGACCAGCGTCCCGATGGGAGAGACGCAGGCGTACGAGGACGCGGGACTATGGGTGAGCGGCGCCACGATCGAGGAGCTCGCGGGCCGGATCGGCGTGCCCGCGGACACGCTCGCCGCGACGGTGACGAGGTTCAACGCGTTCGCCCGCACGGGCCGGGACGAGGACTTCGGCCGCGGCGACGAGCCGTACGACCGGTCCTTCTCCGACGGCGCCTCGCCCCTGGTCCCGGTCGAGCGGGCGCCCTTCCACGCCGCCGCGTTCGGCCTGTCCGACCTCGGCACCAAGGGCGGCCTGCGCACCGACGCGACGGCGCGGGTGCTCGACACCTCCGGACGGGTGATCAAGGGCCTGTACGCCGCGGGCAACTCCATGGCGGCGGTCAGCGGCACCGTCTACCCGGGCGGCGGCACCCCGATCGGATCCGCGATGGTCTTCGCTCACCTGGCGGCGCTCGACATGGCCGCGGGCCGATAAGGAGGGGTCGATGGACGTCCAGGACCTGGTCGAGTACCGGGCGATCGAGGAGCTGAAGTACCGCTACATGCGCGCGGTCGACACCAAGGACTGGGACCTGCTCGCCTCGACGCTGGAGCCCGGCGTCACCGCGGAGTACGGCCACCGGCTCACCTTCGAGGGCGCCCAGAAGCTGGTCCGGACACTGAGCCGGATCATGACCGACGACATCATCACCGTGCACCGCCTGAGCCAGCCCGAGATCGCGATCGACGGCGACGAGGCGACCGGCGTGTGGGCCTTGACGGACCGCGTGATCCGCAAGCGGGACCGGGTCCTGCTGGACGGCGCGTCCATCTACCGGGACCGGTACCGTCGCGGCGCCGACGGCGCCTGGCGGATCGCGCGGACCACCTACGAACGGCTCTACGAGTCGGAGGTCTCCTTGGACGACACACCGACGTTCCGGCTCACCGAGGACCGCTTCGCCGCTCCGGAGGTGCGGTGATGGGCAAGCTGGACGGCAGGGTCGCACTGGTCACGGGCGGCGCGCGGGGGATGGGCGCCTCGCACGTACGGACCTTCCTGGACGAGGGTGCGAAGGTCGTCTTCGGCGACGTCCTGAAGGACGAGGGCCGGGCGCTGGGCGAGAAGCTCGGCGACGACTGCCGGTTCGTCCCGCAGGACGTGACCTCCGAGGCGGACTGGTCCGCGATCGTGGAGTACACGACGGACACGTTCGGGCGGCTGGACATCCTGGTCAACAACGCCGGCATCCTGGGGTTCCAACCCGTCGCCGACATGAGCGTGGACGACTTCCGCCGGTTCCTGGACGTCAACCTCGTCTCGCAGTGGCTCGGCGTCAAGTACGCCGCGCCGGTGATGGGCGAGGGCGGCTCGATCGTCAACATCTCCTCGGTCAACGGCCTGGTCGGCAGCGCCGGGATGACCGGCTACAGCGCGAGCAAGTTCGGTGTCCGCGGACTGACCCAGTCCGCCGCCCTCGAGCTCGCCCCGCGCGGGATCCGGGTGAACTCGGTGCATCCGGGAGCGGTGGCCACGCCCATGACCGGCGCCGACCCCGACGACACCCGGCGGCACACGAAGGGGATGATCTCCCGGCTGCCGATCCCGAGGTTCGCCAAGCCCCAGGAGGTCAGCACCGTGGTGCTGTTCCTCGCCTGCGACGACTCGAGCTACTGCACCGGATCGGAGTTCGTCGTCGACGGGGGGATGACGACCGGGGCCGGCTTCTGAGGACGCCCGCTCACATCAGAGTGTCGTCGTCGAGGAGACTGAGGATGCGCTCCATCATCCCGTCCGACCACACGGTCGAGGGCATGTCGTCCGGCGAGGTCTCCGGGAACAACCGCAGCGAGATGCGCTTGGCGACGTCGAGCACGAGCGGGGCGTAGCGGTCCAGCGGCCCGGCGCTGGTCTCGCCGCACAGCGAGATCCCCGCCACCGCGCCGTCCGGCCCCCGTACGGCCGCGCCCACGCACGAGATGCCGACGACGTACTCGTCGCGTTCGAAGGCCAGCCCGTGCCGGCCACGGATCCGGCGCAGCTCCTGGTGCATCACCATCAGGTTGGTGATCGTGTTGTGGGTACGGGCCTTCATGCCGCCTTCGAGGAGGGTGTCGGCCTCCTCGGGCGGCAGCCAGGCGAGCATCGCCTTGCCCAGGCTGACGGCGTGCGCGGGGGCGCGCCCGCCGACGCGCGACGGCAGCGCCGCAGCGCCCTTCCCGCCGATCTTGTCGAGGTAGACGACGTCCGCGAAGTCGAGGATGCCGAGGTGGATGATCTTCCCGGTGTTGGCGTGCAGCTCCTCCAGGAGGGGGACGGCGGCGGCGCGTACCTCCGCGTGGTCGCTGACCGACCCGCCGAGCTGCAGCGCCCGCTGGCCCAGCGCGTACCCGCCCTGCGTGTGCCGCAGCCAGCCCAGGCGCACGAGCTGTTCGAGGATGCGGTGGGAGGTCGACCGGGGCAGCCCGGTACAGGCGGCGATCTCATCCAGCCGCAGCCGCGCGGAACGGTCGCCGAACGCCTCCATGATCAGCGTCATCCGCTCGATCATCGACGGCGGGGCGGACCCGCCCGAACTCTCCTGGGTCACTCCGGGTGCACCTCCAGCTCGTCTCAGACCAGGATCAGGCTGTCGTCGACCCCGAGGCCATAGGCCCAGCGGCCGTACAGGGACAGCCCCTGGTCGACGTCGTTGACCACGTGCGCCGCGCCGGTGTGGACGTCCCGCCAGGCGCGCTGGATCGGGTTGCCGGCCTGTACGCCGTGCCCGCCGGCGGCCTTGAGCAGCAGGTCGACCGCCTCGGCCGCCCGTTCCGCGCTGCGGACCTGGTCGCGCCGCGCCCGCAGGCGGAGCTCGATGGGGGTCCGCTCGTTGCGGAGCGCGTGGTCCATGAACTCCCGCAGGTCGCGCTCCAGCTGCAGCACGGACGCGTCGATCTCGCCCGACCCGCGGGCCACCGCGACCGGCGCGAACTCGTCGCCGGACGGCTTGCGCCCGCCGTGGCTGAGCTCGCTCCGCCGCCGCATGCGGGCGAGGTGGTACTGGTAGGCGCCCTCGGCCGCGCCGAGCAGCGGCGCGACGAGGGCCGTGCCGTGGATGGCGGCGAACGGGACGCGGTAGAGCGCCGGGGCGTCCGGGCCGCGCTGGACCTTGGCGATGCGCCGGCGGCCGGCGGCGCCGAAGATCCGGTGCGGCGGGACGAAGACGTCGTCGACCTGCACGTCCATGCCGCCCGCACCGCGCAGCCCCACGACGTTCCAGCCGTCCTTCAGCGTGTAGTCCGAGCGGGGCACCACGGCCGCGGTGTAGTCGACGGGGTCGCCGGTCGAGCCGATCATCAGGGTCCCGAGCAGGATCCAGTCGCAGTGCTCGGCGCCGGGCGCGGAGCGCCAGGCCCCGGTCAGCCGGTAGCCGCCGTCGGCGGGTACCAGGCGGCCGGTCGGCGCGTACGAGGAGGACACGAGCGCGCGCTGGTCCTCGCCCCAGACGTCCGCGCACATCCGGGGTTCGAGCAGCGCCACGTGCCAGGGCGTGATGCCGAGCAGGGACGCGACCCAGCCCGTCGACGGGCACGCGGAGGCGAGCAGCCGTACGGCCGTGAAGTAGTCGACCGGGTCGCTCTCGCCACCGCCGTACCGCGCCGGGCGGAGCATGGCGAAGAATCCGGCGTCGACGAGCGCGGACACCGTCTCCTCCGGGACCCTGCGCTCCGACTCGGTGCGAGACGCGCGCTCGCGGATGGCGGGCAGCAGCTCACGAACGGACTCGAGAACATCGCTGGCCACTCTGCAGTCCTCGCGTGATCGTCTCCGGGCGGGGAGCCTCAGCGTAGTCCCGGCAGGTGGGCACGTCGATGCGGGCCTCGCCTCGGCTCGTCCCGTGCGGGGGCGGCGGTCTCGCTCATCGGGATGCCCGGCTCGACCGCCGGCGACGGGTGGTTACGTGGCAGGATCATGAGCGCAGACTGGGACCGCGAGGTGGACTTCCTCGTCGTGGGCAGCGGCGGCGGTGGCATGGCCGCCGCGCTGGCCGCGGTCGACGTGGGACTCGACACCCTGATCGTCGAGAAGAGCCGGCACTTCGGCGGGACGACCGCGCTGTCCGGCGGCGGAATCTGGGTGCCGGACAACCCGGCCCTGCGCCGCAAGGGACGCGGCGACGACCGGGAGACCATCCGGACCTACCTTCGCCGGCTCACCGAGGGAAAGGTGCCCGAGGCCAGGATCGACGCGTTCGTCGACCAGGGCCCGCCGGCGCTGGAGCTGCTGGAGAAGAACCGCTGGATGAGGTTCGCCTGGGTGAAGGGCTACCCGGACTACCACCCCGAGGTCGAGGGCGGCAGCCCCCTGGGACGCTCGATCGAGGCCCTGCCCGTCGACACCCGAAAGCTCGGGGAGGACGAGGCGACCCTGCCGCGGAACGGGCTGAAGGGCCCGCTCGGCCTGTGGATCACGGCACGGAACTACCACGACCTGGCGATGGTCAAGCGGACGTGGCGGGGCCGCGGGGCATCGGTCGTCGCGGCCTGGCGGGTCTCCACCAACCTCGTGCGGCGCCGGCACATGGCCGCGACCGGGCGCGCGCTCGTCACCCGGCTGCGGCTGGCCGTGAGGGACGCGGGCGTCCCGCTGTGGCTGGAGACGCCGATGACCGAGCTCGTCGTCGAGGACGGGACGGTACGCGGCGTCGTCGTCGAACGGGACGGCCGGCCGACGCGCATCGGTGCCCGGCACGGCGTGCTGCTGGCGAGCGGCGGTTTCGACCACAACGCCGAGATGCGGCGCGAGTACCTGCCCGAGGGCGGCCAGGCCGACGTCAGCGGCGGCGCGCCCGGCAACACCGGCGAGGGCATCCTGGCCGGCCGCGCACTCGGCGCGGCCGTCGACCTGATGGACGACGCGTGGTGGATGCCATCCGTACGGCACCCGTCCGGCGCCGTGATCCCGCTGGTCTCCGAACGGTCGATCCCGCGCTCGGTCATCGTCTCGGGCCGGACCGGGGAGCGGTTCACCAACGAGGCGGCCCCGTACGTGAACTTCGTGCACGACCAGCTCGACGGCGGGCACGTGCCCCTGTGGTTCGTGATGGACGCCACGGCGCGGGCGCGCTACCCGTTCGCCCAGGTGCTGCCGGGCGCGGAGTTCCACCGGTCCTTCTACGACGGCGGCGTCATGTACCGGGCCGGCACGCTCGAAGAGCTCGCCGGCCGGATCGGGGTGCCCGCCGGCGCGCTGACCGCGACCGTCGAGCGCTTCAACCGCTTTGCCCGCGACGGGAAGGACACCGACTTCGGCCGCGGCGACAGCGCCTACGACCGCTACTACGGCGACCCGACCCTGCCCAACCCCACCCTCGACGTGATCGAGAAGAGCCCGTTCTACGCGATCCGGGTGGAGGCCGGGGATCTGGGCACCAAGGGCGGGCTCGTGTGCGACGAGAACTCCCGCGTGCTGCGCCCGGACGGCTCGGCCATCGAGGGCCTGTACGGGACCGGCAACACCACCGCCTCGGTCATGGGCAACGACTACCCCGGACCCGGCGGCACGATCGGCCCGTCCATCGTCTTCGGCTACATCGCGGCGCGGCACGCCGCCGCGCGCGCCGCGGCGCCGGCCGACTCCGAGCGGATCGCGTAGCTACCCGGGGAGGCCGTGATCCGACAGCATTCGTTCAGGCTCCGGGTGGTCGAGGTGGTGCGCGAGACCGAGGACGCCCACTCGATCGTCTTCGAACCGGCCGACGCCGGCGACGGGGACCTCGCGTACCGGCCGGGCCAGTTCCTCACCCTCAACATCCCGACCGACCGCGCGGGCGGCGCGGCCCGCTGCTACTCCCTGTCGAGCTCCCCGGTCCTCGGCGAGCGGCTCAAGGTCACGGTCAAGCGCACCGCCGACGGCTACGGCTCGAACTGGATCTGCGACAACCTGCACGAGGGCGACGAGATCGAGTCCCTCCGGCCCTCGGGCACGTTCACGCCGCACACGCTCGACACCGACCTCCTGCTCTTCGCCGGCGGCAGCGGGATCACCCCGCTCATGTCGATCCTGAAGTCCGCCCTGCACGCGGGCCGCGGGCACGTGACCCTCGTGTACGCGAACCGCGACGAACGGTCGGTGATCTTCCGCGACGAGCTCGTCGCCTTGGAGAAGCAGCACGCCGGCCGCCTGCACGCCGTCCACCTGCTGGAGTCCGTGCAGGGCATCCCGAGCGTGCCGACCCTGCGGGAGCTGGCCCGGCCCTACACCGCCCGGCACGTGTTCATCTGCGGGCCGACGCCGTTCATGGACGCGGTCACCGAGGGCGTCTCCGGGCTCGGGATGCCGGCCGGGCGCGTGCACCACGAACGGTTCGTGTCGCTGGACAACGACCCGTTCGCCGAGCCGGAGGTCGTCCTGGATGAGGACGGCGCGGCCGGCACCGTCGAGGTCGAGCTGGACGGGGAGATGACCACGCTCGCCTGGCCGGAGAACAACAAGCTGCTCGACGTGCTCCTCGCCGCCGGTCTCGACGCGCCGTTCTCCTGCCGCGAGGGCCGCTGCAGCGCCTGCGCGTGCATCGTCGTCGAGGGCGAGGTCGAGATGCTGCACAACGAGGTGCTGGAGAAAGAGGACATCGCCGACGGCATCGTCCTGGCCTGCCAGTCGATCCCGCGCAGCGACACGGTCCGGGTGACGTATGACCAGTAGAGACGCGCGTCTCCATCGATCGACGAAGCGAGGACGACCATGAGCAACCACGTGCTCGACGCCGTGATGGAGTCGGCGGAGCGGATCGCGGCGCTGGGGCCGGTGAACGAGGACCTCGGGCGGCTGGACGACCAGGCGGTCAAGGCCATGCGCGAGGCCGGGGTCATCCGGATGCTGCAGCCGAAGACGCACGGCGGCCTGGAGGCCCACCCGCGGGAGTTCGCCGAGACGATCATGAAGATCGCGAGTCTCGACGGCGCGTCCGGCTGGGTGGCCGGGGTCGTCGGGGTCCATCCGTGGGAGATGGCGATGGCGGACCCGCGCGTGCAGGAGGAGGTCTGGGGAGAGGACCCCGACACGTGGATCGCCTCGCCGTACGCGCCCATGGGGATCCTGCGGCCCGTCGACGGGGGCTATGTCTTCAACGGCCGCTGGCAGTTCTCCTCCGGGACCGACCACTGCGACTGGATCTTCCTCGGCGGCATGCTCGGGGACGCCGAGGGCAAGATGGCCAGGCCGCCCACGCAGTACCACGTGATCCTGCCCCGGGCCTCGTACGAGATCGTCGAGGACTCCTGGGACGTCGTGGGGCTCAAGGGGACGGGCAGCAAGGACGTCATCGTCAAGGACGCCTTCGTGCCCGGCTACCGGGTGCTGCCGTTCGCCAAGGTATCCGACGGGTCCGCGGCCGAGGAGGCGGGGCTGGCCGGCACGCTCTACCACGTGCCGTTCTCCCAGGCGTTCCCGCTCGGCATCACCTCGGCCGTGATCGGCATCGCGGAGGGCGCGCTGGCCCACCACCTCGCGTACCAGAGGACCCGCGTGCAGATCACCGGCACCAAGATCAAGGACGACCCGTATTCGCTGTACGCCGTCAGCGAGGCCGCCGCCGAGATCGCCGCCTCCCGTACGGCGCTGATCGAGAACATCTGCCGGTTCTACGACCAGGCCGAGGCGGGGGTGCGCTCGACGATCGAGGAACGCGCGGTCGGCCGGCGCATCCAGACGCAGTCGGCCTGGCGCGCCGTACGGGCGGTCGATGAGATCGTCGGCCGCTCCGGCGGGAACGGGATGCGGATGAGCAACCCGATCCAGCGGTTCTGGCGCGACGCGCACATGGGCCTGGTGCACGCGATCCACGTTCCCGGGCCGGTCTTCCACGCGTCGGCGCTGACGAACCTCGGCATCGAGCCGCCCCCCGGCCCGATGCGCTCGATGATCTGACCTCGTTCGGAAAGGGCGACGCAATGAGCGATATCCGCGGCCTGGGCTACCTCAGAGTGCAGGCGACCGACCTCGCGCGGTGGCGCGAGCTGACCGTCGAGGCGCTGGGCTTCGCCGAGGGGACCGGACCGGTCCCCGGCGGGCTCTACCTGCGGATGGACGAGCGGTCCGCGCGGGTCGTCGTGCTGCCGGGGGAGACCGACCAGGTGCTGTCGGTGGGCTGGGAGGTCCGCGACCAGTTCGGTCTCGCCGCGGTGAGCACCGCCGTGGAGGCCGCCGGGGTCGCGGTGAAGCCCCTGCCCGCGGCCGAGTGCGCCGACCGCCGGGTCGAGCAGGCGGTCACCTTTCTCGACCCCGCGGGCGTGCCCGTCGAGGTCTTCTTCGGCCCGGTGCTGGACCACTCCCCGGTGGTCGGCTCCCTGGGCCAGCGGTTCGTGACCGGCGGGCAGGGCCTGGGCCACGTGGTGCTGCCCACCACGGCCCTGGAGGAGACCGTGGCCTTCTACACGGACGTGCTGGGCTTCCTCCCGCGCGGCGCCATGAAGGTGGGCGCGGCGGGCCGGGACGGCACGGCGCCGCGGATCCGGTTCATGGGGGTCAACGAGCGCCACCACAGCCTGGCGATCTGCCCGGCGCCGCACGGCGGCGCGCCCGGCCTGATCCACATGATGGTCGAGGTCGACTCGCTCGACGCCGTGGGACGCGCCCTGGACCGGATCGGCAAGGCCGGCTTCTCGCTGTCCTCGACGCTCGGACGGCACACCAACGACAAGATGATCTCCTTCTACGTGCGCGCTCCCGGCGGGTGGGACATCGAGTACGGCACCGACGGCCTGCGGGTCGACGAGAGCCACTACACGGCCGAGGAGATCAGCTCCGACTCGTACTGGGGCCACGACTGGTCGGGCTCGGAGCCCCTGGCCGCCTTCGTTCCCCGCTCCGGCTGACGTGGGCCGATCCGGCCCGGACCAAGGAGAAACGGCGATGGCGCGTCAGGTGGTCGTCACGGGAGCGGCGTCGGGCATCGGCGCGGCCGTCTCAGCCCTGCTGCGCGGGCGCGGCGACGAGGTCATCGGCGTCGACCTGCGCGACGCCGAGGTGGTGGCCGACCTGTCCACGCGCCAGGGCCGCCGCGACGCCGCCGGTGCCGCGCTGCGGCGCGCCGGCGGCGTCGTGGACGCCGTCGTGGCCTGCGCCGGCACGGCCGAGCCGACCGAGGCGGCCGTCGCGGTCAACTACTTCGGCGTGGTCGAGTTCCTCGGCGCGCTGCGGCCCGGCCTCGTGCGCGCGGAGGAGCCGCGCGCCGCGGTCATCTCCTCGATCTCCTCGATCCAGACCTCCGACGCGGACGTGGCCGCCGCCTGCGCGGAACGGGACGAGGAACGGGCGCTGTCGCTCGCCGGGAAGGCCGTCGCCGAGGGCCGCGGGTACCAGCTGTACGCGGCCTCCAAACTGGCGCTGGCCCGCTGGGTCCGGCGTACGTCCGTCGAGCCCGGCTGGGCCGGCGCGGGCATCCCGCTGAACGCCGTCGCCCCGGGCGTCGTGGTCACCCCGATGACCGCCGCGCTCCTGTCCACCGACGACGGCCGCGCGCTGGTGGATGAGTCCGTCCCGATGCCGCTGGGCGGGTACGCCCCGCCGGAGGCGATCGCGCACGCGCTGCTCTGGCTGGTCGCCCCGGAGAACACCCACATGACCGGCCAGGTCGTCTTCGTCGACGGCGGCGCGGACGCGACCCTGCGCGGCGAAGACACCTTCTGACGGCCGGTGCGGCGGTCAGCCCCAGTGGTCGCCCCAGCCCCACAGCTCGGGCGCCGCGACGGCGGGGCCGAGCCCGAACCCGCCGCGGAAGAAGATCATCGGCTGGGCCTCCTCGCCGGGCGCGTCGACGGCGAGGACGCGGCCGATCACCACGTCGTGGTCGCCGGCGACGTGCACGTCGTGGACCACGCACTCCACCCGCAGCAGCACGCCCTCGATGACCGGCGTCCCCCAGGGCGAGGCGTGCCAGGCGAGGTCCTCGAACTTGCGGCCCTGCCCGGACCCGAACCGCGTGCAGACCTCGTCCTGGCCCTCGGCCAGCACACTGACGTTGAACCGGCCCGCCGGGCGGATCCGGGGCCAGGAGCGGCCCCGGTGGTCGGCGCAGAACAGGATCAGCGGCGGTTCGAGGGACACGCTGGCGAAGGACTGGCACGCGAAGCCGACCGGCTCGCCGCCGTCGATGCCGGCGACGACCGTCACCCCGCTGGCGAAGGCGCCCATGGCCCGGCGCATCTCCTGCGGGGACGGACCGGTCTCCTTACCCGGCGAGGTCGTGACGCTCATGTCTCCGCCTCCGTCCATGCTCCTGCGAGCACCGTAGACACGCGGCGTACGGGCGGCCCGGCCCCATCCCGATGAGTGAAACCCGCGCGCGAGCGGGCTCCGGGCGCGTGCGCGGGCTCCGGGCGGGGATCTCGCTCAACGGGATCGGCGGGCGCCGGACGGGAGAGCGCGCTACTTTCCGGCCATGGACCCTGCGCGCTCCTTCGCTCCGGTACGGGCCGCCGACATCGCCTCCTTCGATCACGAGGCGGACGTGCTCGTGGTCGGGTTCGGGTGCGCGGGAGGCGCCGCGGCGTGGGAGGCCGCGCGGGCCGGCGCCGACGTGCTGGTCCTGGAGCGCGCCGGCGGGCCGGGCGGCTCGGCGGCGATGTCCGGCGGCGAGCTCTACCTCGGCGGCGGCACGCCGGTGCAGCGCGCCTGCGGGTACGACGACAGCGCGGACAACATGTTCGCCTTCCTGCGGGCGGCGCTCGGGCCGGGCAGCGATGAGGACAAGCTCCGGCTGTTCTGCGACGGGAGCCTGGAGCTGTTCGAGTGGTACCTCGAGATCGGGCTGACCTTCAACCCGAGTCTTTACGACGGCCAGAGCTGGATGCCGCCGACCCAGGACGGCCTGATGTGGCTCGGCGAGAACGCCCATCCCTACGACGAGGTCGCCCGCCCCGTGCCGCGCGGGCACCGCCCGGCCACCGAGTCCTTCGGCGGCTGGCTGCTCATGGAGAAGCTGGTCGCCGCGGTGGCGGCGGCCGGCGCGCGGCACCACACGGACACCGCCGCCTCCCGCCTCGTCCTGGACGGCGGGCGGGTCGTGGGCGTGGTCGCGCGCAGGTACGGCGAGCCGGTGACGTACCGGGCGCGCCGGGCGGTCATCCTCACCACGGGCGGTTTCGTCGACAACGAGGAGATGCTCGCCGACCACGCGCCGGTTCTGCTCGGCCACGGAAAGGTGAGCGCCGGGCTCGACGACGGCAGCGGCATCGCGATGGGCCTCGCGATCGGCGCGGCCACGCGCGGGATGGCGGTCACCCAGATCGCCGCGTCGTTCCTGCCCGCGATGATCTGCCGCGGGATGCTGGTGAACGCCCTCGGCCGGCGCTTCATCAACGAGGACGTCTACCCCGGCCTGGCGAGCGCCGCCGCCGTACGCCACCAGCCCCGGCCGTACTGGGTGATCGTCGACGAGCAGGGGTACGACGAGATCCCCGAGCGCGACCGGTGGAACGTACGCCCCGCGTTCGCGGACGAGACCCTCCACGGGCTGGAGAAGGACCTCGGCCTGCCGCCCGGCTCGCTGGAGACGGCGGTCGCGACCTACAACCGGCACGCCGAGCAGGGCGAGGACCCCTACTTCCACAAGAACCGGCGCTGGCTGCGGCCGCTGCGGGCGCCGTACGCCGCGATCGACCCGAACCGCGGCTTCGGCGGCGAGAGCCCGTCGGGCGGCGTCTCGGGTTTCACCCTCGGCGGGCTGCGCACCACGACGGACGGCGCCGTCCTGGACGTTTCGGGCGTCGCGATCGGCGGCCTGTACGCGGCCGGCCGGGCGAGCTCGGGCATCCATGGCGCGGGTTACATCAGCGGCACCTCACTGGCGGACGGCGCGTTCTTCGGCCGCCGCGCCGGCCGTGCCGCCGTACGCCACTGAGCCCTCCGGCATCGGGATCGCCCCCGACAGGGTGGCCTGGGCGATCGACTCGCGCAGCCCGGCGCAGGTGAAGAAGTCGGCCTCGCGGACGGGCCCGCCGGCGTCCGCCGGCGAGCGCCGCTCCGGGCAGGCCCGGGTCCCGGCCTCGTCCCACTGCACGCTGGTCTGCTGCCAGCTCGACTTGCGGACCCGTACGGTGGCCCGGCACCGCTGGCACTCCACCGGAGTCATCGGCAGGTCGTCGAGCCGCTCGTCGGAGCGGATCACGCGACCGGGGCCTTGCCCTCGGTGGCCTTCGCGGCCGCCTTGGCGGCGAGGTTGTCCTGGACCTGCTTCTCCCACACCTCGTTCGGCCTGGTGGTGTCGAGCTCGTACTCGAACCGCTCCACCATCTCCGGCTCGATGTCGGCGACGTCGACGTAGAACTGCTCGTACCACCGCCGCAGCTGGTAGACCGGCCCGTCCTCCTCGCACAGCAGCGGGTTGTCGATGCGGGCCTTGTTCTTCCAGATCTGGACGTCCTGCTCGAAACCGCGCTTGACGTACATCGCCTGGGTCTTGGCGACCTCCATTGCCGCCTCCTCGTCCAGGCCGTCCTGCTTCTTGACGATGATCCCGTACTGCAGGACGAAGGAGTTCGCGTCGATCGGATAGTGGCAGTTGATGAGCGTCGTACGGACGTCCATGCGGTCGTAGTTGTAGGTGATCTCGTCCGTCATGAACGAGGGCCCGTAGTAGGCGGCCACCGAGGAGTTGCCGATCAGCTGCGGGCTGCCCTCGGGGAGACGGGGACGGGCGTCCTCGCGGGCCTTCCCGTTCATGTACTGCGCCGCGATGTGGCCCTCGAAGATGTTCTTGAAGTAGGTCGGGAACGTCAGGTGCACGTAGAAGAAGTGCGCCATGTCGGCGTTGTTGTCGATGACCTCGCGCACGTTCGTCTCGACGACGGTCTCGTACCAGAGCCAGTCGGTCCACTCGTCGTCGAGCGCGCCCTCGATCCGCGGCAGGGCCTCCTCCTCGCGCGGAGGTCTGCCCTCGGGGTCGTTCCAGACGAACAGCATGCCGTCCTGGTCGAGCGTGGGCCAGGCCGCCGTACGAGCCCGCAGCGGCACACGGCGGGAGTAGGGGATCTGCTTGCACCGCCCGTCGCCGCCCCAGCGCCAGTCGTGGAAGGGGCAGGCGATCTCGTTGCCCTTGACGGTGCCCTGGGACAGGTCGCCGCCCATGTGCCGGCAGTAGGCATCGAGGACGTTGAGCCTGCCGTCGCCGCCCTGGAAGACGACCAGCTTCTGCCCGAAGGCGTGGATGGAATGCGGCTTTCCGTCGCGGAACCTCTCGGCCAGGCCCAGGCAGTGCCACCCGCGTGCGAAGCGTGTGGGTGTCGCTGCGGCCTCGATCGCGCGGACTCCGCTCTCGGGGGCTGTGGTCATGTACCGCACGCTACGGGCGCGAGCGCGGGGCCCGGCCCCAGGTCCCACTGGGCGGGACCGCCCCCGCCGCCCGATCCGGTTCGCAGCACGATGAGTCTTCCGCGCGTTCACGGAGCGGAGATATGACGAACGAGGTCCTGGAACGAGTACGCCCGCTGCTGCCCGGCATCGCCGAGCGGGCGGCGGCGACGGACGCGAGCGGGTCCGTCGCCGGGGAGACCATGAAGGAGCTCACGGCCGCGGGCGTGCTGCGGATGCTGCAGCCGGCGCGCTTCGGCGGCGCGGAGAGCGACCCGGTGCACTTCTATGAGGTCGTCCGGGCGATCTCGGGGGTCTGCGGTTCCACCGGGTGGGTCGCCTCCGTGCTCGGCGTCCACCCGTGGCAGCTCGCGCTCTTCGACGAGCGGGCCCAGCGGGAGGTGTGGGGCGAGGACCCGGACACGCTGGTGTCGTCCTCGTACGCGCCGGCCGGCCGGCTGACGGCGGCCGAGGGCGGGTACGAGCTGACCGGCCACTGGAGCTTCTCCTCCGGCTGCGGGCACGCCTCATGGGCCCTGCTCGGCGGCCTGGCGACGGGGGAGCGGGGCCGGGACTTCGTCACGGTCCTCGTGCCGCGGGCGGACTACGCGATCGAGGAGGTCTGGGACGTCATCGGGCTGCGCGGGACCGCCAGCGACGACATCGTGGTCGAGCGGGCCTTCGTCCCGGACCATCGCGTCCTGCGCAACCACGACCAGGCGCACCTGCGCGGCCCGGGCCAGCGCGTCAACACCGCCCCGCTGTATCGCATGCCGTTCGCCTCGATCTTCACTTCGGCCGTCACCGCACCGGTGATCGGCGCGGTGACGGGCTGCTACGACGCGTACCTGTCGGCGATGCGCGACCGGATCCGCCTCAGCGTCGGCGGCGGCCGTTTCGCCGAGGACCAGTTCGCCCAGGTCGCCGTGGCCCGCGCCGCCTCCGAGATCGACGCGGCGATCCTGCAGCTCAACCGCAACGTCGCCGAGCTGTACGCCTGCGCCGCCGCGGGCGAGGAGATCCCGATGGAGCTGCGGCTGCGCACCCGCCGCGACCAGGTGCGCGGGACCGAGCGCGCCCTCGAGGCCATCGACATCCTGTTCAAGACCGCGGGCGGCAACTCCCTGAAGCGCGGCAACCCCATCGAACGCGCCTGGCGCGACGCCCACGCGGGAGGCGTGCACGTCGCCAACGACGTCGAGCGCGCCCTGGCGATGTACGGCCGCGGTGAGTTCGGCTTCACCGTCGAGGACAACCTCGTCTAGGAGCCGGGTCGAGGCGGGGCCTCATCGCGGACTGAACCCCTCAGGTACGGCCGTTCTTCTCGGCCATGCCGCGGGCGTCCATCCCGGCCAGGGAGTCGCGGCCGACCTCGGCGTTGTGGGCGTGGGCGGCGTGGTGCAGGCCGAAGACCGAGTCCATCCCGCTGCGCATGCCCATCAGGTCCTCGGCCTGGTTCACCGCCTTCTTCGTGAGGGCCAGCCCGAGCCGCGGCATGGCGCCGATCCGTTCCGCGATGCCCAGGACCGTGGTCTCCAGGTCCGCGCGCGGCACGACGTGGTTGACCATGCCCAGCTCGCGCGCCCGCTCGGCGGGGACCCGGTCGCCGGTGTAGAGGAACTCCTTGGCGGCGCGCGGGTTCATCACCCACGGGTGCGCGAAGTACTCCACACCGGGGATGCCCATGCGCACCACCGGGTCGGAGAAGAACGCGTCGTCGGAGGCGACGATGAAGTCGCACGCCCAGGCGAGCATGAGCCCGCCGGCGATGCAGGCGCCGTGGACCATCGCGATCATCGGTTTGGGGATCTCGCGCCAGCGGCGGCACATGCCGAGGTAGACCTCGGACTCGCGGGCGAAGCGGGACTCGACGCCCTCCTTGTCGACGTGGTCCCAGTGGATCACGGCCTTGCGCTCGAACGACCGGTCGATGTCACGGCCGGGGGTGCCGATGTCGTGGCCGCCGCTGAAGTGCTTCCCGCTGCCGGCGAGGACGACGACCTTGACCTCGTCGTCGTCGACGGCGCGGGTGAAGGCGGCGTCCAGGGCGTAGGTCATCGCCGAGTTCTGCGCGTTGCCGTACCCCGGCCGGTTCATGGTCACCAGCGCGACGGGACCGCGCCGCTCGTAGAGGACCACCTGTTCTTCGGTCATGCCTGCTCCTCAACCGTGTCCTGCCGGAGGTTCCGCTTGAGCACCTTGCCGGACGGGTTCCGCGGCAGCGCGTCGACGAAGGCCACCTGACGTGGCACCTTGAAGCGCGCGAGGCGCTCGCGGCAGTGCGCGATCACGTCGTCCTCGGACAGCTCGCCGCGCCGTACGACGAACACCTTGCCCACCTCGCCGAGCCGCCCGTCCGGGACGCCGATGGCGGCGGACTCGACCACGCCGTCCAGCCGGGCCAGCACCTGTTCGATCTCGGCCGGGTAGACGTTGAAGCCGCCCGTGATGAACATGTCCTTGAGCCGGTCGGTGATGGTGAGGTAGCCCCGCTCGTCCACCCGGCCGACGTCGCCGGTGTGCAGCCAGCCGTCCGCGTCGACCGCCGCCGCGGTCGCCTCGGGGTCGTCGAGGTAGCCGAGCATGACGTTCTCGCTCCGCAGCAGCACCTCGTCCTGCGCGCCGATCCGCAGCTCGTAGCCGTCCACCGCGCGGCCGACGCTGCCGGCGACGAGCGCGTCGGGGTCGCCGGGCCGGCACATCGTGGCGACCACGGCCTCGGTGAGCCCGTACGCGGTCAGCACGAGGTCGAAGCCGAGCTCGGCCTGCATGCGCTCGACCAGCGCGACCGGGACGATGGTCGCGCCGGTCACCGCGAGCCGCAGGGAGCCGGTGTCGCCGCGCTCCGGAGCGTCCAGCAGCGCCTGGAAGATGGTCGGCGCGCCCGCGAGCAGCGTGACCTTCTCCTCGTTGATCATCCGCAGTGTCTCGGGCAGGTCGAAGACGGCTTGGGGCAGCATCGCCGCGCCGTGCAGCAGGCACACCAGGATGCCCGCCTTGTACCCGAAGCTGTGGAAGAACGGGTTGACGATCAGGTACCGGTCCTCCGCGCTCATCCGCCCGTGCCCGGCCCACGCGCGGGCGGTGCTCACCGTCTGGCGGTGCGCCGAGCGCGCGCCCTTGCTCCGCCCGGTGGTCCCGGAGGTGAACAGGATGTCGGCGTCGTCGCCGGGCGCGACGGCGTCCGCGAGCGCCTCCACCGCCGCGAGGGGCACGCTCTCGGCCAGGCCGGGCAGCTCGGCGTACGTCAGGACGCCGTCGGCCCCTCCGGCGTACGGGATGCGTACGAGGGCGGTCAGGTCGGGCAGGCCGGGTACGGGAGAGGCGTCGGGGCCCTCGCCCGCCGCGGCCTTCAGGAGCTCCTCGAACTGGTTCCGGCCGAGGAACCCGTCAGCGGCGAACAGGACCCGCATCCGCGTACGGCGCGCGATGTCGGCCGTCTCGTGCCCGGTGTACCGGCTGTTCACCGGGACGAGGACCGCGCCGACATAGGTGACGGCCAGCGCGGCGACCGCCCACCGCCAGGAGTTCGGCGCCCAGATGCCGACCCGGTCGCCGGGCTCGACGCCGAGCCCGATGAGCGCGCGGGCGGTCGTGCGGACCTCGGCGTGCAGGTCCGCGTACGACAGGGAGACCTCGCCGTCCAGGATCGCCTGTCGGTCCGGGTGAGCGCCCGCCGTCGCGCGCAGGACGCCGGGCAGGGTGAGAGCCGTCATGGGCCCGTGGTCGCGGCGGTCAGGTCGAGCGCGATGTCGACGATCATGTCCTCCTGCCCGCCGACCAGGCCGCGCCGGCCCACCTCCAGGAGGATCTGCCGTACGTCGATGCCGTAGTGCTCGGCGGCGCTCTCGGCGTGCCGGAGGAAGCTGGAGTACACCCCGGCGTACCCGAGCGTGAGCGTCTCCCGGTCCACCCGCACCGGCCGGTCCTGCAGGGGCCGTACGAGGTCGTCCGCGGCGTCCTGCAGCGCGAAGACGTCACAGCCGTGCTCCCAGCCCTGCAGGTCGGCCACCGCCACGAACGGCTCGATCGGGCAGTTGCCGGCGCCGGCGCCGTGCCCGGCCAGGGACGCGTCCACGCGCGTGACGCCCTCCTCGACCGCGACCACCGAGTTGGCCACGGCGAGCGAGAGGTTCTGGTGCGCGTGGATGCCGAGCTGGGTCGCGGGGTCCAGGACGTCGCGGTACGCGCGGATCCGTTCTCGTACGCCGTCCATGGTCAGGCGGCCGCCCGAGTCGGTGACGTAGACGCAGTGCGCGCCGTAGGACTCCATCAGCCGCGCCTGCGCGGCGAGGTCGGCGGCCGGGGCCATGTGGCTCATCATCAAGAAACCGGAGACGTCCATGCCCAGCTCGCGCGCCTTGGCGATGTGCTGCGCGGACACGTCGGCCTCGGTGCAGTGCGTGGCCACCCGTACCGAACGGACGCCCAGCGCGTACGCCCGCGTCAGCTCGGCGATCGTGCCGATCCCCGGCAGCAGCAGCGTGGTGATGACGGCGTTCTCGACGTTGTCCGCGACGGCCTGGACCCACTCCCAGTCGGTGTTGCTGCCGGGGCCGTAGTTGAGGCTGCTGCCGGCCAGCCCGTCGCCGTGCGCGACCTCGATCGCGTCGACGCCGGCGCGGTCGAGGGCGGACGCGATCCGCCCGACGTCGCGCGGGCTGATGCGGTGCCGGATGGCGTGCATGCCGTCCCGGAGGGTGACGTCCTGGATGTAGACCCTGGTCACCGGGCCACCTCCGTCTGCCGGTCCGCCCGGCGGGCGATGCTCTCGGCGGTGCGCAGCGCGGCCGAGGTCATGATGTCGAGGTTCCCCGCGTACGCGGGGAGGTAGTGCGCGGCGCCCTCGACCTCGAGGAACACCGTCACCTTGGTGTTCACCGGGCCCGCGCCCTCGGGCAGGAGCCCCCGCACGGGCTCGCCCTCGGCGATCGGGGTGAACTGCACCTGCTGTTTGAGCCGGTAGCCGGGGACGTACTCCCGTACGCGCTCGGCCATCTCGGCGACCGAGGCGCGGATCGCCTCGTGGTCGGCGTCGCCGATGAGGCAGAAGATCGTGTCGCGCATGATGAGCGGCGGCTCGGCCGGGTTGAGGACGATGACGGCCTTGCCGCGGCCGGCGCCGCCGATCTCGGCGACCGCCGCCGCGGTGGTCTCGGTGAACTCGTCGATGTTGGCCCGCGTCCCGGGCCCGGCCGACTTGGAGGCGATCGAGGCGACGATCTCGGCGTACGGGACCGGTGTGACACGGGACACCGCGTACACCATCGGGATCGTGGCCTGGCCGCCGCAGGTGACCATGTTGACGTTGTCGATGTCGGGCGCGTCCTGCCGCAGGTGCTCCTCGAGGTTGACCGGCGGCACGACGTACGGGCCGATCGCGGCCGGGGTGAGGTCGACGAGCCGCTTGCCGTACGGGGCCAGCCGCTCGGCGTTCGCGACGTGCGCCTTCGCCGAGGTCGCGTCGAAGATGATCTCGATGTCGGCGAACCCGTCGATCGCGATCAGCCCGTCGACGCCCTCGGCGGTCGTCGGAACGTTCATCCGGGCGGCACGGGCGAGCCCGTCGGAGTCCGGGTCGATGCCCACCATCGCGGCCATCTCCAGCGTCTCCGACAGGCGTATCACTTTGATCATCAGGTCGGTTCCGATGTTGCCGGACCCGATGATGGCCACCTTGGTCTTGCTCATCGCGGCTCCCTGACAGCGTCCCTGGTCGGCAGCCTCAGCCTGACCCAGCCGGGGACGCGCGCGGGACCGGAGTTCCACTCACCGGGATCGCCGTCAGCGGACCTTGAAGGAGACGTGCTCGCCGGCGGCAGAGCTGTCGCCGACATAGACGTCGATGGTGCCGGGCTCGACGACGAAACGGCCGCCGTTGTCGTAGAAGCCGACGTCCTGCGGGCCGAGCCGGAACGTCAGGTGCTTCGTCTGGCCGGGGGCGAGCGTGACGCGCTGGAAGCCGCGCAGGCGGCGTACGGGCTGGGAGATGCTCGCGACCGGGTCGTGGACGTAGAGCTGTACGACCTCGTCGCCGGTCCGCTTCCCGGTGTTCTTCACGTCGACGGTCGCGCTGATCCGGCCGTTCGACGGCATCGTGGACGAACTCAGTTTCGGCGCGGAGACGTCGAACGTCGTGTAGCTCAGGCCATAGCCGAACGGGTAGAGCGGATCGCAGGAGGGCAGGTCGCGGTAGCGCGAGGTGTACTTCTGGCTCGCGTCGCAGGGGCGGCCGGTCGGCTCGTGGTCGTAGTAGATCGGCACCTGCCCGAGCGCGCGGGGGAACGACACGGGGAGCTTGCCGCCCGGGTCGACCCTGCCGAACAGCACGTCGGCGACCGCGTTGCCGGCCTGCACGCCGGGGAACCAGGCCTCCAGGATCGACGGCGCACTCGCGGCGACCTTGGCCAGCGTCAGCGGCCGGCCGTTGAACAGCACGACGGTGAACGGCTTGCCGGTCGCCTTGATCGCGTCGATGAGCTCCTGCTGCCGGCCCGGCAGGTCGATGTCGCTGCGCGCGGCGGCCTCGCCGCTCTGCCCGCGCGACTCGCCGAGCGCGAGGACGACCTGGTCGGCGGCCTTGGCCGCCGCGACGGCCTGGGGGAAGCCCGCGTCGGACCCGCAGACGTCACCGGGCGTGTTGTCCGGCGGGTCCTTGTCGACGATCGTGCAGCCCTGGGTGAAGGTCGTCCTGGGGCTCTGCGCCTTGAGGCCCGCGTAGACCGACACGGCGTCCTGGTCGCGGCCCTGTCCCCACCAGGGGCCGAGCATGTCGTGCTGGTCGTCGCCGAGCGGCCCGATCACGGCGGTGGACTTGGCCGGGTCGAGCGGCAGCGCGTCGCCGTCGTTCTTCAGCAGGACCATCGAGCGGCCGGCCGCCGTACGGGCCGCGGCCACCGCGTCGGGCAGCAGCTGCGCGGCCTCGGCCTTGGCCGGGTCGACGTAGGGGTGGTCGAACAGCCCGGCGCGGAACTTCACCCGCAGGATCCGCCGTACGGCGTCGTCGACGCGGCGCTGGGAGATCCGGCCGTCGGCGAGCAGCTGCCTCCCGTAGTCGCGGATGTTGGTGCTGACCATCTCCGAGTCGGTGCCGGCGTTGAGCGCGAGCGCGCCCGCGCCGGGCCCGTCGGCCGCGACGCCGTGGCCGCAGGGGCCCTCGTCCGGCGTTCTGGGCGGGCAGGTGCGCATCTCCGAGACCGCCGTGTAGTCGCTCTCGACGAACCCGTCGAAGCCCCACTCGCGCTTGAGGATGTCGGTCTCGGTGTGGCCGTCGCCGCAGCCGGGCGAGCCGTTGATCGAGTTGAACGAGCACATCACGGTGTCGGCGCCGGCGTCGACCGCGGCCCTGAACGGCGGCAGATACAGGTTGCGGAGCCGCTGCTCGGACATGTCCGTGGTGTTGTAGTCCCGGCCGCCCTCGGGCTGGCCGTACGCGCCGAAGTGCTTGACGCTGGTCACGACCTTGTCCGGCGCGCTGTAGGCGGCGCCCTGCGCGGCCTTGACGCGGGCCGCCGCGAACACCGACCCGAGGTAGGGGTCCTCGCCCGCGCCTTCGGCGATCCGCCCCCAGCGCGGCTCGTGGGAGACGTCGACCATGGGGGAGTAGATCTGCTTGATGCCCACCGCGGCCGACTCGCGGGCGCCGTACGTGTCGTCGGCGGTCGCGACGCCGGGGTCGAAGCTGCTCGCCGCGCCGAGCGGCGTGGGGAAGACCGTCCGGTATCCGTGGATGGTGTCGTAGGCGAACAGGATGGGGATGTGCAGCCGGGACTGTTCGACGGCGACGTGCTGCAGGTGATCGATCTTGCGCGGATCGGTGAGGCTGAAGACGCCGCCGACGCCCTTCTCGGCGTCGTCGTCGGTCACCTGGCCGTCGGAGAGCAGCTGGATCTGCTGGAGCTTCTCGTCGAGCCGCATCCGCGACAGGAGGGCGTTGACGCGGGCCTCGACGTTCTGGTCCGCCGCCTGGCGCGCGGGCCGCATCGCGGTCTCGTCGGCCGGGTCTGCGGCGGGCGTCCCGGCGGAGGCCAGGGGGGCGAGCGTCATGAGCGCGGTCGCGATCGCCGCCACACGTCTTCTTCGGCCCATGGTCAGCTCCCGGCGTTGTGGGCGCTGCCGCTGTCCGGCGACACGCCCGAGCCTGTGTCTCCCCCGGGAAAGCCTGCGTTGTATGTCACGAATCGCCGGAATCGAACCATGGGCCTTTCGGCACCGTCAAGGCCGAAGTAGACCTCACGACCACTGTCTGCCGCTCCGTGTCCCGGCCTCGACGGTGCCGCGTGGCTTGAGAAGAGCTGAGTGCAGCGGGAAGGTGGCCGCGGGCGCGGATGGCCTTGCGGATGCGGGCGCACCGGTCAGCTGCAGCTTTTCGTTCCGAGCCCGGTCGACCAGCATCGCAACGAGCTCCTCGTCCGGCACCGCACTCGAGAGTGCCTGAACCCGGTCGGCCTGCTCGTTCTCCACGGCGATCTCCGTCATCGGACACATCTCCTTGATCATCAGATCCGCCGTTGATTAGACACTCCCGGCCCGACCGTGTGGGGAAACTGGAGGCAGGGCCCACGGCGTCGCGTCAGGTGTCGAGTGGCTCGGGTGGACTCCCGAGCTCGACAACATCATCGGCTGTGATTTCGCCACGTCTCATCCGCTCGTTCAGGAGCGCTCGTCGATCTGGGTGCTCTTCGATAAGAGTCATGGCGAAGAGTCGTAATTCCTCGTCGTCGGCATGACGCTTCAGCCATAGGGCGGCCTCGAAACGATAGTCTTCGTCGGATCAGTTATGCAGGTAGGAAACAAACTGATCGAGGAAACGGCTGTGACGGCAGCGGCCTGAAAGCAGTGTGTGATTTCCCAGGGCTGGGATTTCGACTGATCGAAGTTGATGGCGTAGACATCTTGAGAAGCGATGCGCCTTCCAGAACACCTTAGAACCTGCCGCCTGGATCCCGGCCTCTCGGGTTGCCCGTTGTGTGCGTGGATTGCAAAGCTGTCATGGTCCATACGGTTTGAAAGTCTTTGGGTCTTCCTCGTTCCACCAGTCCGGGCCGTGCGATCCGCTGGCGGCTGTGGCATACACCTTCTTATAGGCTCGGAACTTTTCGATCGGGAACCCATGGGTGTCGGTGGTCATATAGACGCCCGTGACGCGGAACGGCTCTCCGTGATCATCGACGGTGATCGTCTCGGACCTGTAGTCCCCTGTCACGTCCAGCAGCAGCCGGAAAGTGCAGTAGTGCTTTCGGGTATGCACTATAACGTGGTAAACGTAACCGTCGTTCTTCGTGAAATACTGAATGTGCGTCCTGAAGAAGTCTCTTCCGGTGAACTCCGGAAAATCATTTTCCAATCGCACTTCTTGTGCGATCGGCACCTGCTGATCGAGGTCGAAGCCAATTTCGCCAGGCCGTCCGGGACCCCCGGCAGGCGGGTTGAAAAAGAGCGTCCCGCTGAGTGGATCGGTGCAGGTCTTGGCCATGCGCACCCGTTCTAGGCGCACCTGCTGGGATGTCAGGGTGGACATCTTCAGATCGATGACCATGCCGTGCGCCGTGACCGCGCCTAGCCCTAGTATAAACCGGCTGTAACCATCGGTCCCGCCCTCCGTGGCCATCTCCTTCTGCCACTGTGCGATCGCTGCCTTGGTCAGCCGGATTTTGCCGGCCGCAGCCCAGGTCCCGCCGGCGTCCTCGGATGTGTCTGCCGTCGCTTTCACGATCAGGAGGGGCGGTTCGGCCGTGCGGGATGGGGAAACGCCGGAGGAGGTCGACGAGCCGGGCTTCGGTAGTCTGTCGATCAGCTTCTGGGTCTGGCCGGTGATGGTTGCGGTGATGGCGGCGACGAGTGCGGGGGCCATTATCACGGTGGTGACCCAAATCACGGTCCGTTTGTACCAGGGTTTCTCCGCGGGTAATCTCCGCTTCTTATTCGCCCACTTGGGCGTTGAGCGCCTCGGATCCGCCACGTCACCCTCCGTCGCACCGGCGAGCCTGAGCAAGATGTGCTCAATGTATCCCTCTGCAAGGGGATCCAATAGATCACTGCCCTGGCAATTGGACGCGGCCACGCGCGTCCTTGTCTTGGCGCAGGGCTATCCGCATTCTCACTCCGCCCCGGCAGAAGACGATCAAGGCCCCACACGCCGCTTCAGGCTGACGTGGAGTGCCTGCAGGGGTCCACCATCGTCCGATCGACGAACGCCGCTCGGGGCCTGCCCGCCTTCACCGGGGTGGCGGTGCATGACGGCTGGGCTCCTTATGACACCTACGGCCACGCCGCACACGCCTGCTGCAACGCTCACCTCTTGAAGGTGGTCGTACATCTGCGTGGTAATCGGCGCGTCCTAATTGCGGTGTGAATAATCCGACTTGCAACGGTCGTTGTCGACCCAGGCACCCCGGGCCTCTCGGTCGACACGCTGGGCGATGTCGTGAGTGGGACCCACCGTCGGGATGCCCGTGCCGATGTCGAGGAACTGGGAGATGCCGTCACCTCCGAACGTACGGTCGGCGACGCGTCGATCTTCGACAGCCACAGCCGGTCGGGTTCGGTCGAAGAGAGGAAGTCACCCGGGACGTCATCCACGCGAACAAGACTGACCAGTCGCGATCATCGCGTCACGAGACCCGCGCCTCAGGCGTAGTAGGCGCGCAGGCGCTCGTGGGCCTCCGGTGATGCGCCGGCGGCGTCCAGGCCGAGCAGTGCGGCGCCGAGGACGGGCGGCGCGTCGACGACGACGAGTTTGGCCTGCGGTGCGACGCGTGAGAAGCGTTCCTGGATCGCGGTCATCAGCAGTGCGTCCCGCGCCGCCAGGACGCCGCCGCCGAGGACCACCTCCACCGGCGAGTTCAGCAGCCCCAGCCGGCGCAGCACGACCGTGGCCAGCGCCGTCACCTCGTCCGCCTGGCGTTCGACGAGACGGGCGGCGACCTCGTCGCCGGCCGCCGCGGCCGAGAACAGCACCGGCGACAGCTCGCCGAGGCGGTCCTCGGAGATCTCCCCGAAGTGGATGCCGAGGCCGACCTCCAGCGCGGTGGCCACGCCGAAGTGCGCGGCGACCGCGCCGGCGAGCGCCGTCTGCGGGCCGCGGCCGTCCTCGGCGCGTACGCCGTGCCACAGCGCCTCCTCGCCGAGGTGGTGGCCGCCGCCCCAGTCGCCGGTGACCCGGCCGATCGAGGGGAAGCGGGCGACCTGCCCGTCCGGGCCGACGCCCGCGCAGTTGATGCCGGCACCGCACACGACGGCGACGCCCCAGCGTTCGGTGACGCCCGAGCGCAGCAGCGCGAACGTGTCGTTGCCGACCCGTACGTTCCGGCCCCAGTTGCAGGCCGTGATGATGCGGTGGAACTCCTGTTCCTCCTCCGGCAGGTCCACGTTGGCGAGGTAGGCCGACACGTGGTCGGCGACCGGCCACGACTCGGTCAGCCCGGCGGCCTCCAGGGCGCGCGTCACCGCGTCCGTGAGGGTGTTCACCGCCGCCTCGACACCGTCGGCGACGGGCCGGAAGCCGCCGCCGCGTACGGTCGAGAGCACCTTGCCGCCGGTGGTGAGGACCGCCACGTCGGTCTTGCTGTTCCCGCCGTCGATCGCGACGATCACGCGTCCACCGCCCAGGGCAGGTGGGCCGCGTTCGCGGCGATGAGGCGGCCGGCCAGATCGGTGGCCAGGCTCACCTGCCCGATCAGCGGATGGGCGAGCAGGGCGTCGGTCACCCGGTCGGCACCTCCCTTGCGCGCGGCCTCCAGGGCCAGCTCCTCGTAGGCGGTCACGTGCGCGATCAGGCCCGCGTACAGCGGCTCGACCGGGTCCACCGGCAGCGGGTCCGCGCCGGCGGAGGTGATGCGGGCCGGAACCTCGATCACCGCCTCGGGCGGCAGGAACGGCAGCCGGTCGCCGTTGCGCACGTTGACCACCTGGACGTCACCGCGGTCGCCGGCCAGGGACGCGACGAGGTCGACGGCGGCCTCGGAGTAGTACGCGCCGCCGCGCTGCTCCAGGAGCTGCGGCTTCACGTCGAGCGAGGGGTCGGCGTACATCTCCAGGAGGCGCTCCTCGATGGCCGTCACCTCCTCGGCGCGTGACGGGGCGGACAGCTGCTCGGCGACGACCGCGTCATGTTCGTAGTAGTACCGCAGGTAATAGGACGGTACGACACCGAGCCGCCGCAGGAGCGCGGGAGGCAGGCCGATACCGGACGCGAGGTCCTCGGCGTGGTCGGCGAGCAGCTTGGGCAGCACGTCCTCGCCGCCCACGTGCACGCTGCGTTCCCAGGTCAGGTGGTTGAGGCCGACGTGGCCGAGCCGGACGTCGGCGGGCGCGACGTCGAGCAGCTTCGCGACGTGCCGCTGGATTCCGATCGCGACGTTGCACAGCCCGACCGCGCGGTGCCCGGCGTCCAGGAGGGCGCGCGTGACGATGCCGACCGGGTTGGTGAAGTCGACGATCCAGGCGTCCGGCGCGAGGGCGGCGACGCGGTCGGCGATGTCCAGGACCACCGGCACGGTGCGCAGCGCCTTGGCGAGCCCGCCCGCACCGGTCGTCTCCTGCCCGACGCAGCCGCAGGTCGGCGGGAGCGTCTCGTCCACGTGCCGGGCGGCCTGGCCGCCGACGCGCAGCTGCAGGAGCACGGCCCCGGCGCCCTCGACCCCCTCGTCGAGCACGGTCGTCGTACGGATCACGCCCGGATGGCCGTACCGCGCGAAGATGCGGCGGGAGAACCCGCCGACCAGCTCCAGGCGGCGCTCGTCGGGATCGACGAGCGCGAGCTCGGAGACCGGCAGCGTGTCGCGCAGGCGGGCGATGCCGTCCACGAGTTCCGGCGTGTACGTCGAGCCGCCGCCGACCACACAGAGCTTCAACCCTTCACTCCCGTCAAGGTCACGCCCTGGATGAACACCCGCTGGGCGAGGAAGAAAACAATGATCACCGGAAGTACGGTGAGGAGCGTCGCGGCCATGGTGAGGTTCCACTCCACGTGGTGCGCGGCGCGGAACGTCGACAGGCCCACGGCCAGTGTCCACGAGTCCGGTTTGGCGTAGATCAGCGGCCCGAAGTAGTCGTTCCAGGCGTAGAAGAACTGGAACAGCGCGACCGCGGCGATCGCCGGCCGGGCCATCGGCAGGATGACCCGCAGCATCGTACGGAGCTCGCCGCAGCCGTCCACCCGTGCCGCGTCGGCGTACTCCTTGGGGATCGTCACCAGGAACTGCCGCAGCAGGAAGATGGAGAACGCGTCCCCGAACAGCATCGGGATGATCAGCGGCCACAGCGTCCCGGTCAGGTGGAACCGCGCCCACATGATGTACATCGGCACGATCGTCACCTGCGGCGGCAGCATCATCGTGCTGATCACCAGGACGAACGCGAGCTTGCGGCCGCGGAAGCGGAACCGCGCCAGGGCGTAGGCGACCGGGATGCTGGAGACGAGCATGAAGACCGTCGCGAGCACGGCGTACATCAGCGTGTTGAACAGCCAGTGCAGCATCGCGCCGTGGTCGGTGGTCAGCGCGTGGCCGAAGTTCTCCCAGTGCCAGCTCTTGGGCCACAGGCTGCCGGTGAGGGTCTCGTTGCTGCTCATCACGGCCGTCAGGAACATGAAGATCAGCGGCGCCAGGAACATGATCGCCAGGGCGATCGCGACCGCGTGCGTCGCGATCCAGTACAGGCGCTGCCTGCGCCGTTCCCGCCGGGCGACCTGCGGCGGGCGGCGTGCGGCGGAGGCGCGGCGTACGTCGAGAGTCGTGCTGGTCATGGGGCCTCCCTTCAGTTGTCGTCGGCGAACGCGTGGAACTGGCGGAGCAGGATGAGGGTGAAGAACATGGCGACGGCGAACAGCACGAGCGCCAGCACGCACGCGTAGCCCATGTTGAACTGCCGGAACCCCTCGTCGTACAGGACCTGCGGGAAGGTGAGCGAGGCGCCGTCGGGGTAGCCGGGCGCGGTGGTGGTGCCGGCCTGGTCGGCGTTGCCCTGGGAGACGTGCGCGGCGACCATCGCCTGCGTGAAGTACTGCAGGGTCTCGATGACACCGGTGACCGCCGAGAACATCAGCACCGGCGAGATCGTCGGCAGCGTGATGCGCCGGAACCGCTGCCAGGCGTTCGCGCCGTCGATCGCGGCGGCCTCGTACAGGGTCTTGGGCACGTCGAGCAGCGCCGCCAGCAGGATGATCATGACGTCGCCGATGGCCCACAGCGAGAGCAGCGTCAGGCCCGGCTTGGTCCAGGTCGGGTCGTTGAACCAGTCCGGCAGGTTGATGCCGATCTTGGCGGCGATGTCGTTGATCGGTCCGGTGCCCGGGTTGACCACGAACACGAACGCGACCGTCGCGGCGACCGGCGGGATCAGGAACGGCAGGTAGAAGATCGAGCGCAGGATGTTGCCGCCCTGCCGGATGTTGGTCAGCAGCTGCGCGAGACCCAGGCCGAACAACACCCGCAGCGGGACCAGCACCACGACCAGCCACAACGTGTTCTTGATCGCCGTCCACGCGTACGGGTCGTGGAGCAGGAACCGGTAGTTGGTCAGCCCGATCGGCGTGAGCTGGAACAGGTTGTAGCGGTAGAAGGAGAAGTAGACCGTCGCGGCGAGGGGGTAGGCGAAGAACAGCGCGAACCCGATCAGCCACGGCGACATGAATCCGAGGACCCGCAGGCCGTGGCGGCGGGGCGCCCCCGCCCCCCCCGCCCCCCCGGCGGGGTGTGGGGGGGGCCCCGGGGGCCCCCCCCGCCCCCGCCGCGCCCGGGGGCCCCGCGTTTTGACCCCCCGCCGGGGCGGGTGCCGGGGGGGGCCCCGGGCGCGGGGCCCCCGCGCCGGGGCGCACAGGGGGGACATCACCAACGAGTCGCCGCCCGGGGCCGGGGGGGGGGGCGGC
>NZ_JAUEQY010000038.1 GCF_030406325.1 Actinomadura sp. DC4 | reverse complement strand
GCGGATGTATCGGACCGGGGATCTGGCGCGGTGGACGGCCGGTGGGCAATTGGTGTTCGCGGGCCGGGTGGATGAGCAGGTGAAGATCCGCGGGTTCCGCGTCGAGCCCGGCGAGGTCCAGGCCGTAATCGCCGTACATCCGCAGGTGACGCAGGCTGCGGTGGTCGCTCGTGAGGACACTCCCGGCGACAGGCGGCTCGTGGCGTACGTCGTCCCGGCGGACGTCGATGCCGCCGTGATCAGGGAGTTCGCCGCCGGGCGTCTGCCGGAGTACATGGTGCCCTCGGCCGTCGTCGCCCTGGACGCGCTGCCCCTGGCGAGCAACGGCAAGCTCGACCGTAAAGCCCTCCCCGCCCCCGACCACGCCGCCGCGACGGCCGGCGGCCGGGCCCCGGCCACGGTCGAGGAGGAGATCCTCTGCCAGGCCTTCGCCGACGTGCTCGGCCTGGACGCGGTCGGCGTCGAGGACGACTTCTTCGCTCTCGGCGGCCACTCGCTGCTCGCGGTCTCGCTGGTCGAGCGGCTGCGGGCCCGCGGCGTGGCGATCTCCGTACGGGCGCTGTTCCAGACCCCGACCCCCGAGGGCCTGGCCGCGGTGGCCGCCCCCGAGACGGTCGACGTACCGCCGAACCGCATCCCGGCCGGCGCCACCGAGCTCACCCCCGACATGCTCCCCCTGGTCGACCTGACGCCCGAGCAGATCGGCCGGCTCGTCGCGGCCGTCGACGGCGGGGCCGCCAACGTCGCCGACGTCTACCCGCTCGCCCCCCTGCAGGAGGGCATCTACTTCCACCACCTGATGGCCGCGCAGGAGAGCCGCGACGCGTACGTCCTGCCGATCGTGCTCGGGTTCGACACGCGTACGCGGCTGGACGCGTTCGTGGCCGCGCTCCAGCGGGTGGTCGACCGGCACGACATCTACCGCACGCTGATCGTCGCCGAGGGCCTGCCCGAGCCGGTCCAGGTCGTGCTCAGACGCGCCGCGCTGCGGGTCGAGGAGACCGTGGTCGACTCCGCGGCGGACCCGGTCGAGCGACTGGTCGCGGCGGCCGGGTCGCGGATGGACCTGGGCCGCGCCCCGCTCGTCGACGTGCGCGTCGCCGCCGAACCCGGCACCGGCCGATGGCTCGGTCTGCTCCGCATCCACCAGCTCGTCCGGGACCACACGACCCAGGAGGCGCTGCTGCGCGAGCTGGGCGCGATCCTGTCCGGGCGGGAGGCGTCGCTGCCCGCGCCGCTGCCGTTCCGCGACTTCGTCGCCCAGGCGCGCCTCGGCGTCCCGCGCGCGGAACACGAGCGCTACTTCGCCGGCCTGCTCGGCGACGTCCGGGAGACCACCGCGCCGTACGGGCTGCTCGACGTCCACCGCGACGGCAGCGACGTGGTGCGGGCGCGGCTGGCCGTCGGCGAGGACGCCGGCGACCGGGTACGGGCGGTGGCCCGCAGGCTCGGGGTGAGCCCGGCGACCCTCTTCCACCTGGCCTGGGCGCGCGTGCTGGCCACGGTCAGCGGCCGGGACGACGTCGTCTTCGGGACCGTCCTGTTCGGGCGGATGAACGCCGGGGCCGGCGCCGACCGGGTCCAGGGACCGTTCATCAACACCCTGCCGGTACGGGTCGGCGTCGACGGGACGGGCGTCGGCGCGGCCCTGGACGGCCTGCGGGACCAGCTGGCCGAACTCCTCACCCACGAGCACGCGCCGCTGGCCGTGGTCCAGCGCGCCGGCGGCGTGCCGGGCGGCGGCCCGCTGTTCACCTCGCTGTTCAACTACCGGCACAACCTTACGGCCGGTCAGAGCACCGGCACCGGGCTCGACGGCGTCCGCGCCGTGCTCACCCGCGAGCGCACCAACTACCCGCTCGTCGTCGCCGTGGACGACTCCGGGGCCGGCTTCCGCATCGCCGTCGACGCGGTGTCGGCCGTCGACGCCGAAGAGGTCTGCGGCTTCCTCCGCACCTGCCTCGGCGACCTGGTGACCGCGCTGGAGGACGACCCGGACCGCCCGCTGTCGGCCGTCGGCGTCCTCGACGCGACCGTACGGGACCGGCTCGTACGGGAGTGGAACGACACCGCCACCGAACCGCCGCGGGCGTCGGGAGCCGGCCTCTTCGCCGCCCAGGTGGCACGTACGCCCGGCGCGGTCGCACTGGCGTACGGCGGGCTGGAGGTCTCGTACGCCGAACTCGACGCGCGCGCGAACCGGCTCGCCCACCACCTGCGAAGTCAGGGCGTCGGCGCCGAGACCGTGGTGGCGGTCTGCCTGCCGCGAGGGATCGACCTCATCGTGGCCCTCCTCGGCGTGTGGAAGGCGGGCGCGGCGTACCTGCCGCTGGACCCGGAGCACCCGGCGGAACGGACCGCCTTCGTCCTGGAGGACAGCGGCGCGGGGCTGGTCATCGGTCGTGGCGCGGCCGCCGGCGTACGCGTGCTGGACTTGGAGGATCCGCAGGTCACGGCCATGATCGCGGAGCTGCCCGAAGACGCTCCGCAGCTGCCGGCCGCGCCGGACCGGCTCGCGTACGTGATCTACACGTCGGGATCGACCGGCCGTCCCAAGGGCGTCGCGGTCTCACACGCCGGGCTGGCGAGCCTGGTGGCCGCCCAGGCGGAGCGCTTCGCGGTGGATGACACCGCCCGCGTCCTGCAGTTCGCGTCGGTGAGCTTCGACGCGGCGGTGTCGGAGGTGCTGGTCACGCTGGCGCGCGGAGCACGGCTCGTGCTGGCCGACGCCCAGGACCTGCTGCCCGGACCGGGCCTGGCCGGCGTGGTCGCCCGGCACGGGGTGACGCACGTGACGCTGTCGCCGGCCGTGCTGGCGGCGCTGGCGCCGGAGGACCTGGCCTCGGTACGGACGCTCGTCGCGGCCGGCGACGCCCTCGGCGGCGACGTCGTCGCGGGATGGGCGCCCGGCCGGCGGTTCGTCAACGCGTACGGGCCGACCGAGACCACGGTCTGCGCCACGATGTCGCGGCCGCTGACCGCGGCCGACGCCGTGGGCATCGGCGGCCCGATCGCGGGCACGCGTGTGTTCGTCCTGGACGGACGGCTGGAACCGGCGCCGGTCGGCGTCGTGGGCGAGCTGTACGTCGCGGGCGCGGGCCTGGCCCGCGGCTACGCGGGCCGCCCGGGGCTGACCGCCGAACGGTTCGTGGCCTGCCCGTACGGCGGCCGCATGTACCGCACCGGGGACCTGGCGCGGTGGACGGCCGGCGGCGGCCTGGTGTTCGCCGGCCGGGCGGACGAACAGGTCAAGATCCGCGGATTCCGGATCGAGCCGGGCGAAATCCAGGCGGTCCTGACCGCCCACCCGCAGGTCGCCCAGGCCGCCGTGGTCGCCCGCCGCGACGACGACGGCGACCCGCGCCTGACCGCCTACGTCGTCCCGGCCGGCCCGGGCCCGGCGAGCACGCTGCCCGGCGCGCTCCACGACTTCGCCGCCGAGCGGCTGCCGCACTACATGCTGCCCTCCTCCACGGTCGTCCTGGACGCGTTGCCGCTGAACGCCAACGGCAAGCTCGACCACGCCGCCCTTCCCGTCCCGGACGCCGCCGCCCTCGCCGGCCGGGGCCGGACCCCCGGCACCGCGGACGAGAAGGCGCTGTGCGAGGCGTTCGCGCAGGTGCTCGGCCTGCCGTCGGTCAGCCTGGACGATGACTTCTTCGTGCTGGGCGGCCACTCGCTGCTGGCCACCCGGCTGGTCAGCCGCGTACGGACGACGCTCGGCGCCGAACTGCCGATGCGGCGCCTCTTCGCCACCCCGACACCGGCCGCCCTGGCCGCCTGGCTCGCGGATCGGGGCGGGCCCCCGCAGCAGGCCCGGCCCGCGCTGCGCCCGATGCGCCGACAGGAAGAGGTCCGATGACTCCCCTCTCGTTCGCCCAGCGGCGGCTGTGGTTCCTGGCACAGCTCGAGGGCCCCGGCGCCACGTACAACCTCCCGATGGCCGTACGGCTCACCGGCGAGCTGGACCGGCCCGCGCTGGAGGAGGCACTGCGGGACGTGCTGGGCCGCCACGAGGTGCTGCGGACGGTCTTCCCGGCCACCGACGGCGAGCCGTACCAGCGGATCCTCACGGTCGAGGACACCGCCTTCGCGCTGTCACCGGTGGCGGTGAGCGCGGAGGGACTGCCCGCGGCGGTCGCCGAACTCGCCGGCCACACCTTCGACCTGGCCACCGAGATCCCCGTACGGGCCTGGCTGCTCGCCGTCCATGCGCAAGAACACGTGCTGCTCCTCGTCGTGCACCACATCGCGAGCGACGGCTGGTCGAACGGCCCGCTCGCCCGCGACCTGACCACCGCCTACACGGCGCGGCGCGAGGGGCGGGCACCCGCGTGGAAGCCGCTGCCGGTCCAGTACGCGGACTACGCGCTGTGGCAGCGGGAGCTGCTCGGCGAGGGCTCCGACCCGGGCAGCGTGCTGGCGCGGCAGGTCGCGTACTGGCGCAACACCCTCGCGGACGTCCCCGAGGAGCCGGCGCTGCCCTACGACCGGCCGCGCCCGGCGGTCGCCTCACACGAGGGGCACCGCGTCTCGTTCGAACTGCCCGCCGAGGTGCACGCGCGGCTGCGAGAGGTGGCCCGCGCCGAGGGCGTGACCGTCTTCATGGCCCTGCAGGCGGCGCTCCTGGTGACACTGTCGCGCCTCGGCGCCGGCATCGACCTCCCGATCGGCGTGGCGACCGCCGGCCGGCTGGACGAGGCGCTGGACGATCTGGTCGGTTTCTTCGTGAACACGCTGGTCGTCCGTGCCGATGTGTCGGGTGATCCGTCGTTCGCGGAGTTGCTGGGCCGGGTGCGGGAGGCGAGTCTGGGGGCGTACGCGCATCAGGACGTGCCGTTCGAGCGGCTGGTCGAGGAGCTCGCGCCGGTCCGGTCGATGGCGCGGCATCCGCTGTTCCAGGTCATGCTGACCCTGCAGAACACCAGTGCCGCGGAACTCGCCCTGCCGGGTCTCATGATCGAGGCGGTCTCGGCGGCGGCGCTCACGGAGTCGCGGGCGACACGGTTCGACCTCGACGTCTCCATGGAGGAGACGTTCGACGCCCACGGCGCTCCGGCCGGGCTGCGCGGCCGCCTCGTCGTGTCCGCCGACGTGTTCGACGCCGGGACGGCCGGGCGGTTCGCCGGCCGGCTGAGCCGCGTGATCGCGGTCGTGTCGGCGGAGCCGGGCATCCGGGTCGGCGAGGTCGAGGTGATGGATGAGGCCGAGCGGCAACGCGTGCTGGTGGAGTGGCACGGGCCGGCCGTCCCGTCCGCGGATCTGGTGCCGGACCTGTTCGCCGCGCAGGTGGCGCGGACTCCGGACGCGGTGGCGGTGGTCTGCGAGGACGAGCAGGTCTCGTACGCGGAGCTCGATGCGCGGGCGAACCGGCTGGCGCACTGGCTGCGGGGTCAGGGTGTGGGCGCGGAGTCGCTCGTGGGGCTGTGCCTGCCGCGTGGCGTCGAGATGGTGGCGGCGATTCTGGGGGTCTGGAAGGCCGGCGGGGCCTACGTGCCGCTGGACCCGGATCATCCGGCGGAGCGGCTGGAGTTCATGCGCGCCGACAGCGGCGCCCAGGTGGTCCTGGGGCGCTCCGGGCTCGGGCCGGCGGACCTGCCCGAGGACGCCCCCCGCGTACGGATCGCGCCCGGACAGCTCGCGTACGTGATCTACACCTCCGGGTCGACCGGCCGGCCCAAGGGCGTCGCGGTGTCCTACGCCGCCCTGGCGAACCTCGTGGCGGCGCTGGTCCCGGTGATGGGCGCCGGGCCCGGTGTACGGGTGCTGCAGTTCGCCTCGTTCAGCTTCGACGCGTCGGTGCTCGACCTCGCGGTGACGTTGGCGGCGGGCGGGACTCTCGTCGTGGCGTCGTCCGCCGAACGGGCCGACATGGCCGCGCTCACCCGGCTCGTCCGCGAGACCGGCGTCGAGGCCATGAGCGTCGTGCCGTCCCTGCTGGAGGTCCTCGACCCGGCCGAGCTCCCGGGGCCGTCACGGCTGCTGGTGGGGGCCGAGCCGATCAGCCTGGCGCAGGCCCGCGCCTGGTCACGAGGCCGCTGTCTGGTCAACACCTACGGCCCGACCGAGGCCACGGTCATGGTGACGACCGGCCCCGTGGACGGCTCGGGCCCGGTCGTGCCGATGGGGTCGCCGGTCGCCGGCATGAGGGTGTTCGTGCTGGACGCCTTTCTCAAGCCGGCGCCCGTGGGCGTGACCGGTGAGGTGTACATCGCCGGTGCGCAGCTCGCCCGGGGCTACGTGGGTCGCCCAGAGTGGACGGCCGAGCGGTTCGTCGCGTGCCCGTTCGGCGGGCGGATGTACCGGACGGGGGATCTGGCGCGCTGGACTGCCGAGGGCCGGTTGGTGTTCGCGGGCCGGGCCGATGAGCAGGTCAAGATCCGCGGGTTCCGCATCGAACCCGGCGAGGTCCAGTCCGCGCTGGCCGCCCACCCGCAGGTCGCCCAGGCCGCCGTCGTCGTCCGCGAGGACACCCCCGGCGACAGGCGGCTGGTCGGGTACGTCGTGCCGGCCGGTCCCGAGGAGGAGACGCGCGCGCTGACCGCCGGCGTACGCGCGTTCGTCGCCGGGCGGCTGCCCGACTACATGGTGCCCGCGGCGGTCATCGCCCTGGACACGCTGCCGGTCACCGCGAACGGCAAGCTCGACCGCCGCGCCCTGCCCGCGCCCGAGTACGACGAGGGCGCGGGGCGCGAGCCCGTCACGGTGCAAGAGGAGCTCCTGTGTCAGGTGTTCGCGCAGGTTCTCGGGCTGTCCGGCGTGGGGGTGGACGACGATTTCTTCCTGCTGGGCGGGCATTCGCTGCTGGCGACGCGGCTGGTGAGCCGGGTCCGCGCGGTGCTGGGCGTCGAACTGCCGCTGCGGGAGTTCTTCGAGGCACCGACGGTGGCCGGGCTGGCGGCCCGCCTCGGCGACGCGGACCAGGGGCGTACCGCCCTGACGCCGGTCGCGCGTCCGGAGCGGGTGCCGCTGTCGTACGCGCAGCGGCGCCTCTGGTTCATCGACCAGCTGGACGGGCCGAGCCCCACGTACAACGTCTGCATGGGGCTGCGGCTGTCCGGCGCGCTGGACCGGGGCGCGCTGGCCGAGGCGTTCCTCGACGTGCTGGACCGGCACGAGGTGTTGCGAACGGTCTTCCCCAGCGTCGACGGCGAGCCGTACCAGCACGTCGTGGAGCCGGACGGGCTGTCGTGGGAGCCGGAGTTCGTCCAGATCGCCCCGGACGAGCTGGCGGAGACGATGGCCGAGGCCAGCAGGCACGCGTTCGACCTCTCGGCGGAGATACCGATCCGGGTGTGGCTGTTCGGCGTGGGACCGGACGAGCACGCGCTGGTGCTGGTCGTGCACCACATCGCGACCGACGGCTGGTCGGCCGGCCCGTTCGCGCGCGACCTGACCGACGCGTACGCGGCGCGGTGTGCGGGCCGGGCGCCGGAGTGGGAACCGCTGCCGGTGCAGTACGCGGACTACGCGCTGTGGCAGCGGGAGTTGCTGGGCGACGAGTCCGACGCCGGGAGTGTGCTGTCGCGCCAGGTGGCGTACTGGCGTGCCGCCCTGGCCGGTGTTCCGGAGGAGCCTGCGCTGCCGTTCGACCGGCCGCGCCCGGCGGTGGCCTCGCACGAGGGACACCGGGCGCCGCTGGACCTGCCCGCCGGGGTGCACGCCCGGCTGCGGGAGGTGGCGCGCGAGCACGGCGTGACCGTGTTCATGGTGCTGCAGGCGGCGCTGGCGGTGACGCTGTCGCGGCTCGGCGGAGATACGGACGTGCCGATCGGGTCGGTGGTGGCGGGCCGGTTGGACGAGGCGCTGGACGATCTGGTCGGGTTCTTCGTGAACACGCTGGTGATCCGTAGTGACCTGTCGGGTGATCCGTCGTTCGGTGAGTTGCTGGGCCGGGTGCGTGAGGCGAGTCTGGGGGCGTACGCGCATCAGGACGTGCCGTTCGAGCGGCTGGTGGAGGAGCTGGCTCCGGTCCGGTCGATGGCGCGGCATCCGCTGTTCCAGGTGATGCTGACGCTCCAGAACAACGCGCAGGCGGTCCTCGACCTGCCCGGCGTACGGGCCTCCGGGATGACGGGCGGCTCGGCCGGGGCGCTGGCGATGGCGGCCAAGTTCGACCTGGAGATCGCCGCCGCGGAGACCTTCGACGCCGGCGGGGCGCCGGCGGGTGTGCGCGGCGCGGTGACGGTGGCGGCCGACGTGTTCGACGCGGAGTCGGCGGTACGGATCGCGGGCTGGTTCCGGCGCGTGGCCGAGACCGTGGTGGCCGCCCCCACGACCAGGCTGAGCGCGGTGGACGTGCTCGGCGCACCGGAACGGCGACGGGTGCTGCGGGAGTGGAACGACACCGCGGTGGAACTGTCGGGGCGGGGCCTGCCGGAGCTGTTCGAGGCGCAGACGGCCGCCACACCGGACCGCCCGGCGGTGGTGTCCGCGGACGGGACGCTCACGTACGCGGAGCTGAACGCCAGGGCCAACCGGCTCGCGTGGGCGCTGGTGGAACGTGGCGTCGGCCCGGAGAACCTGGTCGGGGTCGTGCTGGAACGCTCGCCGGAGCTGGTGGTCGCGCTGCTGGCGATCCTGAAGGCCGGTGGCGCGTATCTCCCGATCGACCGCGACCATCCGGCGGAACGCGTCGCCTTCATGCTCGCGGACGCCGCTCCGGCCGTCGTGCTGACCGCCGGCGGGCTCGACCTGCCGACGGACGCGCCCCGCATCGACCTCGACGCGATCACGCTCGACGCCTTCTCCAGCGCGGATCTGCCCGCTCGGGCCGGGCCGGCGCATCCGGCGTACGTGAACTACACGTCGGGTTCGACGGGGACGCCGAAGGCGGTCGTGGTGCCGCATCGGGCCGTGGAGCGGCTGGTGCACGGTCCGGATTTCGTTCGGTGGGAGGTCGATGACGTCGTGGCGCAGATGGCGCCGGTCTCCTTCGACGCCGCGACCTTGGAGATCTGGGGGCCGCTCCTCAACGGCGCCGCCGTCGCCATCGTCCCGCCGGGGCGGTTCTCCCCGTCCGACCTGAAGGCGTTCCTGGCCGAGTACCGGGTCACGGTCCTGTGGCTGACGGCCGGGCTGTTCCACGAGGCGGTCGACGCCGACGTGGAGTCCTTCGCCGGGCTGCGGTACCTCCTGGCCGGCGGCGACGTGCTGTCCGTGCCACGCTGCCGCACCGTCCTGGAACGGCTGCCGCAGGTCCGGCTCCTCAACGGGTACGGCCCGACGGAGAACACGACCTTCACGACCGTGGGCCGGGTGACGGTCGAGGATCTGGATCGGGGGACGGGGGTGCCGATCGGCCCGCCGATCGCCAACACGCGTGTCTACGTGCTGGACGAGGCGCTTCGTCCGGTGCCGGTCGGCGTGGCGGGCGAGCTGTACGTGACCGGTGCTGGTCTGGCGCGTGGTTATCTCGGGCGTCCGGGTCTGACGGCGGAGCGGTTCGTCGCGTGTCCGTTCGGCGGTCGTATGTACCGCGTCGGTGATCTGGTGCGCTGGCTTCCGGACGGGCGGTTGGACTTCCTCGGCCGTACCGACGACCAGGTCAAGATCCGCGGGTTCCGCATCGAGCCCGGCGAGGTCGAAGCGGCCTTGCTGGCCCACCCGGGTGTCTCCCAGGTCGCCGTGGTCGTCCGCGAGGACACTCCGGGAGAGAAGCGCCTGGTCGCCTACCTCGTCCCGGCCGCGCCGGCCGAGGCGTCGCCCTCGGAGATGCGGGACTTCGCGGCCGAGCGGCTGCCGGGCTACATGGTCCCCTCCGCCGTCGTCGTGCTGGACGCCCTGCCGCTGAACCCCAACGGCAAGCTCGATCGCAAGGCCCTGCCCGAACCCGAGTTCCACGCCGGTACGGGGCGCGGCCCGGCGACGCTGGAGGAAGAGGTCCTCTGCCAGGCCTTCGCGCAGGTCCTCGGCCTCGACGGCATCGGCGTGGACGACGACTTCTTCAAGCTGGGCGGGCACTCACTGCTGGCGACCCGCCTGGTGAGCCGCGTCCGTACGATCCTCGGCGTCGAGCTGGAGATCCGTACGCTGTTCGAGGCGCCCACGGTCGCCGGCCTGGCCGCACGCCTCACCGCCCCCGGCCGGGCACGTCCCGCGCTGGCGCCGGCGATCCGCCCCGAACTCGTGCCGCTGTCGTACGCGCAGCAACGCCTCTGGTTCATCGACCGGCTGGACGGGCCGAGCGCCACCTACAACGTCTCGACCGCCATCCGGCTGTCCGGCGCGCTGGACCGGGAGGCGCTGACCGAGGCGTTCCTCGACGTCCTTGGCCGGCACGAGGTGCTGCGGACGGTGTTCCCGGCCGTGGACGGCGAGCCGTGCCAGCACGTCGTCGAGCTCGACGACCTGTCATGGGAACCGGCGTTCGCCGACGTCACCGAGGCCGCCCTTCCGGCCGCCGTCGCGGAGGCCGCGGGCCACGTCTTCGACCTGTCGGCCGACCTCCCGATCCGGGCCTGGCTGTTCGGCCCGGGACCGGACGAGCACGTCCTCGTGCTGGTGGTGCATCACATCGCGAGTGACGGCTGGTCGCTGGGTCCGCTGGCGCGTGACCTGACCGACGCGTACGCGGCACGGTGTGAGGGCCGGGCGCCGGAGTGGGTTCCGTTGCCGGTGCAGTACGCGGATTATGCGCTGTGGCAGCGGGGGCTGCTCGATGCCGAGGGTGTGTTGTCGCGTCAGGTGGCGTACTGGCGTGCTGCTTTGGCCGGTGTTCCGGAGGAGCTGTCGTTGCCGTTCGATCGGCCGCGTCCGGCGGTGGCCTCGCATGAGGGATACCGGGTTCCTCTGGAGCTGCCGGCTCAGGTGCATGCGCGGCTGCGTGAGGTGGCGCGTGCTGAGAGTGTGACCGTGTTCATGGTGGTGCAGGCGGCGCTGGCGATGATGCTGTCGCGGCTCGGCGGAGGCACGGACGTGCCGATCGGGTCCGTGGTGGCGGGCCGGTTGGACGAGGCCCTGGACGATCTGGTCGGGTTCTTCGTGAACACGCTGGTGATCCGTAGCGACCTGTCGGGTGACCCGTCGTTCGCCGAGCTGCTGGGCCGGGTGCGGGAGACGAGCCTGGGCGCGTACGCGCATCAGGACGTGCCGTTCGAGCGGCTGGTGGAGGAGCTGGCTCCGGCGCGGTCGATGGCGCGGCACCCGCTGTTCCAGGTCATGCTGACCCTGCAGAACCACGCCCAGGCGACGCTGGACCTGCCCGGTGTCCGGGCCGAAGGGGCGCGCTCGACCGGCCCCGCCGCGTCGGCCGCCAAATTCGACCTGGAGATCGCCCTCAGCGAGGCGTTCGACGCGGGCGGCGCGCCGGCGGGCGTGCGCGGCGCGGTGACCGTGGCGGCCGACGTGTTCGACGCCGGCTCGGCGGTACGGATCGCGGGCTGGTTCGGGCGCGTGGTCGCGACCCTCACGGCGGCACCGGAGACGCGACTCGGCGCGGTGGACCTGATGAGTCCCGCGGAGCGGCGCCAGGTGCTCCAGGACTGGACCGGCACCGAGGTGGAGCCGTCCGGCCGGAGCCTGCCGGAACTGTTCCAGGCACAGGCCGCCGCGACGCCCGGCCACACCGCGGTGACGTCCACGGACGCGACGCTCACGTACGCGGAGCTGAACGCCCGGGCCAACCGGCTGGCGTGGGCGCTGGTGGAGCGTGGGGTCGGCCCGGAGGACCTGGTCGGGGTCGCGCTGGAGCGCTCGCCGGAGCTGGTGGTCGCTCTGCTGGCCGTCCTCAAGGCGGGCGCGGCGTACCTGCCGATCGACGGCGACCACCCGGCCGAACGCGTCGCCTTCATGCTCGAAGACGCCGCCCCGGTCGTCGTCCTCACCGCCGGCCGGACAGAGCTGCCCACCGACGCGCCGCGGGTCGACCTCGACATGATCGAGGGCCTCTCCGGCGAGAACCCGCCCGTACGGGCCCGGCCGGCGCATCCGGCGTACGTGAACTACACGTCGGGTTCGACGGGGACGCCGAAGGCCGTTGTGGTGCCGCATCGGGCCGTGGAGCGGCTGGTGCACGGTCCGGACTTCGTCCGCTGGCGGCCGGACGATGTCGTGGCGCAGATGGCGCCGGTCTCCTTCGACGCCGCGACGCTGGAACTGTGGGGTCCGCTGCTCAACGGCGCGTCGGTGGCGATCGTCCCCCCGGGCCGGTTCTCCCCAGGTGAGCTGAGGGCGTTCCTGACCCGGCAGCGTGTCACGGTCCTGTGGCTGACGGCCGGGCTGTTCCACGAAATGGTCGACGCCGACGTCGAGGCCTTGGGCGGGCTGCGGTACCTCCTGGCCGGCGGCGACGTACTGTCCGTGCCACGCTGCCGGGCGGTCCTGGAACGGTTGCCAGGGGTGCGGCTCCTCAACGGGTACGGCCCGACGGAGAACACCACCTTCACCACCGTCGGGCAGGTCACGGTCCAGGATCTGGACCGGGGGACGGGCGTGCCGATCGGCCCGCCGATCGCCAACACCCGCGCCTACGTGCTGGACGAGGCCCTCCGCCCGATGCCGGTCGGCGTGGCGGGCGAGCTGTACGTGACCGGCGCGGGCCTGGCGCGTGGCTATCTCGGGCGTCCCGGCCTGACGGCCGAGCGGTTCGTCGCCTGCCCGTTCGGCGGCCGGATGTACCGCGTCGGTGACCTGGTGCGCTGGCTTCCGGACGGACGGCTGGACTTCCTGGGCCGTACCGACGACCAGGTCAAGATCCGGGGCTTCCGTATCGAGCCCGGCGAGGTCGAAGCGGTCCTGCTGTCCGACCCGAGCGTCGCCCAGGTCGCGGTCGTGGTCCGCGAGGACGGCCCGGGGGAGAAGCGCCTGGTCGCCTACCTCGTCCCCGCCGAGCCCGGCGAAGACGCCGACGCCCTGTCCGCCTCCGTGCGCAAGCGGGCGGCCGAACGCCTGCCCGACTACATGGTCCCCTCCGCCGTCGTCGCGCTGGACGCCCTGCCGTTGAACCCCAACGGCAAGCTCGACCGCAAGGCGCTGCCCGCACCCGAGTTCCATGCCGGTACGGGCCGTGGCCCGGCGACGCTGGAGGAAGAGGTCCTGTGCCGGGCCTTCGCCGAGGTCCTGGGCCTGGAACGCGTCGGCGTCGAGGACGACTTCTTCAAACTCGGCGGGCACTCACTGCTGGCCGTCCGCCTGGTGGAGCTGCTGCGCGGACGCGGCGTCTCGGTGTCGGTGCGAGCCCTGTTCGACTCGCCGACCCCCGCCGGTCTGGCCGGTGCGTCCGGACCGGACGAGGTGGTCGTCCCGCCGAACCGCATCCCCGCCGACGCGACCGAGATCACCCCGGACATGCTCCCCCTCGTCGACCTGACCCCGGCCGACCTGGAGCGCGTCGTCGCGACCGTGAAAGGCGGCGCCGCGAACGTCGCCGACGTGTACCCGCTCGCGCCGCTCCAGGAGGGCCTGTTCTTCCACCATCTGATGGCACGCGGCGGCACCGACGCGTACGTGCTGCCGAGGGTGCTCCGGTTCGACGCGCGGGAGCGGCTGGACGCCTTCCTGGGCGCGCTGCAACGGGTGATCGACCGGCACGACATCTACCGCACCGCGATCGTCTGGGACGGGCTGCCCGAACCCGTCCAGGTCGTCGCCCGGCACGCGGCGCTCCCGGTGACCCAGGTGACGGTGGCTCCCGGCGGCGCCGACGCGGTGGAACCGCTGCTCGCGGCGATCGCGCCGGGCATGGATCTCACCCACGCGCCGCTGATGGACGTGCACGTCACGGCCGACCCCGGCGACGGCGGCTGGGTCGCCGTCCTGCGCCTGCACCACCTCGTACAGGACCACACGACCCAGGACGTGCTTCTGGGCGAGCTCGGCGCGATCCTGTCCGGCCGGGAGGCGTCACTGCCGGAACCCCTGCCGTTCCGCGACTTCGTCGCCCAGGCGCGGCTCGGCGTCTCCCGCGAGGAGCACGAGGAGTACTTCGCGGACCTGCTCGGCGACATCGAGGAGACCACCGCGCCGTACGGGCTGCTGGACGTGCACGGCGACGGGCGCGACGTCCGGCGGGCGCACCTGCCCGTCGACGGCGACGTCGGACGCCGCGTCCGGGAGGTCGCACGCACGCTCGGCGTGAGCCCGGCGACCCTCTTCCACCTGGCCTGGGCACGGGTCCTCGCGACCGTCAGCGGCCGCGACGACGTCGTCTTCGGGACCGTCCTGTTCGGCCGGATGAACGCGGGCGCCGGCGCCGACCGGGTGCCCGGGCTCTTCATCAACACGCTGCCGGTACGCGTGCCGACCGCCACCTCCACCGTGCGCGAGGCCCTGGACGGCCTGCGCGGGCGGCTCGCCGAACTGCTGATCCACGAACACGCGCCGCTCGCCCTCGCACAGCAGGCCAGCGGGGTTCCCGGCGGCAGCCCGCTGTTCACCTCGATCTTCAACTACCGGCACGGGGGGACCGGCGGCGGGCAGCCGCGCCCCGACCGGGCCTCCATCGCCGGCATCCGCACCCTGTCGATACGCGAGGCCACCAACTATCCGGTCGCGGTGTCGGTCGAGGACCAGAGCACCGAATTCGGCCTGACCATCGACGCGGTGGACGCGGTCGACGGCACGACGCTCTGCCGGCTCCTGCACACCTGCCTCCGCAACGTCGTGACCGCGCTGGAAGAGGACCCCGGGAGGCGGCTGTCCGCGGTCGAGATCCTCCAGAGCACCGACCGGGACCGGCTGCTGGTGGAGTGGAACGACACCGCCACCGGCACGCCCCGGCCGCCGGTGCTCGCCCTCTTCGAGGCCCAGGCGGCACGGACCCCGGACGCCGTCGCGCTCGTGGCGGGCGGTGCTGAGTCGTCGTACGCGGACCTGGACGCGCGGGCGAACCGGCTGGCGCACCGGCTGCGGGACCAGGGCGTGGGCGCGGAGTCGGTCGTGGCCGTCCGCCTGCCGCGCGGCGGAGGGATGATCACGGCGATTCTGGGGATCTGGAAGGCCGGCGCGGCGTACGTGCCGATCGACCCGGACCAGCCGGCCGAGCGGACCGCGTACGTCCTGGCCGACAGCCGCGCCGCGCTGACCCTCACGGCCGACGACCTGACGGCCGACCCCGACGGGCCGGTCGGGCCGCCGCGGGTATCGACCTCGCCGGACCAGGTCGCGTACGTCATCTACACGTCCGGGTCGACGGGCCGTCCCAAGGGCGTGGCGGTCACCCAAGCGAACCTGGCGAACTATGTGGCGACGGTGCCGGGGCGGGTGGGTTTCGAGGGTCCTGGCCGGTATGCGGTGTTGCAGGCGCAGGTGACCGACCTGGGGAACACGGTGGTGTTCGCCGGCCTCACGTCCGGCGGCGAGCTGCACATCCTGGACGAGGACACGGTGACCGATCCCGCCGCCGTACGGGCCTATCTGTCGGAGCAGCGGATCGACTATCTCAAGGCGGTGCCCTCGCATGTGGCGGCGCTGGGCGGTGTGTCACCGCGGCGGTCGCTGGTATTGGGCGGTGAGGCCGCGTCGCCGGAGCTGGTGGCGGAGCTGCTGGCCGGTGAGTGTGCGGTGTTCAACCACTACGGTCCGACCGAGGCGACGATCGGTGTCGCCACCACACGGCTGACCGCCTCCGGCATCGTGCCGATCGGAACGCCGGTCGGCAACACACGGCTCTATGTCCTGGACGCTCGTCTGGAGCCGGTCCCCGTCGGGGTACCGGGGGAGTTGTACATCGCCGGGGCCCAGCTGGCCCGGGGGTACGTCGGGCGGCCGGGTCTGACCGCGGAGCGGTTCGTGGCCTGCCCTTATGGCGGGCGGATGTACCGGACCGGTGACCTGGCGCGCTGGACTCCCGAAGGCGAGCTGGTGTTCGCGGGCCGGGCGGATGAGCAGGTGAAGATCCGCGGGTTCCGCGTCGAACCGGGTGAGGTGCAGGCCGTCCTCGTCGCACACCCGCAGGTCGCGCAGGCCGTAGTGGTCGCTCGCGAGGACACCCCCGGCGACAGGCGCCTCGTCGCGTACGTCACCCCCGCAGATGTCGACGCCGCCGCGATCAGGGAGTTCGCGGCGGAGCGGCTGCCCGGCCACATGGTGCCCTCGGCCGTCGTCACCCTGGACGCGCTGCCGCTGGCCACCAACGGCAAGCTCGACCGCAGGGCCCTCCCCGCACCGGAGTACGCCGCCGGGAGCGGCCGTGGCCCGGTCACCGTGGCCGAGGAGATCCTCTGCCAGGCGTTCGCCGACGTGCTCGGCCTGGACGCGGTCGGCGCCGAGGACGACTTCTTCGCTCTCGGCGGGCACTCGCTGCTGGCCATGCGCCTGGTGAGCCGGATCCGCGCGGTACTGGACATCGAGGTGCCGCTGCCGCTGCTGTTCGAGGCGCCCACCGTTGCCGGGCTGTCCGCCCGGCTCGCCGACACCGGCCGGGCGCGCACCGCACTGGTCCCGGTCGTACGCCCCGAGCGGGTGCCGCTGTCGTACGCGCAGCGGCGGCTCTGGTTCATCGGCCGGCTCGAAGGGCCGAGCGCCACCTACAACAGCCCGGTCGTACTGCGGCTGACCGGCGACCTTGACCGGCCGGCGATGGACGCCGCCCTGCGGGACGTGATCGGCCGCCACGAGGTGCTGCGCACCGTGTTCCCGGTCGCCGACGGCGAGCCGTACCAGCGGATCCTCGGCATCGAGGACACCGGCTTCGCCCTGCCGGTGACCGAGGTCGCCGACGGGGAGCTGCCCGACGCGGTGGCGCGGGCCGGCGGACACGCCTTCGACCTGTCGTCGGAGATACCGATCCGGGCGTGGCTGTACGCCGTGGGACCCGACGAGCACGTATTGGTGCTGGTCGTACACCACATCGCGAGCGACGGCTGGTCCTCCGCGCCCCTCGCCCGCGACCTGACCAGCGCCTACGCCGCGCGCCGCGAAGGCCGGGCGCCGGTGTGGGAGCCGTTGCCGGTGCAGTACGCGGACTACGCGTTGTGGCAGCGGGAGCTGCTGGGCGACGAGGGCGATCCGGAGGGTGTTCTGTCGCGTCAGGTGGCGTACTGGCGTGAGGAGCTGGCGGGTGCGCCGGAGGAGCTGGCGCTGCCGTACGACCGGCCGCGCCCGGCGGTCGCGACACGGCAGGGACACCTGGTCCAGGTGGACGTACCGCCCGAGATCCACGCCAGGCTGCGCGAGGTGGCCCGCGCCGAGGGCGTGACGGTGTTCATGGTCTTGCAGGCCGGGCTCGCCGTGCTCCTGTCGCGACTCGGCGCGGGCACCGACATCCCGATCGGTTCGGGTGTGGCGGGCCGGCTGGACGAGGCCCTCGATGATCTGGTCGGGTGTTTCGTCAACACGCTGGTGATTCGTAGTGATCTGTCGGGTGATCCGTCGTTCGCGGAGTTGCTGGGGCGGGTGCGGGAGAAGGGGTTGCGGGCGTACGCGCATCAGGATGTGCCGTTCGAGCGGCTGGTGGAGGAGCTGGCTCCGGTGCGTTCGCTGGGCCGTCAGCCGTTGTTCCAGGTCATCCTCACCATGCAGGACACGGCCGCGATGGCGGGCGCGGGCGCCCGGGCCGGAGGGCTCGCGGGCCTGCGGGCCAAGGCACTGCCCCTCCGCCGGGTCGGCGCCAAGTTCGACCTGAGCGTGCTGGTGGGCGAGAGGTTCGACGACGACGGCGCGCCGCGCGGCATCAACGGCCTGGTGACCGGCTCGGTGGACCTGTTCGAGGCCGCCACGGTCGAACGGCTCGCCGACGCCCTCGTACGAGTGCTGTCGCTGCTGGTCGAGGACCCGTCCGTACGGCTGAGCGCGGTGGACGTCCTCGACCCGGCCGAACGGCACCGGGTGCTCGTGGAGTGGAACGACACCGCGACGGAGGCCCCGCCGGCGCTGCTGCCGGAGTCGTTCGCCGCCCGGGCGGCTCGTACGCCGGACGCCGTGGCGGCGGTCGCCGGCGACGTGCAGGTCTCCTACGCCGAACTGGACACCCGCGCGAACCGGCTGGCGCACTTCCTGCGGGCCCAAGGCGTCGGTGCGGAGTCGGTGGTGGGTATCTGCCTGCCGCGGGGTCTGGAGATGGTGACGGCGATCGTCGGTGTCTGGAAGGCGGGCGCGGCGTATGTGCCGATCGATCCGGGTCAGCCTGCGGAGCGGGTGGCGTTCGTGCAGTCCGACAGCGGCGCGGTGCTGACGCTGACCTCGGAAGAGGTGATGGAGGACCTGCCGGCGGGCCGTCACCGCCTGGTCACGGTCGAGGACCCGCTCGTGGCCATGCAGCCTGCCGAGGCGCCTGCGGTGTCGATCGCTCCAGGTCAGGTGGCCTATGTGATCTATACGTCGGGGTCGACGGGCCGTCCGAAGGGCGTTGCGGTCACGCACGGCAACCTGGCGAACTATGTGGCGTCGGTGCCGGGGCGGGTGGGTTTCGATGGTCCTGGCCGGTATGCGGTGTTGCAGGCGCAGGTGACGGACCTGGGCAACACGGTGGTGTTCGCCAGCCTGACCTCCGGCGGTGAGCTGCACATCCTGGACGAGGACACCGTCACCGACCCCGCTGCCGTCCGGGACTACTTGGCCGACCGGCGGATCGACTATCTCAAGGCGGTGCCCTCGCACGTGGCCGCGCTGGGCGGTGTGCTGCCGGGGCGTTCGCTGGTTCTGGGTGGTGAAGCGGCTTCGCCGGAGTTGGTGGCGGAGCTGCTGGCCGGTGAGTGTGCGGTCTTCAACCACTACGGCCCCACCGAGGCCACGATCGGCGTCGCCACCGCGCGGCTGACCGCCTCCGGCGTGGTGCCGATCGGAACGCCCGTGGGCAACACCCGCCTGTACGTACTGGACGAACGCCTGCAGCCGGTCCCGATCGGGGTCGCCGGTGAGCTGTACATCGCAGGAGCGCAGTTGGCTCGGGGTTATGTGGGTCGTCCGGGGTTGACCGCGGAGCGGTTCGTGGCCTGCCCGTACGGCGGCGGGCGGATGTATCGGACCGGGGACCTGGCGCGCTGGACGGCCGATGGACAACTGGTATTCGCCGGTCGAGTGGACGAGCAGGTGAAGATCCGCGGCTTCCGGATCGAACCGGGCGAGGTCCGGGCCGTGATCGCCGCACATCCGCAGGTCGCGCAGGCGGCGGTCATCGCCCGCGAGGACACCCCCGGAGACAGGCGGCTCGTCGCCTACGTCACCCCGGCCGATGTCGACGCCGCCGCGATCAAGGAGTTCGCCGGCGGACGCCTGCCCGCCCACATGGTGCCCTCGGCGTTCGTCGCCCTGGACGCGCTGCCGCTGGCGAGCAACGGCAAGCTCGACCGCAAGGCGCTGCCCGCGCCCGACTATGCCGCCGCGATGACGAGCGGGCGGGCCCCGGCGACGATCGAGGAGGAAGTCCTGTGCGAGGTCTTCGCCGAGGTGCTGGGCCTGGACACGGTCGGCGTCGACGACGACTTCTTCGGGCTCGGCGGGCACTCGCTGCTCGCGGTCCGCCTCGTCGAGACGCTGCGGCGCCGAGGGGTGTCGATCGCGGTACGGGCGCTGTTCGCGACGCCGACCCCGGCCGGGCTCGCGGCGGAGGCCGGACCGGCCGAGATCGAGGTACCGCCGAACCGCATCCCCGCCGGCGCGACCGAGCTCACCCCCGACATGCTCCCCCTGGTCGACCTGACACCCGGGCAGATCGAGCGGCTGGTCGCCGCGGTCGACGGCGGGGCCGCCAATATCGCCGACGTCTACCCGCTCGCCCCCCTGCAGGAAGGGATCTTCTTCCACCACCTCCTGCACGCCGGCACCGGAACCGACGTGTACGCCTCGCCGCGGATCGTCGGGTTCGACTCGCGGGAACGGCTGGACGCCTTCCTGGACGCCCTGCGACGCGTGATCGACCGGCACGACATCTACCGCACCGCCATCGTGTGGGAGGGCCTGCCCGAACCCGTCCAGGTGGTCACCCGGAACGCCACGCTGCCCGTCACCGAGATCACTCTCGAAACCGGCGACGCGGTCGAGCAACTCCTCGCCGCCGGACGCAACCGGATGGACCTCGGGCGCGCGCCGCTCATCGACGTCCACACCGCCGCCGAGAAGGAGGACGGCCGGTGGCTGGCCATGATGCGCATCCACCACCTGGCCCAGGACAACACGACCCACGCCGTGCTGCTCGGTGAGCTGGCCGCGATGCTGTCCGGCCGCGAGGCGTCGCTGCCCGCGCCGCTGCCGTTCCGCGACTTCGTCGCCCAGGCCCGCCTCGGCGTCTCCCGCGAGGACCACCACCGCTACTTCACCGACCTGCTCCGCGGCATCGACGAGACCACCGCCCCGTACGGCCTGATGGACGTGCACGGCGACGGCGCGGGCGTGCGACGCGCGCACCTGACCGTCGACGACGAGACCAACGACCGGATACGGGACGTCGCACGCGACCTCGGCGTCAGCCCGGCGACGCTCTTCCACCTGGCCTGGGCGCGCGTGCTGGCCACGGTCAGCGGCCGGGACGACGTCGTCTTCGGGACCGTCCTGTTCGGCCGGATGAACGCCGGCGCCGGCGCCGACCGCGTCCCCGGCCTGTTCATCAACACGCTGCCCGTACGGGTAAGGACCGGCTCGTACGCCGTGGCCGAGGCGCTGGAGGAGATGCGCGGACAGCTCGCCGAACTGCTCGTCCACGAACACGCGCCGCTCTCCCTGGCCCAGCAGGCCGCCGAGATCCCCGGTGGCGGCCCGCTGTTCACCGCACTGTTCAACTACCGGCACCGCCGCCGCGGGAACGCGGCGCCCGAGCAGCCCGGGAGCACGGGGGTGCGGACCGTGTTCACCCCGACCCAGGGCAGCACGAACTATCCCCTGGCCGTCTCGGTGGACGACCGGGGCACCGGGTTCGAGCTGGCCGTGGACGCGGCGACGGTGGAGCCGGAGGAGGTCTGCCGCCTCCTGCGCACCTGCGTCGGCGGACTGGTCACCGCGCTCGCGGACGACCCGGACGCGCGGCTGTCCGCGGTCGAGGTCCTCGACCGGGCCGGGCGGGACCGGATCGTAGGAGACTGGAACGACACCCGCGTCGACCTGCCGCCGATCTCGGTGCTCGAGATGTTCACGGCGCAGGCGGCGCGGACACCGGACGCCGTGGCGCTCGTGGCCGGCGGCACCGAACTCTCCTACGCCGGCCTGGACGCGCGGGCGAACCGCCTGGCGCACCGGCTGCGAGACCAGGGCGTGGGCACGGAGTCGGTCGTCGCGCTCCGCCTGCCCCGCGGCCTGGAGATGATCACGGCCATCATCGGCGTCTGGAAGGCCGGCGCGGCGTACGTGCCGATCGACCCGGACCAGCCGGACGAGCGCACCTCCTACGCACTGGCCGACAGCCGCGCGGCCCTCACCCTGACCCCCGGGCACCTGGAATCGCTTCCGCCCGCCGAAGCCCCTCCGGTGTCGATCGCCGCAGGTCAGGTTGCCTATGTGATCTACACGTCGGGGTCGACGGGCCGTCCGAAGGGAGTCGCGGTCACCCACGGCAACCTGGCGAACTACGTGGCGACGGTGCCGGGGCGGGTCGGTTTCGACGGCCCCGGCCGGTATGCCGTGCTGCAGGCGCAGGTGACGGACCTGGGCAACACGGTCGTGTTCGCCAGCCTGACCTCCGGCGGTGAGCTGCACATCCTGGACGAGGACACCGTCACCGATCCCGAGGCCGTTCGGGCCTATCTCTCGGAGCAGCGGATCGACTATCTCAAGGCCGTTCCCTCGCACGTGGAGGCATTGGGCGGTGTCCTGCCGCGACGGTCGCTGGTCCTGGGCGGTGAGGCCGCCTCAGCAGAGCTGGTGGCGGAGCTGCTGGCCGGTGAGTGTGCGGTGTTCAACCACTACGGCCCGACCGAGACCACCATCGGCGTCGCCACCACACGGCTGACCGCGTCCGGCGTGGTGCCGATCGGCACGCCCGTCGGCAACACCCGCCTCTACGTGCTCGACGCCCACCTACAGCCGGCCCCGATCGGCGTGGCCGGTGAGCTCTACATCGCCGGGGCGCAACTGGCTCGGGGTTATGTGGGTCGTCCGGGTCTGACCGCGGAGCGGTTCGTGGCCTGCCCGTACGGCGGGCGGATGTACCGCACCGGAGACCTGGCGCACTGGACTCCCGAAGGCCGGCTGGTCTTCGAAGGCCGAGCCGACGAGCAGGTCAAGATCCGCGGCTTCCGCGTCGAACCCGGCGAGGTCCGGGCCGTACTCGCCGCACACCCGCAGGTCACCCAGGCAGCGGTCATCGCCCGCGAGGAAACCCCCGGCGACAGGCGCCTCGTCGCCTACGTAACCCCCGCCGACACCGACACCGCCGCGATCAGGGAGTTCGCCGCCGGACGCCTGCCCGCACACATGGTCCCCTCGGCCGTCGTCGCCCTGGACGCACTGCCACTGGCGAGCAACGGCAAGCTCGACCGCAAGGCCCTCCCCGCCCCCGACCACGCGGCCGGCGGCGCGAGCGGCCGGGCACCGGCCACACCGGAGGAGGAGTTCCTCTGCCGGGCCTTCGCCGAGGTGCTCGGCCTGAAGACGGCCGGTGTGGACGACGACTTCTTCGCCCTCGGCGGCCACTCGCTGCTGGCCATGCGGCTGGCCGGCGAGGTGCGTGAGGAACTGGGGGCGGAGCTGCCGGTCCGGGCGGTCTTCGCGGCCCCGACGCCGGCCGGGCTGGCCGCCTGGCTCGCGGAACACGGTGACACACGACAGCAGGCAGCGAGGCCCGTACTGCGGCCGATGCGCAGGCAGCAGGAGGAGACCCGATGATCCCGCTTTCATTCGCCCAGCGCCGGCTCTGGTTCCTCGCCCAGCTCGGCGGGCCGAACCGCGCCTACAACCGCTCCATCATCATGCGCCTGTCCGGCGACCTCGACCGGGCGGCGCTCGCCGCGGCGCTCCGGGACGTGCTCGCCCGGCACGAGGTGCTGCGCACGGTCTTTCCCGAACGCGACGGCGAGCCGTACCAGCAGATCGTGCCGGTGGACGAGACCGGCTTCGACCTGGCCGTCGCCGACGTGCCGGCGGAGGAGATGCCGGCGGCGGTCGCGACCGCCGTACGGCGCACCTTCGACCTCGCCGCCGACATCCCGCTGCGGGCCTGGCTGTTCGCGGAACGCCCGGATGAGCACGTGCTCGTCGTCCAGGTCCATCACATCGCCTGGGACGGCTGGTCGGCGGGGCCGCTGGCAAAGGACCTGTCGAAGGCGTACGCGGCGCGGCGCGAGGGCCGGGCGCCGGTCTGGAAGCCGCTGCCGGTGCAGTACGCCGACTACACCCTGTGGCAGCGCGAGCTGCTCGGCGACGAGGACGACCCGCGGAGCGTCCTGTCCCGGCAGCTCACGTACTGGCGGGAAAGGCTGGCCGGCGCCCCGGAGGAGCTCACACTGCCGGCCGACCGGCCACGTCCCGCGATGCCGTCCTACCGCGGGCACCAGGTCCCCTTCGAGATCCCGGCGGACGTCCACGCGCGGCTGCTCGCCATCGCGCGCGAGCGGCGCATGAGCCTGTTCATGGTGCTGCAGGCCGGCCTCGCCGTGCTCCTGTCGCGCTTCGGAGCCGGCACGGACGTCCCGATCGGCACCGCGATCGCCGGCCGTACCGACCGGGCCCTCCATGACCTGGTCGGCTTCTTCGTCAACACGCTCGTCATGCGCGTCGACCTGTCCGGCGACCCGGCGTACACCGAGGTGCTGGACCGGGTACGCGAGGTGGCGCTGGGCGCGCTCGAACACCAGGACGTGCCGTTCGAGCGGCTGGTGGAGGAGCTGGCCCCGGCCCGCTCGCTGGCCCGCCACCCGCTGTTCCAGGTGATGCTGACGCTGCAGAACACCGGGGCGGCCGAGCTGAGCCTGCCCGGCCTCGCGGTGTCCGGCCTGGCCGGCGGCGAAACCGCCGCCAAGTTCGACCTCGAGGTCACCGCCGGCGAGGTCCACGACGCCACGGGTGCCCCGGCCGGGTTACGCGGCACGGTGACGGTGGCGGCCGACCTGTTCGACGAGCGCACCGCCGACCGGCTCGCCGATGGCTGGGCCCGCGTGCTCGCGGCGGTGGCCGGGGACCCGGCGGTACGCGTGCGCGCGGTCGACGTGCTGGACCCGGCGGAGCGGCGGACGCTCCTCGTCGGCTGGAACGACACCGCGGCGGAGGTCCCGGCCTCGACCGCGCCGGAGCTGTTCGCGGCCCAGGTGGCGCGTACGCCGGAGGCGATCGCGATCGTGGCCGACGGCACCGAGGTGTCGTACGCGGATCTGGACGCGCGGGCGAACCGGCTCGCCGGCCTGCTGGCCCGCCACGGGACCGGGCCGGAGACGGTCGTCGCGGTCGCCATGGAGCGGGGCGCCGACCTGATGGTCGCCCTCCTGGCCGTGCTCAAGGCGGGCGGCGCGTACCTCCTGCTCGACGCCGAGCACCCCGCCGAGCGCGTCGCGTACATGCTGGACGACGCGGGTGTCCGGACCGTGGTGACGACGGAGGCGTGGGACGGGACCCTGCCCTCCGACGTCGCGCGCCTGGTCGTGGACGACCCCGCGACGGCCCGCGCGGAACCGGGCGCCGTCACCCCGCCGGCACCGGCCTCCCCGGCGTACGTGATCTACACCTCCGGGTCGACGGGCCGCCCGAAGGGCGTGCTGGTCTCCCACGCCGGGGTGGCGAGCATGGTGGCGAACCACGTCCGCCACCTGGGAGTCGGCCCCGGCGCCCGAGTCGGGCAGTTCGCCTCGGCGGCGTTCGACACGTTCGGCTGGGAGTGGATGATGACGCTCCTGTCCGGCGGCACGCTCGTCGTCATCCCACGGGACCGGCGCCTCGGCGGCGTCCTGCCGGCGCTGCTGGCGAGCGAACGCGTGTCGCACGTGACCCTGCCCCCGGCCGTCCTGGCGACCCTGCCCGAGACGTCGATCTCCCCGGAGACCGTCCTGGTCGTGGCCGGCGAGGCGACCTCCGCAGAACTCATGAAACGGTGGGCGCCCGGCCGCCGGATGTTCAACTCCTACGGGCCGGCCGAGACGACGGTGGACGCCACGCTGTGGCGGTGCGACCCGGACTCCGGTGACGTGCCGATCGGCCGGCCGGTGCTCAACACGCGCGTGTTCGCCCTGGACGAGAGCCTCCACCCGGTACCGGTGGGCGTGGTCGGCGAGCTGTACGTGGCCGGCGCGGGACTGGCGCGCGGCTACGCCGGACGGTCCGGGCTGACCGCCGAGCGCTTCGTGGCGTGCCCGTTCGGCGAGCCGGGCGAGCGGATGTACCGGACCGGGGACCTGGTCCGGTGGCGGGCCGACGGCCGGCTGGTGTTCGCCGGGCGCGCCGACGAGCAGGTGAAGATCCGTGGCTCGCGGATCGAGCCCGGCGAGGTGGAGGCGGTGCTGGCCGCCCACCCGGAGGTGGCGCAGGTCGCCGTGGTCGCGCGCGAGGACGTTCCGGGCGACAAGCGCCTCGTCGCCTACGTCGTCCCGGCCGGCCGGGACGATCCCGCCCTGGCCGCCGCCCTGCGCGACGCCGCGGCCACCCGGCTGCCCCCGTACATGGTGCCGTCCGCCGTCGTGACCATGGCGGCGCTGCCGATCACCACCAACGGCAAACTCGACCGGCGGGCACTGCCCGCGCCCGGCTACGTGGTGGACACCGGCCGCGCCCCGGTCACCGCGGCCGAGGAGCTGCTCTGCCAGGCCTTCGCCGAGGTGCTCGGCCTCGAACGCGTCGGCGTCGAGGACGACTTCTTCGCCCTCGGCGGGCACTCACTGCTGGCGACGCGGCTGGTGAGCCGGGTCCGCGCCGTCCTTGGCGTGGAGCTGACCGTACGGGCGCTGTTCGAGGCGCCCACGCCCGCGGGCCTCGCCGCGCGGTCGGCCGGCGCGGACGCGGCGCGTGCCGCGCTCGTGCCGATGGCGCGCCCGGAGCGGCTGCCGCTCTCGTACGCGCAGCGGCGGCTGTGGTTCCTGACGCAGTTGGAGGGGCCGAGCGCCACCTACAACGGCTCGATCGCGCTGCGCCTGTCCGGCGAGCTGGACCGCGCGGCGCTGGGCACGGCGCTGCGTGACGTGCTGGGCCGGCACGAGGTGCTGCGAACGGTCTTCGCAGCCACCGGCGGCGAGCCGTACCAGCGCGTCGTCGACCTCGACACGTTCTCCTGGGACCTCACGGTCGCCCAGACGGACGACCCGGACGCCGCCGTCGCGGAGGCGGGCCGGCACCTCTTCGACCTGTCCGCCGAGGTGCCGATCAAGGCGTGGCTGTTCGACGCCGGCTCCGGTGAGCACGTCCTCGTGCTGGTGGTGCACCACATCGCGAGCGACGGCTGGTCGATGCGGCCGCTCGCCCGGGACGTGTCCGTCGCGTACGCGGCGCGGCGCAAGGGGCGGGCACCCGCGTGGGCTCCTCTGCCCGTGCAGTACGCGGACTACGCGCTGTGGCAGCGGGACCTGCTCGGCGCCGAGTCCGACCCCGGCGGCCTGCTGTCGCGCCAGGTGGCGTACTGGCGGGACGCGCTCGCCGGCGCCCCGGCGGAACTGGCGCTCCCGTACGACCGGCCGCGCCCGGCGGTCGCCTCACACCGCGGTCACCGGGTCCCCCTCGAACTGCCCGCCGAGGTGCACGCGCGGCTGCGGGAGCTGGCCCGCGCCGAGGGCGTGACCGTCTTCATGACCCTGCAGGCCGCGCTCGCCCTGACCCTGTCGCGGCTGGGCGCGGGGACGGACCTCCCGATCGGCGTGGCGACCGCCGGCCGGCTGGACGAGGCGCTGGACGATCTGGTCGGTTTCTTCGTGAACACGCTGGTCGTCCGTGCCGATGTGTCGGGTGATCCGTCGTTCGCGGAGTTGCTGGGCCGGGTGCGGGAGGCGAGTCTGGGGGCGTACGCGCATCAGGACGTGCCGTTCGAGCGGCTGGTCGAGGAGCTCGCGCCGGTCCGGTCGATGGCGCGGCATCCGCTGTTCCAGGTGATGCTGACCCTGCAGAACAACGCCCAGGCCGCGCTGGACCTGCCCGGCGTCGAGGCCGGTGGGGTACGGCCGGCCGCGCCGCGGGAGACGGAGTCGGCGGCCAAGTTCGACCTGGAGGTCACCCTCGCCGAGGTCTTCGACGCCGACGGCGCCCCGGCCGGGCTGCGCGGTGTGGTGGTCACCTCCGCCGACGTCTTCGACGCGGACACGGCTCCGCGGTTCGCGGCCTGGCTGAACCGGTCGATCGCGACCGTGTCCGCGGAGCCGGGCATCCGGGCCGGCGGCGTCGAGGTGATGGACGAGGCCGAGCGGAACCGTGTGCTGGTGGAGTGGAACAGACCGGTCGCCGAGCCCGCCGGTGTGGTGCCGGACCTGTTCGCCGCGCAGGTGGCGCGGACTCCGGACGCGGTGGCGGTGATCTGCGAGGACGAGCGGGTCTCGTACGCGGAGCTGGACGCGCGGGCCGAACACGTGGCGCACGGGCTGCGCGGTCAGGGCGTGGGCGCGGAGTCGGTCGTCGGGCTCTGCCTGCCGCGCGGTGTCGAGATGGTGGCGGCGATTCTGGGGGTCTGGAAGGCCGGCGGGGCCTACGTGCCGCTGGACCCCGACTATCCGGCGGAACGCCTGGAGTTCATGCTCGCCGACAGCGGCGCCGAAGTCGTCCTGGGGCGCCCCGGGCCGGCATCGGCGGACCTGCGTCGCGTCCGGGTACGGCCGGAACAACTGGCGTACGTGATCTACACGTCGGGCTCGACCGGGCGGCCCAAGGGCGTGGCCGTCTCGCATGCCGGGTTGGCGAATCTCGTGGCGGCGCTGGTTCCGGTGCTGGGTGCCGGGCCCGGTGTACGGGTGTTGCAGTTCGCCTCGTTCAGTTTCGACGCGTCGGTGCTCGACGTCGCGGTGACGTTGGTGGCGGGCGGGACTCTCGTCGTGGCGTCGTCCGCCGAACGGTCCGACATGGCCGCGCTCACCCGGCTCGTCCGCGAGACCGGTGTCGAGGCCATGAGCGTGGGGCCGTCCCTGCTGGAGGTCCTCGACCCGGCCGCGATGCCGGGACTGTCCCGCGTACTGGTCGGCTCGGAGCCGATCAGCCGGGCGCAGGCCGGTGCGTGGTCGCGGGGCCGCTGTCTGGTCAACACCTACGGGCCGACCGAGGCCACGGTCATGGTGACGACCGGCCCCGTGGACGGCTCGGGCCCGGTCGTGCCGATGGGGTCACCAGTGGCCGGCATGAGCGTGTTCGTGCTGGACGCGTTCCTCAGGCCGGTGCCGGTGGGTGTGGCCGGTGAGGTGTACATCGCCGGTGCGCAGCTGGCTCGCGGCTATGTGGGTCGTCCGGGGTGGACGGCCGAGCGGTTCGTCGCGTGCCCGTTCGGCGGGCGGATGTACCGGACCGGGGATCTGGCCCGCTGGACTGCCGAGGGCCGGTTGGTGTTCGCGGGCCGGGCCGATGAGCAGGTCAAGATCCGCGGGTTCCGCATCGAACCCGGCGAGGTCCAGTCCGCGCTGGCCGCCCACCCGCAGGTCGCCCAGGCCGCCGTCGTCGTCCGTGAGGACACCCCGGGGGAGAAACGCCTGGTCGCCTACCTCGTACCGGCCGGCCCGGGCCGGGACGACGGGGCACTGACCGCCGCCGTACACGACCTGGCGGCCGAGCGGCTGCCCGGCCACATGGTGCCCGCGGCCTTCGTCGTCCTGGACGCGCTGCCGCTCACGATGAGCAAGAAGCTGGACCGCGCCGCGCTGCCCGAACCCGACTACCACGCCGGTACGGGCCGTGGCCCGGCGACGCTGCAGGAGGAAGTGCTCTGCCAGGCCTTCGCCGAGGTGCTGGGCCTGGAACGCGTGGGCGTCGAGGACGACTTCTTCAAGCTGGGCGGGCATTCGCTGCTGGCGGTCCGGCTGGTGGAACTGCTGCGGGGACGCGGCCTGTCGGTGTCGGTACGGGCGCTGTTCCAGACCCCGACGCCGGCGGGTCTCGCGTCGGCGGCGGGCCCGGCCGAGGTGGCCGTCCCGCCGAACCGCATCCCTCCGGACGCCCGTGAGATCACCCCGGACATGCTGCCGCTGGTGGACCTGTCGGCCGTCGGCGTCGCACGCGTCGTCGCGGCGGTGGAGGGCGGCGCGGCGAACGTCGCGGACGTCTACCCGCTGGCGCCGCTGCAGGAGGGGTTGTTCTTCCACCATCTGATGGCGGGCGGTGGCCCGGACGCGTACGTGCTGCCGAGGGTGCTCCGGTTCGAGGCGCGGGAGCGGCTGGACGCCTTCCTGGGCGCGCTGCAACGAGTGATCGACCGGCACGACATCTACCGCACCGCGATCGTCTGGGACGGGCTGCCCGAGCCGGTCCAGGTCGTGCTCCGCCGCGCCGTCCTGCCGGTCGAGGAGGTCGTGCTCGACGCCGGCGACGCCGATCCCGAGGCGCGGTTGCTCGCGGCCGGCGGGCCCGGGATGGACCTCGGCCGCGCACCGCTGATCGACGTACGGGCCGCCGCCGAGCCGGGCACCGGCCGGTGGCTGGCCCTGCTGCGCATGCACCACCTGGTGCAGGACCACATGGCCCAGGACCTGCTCCTCAGCGAGCTCGGCGCGATCCTGTCCGGGAACGAGGGGTCGCTGCCGGAACCACCGCCGTTCCGCGACTTCGTCGCCCAGGCGCGGCTCGGGATCTCCCGCGAGGAGCACGAGGCGTACTTCGCGAGCCTGCTCGGCGACGTCGAGGAGACCACGGCGCCGTACGGGCTGCTGGACGTGCACGGCGACGGCGGTGACGTCGAGCGGGCGAGCCTCGCGGTCGACGAGGAGGTCGGCGCGCGCGTACGGGAGGTGGCGCGGGGGCTGGGAGTGAGCCCCGCGACCGTCTTCCACCTGGCCTGGGCCCGTGTCCTGGCCACGGTCAGCGGCCGTGACGACGTGGTCTTCGGGACCGTCCTGTTCGGCCGGATGAGCGCCGGCGCCGATCGGGTGCAGGGGCCGTTCATCAACACGCTGCCGGTACGGGTCCGCCTCGGGGGGACCCGCGTGGGCGCGGCGCTGGACGGCCTGCGGAGTCAGCTCGCCGAACTCCTGGTCCACGAGCACGCGCCCCTCGCGCTGGCGCAACAGGCGGGCGGCGTTCCGGGCGGCACCCCGCTGTTCACGTCTCTGTTCAACTACCGGCACAGCCCCCAGACCGCGCCGCGAACCCGCGCGCGGGGCGAGGCGGGCATCAGCACGGTCTCGGCGCGTGAGGCGACCAACTACCCGGTGACGATCTCGATCGAGGACCGGGGCACGCGGTTCGGGCTGACCGTCGACGCGGTGAGGCCGGTGGAGGGGGAGGCGGTGTGCCGGTTGCTGCACACCTGTCTCGTGAACCTGGTGACCACGCTGGAGCACGACCCGGACGCCCGCCTGTCGGCCGTCGAGATCCTCGAGGAGGACGCGCGCGACCAGGTCGTACGCGAGTGGAACGACACCGCCGCGGCGATCCCCCCGGTCTCGCTCGCCGGCCTCTTCGAGGCCCAGGCCGGGCGGACCCCCGGCGCGGTGGCGCTGATCGCCGAGGACACCACGGTGTCGTACGCCGACCTGGACGCGCGCGCGAACCGGCTCGCCCACCACCTGGCCGCCCGGGGCGCAGGCGTCGAGTCGGTCGTCGCCGTCTGCCTCGAACGCGGCGTGGAACTCGTCGTGACGCTGCTCGCCGTGCTGAAGGCGGGAGCCGCGTACCTGCCGGTGGACCCGGACCACCCCGCCGGCCGCGTCGCCCTCACCCTGGCGGAGGCCGGAGCCGCGCACGTGGTGACCACGGCCGCGCCGGCGGAACGGCTGCCCGGCGACGCCGTACGGATCGTCCTGGACGACCCGGCGACCGCCGCCGACCTCGCGGCACGACCGGCGAGCCGGCCCGGTGTGCCGGTCACCGCGGCCAACCCCGCGTACATGATCTTCACGTCGGGCTCGACCGGGCGCCCGAAGGGCGTGCTGGTCCCGCACGGCGGCATCGTCAACCGGCTCGCCTGGATGCAGGAGCGGTACGGCCTGACGCCGGAGGACCGGATCCTGCAGAAGACGCCGTTCGGCTTCGACGTCTCGGTGTGGGAGTTCTTCTGGCCGCTCCTGAACGGGGCCGGGTTGGTCCTGGCCCGGCCCGGCGGGCACCGCGACCCCTCCTACCTCGCAGACCTGATCCGGGAGCGGCGGGTGACGACGGTGCATTTCGTGCCGTCGATGCTGGAGGCCTTCCTGGCCGAGCCGGCGGTGGCGGACGGTACGAGCCTGCGGCGCGTGATCTGCTCGGGTGAGGCGCTGTCCCTCGCCGCCGAGCGGGAGTTCTTCGCCCGGTTCGCCGGCGTCGAGCTGCACAACCTGTACGGGCCGACCGAGGCCTCCGTCGACGTGACGGCCTGGCAGTGCCGCCCCGGGCACACCGGGACGTCCGTGCCGATCGGCGCCCCGATCGCCAACACCCGCGTGTACGTCCTGGACGCCGCGCTGGCCCCCGTTCCCGCCGGCGTGGCGGGCGAGCTGTACCTCGCGGGAGCCGGCCTGGCGCGCGGGTACGCGGGCCGCCCGGGGCTTACCGCCGAGCGGTTCGTCGCGTGCCCGTACGGCGGGCGCATGTACCGCACCGGCGACGTGGCGCGGTGGCGCGCCGACGGGGCCCTGGAGTTCCTGGGCCGGGCGGACGAGCAGGTGAAGATCCGCGGATTCCGCGTGGAACCGGGCGAGATCCAGGCCGTACTGGCCGCCCACCCGCAGGTCGCCCAGGCCGCGGTGGTCCTCCGCGAGGACGCCCCCGGCGGCGGACGCCTCGTCGCCTACGTGGTCGCCGCAGGCGCGGCGGACGACCTGCCCGATGCCCTGCGCGCACTCGCGGCCGAACGGCTGCCCGGCCACATGGTCCCGTCCGCGGTGGTCGTGCTGGACGTGCTGCCGCTGACCGCCAACGGCAAGCTGGACCGCGGCTCCCTGCCCGCCCCCGAGTACGAGGGCGGCGCGGGCCGCGGTCCCGCCACGGTGCGCGAGGAGCTCCTGTGTCAGGTGTTCGCGCAGGTCCTCGGGCTGTCCGGCGTGGGGGTCGATGACGACTTCTTCCTGCTGGGCGGGCATTCGCTGCTGGCGACGCGGCTGGTGAGCCGCGTCCGTGCGGTGCTGGGCGTCGAGATGCCGCTGCGCGCCCTGTTCGACGCGCCGACCGTGGCGCGGCTGGCGGTACGGCTGGACGACGCCGGCACGGCGCGCACGGCCCTGACGCTGGTCGCGCGTCCGGAGCGGGTGCCGCTGTCGTACGCGCAGCGGCGCCTGTGGTTCATCGGCCGGCTGGAGGGGCCGAACGCCACGTACAACAGCCCGGTCGTACTGCGGCTGACCGGCGACCTCGACCGGCGCGCGCTCGGTGCGGCGTTCCGCGACGTGATCGGCCGGCACGAGGTGCTGCGGACGGTCTACCCGGCGATCGACGGCGAGCCGTACCAGCACGTCATCGGGCTCGACGACCTGTCGTGGGAGCTGACGGCCGCCGAGCTCGCCGAGGGCGCCGTGGCGGAGGCGAGCGCGCACGTCTTCGACCTGTCGTCCGAGGTGCCGATCCGGGCCTGGCTGTTCGACGCGGGGGCCGAGGGCCACGTGCTGGTGCTGGTGGTGCATCACATCGCGAGTGACGGCTGGTCGCTGGGTCCGCTGGCGCGTGACCTGACCGACGCGTACGCGGCACGGTGTGAGGGCCGGGCGCCGGAGTGGGTTCCGTTGCCGGTGCAGTACGCGGATTATGCGCTGTGGCAGCGGGGGCTGCTCGATGCCGAGGGTGTGTTGTCGCGTCAGGTGGCGTACTGGCGTGCTGCTTTGGCCGGTGTTCCGGAGGAGCTGTCGTTGCCGTTCGATCGGCCGCGTCCGGCGGTGGCCTCGCATGAGGGATACCGGGTTCCGTTGGAGCTGCCGGCTCAGGTGCATGCGCGGCTGCGTGAGGTGGCGCGTGCTGAGGGTGTGACCGTGTTCATGGTGGTGCAGGCGGCGCTGGCGATGATGCTGTCGCGGCTCGGCGCGGGGGTGGACGTGCCGGTCGGTTCGGCGGTGGCGGGCCGGTTGGACGAGGCGCTGGACGATCTGGTCGGGTTCTTCGTGAACACGCTGGTGATCCGTAGTGACCTGTCGGGTGATCCGTCGTTCGGTGAGTTGCTGGGCCGGGTGCGTGAGGCGAGTCTGGGGGCGTACGCGCATCAGGACGTGCCGTTCGAGCGGCTGGTGGAGGAGCTGGCTCCGGCGCGGTCGATGGCGCGGCACCCGCTGTTCCAGGTCATGCTGACGCTCCAGAACAACGACTCCACGGAACTGCGGCTTCCCGGTCTGCGGGTCGGCGGGCTCACGACGGGCACGGCGACCGCCAAGTTCGACCTGGAGATCGCCCTCACCGAGGCGTTCGACGCGGGCGGGGCGCCGGCGGGTGTGCGCGGCGCGGTGACGGTGGCGGCCGACGTGTTCGACGCCGAGTCGGCGGTACGGATCGCGGGCTGGTTCGGGCGTGTGGCCGAGGTCGTCACGGCGGCGCCGGAGACGCGGCTGAGCGGCGTGGACCTGATGGGGCCCGAGGAGCGGCGGCGCGTTCTCCAGGAGTGGCCCGGCACCGCGGTGGAGCTGTCGGGCCGGAGCCTGCCGGAGCTGTTCGAGGCACAGGCCGCCGCGACGCCCGGCCACACCGCGGTGACGTCCACGGACGCGACGCTCACGTACGCGGAGCTGAACGCCCGGGCCAACCGGCTGGCATGGTCGTTGGTGGAGCGTGGGGTCGGCCCGGAGGACCTGGTCGGGGTCGCGCTGGAGCGCTCGCCGGAGCTGGTGGTCGCTCTGCTGGCCGTCCTCAAGGCGGGCGCGGCGTACCTGCCGATCGACGGCGACCACCCGGCCGAACGCGTCGCCTTCATGCTCGAAGACGCCGCTCCGGCCGTGATCCTCACGGAGATGGAGGCGCTCGAAGGTTTCTCCGACGCGAACCCTCCCACGCGGGTCGGGCCGGCGCATCCGGCGTACGTGAACTACACGTCGGGTTCGACGGGGACGCCGAAGGCGGTCGTGGTGCCGCATCGGGCCGTGGAGCGGCTGGTGCACGGTCCGGATTTCGTTCGGTGGGAGGTCGATGACGTCGTGGCGCAGATGGCGCCGGTCTCCTTCGACGCCGCGACCTTGGAGATCTGGGGGCCGCTCCTCAACGGCGCCGCCGTCGCCATCGTCCCGCCGGGGCGGTTCTCCCCGTCCGACCTGAAGGCGTTCCTGGCCGAGTACCGGGTCACGGTCCTGTGGCTGACGGCCGGGCTGTTCCACGAGGCGGTCGACGCCGACGTGGAGTCCTTCGCCGGGCTGCGGTACCTCCTGGCCGGCGGCGACGTGCTGTCCGTGCCACGCTGCCGCACCGTCCTGGAACGGCTGCCGCAGGTCCGGCTCCTCAACGGGTACGGCCCGACCGAGAACACCACCTTCACCACCGTGGGCCGGGTCACGGCCGAGGATCTGGACCGGGGTACGGGCGTGCCGATCGGCCCGCCGATCACCAACACCCACACTTACGTACTGGATGAGGCCCTCCGCCCGGTGCCGGTCGGCGTGGCGGGCGAGCTGTACGTGACCGGCGCGGGCCTGGCGCGTGGCTATCTCGGGCGTCCCGGCCTGACGGCCGAACGTTTTGTCGCGTGTCCGTTCGGTGGCCGGATGTATCGGGTCGGTGATCTGGTGCGCTGGCTTCCGGACGGGCGGCTGGACTTCCTGGGCCGTACCGATGACCAGGTGAAGATCCGGGGCTTCCGCATCGAGCCCGGCGAGGTCGAGGCCGTCCTGCTGGCCCATCCGGGTGTCTCCCAGGTGGCCGTGGTCGTCCGCGAGGACACGCCGGGAAAGAAGCGCCTGGTCGCCTACCTCGTGCCCGCCGAGCCCGGTGACGACCCCGAGGCCCTGTCCGCCTCCGTACGTGAACGGGCGGCCGAGCGGCTACCGGCCTACATGGTCCCCTCCGCCACCGTGACGCTGAAGACCCTGCCGTTGAACCCCAACGGCAAGCTCGACCGCAGGGCGCTGCCCGCACCCGAGTTCCATGCCGGTGCGGGGCGTGGCCCGGCGACGCTGGAGGAAGAGGTCCTGTGCCGGGCCTTCGCCGAGGTCCTGGGCCTGGAGCGCGTGGGCGTCGAGGACGACTTCTTCAAACTCGGCGGGCACTCACTGCTGGCCGTCCGCCTGGTGGAGCTGCTGCGGGGCCGCGGTGTGGGGGTGTCGGTACGGGCCCTGTTCGACTCGCCGACCCCCGCCGGTCTGGCCGGTGCGTCCGGACCGGACGAGGTGGTCGTCCCGCCGAACCGCATCCCCGCCGACGCGACCGAGATCACCCCGGACATGCTCCCCCTCGTCGACCTGACCCCGGCCGACCTGGAGCGCGTCGTCGCGGCCGTCGAGGGCGGCGCGGCCAACGTCGCCGACGTGTACCCGCTCGCGCCGCTCCAGGAAGGGCTGTTCTTCCACCACCTGATGGCCGACGGCGGCACGGACGCCTACGTCGTACGGCGCGTGCTGCGGTTCGACGCGCGAGAGCGGCTGGACGCCTTCCTGGGCGCGCTGCAACGGGTGATCGACCGGCACGACATCTACCGGACCGCGATCGTCTGGGACGGGCTGCCCGAACCCGTCCAGGTCGTCGCCCGGCACGCGGCGCTCCCGGTCACCGAGGCCGCCGTCGACAACGAAGACGCCGCCGAGCGGCTGCGTGCCTCGGCGGGCGCGACGATGGACGTCGGCCGCGCCCCGCTCGTGGACGTGCACACCGCCGCCGAACCGGGCACGGGCCGATGGCTGGCCGTACTCCGCATGCACCACCTCGTCCAGGACCACCTGGCCCAGGACGTCCTCATCGAGGAGCTGGGCGCGATCCTCGCCGGCCACGAAGGACGGCTGCGCGAACCCCTCCCGTTCCGCGACTTCGTCGCCCAGGCGCGGCTCGGGATCTCCCGCGAGGAGCACGAGGCGTACTTCGCCGGCCTGCTCGGCGACGTCGAGGAGACCACGGCGCCGTACGGGCTGCTCGACGTGCACGGCGACGGCAGCGGCGTCACGCGGGCACGTCTCGGAGTCGACGAGCACACCGGTACGCGGGTGCGGGAAGTGGCACGGACCCTCGGGGTGAGCCCGGCGACCATCTTCCACCTGGCGTGGGCACGCGTCCTCGCGACCGTCAGCGGCCGGGACGACGTGGTCTTCGGGACCGTGCTGTTCGGCCGGATGAGCGCGGGCGCCGGCGCGGATCGGGTGCAGGGGCCGTTCATCAACACGCTGCCGGTACGGGTCCGCCTCGGTGAGACGGGCGTGGGCGCGGCGCTGGAGGACCTGCGGGGTCAGCTCGCCGAACTCCTGGTCCACGAGCACGCGTCGCTCGCCCTCGCGCAGCAGGCCGGCGGGGTTCCCGGCGGCACCCCGCTGTTCGCCTCGCTGTTCAACTACCGCCACGGCCAGGCGCCCGGCACCCCGTCGCCCGGCCAGGGCGCGACGGGCATCAGCACGGTCTCGACGCTGGAGGCGACGAACTATCCCGTGACGGTGTCGGTCGAGGACCGGGGCACGCGTTTCGGGCTGACGGTCGACGCGGTGGAGCCGGTGGACGGGGAGGCGGTGTGCCGGCTGCTGGCCACCGGCCTCCGCAACGTCGTGGCCGCGCTGGAGGAGGAGCCGCAGAGGCGGCTGTCGGCCGTCGACATCGTCGACGAAACCGAGCGCGACCAGGTCGTACGCGGATGGAACGACACCGCGGTCGCGATGCCGGGCTGCGGCGTCCACACGCTCGTGAGCGAACGAGCGTGGGTCCACCCGGACGCCGTCGCCGTGGAGTCCGGCGACGTACGCGTGTCGTACGCGGAGCTCGACGCGCGGGCGAACCGGATCGCCCACGCCCTGAGGGCGGCCGGCGTTTGCCGGGGCTCGCTCGTGGGCGTCTGCATGGAGCGCGGAGCCGACGTGGTCGCCGTGCTGCTCGGCGTGTGGAAGGCCGGCGCGGGCTACGTCCCCCTCGACCCCGGATACCCGGCGGAACGGCTCGGCTTCATGATCGCCGACGCCGGCGTACGCGTCGTCGTCACCCAGGAGAACCTCGCCCCTGACCTGCCGGAACTCGACGGCACGGTGCTGCCGGTCGAGGGCATCGACGCGTCACAACCGGACACCGACCCCGGCGTCGAGACCGGCGGCGGCGACGTCGCCTACGTCATGTTCACCTCGGGGTCGACGGGGCGTCCGAAGGGCGTCGTGGTCGAGCACCGGTCGATCGTCCGGCTGGTGTGGGGGCAGCGGTTCGCGGAGTTCACCGCGGACGGCGTGCACCTGCTGCTGGCCCCGCTCGCGTTCGACGCGTCGACGTTCGAACTGTGGGGCGCGCTGGTCCACGGAGGCCGGCTGGTCGTGGCGCCGCCCGGAGTGGTGGACGTCGCCGGGCTGGGGGACCTGGTGGCCGGCGGTGTCCGGAGCCTCTGGCTGACGGCGTCGTTCTTCAACGCCGTCGTGGATGAGAAACCGGACGTCCTGGCCGGCCTGGACCGGCTCCTCGTCGGTGGCGAGGCCCTCTCGGTGCCCCACGTACGGGCCGCGCAGCGGGCGGTGCCGGGGCTGCGGCTCGTGAACGGCTACGGGCCGACCGAGACGACGACGTTCGCGTGCACCCACGCGATCCCCGAACCGCCGGAAGGGGCGCGGTCGGTGCCGATCGGCGGGCCGATCGCGAACACCCAGGTGTACGTGCTGGACGCGGGCCTGGAGCCGGTGCCGGTCGGCGTCGCCGGGGAGCTGTACATCGGCGGAGCCGGTCTCGCCCGCGGCTACCTGGCGCGCCCGGGGCTGACGGCGGAGCGGTTCGTGGCCTGCCCGTACGGCGGGCGCATGTACCGCAGCGGCGACGTGGTCCGCTGGACCAACGAGGGCACCCTGGAGTTCACCGGACGGGCGGACGAGCAGGTCAAGATCCGCGGTTTCCGCATCGAACCCGGCGAGGTCCAGGCCGTCCTCGCCGCCCACCCACGGGTCGCCCAGGCCGCAGTGGTCGTCCGGCAGGAGGGCCCCGGCGAGAAGCGGCTGATCGCCTACGTCGTCCCGGCCGGCCCCGGGGAACCGGCGGACGTGATCCGCGCGTTCGCCGCCGAGCGGCTGCCCGACCACATGGTCCCCTCGGCCGTCGTCGTCCTGGACGCGCTGCCGCTGACCCCCAACGGCAAGCTCGACCGCCGCGCCCTGCCCCTGCCCGACCACGCGACTCCCGGTGACGCCCGCCGGCCGGTCACCGCGGCCGAGGAGATCCTCTGCCAGGCCTTCGCCGACGTGCTCGGCCTGGACGCGGTCGGCGTCGAGGACGACTTCTTCGCTCTCGGCGGCCACTCACTGCTGGCCATGCGGCTGGTCAGCCGCGTGCGCTCGATGCTGGGCACCGAACTGTCCGTCCGCGCGTTCTTCGAGACGCCCACGGTGGCCGGTCTCGCCGCCCGGCTCGCCGACGCCGGCCAGGCCCGCGCCGCACTGGTCCCGGTCGTACGTCCCGAGCGGGTGCCGTTGTCGTACGCGCAGCGGCGGCTGTGGTTCATCGGCCGGTTGGAGGGGCCGAGCGCGACGTACAACATCCCGGTGGCCCTGCGGCTGACCGGCGAGCTGGACCGGCGGGCCCTGGACGAGGCGTTGCGGGACGTGATCGGGCGGCACGAGGTGCTGCGGACGGTGTTCGCGGTCGCCGGCGGCGAGCCGTACCAGAAGGTCCTCGGCGTCGAGGAGACCGGGTCCGTGCTGTCGACGGTCGACGTGGGCGCCGGCGCGCTGGGCGACGAGGTGGCCGAGGCCACCGGCCACGCCTTCGACCTGGCCGCGGAACCGCCGGTCAAGGCGTGGCTGTTCGGCACCGGGCCGGACGAGCACGTACTGGTGCTGGTCGTGCACCACATCGCCGGTGACGGCTGGTCGATGGGACCGCTGTCGCGCGACGTGTCGGTCGCGTACGCGGCGCGGTGTGAGGGCCGGGCGCCGGTGTGGGTTCCGTTGCCGGTGCAGTACGCGGACTACGCGTTGTGGCAGCGGGAGCTGCTGGGCGACGAGCGTGACCCGGGCAGTGTTCTGTCGCGTCAGGTGGCGTACTGGCGTGAGGAGCTGGCGGGTGCGCCGGAGGAGCTGGCGCTGCCCTTCGACCGGCCGCGCCCGGCGGTCGCCTCGCACCGGGGCCACGCCGTACGCGTGGACGTCCCGGCCGGCGTGCACACGCGGCTGCGCGAGGTCGCCCGCGCCGAGGGCGTCACCGTGTTCATGGTGCTGCAGGCGGCCGTGGCGGTGCTGCTCAACCGGTTCGGCGCGGGTACGGACATTCCGATCGGTTCGGGTGTGGCGGGCCGGTTGGACGAGGCCCTCGATGATCTGGTCGGGTGTTTCGTGAACACGCTGGTGATTCGTAGTGATCTGTCGGGTGATCCGTCGTTCGCGGAGTTGCTGGGGCGGGTGCGGGAGAAGGGTTTGCGGGCGTACGCGCATCAGGATGTGCCGTTCGAGCGGCTGGTGGAGGAGCTGGCTCCGGTGCGTTCGCTGGGCCGTCAGCCGCTGTTCCAGGTCATCCTCACCATGCAGGACATCGCGTCGGGCGCCGGCGGACCGGGCTCGGCGGCGTCCGGGCTCCAGGCCAGCTCGCTGCCGACCGGTCAGGTCGGCGCCAAGTTCGACCTGAGCGTGCTGGTGGGGGAGAAGCTCGACGCCCAGGGCGCCGCGGCGGGAATCAGCGGCCTGGTGACCGGCCCGGCCGACCTGTTCGAGGCCGCCACGATCCAGCGCCTGGCCGACGCCCTCGTACGAGTGCTGTCGCTGCTGGTCGAGGACCCGTCCGTACGGCTGAGCGCGGTGGAGGCCCTCGACCCGGCCGAACGGCACCGGGTGCTCGTGGAGTGGAACGACACCGCGACGGAGGCTTCGCCGGCGTTGCTGCCGACGTTGTTGGGTCGTCAGGTGGCGCGTGTGCCGGAGGCGGTGGCGCTGGTCTCCGGTGATGAGGAGCTGTCGTACGCGGAGCTGGACGCCCGCGCCAATCAGTTGGCGCGTTTCCTGCGGGCCCAAGGTGTCGGTGCGGAGTCCGTGGTCGGCGTGTGCCTGCCGCGGGGTCTGGAGATGGTGACGGCGATCGTCGGTGTCTGGAAGGCGGGCGCGGCGTATGTGCCGATCGATCCGGGTCAGCCTGCGGAGCGGGTGGCGTTCGTGCAGTCCGACAGCGGCGCGGTGCTGACGCTGACCTCGGAAGAGGTGATGGAGGACCTGCCGGCCGGCCGTCACCGTCTCGTCGCCGTCGACGACCGGTTGGTCACCGCGATGCCGCCGGAGTCCCCGCAGGTGTCGATCGCTCCAGGTCAGATGGCCTATGTCATCTACACGTCCGGGTCGACGGGCCGCCCGAAGGGCGTGGCGGTCACGCACGCGAACCTGGCGAACTACGTCGCATTCGTGCCGAAGCGGGTCGGCTTCGACGGTCCCGGCCGGTATGCGGTGTTGCAGGCGCAGGTGACGGACCTGGGCAACACGGTGGTGTTCGCCAGCCTGGTCTCGGGCGGTGAGCTGCACATTCTGGACGAGGACACCGTCACCGACCCCGCTGCCGTCCGGGACTACTTGGCCGACCGGCGGATCGACTATCTCAAGGCGGTGCCCTCGCACGTGGCCGCGCTGGGCGGTGTGCTGCCGAGACGGTCGCTGGTCCTGGGCGGTGAAGCGGCTTCGCCGGAGTTGGTGGCGGAGCTGCTGGCCGGTGAGTGTGAGGTGTTCAACCACTACGGCCCGACCGAGGCCACGATCGGTGTCGCCACGGCGCGGTTGACCGGGTCCGGTGTGGTGCCGATCGGCAGGCCGGTGGGGAACACGCGTCTGTACGTGCTGGACGCTCGTTTGCGGCCGGTCCCGGTGGGTGTGGCCGGTGAGCTGTACATCGCGGGCGCTCAGTTGGCTCGGGGTTATGTGGGTCGTCCGGGGTTGACCGCGGAGCGGTTCGTGGCGTGCCCGTACGGCGGCGGGCGGATGTATCGGACCGGGGACCTGGCGCGCTGGACTCCCGAAGGCGAGCTGGTGTTCGCGGGCCGGGTCGATGAGCAGGTGAAGATCCGCGGGTTCCGCGTCGAACCGGGCGAGGTGCAGGCCGTACTCGTCGCACATCCGCAGGTCACGCAGGCGGCCGTGATCGCCGGTGATGACCAGCGGATCGTCGCCTACGTCACCCCGGCCGATGTCGACGCCGCCGCGATCAGGGAGTTCGCCGCCGGGCGTCTGCCGGAGTACATGGTGCCCTCGGCCGTCGTCGCCCTGGACAGGCTGCCGCTGGCGAGCAACGGCAAGCTCGACCGCAAGGCGCTGCCCGCCCCCGACTACGCCGCCGCGATCACGAGCGGGCGGGCCCCGGCGACGGTCGAAGAGGAGGTCCTGTGCGAGGTCTTCGCGGACGTGCTGGGCCTGGACCACGTCGGTGTGGAGGACGACTTCTTCGCACTCGGCGGGCATTCACTGCTCGCCGTCCGCCTCGTGGAACTGCTGCGGGCCCGCGGCGTCGCGATCTCCGTACGGGCGCTGTTCCAGACCCCGACCCCCGAGGGCCTGGCCGCGGTGGCCGCCCCCGAGACGGTCGACGTACCGCCGAACCGCATCCCGGCCGGCGCCACCGAGCTCACCTCCGACATGCTCCCCCTGGTCGACCTGACGCCCGAGCAGATCGGCCGGCTGGTCGCGGCCGTCGACGGCGGGGCCGCCAACGTCGCCGACGTCTACCCGCTCGCGCCGCTACAGGAGGGCATCTTCTTCCACCACCTCCTGCAGGCCGGCACCGGAACCGACCCGTACGCCTCACCCCGTGTCATCAGCTTCGACGCCCCGGAACGCCTCGAAGCGTTCCTCCACGGGCTGCAACGGGTGATCGACCGGCACGACATCTACCGCACCGCCATCGTGTGGGAGGGCCTGCCCGAACCCGTCCAGGTGGTCACCCGGAACGCCACGCTGCCCGTCACCGAGATCACTCTCGAAACCGGCGACGCGGTCGAACAGCTCCTCGCCGCCGGACGCAACCGGATGGACCTCGGGCGCGCGCCGCTCATCGACGTCCACACCGCCGCCGAGAAGGAGGACGGCCGGTGGCTGGCCATGATGCGCATCCACCACCTCGTACAGGACCACACCACCCAGGACGTACTCCTCGAAGAGCTCCGCGCGATCCTGTCCGGCCGCGAGGCGTCGCTGCCCGCGCCGCTGCCGTTCCGCGACTTCGTCGCCCAGGCCCGCCTCGGCGTCTCCCGCGAGGACCACCACCGCTACTTCACCGACCTGCTCCGCGGCATCGACGAGACCACCGCCCCGTACGGGCTGATGGACGTGCACGGCGACGGCAGCGGTGTCGTGCGCGCCGACCTGGGCCTCGACGCGGACGTGAGCCGCCGCGTACGCGAGGCCGCGCGTGACCTCGCGGTGAGCCCGGCGACCATCTTCCACCTGGCCTGGGCGCGGGTGCTCGCCACCGTCAGCGGCCGGGACGACGTCGTCTTCGGGACCGTCCTGTTCGGCCGGATGAACGCCGGCGCCGGCGCCGACCACGTGCCCGGCCTCTTCCTCAACACCCTGCCCGTGCGGGTCCGTGTCGACGCGTCCGGCGTCGGCGAGGCGCTGGACGGCCTCCGCCGCCAGCTCGCCGAACTCCTCGTCCACGAACACGCACCGCTCTCCCTGGCCCAGCAGGCCGCCGAGATCCCCGGTGGCGGCCCGCTGTTCACCTCGATCTTCAACTACCGGCACAGCGGCCGCCGCGACCCGGCACCCCGCCAGGAGGGCCCTGGACCCCGGGGCGCGACCTTCGTGTACGTGCACGAGGCCACCAACTACCCGATCGCCGTGTCCGTGGACGACCTGCCGACCGGGTTCGGGCTGACCGTGGACGCGGTGGCGCCGGTGGATCCCGGCGGGCTCTGCCGGCTGCTGCACACCTGCGTGGACAACCTCGTCGCGGTCCTGGAGGACGGCGCCGGCGGCGCGTACGCGGCGGTCGAGGTGCTGGAGCCCGCCGAGCACGACCGCCTCGCCCGGGGATGGAACGACACCGCCCCGGCCGTACCGGTGGCCGAGATGTTCGCCGAGCAGGCGGCACGCACCCCCGGCGCCCCGGCGCTCGTGGCGGGCGGCGCCGAGCTGTCCTACGCCGACCTGGACGCGCGGGCGGAAAGGCTCGCCCGGCTGCTCGCCGGCCGCGGCGTCGGCCCGGAGACCGTCGTCGCCGTCGTCCTGGAGCGCGGCGTCGACCTGTTGATCGCCCTGCTGGGCGTGCTCAAGGCCGGCGGTGCCTACCTGGCGCTCGATCCCGCGCAGCCGGCCGGACGGCTGGCCTTCGTCCTGGAGGACGCCCGGCCCGCGCTGACCGTCACCGGCGACGCCGGACCCGCGCTCCCCGGCCCCGTCCTGGCTCTCGGGTCGCCCGAATGCCGGGCGGCGTTGGGGACGACGGCCGACGGCCCGGTCGACCGGCCGGCGCCGCGCGGCGAGCACCCGGCGTACGTGGTCTACACGTCGGGATCGACGGGACGCCCGAAGGGCGTCGTCGTCACCCGGTCCGGCTTCGCGAACACCGCACGCGCCGGACGCACGCGCCTCGGCACGGGCCCGGGCGCGCGGGTCGCGCAGTTCGCCTCGGCCGGCTTCGACAACTTCTGCCTGGAGTGGTCGATCGCCCTGTCCGCGGGCGCGACCCTGGTGGTCGTGCCGCCGGGCGACCGGCTGGGCGATGAACTGTCCCGGTTCGTCGCCGAGCACGAGATCACCCACCTGTCGCTCCCGCCGGCCGTACTCGCCGGCCTGTGCGAGGACGCGATCCCCGCGCACGTCGTGCTGGAGGTCGGCGGCGACGCCTGCCCGCCGGAACTCATCACCCGCTGGGCGCCGGGGCGCGTCCTGTTCAACACCTACGGGCCCACCGAGACGACCGTCGACGCCACGGCGTGGCGCTGCCGTGCCGGCAGGGCCGAGGTACCGATCGGCACGCCCATCGGCGGCACCCGCGCGTACGTCCTGGACTCCCGCCTGCGGCCGGTCCCGGCCGGGGTGACCGGAGAGCTGTACGTGGCCGGCGCCGGCGTGGCCCGCGGCTACCTCGGCCGGCCCGCCCTGACCGGCGAGCGGTTCGTCGCCTCCCCGTACGAGGCCGGCGAGCGGATGTACCGGACCGGGGACCTGGCGCGCCGAACCCCCGAGGGCGAACTCGTCTTCGCGGGACGCGCCGACGACCAGGTGAAGATCCGCGGCTTCCGCATCGAGCCCGGCGAGGTCGAGGCCGCGCTCCTCGCCGACCCGCGCGTCGCCCAGGCCGCCGTCGTCGCCCGTACGGACGGCCAGGACGGCCCGCGCCTGGTCGGCTACGTCGTCCCCGCCGTGGCGGCCGACGACCTTGCCGCCTCCGTCCGTAGTGCGGCCGCCGAGCGTCTGCCGCACTACATGGTGCCCGCGGCCGTCGTCGTCCTCGACGCCCTGCCGCTGACCGCCAACGGCAAGCTCGACCGTACGGCACTGCCTGCCCCCGTTCACGCGGCCGACGACGGCCGGTCCCGCGGCGGCTCCGCCGACGCGCTGGAGGAGACGGTGCGCGAGGCGTTCGCGGGCGTCCTCGGCCTGCCCTCGGTCGGCGCCGACGGCGACTTCTTCGCGCTCGGCGGCCACTCCCTGCTCGCGGTCTCGCTCGTCGAGCGGCTGCGGGCCGGCGGGGTCACGGTGGCGCTGCGGGACGTGATCACGAACCCGACGCCGAACCTCCTGATCCGTACGCTCACCCTGTCGTCCGTACGGAACGCGGCCGACGGAGTGTTGCCGATCCGGACCGGCGGCGACGACCCGGCGTTCTTCTTCATCCACCCCGCAGGCGGGTTGAGCTGGTGCTACATGCCGTTCGCCCGGTACGTGCCGGACGGCCATCCGCTGTACGGCCTCCAGGCGCAGGGCCTGGACGGCGTCTCGGAGCCGGCGGGGTCGGTCGCCGAGATGGCCGCCGAGTACGTACGCCGTCTCCGCTCGCTGCAGCCGTCCGGCCCTTATCACCTGGTCGGCTGGTCGTTCGGCGGAACCCCGGCACACGAGATGGCGGTACGGCTGGAGGCCGAGGGCGAGGATGTCGCGTTGATCCTCCTGGACGCCTTCCCGCCGGTCCAGGGCGGGGCGGCCCGGCCCGGAGCCGAGGAGCAGCAGGAGGTCCTCGCGGAGCGCATCCGCGCCGAACTGGGCCACATGCTGGGCGGCTTCTCCGACGAGGAGTTCAAGCTCCTCGCGCGGGTGTTCCACAACAACGCGACGATCCGTACCGAACACGAGTACGGCCGGTTCGGCGGCGACACGCTGATCCTCGTGGCCGACGAGGGCAAGGCGGAGGACTTCTCCCACGACACCCTCTGGCGGCCCCACCTCACGCGGCGCCCCGCCGCCGCCGGCCTGCCGTGCGGGCACTCCGACATGGCCCGCCCAGAGATGATCGCGCTGGCCTGGGAGGCCATCGCCCAGTGGCTGCGGACCCGGAAGGCCTGACCGGCACGGGGGCATGACCGGCCTCGCGCTCGCCCCCCCAACTCGGGGGGGGCGAGAGCGAGGCCGGACCGCGCCCACCTGCGTCGCGGCATGAACGGCACGTTCTCCGGACACGGTCGGCGAGGACGGGCGCGGGGACCGCGAACGGCCGGGTGGCGGTGTGCTGCCGCGGTGTCGGCCCCGCTCGGCGGGCGCCGTAGCGCCGTCGATCCTGTTCCGACCGGCTGATGGCGGCTGCTACGCAGCCGCCATCAACGTCATCTTCGGATCACGGCCTACGTGGGGCTGCCGTCGAGGACCGGGCCGCCGTTGACCTCTATGTCCTCCGCCTGACGGGCGAACTGGCTGTGGTAGAGGTCGGCGTACAGACCGCCCGCGGCCAGCAGCTTCTCGTGGGTGCCGCGTTCGCTGATCCGGCCCGCCTCGATCACCAGGATCTGGTCGGCCTCGCGGATCGTGGACAGGCGGTGCGCGATCACCAGTGACGTGCGGCCGGCCAGGGCCGTCTTCAGCGCCCGCTGGATCGCCGCCTCCGACTCTGAGTCCAGGTGGGCCGTCGCCTCGTCCAGTACGACGATCGGCGGGGCCTTCAGCAGCAGCCGGGCCAGCGTGATGCGCTGCTTCTCCCCGCCGGAGAACCGGTAGCCGCGATCGCCGACGACCGTGTCGAGCCCCTCGGGCAGCGCTTCGATCGTGTCCCAGATCAGCGCCGCGCGGCAGGCCTCGACGAGCTCGTCCTCGTCGGCGTCGGGGCGGCCGTACAGCAGGTTGGCGCGCACCGTCTCGTTGAACAGGTGCGCGTCCTGCGTGACCACGCCGATGTTCTCCCGTACGGACGCGAGGGTCAGGTCGCGAAGGTCGTGACCGTCGATGCGCACGGCGCCCGAGGTCGGGTCGTACAGCCGCGGCACCAGGTGGGTGATCGTGGTCTTGCCGGCGCCGGACGGGCCGACGAGCGCGGTCAGCTTGCCGGCCGGGGCGAGGAAGCTCACCCCGGTGAGGGTCGGCGTGTTGTCGTCCGTACGGGCCGGCTCGGGTTTGGCGGCCGACGACAGCGACGCCAGCGACACCTGGCCGGGGCTCGGATACCGGAAGGAGACGTCCTCGAACTCGATGTCCAGCAGGCCCGCCTCGGACCCGGTCCGGTCCGCCGGGACGGTCAGCGGCCGCGCGCCGGGGCGTTCGGTGATGTGCGGCTTGAGGTCCAGGACCTCGAAGACCCGGTCGAAGCTCACCAGGGCGACCATGGCCGACGACTGCAGGTTCGAGAGCTGGTTGACCGGCCCGTACAGGCGCATCAGCAGCGCCACCATCGCCACCAGGGTGCCGAGCTGCAGCGTGCCGTTGATCGCTAGGCCGCCGCCCAGGCCGTACACCAGGGCCGTCGTGAAGGAGGTGAGGATCGTGACGATGATCGGCAGCAGCCGGCCCCAGACGACTCCCTTGGCGGCGACGTCGCGGACCCGGGCGGCCTTGTTCGCGAACAGGTCCCGCTCCTCCGGCGCGCGGCCGTACAGCTTGGCCAGCATCGCGCCCGAGACGTTGAAGCGCTCGGTCATCATCGAGCTCATCTCGGCGTCCTGCTCCATCATCGCCCGGGTGATCCGCTGGATCCGGCGCCCGATCAGCCGCGCGGGGATCAGGAACAGCGGGATCATCACCAGGGCCGCGACGGTGATCTGCCAGGACAGGTAGAACATCGCCGCGAGCACCAGGACCAGCGTCAGGATCGTGGACACCGCCTGGCTCAGCAGGGAGGTCACGGCCTGCCGGGCGCCGATGACGTCGGCGTTCAGCCGGCTGATCAGCTTGCCGGTCTGCGTACGGGTGAAGAACGCCAGCGGCTGCTCCTGCACGTGCGCGAACACCTCGGTGCGCAGCTCGCAGACGAGCCCCTCGCCGATCCAGCCCGAGGCCCAGCCCTGGACGAAGCCGGAGCCGGCGTCCACCAGGGCCAGCCCGGCCAGGCCGAGGCTGAGCCACACGACGACGCCGAGATGCCGGGGGAGCACCCCGTCATCGATGATCAGTTTGAGGAACAGCGGGCTGGCGGCCGCGATGCAGGCGCTGATGACCGTGGCCACCAGCAGCGTCACGATGTGCCAGCGGTACGGCCGCGCGTACGGCACGATCCGCCGTACGGTCCCGCGTTTGACCCGCTGCCGCGACATCAGATCGTCGACCGGGCCCCGTCTGACCGCACTCATGGACGGCCCGCCTAGCATGGCCACGAAACCGCCTCGCTCTCTCTGGATTCTTCGCGCCGTACGGTGACCGGGACGCTCATCCGCCCCTCGCTCACTGCGCGTCCGCCTTGGTTCGCGCCGGGGGACGCTTCGCCCGTTCGCGGCGCTCGTCGAGGAAACCGATGATGGCCGCGTTGACGGGCTCGGGCCGTTCCAGGTACCCGATGTGGCCGGCGCCGGGGATCTCCACCAGATCGCAGTCCGGGATGGCATCGGCCACCTCGGCGACCAGGTGGGGCGGGCAGACGCGGTCGTCGGCGAACGCGATCGCGCGGCAGGGCACGCCGACCCCGCGCAGCGCCGGCCGCCGGTCGCCCCGGTCCTCCGCCGCGGCGGCCTGACCGGCGGCGGTGCCACCGGAGAGTTCGAAGATCTCCAGCCACATCGCGGCGGCGTCGTCATCATCCAGCGTCGTGGGCGACAGCATCTCGAGCACCGTCTTGGCGGCCTGGTAGCGGCTCGGCAGCCGGATGCCGCTCTCGCGCAGCTCGCGGTCGGCGGCCGACTGCGCCCGCCGGTAGGCGTCCGACCGCGCCCGGGTCGCGAGCAGCACCGCCGACCGCACCAGCCCCGGCGACTCGAGCGCGAGTTGCTGCGCGATCATCGCGCCGAGCGAGGCCCCGACGACGTGACAGGGGCCGATGGCCAGCTCCGCGATCAGCCCCCGGGTGTCGGCCACCATCTCGGCGAGGGAGTAGTCGCCCCCGGGCGAGTCCGACGGCGGGATGCCGCGGTTGTCGAAGGTGATCGTCTCGTAGCCGGCCCGCTCCAGCGCGGGCGTCTGGTGCATGCGCCAGACGTGGCCGGCGGCGGAGGAGCCCATGATGAGGAGAACGGGCTCGCCCCGGCCCGTGCGCTGGTACGACAGCCGGATGCCGTTGGTCTCGACGAAAGGCATTAAAGGCCGATCATTTCTCGATCGGGGCGGGGTTCTTTCCGCCGCGTCTCGGTTTTCGGGCCACGGGTAAGGCACCCTTCTTGTCGCGAAAATATGGGTGGGCGGAGACAGATCCAGGTAACGGGTAAAGCGGCTGGGCGGCTACCATGTCACCATCCGGCCGTAAGGATCAATATCGGCGGATCGGCCGTCTGAGCGGGTGTTCAACTGCCCCCCGGGCACAGTTGAACACCTCGGGCAGGCGCCGCCGTTCACCGGCCATTGTCCGATCGCCCGCTTCCGGGGCATCCTTTTGAACGGCACTCCGCTCGGTGCCGTGAATTCACGCTTTCTTCGCCGGCGTGTTTCCCTCTGAACGAGCCGTTCCCTTCTGTAGTCTTTTCCTGGAGGTCGGGCAGATGGCCGATGAATCGCTGTTCCTCAAGTCAAAGGTCATTGTCGAGCCGCTGGTCGACCGGTTCTTCGCCTGGCCGCACACGCTGGCGCCGATCCAGTCGGCGATGAACCTCGCCTTTCTGCAGGTGCCGCTCCTGGAGTCCTACCTGCAGTCGCCCCAGGTGCACGTCGCGGCCAGTAACAATCCGGACCTGCGGGGCGGCTACTTCATCAACATCGCCGAGGAGCGCGCGGACGAGGTGCGCGACCTGCTCGCCACGATCAAGCGGGACCGCGCGCACATCCTGAGGTTCGCCGAGGCGATCGCGGCCGGCCAGGACCTGCTGCGCGCCAACGCGACCGGCTTCGACCTGACCCCGCTGTACCCGAAGCTGCCCCCCGAGCTCGGCGGCCTGGTCGAGCTGGCCTACGACACCGACAACCAGGCGCAGATGCGCTTCATCGAACCGCTCACCTACATCAGCGACTTCTACCAGGAGTCGCGCCAGTCGGTGCAGCTGTCGTTCGAGACCGGCGTCGAGCGCCCGTTCATCCTGAGCACGCCCCGGCTGACCTCACCGGACGTCCTGGAGCTCGGCATCCCGTTCCGGCACTCCGGCCTGGAAGAGCTGTTCAAGGCACGGGTCCACCCGACCACTCTCGGCCACCTGCGCGAGGCCCTCGAACTCGACGACGCACAGGCGCAGCGGCTGGCGACCATGCTGAGCGACCGGCCCTCGCTCGCCGAGGACCGCCACATCGATGCGGGCGGCCGCATCCGTTACTTCGGGCACGCCTGCCTGGTCCTGCAGACACCGGACGGCGCCGTCGTGGCCGACCCGTTCATCAGCGCCGACAGCACCGCCGGAGACCGCTACACGCTCGACGACCTGCCGGACTTCATCGACCTGGTGATCATCACGCACGGGCACCAGGACCACATCGTGCTGGAGACGCTGCTCCAGCTGCGTGGCCGGGTCGGCAAGGTCGTCCTCCCGCGCTCCTCCCGCGGCAACCTGTCCGACCCGTCCATGGCGCTGATGCTCAGGTACGCGGGCTTCCCCGTCGCCGAGGTCGACGACTTCGACGAGCTGGAGTTCCCCGGCGGCAAGGTCACCGCGACGCCGTTCCTCGGCGAGCACTGCGACCTCGACATCCGCGCCAAGTCGACCTACTGGGTGGAGCTGGCCGGCAAGAAGGTCTTCGTCGGCGCCGACTCCTCCGGAATCGACCCCGCGCTCTACCGCTACGTCCGCCAGCACCTGGGCACCGCCGACCTGGCCTTCCTCGGCATGGAGTGCGACGGCGCGCCGCTGACCTGGCTCTACCAGGCGCTGCTGACGGTCCCGGTCACGAAGAGGATGAGCGACTCGCGCAAGCTGTCCGGTTCCAACGCCGAGCAGGCCGCCGCCATCATGACCGAGTTCGGGGCCCGCGAGGCGTACGTCTACGCCATGGGCGAGGAGCCCTGGCTCGGCCACGTCATGGCCACGACGTACAACGAGGACACCTACCAGATCAAGCAGATCGAGGAGTTCCTGGCCTGGTGCAAGGAGCACGACATCCCGGCCGGCCACCTCTACGGGCAGCAGGAGTGGCGCTGGTAGCCGCCCCCGATCACGTCCTCGCCCGCTCCGAGCGGCCACGGCCGCCGGGGCGGGCGGACCCTTCTCCACGACCCCTGACCCACGGCCCCGGCGCGCCGCGCCCGTCATCGCTCAGGAAGGACGGCGATGTTCACACTGGTTCAGCTGATCCGCAGTAAGCCCCGTATGTGGGGGTGGACGTTCCGGTGACGATCACCGCGCAGGCATCGGAGACCGGCCCCGCCAAGACGACCGGAGGCGCCCGGATCGTGGGCGTCGGCACGGCGACCACGGGGGAGTCCCACTCCCAGGCCGAGCTCCTCGACCTCTTCGCCATCACCGATCCACGTGTCCGTTCGGTGTTCCTCAACAGCGCGATCGAGCGGCGCCACCTCGTGCTCCCGCCGCAGGACTCCGACGGCATTCGCGTCTCCGAGCCCCAGGGCGCGCTGCTCGCCAAGCACAAGCGGCTCACCCTCGGCATGGGCGCGGACGCCGTACGGGCCTGCCTGGACAACGCCGGGCTCACGCTCGCCGACGTGGACCACCTCTGCTGCGTCACCACGACCGGCTTCCTCACCCCGGGCCTGAGCGCTCACCTCATCCGCGAGATGGGCCTCCCCCACACCGCCGGCCGCCTCGACGTGGTCGGCATGGGCTGCAACGCCGGGCTGAACGCCCTGAACGCCACCGCCGGCTGGGCCGCCGCCAACCCCGGCAAGGTCGCGGTCCTGTTGTGCGCGGAAGCCTGCTCGGCCGCGTACGTCATCGACGGCTCCATGCGTACGGCCGTCGTGAACAGCCTGTTCGGCGACGGCGCCGCGGCCGTCGCCGTGATGGCGGACCCGCCCGACGCCGCGTACGCCGCGCTCGAGGTGCCGCCGCGCGCCGGCAACCCGCGCATCCTCGGGTTCGCCAGCCACCTCATCAGCGAGGCGATCGGCGCGATGCGCTACGACTGGGACGACGCGCAGGGCAAGTTCAGCTTCTACCTCGATCCGGACATCCCGTACGTCGTCGGCGCCAACGCGGAGCAGGTCGTCGACCGTCTCCTGTCCGGCGCCGGGCTGCGCCGCAGCGACGTGCGCCACTGGCTGGTGCACTCCGGCGGCAAGAAGGTCATCGACGCGGTACGGGTCAACCTCGGCCTGACCCGCCACGACGTACGGCACACGACCGGCGTCCTGCGCGACTACGGCAACGTGTCGAGCGCCTCCTTCCTGTTCTCCTACGAGCGGCTGTTCGCCGAGGGCGTCACCGGCCCCGGCGACCACGGCGTCCTGATGACCATGGGACCCGGCTCGACCATCGAGACCGCGCTGGTGCAGTGGTGAGGGAGAACCGGATGACCCCGGACGACCTGGTCCTGACGATCGACGGCCGGCGGCCGCTGACCCCGGAGGCGGTGGCCGGCGTCACCGCCGTCTGCGACGCCGCCGAGGATCGCGGCGGGCGGAGCCGGGTCGTCGTCCACCTGTCGGGCGCGCCCGGCGGGGACGTGCCGGAGGAGCTGACGGTGGCGCTGGTCAGCAAGTGGGAACGCGCGCTGCGCCGGCTGGAACGCCTGCCCGCGATCACGATCGGCGTGGCCGGCGGCGACTGCGGCGGCCTCGCCCTGGACGTGCTGCTCGCCACCGACTACCGCGTCGCCACGCGGTCGACGCGCCTGGTCGTGCCCGTACGGGCGGGCGCGACCTGGCCGGGGATGGCGCTCTACCGCCTCGCCCAGTACGGCGCGAACGCCGCCCCGATCCGCCGCGCGGTGTTGTTCGGCACCCCCGTCACGGCCACCGACGCACTGGCGCTCCACCTGCTCGACGAACTGGCGGACGAGCCGGGCACCGTCCTCGGCGAACGGGCCGCGACCGTGTCGGGGAGCGAGCTGGCGATCCGGCGGCAGCTGATGTCGGAGGCGGCCACGGCCACCTTCGAGGAGGCCCTCGGCGCCCACCTGGCGGCCTGCGACCGTACGCTGCGCCGCGGCACCGTGGAGGCCGCGTCGTGACCGCCGCCGACGTCAGGACCTGGTCGCCGGACCTCGACCTGGCCGCCGCGCGCGCCGCGGTCGCCGAGGTCGCCGGGCGTACCGACGAGCGGCTCGCGGGCCTGCCCCTGCCCGGGGAACGCTCACCCGAGCAGCGCGCGGACGCGGAGGCGGCCCTGGACGAGGCCCGTACGCTGCGGGGGTGCTTCATGGACCGGTTCGCCGACGCCGTCCACGACGAGCTCACCGGCGGCGGCACCCGCCACCCGCGCATCGCCGAGCTCGCCCAGCAGGCCGCCGAGGCCTTCCCCGGCCTGGTGCCCGGCGCGGAGCGGCTCGCGGCCGAGCGCGCCCGGCCGCAGGCGGCCAAGGAGGGCCACGAGGTCGACCAGGGCATCTTCTTCCGCGGCCTCCTGCGGTCACCGCTCGCCGGCCCCCACGTGATCGACGCGATGCTGCGGCCGACACCACGCGCCCGTGCCCTGCTGCCCGCCTTCGCCGAGACCGGTGAGGCCGACCTCGGATCGGTACGCCTCGTGCGCGCCGACGGCGTGGCGCGCCTGACCATGTGCCGCGACGACTGCCTCAACGCCGAGGACGACCGGCAGGTCGAGGACATGGAGACCGCCGTCGACCTGGCGCTGCTCGACCCCGCCGTACGGGTCTGCCTGCTGCGCGGCGGCGAGATGACCCATCCCCGCTACCGGGGCAGGCGCGTGTTCAGCGCGGGCATCAACCTCAAGGCCCTGCACGCCGGCGGCATCTCCCTGGTGGACTTCCTGCTGCGACGCGAGCTCGGCTACATCCACAAGATCCTGCGCGGGATCCGCGTCGACGACGGCTGGCGGTCGCCGGCGACGCAGAAACCCTGGGTCGCGGCCGTGGACACCTTCGCCATCGGCGGCGGCGCGCAGCTGCTGCTGGTGTTCGACCACGTTCTCGCCGCGTCCGACGCGTTCGTCAGCCTGCCCGCCGCCAAAGAGGGGATCATCCCGGGTGCCGCGAACCTCCGCCTCGGCCTGGCCGCCGGCGGCCGGTTCGCCCGCGGGATGATCCTCGACGGCCGGCGGATCTGGGCGACCGAACCGGACGCCCGGCTGCTGATCGACGAGACGCACGAGAGCGCCGAGCTCGACGCCGCCGTCGAGCGCGCGGTCGAACGGTTCGCGGCCCCCGCCGTGGTCGCCAACCGGCACATGCTGAACCTCGCGATCGAGCCGGTGGAGGCGTTCCGCGCCTACATGGCCGAGTTCGCGTTCCAGCAGTCGCTGCGGCTCTACGGCACGGACGTGCTGGACAAGGCCGGCCGCTTCGGGCGGCCGTCATGAGCCGCGTCCGGTACGAGAAGAAGGACCACGTCGCCCACGTCACGCTGGACCGGCCCGCCGTGCTCAACGCCATGGACCTGCGCATGCACGAGGAACTGCGGGCAGTGTGGGACGACGTCGAGGCCGACGACGACGTACGGGTCGCGGTGCTGACCGGCGCGGGCGATCGCGCCTTCTCCGTCGGCCAGGACCTGAAGGAACGGGCCCGGCTCCAGGCGGAGGGCGCCGCGCCGACGACGTTCGGCAGCCGCGGGCAGCCGGGCTGGCCACGGCTGACCGAGCGCTTCACGATGTCCACGCCGGTGATCGCGCGGGTCCACGGCTACGCGCTGGGCGGCGGCTTCGAGCTGGCGCTGGCCTGCGACCTGATCGTCGCCTCCGGAGAGGCGGTCTTCGGGCTGCCCGAGGCGCGGCTCGGCCTGGTGCCGGGCGCGGGCGGCGCCTTCCGGCTCGCCCGGCAACTGCCGCTGAAGCTCGCGATGGGCCACCTGCTCACCGGCCGCCGGCTGACCGCCGAGACGGCACTGCGGTACGGCCTCGTCAACGACGTCGTCCCGTACGACCGGCTGGACGCCTGCGTCGCGGAGTGGACCGCCGACCTGGTCCGGAGCGCGCCGCTCTCCGTACGGGCCATCAAGGAGAGCGTCCTCAGGTCGGTCGACATGCCGCTGGAGGAGGCGTTCTCCTGCGACTACACGTGGGAGGAACGGCGCCGGCACAGCGACGACGCGATCGAGGGCGCCCGGGCGTTCGCGGAGAAGCGCGACCCCATTTGGAACGGCCACTAGCGACGGGGTTTCTCAATGGAATGGACACTCAGCGACTTCGCCCGGCTCGCGCACGCCCAGATGAGCTCCGCGACCTGGGAGCTCATGGAGGGCGGCGCCGCCGAGGAACGCGCGCTCGCCGCCAACCTCAAGGCCTTCGAACAGGTGCGGGCGGAGTCCGCGCCCACGCGCACCGCGCTCCGGCCGGACACCGCCACCGAGATCCTCGGCCGTTCATGGGCGGCGCCGGTGGCGGTGGCGCCGCTGGCCTACCAGGCCCTGGCGCATCCGCTGGGAGAGCTCGCCACCGTACGGGGAGCGGCCGCCGCGGGCGGGGTCCCGGTCGTGGTCAGCACCTTCGCGGGCCGGACCCTGGAGGAACTCGCGGCCGAGGGCGGCGTGCCGCTCTGGCTCCAGGTCTACTCTCTGCACGACCGGCCGCTCCTGCGCCGGCTCGTCGAACGCGCGGAGAACGCGGGCTTCGAGGCGCTCGTCCTCACCTTCGGCACCCCGCACGCCGGCGGCGACGCGGCCGGCGACCTGCGCCTGCCATCCGGCCTGACCCCGACCAACCTCGGCGCGAAGGGCTGCGCCGGGCCCGCCCGGATCACGTTCGACCCCGGCCCCGACTGGCCGGTCGTGGAGTGGCTGCGCTCGGTCACGTCGCTGCCCGTCGTGGTGAAGGGCGTGCTGACCGGCGCCGGCGCGCGCCACGCCGCCGACGCGGGCGCGGACGGTGTCGTGGTCTCCAACCACGGCGGGCGCGACGGCGTCCCGGCCACGCTCGACGCCCTGCCCGAGGTCGCCTCGGCGGTGGCCGGACGCCTGCCGGTCCTGCTCGACGGCGGCGTACGCCGCGGCCAGGACGTGCTCGCGGCCCTCGCGCTCGGTGCCGACGCGGTCCTGCTCGGCCGTCCGGTGCTGCACGGCCTGTCGGTCGGCGCGGCCGAGGGCGTGGCACGCGTCCTCACCATCCTGCTGGACGAGCTCCGGACCGCCATGGCCTACGCCGGCCACGGCGCGGTCGCCGACGTCGCCGCGCCGCCGCCGGCCCGGGAACGCGGGCCCGCGCTGCGCCTGGCGGACCTGCACGCGAGCGTCGCCGACCCGGTCATGGACACGCTGAACTTCCTGAACGAGGTGACGCTGCGCTACCCCGAGGCCGTCTCGTTCGCGCCCGGCCGGCCGTACGACGGGTTCTTCGACACCGAGCAGATCTTCACCTACATCCGCCGCTACCTCGACCACCTCGCCGCCACCGGTCGCACGCCGGCCCAGGTGCGCGACACGGTGTTCCAGTACGGGCCGTCCGCCGGCCTGATCCGGGGACTCGTCGCCGATTCGCTCCGTACCGAGGAGGGCATCGACGTCCCGCCGGAGTCGATCGTGGTCACCGTGGGCTGCCAGGAGGCGATGTTCCTGACGCTGCGCGCGCTCCTGGCCGGCCCCGACGACGTGGTGCTGGTCTCCAGCCCGTCCTTCATGGGCATCACCGGCGCGGCCCGGCTGCTGGACGCCGACGTCGTCGCGGTCGAGGAGCGCGAGGACGGCCTGTCATGCGCGGACGTCGAGGCCGCGATCCTCGCCGAACGCGCCCGTGGACGCCGGCCCCGCGCGGTGTACGTGATCCCCGACCACTCCAACCCGTCCGGCCTGACCACGCCGCTGGAGACGAGATACGCGCTGCTCGACCTGGCCGAACGGCAGGACGTGCTCATCCTGGAGGACAGCCCGTACCGGCTGGTCAGTCCCGGTGCCCAGGTCCCGACGCTGAAGTCCCTCGACCGGAACCGCCGGGTGATCCACCTGGGCTCGTACGCGAAGACCGTCTTCCCGGGCGCGCGCGTCGGATACGTGGTCGCCGACCAGCCGGTCCAGCGGCCCGACGGCACCACGGGACTGCTGGCGGCCGAGCTCGCCAAGATCAAGAGCATGGTCACGGTGAACACCTCGGCGCTGAGCCAGGCCGCGGTGGCGGGCGCGCTTCTGCAGTCAGGGGGCCGGGTGGGGGACCTGAACGCGGACACGGCCGCGTACTACGGCGACACCATGCGCTTCACCCTCCAGACGCTGGAGCGGGTGTTCGCGCCCGAACGCCGGGCGCGGCTGGGCGTGAGCTGGAACGCCCCGGCCGGCGGCTTCTTCCTGGCCATGAAGGTGCCGTTCCGCGCCGACAACGCCGCCCTCGCCAGGTCCGCGCAGGACTTCGGCGTCATCTGGACCCCGATGTCGTACTTCCACCCCCACGGCGGCGGCGATCACATGATCAGGCTGTCCACGAGCTACCTGACGCACGCCGACGCGGAGGAGGGCGTCTCCCGGCTGTCCGCCTTCATCGAGTCCGAGGCCGCGACGCGCCGATGAGTCCTCAACCGGTGCAGACGGGCCGCTCGCGCCGGTCGGAGGCGTTCTTGGGCAGGTGCAGGAGCGGCAGGTCCGCGACCTTGCCGCCGCCGTTCATCTGCCCGCAGATCGGCCGGTACGTCGCGGCGCCGTGACCGTCGACGGTGACGCGGACGAGGGTGAGCCCCCGGTTGCCCGGCCCGTACGAGTCGTGGGCGTCCTTGGTGAAGTCGACGGTGCCGGTCGCGGCGCCGGTCCACACGAGGGACGGCAGCTCCAGCAGGACACCGCCCGAGGTGACCGCCCGGCTGCCGGGGCTCACCGAGTCGTCGGGTGAGGTGAGGTCGAGGGTGGTGAACGCCTTCTGCGCCGCCAGGGCGAGCACCGACGTCGCGTCATAGGTCAGCGCCATCTGACCGTCCGCCAGCAGCGTCTGGTCCGTCGAGGCGATGCCGAGGTCGTTCCGGGCGAGCGTGAAGAAGGGGTTGCTGCGGTCCCGGCCGTGGGCGGTGAGGTTCTTCGGATAGGTGGCGCTGGTGAAGTAGACGTTGATCCCCGGCGGTAGCGCGACGTCCTGGCGGCCGCTGCCGAAGTGCGCCCGCGCGATCTCGTCGCCGCCCAGCAGGGTCAGCGGCCGTTTCGCGCACCCGCCGCCGCCCAGATTGTTGATCACGTTGTAGAGGTCCTCGGCGCGGCCGGCGAAGTAGATCAGGTCGTACGGGTCGTCGGCCGCCGCGGTGCACGCCGTCCTGACACGCCCGCCGATGTCGCCCGCGCTGTTGTAGCGGACGGCCGTCGTCTCGTCGGACCCGAGCTGCTGCTGGGCGTCGGCGGCCAGCTCGGCGCTGTAGTTGTCCTTCGCGGGAGTGCTCCGGTCGTCCTTCAACGGAGCGGGCGCGTGCGAGACGATCATCGTGTGGGCGGCGCGGCGCCCGAGCGCCTCACGCGCCGCGTACGCCGCGAGCACCGCCTCGTCGTGGTCGGTGGCCGCGAGCCCGTAGTAGTGCGACAGCATCGGCAACTGGTCGGAGGAGTTGACGGTGTCCACGACCGCCAGCCCGGCGTGGTTCAGCCGGGTGATCGCGTCCTGGGAGGCGTCGGTGTTGCGCTCCATGCCGACGACGCCGACGATCGTCGGGTCCCGTCGTGCGAGGGCGAGGATCTGGTCGGCGACCTCTCGCGAGAAGTACATGTTCTCGCCGACGTTGACCGGCAGCAGGCGGATCTTCGGCGGGTTCCCGGCCGAGCCCGGCCCGCCGGTGTGGTTGTTGCCGAGCTGGGCCAGGTAGGCACCGGCGAGCGATCGGATACCGCTCACCACGCTTCCGTCGTGACCCTCGGCGGCACTCAGGATGCCCGCGTAGAGCACGGTCACGTACGGCTGGCGCAGGCCCGCGATGGCCTTGTTCTCGCGCTCGATGCGGCTCTGCAGGTCGGCGAGGGTGAAGTCGCCGTGGGAGAGAGCGAGATCCGCGGTCTCGTGCGGCCGCGCGCGGTTGCCGTCGATGCCGATGCTGCCGGTTCCGCGGTCGAAGCGGACGCCGTCGGTCGCGACGCCGACGCACTCACGGCTGCCGTCGGCGTCGGTACGCAGCCGGGAGTCGGTGTTGGGGGAGAACGGGAAGCCGACGTGGCAGTACTCCGACGTCAGGCGCATGTGGAGGTAGGACATCCCCACGGCCGTCACGAGCAGCGCGGCCACGAGAGACCGGCGCGACCAGAGCCAGGTCCAGCGCGGGCGCCGTCGTACCGGCAGCGGGTTGGCCGGGTTGCGGCCCGGCCGCCGGGGCGGTATGGGCAGCCGCAGCACCCAGGGCAGCGGCACCTGCTGGCTGGGCGCCTGTGCGATGCCGAGGGACGCCTCCCAGTCGCGGTAGCGGTCCTCGATGGAGACGTCGGTCTCGTGCTGGGGCGCCGCGAGTTCGTCGAGCTCGTGACGGTTTGCGTGGTCGACGGAGGCGATCACCAGCAGCGGATGAAGCTCACTCCGCCGGCTGCGGATGTCGCTCATCGCCGACAGCAGCTCGATGCCGCCGTTCTCCTTCGTGATGCCGGCCAGGAACACCACCGGCGGCACCGGCCGCTTGAACCCGCGAAGGTTCGGCGACAGCCTGCGGTGCGCCGCGCGGAGGTCCTCCAGGAAGGCGAAGGACTTCAGCTGCAGCCGGAACTGGTCCGCGCCACGCTTGGCGGTCATCCGGCCGAGCACCCGTTTGAGCCTGTCCTCGAACCCGGTGCCGCCGAGCACGGAGAAGAACGAGGAGGTGGCGAACCAGCGATAGCGCGTGCCGAACCCCAGCCGCGTCAGGACGGGCAGCCACAGCCGGCGCGTCAGCAGCCCGGCGGCCAGCAACAGCAGGGCCACCAGCACTCCGGCGCCGACGAGCAGGACGGCCATCGTCACCTTGTCGGCCAGGCCCTGCGCGAAGCCGCCCAGCAGGGCGGCGGCGACCACGCCGATCGTGGACCACCAGACCGGCGCCTTGTTCGGACGCCGGGACGAGGAGGACAGCGCGTCCGCGGCGCTCCACTCGTCGGCGGGGCTCGTGTTGTTCTCGCGGGCGCGTTCGATGGCCCGCTCCAGGGACTTGACCAGGTTGGAACGGGGAAACCGCAGCGGTCCGATCTCGGGCCGGGCCGACCGCCAGGCGCTGGACTCGGACATCGTGTCGAGCAGGGTGAGTTCCGCGTCTTCCGCGTCCGTGTCGAGAATGGGGCTCGTGTGCGGGATGCGGGCCTCGACGGCGGCCTGTTCGAGCGCGTCGACGTACGCGCCGACATTCGCCTGAGGCTCGGTGGCATCGAGAACGATCACGGGGAACGGCTGGCCGCTCAGCCGCCAGGACCTGACCGCCATCAGTGAGCCGAAAAGGGCGAGGAGCTGGCGGCCCTCCTCGGTGTTCAGCACGTACCCTTCCGGCGGCTCGATGCCCGGGGCAGTGCCCACTCTCCGGTCCCTCCCGTTGTGATGGCCTGGTCGGAGCGTATGCGTTGACGCTGCTTTGTGTCAGGTCATTGTGTATATATCGTCCTTGAGTGCTAGTCCTATAAGGGGCCTTCTGAGCGTCCATAACCGACGTCGGCAACGCCGTGATTACTTTGAGAGGGTAATTCGCGCCATTGTGTCGCGTGGTGGCGGTTATCCGGCCGAGTGTGGCGGAGTGCAAATGGAGTAGGGGCCGTTCACTGCGAAGCATATGGTTATTTATGCCTTTATTCAGGGATGCTCCGGGCCTGACGCCTTGCGGGGGTCGCGATGACCGGCCACGGCGCCGACGCCTGCACCCAGGACCAGGGCCGTGTACGGAAGGCGATCCGGGACAAGGTCCGAGCGGCCGGGCTACGGCTCGACTTCCGTTTCGTGGGCTACAAGACCCCCGCCGGCCAGCGGATTGCGTGTCCGGGCTTTTTCGTCGCCTACGGTAAACAACCCATGTTCCCGGGAGTCATTCCCCTCAAGCTCGGGCTGCCTCGTGCGTCGCAGTGGCGTGAAGAAGGGGAGGGCACCTCGTGCCCCGGCCACCCGGGCCTCGAACCGGCACAGGAGCCGAGCGAAGGCGTCAGACTCCTCGCGAGTGGCACCAAGCCGATCGGCGGCCTACCGTGAATGGCGCGTGCCCTGTCTCAAGAACGGCTCCCCGGACAGAGGACCGCCCGCCGGCGTCTCCGGTACGGAGCGGATCTGGTACATGGCGCAGGCCAAGATAATGGTCGTCGACGACTTCGGCACCCCTGGCCTCGGCCCATCCTGCAGAAGGCCGACCGGCACTGAGCCCGGCCCGGCCGTGCGAGTCGCCGTGAAATTCGTACCATCCCGGCGTATCCGGCTTTATGATCTTCGTCGCTGAGCCGGGGGAGCGGGAACGATGACGGGGATTTCAACGATGGCATCGCAGGATGAGCGGATCGCGTACCGAAGCCACGCCGTGTGGTTCTGGCCGGTGTTCTGGCCGGTCGCCATCGCGCTCAGGTGGTTTCTCGGCTGGGACGCCGGAGGGCCGATGGTCCTGTGGATCCCCGGCATCGCGCTCCTGGAGACGAACGCGATCCTGACCGCCCTGCGCGCCAGGCGTGGCCTGACCCTCGCCGCGGACGAGATCACCTGGCACAAGTACGAGATGCGCCTCTCGTGGTCCAACGTGACGGCGGTCGAGCAGCGCGGTCGCCGGCTGGTCGTACGCGTCGGCGAACCCGGCCAGGCGCTGGAGGACGTGGCGCTCCCCGCCCGCCCGGAGGTCCACGCGAACCTGCGGCGGTTCGGCGCCCCGATCGCCGTGCGCGCCGGACGCCTCGCGCGCCCGGCGGCGGAGGTCGTCGAGATCGCCGGCCGGCTGCGGGAGGCGTACGAGCCGTCCTCGGGGCTCAAGGGGTTCCTCATCCGTGACACCCCACCGGAGCAGGAGCGGGCCCGGCGGTCCGCGCGCCTGTGGATCACGCTGGCGAGCCTCGGCCTCGGGGTGGTGCTGTTCGGCGCCGTCATCGTCAACATCGTGCCGTCGAGCCCGGACCCGGAGATCGCCTTCGTCTTCAAGCGGACCACCGGCCCGGGCTACATCGACCAGGTCCTCCACATGACCAACTACGGGCTCACCGCCACGGCGCCGACCCTGGGGTTCGTCCCGCTCGACCGCGCCGGGCACGTGCTCCCGGGCGTCACGGTACGGACCGCGTACGGGAGCGACCGCGGGCTGGTGGTCCTGCCGCCCCGCTCGCCGGGGATCGACGTGCTCGCCTTCGACGGGCCCGGCTTCCGCGACGTCGCCGACGTCAGGGTGACCGTACGACACAGGGACCGGTTGAGGCGGCCGGCGAGCGCCGCCGAGGAGCTGCACGCGCGCCGGTTGCTGGGCACCCGGTTCACCGAGGCACCCCAGGACTTCGACACCCTGCTCCTGCACAACACCAATGGCGTCGCGGTCACGGTGCGGATGGTGTGCATCCTCTGGGAGGACCCGCCTCCCGGGGCCGCCCAGCAGATGCTGCGCAGCCTGCCCATCGGCGGGCTGGTCTCGATCGCCGCCTTCGACGAGATCCGGGTGCCGGTGACCGGGCCCGTACGGAGCCTGGCCAGAGGCTGCGGAAGCGTCAAGGTCTACTACTCACGGCCGGCGCCCCCGGTCGGCGCGTAGCGGCTAACGGAACATCCGGAACAGGCGGAGGAGCCCGCCGGCCAGGGCTCGCTGTACGGGCATCGTGTCGGCCATCCGCAGCACCGACCAGGCGGACCACAGGCGGGTCTCGGTCACGTGGTGCGGCGAGCCGTGCACGTCGTCGTGTTCCAGCACGGACAGTCCGGGCACCTTCCGCCGCAGCAGGTCTACGTCCTCGGCGGGGATGATCTCGTCTCGGCGGCTCGCCGCGTAGTGCACCGGGATGTCCAGCGCGGCCAGCTGGTCGTCGGTCAGGGCCCACGCGGCGAGGCGGTCGGGCAGGTCGGCGCGTTTCGTGCCGGTCAGGTGGGCGAGGGTGTCCATCGTGACGTCCGGCACCTGCCGCTGCCACGCGGCGTCGGTGAAGAACGCGCGAACCGGCGCGCCGGTCGTCACGATCCCGCGGATCCGCCGGTCCTCCACGGCGCAGCGCATCGCCATGTGCCCGCCGAAGCTCAGCGCCATCGCGTACGTACGGGAGACGTCCGCCCGCCCCTCGAGGGCGTCCAGGAGACCGGACAGCATCCGCCGGCTCTCGGGCGTGTAGCGGAGGGTGTTCTCCCCGACGCCGGGCATCTCGGTGACGACCGCGGCCATGCCCAGGCCCCGGATGGCGTCGAGCACCGGCGCCCACTGCTCCTTGACGCTGACGATTCCGCCCATGATGAGGACGAGGGGCCGGGGTTCGGGCGACGACAGGCCGGTGGCCCAGGCGCCGACCCGTCCCCCCTCCAGGTCCAGATCGAGTCGCGTAACGTCCTTCTGGCCCTGCCGCCACTCGTCGAAGGACTCCACGCACCGCCGCAGCGCCTGGAGCCGCGCGGGGCCGTCCACGTACGGGAACCGGGCCATGTTGTAGCGCCGGCACGCCTCCAGGGGGCGTGCCGCGAACTCCTCCGCCGCCCGGCTCCACTCACCGGCCCACGAGCCCGGACCGCCGTCCTCGTCGCTGTCGATGCGGTCGAGAACGTCCCGGTAGCGGCGGATGTTCTGCGCCCGCGCGTGCACGGTCGCGAACTCCTTCAGCTCACCGACGTCATTCATTGAAAGCCTCCAGGCCGTCCTTGATGTCCGCGAGCAGGTCGGCGGCCTCCGCGCCGTCGATCACCCGGTGGTCGAACGCCAGGCTGAGCCGCATCGCCGGGACGATCACCACCTCGCCGTCCCGCGCGACGGGCCGGTCGGCGATCCGCCCGACCCCGAGCGTGATCGTGGTCCCGCCCACCGAGTGGAAGCCGTCGACCGGGCGGTGCCCGAGGGAGGTGACCGCGAAGGTCCCCAGCATCTCCGGCCGCCGCGCGAGCGGGCGGGCGGCGAGCCGGAACACCGTGGACCCGAACGGCCAGGGCATCCGGTGCAGGGCGCGGACCCCGGCGAAGTCCGGCATCGTGGCCGGGTCGCCGTCGCGGTAGCGGTCCACCTCGGCCTGCACCTCGTCCAGACCTGCCCGGTCCAGGTCGGGGAGTACCGCCGACAGCACGATCCGGTGGCCGTTGAGCGTCCGGTCCAGGGTGAGCTTCCCGGAGACCGTGTCGAACCGTGCGATCTTCGGCCGGCGCCGCCCGCGGATGGCCGCGTTCGCCTCCGGATGCTTGCTGAGAGCGCGCGCCGCCGCGAGCAGCACGTACGTGACGACCGAGTACTTCCGGCCGGCCGCGGCCCGGTGCCCGGTCACCGCGGTCATGTCGATCTCGGTGTCCAGGAACACCGGCGCGAAAGAGCGGACCTCCTCCAGGAAGTGGAGGGTGTGCCGCCGCTCGCGCGCGACCGGTTCGCGTCTCATGAGACCGCCTTCGCGTAGATCTGTTCGAGGCTCGCGGCGTCCAGCAGGTCCGGAAGCGACAGCGGACGGCCGGTGCTGCGCTCCAGCGCGGTCAGCAGGCTCAGCAGGTGCACCGAGTCCCATCCGGGCAGCTCGTCGAAGCTCTTGCCGACGTCCGCGGGTGTCACGTCCAGGCCGATCTCGTCGCGTACGAACACGGCGAAGTCGTCGATGGTCATGGGGTCCTCCCGTTCAGGTTCTCGGTCAGGTCGATGTGCCCGGGGGCGGGCACGATGTCGGCCAGGTCGTGCCGGTACGTCACCGCCGTGCCGTCTTCCGCGACCGGCCGGAAGCCGTAGCGCGGATAGAAGTCGCGGACCACGCCGTTCCTGGCGGTCGGCCGGTAGACGCCGTACACGGCGGTGGCCCCCGATTCGCGGGCGGTGCGCAGCACTGCGGACAGGCCCGCCTGCTCGATGCCGCGCGAGAACACCCGGCAGCTCAGCAGGAAGTTGTCGATCGTCACGGCGTCGCCGTCCCGCGAGGCGAAGACCGCCCCGACCAGCCCGCTGTCCCCGAACCGGTCGGCGGCGCGGATGGCGATCGCGTACGCCGACGGGTCCTCGACCAGCGCCCGGACCTCGGCCGGCTGAAGCCGCCGGGTGGTCAGGTTGAACTGGTTCGTACGGAGGGTGAGCTGTGAGACGCGCGGCACGTCGGGCTCCTCCGCCGCCGAGACGCGTACCGTGATCCGCAGCTCGCGAAGGTAGTCCTCGATCGAGTCGAAGCCGTCGAGGAAGTCCTTGCGGGTCAGCTCGTCGCGGTACCGCGCCACGCGCGCGCGGTCGTCCGCGGTCACCGTACGGACGTCGAACCAGCCGTCGGCGAGGAGCCGCTCGACGTGCCGGGCGGGCTCGTCGTCCACCCGCACCACCGCGACGCCGGGCAGCTCACGCCGCACCAGCCCGCACTCGTACGCGCTGTCGTCGACGAACACGAAGGCGTCCACGCCCAGGTTGAGCGCCTCGGCCAGCTCGCGGAGGTTCTCGTGCTTGGGCCGCCAGTTCGCGACGACCCGGACGAAGTCCTCCTCGCGCAGCGTCATCCCGGGATGGTCGCGGAGCACCGCGCGTACCGGCTCGGGGTCGTTCTTGCTGACCGCGGCGAGCAGCACGCCCTGCGACGCGATCTGCTTGGCCACCCGCTGGAAGGACCGGAACGCCTCGCCGCGGTGCCCGTCGGCGACCTCGATGCCGTCGGCGCCGTCCTCGCCGAGCACCCCGCCCCACACCGTTTCGTCCAGGTCCAGCACCAGGCACTTCTTGGTCCGGCCCGCGACCTCACGGGCGAGGTGGCCTACCTCGCGGGCGTACCGGGCGAGCAGGTCCGGGGACAGGTGCGCCTTGGCGTAGGCGTCCAGCCGCGGGTCGTGCGCCGCGACGCCCTCGGCCAGCAGCGGGTCCAGGTCCAGCACGACCAGTTCCGTACGGGTCTCGGCGAGGCGGAGCAGGCGCGCGTTGGCCTCCCGCCACACGGCGCCGAGGAGGGCGCGGGAACGGTGGTCGGTGAGCTGGGCGGCCAGGTGGCGGGGGAGCGGCAGGGTGTTGAGCACGAGGGTGCCGCGCCCGGCCTCGGCGAAGCGCCCGGCCAGCCGGGTGAGCAGGCCGAGCTTCTCCGCGGCCACCCGTTCGACGTCGGCGGGCCGCCACGGCACCGGCACCTCGTCGAACACGACCGCCGGGTCGAGGACGCAGAGCGTCAGGTCGGCTCCCGCCGCGTACAGGTCGCTGCCCGGGTCCGACAGGTCGAAGACGTAGCCGTCGAAGCCGGAGACGCAGGACCGCAGGACGACGCCGTGCCGGGCCAGCTCGGCGGTCAGGGCGGGAACCAGCGGCGCCAGCGTCCCGTGGCCGGTGATCGCGACGGTGACGACCGGCACGCCGGGATGCTCACGGAGTACCTCGTCCGGGTCGAGTCGCGCGAGCAGGTGGCCCGCGCGCAGGAGGTCGGGCCCGGACAGGTCCGCCAGCACCCCGGAGACCTGCGGATACTCAGCGGCGAGGCGCCCGGCCCGGTGCAGCTCGCCAAGTCGGCCCGCGCTCATGGTCACCCGGCCTCGAACGCCAGACCGGCCTTGATCCACTTGCTCGACTCCACGGCGACCAGGACGGACCGGTCGCCGGGCGACATGAGGGGCAGGGCCTGTTCGAGCTGGAGGAAGGGCAGCGCGTTGCCGTTGTTCCCGGTGTCGGCGACGCAGCTCACCTCCCGCGCGTCCGGCACGGCCATCCGCTCGCTGATCCGCTGCGTCATCCGCCCGGAGAGCTGCGGCGGCAGCAGGTACGCCAGCTCGCTCCGCTTCCAGTCCAGGTCGGCGAGCATCTCCTCCAGGATCTCCACCGCCATGTCCGGCACCGACTCCTCGATGGCCTTGTAGTCCTCGAGGACGCCGGGCCGCTCGTCGCCGCGGTCGGCCATCCCGAACCAGTCGACGACCTGCCCGGGCGGCCGGTTCATGCCGGTGAGCCGCAGTAGCACGTGTTCGATACGGAGCGGGAGCCCGGCGCCGGGATCGACGCTCATCACGGCCGCGCCCGCGCCGTCGCCGAACAGCACGCCGTTGACCTGTTCGGCCGGCGGCCGCCCGGCGAGGTCGAGGTTCACGTCGAAGTGCTTGGCGCAGACGTCGCCGCCGAGGACCAGCGCGGTCCGGTGCCGTCCGGTCAGCAGCATCTGCCGCGCCACGTCGAGCGCCTGGACCGCGCCCGTGCATCCCGACTGCAGCTGGTACGCGGGCACCTCGTTGATGCCGAGCCGGTCGGCGATCAGGTTGACGGTCGCGGGCATGAGCGCGTCCGGGGTGGCGGTGCCCATGACGACGAGGTCGACCGACGCGGCGTCGACGCCCGCGCCGGACAGCGCGCGCCGTGCCGCGGCCTCGCCCAGATCGGCGAGAGAGCTGCGCTGCTCGCCGGTCTCCAGGTCCAGCGCGAGGTGGCGGACGCGGGTGCCGACGAAGGACTCGACCCACTGCTGCCAGACGGCGCCCTGGTTGAAGCGCCGGGCGAGCGCGGCGTTGTCGATCGGCGGGCCTGGCAGGGCGGTCCCGACCGAACGGATGTACGTGTCAGGCATCGCTCCAGGTCCTTCCGTACGTGCTCTTCATCGTCGGTGGCATGGCTAAAGCGCCTCTTGCTCGTCGGCGGGCGCCCCGAACCAGGTGGTCAGCGCGGTACGCAGGCCCTCGTCGTCGGTACCGTCCGCGTCCACCCAGGCGACGTGCCCGTCGGGGCGGACGAGCAGGCGCGCTGCGTCGAGGCCGGCGACCGGCGTGGCCGCGACGAGGTCGACCCGGTCCTCCCACCTGGAGATCCCCCCGGAGCCGTCGCGGAGGTCGAGCACGACGCCGCGCCCGTTACGGAGCGTGGCCGCGAGGGTCGTCTCACCGTCCGCGGTCTTCAGCGGCGCGTCGGGCACCGGGGCTCCGAGCAGCGGATGCGCCGTCGCCCCGGTGTGCTCGAACGGGTAGCGGACGTCGGTGATGACGCCGACGAGGTGCCGGTTCACGTCCGGGAACCGGACCAGCTCCTCGAACAGCTCCCGCAGGGGAGCGACCCGCTCCGGCGGGTGCAGCAGCGCGAGCTGCGCCTCCGCGCTCACGCACGCGCGGCGGCCGACCGCGTGGCGTTCGGTCTGGTAGGTGTCCAGCAGACCGGCCGGGGCCTGCCCGCGTACCTCGGCCGCCAGCTTCCAGCCGAGGTTCACGGCGTCGTGCAGGCCGGTGCTGACGCCGTGGCCGGCGGCGAAGTAGTGGACGTGCGCGGCGTCGCCGGCCAGGAACACCCGGCCGTCCCGGTAGCGCGCGGCGAGCCGGGTGCGGTTCGTGTATCGGTACGCCCAGGTGGGCGGGCCGAGCTCCTGCTTCTCGCCGGTGATCCGCTCCGCGGCCGTGCGCAGCTCCTCGACCGTGACCGGCACCTCCGGGCCCGGCGCGTCGACGCCCAGCTCCATCGTCATCGTGCGCACCCAGCCCTGCTTGTACGGGTGGGGCGTCCTGGCGAACAGGCCGCCCGGGTAGGTGGGAGAGGCGGGCTCGGCCGAGGCGTTCTCGTAGTCGGCGAGGACGCCGTACCAGGTGATGCCGCTCTGCGGCGCCTCGAACCCGGCGAGACGCCGGACGGCGCTGTCCTCGCCGTCGCAGCCGACGAGGTAGCGCGCGTCGATCCGGTACTCCTCGCCGCCGGACCGTACGTGGACGGTGACGCCGTCCTCGTCCTGCGTCACGCCGGTCAGCTCGTGCCCGCGGCGGATGTCGGCGCCGACCTCGCGCGCGCGTTCCTCCAGCACCGAGACCGTGTGCGTCTGCGGGACGATGAGGGAGTACTCGTGTTCGAGCAGCGGCTGCAGGTCGAGCCAGAAGTTGGCGAAGTGGATGAGCGGCCACTTGACGAACGCGTCCCTGCCGATGCGCTCCATCAGCCCGCGCCGCTCCAGCAGGTCGACCGCCCGCGCGTGCAGCATGGTGGAGCGCAGGTTCGAGCCGGTCTCCCGGTCGTGCTCCTTCTCGAGTACGACCGTGTCCACGCCGGCCATGCCGAGCTCGCTCGCGAGCATGAGTCCGGCGGGACCGCCGCCGGAGATGACGACCGTGCAGTTCATGAGGTGCTCCTTTCGTGCGCCAGCTCGGCGCGCAGGTATGAGACGAGGGCGGCCGGCGTCGGCGTGTCGAAGATCGCCGCGGCGGGGATCTCCCGGCCGACGACCGCCGCCAGCCGCCGGCTGAGTTCCAGCGAGGTGAAGGAGGAGAAGCCGAGTTCGAGGAACCGCTGGTCGGGCGCGATCGTGTCCGGCGCGTCGTGGCCGAGGACCGCCGCCGCGTGCGCGCGCACCAGGTCCAGGACGAGCGCCTCCTGCCCGGCCTCCGGCGCGGCGGCGAACCTGGCCCGCCACGCCTCCGCCTCGCGCGCCAGGCCGGCCGTGTCCGCGGAGGCCGCCTCGGCGGTCCGGCGCACCTCGGGAAGGTCACGCAGCAGGGCGGCAGGCGGGCGACCCGCCTGGGCCGCCCAGTCGACGTCCGTGACCAGGGCCGTGGGCCCGTTCCGCGCCGCCGCCGGCGCGAGCGCCCCGATCACCTGCTCCGCGGACGGGCCGTCCCCGGGCGCCGGCAGGCCCCAGGCGACGACGGTCGCGGGCCGTCCGGCCTCGCGGCGCCGCCGGGCCAGCGCGTCCAGGAACGCGTGCTCCGGCGCGTGCCGCACGGCGTCCGGCGCGCCGACCAGGCCGACGATCGAGGGGAGGATCAGGAACGCCGCCAGGTCGTGGTCCCGGGTCAGCTCGTCCAGGTTCACCGCGGCTCGTACGGTGCGGTCCGGCGGGTCGTCGGCCTCCGGTGCGCCGAACGGGTCCCGCAGGCCCTCGGGCACGAAGACGACGCCGGTGAGCGGACGCCCGGCCGGGATCGCGTCGAGCAGGGCGGCCAGGGCGTCCCGGTCCGCGGGGTCACAGGCGGCGAGCGTGGCGGGTGAGCCGTCCAGCGCGTCCCGCACCCGGTCCAGGCCGGAACCGCCCGCCGAGTCCGCCACGAGCAGATGCCCGGCGCCGTTTCCGGCCAGCCACCGCGCGACGGGCGCACCGAGCGCCGCGACGTCCCCGGCGAGCAGCACGGTGCCGTGCGGTTCCCACTCCTGCCCGGCCGGGCAGCCGGGCGGTTCGGCGTGCGTCAGCCGCCGGACGAAGACGCCGGGCCCGCGTAGCGCGACCTGGTCCTCGCCGCCGGTCAGCACGGCCGCCAGCCGTACGGCGGCGGGTCCGTCGAGGTCGTCCGGGAGGTCGATCAGCCCGCCCCACCGCCCGGGTTCGCGCCGGCCGAGGCACAGCCCGAGCCCCCAGACCCGCGCGTGGTCCGGGTTCGCGGCGGGATCGGCCTGGCCGGCCGCCACCGCGCCGCGGGTCGCGAGCCACAGGGGCGCCGTGACCCCGGCGTCGCCGAGGGCCTGCCAGAGGGCCGGCGTCGCGGCCGCCCCGCCGGTCTCGTCGAACGCCAGCAGCGACAGCACCCCGTCCGGGAGCTCCGTCCCGATCCGGCGTGCGAGCGACGCGGCGTCCGGCTCGCCGGGGGGCACCTCGAGCCGGACGACGCGGACGCCGCCATCCGCCAGCGCCTTGTCCAGGACGGTCCCCGGGCTCCCCTGCGGGGCGACGACGACCCAGGTGCCGCCCGGCGGCGCGGCCGGCGCGGCGGCGGCCGGGCGCCAGTCGATCCGGTACCACCACCGGCGCTGCCTGCGCCAGCCCGAGAGCGCCGGCAGCAGGTCACCGAGGGCGCGCCGGCGGTCCGCCGGCAGCCGGAGCGCCGTGGCGGCCTCGGCGAGGTCCTCGCGTTCGACCGCGTCCCAGAAGCGGGCGTCGGCCGGGTCCGCGCCGTCGCGGGCCGGCGGCGCGTCCAGCCAGTAGTGCCGCCGCTGGAACGCGTACGTGGGCAGCGGGACCGGCCGGGCGCCGCGCCCCTCGAAACCGGCGCGCCAGTCGACCGGAACGCCGCGGACGTAGGCCTCGGCCAGCGCCGCGACCATCGCGGCGGGCTCCGGCCGGTCCGCGCGGAGCACTGGCACCAGGACGCGGTCCCGGCCCGGGGAGGCGCCGCTCAGGCAGTCGCGTCCCATGGCGGACAGGACTCCGTCCGGGCCGAGTTCGACGTAGGTCGTGACGCCCTGGTCGTCCAGGCAGCGCATGCCGTCCATGAACCGCACGGTCCGGCGCACGTGCTCGGCCCAGTAGCCCGGCGAGCCGAGATCCTCGGCCGTGGCGAGGCGCCCGGTCACGTTCGAGACGACCGGGATCGCGGGCGGCGCGTACGACAGCCCCTCGGCGACCGTGCGGAAGTCCTCCAGCATTGCGTCCATGCGCGGGGAGTGGAAGGCGTGGCTGACGTTCAGCCGCCGAGTCCGGCGCCCCTGGCCCTTCCAGCGCGTCTCCAGCTCCAGCACGGCGTCCCGGTCGCCGGAGACCACCAGGGAGTCCGGCCCGTTGACGGCGGCGAGGGCGACCTCGTGCTCGCGGCCCTCCAGCGCCGGCAGGATGCTCTCCAGCGGCGCCCGTACCGAGACCATGGCGCCGTCGGCGGGGAGGGCCTGCATGAGGCGCCCGCGGGCCCCGACGAGCGTCGCGGCGTCGGCGAGCGACAGCACGCCCGCGACGTGCGCGGCGGTCAGCTCGCCGATCGAGTGGCCGAGCAGGACGTCCGGCCGCAGGCCCCAGTGCTCCACGAGGCGGTACAGCGCCACTTCGAGCGCGAAGAGGGCGGCCTGGGTGTAGGCCGTCCGGTCGAGCAGCGCGGCCTTCTCCGACCCCTTCTCGGCGAACAGCACGTCGCGGACCGGCACGTCGAGGTGCTCGCCCGACCGCTCACAGGCCGCGTCCAGGGCCTCGGCGAAGACCGGGTACGCGGCGGCCAGCTCGCGGCCCATGCCCGGCCGCTGGCTGCCCTGCCCGGTGAACAGGAAGGCCACCCGGCCGTCACGGGCCGCGACGCCCTCGACCAGGCTCGCGTGGGGTTCGCCGTGCTCCAGGGCGCGCAGGGCGGCGTCCCCGGCGTCGACCAGCACGGCCCGGTGGTCGTGCGCCGTACGGGTCGTGACCAGCGACAGGCCGACGTCGGCCGGGCCGGTGCCGGGGTGTTCGGCGAGGAACGCGCCGAGCCGGCTCGCCTGCGCCCGCAGCGCCCCGTCCGTGCGCGCCGACAGCACCCACGGCAGCGGGCCCGCAGTGTGCGTGGCCGCCGGGCGTTCCCCGGCCGCCGCACCGGGCTCTTCGAGGATGACGTGGGCGTTGGTGCCGCTGATGCCGAAGGAGGAGACGCCCGCGCGGCGCGGGCGGCCGTTGCGCGGCCAGGGGATCGGCTCGGTCAGCAGGGCCACCGAGCCCGCGGACCAGTCCACCTCGGGCGAAGGCGCGTCCACGTGCAGCGTCGCGGGCAGCGTCTCGTGCCGCATCGCCAGGACCATCTTCATCACGCCCGCCGCGCCGGCCGCCGCCTGGGTGTGCCCGATGTTGGACTTGATCGAGCCGAGCCGCAGCGGCTGGTCCGCGGGCCGTCCCTGCCCGTACGCGGCGATCAGGGCCTGCGCCTCGATCGGGTCGCCGAGCGTGGTGCCGGTTCCGTGCGCCTCGACGGCGTCCACGTCCGTCGCGGTCAGGCCGGCGTCGGCGAGCGCCTGGCGGATGACCCGCTGCTGGGAGGGGCCGTTGGGCACGGTCAGGCCGGCGCTCGCGCCGTCCTGGTTGACCGCGCTGCCGCGGATGACGGCGAGAACCGGGTGCCCGTTCCGCTCGGCGTCGGACAGGCGCTCGACCAGGAGCAGGCCGACGCCTTCGCCCCAGCCGGTCCCGTCGGCGGCCGAGGCGAACGACTTGCAGCGCCCGTCCGGGGCCAGCCCGCGCTGCCGGCTGAACTCGATGAAGATGCCGGGCGTGGCCAGCACCGTCGCCCCGCCGGCGAGGGCCAGGGAGCACTCGCCCTGGCGGAGGGCCTGGCACGCCTGGTGCAGCGTGACCAGAGAGGAGGAGCACGCCGTGTCCACGGTGACGGCGGGCCCCTCCAGCCCGAAGGTGTAGGCCAGCCGCCCCGACGCGACGCTGCCCGCGCTGCCGTTCCCCACCAGCCCCTCGAACCCGTCCGGGACCCCGTTCATCAGGCGGCCGCTGTAGTCGGAGTACATGATCCCGACGAACACGCCGGTACGGCTGCCGCGCAGCGAGGCCGGGTCGACGCCGGCCCGCTCGAACGTCTCCCACGCGGTCTCCAGCAGCAGCCGCTGCTGGGGGTCGGTGGCGAGCGCCTCACGCGGGCTCATGCCGAAGAACCCGGCGTCGAAGTGGTTCGCGTGGTGCAGGAACCCGCCTTCGCGCGCGTACGTGGTGCCGAGCCGGTCGGGGTCCGGGTCGTACAGCCCGTCGAGGTCCCAGCCGCGGTCGGACGGGAAGCCGGAGATCGCGTCCGTCTCGGAGGACACCAGCCGCCACAGGTCGTCCGGGCCGTACACGTCGCCGGGGTAGCGGCAGGCCATCCCGACGATCGCGATCGGTTCGGGCGTCCCGGACTCCAGCTCGGCGATGCGCCGCCGCGCCTTGTGCAGGTCCGCGGTGACCCACTTGAGGTAGTCGGTCAGCTTCTCTTCGTTGGTCATGAGTCGCCTTTCACCGTCCCGCCGTCCGGCCGAACTCCCGGTCGATGAAGTCGAAGACCTCATCGGTCGAGGCGGATCGGATCCGCTGTTCCACTTCCTCGTCCTCCGGAGCCGTCCGGCGGTCGTTCCACCGCGCGAGGACGGTCCGCAGCCGCCGGGCGACCTCGCCGTCGTCGTCGACGGAGAGCGCCGAGAGGGCGGCGGCCAGCCGGTCGAGGTCGTCCAGCACGCCGTGGAGCGCGTCCGGGGCGGCGGGGACCACCTCCGCGCGGACGTACGCGGCGAGCGCGGCCGGGTCCGGATGGTCGAACATCGCCGTGGCCGGCAGCCGCAGCCCGGTGACCGCCGACAGCCGGTCCCGGAGCTCCACGGCGGCCAGGGAGTCCATGCCGAGCTCGGTGAACGGCCGTACGGGGTCGACCGCGCCGGCGTCGGCGTGCCCGAGCACGGTGGCGACGTGGGTACGGACGACGTCCAGCACCAGGCGGTCGCGGTCGGCCTCCGGCAGGCCGGCCAGCCGCTCGGCGAGCGACGGGCCGCCGGACGGGGCGGCCCCCCGGGAGGGAGTGCGCAGCAGGCCGCGCAGCACCTCGGACGGCATCGCCTCCCCGGCACGGCCGCGCAGCGCCGCGAGGTCCAGGCGAGCCGGGATCAGAGTCGGCCGCCCGGCGGCCAGCGCGGCGTCGAACAGGCCGAGTCCCTCCTCGACGGTCAGCGGGGTGATGCCCGCCCGCCCGAGCCGGTCCCGCTGCGCGTCCTCCAGCCGGTCGGCCATGCCCTCGCCCGCCGCCCACGCGCCCCAGGCCAGGGACACGGCGGGTAGGCCGGCGGCGCGCCGGTGCTCGGCGAGGGCGTCCAGGTACGCGTTGGCCGCGGCGTAGTTCGCCTGGCCGGGCGCTCCGACGCTTCCCGCGAGCGAGGAGAACAGCACGAACGCAGAGAGCTCCCGATGGCGCGTGAGCTCGTGCAGGTTCCAGGCGGCGTCGGCCTTCGGCCGCAGCACGCGGTCCAGCCGGTCCGGGGTGAGCCCGGCGAGCGTGGCGTCGTCCGTTACGCCGGCGGCGTGCACCACGGCGGTCAGCGGCCGGTCCGCGGGGATCGCCTCCAGCAGGGCGGCGAGGGCGTCGCGGTCGGCCGCGTCGCACCGGACGGCCTCGGCGTGCGCGCCCAGGCCGGTCAGCTCGGCGATGAGTTTCTCCGCACCCGGCGCCCCGGCTCCACGCCGGCCCGCGAGCAGCAGGTGCCGTACGCCGTGTTCGGTCACGAGGTGGCGGGCGACCCGCCGGCCCAGCGCTCCCGTGCCGCCGACGACCAGCACGGTGCCGGACAGGTCCGGCGGGGCGGCCGCCGGCGGTGCAGCACGGCGCAGCCGCGGGGCGTGGATCCGGCCGCCGCGCAGGGCAACCTGCGGCTCGTCGTCGGCGAGCGCGGCGGGGAGGGAGGACAGGTCGTCGTCGGCGTCCACGAGGACGAACCGCCCGGCCGCCTCCGACTGCGCGGACCTCACCAGGCCCCACACCGCGGCGTGCGCCAGGTCCCCGGCGCCGGCGTCCTCCGGTACGGCCACCGCGCCGCGCGTCAGCACGGCGAGGCGGGATCCGGCGAACCGGCCGTCGGCGAGCCACGCGCGGGCCAGCTCCAGCACCTGCCCCGTCACGGCGCGGACCGCGGCGGGATCGTCGCCGCCCGGGGGACAGGCGGCGACGACCACGTCCGGCGCGGCCGTCCCGGCGTCGACCGCGGCGGCCAGGGCGGCGAGGTCGGGGTAGGTCCCGGCCGGGTGGAGCGCGGCCGGCGCGTCGGCGCCGAGCACCGCCCAGCGCGACACGGCGCCGGCGGAACCGGCGGGTCGTACGGGCCAGTCCACCTGGTACAGCGAGTCCCGTACGGCGAGCCGGCCGGCGGTGACCGGCTGGAACGCCAGGCCGCCGACGACGGCCACCGTCGCCCCGATGGTGTCGGAGAGCGTCACCGTGACCCCGCCTTGCGGCGTGGGCGACAGCGCGACGCGTACGACGGGCGGCACGGCGGCGTGCAGGGCGACGTCGCTCCAGGCGAACGGCAGCAGCACCGTCCCCTCGTCCATCTCACCGGCCAGCGCGAGCGGGTGCAGCGCGGCGTCGAGCAGCGCCGGGTGAACCGCGAACCCGTCGCCCTGCCCCGCACCGTCCGGCAGGCGCACCTCCGCGAAGAGGTCCTCCCCGCGCCGCCAGGCGGCCTGGACGCCACGGAACGCCGGGCCGTAGGCGAACCCGGAGGCGCCGAGGTGGTCGTACAGCTCTTCCGCCGGGACCGGCTCCGCGTCCGCGGGCGGCCAGGCCGTCGCCCCGGCCGGGGCGTCCGGCGACACGGAGCCGGTGAGCAGGCCGGTGGCGTGACGGGTCCACTCCCCGGGCTCCTCGTCGTCGTGCCGCGAGTGGACGCGCAGGCGGCGCGCACCGGTCTCGTCCGGCTCCTCGACGACGACCTGCAGCCGTACGCCCCCGTTCTCCGGGACGACGAGCGGCGCCTCCAGCGTCAGTTCCCGTACGCCGCCGGCGCCCAGCTCGCGCGCGGCGGTCAGCGCCAGCTCCAGGTACGCCGTGCCGGGCAGCAGGACCGTGCCCGCGACGGCGTGGTCGGCCAGCCACGGGTCGTCCCGCAGCGACAGCCGGCCGGCGAACAGGAGCCCGCCGCCGTCCGCGAGCTCGACCCCGGCGCCGACCCAGGGGTGACCGCCGGTGCCGCCCGCGCGTTCCGTCGCGGCCAGCCAGTACCGCTGGTGCTGGAAGGCGTACGTCGGGAGCGGCACGCGCCGGCCGCCCGCCTCCGCCGTGACGGCGGACCAGTCCGGCGCGTGGCCGCGTACGTGCGCCACGGCCAGCGCCGACAGGAGCGTACGGACCTCCGGCCGTCCCCGGCGCAGCGTCGGGGTGAACCCGGCGTCCCGGCCGGCGAGGCATTCGCGGGCCTGCGCGGTGAGGGTGGTGTCGGGGCCGAGTTCGAGGTAGGTGGTGGTGCCGGCGGTGTGGAGGGCTTGGATGCCGTCGGCGTAGCGGACGGTGTCGCGGAGGTGCCGTGTCCAGTAGTCGGGGTTGAAGTCGGTGTGGGGTGTGCCGGTGAGGTTGGAGATGAGGGGGATGGTCGGTTGGTGGTGGGTGATGTCTTCGATGGCCTGTCTGAGTCGGTCGAGGAGGGGTTCGGTGTGGGGGGAGTGGAAGGCGCCGGAGACGTTGAGTCGTTTGGTGTTGCGGCCTTTGGCCGTGAAGTGGTCGGCGATGTTGTGGATGGTGTTTCGGTCGCCGGAGATGACGGTGGAGGTGGGGCTGTTGAGCGCTGCGATGGAGACGTCGTCGGTGAGGTGGGGGGTGATTTCGTCTTCGGTGGCCTGGATGGCGGTCATGCCGCCGGTGGCGGGGAGGTTCTGCATGAGCGTGCCGCGGGTGGTGATGAGTTTCGCGGCGTCGGGGAGGGTGAGGACGCCTGCTGCGTGGGCGGCGGAGATCTCGCCGATGGAGTGGCCGATGAGGAGGTCGGGGGTGACGCCGAGGCTTTGGAGGAGGCGGAACAGGGCGGTGTGGACGGCGAAGAGCGTGGCCTGGGCGTAGAGGGTCTGGTCCAGCAGCTCCGGATCGGCGAGGGCCTCCTTCAACGGCGTGCCCAGGTGGGGATCCAGGTGGGCGCACGCCTCGTCGAAGGTCTCGGCGTAGGCGGGGAAGGCCTCATACAGCTCGAGCCCCATGCCGGGGCGCTGGCCGCCCTGACCGCTGAACAGGAACGCCGCCTTCCCCGGCGCCTTCGCGACCGCGTGGGCGGCGTGCGGTGACGGCCGTCCCCGCACGATGGCGTCCAGGGCGTCGAGGAACTCCCGGCGTTCCTCGGCGACGACCACGGCGCGGTGCTCGAAGAAGGCCCGCCCGGTCAGCAGTGAGTGCGCCATGTCCGCGGAGGCGATGTCGTGGGAGGCGAGGTGCCGGTGCAGCCGTCCGGCCTGCGCGCGCAGGGCCGCGTCGCTCTTGGCGGAGATCACCCAGGGCAGCGGCCGGTCCGGCCGCGCCGCCGGGGCGTGGGCGTCCGTGGCCGGCACCGCCTCGATGATCGTGTGGACGTTCGTGCCGGAGATGCCGAAGGAGGAGACGGCCGCGCGGCGGGGACGGCCGTCGTCGGGCCACGGGGCCGGCTCGGCCAGCAGGGAGATCGCGCCGGTCGTCCAGTCGACGTGCGGCGACGGCTCGTCGGCGTGCAGGGTGCGCGGCAGTGTCTCGTGCCGCATGGCCTGGACCATCTTGATGATCCCGGCGACGCCGGCGGCGGCCTGGGTGTGGCCGATGTTGGATTTGATCGACCCCAGCCGCAGTGGCCGGTCGGCGGGCCGGTTCCGCCCGTACGTGGCGAGGAGGGCGTCGGCCTCGATGGGGTCGCCGAGGGTGGTTCCGGTGCCGTGGGCCTCGACCACGTCGACGTCGGCGGGGTCGAGGCCGGCGTTGGCGAGGGCCTGGCGGATGACGCGTTGCTGGGAGGGCCCGTTCGGCGCGGTCAGGCCGTTCGAGGCACCGTCCTGGTTGACCGCCGACCCGCGCACCCGCGCGAGCACGGGGTGCCCGTTGCGCTCGGCGTCGGACAGCCGCTCGACCAGGATGAGGCCGGCACCCTCGGCGAAACCGGTGCCGTCGGCCGCGGCGGCGAACGGCTTACAACGCCCGTCGGGTGCGAGCCCCCGCTGCCGGCTGAACTCCCGGAAGATGCTCGGCGTGGCCATGACCGTGACGCCGCCGGCGAGCGCGAGGTCGCACTCGCCGCTCCGCAGGGCCTGGCAGGCCTGGTGAAGCGCCACGAGGGAGGAGGAGCAGGCGGTGTCGACGGTGACCGCCGGGCCCTCCAGACCGAGGACGTACGCGACCCGGCCCGACGCGACGCTGGAGGTGTTCCCGGTCATGAGGTAGCCCTCGAGGTCCTCGGGGATCCCCGAGGACCGTGACGCGTACTCCTGCGAGACCAGTCCCGCGAACACGCCCGTACGGCTGCCGCGCAGGCCGGTCGGGTCGAGGCCGGCGCGTTCGAGGGTCTCCCAGGCGACCTCCAGCAGCAGGCGCTGCTGCGGGTCGGTGGCGAGCGCCTCACGCGGGCTCATCCCGAAGAACTCCGGGTCGAAGTCGGCCGCGTCGTGCAGGAACCCGCCGTGCCGCGTGTACGACGTGCCGGCCGCGCTCGGGTCGGGGTCGTACAGGCGCCCCAGGTCCCAGCCGCGGTCGGCGGGGAACTCCGAGATCGCGTCGGTGCCGCCCGCGAGCAGCTCCCACAGGTCTTCGGGGGAACGCACGCCGCCGGGGAAGCGGCAGCCCATCGCCACGATCGCGATCGGCTCCTCCGTCGCGGTGCCCGCCGTCACCGGGGCGGCGGGCGCGTCCCGGCCCAGCAGTTCGGCGCGCAGGTGCCGGGCGAGCGCCTCCGGCGTGGGGTGGTCGAAGATCAGCGCGGGGGACAGCCGCAGCCCGACGGCCGGCCCGAGGCGGTTGCGCAGCTCGACGGCCGTGAGGGAGTCGAAGCCGAGCTCCTTGAAGGGCCGGTCGGTCTCGATGGCCTCCGGCGTCGTGTGTCCCAGGACGGCGGCGGCGCCGGCGCGGATCAGGTCGAGGAGCGTCTGGTGCTGGTCGGCCTCGGACCGTCCGGCCAGGCGGTGGGCGAGCGACGCCGTGCCCGCCACGGCGCGCCGCGCCGGGGCACGGACCAGCTCGCGCAGCAGCGCGGGAAGGTCGCCGCCGGCGGCCTGGGCGCGCAACGCGGACAGGTCCATCGGCGCCGGTACTACGACGGCGCGCGGGCCGGCGAAGGCGGCGTCGAACAGCTCCAGGCCCTCCTCCGGTGCCATCGGGATGAGGCCGCCGCGCCCGATGCGGGCGACGTCGCCCTCGTCCAGGTGGCCGGTCAGCCCGGTGGCCTGCGCCCAGTACCCCCAGGCCAGGGAGGTGGCGGGCAGCCCGCCGACGCGACGGCGCTGCGCGAGGGCGTCGAGGAAGGCGTTGGCGGCGGCGTAGTTCGCCTGGCCCGGGGCGCCGGTCGTCGCGGCGAAGGAGGAGAACAGGCAGAAGGACGCCAGGTCGGCGTCCGCGGTCAGCTCGTGCAGGTTCCAGGCCGCGTCGACCTTCGGGCGCAGCACCCGTTCCAGGCGCTCGGGGGTGAGCGCCTCGACCAGGCCGTCGTCGAGGACGCCCGCGCTGTGCACGACGGCGGTCAGCGGGTGAACGGCCGGGATCGCGTCGATCAGCCGGGCCAGGGCGGCACGGTCGGCGGCGTCGCAGGCGGCGACCGTGACCGTGGCGCCGAGCCCGGTCAGCTCGTCGCGCAGGTCCGCGGCGCCGGGCGCGTCCGGCCCCTGGCGGCCGGTCAGCAGCAGATGCCGGATCCCGTACCGGGTGACGAGGTGGCGCGCGACGTGGCCGCCGATCACGCCGGTGCCGCCGGTGATGAGGACGGTGCCCTCGGGGTCCGGCGGCCGGGGGATGGTCAGCACCAGCTTCCCCGCGTGCCGGGCCTGGCCGAAAAAGCGGAGCGCCTCCGGTGCCTCCCGCACGTCCCAGGCCCGTACGGGCAGCGGCGTGAGCGCCCCGCTCTCGAACAGCGGGAGCAGCTCCCCGAACATCCGCGCGATGGCGTCCGGCTCGACCGCGGTCAGCTCGAAGGCGTGGTAGGCGACCCCGGGGTGGTCCTCGGCGACCTGGCCGGCCTCGCGAAGCTCGGCGACGCCGAGCTCGACGAAGCGCCCGCCCTCCGGCAGCAGCCGCAGCGAGGCGTCGATGAGGTCGCCGGTCAGGGAGTTCAGGACGACGTCGACCGGGCCGAACCGCTGCTCGAAGCCGGTCGTACGGGACGAGGCGAGGTGCGCGTCGTCCAGCCCGAGCGAGCGCAGGGCGTCCCACTTTCCGGGGCTGGCGGTCCCGTACACGGTGGCGCCCCAGTGCCGGGCGAGCTGTACGGCGGCCATGCCGACGCCGCCCGCCGCCGAGTGCACGAGCACCGACTCCCCCCGCCGGAGCCCGGCGACGCCCGCGAGCCCGTACAGCGCGGTGAGGAACGCGACCGGTGTGCCGGCGGCCTGCGCGAAGGACCAGCCGGCCGGTACGGAGACGAGGAGCCGCTCGTCGGTGTCGGCGGACGGCCCGATCCCGCCGGAGAACAGGCCCATGACCCGGTCGCCCGGCGCGAACCGGGTCACGCCCGGCCCGACCTCGGCGACCACACCGGCGCCCTCGTAGCCCAGGCGCTCCCCGGCGGGGAGCACGCCCAGGGTGATGAGCACGTCACGGAAGTTGAGCCCGTTCGCGCGCATCGCGACGCGCACGTGCCCGGCGGGGAGCGGGCCGTCCGGCTCCGCCGTTGCCACGCAGTGGACGCCGTCCAGCGTGCCGCTTCCCGTGGACGCCAGCCGCCAGGCCGTTCCCTCCGGCGGGCGCAGTGACGCGCGGTCGCCCGCCCGCGCCAGCCGCGGTACGTGGAGCGCGCCGGCCCGTACCGCGAGCTGCGGTTCGTCCAGAGCCAGGGCCGCGGCGACCGTGCCCGGCGACGTGTCTCCCTCGTCCACGTCGAGCAGCACGAACCGGCCGGGATGCTCCGCCTGGGCGGCCCGGACCAGGCCCCAGACGGCGGATGCGGCGAGGTCGGTCACGGGTTCGCCGGAGTGGGTAGCCACCGCGCCGCGGGTGACGACGACGAGCCGGGAACCCGCGCAGCGCTCGTCGGCCAGCCAGTCCCGCACCACGCCCAGCACCGCGCGTACGGCCTCGTGGGTCTCCGCCGCGCCGGCGCCGGGCCGTCCCGCGCTCGGCAGGAGTACGACGCCGGGCACCGCGTCCAGCGCGGCCGGGCCGCCGTGCGCGGTCGCCGGGAGGGGACCGGCCGGACCGAGGCCGGCCACGCCGAGGACCGCCCAGTCCTCGCCCGCCGCCGCGTCCGGCGCGGGCACCGTGGTCCAGTCGACGGCGAACATCGCGTCCCGCCGCCCGGGGCTCGTCAGCCGGTCCGCGGAGACCGGCCGGAAGGTCAGCGCGCCGACCTGGGCCACCGGCGCTCCCGAGGCGTCGGCGACGCTCAGCGCGACGGCGTCGGGGCCGGCCGGGGACAGGCGTACCCGCAGCCGCGTCGCGCCGGACGCCCGCAGCGACACCCCGGACCAGGAGAACGGCAGCCGTACCCGGCCGTCGTCGCCGGTCCGTTCGAGCGCCGCCGCCGCGTGCAGCGCCGCGTCCAGCAGCGCCGGGTGCATGCCGTACCCGGTGACGTCGGTCTCCTCCGGCAGCGCGACCTCGGCGTAGACGTCCTCGCCGGACCGCCACGCGGAGCGCAGCCCCTGGAAGGCCGGGCCGTAGTCGTAACCGCGCTCGGTGAGCCGCGCGTACAGGTCCTTCACGTCGACCGGTTCGGCGTTCGGTGGAGGCCAGGCGGTCAGGGCCTCCACCGGCTCCGCCGTGCCGCCCAGGGACCCGGTGGCGTGTGCCTCCCACGACCGGCCGTCCTCGCCGGCGGAGTAGATGCCGAAGCCGCCCTCCTGGTCGACCACGACCTGGACCCGTACGGCGTCGTCGCCGGGCAGGACGAGCGGGCTCCGCAGGGTCAGCTCCTCCACCCGGTCGTGGCCGAGGCGGCCGGCGACCGCCAGCGCCATCTCGACGAAGGCCGTGCCCGGCAGCAGGACCGTGCCCATGACGGCGTGGTCGGCCGGCCAGCGGTGGGTTCCGGTGGACAGCAGGCCGGTGAACACCGTCGTTCCGCCGTCCGCGACCGGCACCGCCGTGCGCAGCAGCGGATGGCCGGTGCCCTCCAGCCCCAGGCCCGCGGCGTCGGCGGTCGCCTCACTGGCCAGCCAGTAGCTCTGGCGCTGGAACGGATAAGTGGGCAGTGCGGTGTGCGCGCCACGGGCGCGAGGGAGGTACGGCGTCCAGTCGACCGGGACGCCGTGGACGTGCAGGTGGGCCAGGGCGGTCACCAGCTGCGGCCGGGCGGGCTTGTCGCGTCGGAGCGTGCCCAGCGTGAGAACGGAGACGCCGGCGTCGGCGGCGGTCTGCTCGATGCCGTGCGTCGTGACCGGGTGCGGGCTGATTTCGTGGAAGATCCGGTGGCCGGTGGTGAGGAGGTGTTCGGTGGTTTTTTGGAATTGGACGGTGTTGCGGAGGTTGTCGTACCAGTAGGTGGGGGTGAGTTGGGTGGTGTCGAGTTGTTCGCCGGTGACGGTGGAGTGGAAGGGGATTTTGGCGGGTTGTGGGGTGATGTTGTTGAGGGTGGTGAGGAGTTGGTGGTGGAGGGGTTCGATGTGGGGGGAGTGTGAGGCGTAGTCGACGGGGATGCGGCGGGCGTTGATGTCGTGGTTTTTGTAGTGGTGGAGGAGGTGTTCGAGGGGTTGGGTGTCGCCGGAGATGACGGTGGTGTGGGGTCCGTTGATGGCGGCGATGGTGAGGTCGGGGTAGTCGGTGAGGTGTTCGGTGACCTCGGCCGCCGAGAGCGGTATGGAGGCCATTCCGCCGTGGCCGGTGATGTGGGTGAGTGCTTGGCTGCGGAGGGCGATGATGCGTGCGGCGTCGTCGAGGGTGAGGGCGCCGGCGATGTGGGCGGCGGCTATTTCTCCTTGGGAGTGGCCGATGACGGCGTCGGGGTGGTGTCCCTGGGAGCGCCAGAGTTCGGCGAGGGAGACCATCAGGGCGAACAGCGTCGGCTGGATGATGTCGACGCGTTGGGGTGTGTCGCCGTGGAGGACGTCGATGAGGGACCAGTCGGTGTACGGGGCGAGGGCGTCGGCGCAGGCGGTGAGGGTGGTGGTGAAGGCGGGGGAGTCTTTCAGCAGGTCCAGGCCCATGCCCCGCCACTGCGAGCCTTGACCGGGGAACACCCACACCGTCCCGCCCGGCTCGGCGGACGCCCGGCCCTGGACGAGTTCCGGGTGCGGGTCGCCCTGGCTCAGCGCGGTGAGGGCCTCGGCGAAGGCCCCGCGGCCGGAGGCGGTGACGACGGCGCGGTGCTCGAAGGTCGTACGGGCGGTCAGCGCGCGCGCGACGTCGGCGACGTCCGGCTCGGGGTGAGCGTCGACGTGCGCGCGCAGGCGTCGTGCCTGGTCCCGCAGTGCGGCTTCGGTCTTGGCCGAGATCAGCGAGGGCACGGGATCCGGTGTGCCGGGCTCCGGTGTGCCGGGCTCCGGCTCGGCGGGCTCGGGGGCGGGCGGCTGTTCGAGGATCAGGTGCCCGTTCGTCCCGCTGATGCCGAACGCCGACACGGCCGCGCGCCGCGGGTGGCCGTTCTCGGCCCAGGACGTCGCCTCGGTGAGCAGCGCGACCGCGCCCGTGGACCAGTCGACGTGCGGGGAGGGGGCGTCGACGTGCAGCGACGGCGGCAGCGTCCCGTGCCGCATCGCCAGGACCATCTTGATGATCCCGGCGACGCCGGCGGCGGCCTGGGTGTGGCCGATGTTGGATTTGATCGAGCCGAGCCGCAGTGGCCGGTCGGACGGCCGGTCCTTCCCGTACGTGGCGAGTAGTGCCTGGGCCTCGATGGGGTCGCCGAGGGTGGTTCCGGTGCCGTGGGCCTCGACGGCGTCGACGTCGATGGGGTCGAGGTCGGCGTTGGCGAGGGCCTGGCGGATGACGCGCTGCTGGGAGGGTCCGTTGGGCGCGGTCAGGCCGTTCGAGGCGCCGTCCTGGTTGATCGCGGATCCGCGGATCAGCGCCAGGACCGGGTGCCCGTTGCGCCGGGCGTCTGAGAGCCGCTCGACCAGCAGCAGCCCGGCGCCCTCGCCCCAGCCGGTGCCGTCGGCCGCCGCGGCGAACGGCTTGCACCGCCCGTCCGGCGCCAGCCCGCGCTGGCGGCTGAACTCGACGAACGCGAGAGGCGTGGCCATCACCGAGACGCCGCCGGCCAGCGCCAGGTCGCACTCGCCGTTCCGCAGCGACTGGCAGGCCTGGTGCACCGCCACCAGCGACGACGAACACGCCGTGTCGACCGTGACCGCCGGACCCTCCAGGCCCATGACGTACGCGACCCGTCCCGACGCGACGGCGGTCAGCGTCCCCGTCATGATGTAGCCCTCGAAGCCCTCCGCGCTCTGGGCGTAGTTCTGGTTGATCACCCCGGCGTAGACGCCCGTACGCGTGCCCCGCAGCGCGGCGGGGTCGATGCCGGCGCGTTCGACGGTCTCCCAGGCGACCTCCAGCAGCAGCCGCTGCTGGGGGTCGGTGGCGAGCGCCTCGCGCGGGCTCATCTCGAAGAAGGCGGGGTCGAACCGGTCGGCCCCGTCGAGGAAACCGCCCTCCGGTGTGAAGGGCGTCCCGGACCGGTCCGGATCGGCGTCGTACAGGTCGCCGGTCCGCCAGCCCCGGTCCGTGGGGAACGGGCCGATCGCGTCCGTGCCGGAGGCCAGCAGCTCCCACAGCTCTTCCGGGGACGTCACGGCGCCGGGGTAGCGGCAGCCCATCGCGACGATGGCGATCGGCTCGCGGGCCTTGTCCTCCGCCTCCCTCAGCCGCCGGCGTACGGTCCGCAGGTCGGCCGTCGCCCGCTTGAGGTAGTCGCGCAGCCGGTCCTCAGTCTCCATCACACGCCTCCGAGTTCGTCGTCGAGGGCGGCGAACAGTTCGTCGTCGGTCGCCGATCGCAGGTCGTCGGTGTCCTCTCCGGCGTCGGCTCGCTGCCACTGCCGGATGATCCGTTCCAGCCGCGCGGTGACCTCGGACCGCAGCTCCTCATCGGGCGGCGTACCGGCGAGAGACGCCGCGAGCCGGTCGAGGTCGGCGAGCACCGGATGCGTGTCCCCGGCGGACCGCAGCTCCTCGTCGAGGTACCGGATCACGGCCGCGGGTTTCGGGTGGTCGAAGACCAGCGTGGTCGGCAGGCTCAGCCCGGTCGCGGAGCCGAGCCGGTTGCGCAGTTCCACCGCGGTGAGCGAGTCGAAGCCGAGCTCCTTGAAGGCGCGCTCGACGTCGACCTCCTCGGGTGCGGCGTAGTCGAGCACGGCGGCGACGTGGCCGCGGACCAGGCGCAGCAGCCGCGCTGCGCGTTCGTCGTCGGGCAGCGTGGCCAGCTCGTGCGCGAGCGACTCCGCCGGTACCACCGCCGACGCCGTTGACCTGACCGGCGGGCGGATCAGGCTCCGGAGCAGCGGTGGCACCATGGCCGCCGCGTCGACGCCGGCGCGCATCCGGCGCAGGTCCAGGCGTACCGGGACGAGCACCGGCTGGTCCGCGTCGTGAGCCGCGTCGAACAGGGTTAGGCCCTCGTCGGACCGGATCGGCGCGATGCCGCCGCGCGTCATCCGCGCGAGGTCGGACTCGGTCAGGTGCCCGGTGATGCCGGTCACCTGTTCCCAGTAGCCCCACGCCAGCGACATCGCCGGCAGCCCCTGGGCCCGCCGGTGCCAGGCCAGCGCGTCGAGGAAGGCGTTGGCCGCGGCGTAGTTGCCCTGCCCAGGCGACCCGAGCGCGGCGGAGGCGGAGGAGAAGAGCACGAACGAGCCGATGTCGAGCTCACGGGTGAGTTCGTGCAGGTGCCACGCGGCGTCCGCCTTCGGGCGCAGTACGGAGTCCAGGTGCTCGCTCGTCAGCGAGTCGACGGTGCCGTCCCCGATGACGCCGGCGGCGTGGATCACGGTGGTCAGCGGGCGGTCGGACGGGATCGAGGCGAGCAGGCCGGAGAGGGCCTCGCGGTCCGCCGTGTCGCACGACGCGATGGCGACCTCCGCGCCGAGCGCCGTGAGGTCGCGCTCCAACTCCGCGGCGCCCTCGGCGGAGGGCCCGCGCCGGCTCGTCAGCAGGAGGCGGCGGGCGCCGCCGGCGGCGAGGTGGCGGGCGAGCATCCCGCCGAGCACGCCCGTACCGCCGGTGATCAGCACGGTCCCCTCCGGGTCCGGGCCGGATGGGAAGGTCAGCACGATCTTGCCGACGTGGCGGGCCTGGAGCAGGTACCGGACCGCCTCGGGCGTGCGCCGCACGTCCCAGGCGGTGACCGGCAACGGGTCGAGGGCGCCCTTCTCGAACAGCGCCGCCAGCTCGCGGAAGATCTCCTGGGTCCGTCCGGGCCCCGCGTCGGCGAGGTCGTACGCCCGGTAGTCCACGCCCGCGTGGCCGGCCGCGACCGCCTCGGGGTCCCTGATGTCCGTCTTGCCCATCTCCACGAACCGGCCGCCGGTCGGCAGCAGCCGCAGGGAGGCGTCGACGAACTCTCCGGCGAGGGAGTTCAGCACCACGTCCACCGACGGGAAGCGGCTCGCGAACTCCAGGTCGCGGGAGGAGGCGATGCGGGAGTCGCCGAACCCCTGCCCGCGCAGGACCTCCCACTTGCCCGGCGAGGCGGTGCCGTACACGTCCGCGCCCCAGTGCCGGGCCAGCCGGGTGGCGGCCATGCCGACGCCGCCCGCGGCGGCGTGCACCAGCACGGACTCGCCGGCGCGGAGGCCGGCGAGGTCGCGCAGGCCGTAGTAGGCGGTGAGGTAGACGATCGGGGTGGCCGCGGCCTGGGCGAACGTCCACCCGGCCGGGATCGGCACCAGCCCGCGGACGTCGGCCACCGCGACCGGCCCCACGCCGTCGGGGATCAGGCCCATGACCCGGTCCCCGACGGCGTACTCGCCGGCTTCGGGACCGACCTCAAGGACCACGCCCGCGCCCTCGCCGCACAGCTCCCGTGTGTCCTGGACCAGCCCCAGGACGATCATCACGTCGCGGAAGTTCAGCCCGGCCGCGCGCATGCCGATCCGGACCTCGCCGGGCCGCAGCGGGCGCAGCCCCTCGGGGTGGGGGAGCAGGGTGAGGTTGTCCACGGTGCCCGGACCGGTCATGCCGAGCCGCCACACGCCGGAGTCCGGCGGCGTCAGCGTACGGTCGCCGTCCGCGCGGGCCAGCCGCAGCGCGTACACGGAGCCGTCGCGGACCGCGAGCTGCGGCTCGTCCACGGCCAGGGCCGCCACGACATCGTCGGTACGGTCCACGTCCACCAGGACGAACCGGTGCGGGTTCTCCACCTGGGCGGAGCGCATCAGGCCCCACACCGCGGCGTGCGCGAGGTCCGTGACGCCCTCCCCGTGCCGGGTGGCGACCGCGCCCCGCGTGACGAGGACGAGCCGCACCCCGGCGAGCCGATCGTCGGCGAGCCACTCCTGGACCAGCCGCAGCACGCGGCCGGTCGCCGTACGCGCCGCCTCCGGCGGGTCGTCCGCGTCCGGGGGAGCGCACGGCACGATCACTGCGGCGGGCGGCCGTTCGCCCGCGTCGAGGGCCTCCCGCAGTGCGGCCAGGCCGGCGTACGCGCGCGGCCCGTCCGCGCCGGAGAACGGGGTGCCGAGGACCGCCAGGTCGGGCGGCGGCGTCGTGCCGGTGACGGGCACCCAGTCGAGCCGGAACAGGGAGTCGCCGCTCTGGGCGGTGGCGAGCTGCTCGGCGGAGACCGGCCGTACGGCGAGCGTGCCGGACAGGACCGGACTCCCGTCCGCGTCGACCGCGTTCAGGGCCAGCCGGCCGTCGCCCGGAGTGAGCCGCACTCGCAGGGCCGCCGACCCGGTGGCGTACACCCGCAGGTCCGACCAGGCGAACGGCAGCGCGGTCTCGTCCGCCTCCAGCACCAGCGCGTGCAGCGCGGCGTCGAGCAGTGCGGGGTGCACGCTGTAGCCCGCGGCCTCCGCCACCCGCTCGTCGGGCAGCCGGACCTCGGCGAAGACCTCGTCGCCCGCCCGCCACGCGGCGCGCAGCCCGCGGAAGGCCGGGCCGTAGTCGTATCCGCGCGCCGCCATCCGCTCGTACGCTCCGGTGAGGTCGACCGGGGCCGCCTCCTTCGGTGGCCAGGCGCCGACCTCGCCGACCTCGCCGGGCCGCCCGTCGTCGGCGCCGGACAGGACGCCGGAGGCGTGCCGCGTCCACGCTCTCTGCGGGTCGCCGTCCGGCCGGGCGGAGATCACGATGGACCGCCGTCCGTCATCGTCCGTGCCGTCCACCGCCGCCTGGAGTTGCACCCCGCCCTCGTCCGGGAGCACCAGCGGAGCCTCGATCAGGAGTTCGTCGACTCGCGGGCAGCCGGCCTCCGCGCCCGCGCGCAGAGCCAGTTCGGCGAAGGCCGTGCCCGGCAGCAGGACCGCGTTCATCACCGCGTGGTCCGGCAGCCAGGTCTGCACACCGGGGGACAGCCGCCCGGTGAGCACGTGTCCGCCGCCGTCCGCGACCGCCACGGCCGCGCCGACCAGCGGGTGACCGGTGCTCGCCTGGCCGAGATCGGCGGGGTCGAGTGCGGCCGGCGGCGGGTCGAGCCAGAAGGGCCGGTCCTGGAACGGGTACGTGGGGAGGCCGACACCGGCGCGAGGGCGGCCGGGCACCTGCGGGCCCCAGTCCACCGAGTTGCCGTGGACGTGCAGCCGGGCGAGGCCCGAGAGCAGCTCCTTGCGCGCGGGCCGGTCCCGTTTGAGGGTGTGGACGGTGACGGCCCGGCCTCCGGCGGCCTCCTCGATCGCGACGGTGAGGACCGGGTGCAGGCTGATCTCGTGGAAGACGCCGTGGCCGGCGTCGAGGAGGCCCGCGACCGTCTCGTGGAACCGGACGGTCTCGCGCAGGTTGTCGTACCAGTAGTCGGGGGTCAGCTCCGTGGTGTCGAGCCGCGCGGCGGTGACGGTGGAGTGGAAGGGGACGCGCGCCGCGCGGGGAGTGATGCCGGACAGGGCCGCGACGACCTCGTCGTGGACGGCCTCGACGTGCGGCGAGTGCGAGGCGTAGTCGACCGGGATCCGGCGGGCCCGCACGTCGTCGGCCTCGTAGCGCTGGAGGAGCCGGTCGAGGGCCTGGGCGTCGCCGGAGACGACGGTGCTGCCGGGGCCGTTCACGGCGGCGACGGTCAGCCCGGGATGGTCCGCCAGGTCCCCTTCGACGAGGGCGAGGGGGAGCGGGACGGAGACCATGCCGCCCCGGCCGGCGAGGGCGGTGAGCACCCGGCTGCGGAGGGCCACGACGCGCGCGGCGTCGTCGAGGGACAGCGCCCCGGCGACATGGGCGGCGGCGATCTCGCCCTGGGAGTGGCCGACCACGGCGTCGGGCCGCAGGCCGTAGGACCGCCAGAGCTCGGCGAGGGAGACCATGAGCGCGAACAGCGCGGGCTGGACGACGTCGGCGCCCTCCAGAGGCGGTGCGCCCGGCCGGCCGTGCAGCAGGTCCAGGAGGGACCAGTCGAGGTGGGGGGCCAGCGCGTCGGCGCAGTCGCCCAGCGCGCGGGTGAAGACGGAGGGGGTCTCCAGCAGGTCGAGGGCCATGCCCTGCCACTGGGAGCCCTGGCCGGGGAAGACCCACACCGTACGGCCGGGCTCGCCGGCCGCCCGTGCCTGGACGAGGTCCGGATGAGTCTCGCCCCGGCCCAGGGCGGCCAGAGCCGTGGTGAAGGTGTCCCGGTCCCCGGCGGTCACGACGGCGCGGTGCTCGAAGGTGGTTCGGGCGGTCAGCGCGTGGGCGACGTCGGCGACCTCCAGGCCCGGATCGTCCCGCAGCCGGTCGTGGAGCCGCCGCGCCTGCTCCCGCAGGGCGGGCTCGGTCTTCGCCGACAGCGGCCACGGCACGACCACCGGTCCCGCGCCGGCCGTCGGCCGCTCGCCGGTCGCGTCGTCGGCCGGGCTTGCGCCGGACGCGGGTTCCGGCGGCTCGGGCGCGGGCGGCTGCTCCAGGATCAGATGGCCGTTCGTCCCGCTGACGCCGAAGCCCGAGACGCCCGCCCGGCGCGGGTGGCCGTTCTCCGGCCAGGGCACCGGCTCGGTCAGCAGCGACACCGCGCCCTCGCCCCAGTCGACCTTCGGCGAGGGCTCGTCCACGTGCAGCGTCCTGGGCAGCGTCTCGTGCCGCATCGCGAAGATCATCTTGATGATCCCGGCGACACCGGCCGCGGCCTGCGCGTGCCCGATGTTGGACTTGACCGACCCCAGGTACAGCGGCCGGCCGTCGGGCCGGTCCTGCCCGTACGTGGCGAGCAGCGCCTGCGCCTCGATCGGGTCGCCCAGCGCCGTACCCGTCCCGTGGCCCTCCACCACGTCGACCTGGTCGGCTTGCAACTGCGCGTTGGCGAGGGCCTGGCGGATGACGCGCTGCTGGGCCGGGCCGTTCGGCGCGGTGATGCCGTTGCTCGCGCCGTCCTGGTTGACGGCCGAGCCCCGGATCAGCGCCAGGATCGGATGCCCGTTGCGCCGCGCGTCCGAGAGCCGCTCGACCAGCAGCAGCCCGGCGCCCTCACCCCACCCGACGCCGTCGGCCGCGGCGGCGAACGCCTTGCAGCGGCCGTCCGGCGCCAGGCCACGCTGCCGGCTGAACTCCAGGAACGCGATCGGCGTGGACATGACGGCGACGCCGCCGGCCAGCGCCAGATCGCAGTCCCGCTGCCGTAAGGCCTGGCACGCCTGGTGGAGCGCGACGAGCGAGGACGAGCAGGCCGTGTCGATGGTGACCGCGGGCCCCTCCAGCCCGTAGGTGTACGCGAGTCGCCCGGAGGCGATGCTCCCGGCGCTGCCGTCGAACGCGGCGAGCCCCGCCGCCCCCCGGTACATCAGCCGTGCGCCGTAGTCGTTGTACATCACTCCGACGAACACGCCGGTCAGGCTGCCGCGCAGCGACTCCGGGTCGATGCCCGCGCGTTCGAAGGCCTCCCACGAGGTCTTCAGCAGCAGCCGCTGCTGCGGGTCGGTGGACAGGGCCTCACGGGGGCTGATGCCGAAGAACTCCGGGTCGAAGTGGTCCGCGTCCCGCAGGAAGCCGCCCTCTCGGGTGTAGAACCTGCCGACCACGCCGGGCTCGGGGTCGTACAGCTCCTCGACGTTCCAGCCGCGCCCGTCCGGGATGGGGCCGACGGCGTCGGCGCCGCCGGCCACGACGTCCCACAGGTCCTCCGGCGACTGGACCCCGCCCGGATAGCGGCAGCCGATGCCGACGATGGCGATCGGCTCCCGCGCGACCTCGGCGAGCTGCCGGTTCTGCTGCCGCAGGCGTTCGTTCTCCTTCAAGGAAGCGCGGAGCGCTTCGACGACCTGTTCGGCGGATGCGGTCATATCGGGCTCCACACTTCAGACCTGGTTGTTTTCGAGGGCCAGTTTGATCAGGCTGTCCGTGTCCATCGCGTCGATCGACGCCGTCTCGGCCACCGGCGCCTCGGCGTGGCCCGCGAGCCGTAGGAGCGCGTCCATCAGCCCCGAGTCCCTGAGACGGCCCAGCGGAATCGAGGACAGGACCTCGCGGATCCGGCCCTCACCGGAGTCGTCCGGCGCGACCTTGCCGGTTACGTACGCGGCGAGGGCCGCCGGGCTGGGGTGGTCGAAGATGAGGGTGGCGGGCAGCCGTAGCCCGGTGGCCGCCGTCAGCCGGTTCCGCAGCTCCACGGCCGTGAGCGAGTCGAACCCGAGCTCCTTGAACGGGCGTTTCGCGTCGACGGCCGCGGTGCCGTCGACGCCCAGCACCGCGGCGACCGTCGTACGGACCAGGTCGAGGACGTACGCGTCCCGCTCCTCCTCGCTGAACCCGGACACCCGGTCGGCCAGCGGCACCGAGGCGGACGCGGCCCGGCGGACCGGTACGGCGACGAGGTCGCGCAGTACGTGCGGCAGCGCCTCACCCTGGCCGTGGAGCGCCGCCATGTTCAGGTGGGCCGGTACGAGCAGCGCGCGGTCGCGAGCCAGCGCGGCGTCGAACAGCGCCAGTCCGTCCTCGGCGGAGAGCGCGGTGACGCCGCTGCGGCTCATGCGCGCCAGCGCGGCGCCGTCGAGGCCGCCGGCCATCCCGCCGGCCTGCTCCCACAACCCCCACGCCAGGGATGTGGCGGGCAGGTCACGGGCGCGGCGGTGGTGCGCCAGCGCGTCCAGGAAGGCGTTGGCCGCGGCGTAGTTCGCCTGCCCCGGACTGCCGAACGTGCCCGCGGTCGAGGAGAACAGCACGAACTCCGACCGCGGCGTCAGCTCGTGCAGCAGCCACGCCGCGTCCGCCTTGGCCCGCAGCACGGCGTCGAGCCGCTCCGGCGTGAGCGCGGTGATGATGCCGTCGTCGAGCGTCCCGGCCGCGTGGACGACGGTCCCGACCGGCCCGTACACCGCGAGCAGCCTCTCCACGGCGGCCCGGTCGGCCATGTCGCAGGCGGCGACGGTGACCTCGGCGCCGAGCGCGGTGAGCTCGTCCCGCAGGTCCCGCGCGCCCTCGGCCGCGTCGCCGCGGCGGCTCGTGAGCACGAGGCGGTGCGCACCGTGCTCCCGTACGAGATGCCGGGCGACCGCCCCGCCGAGCACGCCCGTGCCGCCGGTGATCAGGATCGTGCCGGCGGGGTGCCGCGCCGGCTCCTCCGCGGGTTCGGCGCGGACCAGCCGCGGCACGAGCGGCGTTCCGTCGCGCAGTGCGAGCTGTGGTTCGCCGGAGGCCAGCGCCGCGGCCAGCCCGGCGATCGAGGACGCCTCGTCGTCCAGGTCGGCCAGCACGAAGCGGCCCGGCTCCTCGGCCTGGGCCGACCGCACCAGCCCCCACACCGGCGCGGCGGTCAGGTCCCGTACGTCCTCTCCGGCCCGCGCGGCGACGGCACCGCGCGTGACGACCACGAGCGGCACCGGGAGCGGATCGGCGAGCCAGCCCCGCACCAGGCCGAGGACGTCGCGCGCGGGCTCGTGCGCGCAACCGGCCCGGCGTTCGCCCGCGCCGGTGAGCACCAGGTCCGGGGCCAGCCCGGCGCCGATGGCCGCGTGGAGCGCCGCGAGGTCGGCGTAGGAGGAGACGGGCGTACCGGCGCGCCCGAGCGCCTCGGCCGGCCATGGGTCGCCCAGCACGGCCCACGTGCCGGCGGCCGGCGCGGCGGGCGTGGTCACGGGGCGCCAGGTGACGGCGAACAGCGACCGGTGCGCCGGGCCTTGGGGGTGGAGCTGGTCCGGGGTGATGGGCCGGGTGGCGAGGGCGCCGACGACGGCCACCGGCGCGCCGGTGGAGTCGGCCAGGCGCAGCGCGATGGCGCCGTCCTCACCGGCGGTGAGCCGTACGCGGAGCGCGGTGGCGCCGGTCGCGTGCAGCTCGACGCCGGTCCAGGAGAACGGCACCTGGGCCGGGCCGTCGCCGCCGTCCAGCGCGATCCCGTGCAGCGCGGCGTCGAAGAGCGCGGGGTGCAGGCCGAAACCGGCGACGTCGGCGTCCTCGGGCAGGCTCACCTCGGCGTACAGGTCCGTGCCACGCCGCCAGGCCGCCCGCAGCCCCTGGAACATCGGCCCGTACAGGTAGCCGAGACCGGCGAGCCGCTCGTACAGGTCCCCGGCCGCGACCGGCTCGGCGCCCTCCGGAGGCCAGGCGGTGAGGTCGCCGGGCGGGGCGGGCCGCGCCTCGGTGAGAGTGCCGGTCGCGTGCCGGGTCCACGGACGCGGCCCGCCGTCGTCCGCCGCCGGGCGCGACGAGACGGTGACCTCACGGCACCCGGACTCGTCCGGCGCCCCGGCCCGGACCTGCAACTGCGTGGCGGAGGACGGCGGCAGCACCAGTGGAGCCCGCAGTGTCAGCTCCTCCACACGGGGGCAGCCGGTCCGCGCGCCGGCGTGCAGTGCGAGGTCGACCAGCGCGGTGCCGGGCACGACCGGAGCGTCGAGGAGGGTGTGCTCGGCGATCCAGGGCTGGTCGTCCAGCGACAGCCGGCCGGCGAACAGCACCCCGTCGCCGTCGGACGGCACCGCGGCGGCGAGCAGCGGATGCCCGCCGGGGTCCAGCCCGAGATCGGTCGCGTCTCCCGCCGCCCGGGTGGCCTGGAGCCAGTACGGCCGGGTGTCGAAGGCGTAGGTGGGCAGGTCGGCGCGGTTCCCGTCCGGAACGAGCGCCGCCCAGTCGACGGGCGTGCCGTGGACGTACGCCTCGGCGAGGCCGCGCAGGAAGGAGAGCGCCTCGGGCCGGTCGGGGTGGAGCAGCGCCGCCAGGGCGGAGGTGTGTTCGCCGAGGCAGGTGTCGGTGAGGTTGGTGAGGGTGGTGTCGGGGCCGAGTTCGAGGTAGGTGGTGGCGCCGGCGGTGTGGAGGGCTTGGATGCCGTCGGCGTAGCGGACGGTCCCACGGAGGTGCCGCGCCCAGTAGCCGGGCCCGAAGTCGGTGTGAGGGTCTCCCGTGATGTTGGAGACGACGGGGATGGCCGGTTCGTGGTGGGCGATGTCCTCGATGGCCTGTCTGAGTCGGTCGAGGAGGGGTTCGGTGTGGGGGGAGTGGAAGGCGCCGGAGACGTTGAGTCGTTTGGTGTTGCGGCCTTTGGCCGTGAAGTGGTCGGCGATGTTGTGGATGGTGTTTCGGTCGCCGGAGATGACGGTGGAGGTGGGGCTGTTGAGCGCTGCGATGGAGACGTCGTCGGTGAGGTGGGGGGTGATTTCGTCTTCGGTGGCCTGGATGGCGGTCATGCCGCCGGTGGCGGGGAGGTTCTGCATGAGCGTGCCGCGGGTGGCGATGAGTTTCGCG
>NZ_JAUEQY010000037.1 GCF_030406325.1 Actinomadura sp. DC4 | reverse complement strand
GGCGTCGCGTTCCTCGAGCGCGCCGAGGAGCTGTCCGGCGCGGGGCTGCGCGTGGCGGTGGGGCGGCTCGCGGGCGCCCTCGCGGGGGGGGTGGGGGGGGGGGTGGGGGGGGGGGGGGGGGGGGGGGGCGGCGTGGGGGGGGGGGGGGGGGGGGTGGGGGGGGGGGGGGGGGGGTTCTGGGGGGGGGGGGGGGGGGGGGGCCGCCCCCCCCCCCCCCCGACGGGGCCCCCGGGGGGGGGGGGGGGGCCCCCCCCCCCCCCCCCCCCCGGCCGGCCGAAAGTGCGTGCTGTGTTCCCCTTGTGCACGGCTTTTTTCTTATCGTGCACCTGTTTCCGGCCGCGCTTGATTCACGCCATGGTCACGACGGAACATTCACGCGGCGGGCAGATATGCCGAAGCCATTTCCGGAGGAATGATGACCGCAGCCAAGATTCCCGTGCCGGCCGAACACATTTACGACACGCAGGTACGCCTGCGCCGTACCGGACCGGTCGTGCCGGTGGAACTGCCCGGCGGCGTCGAGGTGTGGGCGGCCAACACGCACGCCGCGGTGCACGAGGTCCTGGCCGACGACAAGGTGTACGCGAGAAACGCCCGGCACTGGCCCGCCCTGCGCGACGGCACCATCCCCGCGGACTGGCCTTTCCTGCCATTCGTGGAGGGCGACAACATGCTGATGCAGGACGGCGCCGACCACCGGCGGATGCGCGCCATGGTGAACCGGGCGTTCACCCCGGCGCGGGTGGCGGCGCTCGCACCGCGCATCGGGGAGATCGCCGGCGAGCTCGCCGACGACGTGGCCGCCGCCGGCGACGGCGTCGACCTGGTGTCGGCGTTCGGCGGAGTGCTGCCCCTGCAGGTGATCTGCGAGCTGTTCGGCATTCCCGAACCCGACCGGGCACAGTTCCGCGTCTGGACGCAACAGGTGATGAGCGCCGGCGGCGAGGGCATCGCGGCGCGCCAGGCGATGGTCGGCTACCTCGCCCGTTTCGTCGACCGCCGGCGCGGCGACCCGAAGGACGATCTCACCTCGACGCTGATCGCGGTCCAGAAGGACGGCGAGGTGACCCTGTCCGACGAGGAGCTCGCCGACCTGCTCTGGCTGATCCTGCTCGCCGGGAACGAGACCACGACGCACCTGCTGAACAACGCCGTCGTCGCCCTGTCCCGCCACGAGGACCAGCGCGACCTGGCCGTCCGCGAGGGCCGGTGGGCCGAGGTCGTCGAGGAGACCCTGCGCAGGTATCCGTCGGTGGCGACCGTGCTCATGAGGTACACGACGCGGGACACGACGCTGGCCGGGGTCGACCTGCCGGCCGGGGCCCCGATCCTGCTCTCGGTGTCGGCCACCCTGACCGACACCGCGCAGCACGGTGCCGGCGCCGACCGGTTCGACATCACCCGTACGCAACGGCCCAACCTCGCGTTCGGCCACGGACCGCACTTCTGCCTCGGAGCCCCGCTCGGCCGACTGGAGGGCCGGATCGGCCTGGCCACGCTGTACGGGCGGTTCCCGAAGATGCGCATGGCGATCGATCCGGCCGACCTGGTCTACACGTCGTTCTCCACCAGCGGGCCGACGTCGCTCCCGGTCCTTCTGGGCTGACCTTCCGATACCGAACAAAGGAGTGACGATGCCAGATTCCCCCGCGTACGACGTGCAGGCGGCGATCGCGAGCCTGCGGGCGGAACAGACCCGTATCCAGGCGGCCACCGACCGGATGACGGCGGTGACCGGCTCTTCGTCCTCGAAGGACAGGATGGTCACGGCGACCGTCGACGGCCAGGGCCGGCTGGTCGAGCTGAAGCTGACGGGCACGAGGTACCGGCAGCTGGCACCGGTGGAGCTGGCCGCGCGCATCGCCCGGACGGTCCGGTCGGCCCAGGACGACGCGGCCCGTACGGCGGCGACGGCGCTGGCCGAGCTGCTGCCCGCCGGCCTGGGGCTCCCCATCGACGGAGGTCTCGACCTCGGCGCGATGTTCGACACCGCGGTGTCGGCGATGGCCTCCGACGGCGCCCCGGAGGGGGAACACGATCCCCGATGACGGGCCCGGCGTACGCCGACTGTGCTCAGTGTGCTGCGCCTTTCTCCTGACGTGCACGATCCGCCGAGTCGGAGCGAACAGACCTTGAATTCCGCCGGCACGGACGTATTCTTGCCCAAAATTCGCATTTAAGCATCGACAAAACGTCCGTCGCATGGTGCTCGCGCCTATTAGAACAATGGCGTCGAGGCCGTATCTGGAATGGATCGGCACGAACAAGGGAGACGGCATGACCACCTCGGCTCTGACCCACGGCACGGCGGGCGACGCACTGTCACCGGCGCCGCTCATGCAGCTGGCGACCGGCTTCTACAGCTTCGAGACCTTCGCCACGGCCGTCGAGCTGGGCCTGTTCACCCGCCTGGCCGGCGGGCGCCGCGTCACCGTGGAGGAGCTGGCCGCCGAGTTCGGGTTCGCGCACCGGCCGGCCGATCTGCTCCTCGTCGCGTGCGCGTCGCTCGGCCTGCTGGAAAAGGACGGCGACGCCTATCGCAACGCGCCGCTGGCCGAGGAATACCTCGTCGCCGGACGGCCGGCGTACTTCGGCGGATTCGTACGATTCTGCGAGCACCGCGAATATCTCGGCTGGCACAAACTCATCGACGCGCTCCGCGGAGACCGCCCGGTGACGTGGGACCCGGAGACCCAGGACTCGCTGTTCTCCGACGTGGATCCGGTGATGCTGGAGCTGTTCTGGGAGGCGATGCACTCCCTGTCCATGTCCACGGCCGCGTGCCTGGCCGACGCGTACGACTTCGCCGGTCACACCCGCCTCCTCGACGTGGGCGGCGGATCCGGCGCCTTCCCGATCGTGCTCTGCCGGCGCCATCCCCACCTCCGCGCGACGGTGTACGACCTCCCGCACGTCTGCGAGCAGGCGCGGCAGAAGATCGACGCGGCCGGGCTCGGCGGGAAGGTCACGACTCAGGCGGGCGACTTCCGCGATCAGCGCGGTCTGCCCGAGGCGCACGACGTGATCTTGCTGTCGAACATCCTGCACGACTGGGACGAACGGACCGGTCGCGACCTTCTCACCGCGTGCCACCGGGCGCTCGTGCCCGGCGGCGTCGTGTTGATCAGCGAGCTCCTGCTCAACTCCGAGCGGACCGGCCCGCCCGCCGCCGCCCTGATGGGGATGAACATGCTCGTCGAGACCGTCGGCGGCAAGAACTACTCCGGCGACGAGCTCACCTCCTGGCTGACCGACGCAGGCTTCCACGGCGTGCAGATCATCGAGATCGACGCCGCGGGCGCCAACGGAGTCGTCGTGGCGCGCAAGCAGTGATCGTCACCCCACGCACCTGAGGAGGGGACCATGACAGACAGGCGTGTCGTCATCACGGGCGTCGGGGCGATCACCCCGATCGGCCGGACCGTCGATGAGGCCTTCGAGACCCTGATGGCCGGGCGCAGCGGCGTCGGGAGGACCACGCGTTTCGACACGTCCCGCTGTGCGGTGAAGACGGCGGCGGAGATCACCGGGTTCGACCCGCTGAGCCACGGGCTGTCGGCCCGCGACGTACGGGTGCTGGACCGCTACCAGCAGTACGCCTTGGCGGCCGCGGACGCGGCGGTGACCGACGCACGGCTCGACCTGCCCCGCAACGAGATCGTCTCGCGGCACAAGTCACACCGCCGGTTCGACCGCTACGGTGCGGCGATCGGCATGGCGTTCTCCAGCACCGAGGTGCTCGCCGCCCAGTTCGCCCGGCTCGCGGCCAAGGGCACGGCGGGCGTGTCTCCACGGCTGTTCAACATGACGCTGCCCAACGCCGGGACGTCGGTGCTGTCGGTGCGTTTCGGGCTCTGCGGGCCGCTGGTGACGGTCAGCGGCGCGTCCGCGTCGGGAGCGGACTCGATCATCGCCGCGTACGACAAGATCCGGCACGGCCGGGCGGAGGTGATGCTGGCCGGCGGCGCCGAGTCGCCCATCACCGAGATCATCGTGTCCGGCTTCGTGCAGAACCACACCGGTGCGCGCTCGGGTGCGTGCCGTCCCTTCGACCGCGACCGTGACGGCACCGTCCTGGGTGAGGGCGCCGCCGTCATGGTGCTCGAGGAGCGCGACCACGCCGTCGCCCGCAAGGCCCGGATCCACGGGGAGATGCTCGGGTACGGCCTGCGCGGTGACGCCTTCGACATGAGCGACATCCCGCCGCACGACGCGCCGGGGATGACCGCCTGCCTGCTCGAAGCCTTCGCCGACGCCGGGGTCGACGCCCGGGACGTGGGGTACCTGAACGTCCACGGCACCGCGACCAAGTCGAACGACCCCGCCGAGGCGACCGCGATCCGCAAGGTGTTCGGCGACCATCTCGACGGGCTCAGGGTCAGCGGGATCAAGGGAAGCACCGGCCACATGCTCGGCGGCTCGGGCGCGTTCGAGGCCGTGGTCGCCCTGCTGGCGAGCGTCCGTGACCAGGTCCCGCCGACGTACGGGCTGGTCGACGTCGCCCCCGGGTGCGAGCTCGGCCACGTCATCGGGCAGGGCACACGGAGCCCCGTGCCGGTCGCGATCTCCACCAGCGTCGGCATGGGCGGCAACAACTCCGCCATCGTCGTCCGCGGCTCCTGACGGCCCACTCCAGAAGCGAGGCGTACAAGATGGCACCACTCCGGAAGATCCTCGTCATCGGAGGCGGCCCGGCGGGATCGGTCACGGCCACCCTGCTCGCGCGCGAAGGGCTCGACGTCCACCTGCTGGAGCGTGAGCACTTCCCCCGCTATCACATCGGCGAGTCCCTCACCCCGTCCACGCGGACCGTACTCGACCTGCTCGGACTCTCCGGCCGGCTGGACGCCGGCGGCTTCCAGATCAAGCGCGGTGGCGTCTTCCGCTGGGGCTCGGACGAGTGGGTCGTCGACTGGAGCAAGCTGTTCGGTCCGCAGGTGTGCTCGTGGCAGGTCGACCGTGCCGCCTTCGACCAGCTCCTCCTGGAGAACGCGGAGGCGAGCGGCGTCACGGTCGACCAGGGCGTGGCCGCGCGGAACGTGGTCTTCGACTCCGGCCGGCCGGTGTCCGTGACGTGCACCCGGGACCGGGGCGAGCCGTTCGTGATCGACGACTTCGACTTCCTCGTGGACGCCTCGGGAAGATCGGGGCTGCTGAGCACGCGGCATCTCGGGAACCGGCGCCCCCATCCCCTCTTCCGGAACGTCGCCATCTGGGGCTACTGGGCGAACGCCGGGCAGCTGCCGCTCACGCCGGAGGGAGGCATCAACGTCATCTCCTCGCCGGACGGCTGGTACTGGATCATTCCGCTGGCGGACGGCCGGACGAGCGTCGGCCTGGTGTCGCCGAAGGACGTCTTCGCCCGGCACCGCTCCCGGCACTCCTCGCCGGAGGAGCTCTACCACGCGCTGATCGGGCGCTCGGCCGCCGTCGGTGACCTGCTGCGGGAGGCCGAGTTCCGGCCGGCCGTACGCGTGGAGACCGACTACTCCTACACGGCCGACGCGTTCAGCGGACCGGGCCACATGCTCGTCGGCGACGCCGCGTGCTTCCTGGATCCGCTGCTGTCGACCGGGGTCCATCTCGCGATGTACAGCGGGCTCACCGCCGCCGCGTCGATCGCCGCGAACGCCCGTGGCGAGGTCACCGGCCAGGAGGCGCTCGGCTTCTTCGAGTACACCTACCGCCGGGCGTACACGCGGCTGCTCGCCCTGGTGAGCAGCATGTACGACGACTACGACACCAAAGAGGACTTCTTCTGGACCGCGGAGCGGCTGGTCCACGGCGACCACGGCGCCGGCCGGTCCGGGGCCGCCCCGTTCGGGGAGATCATCGCGGGCCTGTCGGACCTCCGCGAGGCGACCGTGTCGTCCACACGCGTGCTCACCGAGCGGCTGACCGACGAGGCGTTCCGGGTCCAGCGCCGCGCGATGGCCGGGGGCACCGGCCGGCCGGACCTCGCCCCGCTGCGGGAGAGCCCGCTCGACGACAATGAGTGGCGGGGATGGCAGCTGGTCACCGAACCGCGTCTCGGGCTCGCGCGGTCGGAGGGGGACGGGAAATGACGCCGGCCGGCAGGATAGACGTCCACACCCACTATCTCGGCGGGGTCGTGGACCGGTGGTTCAGCTCCTTCGGCCATACGATGACCGGCGGCTATCGCCTGGGGGAGTGGACGGCCGAGAAGGCGCTGGCGTTCATGGCGCGCAACGACATCGCCGTCCAGGTCCTCTCCTTCCCGCTCTCCGTCGGGGGGCGCTCGCGGGCGCCGGACGGCCCGCTAAGGTTCGTACGCCGGCTCAACGAGGAGTACGCGGACCTGATCGGGGACCACCCGGACCGCTTCGGCGCCTTCGCGTCGGTGCCGCTGACGACGCCCGACGCGGCGCTGGCGGAGATCGAGTACGCCCTCGACGAGCTGAGGCTGGACGGTGTGGTCCTCAACTCGAACGCCGAGGGAAAATACTTCGGCGACCCCTTCTTCGAGCCGGTGCTCGCCGAGCTGTCCAGGCGGCGTACGCCCGTCTTCGTCCATCCCGAGGAGGCGCCGCACATCGGTGAGCTCGGCCTCGGCCGGCCCAGCTCGGTGATCGAGTTTCCGCTGGACACGGCCAGGAACATCACCAACGCCATCTACCGCGGAGTCTTCCAGCGGCACCCGGGGCTGTGTCTCATCCTGGCCCACTGCGGCGGCGCGCTCCCGGCCCTCGGCTGGCGCATCGCCGAGCACGCGGAGATGGGACGCGGCCCGGACGACGCCGATGTCGGCCCGGACCACGTCACCGAGGTGCTGGCGACGCTGTTCTACGAGACGGCGCTCGCGGCGAGTCCCCACTCCCTGCTGCCGGCTCTGCAGGTGGCGAGCAGCGCCCGCCTGCTCTTCGGCACCGACTTCCCGGCCGCCTCCGACCGCGCGATCGGCCACAACCTCGAGAACTGGGAGAGGTTCGGCGGCCTGGACGCCGGCGAACGCGCCGCCGCCGAGCGGTCGAACGCGCTACGCCTCTTCCCGAGGCTCCGTGGCGACGGCGCCGCTCACGTGAGGTGGACGGGAAGCGACGCCGGCCCGGTCGTGGCGAAGGAGTTGTAGACGAGCTCGCCCGGGTCGACGGCGATGCGCAGCTTGGGGAACCGCTCGTACAGCGCCGCCAGCGCGATCGCGCCTTCGAGGCGGGCGAGCGGAGCCCCGAGGCAGAAGTGCGGCCCGTGACCGAACGCCAGGCCCGGCCGCTGGGCGCGGGTGATGTCGAACCGGCCGGCGCCGGAGCCGTGCCGGCCCGGATCGGTGAGGGTGGCCGACAGGGAGATCAGCAGCGCGTCACCGGCGGGGAGGCCCACCCCGGCCAGGACGGTGTCCTGCGTGGTGTAGCGCAGCATGAGGGTCGCGATGGAGGGGTAGCGGCGCAGCGTCTCCTCCACCACCTGCGCCCACATGCCGTCCCGTACGGCGAGATCGCGCTGGTCCGGATGCAGGGACAGCGCGAGGACGGCGTTGCCGAGCAGGTGGATCGTGGTCTCGTGCCCGGCGAGGACGAACACCCACAGCAGGCCGGCGAGCTCCGCGTCGGACAACGTGACCTCGCCGTCCCGCTGCGCGTTGATCAACATCGAGGTCAGGTCGTCGCGTGGGTCCTCGCGGCGCTGGTCGGCGAACCGAGTGAGGTAGGCGATCATCGCCTGACCGGCCTGGACGCTTCCCTCCCCGGCGGCCATCACCATGGTGGTCCAGGTGCGGAACCGCGCCCGTTCGGGTTCCGGAATGCCGAACAGCTCGCAGATCACCCGCATCGGCAGCGCCTCGCCGAACGCCGGGACGAGGTCGACGCCGTCGCCGGCCGCCGCCACGTCGTCCAGGAGTGACTCGGCGATCTCACGGATCCGGGGCGCGAGCGCCGCGACCCGGGCCGACGTGAACGCCTTGTTGATCAGCCCTCGTATGCGCCGGTGGTCCAGGCCGTCCTGCATGAGGAAGTTCTCTCCCTCGATGAACGGGCGGAACGGCCAGTCCGCCGGGATGGTGCCGTCGTGCAGGGCGGTCCAGTGGCGGGCGCTCCGCGCGTACACCTTGTCGTTCCCCAGCACCTCGTGCGCGGCCGCGTGTGTGGTCACCGCCCAGACGGCGACCTCGCCGGGCAGTTCGGCCGGTACGACCGGTCCGATGGAACGCAGCCGCGCATGGGTGTCGTAGATGTGCTCGCCGGGCGCCGGAATCGGGTAGGCGGTCATCGGACTCCTTCTACGGCGGTCGGGCTCGGCGATGGCTCTGGTCGTCGTTTCTACGCTTGCGCGCCGGTCCGGCCGCGCACCCGCGGCGAACTCCGCACGGTGAGAACAGAGCCGTGCACACTCAGCACATTCGGCCGCGTACCGTGCGCTCCCGGCACATCGCGCGGCTCATGGCCGTGCGACGGTGCGGGCCCAGGCCAGCATGACCGCCGCCGTGACGGGTTCGGTCGTGCTCTCCTGCAGGGAGTGCCCGGTCTTCGGGATGACGCCGAACCGCACGTGCCCGGCCGGCCAGTACGGTGCCTCGGCCCGGCGGAGGCTCGCGGTGCTCGTGCAGTCGATGGCGCCGGCGCCGCAGAAGATCAGGTCGCTGCCGCCCACCAGCACCAGCGCGGGCATCGTCAGCCGCCGGCTGATCGCGTCGCCGGGTGTGGCCGGAAGGGAGTATGCGACGATCTCCGGCCCTCCGGTGCTGGACGAGACGTCCTTGAGCCTCTCGTCCAGCGCGATCATCGCCGGAGTGGAGGTGCGGGTGTCGTGGTAGAGGTGGCCGCGCGTGCCCGGCACGGTGGTCTGGTAGCCGTCGTAGCCGAGGCCGGCGAACTTCGGGTCGAGGTTCGCGTCGTGCAACGAGTCGAAGATGTCCTGCGCGGCGTCGGAGACGGCGTGGACGCCGCCGAGGCTGATGAACCCGTCGACGTCGTGGTAGCGGGCGGCCTCCGTCACGCCGACCGCCGAGCCGAAGGAGTGCCCGGCCTCGATGACGTGCCGGAACGCGTGGCCGCCGACCGCGCCGGAGCGCAGGGCGGTCACGACGTCGTGCATCGAGGTGGCCTCACCCGCGATGGTCATGTCGGTGTACGGCGGATGCGTGCTGCGTCCGCTGCCGACGCGGTCGACGTCGAACGTCGCGTAGCCGGCCGCCGTCGCCGCCCGGACATAGGAGTAGACGCGTTTCCGATACGGGAAGTCCCAGTAGGTGCTGTTGTATCCGCCACCCGGGATCAGCAGTTGCACCGTCGCGGGGGCGGTCCGTCCCCGATGGCACAGCTCGCCCCACATCCGGTACGCGCGCGGGCCGTCGTCGGCGAGCCGTACGTCCAGCGTGTGCGCCGCGCAGTGGGTGCCCGGCCGGGACTCGGCGTGCGCGGGAGCGGCGGCGAAGGTCGCCCCCGCCGCCAGCAGCGCGGCACAAAGGACGGATGGCAGAGACCTCATGGTCACTCCTTTTCACCATTCGTGCATTCTCAGTAACGGTAGGTCCGCGTACCGGGGCGGCCAAGAGAGAGCACATGACGGTGCATGGTGAGAAAAGGACCGAGCACTCTCAGCGGAGTCGGATTTCCCCGGATGAACCTTTCCCGGACCGGCCACCGTCTCCGGTGACGACCCACGAAAGGAAGGTGAGCGTGATGGCCGATGACGATGCGGCGTTCGGTGTGCAGATCGGCGGTCTGAAGGCCGGCGCCGGCCGGCTCAGGCGGATCGGTGAACTCATGCGGGAGATCGAGGCCGGTGTCAACATCGCGGCGGAGAAGGGTGATCTCGGCGGCGAGGACAAGATCGGCAAAGCGCTGAGAGAGGCGTACGGCCCGGCGGCGAAGGACGGCGTCGCGTTCGTCAGGAACACCGCGGACCTGCTGGAGCGGCACGGTGCCGTCGCGGCGGATCTCGGTGTCCTGTTCGGAGACGTGAACGACACGGCCACTGAGAACGCCGGAACGGGCCGGAAGGGCTGACCGGTTCGGATCGGGGGCTCAGTCGTCCTGGTGTTCGGCCCGCCGGCGATCGCGCCATTCCCGCGGCGACATTCCGTACGCTTCCTTGAACACCCGGCTGAAATGGCCGGCGTTGACGAATCCCCATCGCTGCGCAGTGGAGAAGATGGGAGTCTCTCGTGCGCCCGGTTTGGTGAGTTCTTTCCGGCATTCCTCCAGGCGCTGTTCCCGGATCCAGTCGCCGAGGCTGATGCCCGCCCGTGCCAGGATCGCGTAGAGGTGGCGCACGGAGATGTGGTGCTCGGAGGCGATGCGCGTCGCGCTGAGATCGTGCTCGGCGAGGTGCGCGCGCACGTACTCCATGATCCTCAGCTCTAACGTGCCGTTGAGCGGTTCGCGTGCCAGGCGCGGGTCGGGCAGGCGGGTCATGATCGCCGCACGGATGAGCTCGATGGTCGGCTCGCTGAGGTCGGTCGCGAGGCAGTCGTTCGCGGCCATCAGGTGGTCGGCCATCCGCTGGAGGTACGTCGAGGCCAGGTCCAGGACGGGATCGCTCCGGCTGAGCCGGAGCGCCGTCAGCTCGGTGAGCGCGTCGGCGGGCAGGGCCAGGTCGTTCTGTGCGATACGGAAGAAGTGCTGGTGGATGCCGGAGTCGTTGACCAGGGTGTACGGGAGGGTGGTGTCGTACAGGGCGATGTCGCCGGGGCGCAGCATCGCCTCCCGTTCGCCCTGGACGACCATGCTGGACCCGGACACCTGCAGGCCGAAGAACACGCTCGGCGGCAGGTCGTCATGGGTGAGGTGTGGCGTACGCCGGACGGTCGTGGCGTTGGAGTGCACCGAGCAGACGTTCAACCGGCCGACGTCGCTGATCGTGCCTCGTGCGGCGATCCGCCTCGGGTCGCGCTGGTGCTCGATCTCGACCCGTACGACGGAGCTCCAGATGGTCTCCCGGATCGCCTCGGCCCGATCGCGTGGGCGCACCTGCTGTGCGTCGAGGATGAGGACCATTCCTCCCACCTCCAGACCCGGCACTCCCGGGGATCGAGGAGTCTGCCGGAATAGTAAGCGTCGAGTTCGGTTGCGGGCTGTCCACATAAGGTCAGTGTTCCGGTACGGAAAAGTGATCGTTGCCGGCGCCGGTCACGTACGCCGAGGTCACCAACGACCGATCCGGCGGCGGCCTCAGGCCGCGGTGTCGGTCTCTTCTTCGGCGAAGATGGACCGCAGCGCGCGAATGGCGTGGTGGTTGCGCGATTTGACGGTGCCGATCGGCACGCCGAGCAGCCGGGCCGTGTCGGCGATCGACCGGTCGCGCAGATGCAGCTCGACCACGACGTCGTGGTGGTGCCGGGGGAGCCGGGTGAGCACGGCCTCCATGTCGTACGCGTCGACCAGCTCGTCGTACGGGTCGTACGCCGGGACCCGCTCCTGGGGCGCCTCGTCCGGGATCTCCGTGGGCCGCGCCGCCACCATGCGGAAGTGGTCGATGGCGATCCGGCGGGCGACCGTGAACAGCCAGCGCCGGCACGCGGCGGGACCGCAGTCCAGCGCCTTCGGATTGCGCCAGGCGCGCACGAGCGTCTCCTGGAGGATGTCCTCGGCCTTGGCCCGGTCGCCGTTGGTGAGCCGGGTGAGGCTGTAAAGCAGCGGGGCTCCGTGCCGCCGGTACAGCTCCGCCAGGCGGGCCTCGTCGAGAGTGGCGTCGTTGTTCGTGTCTTTCCGCACCGTGATTCCCCATTTCCGCATTGCCGGGTGTGGCTTTGTGAACGTGGGTAGAGCGTGCGGCGGGCCGCCAATGACGCCCCAACGAACGACCCGGTGTACGGCCAACGGACACCTCCTTATCTGGCTGTATGGAGAGGTGTTCTCGCTGCTCATAGCTATTGTTCGCCGGATTTCTCTGTGCACGTCGAGAGAAATGCCGTGCACTGAGAGGAAATTGCCGGATAGGTCGCCTGCGGCATTTCTGCGTGAGTGAACCCTCGGTGCGCCGGGCACCGTTCTCCGGGCCATGGCGCTTCAAGAGGCTTCGGTTCTGATCGCGGAGAGGACCCATGGCGGATGACCCTGCCGGCGTGCCGAGCGTTCCCGGCAACGCCAACTGGCCGGAGTGGACGTTCGAGCAGGCCCTCGCGGCGGTCACCGGCGAGGGCGCCGACCTGCACGCGGCGGCGAACGCGGAATGGCTGCAGTTCAACAGCGGCGGAAGCGAGACCGGCAGCGTCAGCTACCACGCCTTCGACCACTACTACTTCGCCGTCGACTTCAACGAAGACGCCATCAACGCCTGGGCCGCGGCCGTCGCCGGCATCGACGCGATGATGAACGACGTCGGCCGGGGCCGGCGGGGGAGCATGGACCTGCAGAGCCTGCGCGACCTCGAGATGGCGATCAAGATGATGGCCGTGTGGGCCGACGGGACCGCACACGGCCTCCACGCCTGGGCCGGGAGCGTGAACACCGCCGACTCGGCGATCCGGGGCAAGGCGGCGTTCCTGGTCCGGTGGCGTCTCAAGGCGAACGGGGACGGCCTGACCGACACCCACGAGCAGCTCACCAGCAGGCACGGCGCGCCGATCGCCGACGCGGTGGGCGCGGCCGGGGACGCGCTGCAGGCGTTCAACACGTCGATGGTGAACGCCTGGCAGAGCGTCTCCGGCCTGCGCGACTTCGTTGTCGAACGCATCAACGCCGAGGTCGCGGCCGTCATGGACTGGATCCACTCCAGCAGGATCGTCAAGGGCGACGCGAACTATGCCCTGGACGATTACGACACGGCAGGGGCGAAGACCTTCATCCAGGACGCCATGTCCAGGTATCCGCTCGGCGACCTCTCGACCGCGGCCGGCTGGTCGGCCATCAACCGCCGGATCACCGCTGACGTCACCGCGAAGCTCAAGGGCTCGCTCGACCCGCCCGCGCAGGCGGCGATCGCGCGGCTGCAACCGGCGTACCAGCTGGCCGCCAGCGCGCTCGTCGCGATCACGCCGCCGCCGGCCGAGACCATGCCCAAGCCGTCGCCGGACACCGATGGCCCGGACGGCAAGGGCCCGCCGGACCCGGACGGCGGCGCGGACGGTAAGGACCTGCCGGATCCGAACGCGGGCGCGGACGGTAAGGACCTGCCCGATCCGAACGCCGGTGCGGACGGTAAGGACCTGCCCGATCCCCACGCGGGCGCGGACGGTACGGGCCTGCCCGATCCTTCCGGTGGTGCCGACGGCGAAGGTCTGCCGGATCCGAGTGGAGACGGATTGCTGGACCCCGGCGGGGGCCCGCTCGACCCGTCCGCCGGCGGGGGCGCGGATCTTTCGAACCCCGGTGCCGGGGGAGGCCTGCCGTCACCCGGTGACGTGGGAGCCGGCGGCGCCGACCCGGCGGCCGGTGGGCTGGGCGGGACGGTCTTCCCGGGCCTGACGGCGCCCGGGGGTGGTTCCGGGAGCGACGCGGGCGGCACGAGCACCGTCGGGCCAGGCGGGGACGGTGCCTTCGTCGAGCCCGGCGGCCCGGGCGACGGCCGGACCTTCCCGGTCGGTGACGGTGACCTCGACCCCTCGATCCTGTCTCCGGGGGCGGGGCGCTCGGACACGGTCCTGCCCCCGGGCACCCTGCCGCCCGGCGGCGGCGCGGGTGACCTCACGTTCCCCGGGGCCGGGCAGGGGGCCGGCAACGGCGGTGGCCTGTCGATCGGTCACGGGGCCGGCGCCCAGGCGGGCGCGGGTGGCCTGCCCGGCGGCTTCGGCGGCGGGCCGGGCGGCTCCGGCGTAGGCGGCGGTTTCGCGGCCGTACCCGGCGGAGGAGGGAACGGAATGCCGACGCCGGCGCAGGCGGCGGGCCCGGCCGGGCCGCCCGGCGCGGCGTCCTCGGGTGACGGATCGGGCGGCGTCCCGTTCTTCCCGCCGATGATGGGCGGCGCGGGGGCCGGTGGCGAAAAGCCGCAGGAACGGCAGCGGCAGACCTGGCTCGCGGAGGACGAGGAGATCTGGGGCACGACCGTGGCGGTCGGCTCCGGGGTGATCGGCCGTCTCGGCGAGGACGACGAGTTCGAGGCCGAGGAGATGTTCTCGGCCGCCGCCGTCCGCGGCCGGAGGCGTACGGACCCGCCGCGCCGCCCCCGTACGGAGCCCCAGGAGGCCCAGCAGGAGACCGGCGGCTCCACGGCGGCCGGCTGACCACCTCGGACGGAAGGAGAGACCGATGACGGACACCCTCGACCACGGCGTACGACCCGCGACGGCCGGCGGGCGGGTGGGCCTGACTCGCCCGGCCGGTCCGTCATCGGCGACGTACGAGCGGGCCGGCGACATGATGAGGAAGGGCTGATCCCATGGCCATCGAGGTATCGCCCGAGGTCGGCAAGATCTTCCTCGTCCTGACCGGGGAGCAGTGGCCGAGCGCGAACGAGGACGAACTGCGGGAGGTCGCGGGGATCTGGAGCGACACGGCAGGCACCATGCGCGACGACCTCGCCCCGCTGCTCGTCCAGACGGTCCACCAGATCAGGGCCGACTTCACCGGCAAGTCGGCGATCAAGTTCGCCGACATGATGGCTCCGTACGTCACCGAGGAGCCGCGCTATCTCCCGGCGGCGGCCGACCAGTTCGAGGGGCTGGCCTCGTTCCTGCGGGAGACGGCGACCCAGGTCGAGTACATCAAGATCATTTCGATCGAGGAACTGGTCCTGCTGATCGCCCAGATCGCCTGGGCGATCGCGATGGCGTTCTGGACCGCCGGCGCGAGCATGACCTGGCTCGCGGCGCGGATGGCGATCGTCCGTGCTCTCCTGAACACCTGGTGGGGCCGCCTGCTCCTCCAGTTCGCCATGGCCGAGCTGACCGGAGTCGCCTTCCAGACCGCCCTGGACGTGCTCACCCAGGCGATCCAGTTCGCCAAGGGCACCCGGACGAGCTGGGACCTGAAGTCGACGGTGAGCGCGATCGAGGTCGGCGTGGCGGGCGGCGCGCTGGCGCTGCCGTTCTCCGTCTTCTCGCACGCCCTCAGCGGGAAGCTCACGACGCTGCTCACCAAGGCGCTGGGCAAGGACATCTCGCTCGCCTCGGTGAAGGCCGCCGTGACCGGCGCGGTGACCGGGGCCGGCCGTACCCTCGACCGGGCCCCGGCCAGGGAGATCGCCACGACGGTGACGAAGGAGCTGCTGAACGCCGCCGACAGGCCACTCCGCATACGCCTCGCCCAGGTGGGCGTGCCCGCGCTCGTGGAGATGGTCGAGGAGGGGCTGCACGAGAGCATCACCGAGGGCGTGGTCAGCGCGGCCAACGGTCAGGGCTTCCAGTTCAACCCGTTCTCCTTCACCTCGGGAGTCGCCTCGAACATCGCCGACCAGGCGGGCCACGCACTCGGCCACCACCTGGCGACACGGGGACCGAAGGCCGAGGGGTATCGACGGCTGGTCGAGCGCGACGATGAGAAGGACGACTGGGAGAGCGGCAGCGGGGAGAAGGACGCCGGGGAGAGGGACGGCGAGGAGTACGCGCGCCCGCCCGCCGGCCTGAGCGGAACGGACGGCCCGGCGCCGCCCGCGAACGCGATGCGCGGCGGCGGTGTCCAACCACCGGTAGCGCGCGATGACGTCCGCGCGATGCCGTCGCCGTCGCCGTCGCCGTCGCCGTCGCCGTCGCCGTCCGCCGCTACGACGAGGTCGGGCGACCGCGCCACCCCGGCCGTGGCGGGGGCCCCTGCCGGCCTGGCGCGTCCCGACTCAAATGCACCCGGTATGCACGGGAAGGGGCTGGCCGGGCGTATGGCTGGACCGTCCGAGGTCGGGTCGCCGTCGTCGGAGGCGGGCTTGGATGCGGCGGGGAGGCCCACCGGCCCGGTGGGTCCGGCTCCGAGTACGCCGAGCACGGGCGGGAACGGGTCGGCTGGGCATGTGGCCGGACGGTCTGAGGTCAGGCCGCCGACCCCGCAAGTGGGCTTTGAGCCGCCGGGGAGTCCCGCCGGCCCGGCGCGGTTGGCTCCGAGTACGTCTGGCACGGGCGGGAACGGGTCGGCTGGGCGTGTAGCCGAGGTCGGGTCGCCATCTCCGGAGGCGGGATCTGAGGCGGCGGGGGGTCCTGCCGGTGTGGCGCGTCCGGCCTCGGGTGCACCCGGTATGGGCGGGAAGGGGCGTGCTGCTGGACCGTCCGAGGTCGGGTCGCCGTCGCCGAAAGCGGGCTTGGATGCGGCGGCGGGGAGTCCCGGTAGCCCGGCGCGCCCGGCTTCGAGTACGCCTGGCACGAGCGGGAAGGGGCTGGCTGGGCGTGTCCCTGGACCGTCCGAGGTCAGGCCGCCGACCCCGGAAGCGGGCTTGGACGCGGCGGAGCGGAACGCTGCCGCGGAGGTGGCGCCCCCGCACCCGGCCGAACCGAAGCCGCCCGTGCCCGGTGGCCGCCCGGACGCGCCCTCTTACGGCGACCGCGACCCGTTCCGCGCCCAGCCCGCCCCCGCGGACCGGAACCCCGCCGCCGTGAAGCAGCCCCGCGGGGGAGACTCCTCCGCCGCAGGGAGCAGGCCGGCGGCGAAAGCCCCCTCCGAGACCGAGCGGAGTGCGTCGCGGGATGCGTTGGGGGTGCCGGGGTCGTCGGGCGGATTGATGGAGGTGGAGAGTGTGTCCGCCGCCGGGACCGGGCCGTCGGTGAAGGTCCGGCCCCACGCGGAGGGGAGTGCGTCGCGGGATGCGTTGGGGGTGCCGGGGTCGTCCGGCGGTTCGATGGAGGTGGAGAGTGTGTCCGCCGCCGGGACCCCGCCGTCGGCGAAGGTTCTGGCCCAGGGCCCCGCTTCCCAGGGCCCCTCCGACCCCTCCCACACCCGGCGGGAAGCCGTGCCGGCTCCGGTCCCGGCAGTGCCATCCGCCGACCAGTCGACGGGACTGCCCGCCGCGGTGACCGACCGCGCCCTCATGGTGAAGGCGGCCGACCTGGGCCAGGTGACCCGCGACGACCTGGGCACCGCCGAGCGGCTCGTCGTCCTGGCGGACGAGACCGCCCTGGTGCCCGCCGCCGCGGCCCGTGCGGCCGCCGTACGACTCGGTGTCGACGTCGTGGCCCGCGTCGACCGTGCGCGGACCGGGACCGGCGCGCACAGAGGCGTCCGCTGGATGAGCTTCCCGAAGACCGGGCGGCGGCCGAAGCCGGCGGATCCGACGCCGGGACCGATCGGCACGCCCGCCTCGCCGGCCCGGCTCACCGACGAAGAGGTCCGGCGCCGGTATCCATGGCTCTCCCGGATCAACCCGCACTACGGGCGGGGCGACGACTTCGCCACGAACTGCCTTCTCGCCGCGATCGGCACCGATCTCACACTCGAAGAGGCCGCCCGCCATCCCGGGGAGGAGCCCGGCCGGCTGCCGTACTTCCAGGTACCGCCGTCGGGGGGCGCGCCACAGGACCATCTGCGCAACTTCGGGAAGGGTGACCCGATCGACGTCACGGACTTCGGCGCGATCGTGCACGCCATGGCGAGGGCCGGAGACGGCGCACGCGGGATGGTCGTGGCCGGCTTCGAGGGCACCGACGTCGACCATGTCTTCAACGCCGTGAACGACGGCGGCCGGATCGTTTTCCTGGACGGTCAGAAAGGGGCGCGGGCGGTCCTGCCGGAGCGGTTCCGCACCTTGCGGTTCCTGCCCACCAGCGAGGGCTTCCCGCGTGCGGGCATCGCCGTCGCCGCCGCGCCGGGGAGGCCGGGACGTGTCGTCGGGGCCGACCCCTCGGCCGAGTCCGCCGCGGCGACGGGCGACCGTACGAGCGACCCTCACGAAGACGAGGCCACCGCGCGGCCGTCGCACGCCCCGCACTCGCCGGGCCGGGGCCGGACACCGCGGTCGAGCCTGCGAACCGACCCGGAGCCCGCCCCCACCACGGCCAGGCGGATCCGGTTCACCCCGGGCGACGTCGCGCGCGACGAAACCGGCCGGCGGCCTGACGTCCCGCAGGACGCGACGCCCGCGACCCCTCCGGCCCCCGGGGAATCGCCGGCGTCGACGCCCGCCGGGTCACCGGTGTCGGGCGAGCTCAATCTGGCCGATCTGGCCCGGCTGAGCGAGGTGGGCCAGGTGAACGACCGGCCGGTCGCGATCCGGCTGCCGGGCGCGCCGCCGAGCGCGCCCGCGTTCGACCGGGACTCGCTTCTCCGGATGGACGACGAGGGGCGCGGGAACACCGTCTACGTGTTCGGCACGGCGCAGGACGGCCGGGTGATGGCGGACGACCAGGAGATCCCGATGGAGGTGCTGGCCGCGCACTTCGTCGAGAACACGGCGCCGGGCGCCTTGCCGCACCTGGTGATCTCCGGTGGCGGAGCCGTGGCCGGGCGGCTCTCGCGGACGCTCGGAAGTCCCGTGGTCGCCACGCCGCACGAGGCCGCGTACGACAGGGAGCGCGGCCGAGTGCTGTCGCGGCTGAGCTTCGAACCGGACTCGCCGCTCGAGGAGACCGAGGACGAGAGCTTCCGGCTCTACGCCGGGGGAGACCCTCACGGTATCCCGCTTCCCAGCGAGGCTCGCGAGGAGACGGCGGCCGGACGAGCCGGGCGGACGGCGCCGGACCCGTCCCGCCTGGTCCCGCCTCCGCTGCCGGCGGCGCTCCAGCCCCCTCCGGTGGCCACACCGATCACGGCCGATCCGATGATCCGGTCGATCGGCGTGCCGCGTGCGGGGCTGCCACGGACGCGCGACCTCGTCGTCGCCATCGACCAGGAGCTCACCCGCCTCGGGAAACCCCCACTCGCCGCCCACACCAAGGTCCTCCTGGCACATCGGCTGCTGGCGAACTATCCGTTCCTGCTGGGCACCGGCGCTCAGAACGACACGAGCGGCCTGCCGGTACGGCTCGGATCCGCCGAGATCCTGATCACTCTCGACCCCACCGACCCGCACGTGCCGTTCAACCCGGCCGCCTCGACGACCGCGCCGTCGGGCCTGCCGCGGGTGGAGGGTCATCACAACGCTCCCGACACCGTGAACGCCAACTTCGCCACCGGGGCGCACGTACAGACGCAGTCCGGGCAGACCGGCGGTACCCGGGGCGCCCTGTCACTCAGCTTCGGCATCGGTGTGACGCCCAACATCCTGAACGTCGTACGGGTCGGCGCGTCGGTCTCCGGCACGGCCAACCAGTCCGGCCGTACGACGTCCCACATCGCCGACGCCGAGGGCGGCCACGTCGAGGACAACCGGACCCAGGCGACCCTGGTCGCGTACACGCCGAACTGGTCGTTCCGGGTCCGCACCGACCGGAACCAGCGCTGGGCCGACGTGCCGCCCACGCGTCTCCCGGCCGCCGGCGAGGAGAAGCTGCTGCTGTGGATCCCGCAGCACTACCTCGACACGGCGCCGGCGCAGGTGTCGGCGTCCGGTACCCGGAGCGACCGGCTGCCCGCCTTCTACTACGCGTCCGGCCTCACCGAGATCCCCCGGCTGTTCGACGAGATCGTCGCGACGCTCGCCGGCCAGGGTCTCAGGCTCCCGATCGGCAGCCTCACCCGTGACGAGCTCCAGCAGAAGCTCTGGAACCTGAGCGCCCACCTGGACGAGGCCGTCGACCGGCGGAGATACCGGATCATGCTGCACAACGAGCGTGGCCGGCCGGTGGCGGAGGTGACCGTTCGCTCCGAGCGGTTGCCGAACGCCGTCCGCGTCGGCCAGACGAGCGACAAGGCGCACCTGGAGAACGTACGGACCGCCATCGACGGCATGAGCGGCGGCCACACTCTCACGAACGCCACCTCGGTGACCCCGGCCAGCCTCGAGTTCGACATGACGCCGAACCCCACCGGAATCGAGGACCTGGACCTCGGCGTCAGCCTGTACGCCGGCTACACCGCGACGAACGTCTACGGGATCTCCGCGGGGCGTACCGGCCTGTGGGTGGTGGTACCCCGGTACACCGGCCACACGGTCGCGTACTCCGTTCCCTTCCGCCACTCCGCGACGGTCCGCGTCCGCCGGCGCGGCCGGCCGCGGCGGACCGAGGCGGTGCTCGGCCGGGCGCTGGTCCGGATGCCCGAGCCCGACGCGTACGAGCACGGCTTCCCGGTGGATCGGGAGGCGCTGAAGAAGCCGCCCGCCGACGGGAAGTCTCCCGCGTACACGCCGGAGACGATCCGCGGCACCGGCCCGCGTCCGAACGACCCGGCCCGCAAGGCGGTCCCCTCGTACGTGGCGCAGGGCAAAGGCGTCGGCATGGGCCTGGTCACGGTCGACGAGGACACCGTCGACGCGGTGATGACCGCGCTCACGACACGCCTGCGCGAGGATGGCTTCCTGCCGCCGGACGACGACCTGTTCGGCGGCCTGACGTGGTACGGCCACGGCAACAAGCGGGACAGCCAGCTGGACAACCTGGATCAGCTGGAGAAGTTCGTCTCGCTGCGGGGATTCGAGTCGGACTTCGACGGGCTCCAGCAGGACGGCAAGACGTTCACGCTGCGCAAACGGCGCGGCGGGCTGGGGGTGGACCTCGACGTCCACTCCGCGAAGATCACCATCAGGGCTCGGCGGAATCCCGCACACCCGCCGAGGTTCCTGCGAAGCACGAACCAGTACCACACGGTCAACCTGGCGATGGGCATGGACTCGGCCGGGCAGTCCGTCGGTCACAGCCGGAAGGCGGCCGTCGGCGTCAAGCTCAGAGCGCTGTACAACGTCCTCAGAGGGGTGGGCGTCGGCCTGGAGTACCAGTGGGGGATGGGCGCCACCGACTCGGTCGGCTTCCTCAACAACCGTCCGGAGCTGCTGGAGTACCCCGGCGTGGTCGACGAGTTCGAGGTCACCAGCGACTATGAGATCACGATCGAGTACGAGCACTCGGGGCCACAGGGCCTGATCTTCCCGACCCGCAATCCGGCCCCGATCCCGATCCCCGGCCAGACCGCGGTGGTACGGGTGCTTCCCGTCGGCACGGAGGACGGCCCCGTCTCGCCGAACCCGACGCCGAAGGAGGTGCTCGACCAGGGCGTCGTCTACTTCCTCGACGCGACCGGCATGCGTGACGCCGCGGGCCGGGCACTGACGAGCATCAGCGGGCCGGCGGGCCGGGCCGACCAGGACATCAGCACGTTCGCGGGAACGATCGCGCTGCGGGCGCACCTGAAGGAGATCCTCAACGGCGAGTACACCACCGATCAGCTGTTCGACCCCGGGATCTTCCGCGACAAGCTCGCCGCACTGGACATCCGCGGCCACCTGGGCCCCTCGCAGTTCGTGGGCGCCACCGACGATCCGTTCGTCATGGCCAACATCAAGTTCTGGCTCGCGGAGAACCGGCTCACCGACTCCGACTTCAAGGGAGTGACCCTGGACGAGACCGAGCTCGCCTTCGGCGGCCTCGCCGGTCCGGTCAGCCTGAGCGGAGAGATCGACACGGCCCGGCACTGGCAGTACAACCGCGGGAAGAGCAACGGGCGCACCGGGGCCAAGGAGATGATCCAGCTCACCTTCCGGCCGATGTTCTTCTACAAGGTGAGGGTGAGCCTCTTCGTCACGGCTCTGATGGAGGGGCACTCGAAGCTCCTGAACGGCAGGCTCGTCTACGACCAGGTGCCGCCGGTGCACGCCGACGCGGTCTACGGCGTGCCCGACACGATCGCACTGTCCTCTTACGCTCAGGGTGACCTGCCGGTCTCTGACTCCCGGCTCCTGGACTCCATGGGCCGGTGGCGAAAGGGCGAGCTCAGGCTGTCCGGCGACGATGCCGCGGGAGTCCTTCTCCGGTGGTACGACCAGGACACCACGAAGGCGGCGCGAGACGAGGTCCGGAAAGCGGCCGGGACTCTGGCCGAGATGCACCTCAACGGCGCGTCACCGGTACGGGACGCCGCCGTACGCCTCGCGTTCACGAAGAAGTTCGGTCACCCGCTCCCGGATCCGGGCGACCCCTATCTGGTCCCCGGGGAGCCCGTCGACCTCGCGCACTACGCCGGCCGGCACCGCGATTCGAACCTCTCGGACGACCGGCTGGCGAAGGCGATGGCGGATTGGCGGAAAGGCCTGCTCCAGGTGAGCGGCGACGTGGTGGCCGGGATCTTGATGCGGTGGCATCCGCCGCAGGGCGTCGATGTGGACGCGCTGGTCCGGACGCTCGCCGACCGGCACCGGCACGGCGGCGCGCCGATCTGGTCCACCGCCGTGCGGGAGGCGTTCAACGAGGAGTTCGGGCAGCAGCTGACCGAGCCGACCCTGCCGCACCAGCACCTGGAGATGCCGGAGTACCTCACCCGCAGGGATCCGGGCGGCCAGATGCTGGGGCACATCGGCGTCGATGACCTGAGGTACCAGAGCGGGCAGTCCACATACGAGATCGTCAGGGCGCAGATCGACCTGATCGCGCCCGGCCTGCTCTCCGCGGGCGCGGAGATCTGGAACCAGGCGGGGCGCAAGATCGGCACCATGCAGGGCGGCATCGACGCCCTGCAGGCGATGTTCGCCCGTGGCCGGGACCAGGCGATGTGGGAGGACGTCCTGGCCAGGGACGGATTCTCCTTCTACCTGGTCCATCCGGTCGGCTGGCTGCTGGCGGACGTCATCAAGGTCACGCTCACCGACGTCCTCACCTCGGCGCCCAGAGTGGGGGAGTACATACCCGGCAACGGCCTGGAGACCTATGGCCACAATTACAAGGGCGAGTCCGAGTTCAAGTCCAGGGACGCGTCGCAGTCGTTCACCGCCGCCAGGTTCGGGCCGGGATGGACCCACCTGGCCGGCGGGGCGGACCTGCGCACCGCGGTGGGAAACCATCGCGGCACGACCCGGTCGGACAACTACGTCGACGAGCAGACCGCCTACGACTGGAGCGGCCGCTACCGGCTCAGGCTGGATCACACGCTGACGGTGGCGGTGGTGCGGCTGAAAATGCCCGGCCGTCCGGTGAACAACCGGCTCCTGGACACCTTCGGCGCCGCGACGCGGCACGGCGACCAGGTCCCCGACGCCGTGAAGCAGGGAGAACTGACGCTGCGGATGCCCCGCGCGCTCGCCGAGGCGGGCGTGGCGCGCGGACCCGCGCCGCTGCGCGACCTCGTGCCGATCCCCAGGCTGCCGGGGAACGTCTTCGTCGCAGGCGCCCTGCTGGACGACGCGCTACCGGTGGCCAGAGCACTCCTGGGGAAGATGTTCCCTCCCGGACGGGTCGAGAGGTTCCTCGATCCCGCGCCCGGCCGGCCGGACCTGCGCTCCGGCCTGTCCCTGCCCGTGCTCCTGTCGCGGACGCACCTGACGAACCACCTGCGGGAGGCCACGGGCGGGGATGAGTACGAACTGGCCACCAACCTGTTCGTCCCCGGCGACTCCACCGAGAGGGTCGCCCTGTCGCTCAGGGGCAACCTGTTCGGCATGCAGGTGATCGGCCGGATGGGGCAAGGTACCGGCACCGGCCACTACGTCAAGCAGCAGAGCGGCACCACCGCGGCGGCGAGCAGCGACCTGAGCCGTCCCGCCGTCGACCTCTCGATGACCGGCGCGGGCGACATCGGCCACCACACTCCGGCGAACGGCTGGAGTCTCACCCTGTCCGCCAACCGCACGACCGGCGCCGGTCAGGCCGCCGCCGGCACCGAGAACTACCGTCGCGAACAGCACGTCAAGGAACTCGGCGCGACGCTCCTGGTGCGCATGCGCGCCCAGCTCTGGCTGGTGGCGACGAAGTCCGTGCACGGCCTCTTCGGCAAGCCGACGCACCAGGCGCCGGTGTGGAGCGACCCGATCACCGGTGACGTGTACGTGGAGATGTTCGAGGCCGAGTACGAAGAGCTGCTCGCGCGGATGACCGAGGAAGCGCCGAAGGCACAGGCCGAGCTGCAGTCTCGACTCGATGTCCACGCCTGGGCCGGACTGGACGGCGCGCCCTCGTTCGACCTCACCACGTTGCTGGCCGAGGCGGTCGCCGGGAACGTGGACGCCCCACACGCCTATCAGCACGTCGTCCGGCGGATCCGCGAGCAGGGCGGCGCCGACCGCCCTCTGGTCCTCACCCTCGACGTGGGGGCGGAGGTACGCCCCGTGCGGGCGGTGCTGGAGTGGGCGTCCGCCATCGTGCAGGCCGTCCAGGCCGCCGCGGCGGGCCCGCCCGTCCCCGTGCCACCTCCGGACTACCAGGTCCGTTACGACCGGCTCGCCGAGTGGATGGCCGGTGAAGGCCGTTCCCGGCGCGGGGACGTGTCCAAGCTCATCGAGTACGTCAACGACTTCCACGCCGGGCACATGGGCGGTGCGGAGGTGCTGGCGCTGCCTCTCGAGGTCTCGGTGTTCGCCCTCGACCCGGCGACCCTCGCCCGCGACGTCGCGCACGAGCTCGGCGCCCACGTCCGGCTGGACGACGACCGATCCGGCACGACGTACCAGGTCTGGGCCGACCCGGGCGGACGCGTCTACGCCCTCGACCCTGCGGACGGCGACCCCGTCCAGCTCACCTCCGACGACGCGGAGAGCCTCGGCCTGCTGTCGGCCGTCGTACGCGACGACGTCGACCTGTACGAGCTGGGCGACGACCTGCTGGCCGAGCTCTACAACACCTCCTGGACCCGGCAGCTGACCTTCGAGCAGGCGGTGTCCGGCGAACTCGCCGAGCGCCGTGACCGCCTGTCCTCCGTCGACCCTGACCTGCCCGAAGTGCTGGACCGGGCCCGGCGGGCGGAAGCCCACTGGGCCGGCGAGGCCGGTCGCCTCTCGGACGAACTCGCCGCTCTGCCGAAGGGCACCGGCCTCAGCAAGAAGCAGCGCGAGCGACGGGCGGCGCTCGGGCAGCAGACCGTGGAGGCGGGGGAGAACCATGAACTCGCGGAAAGCCTCATCACGCAGCTCCGCGGTCTCGCACGTCCGTCCCGACGGCCCAGGAGCTGGGACGCCGCGCTGGTCAGTACGATCACCGAGGATCTGCGGCGCGTCGAGACGTACGTGCAGCGGGCGGCGAGAGACCGTTTCAACCGCGCGTATCACGAGTGGACCGCACCGACCGCGTTCCAGATGGTCGAACAGCTCGAACAGGTTCTTCGCAGTGCCGGGCCCGGCTCTCTCTCCATCGTCACGGCGTTCTCCCCGGCCGATACGCGCACGACGTTCGCGGTCAACGACGACCGGGAGATCCGCTGGTACGAATGGCAGACCGGAGAGCGGGTGGAGCCGCCGAACGACGCGGAACGGATCTTCTCCTTCGAACTGGACCCGGACGGCATCCTGCTCAATCCCACGACCGAGATCCGCGATGAGGGCCATGTCGCGCTGGACTTCGGCGAATTCCGGGAGATAGCGCTCAGCCGGACCACCGAACGGCCCGATCGCGGCCGGTCGCACTCGGCGTCGACGTCGCGAAGCACGAGCCTCGTCCGGTCTCTGGCGACGGGCACGTACGAGTACGCGGTGACCGGGGCCTCACCGGTCTCCCGCCGGGGTTCCATGACGCCCCGGCGCGGCAGCCCCGCGGCGTCGCGGCGGCAGAGCCCGGCGGTGACCCCGGCCGTGTCCCGTAGCCCGAGTCCGGACATCGGCTCGGCCGGGCCGACGTCGTTCGGGCGTGCGCTCCAGCTCGCCGAGCAGCGACGCGCCTCCGCCTCCGCCGCACGTCCCCAGGTCCGTCTCATGTCCGAGGCGGCGTACGGCGAGGTGCCCCCCGACCCGTACGTCTACCAGCATCGGCGCGGCCACCACGGATGGGGCGCCGGGCAGGTGGCCGACGCGGCCTGGACTCAGAAAGGACCGGTGTCGGCGTACGCCCCGATCGCCTGGCTGACCTCCGGACGGCCGGACTGGCCGCTGAGCGCGGAGGACGTCGTACGCGACCATCTTCCGGGGGCCGCACGGTTCCTGGCCGATGGCTCGCTCACCGACGTGGACCGGGCCGAGCGCGCTCTACACCGGCACCCCGAGGGCACCGTCGAGACGACGACGCGGCTGCCGGCCGGCCTGCCGGTCGGCACGTGGATCTGGTTCTCGGGCCGGGAGGCCGGCGAGGCGAGCGGAGCCGCCCAGGTGCTGGCGGACGGCTTCCACATCTACCAGCCCTGGGAGATGGCCGTCACCGTTCTGCGAGAGAGCTACGCACGGGTCCTGCTCGGCGGGTCCCGTACCTTCGTCATCGCCCGCCCGGTGGCGACCAAGGTGGAGCCGTCGCGCTACCCGCCGGGACCCGGCGAGGCGCACAGGACGGTCGTGGAGGTGGACACGACCCCGTCCGACGACCCCCATCTGTACGTCAACGCGGACGGGAACCACCTGATCGGCGGTCCGCCGGCCGAACGCGCCGCCTGGCGCGACCTGGGCGCGCTCGGCGAGTACGCCCCGCTCTCGTGGCTGACCAGCACGACCGGCCACGAGTACGGGATGACCCTGGCAGACGTCGCGAACGACTCGAAGGGAGCGGTGCGCTTCCTCACCGAGTCCGAACGCGTCCGGATCCCCGCGCGGACGGTCCAGTGGTTCCTCTCCGACGTCTCGGACCGCATCGTCGCGTGGACGCTCGCGCTGCCCGCGGACCTGCCCGAGGGCACCTGGATCTGGTTCACCGGCCCCGCGGGGACGGGCGCCGCGGTGGTGCTGGCGGACGGCACCTACCGGCGCGCGCTCCCCGGCGCGCACGGTGACCTCGTGGTGGACCGTACGGAGCTGGACGCGATCCGCCGGGGCCACGACGTCTTCGTCGTCGCCCGGCCGGACCCCCGCGGCGTCTTTCCGCGGGCCGGTGCACGCACACCGTCGTCGCCTCCGCGGCCGGTCCCCACGGTCGCGCCGGTCCGTCCGGTCGCCTCGGTCCGAACCGACGCGCCCGGCCGGACGCGGACGTCCGTAGAGACGCGGACCCTCCAGCCGACCATCAGTGAGGAGTCCGAGGCGCCGCGGGTCGAGCCGGAGCCGGTCCGGCGTGCCCCCGCACCGGCGCGGCGCGCTCCCGTCGGATCGGTGCGGGTCGAGGTGGACGAAGCCGACCGGCGGGCTACGGAGCTCAGCGCGGCACGCTCCGACCCGATTCACGAGCAGCGGCTGCTGGCCCCGTACGGCGTGGTGCCGCTGGACGTCCCCGGCGACCACAACTGCTTCTACCACAGCCTGATCGCGATGGCCGGTGAGTACCTCGCCGCGCACATCGACGGTGTGAGGGAAGCCGGCCCCGGCCTGGAGGCCGTACGGCTGGTGCGCCAGTGGCTGGCCGGCCGGCTGCGGGCCGACTTCGCGGTCGCGGCCGAGGGCCTGCCCTCCCGGTACGCCGAGCTGTTCCTGAACCGGGGCGACGCCCGCTGGGGCGAGCTGGTGGAGCAGGTCGAAGACATGAACAGCTGGGAGAACGAGGCCGGCGACCTCGTCATCGCCATCGCGGCGAACGAGCTCGGCCTGCCGCTCACCCTGGTCGACACCGGTCTCGTCCAGCCGCAGCACTTCACCTACCAGGGCGGTACCCGGCTGCCGTTCATCCGCCGCGTCAACCACTACATGGGCACCCGGCCCGTCGACTCGTCCGCGCCGCCGTTCGCCTGGGAGGCCCACCACCCGCTCCCGCCGGCCTCGTCGGCCTCGGCCAGGGCCGACTTCGCCGCGCGGATCCAGGCGCGGCAGGAACGGTTCGCCGACCTGACCGGCCGGCTGCGTGACGCCGTGTCGCGGCTGCCGGAGGGCCGCCGGCCGAGCGCCGCCGACGAGGTGACCGCGCACGTCCTGGCCTTCGAGGACGTGCGCGCGGAGGAGGCCTACGCCGACCGGCCCGCGCCGTTCCGCCCAACACTCCGGCTGGACGCCATGAACTCGGCACTGAACGACCTCGAGAGCCTGCTCGGCCGGCTCACGAGCGAAGAGGGCCCAGGCGAAGAGGGCACAGGCGGGGAAGACCTGGGCGGGGAAGACCCGGGCGGGGAGGATCCGAGCAGGGAGGGTCCGGGCGGAGAAGGTCCGGGCGGCAGGCCGGTTCCGGGACGGGCTCCGAAGCATGGACCGGGACCGGCGCCGGAATCGGCCGGGCGGGCGCCGTCAGATCCGGCGCCGCGGAGCACCGGGGGCCAGGCCGAGGCACCGGATCCGGGGAACTCGGACTCGTGGCCGAGGTTCGTCCGCGAGGGCGAGGGCCGGGCGGAAGGATCCCAGGTCAACGCGAATGTCCTCCGGATCAGCGACGACGGATGGATCGAGCTGCCGGACAGGAGACGCCTGGACCCGGAGGGCTGGGCCCGCCACGGGCGGAACTACGTGCACGTGGCGTCCGGTCTGCGGCTGTTCCCCCGCACGTTCGCGTTCGGAACCGTCGCCGGCTGGGAGCCGGAAGCGGCCGATGCCGGGTCCCGGATCCCCTACGTCATGCGCGTCATCGGCACCGAGCTCTACCTGGTCCCCGCGGACGGCGGTGAGCGGATCCGCCTCCCGTACGCGCCGCGGTCACGGTGACCGGCCCGCCGAAGCCCGGCGGGTGGGTGAATTCGCTCGTCCACGTTGAACTATCCGGCGGAGCGAGCCGTAGAACTAGACATGAACCCCGACGCAACCGAGGAAGTCCGGACATCGGCGAGCCGCGCCGACCACCCGGAGCCCGTCCGCCGCTGGGCGCTCCTCTGACGAGAGCCCAGCGTCGGCGGCGTACGGAGAAGCGACGATCGCTCCGCTCAACGTGAGAGCTGATCGGGGACGACTTTGAGGGCCGTTTCGCCCGCGACCTCGATCTTCGGGAGCGTCTTTCGCAGGTCCGCGTAGACGCCGCGAGCGTCGGCGCGGTCGTCCAGTGCCATCCGCTGTGCGATGTAGCCGGCGACGATCGGGGTCGCGAACGAGGTGCCGCTCCACTGTGCCCGGTGCGTGGTCGTGAAGTCCCCGACCGAGACGAGCGGACTCCGCGTGTGCGAGTCGCGCGTGGCCACTCCGTCGTGCGGCGGGGTCTGGCAGGGGCAGGGGTAGTTGTCCGAGGGCGGAAGGAACTGGCACTCGTCGAACGTCCTGTGCTGGTAATGGAGTTTGCGAGGAGCCGCCGAGAAGTCGGCGACGAGCCGTTCTCCGGGAGCGAACGCCTTGACCCAGGGGCCGAAGTCGCTGAAACAGGTCCGTCCGTCGGCGGGATTCTCGCGTAGGGCGCCGACGGAGACGACGGCCTCGGAGAAATCGTTCTGCTCCGCGAGGGCCGCCGGGTAGAAGCGGATGGAGTTTCCATTGTTGCCCGCCGCCGCCACGAGCAGCGTCGCCTTGTCCTTCAGCGTTTGCATGAAATTGTTCAGCGCGAGCAGGCCGTTTCTGTGACGGCCGGAGCCACTCTCCGGGTCGTAGTAGAGGTTGGTCCCGGCGGAGAGGCTGATGATGTCCGGCCACGCGTCGGGATCGTCCGGCGCGAACCTCTGCCGGAACGCCTCCACTGCGGTGAAGAGGCTGTCGCCGAAGTCGTCCTCGAACGTCGCACCGGGTCGCGGGATCGCGTTGCTGACGTAGATGTCCGCGGTCGGGGCCATGGCCCCCAGCAGGCTCGCGATGAAGGTTCCGTGGCCGACGTACTCGCGGATATACCCGTCCTTGTCGGTCTCGTCGAGCCTGAAGTCTCCCCAGACGTCGCGCAGACCGGACAGATCCCCGAACCCCGCCACCAGGCCCGTGTCGACGACCAGGACGCGTGGCCGGCGCTGCGTCGGCCCCGCGACCGCCGCTCCGTGGATGCTCGGCGGCGCCGTGGCCGGCCACGGCTCGTCGGCCGGGCAGACCGTTCCGTTCGTGATCCCGATGAGGTGGACTGGTGAAGCGGGGATCGTCCGTCCGCGGAAGGTGCTCCCGAGGCGGTGGAGAGCCTCCCCGACGTGGGCGTCCACCTCCATGACGCCGGTGCCCATCAACTCCTCGTCCGTGGGTTCGCCGACGCGTACGCGGGCCAGACCCGAGCGCTCGATGTCGTCGCTCCGCCGGGCGTGGAGATCCCGCAGGGGGCTGTCGTCGGCGTTGCAGAGCAGGTCCGCGTCCTGCGGACTCACCATGATCATGCCGCGCCGGAACACGCAGGGCGGATCGGCTGGACCGGTGCCCGACGAACCCGCGGCGATCGGAGCGTTCATATCCGACTGGATGGTCTCGAGCTGCTCGACGAACCTTCGCGATGGCATTAAGCGATCTCCTCGTCGTTAGTGGCTTCATGAGGCAGAGTCCCAGAGCCTCTTCCTGATACATCTCCGGATGGACGAGCCGCGATTCACCGAACTAGCATCGACCGCGTGGCCGGAGGCGGTTCTGGGAATTCGCTCGACCTGCTTCCCATGGTCTTCGCCCGGCCGAAAGAGGCGGTCTCGGCGGCACGAGCCCTTCTGTCCGACTCCCCGAGTGCCTTCGACGCCTCGGTCGCCCATCAGGCGATCGGCATCTACGAGCGGGACTTCGGGGACGTCACGGCGTCGATCGTCAGCCTGCGGCGTGCCCGCGACCTCGCGCGCCGCTCCGGTTCGGCCGATCGTGTGGTCGACGTCCTCGGGACTCTCGGCGCCGCGCTGGTGTTCGCGGGCCGTACCCGCCAGGGGCTCGCGACGCTGGGAGCCGCGCTCTCGTCCGCCGAGGGCCCGACGGCGGCCCAGATGCGCCACCGCCGGGCCGCGGCCTACTGGACGCTGGGACGTTACGCCGAGGCCATGGCGGACCTCCGGCTCGCGGTACCCGTCTTCCGCGCCGCACGCGACACGATCTGGCTGGTCCGCGCGCTGAGCATCCGCGGAACCGTCCGGCTCGCGATGGGGGAGGCCGCGGCGGCGGACCTGGACTTCGCCGAGGCGGAGCGGCTGTGCGCGGAGACCGGGCAGCGGGTCGACATGGCCATGGCCGTGGAGAACCGCGGCCTGGCCGCCTACCGCAGCGGCGACGTTCCGGCCGCGCTCGGGCACTTCGACGAGGCGGCCCGGCGCTACGCCGAGCTCGGCACCCCGATGTACGTCCTGCACGTCGAACGCTCGGGCCTGCTCCTGATGGCCGGCCTCGCCCAGGACGCGCTCGGCGAGGCCGACCAGGCCATCCGGGCGATCGAACGGGCGCGGGGGCAGCCGATCCGGCGGGCCGAGCTCCTGCTGTCCGCCGCGCGCGCCGCGCTCGCGGCCGGTGACCCCGAGACCTCCGCCGTACGGGCCGCCGAGGCGGCCGAGATCTTCACCCGCCAGCGGCGCGACTGGTGGCGCGCACAGGCCAGGCTCGCCCACTGCCAGGCCCGCTTCGCCTCGGGAGAACGTACGGTCAGGCTGCTCCGGGAGGCCGGGACGCTCGCGGAGCGGCTCGCGTTGAACACCACCGAGGCGGTGCCCGCCGGACTGCTCGCGGGCCGGGTGGCACTGGCGCTGGCCAGGCCCGCCGACGCCGACCGCGCGCTCGCCACCGCCATGCGGGGACGGCTCACCGGCCCGCCGCTGGCGCGGGCGGAGGGCTGGCTGGCGTACGCCCTGCGCGCGGACGCGCTCGGCCACGGCGCCCAGGCCCTCCTCGGCTGCCGCCGCGGCCTGGAACTGCTCGACCAGTACCGGCTCACGCTCGGCGCCACCGAGCTGCGGGCACGCGCCACCGCGCGCGGCGGCGAGCTGGCGGCGCTCGCCCAGCGGATCAACCTCCGCGCCGGCAACACCAGGCGTCTCCTCGAGTGGAGCGAGCGCTGGCGGGCCACCACGCTCGCCGTTCCTCCGGCCCGGCCGCCCGGCAACCCCGAACTCCTGCGCGACCTCACGGCCTTCCGGGAGATCCACCGGCGGTGGGAGACCACGCGGAACACCGATCTGACCCGGGAGCTGCGCCGGCTGGAAGGCGAGATCCGCGCCCGCTCGTACCGGACCAGGAGCGAGGGCGGGACCACGGGCCGCTTCGGCGCGCGGGATCTCCTCGCCGCGCTGGGCGACCGTACGCTGATCGAGATCATCGAGGTCGAGGGGCGGTTGCACGCCCTGCTGTGCGCGCGGGGCCGGGTCCGGAGGTTTCCCGCCGGGCGGGCCCGCGACGCGCTGACCGAGCTGGAACACCTGCGGTCCGCGCTGCACCACCTCTCGTACCGCGCCTCACGGGAACGCCTCACGCTCGCGGAGACGGGCGGTCACCGCCTGCAGGACCTGCTCCTGGGCGCGGCCGCGCGGCACCTCGGCGCGGGCCCGGTGGTCGTCGTGCCGCCCGCCGGCCTGCACGGTGTCCCGTGGGCCGTACTCCCCGCTCTCCGCCACCGCGTCCACACCGCGGCGCCTTCGGCGGACGCGTGGCTGCGGACGCTGCGCGCGGGCCCGGTCCCGCCGAGCGTCGTGCTGGTCCAGGGCCCGGGGCTGGCCGGGGGACGCGACGAGGTGTCCGCGCTCGCCGCGGTCCACGACGGGCCGGCCGTCCTCCGCCAGGGCCGGGCGACCGCCGACGCGGTGCTGGCCGCGATGGACGGCTGCGGGCTGGCGCATCTGGCCGCACACGGGACGTTCCGGTCCGACAACCCGATGTTCTCCGCACTGCACATGGACGACGGCCCGCTCAGCGCCCACGACCTCGAACGGCTCCGCCGCGCGCCGCGCCGGATCGTCCTGCCGAGCTGCGACTCGGCGCGGCTGGAGCCGGTCGGCGCCGACGAACTGCTCGGCCTGGCCGCCGCGCTGCTCCCGCTCGGCACCGTCGGGATCGTCGCTGCCGTGGTGCCGGTCAACGACCGGGCCGCCGTACCTCTCATGCTCGCGCTGCACCGGGCGCTGAAGGACGGCGGGTCCATGGCAGGGGCGTTGTACGACGCGCGTCGGCGCATGCCGGACGATCCGTCGCACCAGGCGTGCGCGCTGTCCTTCGTGGCGATCGGCGCGGCCTGAGCCCCTGCCTGGCACCTGCCGGGCGCAAGCACGGTTCTCCGTCGGACCCGCGCCGCGGTGCTGCCGCTTCCCGTACCGCAGCGCAGGACGCCGCCGAGGAGGCCGGCTTCGTGATCGTGTGCGGTGGCCCGGACTCCTTGTCCCCGCTGTTCATCGCGGTGACGACGACCGGGACGAGAACGACGAGGCGCACGATGGCGCCGAATACGAGCACGCGACCGGACAGACGCCGTTTCGGGATTACGCGCTCGGGCGGTTCCTGCGACGTGGAGTCCGCGAGCGGTTCCGGCCAGTACTGCCCAGCACTGCGATCGTTCACGTCGTCCGTTCCGTCCGTCAGGTGCGTGTCTGGCGGAAAAGTGACGCGCCACACCTCTCACGCGTTCACCCCCCCGTACGGCCGAATCGACGCTCGTGAGAGGGGCGATGGTTCCTGGAGGAACCTTCTCCTGTGTCGACGACGTCTTACCTGGCATGTTCGCGATACTGACCGGGCTCGGCCTGTCCGCATCGGCCGGTCTGAACGCCTATATACCGATCCTGGTGGTCGGCCTGCTGGCCCGCTTCAGCGACGTGATCGTGCTGCCGCACCAGTTCGCGTGGATGAGTCACGGATGGGCGATCGCGGTCGTGGCGGTTCTGCTCGCCGCGGAGGTCGTTCTCGACAAGGTCGCCGTCGTCGACCATGCCAACGACGCGATACAGACGTTCGTACGGCCTGCGGCCGGCGGTGCCGTCTTCGCCGCCTCGGACGCGGCCGCGCGGATCGACCACTCCGGGTGGATGACCGGTCATCCCTGGGTGGGCTGGGTGCTCGGCGTCGCCGTCGCGTTCTGCGTGCACGTCACCAAGGCCGGCGCGCGTCCCGTCATCAACGTGAGCACGGTCGGCGTCGGAACGCCCTTCGTGAGCGCGGCGGAGGACACGATGTCACTCGTGATGAGCCTCGTCGCGCTCCTGGTCCCGGCCCTCGTCGTCGTGTTCCTGATCGTGCTCGTGCTGATCGGATTGCGGATGATACGAATGGTCCGCAAGCGGCGTGAGCGCGTCAGTCCTGACGGGTGACGGCCTTCGTCTCCTGCACTTCGCAGCCGGCCTGCGTACGGCGTCCTGATGCCGGGGCCGCGCGCCACCAGCGGTGTGAGGCCAGCGCGGCCAGACCGGCGCCGGCGGTGTTGAGCAGTACGTCGTCCACAGAGGACACCCGGTCCAGCCGAAGGACGTACTGCGCGGTCTCGACCAGGACCGAACAGCCCGCCCCGAGTGCCAGGATCCGCGTCACCGATGCCAGCGCGGAGGACCGCACCGGGGCGAGGAACCCCAGCGCCGCGAACACCAGCAGGTTGCCGACGACCTGGCCCGTGTCCATCGTGAGCAGGTCCCGCAGCGGTACCGGGCTTACGACGGCGCCGGCCTCGTCGCCCGGCAGCAGGATCATCCAGACCCATGGCACCGTCCCGTAGACGATGCCGACCTCGGCCAGCGACCTCCGCCACGCCCATGCCGGCGTGGTGCCGGTGACACTCCGGCGGCGTGCCAGCGCCCACACCGCCAACGCGGCCAACGGCAGCGCGGCCACCGTGATGAGCGCCACGCCGTTGAACGTACCGACCCAGACGTACCACCCCGGCGCGCGCACCGGCATGGACAAGATCCTCAGTACCGCGCCGACCGGGCCGAAAGCGGCGATCGCCACACCCAGGATCACCAGGCCGGCGATCACGATCCTGCGCGTACGGCGGGCTGAGGCTGACGGTGATGCGCTGTGGTCCATGCCGTCATGGAAGCGGAACGACCGTCACGGTGGCGTATTCGATTCTCGATACGCCCGCGATATACGCCGCCGAACCGGCGAGGGGTGTCATCGATCGCCGGCGATCGGGATCTCGACCAGCAGCGACGTGCCACCTCCCGCCGGGCTCGCGATCTCCAGCCTGCCGCCGAGTGCCTCGACGCGGTCGCGGATGCCGATGAGCCCGCGTCCGCGGTCCGGATCGGCTCCTCCCCTGCCGTCGTCGCGGATCGAGAGCCTGGCGGTGGTCTCGTCGGCGGCGAGGTCGACGTGCACCACGGACGCGTCGGCGTGCTGGGCCGCGTTCGTCAGTGCCTCGGCCACGATGCGATAGACGGTCACCTCGAGATGCTCCGCCAGTTCGCCGGTACGCAGGTCGAGCTCGACGGGGACGGTCGAACAGCGCGCGAGCGCCCGGAGCGCGGGCTCGATGCCCGCCCTGGACAGGAGTGCCGGAAGAAGGCCGCGGGCGATTCCCCGCAGGTCCTCGAGGGCCTCGTCCAGAGTCTGAGTCGTGTGGGACAGCAGCCCCCTGAACTCCGCCAGCTCGGCCGGCAGTGTGCTTTCCACCGCACGCAGGTGGAGCATGAGCGAGACCAGGCGCTGCTGGGTCCCGTCGTGCAGGTCGCGTTCGATGAAACGGCGGGTCGCGTCGGCGGCGGCGACGACCCGGGCCCGTGAGGCCTGGAGCTTGCCGCGGTCCTCGGCGTTCGCGATGGCGGCGACCAGAAGGTCGGTGAAGTCGAGCAGACGCTTCTCGGTGTCCTGGGGCAGCGGCGTGGACGTCGACGCGGCGATCACCGCGCCCCATACGCGCCCGCCGACGGTGACGGGACAGCCGATGGCGGAGGTGATGCCCATTTCGCGCAGCGTCGTGAGGAGCCTGCCGGTGCCCACGGTGGCCTGGATACCGTCGACGCGACTCGGTGCCTTCGTCCGTGCGACCGCTTCCGCGGGACTTCCTTTCTCCAGCGGCCAGCGTGAGCCGAGGGGCGTCATGGCGGTCTTCCAGGTGCCTACCATGATCGCGGTGACGTCATCGGGCTCATAGCGGATCACCGCCGCGTGCGGTGCGGGCAGGATCTGTCCCACCTCACGTGCGACCGCGCCGAAGATCTCGCTCGGCGGCGCGCCGTGCGCGACGAGTGTCGCCAGGCGGCGCAGCGCCGCTTGCTCGTCCGCGACCCGCTGGCGCTCCCGCGCCGCCTGCAGCAGCACCTCCATGGAGGGCACCACGCGATCCCGCAGGCGTCGCTGGGTCGGCCGCGGCAGGTCCGGGGGAACGAGCAACGCGCCGATCCGGACCCCATCGCCGTGCAGCGGAAACGCCACCCGGTGCTCGTCATCGGGGAGCGGGCCGAGCTTGATCGCGGCGGACGTCAGCTCGAGCGCCTCCGCGAGATGCCGCGCGGCCGCCGGCTGCGCGGTCGACAGGTCCGGCGCGTGCAGGAGGATGCGGGCCAGTTCGGCGGAGAGGTCGGCCTCCTCACGCGCGTCGGCCTCGGCGGCCAGTGACCTGGCCAGCTTGGAGATCGAACCGGCCAGTAGCGTGACGGCGATGAAGATCGCGAACACCGTCCAGTCCTCGGCCTTGTCGAGCGTCAGGCTGCCGATCGGCGGGATGAGGAAGTAGTCGAAGGCCAGGGTGCTGATCATCGCGGTCGCCATGCCGAGCCAGAGGCCCCATACGGACGCGACGATCACGATGCCCAGGAGATAGAGGATCCCCAGGGAGCGTTCGGGCGTGATCTGCTTGAGGAGATCAGCGAGGAGCGTCTCCGCCGCCACGCACACGACGGCCGCCAGGACTCCCAGTGCGAGAGGTGGACGCCTCCAGCGCTGCACCAACGGCAGCAGACCTGCGGGCATAGCTGAGTGTACCTGACCTGCCGAAATCAACTGATCACGCAAAGTGTGTGATCTTGGGACGTTGCAAAGCGTCAGACCACGGCGCAGCATCATGAGGCGAGCCGTCGGCGTCCGTTCGAGCGATTGATCGTGGCGAGGGGCAGGAGCACTGATGCGGCGCAGGAGACTCCGGGTACTCATCGCGGCGGTGCTGGCGACGACGATGCTGCTGCCGGCGCCCGTGACCGCCCAGGCGCCATCCGCGGCAGGCCGGACGCACGGGTTCGACCCGGCCGCGTTCGCGAACCCGCCGAAGGACAGCCGGCCGACCGTGCTCTGGTTCTGGAACGGCACGGTCACGGACGATCTCATCGACCGGCAGCTGGCCGACCTGCGTCAGCGCGGCGTGCAGAACGCGGTGATCTTCCCGTTCCAGACGTCCGCGCTGAAGCCGGCGTTCCTCAGCGCGGGCTGGTTCGACGTCGTCGGGCACGCGCTGGCCGAGGCGAAGGCCACCGGAATGCGGGTCTGGCTGTTCAACGACGACTACTTCCCGTCCGGCCGGGCCGCGGGCCTCGTCGCGTCCGGCGGCACCGTCGGCGGGCGGACCTACGAACCGCATCCGGAGCTGACCGCGCAGACCCTGTCGCGCCATCAGCGCACCGTCACCGGACCGGCCACGGTCCCCCTCGCGGACTCCGGGCTCGACGTCGCGGACGGACGCCTCGTCGTGGACGCGGCCTCGCTGCAGGGCGTCCGCGTCCTGAGGCAGGGTGGCGACTGGGGCGACTACACGATCACCGCGCACCGCCGCGGCCAGGACGGCGCCGCGGGCATCGTCGTGCGCGCGAAGGACGAGGACGACGGCTACCTGGTCGACACCGACCAGGACGGCTCGGTCATCGTGTACCGCCAGGTGGCCGGCGCGTTCGAGCGGATCGCGGCCTCGCCGGCGATTCCCGGCTTCGACGCGAGCGCCGAGCACGAGATCGGCGTCGACGTACGGGCCGACACGATCACCACCGAAATCGACGGTACGCGGCGGTCGAGCGTCACCGATGCCACGTACGCGACGGGCACGGTCGGCGTACGGGCCGTGGCCACCCAGCGATCGAGCTATGACGACCTGCGGGTGTCCGCGCCGGACGGCACGACGCTTTACCGGCAGACCTTCGACGACGCGGCCGCGCTGGAGGACTTCCGGCCGCATCCGGGCGCCGCGCCGGTCGGCGCGTCCGCCCGGCCCGCCGGATCGGCCGACGGCGGCGGGCTGGTCGACCTGACCGCGACGGCGACGGCGGGCGGGAGCTGGCAGGTGCCGGCCGGAACCTGGACCATCGACACGTTCACCGCGGCACCTGCCGGCGGTACGTACCTCGACCTGATGAGCGACGAGGCCGTCGCACGCTTCATGGACGCCGTTCCCGGTGAGTACTACCGGCGCTTCCCGGACGCGTTCGGCACGGTGATCCGCGGGTTCTGGGACGACGAGCCGACGCTCACCGGTACGCCCTGGTCACCGTCGCTGCCCAAGGCGCTGAAGACGCTGGGCACCTCACCCGGCCTGGCGCTGACCGGTGTCTTCGACGACCTGGGCCGTACGGGCCGGACCCTGCGCGGCGAATACTGGCGCGCCGTCTCGGACCGTTTCGCCGAGGCGTACTACCACCAGCAGGCGACGTGGATGGACCGGCACCACGTCGGCTACATCTCCAACCCGCTGCACGACGAGTTCGGGCCCGCGGGCCAGCTCGAGGTGAGCGGGAACATCCTCAAGGACAATCAATGGGCGCAGGCCCCGGGGACCGACGTCGTGTTCGACCAGTACGCCCAGGGCGGCCGGACGATGCTGCCGCGCTGGCCGGCGAGCGTCGCGCACCAGAACGGGCAGCGGCAGGTGCTGCTGGAGAACTTCGGCGCGATGGGCTGGTGGATCACTCCGGACTTCATGCGCTCGCTGATCGGCGCCTTCGCCGTACGCGGGATCAGCCTCGACGTCTACCACGCCATGTGGACCGACCCGGCGAACGTCGTCTACCCGCCGCCGTTCCAGAGCGAGAACCCCTGGTGGCACGATGCCGCGCAGCTGACGGCCTGGACCGGGCGGGTCATGCAGATCGCGCGGGGGCGGGCACGGGCGCGGACGGCGCTGATCGATCCGTCCGGCGCGGCGGCCGCCTGGCAGCACACCCCGCAGGCCGCCGGCATCGACACCGCGTTCACCGCCGCGAACGACGCGCTGGAGGACTCCCAGGTCGACTTCGACCTGCTGGACGAGGGCGCGCTGTCCGGTGACCCGGCGGTACGCGCGCCGGCCCGGGTACGGGGTGGCGCGTTGCAGGTCGGGGAGCAGCGCTACCGGTTCGCGGTGCTGCCGCAGACGCCGACCCTCGCGCTGGCGGCCGTCCGTACGCTCACCGGGTTCGTACGCTCCGGCGGGACGCTCGTCGCCGTCGGATCCCTGCCTTCCGAGGAGACCGACGGGCACGACGCCGAGCTGCGGTCCGCGCTGGGCGTGCTGTTCGGGGCGCAACCGTCCCGGCACGAGTACGGTGCCGGCCGGGCGGTCCGGATCGCCGGCACCGGCGGCCTGGGCGGTGCGACCAGGGACGTGGCGGCGGCCACCCTGACACCGAGCGAGCCGCACGTACGCGTCCTGCGCCTCTACAGCGACGGCGACGTCGCCTTCATGATCAACAACGAGGGCGGCGACACCGTACGTACGAGCGCGCGTCTCCCGGTCGCCGGCACGCCGCAGATCTGGGACCCGCGGACCGGCGGCACGGCGGTCGCGCCGCAGTTCGAGGCCGACGGCCACGCCACGACGGTGCCGCTGCGGCTCGACCCGTACGAGACGTCGATCGTGATGTTCCGCCGGGGCACGCCCGCGGCCGCGCACCTCGTCGACGGCGGGGACCGGGACGGGCTCGAGCCGGGCACGGTGCAGGCGCACGGGAACACGGTCACGGCGGACGTCACCGCGACCGTGCCGGGCGACCACCCGCTCGTCGCCACGGCGGGAGGCCGCTACTTCGCCCGGACCGTACGCGTGGCCGACCCGCTCACGCCGATCGCCCTCGGCGGTGACTGGAGGAGAACGCTCGGCCCGGCGACCACGACCGGCCCGCTCGGTTCGTGGACGGCGACCGACCCGGCGTACTCGGGCAGTGCCACCTACGGGCGCGGCGTCGACGTGACCCCGGCGCGGCTCGCGGGGCACCGCTGGACCCTCGACCTGGGCGGCGTCCGCGACGTGGCGGAGGTGAGTGTCAACGGCCACGCGTTCGGCCCGCTGCTGTGGCCGCCGTACCGGCTCGACGTGACCGCCGCCCTGCACGCCGGCCGCAACGACGTCGCGGTCACCGTCACGAACACGCTCGCCAACGCCCACGGCGACAGTCGCCCGTCCGGACTGCTCGGCCCGGTCACGCTGCGCCCGAGCGTACGGTCGGCCGTCGCGCTGCGCTCGGCGGGACCGCAGGGCGTGGTCGCGTTGACGGTGCCGCGTACGGTCGGCGTGGCGCCGGGGCAGACCGTCACGGCCGCGGTGACCGTACGGCGGTTCGGCGGCGGTTCCGGGCCGGTCACCGTCACGGCGGCGGTGGACGGCGGGCTGAGCGTGTCGCCGGCCACCACGGCGGTGACGGTCGGGCGGAACGGCTCGGTCGGCGTGCCGTTGCGCGTCACCGCCCCGGACGGCGCCCGGATCCCGTCCACGGTCACCCTCACGGCCGGCGCAGGCGACCTCCGCGAAGCGATCCCGGTCACCGTCGCCCCGGCGACCCGGTTCGGTACGGTCACCGCGTCGTCGACCCATCCGGGCTATCCGGCCGAGTCGGTGATCGACGGGGATGCGGGCTCGGACCGGTGGGCGGCCGGGAACGGCTGGAACGACGACACGATCGACGCCTTCCCCGACACGTTGCAGGTGGCGCTCGCGGCGCCCGCCCGGATCGGGCGGGTGGACGTCGACACGCTGGACTCGGCGCAGTACCCGGCCGCCCGGTACGGGCTGCGCGACGCGGACGTCCAGGCGCTCGTCGACGGGCGGTGGCGCACCGCGGGGCGGATCCGCGGCAACGAGGCCGGGCACATGAGCGTGTCGTTCGACGCCGTGACGGCGACGGCGGTACGCCTGTCCGTCACGGCGTCGAACAGCGGCGACTACTCACGAGTGGTCGAACTGACCGCCTACCCGGGCTGACCGGCGGCGCCGGCCCGCCGCGCGGCGAACTTCTCGACGGCGGCCGGGGTGACGGGAGTGAAGAAGTTGACGAGGTTGCCGTCGGGGTCGCGGAACAGCAGCGCGCGGTTTCCCCAGGGCATGGTGGTGGGCTCGTTGACGAAGTCCTCCACGAAACCGGTCAGCCTCTCGTGCACGCCGTCGACGTCGTCGACGAGGAACTCGATGATGACGCTGCGGTTCTGGGCCGGATCGGCGCTGCCGGGCGCGAACAGCGGCACGGTGCGGGTGCTGCCGATCGCGAGGGTGGCCGAGGCGGTGTGGAGTTCGGCGAAGTCATCGCCTGAGCGGTTAGCCCGGGTTCCGGTGGCGCGTTCGTAGAAGTCCACGAGGCGGGCGACGTCGGCCGTGATGATGCGGATCGAGACGAGGTTCATGGTGCTCTCCTGGCCGGGGTCGGTGCTTGTGACCTCACGCTAGGACGAATACCGGGCAGAATCCGCCCGGTATTCGCGAGAGACTTTCCACCATGTCCCGACCTGTCGCTCGCGTCCTCATCCTGCTGGAGCTCCTGCAGTCGGGCGGCATCCGCACGGTGGCCGAACTCGCCGACCGGCTCGGCGTCGACGAGCGCACGGTGCGGCGGTACGTCGACCACCTCATGGACCTCGACGTACCCGTCGAGTCGGTGCGGGGCCGCTATGGCGGTTACCGGCTCGCCGCCGGTTACCGTATGCCGCCGCTCATGCTGAGCGACGACGAGGCGCTCGCCGTGCTGCTCGGCCTGGTCGCGGGAGAGCGAGCCGGCCTGATGACGGCCACCGGAACGGCGAGCGAGACGGCGGCGGCCAAGATCCGGCGGGTACTGCCCGAGCGGCTCCGCCACAGACTCGACGCCGTACTCGACTCCCTCGCCTTCACCGCTCCGGCCGGCCGACCGGCCGTCCCGGACACCGCGGTGCTGCTCTCGATCGCCGACGCGGTGCGCCATCACCGGCCGATCTCGATCCGTTACACCGCCGCCGACGGCCGTCGCAGCGAACGCACGCTGCACCCGTACGGGCTCGTCGCCCACTCGGGCAGGTGGTACGTGACGGGCGCGGATCCCGCGGCCGGTGAGGACCGGACGTTCCGGCTGGATCGCATCACCGGTACGAGGGCTCTGCCCGGATCGTTCGAGCCGCCCGCCGGACTCGATCCGGCGGAGCGCGTCCTGACCGGGCTCGCCACCGCCCCGTACCGGCACGAGGTGACTCTGCGGGTTCAGGGGACGGCCGAGCAGATCCGCACCCGGCTTCCGGCGAGCGTCGCGGTCGTAAAGGAGCCGCCGGACGCCGATGCCGGCACCGGGCAGTGGTCCCGCGTCGAGATCCGCGCCGAACGGCTCGACTGGCTGCCGGGCGTGCTCGCCTCACTCGACCTGCCGTTCGTCATCGAGCGGCCGGACGAACTCCGCGACCTCGTCGTGGAACTCGCCGGCCGGCTCATGTCCTCGGCCCGGCGAAGCCCGCCTCGCGCCTGACGGGCGGAGAACAACGCCACCGCGCCCAGCGCGAGGATCGCCTAGCCCGAGTCGTCGGCATGTCAGCGGCGCAGTGCGCGGCGGGCGAGCCGGTTTCCGAGGAACTGCCCCGCCTGCACGATGACGATGATCGTGGCGACGGTGATGTAGACGATCGGCCAGTTGTAGCGCTGTGATCCGTAGGTGATGGCGAAGTCGCCCAGGCCGCCGCCGCCGAAGAGACCGGCTTGCGCGGACATGTCGACGACCGCGACGAAGATGAACGTGTAGCCGAGGATGATCGGGCCGAGCGCCTCCGGGATGAGCACGGTGACGATGATGCTCACGGGCCGGGCGCCGGCCGCGCGTGCGGCCTCGATCACGCCGGGGCCGACCGTCAGCAGGTTCTGCTCCACGATGCGGCTGACCGCGAACGCCGCCGACAACGACAGCGCGAAGGCGACCGCGTCGGTGCCGATCGTGGTGCCGATCGTGTGCAGCATCAGCGGCTGGATCGCGGTCAGGAAGATGACGAACGGGATGGGCCGTACGACGTTGACGAGGATGTTGGCGGCGACGTACACGGGCCGGTTTGCCATGAGGTTGCCCGGCCGGGTCGCGTACAGGACCAGCCCGATGGCCAGGCCGAGCAGGCCGCCGGCCACCACGGAGATGATCACGATGTAGGCGGTCTGCCCGATCGCATGCCGGAAGACGGGCAGGTTGGTGACGAACTCGTGCATCTCAGTCCTCCTCCGCCGGCTCGACGCCGTCGGCCCGCAGCGCTTCCAGCGAGGCGTCGACGGCGCCGGGCGGCCCGGTCAGCTCGAAGGTGAGGCTCCCGACCGGCCGGTCCTGCAACTCGCTGATGCCGCCGAAGACGATCTCCGCCGCGACCTCGTGGCGCAGGAACGTGGCGGCCAGCGCGGTCTGGAAGCCCGTACGGTCGCGCACGCGGAAGGTGACGAGGCGGCCGGAATGCGCACGCCGGAGCCGCGCCAGCGTCGCCGCCGACGGGCGGTCGCGCAACGTCGTGCCGACGAAACGCGCGGCGGCCTCGGTACGCGGGTGGGCGAAGACCTCGTACAGGCTCCCGGACTCGACGAGCTGGCCGCCGTCGAGTACCGCCACCCGGTCCGCGACGCTGCGGATGACGTCGAGCTCGTGGGTGATGATGACGATCGTGACGCCCAGCTCGCGGTTGATCCGCCGGAGCAGGGCGAGCACCTCGCCCGTCGTCTCCGGATCGAGCGCGCTCGTGGCCTCGTCGGCGAGCAGCAGCGAGGGCTCCGTCGCCAGGGCACGGGCGATCCCCACCCGTTGCTTCTGCCCGCCGGACAGTTGCTCGGGGTGATCGTGGGCGCGGTCGAGCAGCCCCACGAAGTCCAGCAGCCGCGCCACCCTGCGGTCACGGTCGGCCTTCCCGACCCCGGCGACCTTGAGTGGGTACGCGACGTTGCCCGCGACCGTACGGGACTGGAACAGGTTGAACTGCTGGAAGATCATGCCGATGTCGCGTCGTACGCCGCGCCGGCCGCGTTCGGACAGGGCCGTGATCTCGTGCGGCCCGACGTGGACCCGTCCCTCCGAGGGCGTCTCCAGGCCGTTGATCAGCCGTACGAGGGTGCTCTTGCCGGCGCCGGAGTGCCCGATCACGCCGAAGATCTCGCCGCGGGCGATCTCGAGGCTGACGTCGCGGATCGCGGTCAGCGTGCCACGCCGGCCGTTCCCCGGGAAGCGCTTGGTCACGTGCTGGAACCGCACGTACGGCTCGGCGGCCGAGCCGGTGTCGCTGGTGGTGACGGACATGATCGCACCGGTGGCCCGGGACCGTACGGTCCCGGGCCACCGTCCCCTTTCTACTTCTTCGCCGCCTGGGCCTGCGCCTCGACGGTCCTCAGCTCCGACTGCAGCGTCGCCGCCGGTACATCGCGGAACACCGCGGTGCCTCCGTTGGCCGTCTGGACGCCCTTCTCCACCGAGGGGTCGTGGTAGAGCGCGGCCAGCTTCAGGTACGTCGGGTTGTCCTTGTCCGCGGCGCGGGAGACGAAGAGGTTCACGTACGGGGCGGCGATCGGGCTCGCCGGGTCGTCCTGGAAGATCGCGTTCGTCTTGGGCAGCTTCGCGCTCGTCGCGAAGTTGTTGTTGACGATCGCCGCTGCCGCCGAACCGGTCAGCACGGCACGGGCGGTCTGGGACGCGTCGAGGGTCACCACGTCGACCTTGTGCGACGTGATGTCGGAGACGCTGGAGAACGCCGTGCCGCCGTCCTTCAGCGTCACCAGCTTTGCGGCCTGCAGCACCAGCAGCCCGCGCGCCTCGTTGATCGCGTCGTTCGGGATCGCGACCTTGGCCCCGTCCGGCAGCGCGTCCGGCGTGTGGTACTTCAGCGAGTAGAGCGGCAGCGGGTAGACCGCCGTCGCGCCGATGGGCTGCAGGTCGTCGTGCGCGGTGACGTTGTAGTTCGCCAGGTACTGGATGTGCTGGAACTGGTTCAGGTCGAGCTGCTTCTCCTTGAGCGCGGGGTTCGGCTGGCTGTAGTCGTTGAAGTTGACGTAGGTGACGGTGATGTTCAGCCGCTTCTTCACCAGCGCGGAGTAGGTCTTCCAGTACGGTTCGGACGCGTCGGCGACGCCGATGCGTACCGTCTTGGAATCATCGGATCCACCGCTGACGCCGACGACGACCGCCACGACGACGATGACGGCGGCGACCACGGCCGAGACGATCCAGGTGATGCGTCGCCTGCCTCCGGATCTGCGTTCCGGCAGCCGAGGCTCCGGCGACCGGGCCTCCGGGGACTGGGGTCCGGGCGACTGGGGCTCGTCCGCCGGCTCGCTGGGCGTGGACGAATCAGACACAACAACCTCCGGGATTACATCGATGAGAGCACCGGCGGGCCGCCGTCGCGTACGGGGCGGCCGTCGGGAAAAGAGGGGGCGTCGCGTGCGTCGAGCACGCGAGGGACGAACGTCATCAGAAGCGATGCCGTGGTCTCATCGACAACAGAGGCTGCTCGCGACCTGCGCGTAGTCGACCACGCGCCGGCTGGTCAGCAGCACCTCACGCAGGACCGGCCCATCGGCCGCCGAAGCCCTGACGTCGCCGGCCGCGAACGACGGCTCGAAGAGCGTGGTCGCGCGGCTCCAAGGGGGTGGCTGACCAGAAAGCATGGTTTTCATACTATTTAAGTAGGTAATGCTCTCGCAAGTGCGCTCCTGCGTGTCGGGCGGCAACCCGGCTCTCGCGGCCCGTGGCCGGTCGGTCAGGAGTACCTCCGGCCGTTTCCGCTGGAGCCCGCGGGCTGTTCGGATTCTGGTTCGCGGGCGGCACTGGAAGAGATCGGGCGCGGGGTACGTTGATCGGAGGCATGCAGGTGGAGACGCGCTCGTGAAGATTCGTATCGCGGTCGGGCTCGGGCAGGCCGACCTCGATGCCGACCGGTTCGCCGCGCTCGTGGCCGACCTCGCCGCCCTGCGCTTCGACTCCCTCTGGATCTCAGAGGTCCTGACCGGCCCTGGCCCGGACCCGCTGCTGGCGCTGGCGACCGCGGCGCAGTTGCATCCGAAGCTCAAGCTCGGCACCACGATGCTTCTTCCCGGCCGCAACGAGATCAGGCTGGCGAAGTCGCTGGCGACGCTGGACGTGCTCTCGCGCGGGCGGCTGCTGGTCACCTTCGTGCCCGGCCTGGCGCACGGGGCCGAACGCGACGCGATCGGCGTGCCGGTGAAGGAACGGGGAGCCGCCATCGAGGCGACGATCCCGCGGTTGCGCCGATGGTGGGCCGGCGAGGAGGTCGACGGGATCACGCTCGCACCCCGCCCGGTGCAGGACCCGCTGGAGCTCTGGCTCGGGGGACTGGCCGAGTCCTCGCTCGTGCGATGCGGCCGGATCGGGGACGGCTGGCTCGGCGCCTCCTGCACTCCCGAAGAGGCGCGTACGGCCAAGTCGGCGATCGAGGCCGCCGCTCGGCAGGCCGGCCGGCGCGTCGATCCCGAGCACTTCGGCATGAGCATCGCCTACACGCACCGGCCGCTCGATGACAGACGGCTCGCCTCGCTCACGGCGCGCCTGCGCGGCCGCGACGTCGACCCGCGAACCCTCGTACCGGTCGGCTACGCGTCCCTGCGGGAGATGCTGCGATCGTTCATCGACGTCGGGATGTCGAAGTTCGTCGTCCGTCCGATGTCGGTCGACGGCTCCTGGCACGAGGAGCTGGCCGGCCTCGCCGACGCCGTCGCCGACCTGCAGACCTGAGCGAAGACCGCCGACGCTGATTTTTCTCGAATTGACGGCAGGATCCTGTGAACCGGGCTTCCCGGTGCCGCGTCTTCTCTGTGTTGGAGGCCCGACGTGAGCGGGGCGTCGGGCCTCCTATTCATGTCATCACGACGTTCATATGCCGTCCTTCGCGGGGTACTGCCGACGTCGGGCCCCCGCCAGGTCAGCCGGGTGGAGCCGCGGCCACGAGCGTGGCCTCGACGGTGGGCCAGGGGATGCCCGGCGGCAGGAGGATCGTGACGACGTCGGTCACCTTGTCCCACGACTCGATCAGTTCCCTGACCTGGTCGCGCGTTCCGTACGCGGCGAGCTGGTCGAGTACGGGCCGGGCGGAGGGCGGGATGATCCCGCGTCGCGGGCTCGGGCGGGGATTCGCGGCGACGATCGCGTCGACCTGCGTGGCGTAGCCCTGGCCGGACACGGATCGGGCGTAGACGCCGCCCATACCGCTCAGATACCAGGCGGTACACGTAGCGGCGATGTCGCGTGCGGCGTCGGGGTCCTCGTCGACGACGGTGATGGGCCCGGCCGCCACGGTGAAGGGCCCCGCGTCCGGGACGGCGGACTCCCGCAGCCGGTTGAGCCGGCCGGCCCAGGGCGCCAGGTGATCCCGTGCCACCAGGGCGGGGATCCAGCCGTCGCCGAGTTCGGCGGCCACCCGGGTCGTACGCTCGCCCAGCGCCGCGACCCAGATCGGGACCTCGGGCGCGGGCGCCTGGCCGAGGCGCAGCGCGTGCGCGCCGGGGACACGGCGCAGGTGGGCCGGCTCGCCGCCGAGCAGTGCGCGGACCCGGGCGACGACGTCGCGCAGCTTGTCGGCCGGGCGCTCGAAGGGGATGTCGTGGAACCCTTCTACCAGTGCTCTGGTGCTGGCGCCCAGGCCCAGCGCGTACCGCCCTCCGCTGATCTGGTGCAGGGTGGCGGCGGTCATCGCCAGCGTGCCCGGGGTGCGTCCCCACACCGACAGGATGCCCGAGGCGACCCGGATCCTGGCGGTGCGCAGCACGACCTCGGTCAGCAGCGGGGTGGAGTCCAGCCCCCATCCCTCGGGTACCGCGAAGCTCTCGTACCCCAGTTCCTCGGCCAGCACCGCGGCCCTGACGATGACCTCCCGCCGGGTCTCCATCGGCGTGAACGCCACGCCGCGCCGCGCCGTCATGACGCCCCTTCCGCGGTCGGCTGCGCAATGGTGATCCACACCGTCTCGGCCACCGCGAGCACCTCGCCGCCCGAACCCAGCACCGCCGATCCGGCCGTGAGCTTGCGGCCGTCGCGTCCGATCGGCCAGCCGATCACCTGGTACTCCTCGCCGGCCGTGGGCAGCGCCGTCACGTGGGCGGTCATCCGGCCGAGCAGGATGATGGTGTCCTCGCCGATGTCGGCGGCCTCGATGGCGGCGATCCCGCTGGGGCAGTCCAGTGCCGCCCACACGATCTCCGGACGTACGCTCCGTTCGCCGTTGGCCGTCGACGCGTCCGGTGTCCAGGGAGCCGCCAGCGACGTACCGCCGCTCACGGGCCCGGGGAAGATTCGCAGGCCGTCGCCCGGCAGCCGTTCCGTCCCGCAGACGAAGCAGGCCGGAAACGCCGGATCCCGGAAGTACCGCGCGCGCCCCTGTGCCGCGCGGGCTTCGGTCATCGAGACGGCACCGGGCGTCCGCGGCGCCCGACCGGCCGGTACGGAGACGGCCTCGGCCACGAGTGTGCCGTCATGACGGATACTCACCGAGCCTTCGCCGGCGGGCTCGACGGTCATCGGTGTGTCCAGCGGCGGCGGCCGGCGCAGCGTGACCGTGACCGGGCCGTCGAGGCGCCCGGCGATGAGCCCGCAGACGTAACCACCGTTGGCGCTGCTCGCCGGGCCGCGGAAGCGGAACGGGACGGCCAGGGTGGGAATCGGCCCGCCGGCCACCGGCGCGTACGACATATCTTCTGACATACCGTCCACGCTAGGACCACCGACCAGGGGCGGGCCATCGGGTGAATTACGGGCGCACAGCGACGCTGGGGCCGCCTATCGCTCGTACGGCGGGCGCGGCATCCGGCGAACGACGGAGCCGGTCACGGATGCCGGCGAAGCCGTTGCTCGGTCAGCCAGGCCGCGATCTGGGCGCGAGAACGCACCTGCAGCTTGCGCCGGACGTTCTCCACGTGCGTCTCGACCGTCCGCGGCCCGACCGACAGACGCCGGGCGATGGCCTGGTTGGTCAGCCCTTCGGTGACGAGCTCGGCCACCTCGAACTCACGGCCGGTCAGCGGCTTTCCCGTAGGCGCGGGCTCACAGAGGAACCCGAGCATCGCCTCCAGGACCGCCGCCCAGTCACCGTGGTAGAACATGTGGCTGGAGCCCGGCAGCGGGATCAGCACCGCGCCGGGAATCCGCGCGGCGACCTCCCGCCCCAGCCCGAACCCCGTACCGCCGTCGGCCTCGCGATGCAGCACCACGGTCGGTGTCCGGATCTCCGGAAGCAGCGCCCCGACGTCGGTCTCGTAGTACACCTCGAGCAGCCGCGCGGCCACCGACGCCGAAGCGCTCGTACGCTGGAACCGGGCGAACTCCGCCACCTCGTCGGCCGTGGGGTCGGTGATGAACGCCCCTGCCAGCGCCTTCAGCCCCATGCCCCAATGAGCCCGCACCAGATCGACGACCGACTTCCTCACCTCGGCAGACGCCAGATCACGGCCGTCGGCGCACATTCCGTACACCACGAGCGCCTCGACCCGCTCGGGGTGCCTAGCCGCGATCGCGGCGGCGAGCTGGCCTCCCTGCGAGGCACCGAACAGGCGGAACCGGCGGGCGCCCACTGCGTCGACCACGGCCAGTGCCGCGGCCACCTGGCCGTCGAAGGACAGATCGACGCCGTCCCGGTCCGACAGGCCGCACCCGGGCTTGTCGTAGCGGATCACCGTGAACCGCTCCGCCAGTCGCTCGACGAAGGCGCCGAAGGAGAGCAGGTCCAGCTGCCCGCGAAGATGAGTGATCCAGCCTGAATCGCACAACAACGGCGGACCGCTGCCCATCGTCGAATAGGCCACCCGGCCGGCGGGCGTGGCGCAGTATCTGATCGACGCCCTCACCCGCTCAGGCTGGCACGTCCGATCGGCGCGGTAAAGGGCCGAGGCGCCGGCCGAGCGCTGCTAAGCCGCCCGCTTCCGCCGTCTGGACGACATCCACAGCAGAGCGGCGCCTACGAGCACCGCCACCGCTCCGGCCGACGCGATGATCGCCGTATTGCGTCCCGTGAACGGCAGGTGGCCGTGGCGGTGACCACCATGACCGGGCGGGCGGTGCGTGCCATGCTCCCTGCCGCGGTGGGGGCCGGAGAGCCAGGGTGTGTTTCCACGGTTCTGGTGGCCGTAGCCATGGTGGGATGACGTGTCTCCGTTGTGGGACGACGTGCCGTGTTCACCGCCGGAGTGGATGTCGGCGGAGACGGCATTGTCCGACCGGGAGTGCGCGGTGGCCGAGCCGCCGCCCCCGGCTCCGGTGGAGGTCGTGCCTCCGGGGCCGCCCGTCGCCGGGCCGGTGGGTCCTGACCTGGGCAACACGTGAATCCCCACCGAGGTGGAGCGGTCGGCGGTATCGGCCCTCCTGTGCGCTGATCTGTCGTCACGCGTCGCCGGATGGTGCCCACCGGGCGCGGCGCTCGCGTCCGGCGCAGCCAGCGTCGGCGCGCCCGCGCATAGTGCGAGCAGTGCCACTGCCTTTACGGCGAGCAGGGCTGACAGGCGTCGGCGCATCATGTACCCCTTCAACGAGTAAATTTGTGTCTCGAACGCGATTCCGATCATTCTTCGGGCTGACTCCGTTTTACCCACTTCGCGACTGGTGGCACCTTTATCAGGGACGGTCGATACGACGAAAATCGGACACAATTGGCTTGCGGTGTGCATAAGAAAAGTGCGTTGAATTGCATGATCGTCGACTGGGTTTGATCGTTGTATCGATCGGATAAATACCCGCCGTGATCATGCGAGGGTGGGCGGTCCAGATGCTGGGATCTGTCCCGTATCAGCGCGATGCCGCGATGAAGTGTGCCGTGACCGATCGGCTCCGACGTGAGGTCGGCGTCCTTTTCTGCATTACATGCATCTTGTTGTGCCAGGTCCCGGGCACCGTAGCGCGCGGCGCTCCCGCACCGGGCTTCTCGTTCCAGGTGACCCCGACCCGGCTCGTCATCCCGGCCGGTGCCGCCACGGCCACCCAGAAGTTCGTGGTCACCAATGGCGGTCGGCTGCCATTCATGGTCAACGTGCAGAAAGCCGACTTCACGGCAATGGAGGACGGCGCGCTCAACTTCAAGCCCGATGCCCCGTATGCGGCATCGGGCTGGGCTCGGATCACTCCGACGCATTTTCTGATAAAGCCGGGCACAAGCCAGAACGTGACATTCCACATCAGTCGGCCGGACAGGGCGGAGCCTGGCGATCACCAGCTCGCGCTGATATTCAAGGTCCCGGCCGGCCGGAACGCCGCGAACATCAGGATCAACCGCGGGATCGCCACTCCGGTGTTCATGGCCGTCCCCGGGTCGGCCGACAGGACGGTCGAGGTCACCCCGCTGAGGGCGCCTGGGTTCGCCACGCACGGACCCATCTACCTCAGTACACGGGTCCACGACAGCGGCACCGTGCACCGCGACTTCCGCGGCAAGGGAAAGATGCACGTCGAGGTCGGCGGAGGCAGGGTGTCGTTTCCCGACTTCACCGTGATGCGCGACTCGACCCGCGAGGTCACCGCCCGCTGGAACCCGCCGCTGATGTGCGTGTGCCACGCGACGCTGTCGGTGCCGGGCTCGAACGCGAAGGCGAGCCCGGCGGCCGTCCAGATCATCATCTTCCCGGTGCACCTGGCGGCGGCGCTGTTCGGAGTGCTGATGATCCTGCTGCTCCTGGGCTGGTTCGTACGACGCCGCTTCCGTGCCAAGGTGCTCGCCGCCGCCTCCGCGCTCAGCGCGGATCAGGCCGCGAACGACGATGGCCGCAGTGACTAGGCGGCTGTTCGGCGGGTGCCCGCTCGTTACCCTGCGCTGGACATCCGCAGTTCGCCGGCGGGCCGCGCGGGTGGCGCTCGCCGGCATGCTCGGAGCCGCGCTCACCGGCATGCCGCCCCAGCCGGCCTTCGCGGCCGGCAGTCTGCTGTTCGACCAGCCCTTCAAGAACAACGCGCCGGATGCGGCGTACCCGGTGAACCTGCCGGCCCTGCCGGCCGGCACGTCCGGTACGAACACCGTGTGCCTGACCGCCTCCGGCAACCCCTCCGGATCCGGTCTGCACAGCTGCCCAGGCAACAACGATGCCGCGGGTCTGGGGACGCTACGCCTGACCAGCACGTCGACGTTTCAGGAGGGCGGCCTGTTCGGCGCCACGAGCGCGCCGACGTCGCAGGGGCTGGACGTGACGTTCAACGCCTACCAGTACGGAGGTAACAATGCCGACGGGCTGGCCTTCGTGGCGGCGGCGGTGGACCCGGCCAACCCGCTGCCTCCGGCGAACATCGGCCAGCCCGGTGGAGGACTCGGCTACTCATCCTCCAAACAAGGCAACCTTCCCGGCCTGGCGAACGCCTATCTCGGCGTCGGAATGGACGTCTTCGGAAACTTCAGCAACAGCGTCTACGAGGGGACCGGCTGCGTCGATCCGCCCTACATCAGCACGACCGGGGGGAAGGTCGCGGGGCAGGTGGTCATCCGTGGCCCGGGAGCAGGAACCACCGGGTACTGCGCCATCAACAGCACCGCCACCACCACGACCTCCCCGGTCGTTCCGTTGCATGGGACGACGCGGGCGAACTCCCAGGTGCCGATGGAGGTGGTCATCAATCCGACCGCCGCGAGCCTGGTGACGGCATCCGGTATCACGGTGACGGCCGGTACGTACAAGGTCGTGTTCACCCCTGTGGGCCAGGCGCCGAGGACGCTGACAGGGACGTTGCCGACGGTCTCGTCGGCGCTGTATCCCTCGACGACCTGGACGACCGCCGCGGGCATTCCTCGTCAGCTCGCGTTCGGCTGGGCAGGGTCGACCGGGTCGGTGACGGACTTCCACGAGATCGACAACGCCAAGGTCGTCAGCCTGAACCCGGTTCCGGATTTGAACGTCGTGCAGACGAGTTTCAATGGTTCGTCGCCGCAGCCGGGTGATCCGGTGAATTACCAAGTGACGCCGAGCGTCGGCGCGGGGACCAACGAGACGTCTCCGGTTTCGGTGACGGAGACGGTGCCGGCCGGTGTGGTGCCGGTGGGCGCGTTCGGTACCGGCTGGGTGTGTGCGGCGCCTGTCGGGCAGAAGATCACGTGTACGAACAGCAACGCGCCCTTCGGCGCGGGGACGAGTCTGCCCAGAATCAACATGGTCGGCATCGTGACGGGCAGTAGCGTGACGCCCACGTTGATCCAGACGGGGTCGACGGTGACGGTGTCCTCGATCGATGGCAATCCCGGCATCGCGACGACGACGACCGCCGGTACGATCCCGGCCGCGCCGTCGGGGATCACCGTGACCCCGGCGAGCAGCACCATCGCGGGTGGCATCGCGGTCACGGTCGGCGGGAGCAATCTCACCGGGGCGACCGCGATCGAGATCGGTACCACGGCGGAACAGCAGGCGGGTACGCCCGTGGTGCTGCTGCCGTGCGCGTCGGGACCGGCCGCGGGCTGTTTCACCGTGAACGGAAACGGGACGCTGAGCATCTCCTCGATGCCGGGGCGGACGTCAGCGGCTGCGGTGACGGTGACCGTGGTGACGACGGGGGTGGCGGGAGCCGCGGCGTACGTCTATACCGACAAACCTGCGGCGCCGGCGGCGCCGACGGCGACGGCGGGGGTGACGAGTGCGACGGTGTCGTGGGTGGCGCCGGCGAGCAACGGGTCCACGATCACGGGGTACACCGTGACGCCGATCCGTAACGGAGTCGCTCAGACACCGGTGTCCTATGACGCCTCGACGACGACACGGACGCTGACCGGGCTCACGGCCGGCGCGTCTTACACCTTCACCGTCACCGCGACGAACTCGCTGGGCACCAGCGCGGCGAGCCCGCCGTCCAACGCGGTCGTCCCGTACACGGTGCCGGGCCAGCCGGTCATCACGGCGGCGACCCCCGGTGACTCCTCGGCGACGCTGACGTGGGCGGCCCCGTCCAACGGGAGCAGCCCGATCACCGGATATGTGATCACGCCCTACATCGGGGCGGTGGCGCAGACACCACAGACGTTCACCGGGACCGGCACGACGCAGACCGCGACGGGGCTGACACCGGGCACGGCGTACACGTTCACGGTGACCGCGCAGAACCTCGCGGGTCTCGGGCCACCCTCGGCCCATTCGGGGTCGGTGACGCCGAACGCCTCACCGACGTTGACGTTCGGGCCGCCGCCGTCGGGGCAGGCCGGGATCGCTTACAGTGATCAGTTGACGGTTTCGGGTGGTACGGCGCCGTTCGTGTGGTCGGTCAGCGCCGGTTCCCTTCCGCCGGGCCTGATCCTGAACGCCTCCACCGGATTGCTGTCGGGTACGCCGACGACGGCGGGGAGTTACCCGTTCACGGTCAGGATCGTGGACGCGAGTAACCAGAGCGACACGCGGGCAGCCACCGTGGTGATCGTCGCCTCTCCGACGTTGACGTTCCCGCCGCCACCGTCAGGGCAGATCGGGGTCCCCTACAGCGACCAGCTGACCGTCTCCGGTGGTACGGCGCCATACGTGTGGTCGATCAGCGCGGGCAGCCTCCCGCCGGGCCTGACCCTGAACTCCTCGACGGGTTTGTTGTCGGGGACACCGACGACGGCGGGCAGCTATCCGTTCACCGTGCGGATCGTCGATGCGAACGGCCAGAGCGATACGCGGGCCGCGACGCTGGTGGTCGGGGTGGGGCCGGTGGTCATGACCAAGACCGCCGATACAACCGCCGCCGCGCCCGGGTCGGTGATCCACTACACCATCACCGTCCAGAACACCGGGACGAGCGCGTTCAACGGAGTGAGTTTCACCGATCCGTTGACGGGTGTGCTCGATGACGCCACCTATGGCAACAATGTTTCCGCGACCTCGGGTACGGCGGGTTATTCGAGTCCGAACATCACTTGGAGCGGGAGTCTGGCGGCGGGTGCGACGGCGACGATCACTTATTCGGTGACGGTCAAGCCGCTGGGATCCGGTGACGGTGCGATGTCGAACACGGTCACCTCTTCCACGCTCGGCGCGAACTGTGCTTCGGGGTCGGTGGACACGCGGTGTCAGGTGACGGTGAACCTGCTGTCGTTGACGATCGTGAAAAAGGCCGACGTTGCCACCGCCACCCCCGGTGACGTCGTGCGTTACACGGTCACGGTCACCAACAGTGGTCAGGCGACCTATTCGGGTGCGGTGTTCACCGACCCGTTGACGAATGTGCTCGATGACGCCACGTATGGCAACAACGTTTCCGCGACGTCGGGTACGGCGGGTTTTTCGAGCCCGGATATCACCTGGAGTGGGAATTTGTCGGCGGGTGGGTCGGCGGTCATCACGTATTCGGTGACGGTCAAATCCCCCGATACCGGGGACAAGTCTCTGTCGAACGCGGTGTCGTCGGCGAGTGCGGGGAGTAACTGTCCGTCGGGTGGTGTGGATCCGCGGTGTTCGGTGACGGTGACGGCGTTGATTCCGCAGTTGTCGATTGCGAGTTCGACGGATGTGTCGACGACGGTGCCGGCGGGGGTGGTGCGGTACACGGTGGTGGTGACGAATACGGGTCAGACGCCGTATGTGGGGGCGAACTTCACGTTCGCGTTGGCGGGTGCGTTGGACAACGCGACGTACAACAACGATGCGACGACGACGTCGGGGAGTTTGAACTTCAATGTTGATGGGTCGGTGACGTGGACGGGTGATCTGGCGGTGGGGGCGTCGGCGACGTTGACGGCGTCGGTGACGGTGAACAATCCGCCGACGGGTGGGTCGACGATGACCAGCTCGATCACCTCGACCACTCCGGGTAGCAACTGCCCGGTCGGAGGGTCGGATCCGGCGTGTTCCACGACGGTGACCATCCAGATCCCGCAGTTGAGTTTCACCAAGACCGCCGATGTCGCGACGATCACCCCGGGCGGGGTCATCACTTACACGCTGACGGCGGCCAACACCGGGCCGACGGCGTATGTGGGTGCGGCGTTCACCGACTCGTTGTCGGGTGTGTTGCCTGATGCGAACTACAACAGCGACGCTTCGGCGTCTTCGGGCACCGTCTCCTACAGTGCGCCGACCCTGTCGTGGTCCGGTGATCTGGCGGTCGGCGCGACCGCGACGATCACTTATACGGTGACGGTGAAGAACCCCGATCCAGGCGACAAGCAGATCGTCAACACGATCACCTCCTCCACGCTGGGCAACAACTGTCCCGTTGACGGCACCGATTCCGCGTGCTCGGTGCGGGTGACGGTGCTGGTCCCGCAGCTGACCATCACCAAGACCGCGGGTGCTCCGTCGGCGGTGGCGGGTGGGACGGTCACTTACACGGTCGCGGTGGCCAACACCGGGCAGACGGCTTATACGGGTGCGGCGTTCACCGACGCGTTGTCCGGTGTGCTGGACGACGCGGTGTACAACGCCGATGCTTCGGCGTCGTCGGGGACCGTTTCCTACGCCGCGCCGACGTTGTCGTGGACCGGGAACCTCGCGGTCGGCGCCACCGCGACCATCACCTATTCCGTGACGGTGCACAGTCCCGATACCGGTGACGGCACGCTGACCAACACCGCCGTCTCGTCCACGGTGGGGAACAACTGCCCGTCCGGTGGTGCCGATGCGCGGTGTACGGCCACGGTGCGGGTCTCTCAGCTGCTGTTGACCCAAAGCTACTCCGAGACATCCACGACGCCGGGTTCGGTGATTCACCTGACCGCGACGTTCACCAATACGGGGCAGACGCCGTATGTGGGGATCAGTGTGTTCGCCAGTAGTGCGGGTGTGGTCGATGACGCGATCCCCAATGGTGACCAGGTGGCGTCGTCGGGGACGTTGCTGTTGAATTCGTCGGGGATCACCTGGACGGGGAACATTCCGGTCGGTGGGGTGGTGACGATCACCGGGACGTTGACGGTCCGTAATCCTGATCCGGGGAACAAGGTCATCACCGGGACGCTGGTGTCGTCGGCGGCGGGGAACAACTGCCCGTCGGGCGGGTCGGATCCGCAGTGCACCGCCACGGTGAACGTCCTGTTGCCGGCGTTGTCGTTCACCAAATCCGCTGATACGGCCACGCAGGCACCGGGCGGGGTCGTCAACTACACGATCGTGGTCCACAACACCGGGCAGACCCCGTACACGGGAGCGGTCGCGACCGATGATCTGTCGGGAGTTTTGACCGATGCCGCGTACGGCAATGACGCGGCCGCCACGTCCGGTGCGGTTTCTTATACGAGTCCGAATTTGACGTGGACCGGGGACCTGGCGGTCGGCGCGTCCACGACGATCACCTACTCCGTGACGGTCAACGACCCCGATAACGGAAGTAAGTCGCTGGTGAACAGGATCTCCTCGAGTGAGGTGGGCAGCACATGCCCGGTGGGGAGTGGTAGCCCGGCGTGTGTGGTGATCGTGGTGGTGTTGACGCCGGAGTTGACGATCGTGAAGTCGGCGGGGCAGCCGACCGCGGTCGAGGGCAGCACGGTGTCGTATTCGGTGACGGTCACCAACACCGGGCAGACCGCTTATACGGGTGCGGCGTTCACCGATGACCTGTCCGGGGTGCTGGACGACGCGGTCTATGGCAATGACGCGACCGCCTCCACGGGCACGGCCTCGTTCACGAGCCCGAACCTGTCCTGGAGTGGGAATCTGGCCGTCGGCGCGTCCGCGACGATCACCTACACGGTCACGGTGAACAACCCTTCGCTGGGCGATAAGGTCCTGGCCAACACGGTCACCTCGGCCACGACGGGGAGTAACTGTGCGGTCGGGTCGGTCGATACGCGGTGTGCGGTGTCGGTGCCGGTGGTGGTCAGCAGCCAGTTGACGTTCACCAAGACGGCGGGGGCGCCGTCGGCCGTGCGGGGTGGGGTGGTGTCCTACACGGTCACGGTCGCGAACTCGGCGGCGACGCCGTTCCTGGGAGCGACGTTCACCGATCCGCTGACCGGGGTGCTGGACGATGCCACCTACAACAACGACGTGGCGGCGACCTCCGGCACCGCCGGGTATGCGGCGCCGAACATCACCTGGACCGGGAACGTGCCCGCCACCGGATCGGTCACCGTCACCTACACCGTCACCGTGCACGCCACGAAGACCGGCAATGACCGCCTGGTCAACACGTTGACTTCGGCGTCGTCGGGTGGGAACTGCCCGGCGGCCGGTACCGACCCGCGGTGCACCGCGACGGTGACGGTGTCGGAGTTGGCGATCACCAATACCTCTGATGTCTCCACGACCACCCCGGGTGGGATGGTGAATCTGACCGGGACGTTCACCAACACCGGCCAGAGCACCTACAACGGGATCGATGTCGTCTTTTCCGGGCCGGACCTGGTGGACGACGCCACCCCCAACGGTGATGATGCCGCTTCGTCGGGGACGTTCGTGGCCGGCCCGGCCGGGCTGACGTGGACCGGGACCATCGCGCCGGGTCAGACGGTCACGGTGACCTCCTCCGTCACGGTCAACAACCCCGATACCGGGAACCACCACATCGTCTCCACGGCCAGCTCCGACGCCCCGGGCAGTAGCTGCCCGACCGGGAGCAGCAACCCGGCCTGCACCAACACCGTGGAAGTGCTGACCCCGGCGTTGACCATCACCAAGACCGCGAACACTCCCGCCGCCGTCCCCGGCGGCACGGTCGGCTACACCATCACCGTCCACAACACCGGCCAGACCCCCTACACCGGGATCTCCGTCGTCGACCCGCTGGGCGGTGTGATCGATGAGGCCGCTTACAACAACGACGGCGCCGCGAGCTCCGGAACCGTCTCCTACACCGCACCGACGTTGACGTGGACCGGTGATGTGGCGGTGGGAGCGACGGTGACCATCACGTATTCGGTGACCGTCGCCAACCCCGCCACCGGCGGGAAACTCCTGTCCAACACCGTCTCCTCCACCGCGGCCGGCAGTACCTGCGCGCCCTCGGGCAACACCGCGGCCTGCACCGCCCTCGTCGTGATCCTCACCCCCGCCCTCACCATCACCAAGAGCGCCGACACCGCGACCACCACACCCGGCGCGACCGTGCACTACACCGTCACGGTCGCCAACACCGGCCAGACCCCCTACGCCGCCGCGGCCTTCACCGACTCGTTGACCGGTGTGCTCGATGACGCCGTCTATGACAACGACGCCTCGGCCACCACCGGCACCGCCTCCTACACCAGTCCGAACCTGACCTGGACCGGTGCGCTCAACCCCGGCGCGTCCGCGTCGATCACCTACTCGGTCACCCTCACCAATCCCGGCACCGGGAACAAGACCCTCACCAACACCCTCACCTCCGCCAGCGCCGGCAGCAACTGCCCGACCGGCGGCACCGACCCCCGCTGCGCCACCACCGTGCGGGCCTCGGTCCTGAGCATCACCTCGGCCACCGACGTCTCCACCACGGTCCCGACCGGGATCGTCCGCTACACCGTGGTGGTCACCAACACCGGCCAGACCCCGTTCACCGGCGCGAACTTCACCTTCGCCCTGGCCGGGGCGCTGGACAACGCGACCTACAACAACGACGCCACCACCACCAGCGGCAACCTGAACTTCAACCTCGACGGGTCCGTCACCTGGACCGGCGACCTGGCCGTCGGTGCGTCCGCGACACTGACCGCCTCGGTCACGGTCAACAACCCCCCCACCGGCGGACCGGTCATGACCAGCTCGATCACCTCCACCACCCTGGGCAACAACTGCCCGGCCGGCGGCAGTGATCCGGCGTGCACGACGACCGTCACGATCCAGATTCCGGCCCTCGCGCTCACCAAGACCGCCGACACCGCCACCATCACCCCCGGCGGCGTCGTCACCTACACCATCACCATCACCAACACCGGACCCACCACCTACACCGCCGCCACCGTCACCGACTCCCTCACCGGAGTACTGCCCGACTCGGTCTACGGCAACGACGCCACCGCCACCTCCGGCACCCTCACCTACACCAGCCCGACCCTGACCTGGACCGGGAACCTGGACCCCGGCGACACCACCACCATCACCTACACCATCACCGTCAAGAACCCCGACCCCGCCGACAAACTCATGGTCAACACCCTCACCTCAGCCGAACTGGGCAACAACTGCCCCACCGGCGGCACCGACCCCACCTGCACCGCTCAGGTCGTCGTCGTGGTCCCGGCCCTGACCATCACCAAGACGGCCGACACCGCCGAGGTCGTCGCGGGCGGGACGGTGCGCTACACGATCACCATCGCCAACACCGGTCAGACCCCCTACACCGGGGCAACTCTCACCGACTCTCTCGCCGGTGTCATCGACGACGCCACCTACAACAACAACGCCTCCGCCACCTCGGGAACCCTCAGCTACACCGCGCCCACCCTGACCTGGATTGGGAACCTGCCCCTCGCGGCCACCGCGACCATCACCTACACGGTCACCACCACCAACCCCGGAACCGGCGACCACACCCTCACCAACACCGCCGTCTCACCCACGACCGGCAGCACCTGCCCCACCGGCGGCACCGACCCCGCCTGCACCACCACCATCGCCGTCACCGCACAAACCATCACCCTGTCCAACCTCACCAGTGCCTTCACCCTCACCGGCACCCCCAACACCACCCCCACCCAAAACAGCGCCGTCACCATGACCGTCGTCACCAACGACCCCAACGGCTACAACCTCACCGTCCAGGCAGCCACGCCCACCCTGACCTCACCCGAGACCGGCGCCGGCATCCCGGTCACCGATGTGCGGGTGCGCGAGACCGGCACCAGCGTCTTCCATCCTCTTTCGGCGACCACCCCCGTCACGACCCACACCCAGAACACACGTTCGGCGCTGAACGGTGACCCGCTCAGCAACGACTATCAGGCCGACATCCCCTTCGTCCCCACCGGCCGATACTCCGGGACCCTCGACTACATAGCCACCGCTCAATAGCGGTTGATTGAAGAAGAAGGACACTCTTCTAAGGGGATAAGAAATATGGCATCTACCCGCAAGTCGCGCGTGGCGAGCGCCGGTCTGGCGTTCGTCGGCGTCGCCACCGCCATTTCGACGGTCGGTTACCACACCGTGCCGGCTCTTGCCGACACCGACTCGGGGAGCACCACCGTCCATGTCGAAGTCACCGGAGCCATCACGCTGACGGACCTCACTCCCGCGTTCACCCTCACGGGTGTGCCGGGCAGCACGCCTACCACCGGCGCCACTCCGGTGACGATGACCGTCACGACCAACAATTTCGCGGGCTACAACGTCTCCGTCGTCCCGGCCGCGGCCAACCTGATCGGGGCCATTCCGGGGAACCCCGACGTCATCCCGGCCAACGACCTCGAGGTCAACGGTCCTGCCCAGGGTGGCGCGTACGCCCACCTGACCTATCCCACTCCGCTCGTCGTCGCCACCAAGGCTTCGGCGTCCGCGCCCGATGGAGACACCATCACGAATGATTACCGCATCACCATCCCATTCGTGCGTCCGGACACCTATACCGGCACACTCAACTACGTCGCGACGACTCTGTAGCGTCAATTTTATTAAAGAGGACGCCGCATGCCGTGAGTAGAGTCGGCAGAAAATTCCGCCGACTCTACTCTGTGCACAGACTCTGTTCCTCTGCCAAGGGTATGGATTTATGGATTTTCGGCGAATTCACGTGACCGGCCGGCACCGTCGGTTCCACCGTGCGGTGCTGGCCGTCGCGTTCGCGGCGGCGCCGTACGGGCCCGCGACGGCGGCCGGCGCGAAACCCAAGGGGCCACCGGCGCTGCGCATCGGCATCGACAACGGGCACACCAGCGTGCGTACGGGGGACCGGCTGACCTATGTCACGAAGGTCACCAACACCGGGACCACGAAGACGCCCGACCTGCTGCTGACGCAGACCCTCGTGCCCGGCCTCAAACTGATCACTTCGGCTCCGAAAGGCGAGCTCTCCGGCGACCGGATCACCTGGAACAGGGCGCTGGCGACCGGACGCACGGACCGGTTCAGTGTGACCGTGGAGGTGGGACGGCTCGCACAGCGGACGCAGCGGTTGGCGGCCGTCGTCTGCGCCTCGGCCAAGACGGACAAGCGGCCGATCGTCTGTGCCAGCCACCTGGACGTACTGCGGGACGCCGCGACTGATGGCTCCGAGAGCTCCGGCCCCGTATCCGGCTGGGTTCTCTGGAGCACGATCGCAGGCGCCGTCGTCTCGCTCGTGGCCGGCGCGGTTCTGCTCCTCCGCCGACGGCGTAAGACGCGAAGCGTCCTGTGACGGCCGCGTCCGTACCCGCCGGTGGAGGCACGACAAGCCCTGCTCTCATGGAGAGACCAGGTTGGGATGGGGCGTTTCCTCCAGCCGGGCCTCGGCGATGGCGTCGGTGAGGATGTCAGGGAGGGAGTACTTCGGCGCCCAGCCGGTCAGCTCGCGCAGCTTCGTGGTCTCGGGGACGCGGCGTTGCATGTCCTCAAAGCCCGGCCCGTACGCCTCGTCGTAGGGAACCAGCTTGATCTTGGACTTGCTCGCGGTGCGTGCGATGACCATCTCGGCGAGCCGGCCGATGCTGATCTCCTCCGACGAGCCGACGTTGAACGTCCCCCCGATGGCGCCGTCCTCGTCCAGCAGCCGTAGCAACGCGTCGACGACGTCGAGCACATGCGCGAAACAGCGGCTCTGCTGGCCGTCCCCGAAGACCGTCAGCGGCTCGTCGCGCAGTGCCTGCTGGACCAACCGCGGGATGACCATGCCGTACGCCGGGCTCTGCCGCGCGCCGACGGTGTTGAACAGACGTACCACGATCGTGGGCAGGTCGCGTTCGCGGTGGAAGCAGTTCGCCAAGATCTCGTCGACGGCCTTGGCGGTGCTGTAGGCCCAGCGCACGACTGTGGGACTGCCCAGGATCCGGTCGGCCGTCTCGTGCAGCGGGCCCAGGGAGTTCTTGCCGTAGATCTCCGAGGTGCTGGTCATGAGGATCTTCCGGCGGTATCGATGCGCCGCGTCGATCACGACCTGCGAGCCGCGGATGTTCGTGGTCAGCGATTTCAGGGGCTGTTCCATCACCAGCCGGACCCCGACCGCGGCCGCCATGTGGATCACTACGTCGCACTGGTGTACCAGCTCGTCGACCATCAGCTCGTCGAGCACGGAGCCCTGGACGAACCGGAAATCCGGTGACCGGCCGGCCTCGTCCAGGTTGGTCAGCCGTCCGGTCGTGAGGTTGTCCAGTGCCACGACCGCGTCGCCGCGGTCCAGCAGGGCATGGACGAGATAGGAGCCGATGAAGCCGGCCCCGCCCGTCACCAGATACCTCACCTGGGTACTACCGCCCATGACACGCCTTTCAGAAACTAATACGACCGCTTCAGGGTGGTCACTCTCAGTGCTTGTATGATCACATGAGATTTGGGCGTGGTGATCAAAAGGTTGGTCATCCGCAAGCTATGAGCGAAGGAATCTCCGGGCGGATGATCAAAGATGAGGCGTTCTGCGGAGGTAGGCGACGGAAGGTGACGGCGTGACGGCCGCGGTCCGGCGTCAGGTCACCGCGTACGCCGCATACGCCGCGGCGCGGACACCGCTGCTCACGCCGCCGGCCGCACTGCTCGTCACCTTCGTGATGCTGAGCAGGCCCCAGCTGAGCGCACTGGCCGTCGGTGCCATGGTCCTGGGCCTCCTGGCCGTCTCCGGCCCCGGCAACGGGTCGCTGTTCCTGGTCCCGGTCGGCCTGCTCGGCGCGGTGCAGACCGGAGGCCCCGTCCCAGCGCTGGGCGGCGTCGCCGCCGTGGCGGTGGCGGCGGCGGTGGCCCTGTCGGGGCGATCGACGGTGACGCCGGTGGGCGTGACCGCTCCGCGAGCGTACGGCGGTCCGCACCGATGGATCGCCGTCCTGGCCGCCCTGTTGCTCGTCAGCTTCTTCTTCCCGGCCGAGCGGTCGGCCTCGAGCTCGATCTACGACATCACCGGGATGCTCGCCGGTCTCGTTCTGCTCTCCGCGGTCACCGCGTTTCCTCCCTCACCCGGTGGCATCGCGCGCGTCACGGCGGTCGCCGGCAGCCTCACGGGCGCGTACGTCCTGGCGGTCGGTGACCACGCCGACGGCCGGCTCGACGGCCTCGGCCTCAACCCCAACTACCTCGGGGCGATGCTCGTGCTGCCGCTCGTCGCGGCCGTAGGCCTGACCCGCCGGACCCATCGCGCGGGCTGGCTCGTGCCCGCCGCGGTCTGCGGCGCGGGGATCGTCGCCACGCAGTCACGGGGTGCCTTCCTCGCATCCGTCGCGGGGATCGCCGTCGTCCTCCTGCAAGGCCGTTCTCTTGCGAGCAAGGCAGTGGTCCTCGCCGTCATGGCGGCGGCCGGCGCCGTTCTCCCCGGGATCTTCGGCACGGCCGAGCATTTCGTGTCCGGCCCGCGTCCCTCCGCGCAGCTGAGCTCCAACACCTCCGCACGCGAGCATGCCGCACGGTTCGCGGCGGACGTCGCCATCGCGCATCCGCTCCGTGGCATCGGGTACGGCATGTTCCCGGCCCACGCCGCGAAGTCACCTGTCCTCGGCCTCTACATCGCCACGCACGACGACTACCTCCGGCTCGCGGCGGAGTCCGGGGTCTTGACCCTCGTCGTCTTTCTGGCCCTGTTGTGGCTGGGTGTGCGAGGCCGTCCGCCTGGTGACCTCGCCGTACTGCGGGCGGTAGTCGTCGGCTACGCCGTCGGCCTGTTCTTCGCCAACCAACTGGCGAATCTCGTGGTCAGCATGCCGTTCTGGCTGTCGCTGGGCTGCCTGCTGGCCTCTCCCCCCGGCCACCATCCGACCGCATCGGACCGTCGCGAGGAGAGCAGGAAACATGATCGACAGCCAGACCGAGATCAGGGCGGGCGAACGCTTCGCGTTCGGCCGGAACTGGTGTGACTTCACCGAGACCGTCGACGAGCCGAGGATCGCCGTGGCGACCGAGTCGCTCACCCGTGCCTTGGATGTGAGCGACCTTTCGGAACGGACGTTCCTCGACGTGGGGTGCGGCAGCGGGCTGTTCTCACTCGCCGCGTGCCGCCTCGGCGCCCGGGTCCGGGCCTTCGACTTCGACGCGGACTCCGTGGCGGCGGCGAGCGCCATGCGCGACCGTTTCGCCCCGGACGGTGCCTGGAGTGTGGAGCGGGGTTCCATCCTCGACGAGGACTTCGTCGCGACGCTCGGGCGGTTCGACGTCGTCTACTCCTGGGGCGTGCTGCACCACACCGGCGACATGTGGCGGGCGATGGACCTCCTTCCCGATCTCGTGGCTCCGGGAGGCCGTCTCTACATCTCGATCTACAACGACCAGGGGTTCGAGAGCCGGGTGTGGCGGGCCGTCAAACGGCGGTACAACAGGTCCGGTCCGGTGGCGCGGCGTGCCCTCGTCCTCGGCAGCGCCGCCTACCTGTCCCGGCGGCGCCTGGCGAAGAGACTCCTGGGGCCGGCCGTTCGTCCCGCGCCGTCCCCGGCCCGCGCGCCGCGGGCGCGAGGGATGTCGGCCCGGCACGACCTCATCGACTGGGTGGGCGGCTATCCGTTCGAGGTCGCCAAGCCGGAGGCGGTCTTCGCGTTCCTGCGTGAGCGCGGGTTCGAGCTGTGCTACCTGAAGACCTGCGGCGGCGGCCTCGGCTGCAACGAGTACGTCTTCCAGCGCCCGGCGTCCGACCGGCCGGCGTGATCGTGCGCATGGAAGAGGAGGGCCGGCGATGCTCGTCTCTGTGATCACCGCCACCTACAACCGCGCGGCCACCTTGCCGGCGCTCTTCGCGAGCATCGTGGCGCAGGACGCGGACGTGGAGTGGGTGGTCGTCGATGACGGCTCCACCGACGACACCGCGGAGCTGGTGGTCGCCATGGCCGAGTCCGCACCGTTCCCCGTCCGGCTCCTCCGGCAGCCGAACCGCGGAAAGCACGTCGCGCTCAACCGCGGCATCCCCATGGCACGGGGGAGCATGGCCCTCCTCATCGACTCCGACGACGCGCTGTTGCCCGGCGGGCTGGGCCGGCTGCTCGACCGCTGGCGGGAGATCCCGGCCGGGCGGCAGAGCGCCTTCTTCGGGGTGGTGGGCCGGTGCGTCGACGAGACGGGCCGGCGGATCGGCGACAGCTTTCCCCGCCACCGGCCGGTCGACTGCACCTGGCACGACGCCGTCTATGTCCACCGGGCCCGCGGTGACCGGTCCGGCCTGTTGCGCACCGACGTCCTTCGCGCGCACCCGTTCCCCGAGCCGGACGACCGCTCGTTCGTGTTGGAGGGCCTCGTCTGGCGGCAGATCGGGCGCCGGTACCTCACCCGCTACGTCGACGATCCGCTGGTGCTCGTCAACACCTCTGGGCACGACCGCCTGACGCGGCGGCCGTTGGGCGAGATCTGCGCCGCGCTGCGCGATTACCACGCGGCCGTGCTCAAGGAGGACATGCCGTGGTTCCGCCATTCGCCGGCGTTGTTCATTCGTGCGGCGGTGCAGTACGGCCGGCTCAGTATGGTCGAGCGGATCCCGTTGCACCGCCAGGGGGCGGAGCTGCCCGGTCCGGCGCGTCTCCTCTGGGCGTCCACGCTGCCTGTGAGCACCCTGCTGTCGCTGTGGGACCGCCGTGACCGGCACGAGGGCGGGTCCGTACGGCCCGGATCGTGAGACGGCGATGACGGATCGGACGTGGCGCGGATCGGTCGTCGCAGTGGGCCGGGCCGGTCAGTCCGGCGGTCCTCCGGTCCGTCCTGTGCGCACGCCGTCCTGCTGCCGCGCCGGCGTACGCCGCGACGAGGTGGCGACCGCGCCGACCAGCCGCGCCGAGACCACGGCCAGATAGCGCAGCTCGGCCGGTCCGGGCACGAGCCGCCGGTACGGCACTCCGGTGACGCGGACGAACCACACCGTCTGCAGAGCGGCCAGCGCGCAGTAGCCGGCGCTCGAGACGACCGCGCAGCCGACGATGCCCCACACCGGGATCAGGAGCAGGTTCAGCGCCACGTTCGCCACCAGTGCGCCGAAGGCCAGGCCGGACGCCACGAGCGGCCGGTGGAGGCGCAGCAGGAAGCTGCCGAGCGTTCGCGTCGCGCTGAGCGCGACCAGACCCGGCGCGAGGGCGAGCAGCGGGGAGACGCTTCCGGCGAACGCCGGACCGTAGACGATCGGGATCAGGAAGGGCGCCGCCGCGCACATCAGTCCGACCGAGCCGACGGCGAGCAGCGTGGCCAACCGCGTGGTCCGTACCGTCAGCGCGGTCGCGGAGTCGTGGTCACCGCCCATCTGCTGGTGCAGGGTCACCTGCGCGATGGAGTCCGCCGCCGTACGGGTCAGGTCCATCAGCATGACGGCCACGGAGTAGAGGCCGACCGCGGTTCTCGACGCGAGGGCGTTGAGGATGAGGACGTCGACCCGCAGCAGGAGGTAGAGCGAGACACAGCCGGGGTGGTATCGCAGGCCCATGGCGAGTGCCCGGCGCGCCAGAACCGTGTCCCGGTCGCGGAGCCTGGGCCTCACCGCGGTCATCGCGACGGCCGCCGGCACCGCCGCCGACAGCGTCCACATGACGATGACCCAGCCGAGGGTCAGCATCCCGGCCATGGTCAGCAGAACCAGTGTTCCGCAGTAGACGCCGACGGCGAGGAGCCCTCCCCAGTTGACCACGCCGATGCGGCCGCTCAGGACCAGCACGTTGTTGAGGAGGGTGCCGGACAGGTTGCAGGGGATCGACAGCAGCGCGACCAGCAGGAGGCCGTACCCGGGAACGGGCAGGACCGAGGGGTCCAGCGCCGCGGCCAAGGCGGTGCCGGCGGCGCACGCCCCTCCCATGCCAAGGCCGAGCAGGAGGGCGTTCGCCGCGACGGCCCGGCGATCGGCCTCCCGGGACCACAGCGACGTGTGCGCCGACTCGATCGACAGGTGAGCCAGGATCAGGGCGACCGTCGCGATGGTCACCAGCACGATGTAGGCGCCGCGTCGCTCCGGCCCGAGCTCCCGGGTGACGACGACCGTCGAGAGGGCCCCCAGCGCGAACTTCGCCGCGCACGTCAGCATCGTGTGTGACGCCTGCCGCGCGGAGACGCTCACCTCGCCCCGTCAGGCGTCATGGAGACAGCCGGTACTCACCGGCCACATCGTGGTCCGGTGCCGGCGGGCGTGCGCCGTCGAGGAACATCCGGTGCCACAGTTCGAACTGGATGAGCGCCCAGATCCGGCTGCCGTGTTCGCGGCCCTCGCCGTGCTCGACCAGCAGCCGGGATACGGCCTCCGGCCGGAAGAAACCGCGCGAGCGGGCGGTCTTGTCGGTGAGCACGTCCCAGGACAGTTCGCGGAGCTCCGTCCGTAGCCACGTCGCGAGGGGGATCCCGAATCCCATCTTCTGGCGGTTGATGAGTTCGGGCGGCAGCCAGCCGGCCACGGCCTTCTTCAGCAGGTACTTGGTCGTGCCCGACCTGATCTTCAGGTCGGTGGGGAGCCCGGCGGCCCATTCCATGAGGTGGTGGTCCAGGAACGGTGAGCGGGCCTCCAGCGAGTTGGCCATCGTCGCGATGTCCATCTTCACCAGTAGGTCACCGGGCAGATAGGTGTTGACGTCGATGTCGATGAAACGGCCGACGTCGGTGTCCGCCTGCGACGCCGCGAAGGCCTCGTCCATCAGAGCGTAACTGTCCAGCCCGGCGAGTCGTTCGCGCATCGCGTCGGTGTAGAGCGCGTGCTTCTGTTCAGGGGTGAAGTAGGACATGAGCCGTGCGTACCGGCGTGGGCCGGGATGCCCGATCAGCTCCAGCACGCGGCCCGCCTTGTGGAGAGTCGATCCCGGTTCGCCGCGCGCGGCGAGGAACCCTCCGGCCCCGATGAGCAGGGGGCGCATTCGCCTGGGCGCGATGAGGCGCTGCGTCCGCGCCATCGCCAGATAGCGGCGGTACCCGCCGAAGCACTCGTCGCCGCCGTCTCCGTTGAGCGCGACGGTGACGCGCTCGCGGCTCATCCGCGCCACGTAGAAGCTCGGGATCGCCGAGGAGTCGGCGAACGGCTCGTCGAAGTGCCAGGCCAGCGTGGGCAGCACGTCCAGGGCCGACGGGGTGATCACCATCTCGTAGTGGTCGGTGTCGTACATCCCGGCGAGCAGGCGGGCGTAGCGGCGCTCATCGAAGCGGTGCTCGTCGAAGCCGATGCTGAACGTCTTCACCCGCTCGCCGCTCTGGCGCGCCATAGCCGCCACGACCGCGGAGGAGTCGATCCCGCCGGACAGGAACGCGCCCAGCGGCCGTTCGCTGACCATCCGGATCCGCGTGGCCTCCTCGAGAAGCTCGCGGAGCCGTTCGGCCTCGTCCTCCTCGCTGCTCACCCGGCGGGGAGTGAAGTCCAGGCGCCAGTAGCGGCGAGTCTCCTGGACGCCGTCCTGCCAGACGAGCAGGTGGCCTGGTTCGAGCTTGCGCACACCCTGGTAGATCGACCAGGGAGCCGGAACATACTGGTAGGTCAGGTAGTGGTGCAGCGCGACCGGGTCGACCTCGCGGGGCATGGAGGGGTCCTGCACGAGGGACTTCAGCTCCGAGCCGAAGGTCAGGGAGGTGCCGTCGGTCCGCCAGTACAGGGGCTTCTTTCCCACACGGTCACGGCCGAGCAGCAGCCGCCGCCTCTTGACGTCCCAGATGGCGAACGCGAACATGCCGCGAAGCTGGTGGACGAGGTCGTCGCCGTACTCCTCATAGAGGTGCACGAGGCACTCGGTGTCCCCTTCGGTGGTGAGACGGTGCCCGCGTCGCCGCAGCATGTCCCGCAGCCTGGCGAAGTCATACAGTTCGCCGTTGAAGACGGCCGCTATCGTCCGGTCCTCGTTGTAGACGGGCTGGTCGCCGCCGGCCACGTCGATGATCGCGAGCCGGCGCATGCCGAGCGCGGCGTGCTCGTCGTCGTGAAAGCCCGCGCCGTCGGGGCCGCGATGGACCATCGCGTCGCACATCCGGCGGACGAGCTCGGCGTCGGGAGCGCTCGCCGAGACGATTCCCGCTATTCCGCACATCTGCGCTCCAACAGCTCCTGATAGAGGGCCACGTGTCTGTCGACCATCGTGTCGACGTGGAGGTGCTCGCGGCTCCACGTACGCGCCGCGGTTCCGAGGCGTGCCGCCAGTACCGGATCGGCGAGTACCCGCTCGAGCCCGTCGGCAAGCGCTTCGGCGTCGGACGGCGGGACCAGGACTCCGCGACCGCGCAGGAGCTCGCCGGTACCGCCGACCTCGGTGGCGACGACCGGGAGCCCGGTCGCCATCGCCTCCATGACGGCGTTGCTCATGCCTTCGTGGAGAGAGGGGAGGGCCACGACGTCGGCCCCCGCCAGCAGCGCTTCGACGTCGGTGCGGGTTCCCAGGAAACGTACGTCGATCTTGAGCCGTGCCGCCTGCTCCTCCAGTGCGTGGCGTTCCGGACCCTCCCCGACCAGGATGAGCGTGCACCTGAGCTTTCGGTCGTGGAGCCGCGCGACGGCGTCGAGAAGGAAACGGTGGCCCTTGTAGACCTTGAGGTTGGCGACGCAGAGGATGACCGGTGACTCCGCGGGGAGCCTCACTGGAGCCACTGAATCGAACGCGGAGTCCGGAAGGCCGTTGTACACGGTCGTGATCTTGTCGAGCCGTACTCCCTCATTGTGGATCGTGTCCTCGGCCACGGACTCGGCGTTGGCCACCACATGGTCGGTGAGGCTCGTCGCGACGCGTTCGACCGCCAGTAGCACCCGGCGGCCCTTCTTGAAGTCACCGAGGCTGCGGCGTCCGGCGACCAGCACCTTGACCCGGGCCAGGCGCGCGGCGGGCGCCGCCGTCACGTAGCTGTGGTAGAGAAACGCGTGCAGGACGTCGGGTCGTTGCCGCCGCAGGTGACGCACCAGACGGGCGAAGGCCGCGATGTTGCCCGGCAGTTTCCTCAGCAGGGTGGTGCTGGAGGGGAAACCCAGGTGAACGACGGGCACGCCGGCGGCCCTCAGGGCCTGCTCGCGCGGGCCGCCCTCGAACAGCAGGCACACACTGGTCTCGATGCCGCGGGCCTGGAGGCCCTGAGCCAGGAGTACGACCTGCTTCTCGGTGCCGCCGAGGCCGAGCTGCCCGATCAGCAGGCAGACGCGGGACAGCGGGACAGCGGGAGGCGAGGACGAGGGATCGACGTCGCGCAGCGCACCGGATGTCGAAGCGCGCTCGGACACCCGGGCTCGCACGTCGCGGTCGCTTCGAAAATGAAAATCAGCCATGCCGCAGCATCCGGTTCGTCATCGGTTCGATCGTGAATAGGTAGTTGGCGGGGCTGAACGGCCGGTCCGCGGCCGTCACCGGGCCGTCGGAGCCGAGATGGTAGACGTGCCGGTACCCGAGCTCCCGCGTCGAGTCACGCAGCTCGTCCAGCGCCTCCGGGTCGAGACACTCGGCGATGATCTTCGGATGGTGGGTGCGGAGCACCCGGGCCATGCCCTTCACGACGTCGCTTTCGAAGCCCTCAACGTCGATCTTGACGAGACCCACACGGAGACCGTCCAGGACCACGTCACCCGTCGTGACGTCGACGTCCACGGCCCGGTCGCCGGCCCGGCGACCGCGCAGCGAGGCCGTCGAGTCGTCACCCGGAATCGCGAGCCTCGCGGTTCCGGCCCGCGCCGACAGCGCCTTGCCGATGATGGTGACCCGGTCCGTGATCCCGTTGGCGGTCACGTTCGAGCGCAGTTGCGGCAGCTTGGAGGGGTTGGGCTCGACGGCGACGGCGCGAAGCCTCGGGTTGGCGACGCAGGCGAGCACGGTGTAGATGCCGGAGTAGGCGCCGACGTCGACGAACACCTCCGCCTGCCGGGCGAGGTCGAACAGAACCGGCTGAGTCGTGGCCTCCCAGTCCCGCATGTCGGTCCACACGATGTGGCGCGCGAGCCCGTCGTGCGGGTAGGCGGAGTCGTAGGCGAACGGCGTGCCGTCCGGCGCGTGCAGGACCCACAGGCCTGACGGATGCAGGCGTCGCCAGAACGCCCGGGGGACGCAACGGCGGCGGGCTGCCCCGCGCACCAGCGTCTGCAGGCCGGGCGTACGCCAGAGCACGCGGTCGCGCGTCGTCTTGGCGCGCCCGCGCCAGGTCGCGGTGCCTTCCATGCGTTTTCCCTTCCATGAGTCGCTCGGCGACGTGCCGCCGTCGCCAAGTGCCGCCGAGCCGCCGATGGGGGGACGGAAACGGTCGCCGTCACCCCCACCGGCCGTACGTCGTCCGTGCACGGAAACGGGGCGTGGATCGATCTCGCGGCTCAGCCGGTGCAGTCGACGATGGTGTTCACCGGATCGCAGTTGTCGGGGGAGTTCCCCGCGACAAGACTCGCGATGAGCGCCACCCGGTCGGGAATTCCCTGATTGCTGATACCGCCGCCGGCGACGGTGGCCGTGTTGCGCTTGATCAGAGTGCGGATGACCACCAACCTGCCGTCGGTGGCGTTGTAAACTCCACCGCCGTTCCTGCCCGCGGTGTTGTGGTCGACGAGGCTTCGGAACAGCTCGGTCCTGCCGCCCTGCCCGTTGTAAATACCACCGCCGTTCGTATTCGCATTGTTGTCCGTAATATGGCTTTTTGCAATCAGGAGGGAGCCGTCGTTGTAGAAGCCGCCTCCGCCTCCGCCGTTGCTTCGCGTGGTGTTACCGCGAATGTTGCTGTGGGTGACGAGAACACGGCCGCTGTCATTGGAGACACCGGCCCCGCTGTCCGCGGTGTTGCCCGTGACCCAGGCATCAATGAGCGCCACATTTCCCCGAGAATTGAGAATGCCGCCACCGGTGTCGTTGCCCCGTATCGTGCCATCGGCGTTGCCGCCGGAAATGGCGAGGTTCCGGACGCCCAGCACGGCGCCGGCGGCCACCTCGATGATGCGGAATTTCCGGACTGTCGGCGACCGGGTGATCTGAGTGTTCCGCCCCCCTTCGAGGACGATATTGCCGTGGATGACGGGCAGGCCGTCCGGGCCCCGGCCGCTCCCTGCGGCGCTGGTGAGGGCATAGTCGCAGAACGAGGCCAGCCGGAGCACGCCCGACCCGGCCGTGTTGGCCGCGTTGACGGCCGCGATGAGGGCCGGCGTGTTGCATGGCACGAATGTGACCGGTGTGGCCAGCGCGGCGGACGGCGCGGCCGCCATCCCGGTCTGGAGCAGTACGGCGGCGGCGACGCTGCCGGCCACCCTGATGACTGAACCCATCGGGCTCCTTTCACAAAAGCGGATAAGATGTATCAACTAAGCTTGTAGCGCTCGGTCAAGATACAGAGAAACATTTGCGCAGGCTAGCACGCCGCCTCTCTGCGTGGACATCCGCAAACCTTGACCTTTGTTTGCGACTTCTTTTCACTGCTTAGGGCAATTTGTATTCCACCTGGAAACGCTGCCGGAGGGCTGCTCCGGCACAGGTGACATGGGTTATGTGGAAGATCGTGTTTCCGTTTATGCTCGTGCGGTAAGAAAGCCGCGGGAGGCTTGGCTTCGGTTATAGGTTGGGCGGGATAGTAATGGCGTGGGTGGGAATAACCGCTTTCGCGCTCGTTGGCGGATTGACCGAATTCATCCGTCGGATTGCCATTCGGTGCGCGTTGACCGACCGTCCGAGCGCGCGTAAGAGCCACAAGAACCCGACGCCGTACCTCGGCGGGGTCACCATCGTCATCGGCGTGCTGCTTCCGTCGGCCCTGGTGGTGAGCGGTGACGGCCGTCTGCTGACGCTCATCGTCGCGTCGCTCGCCGTCGCGCTCCTCGGCTTCGCCGACGACCTGAGACCGCTCACCCCATCGAGCCGCCTGATCGTCGAGGGACTCGCGGCGGCCGCGGTCGTGAGCATGGGCGGTCGCATCCACCTGTTCGGGAACCCGCTCGACTACCTCCTGCCGTTGCTGTGGATCGTCGTCATCACCAACTCCTTCAACCTGCTCGACAACATGGACGGCGCGGCCGCCGGCGTGGCCTCGGCGACCGGGGCGGTCCTGGCGATCCCCGCGTTCATGGTCGGACAGCGGGGCGTCTGCTTGCTGCTCCTGGCGCTCGCCTGCGGTTGCGCCGGTTTCCTCCCGCACAACTGGACACCGGCACGCATCTTCATGGGCGACGCCGGCTCGCTCTTCATCGGATTCGTGATCGCGGCGTCCGCGCTCCTCGTGTGCGCGGGCTCCCGTGACGAAACGATCGTCGCCGCACCGCTGATGGTGACGTTCGTCGCCACGGTCGACACCTGCGTCGTGCTCGTGGCGCGGCATCGCGCGAACCGGCCGCTGATGCTCGGTGGAACCGACCACGTCTCGCACCGGCTGCGTCGGCTCGGCCTCAGCACGTGGCAGGTCGCGGCCGTGCTGTCGGCGACCGCAGCGCTCACCTGCCTGGCCGCGGTCCCGGTCATCTGCGGCTGGGTGCCCGCCCTCATCCCCTTGGCCTGCACGGCGGGAGCAGGAGCGCTGTTCGTGTGGCTGCTGCAGAAGGTGCCCGTCTACACCCCGCATGACGAGACGCTCCCCGATCCGACACGAGTACCTCTGTGAAAGGCGGCGCATCAACCGTGGACATGTTCTCCTACCTGCGCGTACTCCGGCGCCGATGGATGATCCTGATCGCATCGGTCCTGTTCGCACTCATCTCGGCCGCCCTGGTGACGACGCGCATGACGCCGCAGTACGCCGCCTCGATCACCCTGATCGTCTCCGCGCCCGAGCAGAGCGGTGACGTGAGCACCGCCTACCAGGCGGTCCTTCTGTCCCAGCAACGCGCCAAGTCCTACGCGGCGCTGATGCGAAGCCAAGGGGTCACGGCCGGCTTGGCACGGCGCCTGGGCGACGGCGCCACCGCGGAGGAACTCCAGGAGCGGATCACCGCCCAGGCGGTTCCGGACACCGTTCTGCTGCGGGCGGTGGTCACCGATCCGTCGGCGGCCCACGCGGTCCAGGTCGCCGACACCCTGGGGGCGGAGTTCTCGCGTTACGTCGACGGGCTCGAACGGTCCAGGCCGTCCGCACATCCCGCCGTGAAGATCACGGTCGCCGACGGCGCGATTCTGCCGACGGCGCCGGTGAGCCCGCGGCCGGTCCGCAACCTCGGTGTCGGCCTTCTCATCGGGTTGATCGTCGGTGCGATCGGCGCCGTGCTCCGGGATCGCACCGACACCTCGGTGCGATCGGCCCGAGTTCTCGCCGACCTGACCGCGAGCCCGACGCTGGCCGCGATCGACCTCGACCGCAGAGCCGCGAAACGGCCCCTCACCATGCGCGACGACGGCGGATCGGTCCACGCCGAGGCCTTCCGGTCGTTGCGGACCGCACTGCAGTACGGCGGTGCCGGCGGCCTGCCGCGTTCGGTGACCATCGCCGGCCCGGTCGCGGAGGAGGGCACGACGACCATCACCTGCAACCTCGCGATCGCGCTGGCCGAGTCGGGTGTACGCGTCATCCTCGTCGACGCCGACCTGCGCCGGCCGCGTGTCGGCGACTACCTCGGGATCGGGGAGGCGACGGGGCTGACGAACGTCCTGTCGGAGGAGATGGCCGTCAAGGACGTTCTGCGTTCCTGGGGATCGGGTTCGCTGTCCGTTCTGCCGAGCGGGCCGATCCCGCCCAATCCCAGCGAGCTTCTCGCCTCGCGGACGTTCCGGGCGACCCTGCGCGTGCTCGAGGGTGAGGCCGACATCGTGATCTTCAACGCCCCACCGCTACTGGGTGTCTGCGATGCCACGATCCTCGCCTCCAACTGCGCCGGGGCGATACTCGTGACGCGGTACGGCCGAACGCGCGAAGACCACGTCGTCCAGGCCGCCGAGCGGCTCGCGGCGGTCAACGCGTGTCTCCTGGGAGCCGTTCTCAACTTCGTCCAGCCCGCAGGCCGCGCGTCTCTTACGGCCGGCGTACCGAGCCCGACGGCCGCACGCCGGAGGGTCACGGCCATGGGCGAAGGGTCGTGACGGGCGCGTCGGCGCGTACGCGGCCGGTCCCTGACCGGTACGCGCCAGGCCGCTCGGGCCGGCGACCTCCTCCGCGGGTCCCCGGTCCGGTGCCCGTGCCGAGGGCGACTCAGGCGGACGCGTGGGCGGTGGAGGTCTGCGCCGGTTCCCGGCGGAGCACGCCCATGCCGTACGTGTAGTCCTCCGCGAGCGCGAACTCGGCGCAGAACCGCTGGAAACCGTCGCGGGCCCGGAAGCCGGTGCGAAGGTCGCAGTCGTCGACGAGCACCATCCCGCCCGGTGCCATGAGCGGCCACACCTTCCGTAGCGCGGCGTACACCGGCTGGGACAGGTCGACATCGACCAGCACCGCCGAGATCGGCGACGGCAGGGACTGCGGTGCCATGGTGACGATGTCGGCCTGGACCAGCTCGACGTCGGGGGCGCCGAGCTGTTTGAGGATCTGACGGACCAGGATCTGCGACGACGCGGCGAACCCGTGGCGGACCGCCTCGGGCGTGCCACGCTCGGCGTCGTGATCGAACTGCTCCGGCACGAACCCGTCGAAGGTGTCGATCGCGACGTAGGGCTTGGACACTCCGATGTTGCGCAGCAACCGGTCGCAGTGGGCCGAGGTTCCGCCCGACGCGCAGCCGATCTCGACGACGGCTCCGGGCACGTCCGCGGTTTCGATGAGCGCCTGCGACCACAGATAAAGGCGTTCGGGGCTCAGCTGGGAAAGCGGTCTGCGGTAAAGCCAGCGGGCAAGGGCCCGCCGACGCAGATAGGTGAGCCGGTCGCGTGTCGTCTTGGCCATATTGATGCCCCTTTCTGTGTCATTGCTGCAAAGTGGTCGCGATGGGATGTGAAGCTGCCTGAATTCTGACATGCTGACGACCGGCGAATCAGCCGCCGATCTTAAAGTTACGGAATAGCCACGACAAAAATGACGCTCAGTGGCAGGAAGCGCTGCTACGGGGTCATGGTGCCGGGGAGATGAGCGGGGATGAATGCGGAAAAGACGGAGGACCCCCGCACGCGAAACCGTACGGGGGTCCTCGGAGAGCCGGTGGCCTGGGGCCATCGGCCGTTGTCAGAAAATCGGGTAGCGGTGGTGACCGTGGCCCCCGACCGAGGCGCCGCCCCTGCAGCCTGCACCGGCCAGGCCAAGGACCGCGAGAGAGTTGCCGCAGACGTTGATGGGGATGGAGATCGGAATTACCGCCTGGTTTCCGGAGAGCAGCCCACCCACGCCACTGGTGTCATTGTCGGCGTACGCGGGCGAACCGAGCAGCAGGGCGCCAGAGGCGGCGGCCGCCACTACGCTGGCCGCAGCGAACTTTTTGATCACGTGCATCCTCCCGTACATCACGAACTCGAAACTGCTAGAAAAGCAGTCGTTCGCAAGGTAGTAATTCACGCGCTCGTCGTTTTCGCCAGCCGGACTCGCGTAACATGGCGAAATTATTATCCGAGCTAGTCTTTCTTGACCGCTTACAGGGTGACGGCGTGTGTGGCTTCAATATTCGGGGAAGAGTCGCAAAGTCGTGCGCGCGTGTGGCCTGACAAAATGGAGTTGAGGCTAAGTTGGGGCACACCTCGGGCTTAGGAAAGCTGTCGGCCCGATTCACCGTCGTCCGCTGGAGTTCTCATGCGTCCAGTTCGTCTGCTCGTCACCGCGAGCGCCGTCTTCGTGTCATTTTCGGCGTTGTCCGCGTGCGGGAAGGGCGACTCCTCGTCCGGTCAGGATGACGAGGTCAGGGTCACCGCGACCGACCCGCGTCTGGATCAGGCGGTCGCGGCGTACCGGGTCTACGTGGGTGATCAGGTGGATGACACCCTTTCCAAGGTCAAGAAGTTCGCTGCTTCGGTCTCGGCTGGGGACTTGGCGGGTGCGAAGGCGGAGTTCGCGCCGTCGCGGTTCGGGTGGGAGAGCGTTGAGCCGGTGGCGGAGTCTTTTGGTGACATCGATCCCAAGACCGACACGCGTGAGGCGGATCTGGAGAAGGGTCAGAAGTGGACGGGCTGGCATCAGATCGAGAAGGCGTTGTGGAAGACGAAGTCGCTCAAGGGTGAGGGCCCCTACGCCGACGATCTGGTGAAGAACGTCGAGACCCTCAAGGTCCGGGTGGGGACGGCGTCGATCACCGCGACGTCGATGGCGAACGGTGCCAAGGAGCTTCTGGATGAGGTCGCGACGGGGAAGATCACCGGTGAGGAGGACACCTTCTCCCACACCGATCTGAGTGATTTCAAGGCCAACGTCGATGGTGCGCAGAAGGTGTTCGAGTTGCTCAAGCCGGTGGTGCAGGAGCGTGATGCGGCGCTCACCTCGGATTTGACCGGTGAGTTCGCCAAGGTGCAGAAGCTGTTGACCAGGTATGAGAAGGGTGAGGGCTACGTCTCCTATGACACGGTCGGCAAATCTGAGCGCAAGGAGCTGTCCGATGAGGTGAACGCTCTGGGTGAGCCGCTGTCCAAGCTGGCCGGGGTGGTCGCGAAGTGACAGAGGTCTCCCGGCGCCGGTTGTTCGGCTATTCGGGTGTGACCCTGGCCGCGGGTGCCGCGGCCGGGGCCGGCCTGGTCTCGGTCGCCCAGGCCCACACCGGTGCGACGGGCGATGACGGGCCGGTGCCGTTCTTCGGCGTGCATCAGGCCGGGATCGCGACGCCGGTGCAGGACCGCCTGCATTTCGCCGCGTTCGATGTGGTCACCGACGACCGGAATCGTCTGGTGCGGATGTTGAAGGAGTGGACCGCGGCCGGTGCGGCGCTGACCGCCGGCCACCCGTACGGCGCGGCGGCCGGTGGCCTGCCCGAATCGCCGCCTGATGACACGGGTGAGGCGCTGGGTCTTCCGGCGGCCCGCCTCACCTTGACGGTGGGGTTCGGGCCGGCGCTGTTCGAGTCCGGTGGTGAGGACCGGTTCGGTCTGAAGGCGCGGCGCCCCGCCGCCCTGATCGACCTGCCGCACTTTCCCGGCGACAACCTCGACGCCGACCGCAGCGGCGGTGACATCTGCGTCCAGGCCTGCGCGGACGACCCGCAGGTCGCGGTGCACGCCATCCGTAACCTGGCCCGGATCGGCTTCGGTGTGGTGGCGGTGCGCTGGTCCCAGCTCGGCTTCGGCAAGACCTCCTCCACCACGCCGCAGCAGCAGACGCCGCGCAACATGTTCGGCTTCAAGGACGGCACCCGCAACATTCCCGGCGATGACCAGGCGGCCCTGGACCAGCATGTGTGGGCCGCGGCCAAGGACGGCGCGGCCTGGATGAACGGCGGCTCCTACCTGGTCACCCGCCGCATCCGCATGCACATCGAGACCTGGGACCGCACCTCTCTCAAGGAGCAACAAGACGTCTTCGGCCGCACGAAGGGCGAGGGCAACCCCTACGGGACCAAACGCGAACGCGACCCGGTGCCACTCGCCGAGCTGCCCGCCGACGCCCACGTACGGCTCGCCCACCCCGACAGCAACGGCGGCGTCCGGATCCTGCGCCGCGGCTACTCCTTCACCGACGGCAGCGACGGACTCGGCCGCCTCGACGCCGGCCTGTTCTTCATCGCCTACCAACGCGACCCCCGCACCCAATTCGTCCCCCTGCAGAACCGCCTCGCCGCCAACGACCACATGAACGAATACATCCAGCACGTCAGCTCAGGCATCTACGCCTGCCCACCAGGCGTACACAAAGGCGGGTTCTGGGGAGACACCCTCTTCATCTAGTCACCCACGGACCGCTGGGCGGTCCGCGGGCGGTCGAGAATCTCGGCAACAAGATCACCCAGGTCACGCCCTGAAAACCGGACCTGGCCTGATCAGCAGCCGAATGATCCGGTGGTGGCGTTCTCGCTGAACATGTAGCCGGTGTGGCCCATGCCGTACAGGCAGTTGTTCGCCGGGTTGTAGGCGTAGCCGTAGGGATGGGTGTCGCCGTTGAAGGTGTTCTGGTTCGGCAGTGGTCCGGGGAAGCCATGGCAGGTGCTGGCCGTGGTCCAGCTGTAGCAGGCCGTGTATCCCGGATGCACCCGGTCCTCGGTGTAGCCCGGGAAATAGCTGCGGAGCTCGCCGTTGATGATCTTGGTGGTCAGCGGCTGGAACACGATGCTGTCCCTTCCGGCGGGTGGGAAGGCGGTCGCCAGTTCGGGGGGCGGCGTGATCGGGTTGCCGTTGAAGTCCCAGCAGTTCGTGATCGGCGCGGGGAAGTTCGCGTTGCCGGAGAAGACGCACGCGCCGCGCGCGTTCCCGGCGGTGTCGAAGCTTCCGGACACCGCGAGCGTGCTGTGCACCGAGTGATCGGTGATGATCTTGGTTCCGAAGCCTGCGCACGCCTGGTTGGTGACCGGGTCGAAGCAGGTCACGGCCGGTGGCCCCGGATGCAGGGTCTTCGCCGCGTACTGCGGGTTCGAGGAGAGGAAGACCTTGTCGTTCACCAGCTCGGTGGAGCCGATGAAGTCATCGGGCGCGAAGCCCGCCTTGTCGGTGTTGGGCGGCGAGCCGACGTCGAACGGCTGGCCGGGACACGGTGCCTCCAGGACCGTGTCGTAGCAGATGACCTCGCCGGTGGTGATCGTGCCGTAGAGCCGGTCCTTGACCCGGTCGAAGCCGGTCAGGCCGTTGACGTTGCTCTGACCCGGATTGTTGGTCAGCGCCACCAGTGGCCGGTACTGACAGTTCGCCTGCTGGTCCATGTCCAGACAGCCCACCCCCACCGAGCCGCTCGGGTATCCGGGCAGTGGTGTCGTGGTGACGGCGGGATAGCGAACGAACTGGGAGTTCGCGCCGTCGAGCACGGTCTGGATGACCTGCGTCGTCGCGACGTTGCCGACGTTGCCGCCGGCACGCAGCGGACCGGCGGAGGTGTTCAGCGCCTTGGGCCACTCGGTCGCCTGACTGGCCGTGTCGTTGCAGAGCGTCCCGGTGTCGATGTTGACGCAGGTGACCCTCGGACGGGCCTCTCCGTTGTACGCGTGGTGGCTGATGGTCCACGCCTCGTGGATCCCCGCCGGCGTGGTGTGCAGGATCGGTTTGAACCCGTCCGTACCGGTGTAGACACCCCCGACCGGAATGTTTCTGTGGTGGGCCTTGTCCAGCACGGCGGCCAGGCTCGTCCCTGGTACCGATGGCGGCACCATGCCGAACACTAATGCGAGGGCACCGAGCAACCGGAACAACTTAGGGCGGGCGCCGCCCAAAAAGACAGCAACACGGCGGATTTTTTTGTGGCGAATTGCTGTTCTTCCCATGGCTGTCCGTATTCTCCGCCCTGAAATATCGCATCGAATCCGGCCGTGAACTCACCGACACTTCCGGTTGTGTCGGCCGGGTCTGGGTGAATCGCCCCTCCGCGCCCCGGGTGATGACCGCTGCTCCGAGAAGAGGAGCGGAAGTGCAAGCCGGTCACCACCCGGGACGCCTGCGTCAGCAGCCGAATGAACCGGTGGTGGCGTTCTCGCTGAACATGTAACCGGTATGGCCCACGCCGTACAGGCAGTTGTTCAGCGGGTTGTAGCCATAGCCGTACGGATGGGTGTCCCCGCCGAGCGTGTTCTGGTTCGGCAGTGGTCCGGGGAAGCCATGGCAGGCGCTGGCCGTGGTCCAGCTGTAGCAGGCCGTGTATCCCAGATGCACCCGGTCCTCGGTGTAGCCCGGGAAATAGCTGCGGAGCTCGCCGTTGAGGATCTTAATGGTCAGCGGCTGGAACACGATGCTGTCCTTACCGGCGGGTGGGAAGGCGGTCGCCAGCTCGAACGGCGGCGCGATCGGCTTGCCGTCGAAGTCCCAGCAGTTCGTGATCGGTGCCGGATAGTCCTGGTTCCCGGAGAAGACGCATGCGCCGAGCGCGTTACCCGCGGTGTCGAAGCTCCCGCTCACCGCGAGCGTGTTCAACACCCGGGGATTGCTGATGATCTTGGTTCCGAAGCCCGCGCACGCCTGGTTGGTGACCGGGTCGAAGCAGGTCACGGCCGGTGGCCCCGGATGCAGGGTCTTCGCCGCGTACTGCGGGTTCGAGGAGAGGAAGACCTTGTCGTTCACCAGCTCGGTGGAGCCGATGAAGTCATCGGGCGCGAGGCCCGCCTTGTCGGTGTTGGGCGGTGAGCCGACGTCGAACGGCTGGCCGGGACACGGTGCCTCGATGACCGTGTCGTAGCAGAGCACCTGGCCGGTGGTGATCGTGCCGTAGAGCCGGTCCTTGACCCGGTCGAAGCCGGTCAGGCCGTTGACGTTGCTCTGACCCGGATTGTTGGTCAACCCGGCCAGCGGCCGGTAGGTGCAGTTCGCCTGCCTGTCCATGTCGACACAGCCCACGCCGACCGAGCCGTTCGGATACCCGGGCAGCGGCGTGGTGGTGACGGCGGGAAAGCGGACGAACTGGGAGTTCGGGCCGTCGAGGATGGTCTGGAGCACCTGGGTCGTCGCCATGTTGCCAACGGGGCCGGTGCGCAGCGGGCCTTCCGTCGTGTTCAGCGGCTTCGGCCACTCGGTCGCCTGGTTGTTCACGTCGTTGCACAGGACGCCGGTGTCGATGTTGACGCAGGAGACCTTGGGCCGCGTCTGCCCCGTGTACGCGTGGTGGCTGATGGTCCACGCCTGGTGGGTCCCGTCCGGCGTGGTGTGCAGGATCGGCTTGAAGCCGTCCGTACCGGTGTAGACACCCCCGACCGGAAGGTTCTTGTGGTGCTGGGGAGCCGCGGATACCGCGATGCCGGCACCATGTGCGGAGAGAGGCGCGAGCGTGACCGCCATTGTGGCGATACAGAGCAAGCGGAACGACTTACGACGGGCGCCGCTGTAAATATTCTGCCTGCGGCAGCCTCTCCGATGATTAGTGATCGCTATTCGCATGGCTGGATTCTGACATGCTGACGCGAGACGAATCGGACAGGCGACTTCAAGCTCTGGGATGCCTGAACCAAAAACAATGTCATTACCACACGCTAAATCTGGTGGCCGGGCGGCGCGAACGCCCGCATGGATCTCGAAAAGCCCGGCATGGCGGTGTGTGAACCGGTAGGCGCGACGAGGCGTTGGAATGACCCGAATAACCACTGAGTGCGCAATCGGGGTCCATTGGCCTGGCTTATTACTAAAGAGGATCGACGGCCCTCGCGGGGGAGTAAATCGTCGAGAAAGTATGCGCCAACAGGCCCCAAAATAGATGTGTCGGTGTCTAGCGGCACTGTCGTCCGTGCGCGTTAGTGTCAAGGCTCGTGGAAATCGGTTTGGAAGTGCATCGAATAAGTCGGGCTAAAATGGCGTTAACGTATGTTCGCGCGGTTCTCTTGCTGGCGCTCGCAGTGAACGTGGGCGCGATGGCACCGGTGCGCGCGACGGCCGAACCGGTGCCTCCGCGTCACATGAACCTGCCGAAGCCGACGCCCGCGGGCGGTGACACGCGCCCCTTCATCGTCACCGGCTCGTCGTCCGCGCCGTCGGCGCCGACCGTGGCGGTGATCGGTGACTCGGTCGCCCGCGACTACGCCTACTACCTGGCGCGTCGCCTCGGCCCGCGCGGCGTGCGCGTGATCGACGGAGCGCTGACCGCATGCCCGGTGGGGACTCTGCCACTCGTGGCCATCTACCCGGACGGGGACCGCAGACCGCTCCGGGGCGGCGAGTGCCCACGGCTCGTCGCGGCCAAACAGGCGGCAATGACCGCGACCTATGCGCCGAAACTGGTCCTGTGGGAGTCGGTCACGGAGATACGAGGCATTCTCCTACTGGACCGTTACGTTCCCCCCGGGAGCGATGAATGGCGTCGACGGGTGCTGGCCGAGTGGGACGACGCCCTCCGCCGCGTCACCGCCCGTGGTGCCAAGGTCGTCGTGATCCTGCCGTTGTGGTACGAGCACGCGCCGGCGATCCGTCTCGACGCGCCGGGCCCGAGCGTCGAGAAGATTCGTGACCTGTACCTGCGCTGGGCGGCATCCCACCGGGACAGGGTGAGCCTGGTCGACCCGGCACCGGTCGTCTGCCCGTCCGGGCCGCCCTGCGGGCTGGTCAACGGCGTGGACTTCCGGCCGGACACCATCCACTTCGATGACCCCGGCGGAGTCCAGGTCGCGGACTACCTCATCGCTCACGTCCCAGAGCTGGCACGACTCGCCGCCGGACGCTGAGGCGATCGGCGAAGGGTGTCCGGTACACCCGTGCCGCAGCGGGGGACCCATGCAACGAAATGCACCAGTGCCGCACCGCAGGCAGATACTCGGCGCCGTCCTGGCCGGTGCGGCGATGACCGCCTGTGCGATGGGGGATGCCGTCAGCTCGCTGGCGTTCGACCGGATCTCACCCGTGGTGGCAGGTGCCCTGGCGACCGTCTTCGGCAGTGTCGTCTTCGCACTCTGGGCGGGCCGGAACCCGTTCGGCCGCCTCGTCGTGCGTGCCCCCGACCGCCCCGGTCTCCTGAAGGCGTTTCACGAGATCAGGGCGTCAGAAGGCATGCCCCTTCTGATCCTGCGGCTCGCGGTCGGTAACGCGGTCGTGCTGCCGGCGACGTACCTGTCACTCGGGAGGCTGCACAGCCTCGAGACGGTGATCTCGATCGCCTTCGGCGGCCCGGTGATGGTGACGGTATGGGGGCTGCTGTTCCCTCGTACGGGTCCTCGCCGGATCAGCGGGCTGCTGTGCCCGCTGCTGGCCGCGGTCGCGATGCTCGCGCTCACCCGGCCGTGGACCGGCCGGTTCGACGTGCTGGGTTTCGGGGCGGCGGTGCTGGCCGCGGCCTGCGGCTGGAACCTGTTGAAGGTGTCCGGGCGGTTGGAGGACGCCGGGAGACTGGCCCAGGGAACGGCCATCGCGGGTCTGTTGTCCTCGGTCATGCTGGCTCCGGTTCTCATTTTCACGAATGCGCATTGGGCGACCGGCCACGCGCTCGGCATCTGCGCGGCTTCGGGTCTGCTGTCCGGCTTCGTCGAGACGGTGCTGGCGGTCCTGGCCCTGAGGTTCATCGCCGAAGAGACGTTCGGGGTCCTCACGGGCCTCGAACCGGTCGCCAGCCTGTTCGTGGGGTGGCTGTTCTTGAGGGAGCAGATCACCGTTCTGGCCTCGCTCGGCGTTCTGCTGATGGTCGCCGCCGGCTCCTGGGCGGTCTGGTCCGAAAAGCAGATCAAAGAACAGACCGGATAAGGACCGTGGTAACAGTCCCGACCGCGCCCTGACCAGTCAGTACACTTCGGCCGTTACCCGATCCATTGACTCCCGGACGGTAGCCATGTTCGGGGCTATTCTGTCGCGATGATCTTGCATCGATTTCGCGAACGCGGTCGAGCTCTGGCCATGCTCGGCGGCGCGGCCGTGTTAACGGCCACCATGATCCAGCCGGCGGATGCGGTCACGCACCGGTCTGGTGGCCTTGCCGAGCGGCTTCGGCAGACCATGGCCGGACTGAACTTCGGCGACGTCCTGGACACGGCCCCGCCGGGATCGGCCCAGGCCCGCGCTCTCCGCGCGCAGCGGCAGGCCGAACCCGCGCCCCCGGAGCACACGCCCGCGCTGAGCACTGCCGCCGCCACGACGATCCACCAGCAACCGCAGGTCGACGTGACCGTCATCGAACTCGACAAGAAGGGGCGGCCTCGCTCCTCCGGCACCGTCCTGATGAGCCCGCGCTACAAGGACGGCGTCGTCGTCCCGGTGGACGGGAACCTGCACACCACCGCGGTCCGGTACCGGCTGTGGGACACCGGCCAGTGGGACGCGGGCAACGGTCAGGGAACGACCGACACCGTCCCCGGCCGCGAGAACGCCCCCCTCGACTTCATGGAGCCCTACCCGGCGTCCATCATCAAATTGATGGTCGGCTTCGGGATCATGCAGTTGGTGGACAAGGGCGCCATCAATCTCAGCGACACCTACGCTTACACGCCGACGAAGCCATCCGACCGGTGTGAGGGCGCGACCACCCGCACCATCGGCGAGTATTTCGACCGGATGATCACTATTTCGGACAACGGCGCGACGTGCTCGCTCATCAAGGTGATGCACGAGCACGGCGGGGTCGACTGGCTCAATCAGCGATTCCAGGACATTGGCCTGGAGATGTTGCAGTTGAAGGGCACCGACCCGGCCAATGGCGACTGGTCCGACTACGTCACGATGTCCTCGCTGGACACCGCCAAACTGCTGGCGCTCATCGACGGCGTGCCGGGCCGGGCGTGGACCGCTCCGAACGGCGAGCCGGTCACCAGCAACGTCCTGAGCGCGTCGTCCCGTGAGTTCTTCATGAAGGAACTCGGTGACCAGGGGTGGAACAACGTCCTGTCGACGACGAACTACTGCGGCTACTCCTACCCGGCCCAGGGGATGCCGCAGCGCATCTCGCAGCGGTGGATCGGCGCTGATGGGACGGTGACGGTCAACAACGATCCGACCGACGGGAAGTACGTCCATCCCGTGCAGCCCTGCCAGGACGCCGCCGAGGTCACCTTCGCCCACAAGACGGGGCTGACCGCGTTCGCGGCAGGGGACGCGGGGATCGTGCATTCGCTGCCGGGCAAGCCGAAGCGCGACTACATCATCGTCGCCTTCAGCAATCTCGGCTGGCGCTACATCGACACGAACCGGCCCATGGACCCGCCCGTCCAGCCCGCGGTGAACCGCACCGAGAAGTTCGCGAAGCTCGGCCGCGCGATGGACGCCTACGAGGCCGGGCGGTAGCCGACGCCGTTACCACGAAGGGTCGGGAGGCGGCTTCGCGCGGGCATATCGTCGTCTCCCGATCCGGGTAAGGTGCGGTGGCGCGGGGAAGTCTCTTGATCTGAACTCGACTCCGTCGACGGAAGCAAGGCTGTGATGGCATGACCGATGATGCACCTGGCGGTGTTCCTGGTCCGGGGGGCGGAGGTCCGGTGCCCGAAGCCCTGGACGAGGCGGAGTGCCTGCGCTTGATCTCGTCGGCCGCGGTCGGGAGGCTGGCCTACCTCGGCCGGTACGGGCCCACGATTCTTCCGGTCAACTTCGCGCTGCACGAGGGCACGATCGTCTTCCGGACGGCGCATGACAGTCCGACGGATGAGGATCTTCGAACGGGGATCGCGGACGCCGAGTACAAGGTCGCGTTCGAGGTCGATGAGCTGGACCCCGCGGCGCGCGAGGGATGGAGCGTGCTCGTCCAGGGGTCGGTGCACCATGTGACCTCCGAGGAAGAGCGCGCGTCGGTCCTGGAATCGGGCGTCGAGCCATGGGCGGGCGGCGACAGGGAGCTGTACCTGCGTATCCGGCCCACCCGCATCAGCGGCCGGCGCATCCAGAAGGCCACGCCGAGGGCGTAGTCACCTGCTCCGTACGCCGTGGGCGCGGAACCGGGCGTGGACACGCTCGAGGAGTTCCGGGTCCGGTGGCGGAGTCGCAGCGAGCGGGAAGGGGATTCCCCGTCGCTCGTACTTCGCCGCGCCGAGCCGGTGGAAGGGCAGGACGTCCACGTGTTCGACGTTGGGCAGCGTGGCGACGAAGGCGGCGATGCCGTCGATCTCGTCCTCGGCGTCCGTGACACCGGGGACGAGGACGAACCGCACCCACGTGGGGCGGCGGAGGTCGGCGAGCCGCCGGGCGAATCGCAGGGTCGGAGCCAGCTCGCCGCCCGTCAGCGCCCGGTACGTCCGCGGATTCCACGCCTTGATGTCGAGCAGGACCAGGTCGGTGTCGGCGAGCAGAGCGTCGTCGGCGCGGTCGCCGAGGTGGCCGGACGTGTCGAGCGCCGTGTGCAGCCCGAGCCGGTGGCAGCGGTGTAGCAGCGCGCCGGTGAAGGCGGGCTGGAGCAGGGGTTCGCCGCCGCTGATCGTGACGCCGCCTCCGGCGACCGAGATGAAACGGCGATACCGCTCGATCTCGGTCATCACCTCCTCCACTGAGACCCGGCGGCTGTCGCGCATCCGCCACGTGTCGGGGTTCTGGCAGTACAGGCAGCGCAGCGGGCAGCCGCCGGTGAACACGACGAAGCGGGTTCCGGGACCGTCCACGCCTGTGGACAGGTCCCAGGAGTGCACCGCCCCGGTGGGGCCGCCGGGCTCGTGGAGCTCGGCGGCCGCCTCGGCCAGGAGCCGATCGCGGGTGGTCATGATCACAGCGATCCATGGAACGTTCGGTTGACGACGTCGCGTTGCTGCTCCGGCGTCAGGCGGACGAAGTTCACCGCGTAACCGGACACCCGGATCGTGAGCTGCGGGTACCGCTCGGGGTGGTCCATCGCGTCCAGCAGCGTGGCACGGTCGAGCACGTTGACGTTCATGTGGTAACCGCCCGCGTCGATGTACCCGTCCAGGACGCCGGCCAGGTTGCCGATCCGGTCCTCGCGCGTACGGCCGAGACCGGCCGGGGTGACCGTCTCGGTGAGGGAGATGCCGTCCCGCGCCTGGTCGTAGGGGATCTTGGCCACCGACAGCGCGGCGGCGACCATTCCGTGGCGGTCCCGGCCGTTCATCGGGTTGGCGCCGGGCGCGAACGGCTCACCGGCGCGTCGGCCGTCGGGGGTGTTGCCGGTGTGCTTGCCGTACACGACGTTGGAGGTGATGGTGAGCACCGACAGCGTGTGCTCGGCGTCCCGATAGGTCGGGCGGGAGCGCAGCTTGGTCATGAACGACTCGACCAGGTCCACGGCGATCCGGTCGGCCCGGTCCTCGTTGTTGCCGTAGGTGGGATGGTCGCCCTCGACCGCGTAGTCGACCGCGAGCCCGGTCCCGTCCCGGATCACGCGTACGCGCGCGTACCTGATCGCGGAGAGGCTGTCGGCGGTCACGGAGAGCCCGGCGATGCCGCAGGCCATCGTTCGCATGACGGGGTGGTCGTGCAATGCCATCTCGACGCGTTCGTAGGCGTACTTGTCGTGCATGTAGTGGATGACGTTGAGCGCGTCGACGTAGGTGGCGGCGAGCCAGTCCAGCACGTGGTCGAAGGCGGACCTGACCTGCTCATAGGACAGGACGTCGCCGGTCAGCGCCGGGAAGGGCGGCGTGACCTGCTCGCCGCTGAGCTCGTCGCGCCCGCCGTTGATCGAGTACAGGAGCGCCTTGGCGAGGTTGACCCGCGCTCCGAAGAACTGCATCTTCCTGCCGACCTCCATGGCCGAGACGCAGCAGGCGATCGCCGTGTCGTCCCCGAAACGCGGGCGGATCAGGTCGTCGCTCTCGTACTGCAGCGAGCTGGTGTCGATCGAGACCTGGGCACAGAACCGCTTGAACGGCCAGGGCAGCCGGGTGGACCAGAGCACGGTCAGGTTCGGCTCGGGACCGGGCCCGAGGTTGTACAGCGTCTGCAGGTACCGGTACGAGGTCCGGGTGACGAGTGTGCGGCCGTCCTCGCCCATCCCGCCGATCGACTCGGTCACCCAGGTCGGGTCGCCGGAGAAGAGCTGGTCGTACTCGGGCGTGCGGAGGAAACGTACGATCCGCAGTTTGATGACGAAGTCGTCGATCAGCTCCTGGGCCCCGCTCTCGTCCAGGCTCCCTGCCATGAGGTCGCGCTGCAGGTAGACGTCGAGGAACGTGGACGTCCGGCCGAGCGACATGGCGGCGCCGTTCTGCTCCTTGATGGCGGCCAGGTAGCCGAAGTACAGCCACTGGATCGCCTCGCGGGCGGTACGCGCCGGCCCGGAGATGTCATGGCCATAGGAGGCCGCCATCTCCTTCAGCTCGCCCAGCGCGCGGACCTGCTCGGCGAGTTCCTCCCGGTCGCGGATCACCTCGGCGGTCGACGGCGGAGCGTCGAGACGGCGGCGCTCGGTCTCCTTGGCCTCGACGAGCCGGTCCACGCCGTACAGCGCCACCCGGCGGTAGTCGCCGATGATGCGACCGCGCCCGTACGCGTCGGGCAGACCGGTGATGACGTGCGATCGGCGTGCGCTCAGGATCTGCGGGGTGTAGGCGTCGAACACGCCGTCGTTGTGGGTCTTGCGGTACTCGGTGAACACCTTGCGTACCTGGGGGTCCAGCTCGTAGCCGTAGGCGGCCAGGCCGTTCTCCACCATGCGCAGGCCACCGTTCGGCATGATGGCGCGCTTGAGCGGCGCGTCGGTCTGCAAGCCAACGATCAGCTCGTGGTCGCGGTCGATGTAGCCGTGGCCGTGCGAGGTGATCGAGGAGGGCGTCGCGGCGTCCACGTCGAGGATCCCGCGGCGGCGCTCCTCGGGGAACATCGCCGCGAGCCGCTCCCAGAGCCGGCGCGTGCGCTCGGTGGGACCGGTCAGGAAGGACGCCTCGCCCTCGTAGGGGGTGTAGTTCGCCTGGACGAAGCCGCGTACGTCGATCCGCCTCCGCCATCCCGTGCCCTCGAACTCGCGCCATGCGGACCGTTCCGTCGCCTTCTCGGCGTTCATCGTGGTCACTTCAACCTCCATGTCCGTCATCTCCGACTCTCGTCCCGTGAGGGCCTGAAAGCAGCGGCCATAGGCCACGTGATCGACAGGACCAAAGACCAGTGCGCTGGTCAGCGCAGAGGAAAACCGAGATCGCGGCCTGCTGCGCGCAGGTTCTCTCGCGCGTCCGGGTGGGCGACGTTGTCCACGATCTGCTGTGCCTGTGTCGCCGCGTCCTGGCCCCAGATCGTCGCCGTGCCCTGCTCGCTGACGATGAAGCTGTGCTGGAACGAGGTCACCGGGCCGGCCAGGCGCGGAATCACGGTCGACACGTCGGCCTTCGGGTGCCAGGAGGGCAGCGCGATGACCGCGCGTCCGCCGGGAGAGTGCAGCGCGCCGACCACGAAGTCGGTCTGCCCGCCGAAGCCGGAGTAGATGACACCGTGCACCCGGCTCGCGTTCGCCTGCGCGAACAGGTCGACCTGGAGCGCGGAGTTGACCGACACCAGCCGCGGCCGCCGGGCGATCGACCCCGGGTCGTTGGTCTTCTCGGTCCGGAGCATCCGGACCCGTTCGTTGTGGTCGAGCCAGTCGTACAGCTCTTCGCCACCGAACGCGAACGAGGCGGTGATCGGGTCGTGCGGGCTCAGCGCGCCGGCCTTCTCCAGGTCGAGTACGCCGTCGCTGAACATCTCCGACCAGATGGCGAGCCCGCGCCGGTCCCGCAGCGAGTGCAGCACCGCGTCGGGTACCGCGCCGATGCCCAGTTGCAACGTGGCGTTCTCCGGCACCAGGTCGGCGACCCGGGCGCCGATGACGTGCGCCACGTCGCCGAGCGTGCGGTGGGCCGGCACGGGCAGCGGCTCGTCGGACTCGATCGCATAGTCGATCTCCGTCACGGACAGGATCGCGTCGCCGTAGGTGTAGGGCATGTGCGGATTGTGCTGGGCGATCACCAGCCCGCCGCGGGCGCGTACCGCCTCGACGGCGGCGGGCAGGATGTTGACCTCGATCCCGAGGGAGACGGTGCCGTCCACCGGCATGGACGTCTGGATCAGCACGATGTCCGGCGGCAGTGCGTCCTTCAGCAGATGCGGCACAAGCGACAGCCGGGAGGGAAAGTAGCGCAGGCCCGTACGGTTGCGCATGCCCGGACCGGCGAACGGCGTTTCGAGCAGCACGCCGTCACGGTCGGGCATCCCGGCCTGCGCGTTGAGGACGAACAGGCGGTACTCCGCCACCGCGGCGTCCAGTACGGCCAGGAGGTGCCGCGGTGTGGCGAAGTTGCCGCCCGCCACCACACGCGGGACTCCCGGCAGCCGAGAGAACACGGCGGCGAGCCGGTCCGTTGAGATCAGTCGCATCAGGTCACTCCCAAGTCATCGGACGGATGAGTTCTACGCTGCCGGTGCGGTCATGACGTTCTGCGAACCCCACTCGTCGGGCCCCACGGCCTAACCGACGTCCCGTCGGCGGAAGGCGAAGACGCCGCCGACGGTCAGTGCCGCCGCGATCGCCGTGAGGACGCTGAGTGGGACGGCGGTCAGGCTCGCTCCCGGGAGACGTGGTGTGTGCCGGAACGGTGAGACGTCCTCGGCCCAGGTCGGAAGACTGAGCGCCGCTCCGAGCAGGCCGACGACGAAGCACGCGGCAAGGGCCGCCCATGCCGCGGCGACGCCGCGGGGGATGAGGCCGAAGAGCAGCGCGGCGAGGCCGACGAACAGCCACAGTGCCGGCACGTAGGTCAGTGCGGCGCCGAGCATGCGGGGGACCTGGCTCGGGTCGCCGATGACGATGCCGTACGTGAGGCCGCTGCCGAGACCGGCGGCGGCGAGGACGATCACGCTGCCGCCCAGCGCGATGATCAGGTGGCTGAGGATCCACTGCCGGCGGGACAGGGGGGTCGCGAGCAGGGGCGCCGCCCGCAGGGCCGTCTCTTCACCCCGTAGCCGCAGAACCGACTGGAGAGCGAAACCGGTGGCTATGAGAGCGGCGAAGAGCATCTCGGTGGACAGGTAGGAGTCGGTGAGGCTGACCCCGCCGAGCTGGGCGATGGTCTTGCGCATGGCCTGGTTGTCACCCACGAGGTCCTCGACGTCGTTGGCGATCCATCCCACGGCGGTGCCGGCCACGAAAAGCCCGACGGTCCAGCCGATCAGGCTGCCGCGCTGGAGCCGGAGGGCCAGCCCGAGCGGCCGGCCGAGAGCAGGCGTCGCGATCCGCGGCCCCGGACGGGGCCGGATGAACCCGGCGTCGATGTCCCGTCGAGTCGAGAGCGCGGCTCCCAAGCTCACGAGAGCCACGACGGACACGGTCATGATCAGGAGGGGCCACCACCGGTCGCCGGCGTACGGCCGGGTCTTCTGCGCCCACCCGATGGGGGAGAACCAGCTCAGCGGGTTGTCGCCGACGTCGCCGGCGGCACGGGCCACGAACGTCGCGCCCACCACGGCTCCGGCGCTGCCGAACACCATCCGTGTGTTCTCGGTGAACTGGGCCACCACGATGGTGACACCGGCGAAGACCAGTCCTTCCGCGCACAACGTGGCGCCGAACAGGATCGAGCCGTGCGCCGGCAGGCCCAGTCCGACCAGCCCGAGCGTCACCAGGGTCCCGACCACCGCGCTCATGCCGGCGACGACGGTGAGGGCGGCGGCCGTGGCGGAGTGGCGGCCGACCGGCATCGCCCGGACCAGATCCAGTCGTCCGGTCTCCTCCTCGGCGCGGGTCTCGCGGCCGATCATGAACACGGCCATCAGCGCGACGGCGACCAGACCGGTGGCGCCGATCTGGAACACCACCTGACCACCGATCGTGTCGAGCCCCTGGGCCGGGCCGTTCATCGCGATGATCGCGGCGTTGCCGTGGGCGGCTTCCACGGACCGGATCAGATCGGCCTGAGTGGAATAGATCCTGGTGGTGCTCAAGGCCGTCAGCAGCTCCACGACGGCGATCGCCGTGATCCAGATCAGGGCGCGTATCCAGTCGCGGTGCAGGATGAACCGGGTCAGCGCGACCGTACCGGTCAGCTCGGTCCTCACCGTGCCCGCCTTTCGGCAGACGGTCGGCGACCGTCCGCGAGTTCGTCGCCGTAGTGACGCAGGAACAGCTCCTCCAGCGTGGGCGGCCGGCTGCTCAGGGTCCGGATGCCGAACCGCGTGAGATGGCGTACGACGCCGTCCAGCTCGTTGGTGTCAACGTCGAAACAGGCCCGGTCGCCGTCGACCCGCAGGCCGTGCACCCCGGCCAGCTCGTTGAGCCCGGCCGTCGGCCGGACCGTGTGCACGTCGATGGAGGTACGGGTCAGATGCCGGAGCTCGCTGAGGGTTCCGCTCTCGACGCTTCTGCCCTCCCGGATGATGGTCACCCGGTCGCACAGTGCCTCGACCTCGGCCAGGATGTGGCTGGACAGCAGGACCGTACGGCCCTCTTCCTTGACCTCACGGATGCAGTCCTGGAAGACGGTCTCCATCAGCGGGTCCAGCCCGGAGGTCGGCTCGTCCAGGATCAGCAGTTCCGCACTGGAGGCCAGGGCCGCCACCAGCCCGACCTTCTGCCGGTTGCCCTTGGAGTACGTCCGCGCCTTCTTCGTCGGATCGAGTTCGAACCGTTCGAGGAGTTCGTCCCGCCGGACCGGATCCAGGTCCCCGCGCAGCCGGCCGAAGACGTCGATGATCTCTCCGCCGGACAGCTTGGGCCACAGGCTCACGTCGCCGGGCACGTACGCGAGCCGGCGATGCAGGGTGACGGCGTCACCCCAGGGGTCGCCGTCCAGCAGCCGCACCTGCCCGGCGTCGATGCGAAGCAGTCCGAGCAGGACGCGAATGGTGGTGGTCTTGCCGGCGCCGTTGGGGCCGAGGAAGCCGTGCACCTCTCCGGTGGCGACCGTGAGATCCAGCTCGTCCAGCGCCCGGGTTCGCCCGAACGTCTTCACCACCCCGGCGGCCGAGATGGCGACGGCGTGCTCCCGCCTCGATGTCGAGGACGCTTCTACGGCAGTGGTCGGCATGGCTCCCTCCTTGGGGCTCGGTGCTTCCCACAAGGTCGCGTACGCCCGGTTTCACCGGCAGGGACGAAGGTCCCGCTTCCCCTGGGATCGACGGCCTGGGCGTGCGCAGGACGGGGCTCGGCCACGAAAAGGGTCGAGTACACCGAGGGCGCGAGTGTACGCAGCGGGACCGTCAACGCCGGCGGAGCATGGCTGGTCTCCGGGCGGCTCGTACGTGCGGTGGCGGTACTCGTCGTGGCCACACCCTGCCCTCTGTTGCCGGCGGCGCCGGTCGCCATCGTCGCCGGGCCGTCGGGAACGGCCCGCCACGGTGTGATCGTCAAGGACGGTGCGGCGCTGGAGACGCTCGGTCGCGCACGCCCCCTCATCATGGACAAGACCGGTGAAGTGCCCGGCCACGGCACCGAGGGACGGGTGGACGGTCAGAACGTCGTCGTCGGAAAGGCCGTGTCCCCGGGCGGGGAGTGGGCGGCGGACGCGATGCTGTACCGCTTCGACCAAGAGCACGCTTTGCTACGACGCTCCCTGGAACGGATCCGCGTCGCCGCAGACGCCCGGACCAACGGCATGACCTGCGGGCCTGCCTGTACGAACTGCACGCCGTGCTGATCCTGCACTTCGCTCAGGAGGAGGCTTACTTCTCCCTCTCCACCACGATGGTCACGTAAGGCGGTCGTGGACGCCTCACCGGTCGTTCGGTGGCGTCGCGGAGGGTCGGTCGAGGTCCTGACAGGTCAGTTCGTCGATGACGGTGACGACGCCTTCGACATGTCGTACGGCGTCGGTGAGCACCTTGGCGGCACTCCGATCCCTGATATCGCCGCGGAGCGTCACGGTTCCCTGGTCGACGCTCACGGTGAACCGCCGGGCGTCCATACCGAACACGTCCTCGATGAGGTCGTGCAGGACCTCGCGCTGGATGCCCTCGGCCGGGCGTTCGTACACGGCCAGCAGGTCGGATCTGGTGACGATGCCGGTGAGCCTGCCGCTGGCCGCGCGGGAGAGCTCATCAGCTCGGACGCCTGGGTGGCGTTCGCCTTCGATCGGTCGGTGTGCCGCTGGAGCCGGTGCAGGACGCCGCGAGCTGGCATCCGCCGCAGGACGAGCGCCGATCAGGACCGTGATGCGGCGGTAGGCCGCTCGCCGGCCGAGTGCGTGGAGCATCGCGGGACGCAACGGGGCGAGGCCGGCTCCGCCCGCGGCGAAGATCATGATCGTGCTCCTCACCTCGGCTCAGGCCCGGAGCTCGCACACACGTTCCCAGGTTGGCCTGAGTACCGCCGTTCCGGACGGGCCGAAGGTCCCCTGTTCCGAGGCCGCTCGGCACTCTCCACCCCGCCTGCGCGCGAGCGATGGTTAACAGAGAGAAGGAGGTCGGCAACGCGGTTCCCAAGACCCGTACGTGATCGTGGGCACTTCCCCTCGACGTGTCCGCAACGTGCCGAGGTCATCGCTCAAGCCCCACGTTCGGCAATCACACCCGGCAGGCCGATCATGAATGTCACAACAGAGGAAGAGAAGATGGCGCAGCGTCTCCTCGACGAGGCGGTGTGGGCGCCGTCAGTGCACAACACGCAACCGTGGTGGTTCGGTACACGCGGCTCGACGGTGACCGTGCACGCCGAGCTGGAGCGCCGGCTGAGCGTCGCCGACCCCGATGGCCGGGAGATGCTGATCAGCTGTGGGGCGGCGCTCTACACGCTTCGCCTCGCCGCCAGGCACCTCGGCCGTCACCCTCATGTTCGGTTTCTGTCCGACCCCGGCCGGCCCGGACTGATCGCCGACGTGGCCGTAGGGGAGCCCGGGCAGGCCACCGTCGAGGAGGAACGGATGTACGCGCAGATCCGGCGGCGGCGCACTCACCGAGGCGGGTTCCGCCTCGAAGGACTGCCGGCCGGGCTGCTCCAGACGCTGAGGACCCACGCCTACGACGAGGGTGTCATGCTCCGCATCGTCGCGGACCCCAGGGCGCGAATCGCGCTCGCCGCTCTCACCGAGGTCGCCGAGCAGACTCATCGGCAGAACCCCGCCTACGCCGCGGAGATGGCACACTGGGCGCCGCGTCCGGGAAGTGCCCGGCTCGATGGCGTGCATGACGACGCCTACCCGCAGACCCACGAACACACCGATCCCTATTTCGCGGAGCGCGACTTCGCGCGAGGGCAGGGCTGGGGACTGCTGGGCGACGATCAGCAGGACGCCACTGGAGTCGTCGTCCTGATCACGACCGACACCGACGAGCGGCCCGACTGGCTGCGGGCCGGCCAGGCGCTGCAACGGGTCCTGCTCCGCGCCACCGAGGACGGAGTCTGCGCCGCGTTCCACACGCAGGCGCTGGAGATTCCGCAACTGCGGGACTTCATCCGCGCGGGGTACTGCGACGGCGCGTATCCGCAGATGATCCTGCGGCTGGGCTTCGCCGACAGCGAGATCGCGAGCGTACGCCGGCCTTCGGCCGACGTGAGCAGACCGGAACCGTGACCGCCGCCCCGCCGGAGGCGTCGCCGGTGCCGGGATGTTGTCTCGTACGTGACGGGACCTAGGCCTCCTGACTCCGAAGGGTCCGGCCGGAAGCCTGATGTCAGCGGACCGTAGTCCGGGAGGGGCCATGAACCACGAGCGTTCCGTGAAGTGTGAAACTGACGACGCCCTGCCGTCCACCGGCTCCCGCCCGATCGTCGTCGAGGTCGACGGCACGGACTCAGGGCGGGACGCCATCGCCTGGGCGTACCGCGAGGCCGGACGTCGCGGCGTGCGGGTACGGGTCCTGTCCGGCCGTGATCCCGGGCTCCCCGCGGACCTGGACGCCTCGATGATCGTCGTCGGCTCCGCGACCTTTCTGCGGATGTCCGATCTGGCGGACGGCTCGACGGCCATGGCGCTGGCCGCGCACGCGAGCGTGCCGGTGGTCATCGTCCGTCCCGGATCATCCGACGGGCCAGGACCTTCGGCCGGGCGCGTCGTCGTAGGTGTCGATGGCACCGGACTGTCGGAGCCGGCGATCGACTTCGCCTTCGCCGAGGCGAGAGACCGGGATTGCGGTGTCACGCTCGTGCACGCCGTCGAAGACGAGGCGGGGAGGGCAGACGCCGAGGCGATGCTCACCTCGCTTGGCGCAGGGCACGCGGACCTTCGTGTCGTCGTCTCGGCCGACCTCGCGAGTCACGCACTGATCGAGGAGTCCGCGGGAGCGCGGCTGCTCGTGGTCGGATCGCGCGGGCACGGCGGCCTCAGCGGCATGCTGCTGGGCTCGGTGAGCCAGGCGGTGGTGCATCGCGCTCACTGCCCGGTGGCCGTCGTCCGGCAGGCTACTCGCCGGGAGCGGAATGTGAGTCGTCGGCTCTGAGGCGGGTGATGAGAGTGGCGGCCTGCGTACGTCGGTGCAGGTTGAGCTTGGAGAAGATGCTGGACACGTAGTTCTTGACGGTCTTTTCGGCGAGAAAGAGGCGTTCGCCGATCTGGCGGTTGGTGAGGCCGTCGCCGATGAGGTCGAGGATCTTGCGTTCTTGTTCGGTGAGGGCGGCGAGCGGGTCCTTCCGGGGACGCTCGCGGAGTCGTTGCAGGATTTGGGCGGTGCTGCGCGGGTCGAGGAGCGATCCACCGGCGGCGACGGTTCGGACCGCGCCGACGAGGTCCGAGCCGTGGATCTGCTTGAGCACGTAACCGGACGCGCCCGCCATCACGGCGTCGATCAGTGCCTCTTCGTCGGCGAAGGAGGTGAGCATCAGGCAGGCGAGCTCGGGCATGCGGGAGCGGAGTTCGCGGCAGACGGTCACCCCGTCGCCGTCCGGGAGGCGTACGTCCAGCACGGCGACGTCGGGGCGCAGCG
>NZ_JAUEQY010000036.1 GCF_030406325.1 Actinomadura sp. DC4 | reverse complement strand
CTCCACTCGTACTGCGGCGGAATTCCTCCCAAAGAGTTCGAGGAATCGTTCTATAAGTCACAGGAATCCACTAAGATAACTTCACGTATCCAAGCGATCTAGCCTCCAAGATCGCCGGGGCGGTCCAGCGCTTCGAGGAGAAGAGCACGGGCGTAGCCAGCATGAGTACTCGCGCGATGTCTGCACGGTGCTTCGCCGAGGCGTCTTTCCACTTCATATCTGCGTAGTTGCAGGCGAACTCGTACCAGCTCATGTGATTGATCGTCTGCTTCCATGTCACTGGCTGGCCGGTCTGTCTGCTGAATGCCTGGGCCTTGTTGACGGCGGCGACCAGCTCGGAACGGAAGCTGTCGGCCTGAGCCTTCTTCTTGTACGTCTCTCGGAAGAGGGTGCCCGCCACCCTCCAGAGCACCCGGTAGGTGATCACCTTCCCTGCCGCGTTCTTCCTTTTCTCGATTCCATAGATGCGGACGTCGTAGGTGATGTCTTGCATCAGACGGCGTCCTCTCGTTCGTCGAGCCAGCGGTCCAGTTCGGCTCGGCGGATGCGGAGGCTGCCGTTGGGCAGGGTGATGCAGCGTGGGGCGCGGCGCTTGGCGCGCCAGTCGTAGAAGGTTGAGCGAGAGATGCCGAGTTCGGTGCAGACTTCGGTGAGGGTGAGCTTGTCGTGGGTTCGTTCTGAGGTCTTCACGGAGCGGTCGCCTCCGAGCGTTGTGATCGGTCGGGTTGGCGTGGCCGGCGTGTGCTTGGTGGCTGTTCGCCGGTCACGGTGTGTGTCCTGATCTGGTGCTCGGGGGCGGGCGGGCATGGTGAAGCGGGTAAGCGGAAATCAGCAGAATTGCTTGTGCTGCTTTTCGCTTACGTGCTTCAGGTCCTGACCGCGGCCTGCAACCGTCGCGGCGCTGACGCTGTGTGGCGGTCATCGGCTGGTCTCCAGCGCGGCGGGGTGGACCTCGTACGTCGGCGCAGCCGGACGTCCGCGGCCGGTCCTGGGTGGCGGTGGCAGGCGGCGAATCCAGCCGTGGGTTTCCAGGACGCGTAGGGCGGGGTCGAGGTCAGTGACCTTCTTGAACCGGGCGCGTAGTGGCGGCTGGGCGTCCCGGGCGGCGAAGCGGACTCGTGCGGTGTTGCGCGTCCAATCGAGGAGGGCTTTGGCGTCGGCTATCGCTGGGTCAACGCCGATCGCGTCGTAGGCAGCCTTCGCGTGCGCGGTGAAGTATTCGCCGATGTCGCGGGCGTCGGCGAAGGTGTCGGCGGTGATGGGTCGGTTCCACCCGTCGCGGAGGTGCTTGGCCAGGTGGAGCAGCCCGGAGATCCGTACGGTTGCGCCGACGAGTTTGCCGCCCCAGTCGGTCATGTGGGCCAGGTCGCCGTCTGGGCGGAAGCGGGGTTCGGTGTCTGCGAGGAGCTGGGTGATGGCCTCGTGTGCCTCGTCGGTGAAGGTGAGGGTTGCCGGTTCGGTGAGGCGAGCCAGGGAGAGCACCAGGGCTTTCATCGTGGTCTGGTAGGTCGCCTCTTGGTCGGTGGGCATGGGGTCGGGTTTGTTCTTGCGGTGGCCGAGCAGGGAGTCCGGGACGGCGTAGAGGAGGCGGCCGAGGAGTCCTTGGTCTCGGAATTGGGGTGTGTCGCCGAGTTCGGTCAGGACGCCGGGTTGGGTGCAGATGCCGAGGGTGACGGTGGCGTTGTCGATGTGTTCGGAGTCGCGGCCCATGCGGTCGACGCGCATCTCTTCACCGGCGTGGCCTTTCTTTAGGACGGCGAAGTTCGGGGCGCCGGAATAGCGACCGGCGGCGATGGAGAAGATCTCGCCCTCGGGTGACAGCACGGCCATCCGCCCTCCCTGCTCGCACAGCAGGGAGGTGAGGACTTCCACCGTGGCGTCGTCGGAGAACAACCGCGGCCTCGCGGGGACCACGGCGGCGTCGAGCTCGAGTCGGGCTTCGGTGGCCTCAACGAGCGCCAGGGCGCGTTGGGTGGGGTCGAGAGCCGTGGCGTTCTCTGCGGTCTTGGCGCTCTGTTCGGCGCGGGCCTCGGCGATGCGCCGGGCGATGGCCGCTTCAGCGATCAAGGGTTCGGCTTCGGCGATGAGGGTCTGTTCGGCGGCCTTGATGGGCGCGCACATCGCCCGGTAGACCTCGGACTTGCGGTTGCCGGGTGGGAGCACGATGACGGTGAACAGGTTCGCCGGTTCGCGCCAGGCCGAGGCCTGGATCCATACCTTCCCGCCGGCCGCCACGGCGAGCACGGCCAGGGCGAGGCAACCGGCGAGGTCGGCCGGGGTTTGGGTGACCTCGGCGAGCGAGGCCGCGTACTCCCCCAGCCAGTCCGGGAACGTCCACAACGGGAAGCCCGGCAGACCGGTCGGGCTGGCGGTGAGCGGAGTCGGGTCGGCCCAGCCCCTGAGATCGCGTGAGGTGACGGTGGCGATCTCGGCGGCCACGGTGCTGCGGAGGTTCGCCGTGTCGTCTCCGGTGGCGGTCTGGCCGAGCTGGATCAATCGGGTGCCGGTGGTGATGACGGTTCGGGCGTAGGCGAGGTCGCGGATCATCGCGGCGTAGTAGCCGGCGTTGGTGGCGGCCGGGACCTGGGCGATGAGGTTGTGCAGGTAGAGAGCGCCTCCGGTGTTGGTGAGGTCGCGTCCGAGTTCGGCACCGACCGCGAGCGGATCGAACGGTGCGTCTCGGCCGGCGAGGGCGGTGATCGCTTCCCAGATTCGGGTGTGGGCGGGCCGGTAGAACTCGCCGCCATCGAGCAGCTCGCGGACCTCGCTCAGCGCTGCGGGCGAGAGCATCATCGCGCCGAGTACGACTTGTTCGGCGCCGATGTTGTGCGGTGGCGCGCTGCCGGGCTCGGCGTCCTGGTGGTCGCCGTCGATGAGGTGGAGCGCGTGTGGCTTGGTCACGGGGTGCCTGTCCCTTCCGGGGTTGGGCCGGTGTCCCGCCGCCCACAGGCGGCGGGACAGAAGCGAGTTCTTAGGCGGCTGAGTAGGTGATCTGGTCGGCAAGGGTTCGGGCGTTGGTGTGGGCCATGTGGAGGCGCTTGGCGATCAGGTTCGGGGTTCCGCCGGCGGCGAGGATGAGGCCCGCGGCGATGCGGCGTTCGGACTCGGTGAGGGCGACGGAGCGCTCGCCGGTCGCGGCCAGCTCGATGGCGATTGGGTCGATGACGCCGTCTTCGGGGAGCAGCCATACCGTGCGCTGGTGGTCGTTGTGGTGGCTGGCCTGGCTGGGGTGGGTCATGATGGAAGGGCCTCCTTCGGTTTTGTGATCGGTTGGGGCGGCGGTCCGGCGTCGTGCTTGGTGGCTGTGCGCCGGGCCGCACTGACGTTTCTGCGGGGCGGTCATCGTGGTTTGCGGGTGCCGTGGCCGCGGCCGTGGGTCCGCGTGAGGTGGTTGTAGATGCGGCGGCCGAGGCGGAGCTTGGCGCCGGTCCCGGAGCAGTGCGTGCAGAGCCGCCAGGCGCGGCCGGTCGGTGAGAGCATGCGGCCGGTGCCTTCGCAGCGGCGGCAGCCGCGGAACGGCCAGATGAGGCACGCGACGGCGTAGCCGATGGCGAGGACGAGGGCGAACACGAGCAGGGGTCCGGCGGATGAGCCGGTGTCGGTAGCGGCGAGCAGGGTCATGACGAACCTTTCTGGGCTGTTTTCGGGCATGCGAGGTGGGGACCGCTACCCGCGACCTGGGCTTATTGCCGCAGGTCGGGTGGGTAGCGGGCCGGGTAGCGTGCGCGCTACCGGTTGCGGGTGTGCCGCTACCGGTCGGTGGTCATGGCGCGGCGTTCGATGGCGGCGTTGATCGCGTCGGTACGGGCGCCTTTGAGGGTCAGGCCGTCGCGTTTCACGTCGACGGACGGGACACCGAACGCGCGCACCTGGGCGGAGATCGCATCGGGTGTGAGGTCGGCGTAGTGCTCGGGATAGGTGGCGGCGAGCCGGGTGGCGATCTGTTGCCAGTGCAGGCCGCGTTCGCCGGGGTTGTAGATCTGGCGGACGTCGGCGAGCACGTCCCGCGCCTCGCGGGTGACGTCCTCCCCCGCGGCCGTCCCGGTAAGGGTCCGGGCGCGTTGGCGGTAGGCGCGGGCAGCGGTCAGGATCTTCTCGGTGTCTTGGGCGTCGGCCAGATGGGTCCGTACGGTCGGCGTCGCATCCGAGGCACCGCGCAGGATCCCGACGCCCTTGTAGTCAGGCAACAAGGTCGAGGAGTCGAAGCCTTCGGAGTACGCACCCGAGCCCAGGACGAGTTCCGACACCTGCCAGGAACCCGTACGTAGCGAGAACCGGATCTGGTGGTTGTCGCGGAAGGCGTTGAACTGCTGCGCGACTTGTCCCGTACCGATGCCGCTCGGCTTCTGAGTCGCCCCCAGCACGATGACGCCGGCGGCCGGTGCGACCTTGACCAGGAACACCAGCAGCGCGGCGACCTCCTTGGTCGCGTCGGCGTCGGGCAGGTCGAAGTACTCCTGAAACTCATCGAGCACGACGAGGCGGACCGGCATCCGATAGCGCGGGTCACGAGCGATCTCGCGCGTCAGCTTCCCTTCGGGGCACACGTCGACCGGCAGCTCGGACAGCCGCTGGTAGCGGTCCTGCACGTCGGCCTTGATCGCGTGCAAGGAGTCGATGAACAGCTCAACGGGGTCACCGTCGCGGGTCATCGCCAGCCCGAACGCGCACCGGTCGGCGACGAGCCGGAACTTGCGCCAGTCCGGTGAGCCCTTGCCGTCGAAGACCGACAGCTTCACGTACGGGTCCAGCGCCGCGTACAGCGCCAGTGCGCGGGCCGAGAACGTCTTGCCCTGCCGTGGCTGGGCGCCGACGAGGATGGAGTTCCACATCATCTCGACCGCGACGCGGTTGCCGCGCTCGTCCAGGCCGAACGGTGCCGGTGCCCAGATGTCGGTGGGTTTGCACACGAGCAGCGGCGTACGACCGGCCGGGATGGCCAGCGGGTCACGGTCCGCGACCCACAGCGCGTGCCGGCGATGCGAGGTCGGGTCGCGGGTGATGAACACCTGGGAGAGCGAGACGTCCAGGCCGGAGGCGATGGCGGGCTTGGCTTTAACCGCGTCGTCCAGGCCCTTGCCATGGGGCAGGTCGATCAGGACGCGTGAGCCGTTGCCGTCGCGGGACATGGTCGAGCCGAATTGGACCTGTTGGCCGGGCTTGTCGGGGTCGCCGAGCTTGGCCGCGTAGTAGGCGCGCAACACGATGTCCGGGTTGAGCTTGCGGAACCTCGGCGTGACGATCGCCGCAGAGATGATGCGCCGATCGGTCGGCCGCCCGATGCGCGCCAGGGCGGGCACGACTCCGGCGAGCGTGGCGGCCAGCAGCCAGGCCGGCCCGGTGAGGATTACTCCGGCGGCCATGGCGACGCCGGCGGCCTCGCCGACGAGGACGATGCCGCGCCAGGTACGGGTGGCCTTGACCTCGCGGTGGAGCTTCATCCACATCTCGGGGTCGTTCCGCTCGGCAGCGCCCTGCCGTAGGCCGAACTGCTCGGTCACCCACCACCAGCGCAGATGCCGCCCCGTCAGCCGGAACACCCCGACGGAGGCCCAGAAGCAGCCGAGCACGGCATAACGAGGTGCGCGTACGGCGTGGTAGCTGAGCTGGTGCGCCCACCGTCCGATGGCGTGCTCGGCGGTCGCCCGGATGGTGGGCCAGCCGCGCAGCTCGGCCGGGATGATCGGGTGCCGTTCTCGTACGGGGTCGGGCGGCTCGACGAGAACCGCGTCGCGCGTGGGCGTGGTCTCCTCGTCCAGGACCACCTCGTAATGGGTGCCCTCGGACCTGCTGAGTGCCGTCGTCGGGTGGAGCGGGATCAGCTCACCCATGGGCTCGGGCGACGTGGCGTGGTCGCTCACTGCTGCGCACCTCCCGTACGGGCCGGGCTGTCGGTCTCGGTTTTGAGGCGCGTCAGCAGAGCACCGACGCGTTCGTTTCCGGCGGTGGATCCGGCCTGGCGGAGGGCTGCGGCGAGGCGATCCCGCGTGAGCGGCTCGCCGCGTTCGTCTGCTTCGACCGCGATGCGCCGTCCGGCGGCCATAAGGTCATCGACGTTGGGGACGGTCCGGCGCTTGGCCCGGGACCGTGCGCTCGTACGCCGAGCGGACCGTCCGTGCGAAGGTTCGCTCGCCGTCCGGCGAGGCGTCCTCTCCGCTGGCTCCGGCTGCGGAGCGGACAGCGCGGGAAGTTCCCCGGCAGGGGTCAGTTCGCCGAGCTTGTAGAGCGCTTTCGTCCGGCGAGGTGCCTTCCATCGCCAGCCCAGACCGTACGCATCTTGTAGATCGGTGAGCGCCAGGACGCGGTCACGCTCGCGGGTGAGCGCGGCAGGGTAGGAGCGGGTCTCCCACAGCACCATCCGGCGCCACAGCCGTACGGTCGGGACGGGCGCGAGCAGCCACCGCGACAGCCGGATCGAATCCATCCGCGTACCGGCGGCCAGCCCAGCGCGGACGCGGACGACGTGCGCGGCGACCTCCACCGCGGCGACCCACAGGGCGGGCAGCATGGCGTGCGCGACGATCCCGAACACCGACGTCTCGCCGGCGACGTTCAGGTAGACCGTCGCGCCGGTCAGCGACCACGGGATCAGCCGCAGCCACCGGACCCGCATATCGAGGCGGGCGAGCACGATGTCGAGCGCGGAGAACACCGCGATCCCGACGTCAACGCCGACCGGCACGGTGAACGCCAGCCGCCCGAACGACTCATGAGCCGCAGCGGCGACGCGAGCGAAACTGTTGACGAACCCGAGCAGCCCCAGCGCGGCGACCAGTCCCCCGACCACCGCGACGGCGGTCTGCTCGTGCTCGGTCAGCGCCCGTGTCCGTACCTCCGTAGGCGCGGGTGCGTGAACGGGCGCCAGGTACGGAGCGGTGTACGGCTCAGCCACGGCGATGCCCCTCCTTCTGCTGCGCGTCAGCAGGGGTGCCGTTGGCGCGCATGACGGCCTGGGCGACGAGGCGGATGTTGCGGGCGTCCAGGCCGCCGAGCATCGCCCGCAGATTGACCGGCACTCCGGCCAGCCCGGCGGCGATGCGGAGTACGGCTCCCTCACCGGTGGAGCACGGCAGGCCTCCGGCGTCGAGGACCCTTACCGCGGCGCTCCAGTCAATGAAGGCCGCGACGTCTTCGTCCTCGTCGAACAGGTCGGTCTCGACGGCGACGCATGTACGGACGAAGTCGTGGCGGTGCAGCCACAGGTCGTGCTCGACCAGCAGGCCAACCGCGGCTTCATCGGAGTGGCAACCTCGGGCGCCGACGCGCAGGAGCGCGGCCAGCTCTGTGGCGGTGTACCCCATGGTCAGGCCACCTCCTCGTAGTCGGCGCCGAGCTGCTCGATGCGTCGCGCGCCGAGCTGGGCGATCTCATCGGCGGTAAGCCCGGCCCGGATGCCGGTGGTGGGCTTGGTCCAGATGGCGTGTTCCAGGCAGGCGGCCTGTACGGGGCAGGTGACGCAGATGTCCTTGGCGACGTCCTCGCGAGCGGCGCGGGCGTCGGGGTGCTCGATCCGGTCGGCGGGGTCCGGGCCGTCGTGCAACTCGCCGTCGAACAGGCACTGAGCGCCATCGAGACACTCGTCCCGCAGATCCGGGGTGGTCAGCTTGCTCGGATGATCGTTCACGCGAAACCTCCAGGTGAATCGGGCGTGTGATCGGTCGGGTTCGGCGGTCCGGTGCCGTGCTTGGTGGCTGTGCACCGGATCAGCCGACGTGCAGAGCGGAGGCGAACTGAGACAGCGCGGTCGCCCCCTGCGAGATGAGCCCGCTGAGGTGGTTGACCAGCTGAGCGGCTGCCGCCGGGTTCTTGAACACGAAGACGACGACGATCGCGCCGGCCAGGTACCGCGGCCACTTCTTCGGCTGGGTGAACATCAGCGGCTCACCTCCACTCGTTTGCTAGACAGGTAGTACATGTACAAGTAATAGGTTGGCGCCATCGGGTGTCAAGTCCCTTCGCTTGTTCGGAGTGCCGGCCTCAGCGGCCCGACATCCATCAGGTTGCTCGCCCCGAACGCCCGGCAGTAGATGACACCGGATGACAGTGGGTGACTGTCATCCCTTGTCTTGTCACCGGGAACCGGCAGAATGGCAGGCCGGTAAACATGTGAGACCTGTTCGGTGGAGGAGAGCCCGTGACCCCGTTGCGCGCCCGCCGGCAGCGCCTCGGATGGACCAAGACCCAACTCGACGCCCGGCTACGCCACGCCGCCAAAGCCCGCGGCGAGACGCTCCCTCAACCGGCGAGCCTCGGCCGCCAGGTCTCACGCTGGGAGAACGGCCACGCACCCGTCGGCGAGTTCTACCAGCGCCTCTTCTGCGACGTGTACGGCTGCTCACCGACTGAGCTGGGCTTCATCGAGCCGACTGACGTACCTGAACCGGAATCCTTCGAAGACCTGGCGGTAGAGCTGGCCCGAGCCTCGTCAGTCGACGCCGAGGTCGCCAAGCTTCTACAAGCCCAGACGGACAGCATCCGCCAGCTCGACGCTCTCCAGGGCGCTCAACTCATCCGCGAACAGATGCGCGCGCACATCGCCCACATCGAGGAACTAAACCACCACGCCGTACGACCCGGCGTACGCAGCATGCTCGCTAAGGTGCTCGCCGACGCCTCTGCCTTGGCCGGCTGGCAGGCTCTCGACGTCGGCACACCACGCGAATCATGGGAACACTTCGAACGCGCCAAATCCGCAGCCCGAGAAGCCGAAGACTCCTCGCTGCTCGCCTTCGCCACCGTCGAACAGGCTTACGTCGTGCTCGACCTAGGCGACGCAGAGCAGGCCGCAGAACTCGTCCAACACGCACGCCATCAGTCGGCAGGGGCTGTGCCAGCACTCATGCAAACCTGGCTCACGGCAGCGCAGGCGGAGATGGCTACCGCGGGTGGAGACGCCGACGCCGCACACCTAGCTCTCGACCAGGCCACTGATCTCTTGCCCGCCGAGCCCGACGACTCACTGCCCTACCTCGTACTCAGCGAGACCCACCTCGCTCGCTGGCGTGGCAACTGCCTCGCACGCTTGGGTGACGAAAACGCGATCGACGAACTGGACAGAGGTCTTCCAGCGGTCACGGGTACCTACGCGCGAGCCGAGGCCGGTGTCCGCATCGACCTTGCCACCGCGCTACTCGTTCACGGCGAACACAGATCGGTCGAAGAGCACCTTCACGTCGCACGCATCCTCGTCGGCCGCACCGGATCGCTCCGACAGAAGCGGCGAATAGAGAGTCTTACCGGCAACAAGGAACAACGCTGACTGCCCCTAGCTTTCGTCACCCGATTACAAGGCGACTTGAACACGATCATTGCCGGCCGTCCGTTGGTCGTTCCTGCACGGACCTTTGTTCCTTAAGATACGGGAGCGTCCGCGAACGTGCCTCGTAGTTGTCACGCAGCTGGTCCTCACAGGGGGCGGCTCACCTCCCCACGGTGCCAGCCCTTCCCCACGTGAGGGAGGCATGATGTTCCGCACCGTGTCCCTCAGCTTTTTCCAGTTCACTGGGGGTGGGGGATACGGGGGACACTGGCCCCCACACGCTTGTTACGCAGGAATCGATCAACCGTGTCCGCTGCGTGCGGCGCCGCGAGTCCGCCAGGCGTTGACCTACGCAAGAGCGGTTGTCAGTGGTGGTTGCGGATCACCCCCGGCCGCTTGCCCGCTGCAGATCAGCTAGCGCAGCACGCAGAACGTGCTGGGCAATCCTTGCAGTCTCGATGCGCGGCTCGAACGCCTCGGCCAGTTGTTGTCGCGGGTGGATGTAATTGCGGAAATTTCGCACGTGGTCGGCAAACTTCGAGACGTCAGCGCTGAGGATACCCAATGCGCGAGAAACAGCGATCAGATCACTTAGCCGCCACTGGTTGATCGGCCTAACTTTGCCACGCTCTTTCGGAGCAGACGGAGCTGCCGTGAACCGTGCCGCGTTTGCCATTGCCAGCTCCATCAGCAGACCTTCAAGAGTGCTGCCGACGAGGAAGATCACGGCGAGTGGCGCGGCTGACTCAATACAGGCGTCGATCTCTCGTAGCCGGGCCTCAACGACATCTCGCGACGTCAACACCTGCGGGAGAGCATCGAGATCGATCGCAGTGAAGTCCTTCAAAAGAAACTCGGTGGTGGCTCGATCCGCAGAGGCAACGAGCACCGAAAACTGCGCCGTGAGCTCACCGTGCAATGCAATTTCGGCCGCCTTCGGCTCCTCGTCCACAATTAACTTACCAATCCGCCAGTGCTCCAACAGTTCGAGATTGAGTTTGGCGACGATCGGCAGAGGTTCTTGATGCCAAATGGCGCGAAGCAGGACCGCCTTCGAAGCCGGCGGGTACTTCTCGTATGGATCGACTCCAATCGCAGTCTTGACGAAGTCAGCGAAGCGCGCGTTGCTGAAGTCGAGCACGTAGCCGCCGCCCATGTCGAAGATCGACTCAAGTTTCCTCTTGGTGGCATTATCGAGGTCAGCCATGTCACTTCCCCTCGGCGCCCGACTCACGCGCGCCACTACAAGCAGTGGCTCGACTAACGCAGGGAACATCTCTGCGATCCCCCGCTCGTCAACCGACGCGGCAGGGTCGGCCAACGCTCTTGACGAGTAGCGTATGCTAACTGTCGCCCACCAAGAGCGTGTGCCGCTGGAATACCATGCGTCCGCCACAATCCCGCGAAACTCCCCGATCTCTAACTGGCGGACCCTCATGATGCTCGCGATTCCTCGCGAAGGTCTGGGTCGGCGGTCGGTGCCTGTTCGCCGAGCATCGCACGCACGAGCACCAACGAAATTACCTCGTTGACAATCTTTCCGAGTTTCCGCACGTTCTCGGCTTTGCCTGCAAGTGGGTACAGAATTGTCTTGATACCGTCGAGATCAAGCCGACTCTGTTCTTCAGCTGTGAGCCTCGAGAATCGACTGTCCAGAAGTCGATCGATCACCTGTACGACCTCGGCCGGGGAGAGTGGCTGGAAGTGGATCAAGGCGTCAAAGCGCGAATGCAGAGCATCACCGAGCGCCTCGCGGATCTCGTTCTCGGATTTGTAGTTTGAGGTGCAAATGATAAGCGAAGATCCTAGTCGAACGCTGTAGTTTTTGTCCTCGAAAACGCCGCCATCGAACAGCTGATAGAAGGCGCTGTGGAAGACAGTGTTCGCCTTGTCGAATTCGTCGATTAGGATGACGCCGGACTCGCGGTCGAGCAGGTCGCGAGCGAAGGATGCTTCAGCGTGCGCCCCACCGAACAGGTAAGATGCAAACTTATCGTTGTGGAACATCGAGAACTGCTTGCGCAGGAGCGTGCCGCCAAGCAAGTCGTTTATGAATTGGGCTGTCTCCGTCTTGCCCACACCCGACGGTCCGTAGAACATGAGGACGACCGGTTTGGTCTGGCGTTCCGTAGTAAGTGGGTACAACGCAGCCAGCAGCAACTCCTTTACTGCGACCTGACCAACTAGGTGGTTCGCAAAACCATCGCGGAATCGGATCAACGTCTCCCGAGTAACCGCTGGGTACTCATATCGCTGCACCTCGGTCGCAGAAAAACTTCGCACCAACTGCTCCTGCATCTGGGCAGGCGGATTGTGGAGGTAAAGGTACTCCGGGTTGATGCTACGGATCAGCCCTGCGAAGTTGGTGATGACGTGTTCATTCAGGCTCGCATAGTCATTTGATTCGGCCACGACTCGCTTGAGTCGTGATGGAGGGCTTTCCGGCACCGGCGCCTCTTGGCCCTGCAAGACATGTGTGTGGCGACGATTGGCTTCGTCCAGCTCATAGGTGATTTCAAGCAGGCTCACCCATTCCCGGTTCTCGAGTTTCTCATTAAACCATGCCAGCGGGCCGTAGTAGATGGTGACCTTTGTATCACTCGGCATACTCGACCCCGGCAAGTATGACATCATAAACATCGAGCAGATCTCCACGCAGCGGTGCGTGACCATCGACCAGTTCCAGCGCAGTCACCGATTCGTCGTTTGTGTCGGTGGACATCTCGGCAGCAATTCCAAGCTCGTCCTGGCCAGTCCGTCCGACGAGGATTCCGTGAAAAACGAGCCGCATCCGACCGAGATCGGTAAGACCATAGTTATTGCGGAACGCCTTAATATTGAAGCGCAGAACACGCTTGGATCCGTCTGCGCCCTCGCCGACAAGTTCGTACTAGCCCTTCGCGCCGGCAAGCGCCTCATCCAGCCGCGCTAGATCGATGCCTTGGTCTTCTGTCTTCGCGATAATCATGTACGGCGTGTACATCTTCATAAAGGCCATCGAGTCCTTGGGCGCTGTGACGCGGAGCCCTTCGAGCCGTGAGATACGCGAATCGCCCTTCACCTGGACGAGGTAGTCGGTCAGTATAGTGTTCGACAGAGTCTTTCGAAGGATGCTCTGCCCAGCGCTTGCGATATCAGCCCCGACTCCCGCTTCAACCGATCCGCCGAGGAACGGTAGCCAGCTGAACTTGGCAGCCAGCTTTGCTTCGACGTCACTGTGCAGTTTGGTCGTCCGATCCTTGACGTTCTCGCTCGTGGACGCAGTCTTCCCACCGGCTGAGATATCCAGGTAGTCAGAAGCGGTCTCTTCATCGAAGTAGACGACCTTAATCAACGGATCTTGGGGCTGGCCATTCCTAGCTGTAGACATCACAGCAGACTCTCCTGACTGGATGTGTCGTGACCTTCTCTGCTGCTACAACACCCCCGACGGCGCCCCCGTCGGCCAACGCATAGTCAGCCAGCCCTGCGGTAGTCGACCACTCCCCAAACGCAGCAGCTGATGGCGGAGCGGAGGAAAAGGAAACCGGAAGGCCCTGGCGTACCGTCCAGACCCCGCCAACTCGGGTCATCCTGCGCTTGCGAGATACAGCCTTACGTTCCATAACACCCTCCCCGTTCCACGATCGCCTCCCCATGGCAATCACGCGCTGGGCTTTGGGTGAGACGCCCAGCATGTAGAAAGTCAACTGTAGCCCTGGTGGCCGACAGGACGGGTGAAACACGACTGGTATGGGTTACTACGGACAGTAGCGGCACATACGCCGCGTCGCAGCCAGGCTATCCATCCGGTCAGACACGAGACGTAACCATCCTGCCTGAGCACTCCGCCGCGTCGTCGAGAGGTTGAGGAGCAGCCGTCTCTTCCTATCCAGACCCACACGGACGCCACACCCGATCGCTGCAGCACCCACCCATCGAATCCAGGGTTTTACAGTCCCCGAATCAAAGCTCCACGGCAGGAGTCGGCGCCGAGGCCGGTGTCTGCGAGAGCCGAGCGAGTTCGGGGTTGGCGATGAAGTCCAGAGTGTTCACGTCTTGGATGCCGCAGCCGCCATAGCGGAAGGAGATCTTCAACCCCTTGGTAAGCGCACCGACGTTGAGGTACCGCAGGTGGCCGTGTTGTCGGACGAGCACCGTGTGGGGGTAGGCGATCGTTCCCTGGCCAGGCAGCGATGCAGCACGAGCGGGTTGCCTGTTGAGCAGTCTTCGGGTTCACCGTGAAGGTCTGTCCGTTGGCTCGTGCGGTCCGGTGGATGGGCTTTGACTTACCGTCGACCGTGAACTGGAGGAGTTCGAAGGCTTCGTCCGAACCGCCATAGAGACCACCCGTCGGCTCGAAGTATCAGGAAGGGTCGAGGATCGGCGAAGCCGACGCCGAAGGCGCCCTTGATGGGTTCTGTCCGGAAAATCCCGCAGCGGGAGCTGCTTACTGTGAGCCGACGTAACCGCCAGCACCAGTCGTCTAGCTCGTCACCCGGCTCGTGCAGATGTACAGCCGACTGCGGCCCGGTAGATCTAAGGGAATCCGCGCCAGACAACCGGCTGCAGAGCTTGCCTGTCCCGGAGCGGAGCCCTAGCGAAGCGTAGGGCGGGCGCCGAGTTGGCGGAGCGTGCGGCCCGTCAGCGGGCCGCCTTGAAGGCGTACGGAAAGCGCTTCCCAGCGGTACCCCGCTGCGGGATGCCCTATCAATGACCAGCGTGTCTAGAGCCCAGATGGTCTAGTTGATCAGATCGTTCGTGCTGGCAGCACGATGCGGCCCCTACCGTGGACTACTTGGACGAGGCCACGGCCGTCGAGTTCGCCGAGTGCAGAGCGGATGGTGTTTCGCGACGCTTGGAATTGTTCGGCAAGCTGAGACTCGCCGGGAAGTTGGGAGCCTGGTGGGTATTCGCCGGCTTCGATGGCGGCGATGAGTTCGGCGGCGATCCGTCGATAGCGAGGGGTCGCATCTGCTGGCTCCGAGGTGCGGACAACGCGGCCGACGCCGGGCAGGGTGTCAACCAGGCCGTCGTCTCCCAGCTTCTTGAGGGCCTCGCGGGCGGTGCCGCGAGCGACGCCGAACTCTGTCGAGACGGCCGCTTCGGAGGGAAGCTTGTCGCCTGGCTTGAGGTCGCCGGCGTGGATGCGGTCTCGTAGGGCAGCGGCGATCTTCAGGTAGACGGCGTCGCTGCTCTTGGGCCTGGCCACGTGGTTCCTCTCGGCGGTGGTGGGGACCAGCGTAGAGGGCGGTGTTCTCGGCGCATCGTGGGGTTTCGAACTGATGCCGTCTTTTGCCAGTGGGTAGGTCGCGGCCTGGCGGGAATCGCTGGTCTCGATGCGGTCGAGGGCGGCGGCGATGGCGTGGAGTTGGTCCATGTCGTGGGTGGCGACGTAACAGGCGTCGGCCCGTCGCTGCCACACGGGCACTCCAGCTATGTACATGGGGAGGCGTACCCAACCTGACGGAAGTTTGCCTACCAGCTCGTCCATCGGTCAGCTTTCGGGGGTTCGGGGCTGGATTGGAGGGCTCCCGGCGAGAGCACGACTCGCCGGGGACCTCCTCTCACCAGAGATGGTCATGCGCACCGATGCTCGGTATCGGGGGGTAGACGCGAGACGGGCGCTCATCTGGCGGGAGGCATACCGGGCGTGGTCTGTCATCTCGGGACAAGACCAGCCCGGCAGACATAGAGGGGCAGGACCGAGTTCCAGCGCCGCCGGCGGAAGCAATCACCGGGGTCTGGCCGCTGCCTGGTCCGGCTCCCCAGTTGTCATCGTCAGATCGGTGACGATCGCTCCGGTGAGCTCATCTGGGCTGGCCCCCTCGAACAGCCGTTCCTGGTTGGCGACGGGGACCATGGCCCACCATGTCCGTGTGAAGCAGCCGAACCACACAATGGCGTCGGGGAAGCGGTGCCGCAGGATGGCTGCTGTTGCGGCGGCGTTGGGCTCGGGCGGTGGAGTGAGTCCGTCGATGAGCGTCGCCGCGGTCATATCGCTGGCTCCCAGCTCAACCCATCAGGCAGGAGTACGCAGGCGATGCGGTCGGCGGTCGCCCTGATGCAACGGGCGGGTCCGAGGTACTCCAGGTCTACAGCCCCACGGCCGGTCGAGGCACGTACCCAGAACCACGAAAGCCGGCCCGCGCGGTCGGCTAAGCAGATGACCGTCTGGCACTTCTCTTCATCGCGTGCGGCAGCAGGGTCGCCGTTCTGCCGCTCGGCGGAGCTGGGAGCCGCCGAGATCATTCGGCTTCCACGACGTTCGGCGGCCAGGCCGCGTACGGACAGCGCGACCACCAGGGCGTCCAAGAGGAGCGCGATCACTTCGGGCATGACGTCCAAGCCTGGCTCCGTGGCGCTCACGGCGCGTCTCCCCCTGTGGTCGATGTGGGTGCTGAGATCACATCGGCTCACGAGGGCGGGCGTAAGCCCGCATCGGTTAACAGCCCCCTGTTAACCGTCCAGGCGAATCGGCCCCTGTCAGCGATGCTGATCCTGTGACTTGGGAAGACGAGGACACTTCCGAGATGACGCCCCTTCGGCGAGCGCGTGCCGAATTCGGGTGGAAGGTGCCACGGCTCATCGCCGCGCTCAGGCGCAGCTCCGCTCAGGTCGGTATGACGCTCGGCAGCGACAAGAGCCTCAAGACCACGATCTCTCGCCACGAGAACGGCCACGTGATCCCCGGCGAGGATTGGCGGAGGCTCTACCGCCTCGCCTACGGCCGTACCGACGAGGAACTCGGCTTCCTCGACACCGCCCCCATCCCGGCATCAAACCCGGCCGACGAACTCCGGCAACGGATCGCGACCGCACGCCGGGTGGACATGGCGCTCATCCGGCAGATGCAGCAGCAGGTCCATCACATCCGGCTGCTCGACCGTCGCCTCGGTGCCCCGTCGCTGCTCGAACAGACCCGAACGGTGATGGCGACGCTGATCGAGCTGGTGACCTACAGCCTCCAGCCGACCGTACGAGCGGCGCTCTCGGCGGTTCTGTCCGACGCCGGCACCCTCGCGGCCTGGCAGGCACTCGACGTCGGCGCCGTTCAACAGGCGTGGGGCCACTACGAAACCGCCAAGACCGCCGCGCGGGAGGCCCGCTCTCCCGTGCTGCTCGCGCACGCCATGGGCGAGCAGGTCTACACCCTTCACGACCTCGGGCGGCTCACCGACGCCCTGAGCCTCGTACGAGAAGCCCGCTCACTCGTCAGCAGGACCGGCCCGCGGCTGCTGCTGTGCTGGCTCGATGCCGTCGAGGCCGAGACCCAAGCGGCCCTCGCCGACGAGCAGTGCTACCGGACGCTGGAGCGTTCAGCCGCACTCCTGCCGGTCGACACCGACGACCCTTCTCTGCCGTTCATCGCGTTGAGCGAGGCGCATCACGCGCGCTGGCGAGGGCACTGCCTCGCCCAGGTCGGCGACGCCGCAGCGATCGACTACCTGACCAGTGCACTGGATCAGATGGACACCTCGTTCGTACGAGCGGCTGCCGGCCTGCAATGCGACCTCGCCCAAGCACTCACCACCCGCGGAGAACTGGACGAGGCCCGCAAACACCTGACCAGCGCTCGTCTGCTGGCGAACCAAGTCGGCTCGGTACGCCAGCGGCGGCGCATCGCGAGCGTCGGCCTCGCCGCCTAGGAGCTGGCCTTCTCGCCGCGCTGGGCCAGCAGGTACAGAAGGCCCACCAGAGAGCCGGATCCCAGCACCTCGCCCTTGCTGATGAGGTCGAAGACCGTACTCACCGGCACCCACTCGATACGCGCGGCCTCTTCGAGATCGGTCGGCTCGCCGACCAGTTCGGCGCCCCGGCCCGCGTAGACCTCGTGCGGGGTGTCGACCATGCCGACCATCGGCTGGAAGCTGATCACGTGTTCCAGCGGCGCCGGCTGCCAGCCGGTCTCTTCGCGCACCTCACGCGCGGCGGTAGCGGCGCCGTCCTCGTCCTTGTCGATGATGCCGCCGGGTAGTTCCCAGCCCCAGGAGTCGTCTACGAAGCGGTGGCGCCACATCATGAGCACTTCGTCCGCATCGTTGAGCACCAGGGCAACGGCGACGCGCTGAAGCCGTACAACGTGATGCTCGAACCGGTTGCCATCCGGCGGCTCGATGTCGACCAGGGTCAACCGGACCCACTCGTTGTCGTACACGGTCCGCTCGCCGAAGACCTTGGTCCTCAGCTCCTCAGGGCGTTCATCAGTGCTCACTCTTAGGACCGTACCGAGGCTGTCCTACATGTCCAGCCCTACCGTCACACCGGCTCCACGAAGACCGTATTTGACCTGCGTAAACGGGGATACCGTGAGATATGGGATGCGGCGATTCCTATGAGTGGCTGCGGCACGCCGATGACGCGGTGCTGGACCAGTTCGCCGCCGAACTCACCGAGACACTGCCACCAGACGACCCGATGATCATCGAAGTCCGCTACTGGCTCCGGCGCATGCGCGACACCACACGCGAGCACGACGACGGACCGAACGCCTGACCAGGTCACGGCATCCTTCCGCCGCGGTGCCTTAGAGTCGTGTGCTTTCCCAGGATGCGGCGCATGACGCCGTACGAGCAGTCGAACTTGGCGGCGACCTGTCGAATGGTCCACCCCTGGTCATACAGCCGCGCAGCGTCCAACTCCCGCTCCTGCTCCTCCGCGCTCGGGCTGGCATCCCTGCCTAACACGCGACGGATGTCCTGCAGCCGGTACCGACGGTGGCCACCGGGCGTATACAACGGCATGAGCCTTCCCTCACGCGCCCATCGGGCGATCGTCGTTGGACGCACGCCGAACAGCTCGGCGACCTCCCGCGGCCTGAGCAGAGTCTCGTTCTGGGGATCCGGCGGGATAACAGGCACAGCAAGCCAATCTGATCGAGAGGACGAGCGGACGATGTGGGCGAGGGCTGGCGAAAACTTGGATATAAGGCAGGCCGACGTTCATACGATCGCCAGCCGCATCAGGGCATCGCGCTCGTCGTCGGTCAGCTTCTCGTCGGTACGCGTGATGACGGCGTGGGCGGTCTTACCGTGGTCTTCCGCGACGAACCACAAGAGACCGAGTTCACCGACGATCGGCACGCCACGACCAGACGGCGCCAGATCATCAGCAGCTAAAGCAGGCGTCGGCACGGTCGGGTCTGGGTCGGCGACGTACACATGGGTCCACCGGGGCCGGATGACGAGCTGGACGGACAACGGCCCCGAGCCGACCGCGTGACGGAGGGCGTTCGTCACCAGTTCCGAGACGGCCAAGACCACATCATCAACATGATCGACATCGACGGCGGCGACCTCAGCGAGAATGCTCGCCGCGTATCGCCGGGCGACCTTGACCGGGTTCACCGACTCCGCCGGCAATCTCTGCCACGCGGGATCGCCCAGCGACCCGATCACCAGCCGGCCACCCTGCGTCCCTGGGCCGATCAACGCTGCGTCCAGGACGCCGCGCGCCTCGGGCAGGGCGAGGGCGGCGTCCGAGCCTGGTTCCATGACGCCCATGAGGTACCTGCTCCCTGTCGCCGGTTCGGTGGACATGTAGTGCCCAGAGCAGAGATAGAACCGGCCGACACAGGGCGCACATAAGCCCGCATGGGTTAACACGCCACCGCTAACCACAGGGATCAAGCGGACAGCGCGGAGCAGCGGTGAGCGCGTGACCTGGACGCACGACGACGTAAACCGAGATGACGGGTTCGGCGGTTGAAGCGAACGAGGCCACCACGAGGGAGATCCGCGACCTTGATCAAAATGCCGCTCTTGCAGGGCTCCAGACAGCGGACTTCGGGCCGCTGTTCCCTGACGGCCCCGGGAATGACGAAAGCGGGGTCTCAGTGAGACTCCCGCTGTAGGTCAGACGCTTGCTGGGATACCAGAACTCAAGCCTAGACTAATTGAACCAGAACTGCCCCGCCCATAAAGGCACAATGAACTATATCGGTCAGCCATGGACAGCGACTCATTTTTGAGCTGGCGGGTTCGCTCACAAATCAGGCTCAGGTGTTGCCGATCTCCTCCCACGCGCGCGACGTGCCGCCGTACAGGCCGAAGCCCCCGAGCCCATGGAGGCGGCCGGACCTACGGGCTGTCATAAGCCTTGCGCTCGCCGAAGACCTTCGTCCTCAGCCTAAAGAGTTTTGATCAGCGCTCACTGACAGACTGTATAAGCTTAGATGACCCGATAGAACGCTTCCGGCGCCGGTCAGCCGCGCAGAGCCGCTCTGTATGTGTTCAGTTCGTTGTTGTATCGGCGCTCACGAGACATGAACGCCTCGGCTCCGCCCTCCAAGATGTCCTGGATATCGTGTCGCACTCGCGCCACCTCGATCGGGCCAACATGCTCAACTTCTCCAAGGCCCTCAGAGCTGACTTTGTCCATGCTGGACTTGATCCGAATGCACGTACCGTCATTCTTGAGCACGATAACCCGTTCAGCGTCTGCGTTAACGGGGATGTTCGCGTTGTGAGTGATCACAATGACCTGACGTCGCCAACGGCTCTTGCGGATCTCGGGGACGATGAGTTGAGAGATCCACGCCGTATCGAGATCGTCTTCAGGCTGGTCGAGCACGAGAGGCTCCGAACCGTGGTGCAACACGAAACTGAGCATGGCGGCGCTTCGCTGCCCGGGCGATCCAGTCGTGACTGCCTGCCAGTCTGCGGCAGTCTCTTGCTTGCCTCCGTCGCGCAGGAAGTACATAACAACCGAATCGTCCGGGAGGCTCATGGCAAGACGGATACGCTGAGTAGACTCCAGCTTAGCGAGCTTGTTCCACCAGGCAGCCCTGCAGGAGACTTCCTCGCGTACGAGTGTGAATTCGCAATTCAAAAGCCCGGTGCGCCAAAGATCCAGTCGGCGCTCCTGGTCGGATTCGGGACCCTCCCACAGCCACTGGGCCACAGCGGGGACGTCATCAACGAAGCCGTCGGAACGGATGCCAAGCTGGTCACGTATCTCTCGGGTCCAACTGCTGGAGTTGCCGTGAGGGACCACGTCGAAGCGCAGGGAGCCGCTACGTTGAGCGACCTCTTCGAAGAGCTTTTCTCGACGCCGACGACGTCTATCATAAACGCGCTCCAACTCAGCCCAGGCCGCAGTTTCACCTGCTCGCAGTCCATCGAGTGCAGTAGCGTCTTGATCGAGCGCGCGCAGTTGACCCTGCACAGCGTTAAGGGCCTCAGTCAGGGCGAGGTAGGCGGTCGGCTCGATCCCCAGCTCATTCAGGTTCTTCTGAAAGGCCAGGATCTCTGCACCTGCAGCTGCTACACGGGCACCCCAAACTCCTTGCTGCTGTTCTTCACGGGCACGTCTCAGCGTGGTACGCGTATCCTCCACACAAGATCGGATGCGCTGTTCGAGGATACTTTGGATTTGGACAAGTTCGTCATAGAAACCACGAGAGGAACCCTCGGTAACTTCCTTTGCCTGAGGAAGCGCGGATGCCAGACATGCCATGGCAGCATCGAGCATCTCGTCAACGCCCTTGCCGAACCGTGTAGTGATGGCGCCAAGTTGTTCCTGCTCACGCAGAATCCGCTCGCTATCCAGACGTGAGCCCTGGCTTGCCACGTCGCCGAATGCTTCGATCTGCTTAAGGAGCTCGGAACGTCGTACCTCGAGCATCGGTCGCGTAGCGATGCGTGCCTCGACACTCGTGCGCTCAGCGATACAAGTGAGGCAATAGGTGATGGCCGCGTTAATCTCCATCTCGAAGCCTCCCGGCGATGCCGAGTCGGCCTCAAGCGATTCGTCGACAAGGCTGAAGAGATGCCTCGATGCCGCGAAGGAGTCGAGGCGGTCATGGGCAGTGCGCTCGAACAATTCCTTCTGGTTGAAGATGCGCATCGGAAAGTGCGTGGGCAGTGAGGTGCCGCTACGCTGCGTTTGTGAACCCTTCCCCTGCGACCAGTTTACGATTTGCGCATCCCGCGAGATGGCGAGACGGTGGCTACCGGACAGGGCCGCCTCGGCGAAGACGCCGTCCACGAAGGTACTCGTCTCATGCTGGATCGATTCGGGCAGATTGTCCGTGCGACCGTAAAGTTGTCTCAATGCAGTAACGACAGTGGACTTGCCGGAACCGCGCCCTCCGATAATCACATTAAGCCGAGGATCGAAAGCGACACGTAGCGGGCTGCTGGAGTTCCCGAGCTTGCCGCCGAGTTCGACTTTTTCGACCCACCCGTGATCAACCACGTTAGGGTTGGGATTCGCAGTTAAGCGAGTGTCCCAACTGGGAACGATGCGGGCTTCGTGGTCAAGAAAAGCCTGCCGCAGAGCTTCCTTTGAAGGCGAGTCCATCCTTATCCAGGTGAACCTGCTTCCTAGTTTCTCCAAGCAGTAGGCGTCGGATGTCGCGATAAAGGGTAGGCGCGCGAGGCAGGGAAGGCTATCCAGAGCACGGTTGAGAAATCGCGCTTTGTAGGAATCGCCCTCCAGCCGTTCGACGGTCACTTCCCCCGGATCCACCGCGCCGAGCCGCTCGTGATGAAGTGCCTTCCAACGCAAGTCACCGCGGAGGGTTCCACCGGAGACTAGACCGTTCTCACTCAACACATGCGGGGCGATGGCCAGCCACTGGTCGGGGAGGTCGTCCAGAATCTGATCGACCGTCCGCGGAGCGGGAGCAGGATCACCGGTTCTCGGGTTACGGGCCGGGTGGTAATCACTGAATCCGCATGTTCGAGCCAGAAGCATGTCGATGTCCTGCTTGGTCCGGTCGAGATCGCCGATGAGCACCAGATGCGCTCCATCTGCCCCTGAGGCCGTGGTGACCTCTACCCCAGGGAAGACGATGACACCGTGCCTTTTTCCTGCAGCCTGCATGTCCGGAAGCCAGTCACCTGTGTTGTGATCTGCAAGTGCGATCACGTCGACGCCGCGCTCTCGCAACTGCTTCATGTAGGTGTCGGCGAACTGGTTCCTGTCCTCCGTTCGACTGAAATCGAAGCTACTGCCCTTCGGCCTGGTGAACTTCCAAGCAGGCGTAGCCACTTGCAGATCGCACTTATACCAGCGAGACGCTGTGACCACCGCTCTCGATCGGAGGCGCTCGTGACCCGAGCGTCTGATGGGGACAGAGTCCAGTGTGGGGCAAAAGTGTCGCGAGCGCGCCGTTTTTCTTTGCTGTGCATAGGTCTACTGCCTGCGATTGCATTGAGCGAGTCAGGGAACGGCCCAGTACTGGGCGCCTCGCGTCAGCGCCACAGGAGCGATGCTCTGCACTCAGAGAGCCCATCGGCAGACACCGCTGGCGGGGAACACGTGACCTGGGCGCACGACGACGTACCCAAGCTGCCACTGTTTCGATGAGCGCGACCGAGCGCCTCCCCGCGCCCGACCACCGCCTACGCGGAAGATCAACCTACGGCGTGATCAAAATGCCCCGTAAGTACGGCCCAGACCGCGCGATTCAAGGCCGCTGTTCCCTATCTGTTCCCTGACGGGCCCAGGAATGACGAAAGCGGGGTCTCAGAGAGACTCCCGCTGCAGGTCAGACGCTTGCTGGGGTACCAGGACTCGAACCTAGACTAACTGAACCAGAATCAGTCGTGCTGCCGATTACACCATACCCCACTGACCCACGAACCCCTGGTCCGTAGCGCCTCCGCGAGTTTAGCGGACATCCACCGCTGCTCGCGAACCCACTGCCGTGGCGCCACTGCGGCATCCCCGCTGTCGGCCCCTGCGGCTAGTCTCCCGCATGTGGATCGTCCGGGGGGTTTGTCGCGTGGTAACGCCACATGGTTGCTCTACATCGTCCTCAGCTGCCTCAGTTTCCTCCTCAACGGCCTTGGCGCGATCCTCGTCCCGCTGCAGAAGGATCTTCACGTCGACCGTGGGGACGTCGCCTTCTACCCCACCCTCTTCGCCGTCGGGCTGCTGATCGTCGGCGTTGTCGGCGGCAAGGTCGTCGGGCGGATCGGGCGGCCGGTGGCGCTGCGGGCCGCCATCGCGGCGATGATCGTTGGTGGGCTGCTCCTCGCCACCTCCACGCACGCTCTCACGCTGGCCGGGGCGTTCATGCTCGGGATCGGCGGGGCGATGCTCATCCAGCTCATCCCCGCCCTCCTGATGGCCCTGCACCCGCACGCACCTGCGGCGGCGGTCGGGGAGGCCAATGGGCTGGCCAGTGGGGCCTCTGTGCTCGCTCCCCTCGCCGTGGCGGGGGCGATCTCGGCCGGGCTCGGGTGGCGGGCCGGCTACCTCGTGGCCCCCCTCCTGATGCTCGTGCTCGTCCTCGCGCCCACCTGGCGTATCCCGCTTCCCACGGCCGAGGTGCCCGCCCACGACGCGGTGCCGGCCGAGGCCACCCGGCTGCTCGGGCCCTGGATCGACGTGCTGTTCTCCGTCAGCGTGGAGTTCTGCATGGTGTTCTGGGCGGCCTCGGCGATCACCGACTGGCATCACGCCTCCGAGGGGCTGGCTCCCGCGGTGGCCTCGCTCTTCCTCGTCGGCATGGCCACCGGGAGGTCGTTCGCGGTGCCGATCACCCGGCGGATACCGAACGCCAAGGTCCTCACGCTGATCTGCATCGGCGTCGCCGGGGCCGGGTTTGTGATCTTCTGGTCCGCGCCCGTACTCTCCCTCGCCGCGGTCGGGCTCGCCGTCGCCGGGCTGGGGGTGGCACTGCTCTATCCGACGACCGTCAGCCGTACGATCGCGGCCTGGCCGCACGCGCCCGACCGGGCCGCCGCGCGGGCCGCGCTCGCGTCCGGGGTGGCGATCGGCGGGGCGCCGTTCGTGCTCGCCCGGCTCGCCGATCTGACCGGGCTGCGGGCCGCCTACCTCATCGTCCCCGTCCTGCTCATCGCCCTCGCCGCCCACACGCTCACCGCGCGAGCCTGAGGAGAGAAAAGTGGGATACACGGTCGACCCGGCGAGCCTCAGGCGCTATGACGACGACGTGCTCACTCCTCACCTCCAAGCCCTGCGCGACCTGAAGAAGAGCGACGCCGGCCGGCCGGTGCCGCCCCTTCCTCAGGGGCTGGCGGCGGACGGCACCGCAGGACTCTTCACGAGGGTCGGCGACCAGCTCGGGTACACGCTCGATGAGGCGGTACGGCACGCGACGGCCGGCCAGGCCAAGGTGGCCGAGACGGCGCGCCGCTACGCCGACGCGGAGACCGCGAACACCGCGTACTTCACCGACGCGAGGCAGGGCATCGCCGCCACGACGGCGGGTGACGATCTTCAACCGTCGCGTCCGGTCGCCGGAGGCGACGGGCAGGACCTCACGGCGCTGCTTCGCTCCGCGATCGACCGGCTGTGTTCCGTCGTCGCGCCGCTGGGCGGCCTTCCGCTCGTACGACCGGTCACCGAACAGCTCTGGGCGAACGCCGTCGACCCCCGCCATTACGACACGGCAGCGAGCGCACACGCCGCGCACACGCGACACCTCACCGACCTGAGGTCCCGCCTCGACGCGTCGGCCCGGACGACCCTGCTCTGGGACGGTTCGGCGCGCGACGGGTTCGAGACGGACAGGAACCGCCACCTCGCCACTCTGGACGACGCGGAGGCCCACTCCCGGAGGCTGGCAACCGGCTACGGCGAGATGGCCGTGACGATGCGGGAGTTCCTCTCGCACGCGGCGCTGGCGATCGCCGCCTTCCTGGCCGCGTTCTCCGTCACCCTGTTCGTCTCTCATTTCCTCGAATCGGCACTGTTCCTCTGCCTGGCCGAAATCGCCGCGTTCATGCTCTACCTGGCGGGCTGGCTCTCGGTCCGCCTCGTCTCCATGGCCCAGACGGTCCGAAAGACGCTCAGCGCGTGATCCGGCGCTCGACGAGGGACGCGTAGCGCTCCTTCATCAACGGCAGCACCTCGTCCGGGTCGGCCGCCCACACATCCGCGTTGAAGATCTCCACCTCGACGTCACCCGTATAGCCCGCGGCGTCGACCGCCGCGCACAGAGGCGCGAAGTCGATCACGCCGTCGCCCATCATCGCCCGGCCCAGGAGTACGTCGGCGGGCAGCGGGTTCAGGAAGTCCGACAGCTGGAAGCTCGCGATCCGGTCCCCCGCGCGGGTGATCTGTGACAGCGCGTCCGGGTCCCACCAGACGTGGAAGCAGTCGACGACGACCCCGACCGAGGGGGGCGCCACCTCCAGCGCCTGGGCGAGGGTGGAGATCACCGACCGGTCCGCGCAGTACATCGGGTGCATCGGCTCCACCGCCAGCCGTACGCCGTGCTCCGACGCGTACGGCGCCAGCGTCGCCAGCGCCGCGGCCACGTGCGACCGGGCGGCGGAAAGGTCCTTCGAGCCGGCCGGCAGGCCCCCGGGCACCAGCACCAGGCACGCGGCCTCCAGCTCCGCCGCCTCCTCGATCGCCCGCCGGTTGTCCTCCAGCCAGTCAGGACGGTTGAAGAACCCGCCCCGGCACAGCGACGACACCCGCAGGCCCGACGAGCGTACGAGCGCCGCCGTCTCCGTAAGGCCATGGGCGGCCACATGGTCGCGCCACAGGCCGATCGAGGCGATGTCGTGCCGTACGCAGCCGTCCACCGCCTCGGCGAGCGACCTGGGGCGGATCGTCCACTGGTTCAGCGACAGCCGGCTCACAGCACCCCGGCGGTCGTGAGGAAGGCACGCATCCGGCGTACGGCCAGGTCGGGGTCGGGCAGCAGTCCGGCCTGGTCGGCGAGCCGGAACACCTCGGTCAGGTGGAGTACGGTCCGGGCGCTCTGGGCTCCGGCCACCATCACGAACGCGTCCTGGTGGCCGGCGAGCCAGGCCAGGAACACGATGCCGGTCTTGTAGTCACGCGTCGGCGGCTCGAAGATCTTGCGGGCCAGCGGCAGCGTACGGGCGAGGATCGCCTCGAAGGCCGGGGCATCGCCCTGGTCGAGGGCGGCGAAGGCGGCCGCGGCCGCCGGGGCGATCGCGTCGAAGACACCGAGCAGCGCGTCGCTGCCGTCCTTGATCAGCGACGGGTAGTTCAGGTCGTCGCCGGTGTAGAGGCGTACGCCCTCCGGCAGGGCATCGCGCAGCCGCGCCTCGTGCGAGGCGTCGAGGAGTGAGACCTTGACGCCGTCGATCGCGGAGGCGTGCGCGCGTACGAGCTCCAAGAACGACGACGTGGCCGTCTGCAGATCATCCGAGCCCCAGTATCCGGCCAGCGCGGGGTCGAACGTCTCCCCCAGCCAGTGCAGGATCACCGGCCGGGACGCCTGCCCGAGCAATCGCCCGTACACCTCCTGGTAGTCCGAGGCGTCGCGCGCGACCGCGGCGAGCTGCCGGCTCGCCATGAGGATCACGCGGGCGCCCGTCTCCTCGACGGCGGCGACCTGCTCCTCGTACGCGGCGGCGATCGCGTCCGTGGTGGCGGCCTCGGGCGCGTGGTCGGTGCCCGCGCCGCAGGCGAGCAGCTCGTACGGGTCGCCGATCGTCTTCGCCTCGGCGGCGCTGCGGCGGATCAGCTCGCGCGCGGTGTCCCAGGAGAGGCCCGCTCCCCGCTGGGCGGTGTCCATCGCCTCGGCGACGCTCAGCCCGTGCGACCAGAGGTGACGCCGGTACGCGAGTGTGGTGTCCCAGTCGAGCGCCGACGGGGACTCGCCGAGCGGGTCGGCGACGACGTGCGCGGCGGCGTACGCGACGCGAGACACCGGTCGTCCCTCCGTACGGGGCCAGGCGTTCGGGCCCTTGAGCTCGTACGACTCGAGGGCGCCGCCCGGTACGGGCAGGAGGAGGAAGCGGCGGCTCGGCCGGCGCAGTACCCGGTTCTCACGTGTGATCATCGAGGGGCTCCAGTTGGATACGACGGCCTTCCGCCGACGACCGCAGCCCGGCCTCGGCGACGTACACGCCGCGTGCTCCGGCGGCGAAGTCGTGTGGGAACGGCGCGTCATCGGCGACGTGGCGGACGAACATCTCCCATTGGGTCTTGAACCCGTTGTCGAACTCGGCGTTGTCCGGAACCGTCTGCCACTGGTCGCGGAAGCCGTGCTCGGCGGGCACGTCGGGGTTCCAGACCGGCTTGGGGGTCGCGCCGCGATGCTGGACGCGGCACTCGCGCAGGCCGGCGACGGCGCTGCCGTGCGTGCCGTCCACCTGGAACTCCACCAGCTCGTCGCGGTCGACCCGTACGCACCAGGAGGAGTTGATCTGCGCGATGATCCCGCCGTCGAGCTCGAAGATCCCGTACGCCGCGTCGTCCGCGGTCGCGGCGTACGGTTTGCCGTTCTCGTCCACGCGGTCGGCGATGTGCGTCACCGCGCGCGCCGTCACCGCCTCGACCCTGCCGAAGAGGGTCTCCAGGACGTAGGTCCAGTGGGGGAACATGTCCAGCACGATCCCACCGCCGTCCTCGGAGCGGTAGTTCCACGAGGGTCGCTGGGCGGTCTGCCAGTCGCCCTCGAACACCCAGTACCCGAACTCTCCCCGTACGGACAGGATCCGGCCGAAGAAGCCGCCGTCGACGAGCCTCTTCAGCTTGAGCAGGCCGGGCAGGAAGAGCTTGTCCTGGACGACGCCGTTCTTGACGCCGGCGTCGCGGGCGAGGCTGGCCAGCTCCAGCGCGCCGTCCAGGGTCTCGGCGGTCGGCTTCTCGGCGTAGACGTGCTTGCCCGCCTCGATCGCCGCCGTCACGGCGGGGACGCGCGCCTGGGTCACCTGGGCGTCGAAGTACACCTCGGCGGAGGCGTCGCCGAGGGCCTCCGGGAGCGAGGTGGTCCAGTCCGGGATGCCGTGGGTCTCGGCCAGCGCGCGGAGTTTGCCGGAGCTGCGTCCGACGAGGATGGGACGGAGCAGGACGGTGTCGCCGCCGCTCAGCGGCACGCCGCCCTGCTCGTTGATGGCCAGTACCGACCGGACGAGGTGCTGACGGTGCCCCATCCGGCCGGTGACGCCGTTCATGATGACGCCGAGCGTGCGAGTGGTCATCAGGGGCTCCTTGAGTACGCCGGCAGCCTGCGGGAAAGCGCTTGCCGCGCCACCGTAGGCACACGGCGCTCAGCGTGTCCAGATCGTCCCACCGCGATCAGGAGAGTGCGCCGAGGGCCTTCCGGAGCCGGCCGAGCGTGCGCTCCCTGCCGATGACCTGCAACGACTCGAACAGCGGCAGGCCGACCGTACGGCCGGTGACGGCGACGCGGATCGGCGCCTGGGTCTTGCCGAGCTTCAGCCCGTGCTCGACGCCGATCGCCTCCGTACGCGCCTTGAGCTCCTCGGCCGTCCACGGCACGTCGGCGTACGCCTCGATGGCGGCGGTGAGGATCGCGGGGGCCGGCTCCTTCATGGCCTTGTTCCACGACGCCTCGTCGACGTCCGGCTCGTCCAGGAACGCGAAGTCCACGATCGCGGTGATCTCCGACATGACCGCCACGCGGGTCTGCGCGAGCGGCGCGAGCGCCTGGAAGACCTCCTCGTCGTACTGCTCGGGCGTCCAGGGAGCGTACGGCGCGACCAGCCAGGGCCGGCAGCGCTCGACGAACTCCTCGACCGGCAGCGCGCGGATGTACTCGCCGTTGAAGGCGCGCAGCTTCTTGACGTCGAAGAACGCGGGAGAGGGGTGGACGTCCTCGAGGCGGAACTCCTCCTCGATCACGCTCCACGGCACGATCTCGCGGTCGCCCGACGGCGCCCAGCCCAGCAGCATCAGGTAGTTGCGCATCGCCTCGGCGAGGTAGCCCTCGGCCTGGTAGTCCTCCAGCGCCACCTTGTCGCGGCGCTTGGAGAGCTTCTGGCGCTTCTCGTTGACGACCACGGGGACGTGCGCCCAGATCGGCGGCTGCTCGCCCAGCGCCTCCCACAGCAACTGCTGCTTGGGCGTGTTGGACAGGTGCTCCTCGGCGCGGATCACGTGCGTGATGCCCTGCGTCATGTCGTCGACGACGTTCGCGAGCATGAACAGCACCGAGCCGTCGCCGCGGGCGATCACGAAGTCCTCGATCGTGGCGTTCTCGAACGCCGGCTTGCCGCGGATCAGGTCGACGACGATCGTCGTGCCCTCGTCCGGAGTCCGGAAGCGCAGCGCCCGGCCCGGCCCGGCCTCCAGGCCGCGGTCGCGGCAGTGCCCGTCATAGCCCTTGTACGAGTCGCCGGTACGGGCGATCACGTCGTCGCGCGTGCAGTCGCAGAAGTACGCGCGGCCGGCCGCGCGCAGCCGCTCGACCGCCTTCGTGTGCTCGCCGGTGTTGGCCGACTGGAAGTAGGGGCCCTCGTACTGATCCTGGTCGATGCCGAGCCACCCGAGCGCGCGGATGATGCCCTCGGTCCACTCGGGCCGGTTCCGCGAGGTGTCGGTGTCCTCGATGCGCAGGACGAGCGCGCCGCCGTGCTGGCGGGCGTAGAGCCAGTTGAAGAGCGCGGACCGCGCGCCGCCGACGTGGAACATGCCGGTCGGCGACGGCGCGAAGCGTACGCGCGGGGTTTCGTTAGTCACGTGAGATCACCCGGTTGGTGAGCGTGCCGATGTTCTCGATGGTCACGGAGACCTCGTCGTCCACCTGGAGCGGCCCCACGCCTTCGGGGGTGCCGGTGAGGATGACGTCTCCGGGCAGAAGCGTCATCACCTGGGTGATGTGCTCGATCAGCTCGGGAATGCGGTGGATCAGCTTGGCGGTGCTGGAGTTCTGGCGCGTCTCACCGTTGACCGTCGTGGTGATGGCCAGGTCGGACGGGTCGAGCTCGGTCTCGATCCACGGGCCGAGCGGGCAGAAGGTGTCAAAGCCCTTCGCGCGGGTCCACTGGCCGTCCTTCTTCTGCAGGTCGCGCGCCGTCACGTCGTTCGCGCAGGTGTAGCCGAGGATGACCTCCTGCGCGCGTGCGGCCGGGACGTCACGGCAGAGCCGGCCGATGACGACGGCGAGCTCGCCCTCGTAGTCGACGCGCTCGGACAGCCGCGGGTAGACGATCGCCTCGCGCTGCCCGACCACCGACGTGGACGGCTTCATGAAGATCAGCGGCTCGTCCGGCGCCTCTCCGCCCATCTCCTTGGCGTGGTCGGCGTAGTTCTTGCCGATCGCGATCACCTTGTTCGGCAGAATCGGCGCCGTCAGCCGTACGTCGGCCAGGGGTTGCCGCTCTCCGGTGAGCTGGATCTCGCCGAAGGGGTGGGCGGCCACGGTGGCGATGGTGGCGTCGTCCTCGACCACCCCGAAGGACAGACCGCCGTCTTTGGTGAACCTCGCGATACGCACGACACTGAGGCTATCGAGCCGGAAACCCTGCCGCCGCCATCCCCTGCTCGGTCCCTCTCGTTTTCTACCTCGTGAAGGCGCAGGGTGCGTTGTTGAAGCGGCAGGCGACCGGCGTCCCGGGGCTCCCGCCCCCGCCGAACCTCACCTCGAAGGAGTGCCCGGGCGCGATCGGCGGGGCCGTGGGGGCGTTGACGATGGTGACGTTCTGCCCCTTGCCCTGCAGGACGACCTCCCAGGCGTTGTGGATGTCCGCGCCGGGATAGGTGAAGGTGAGGGTCCAGGTCTTGATCGGGCTCTTGCCGCGGTTGACGAGGGTGACGGTGCCTTCGAAGTAACCGGTGTCGCGTTCGACGGTGCGGTAGCGGAACTTGACGGGGGCCGGTACGGCGCTCTTCGCCGTCGTGGCGCATCCTCCGGGTGCGCAGGAGGCCTTCGGGTGGGAGGTCGATCCGCCGACCTGAGTGAACACGATCGCGGTCGCCCCGGCCGCGACGATCGCCGCGCCGACGGCGATGATCGCCGCGGTGAGCCGGCGGCGGTTTCCGCCGGATGTGGGGCCGGTGTTCGGGGGCCCGTACGGGCCGCTGGGGTGCCCGGGGCCGCGCGTGAGAGTGGGGTCCGGCGGGCTCTCGGGCCGCCCGGAAGAGGGCGCGTAGGCGGGGATGGGCTCCTCGACGGTGTTCGCGGCGGGGGTGTTCGTGAGGCCGGTCCCGGCAGGGCCGGTCGAGCCGGGGTCGTACGGCGGTCCGCCGGCGGTCGTGGCGGGGTGCCGGCCGGTCTGTGACCGGCTCTCCGGAACGGGAGGTACGGCCGAGCGGGGCATCGCGGCGGTCCGCTCGATGTCGTCCGGGGTGGGTTGGGGGCCGGTCGCGCGTTCGGAGAACGCCGTCTGTTCGTGCTGGGCGGCCGCCTCGGGATACCACGGCCCCGGAAGCCGGCGGATGGCCGACGGGAGGTCACGGGTGAGTTCGGGAAGCTCGGGGGGCTGTACGGGTTCGGGCGGCGCGGCCTTGCGGGGGAGAGGTGTCTCGCGGGTCACCGCGGCCTCGGAGGGGCGCTCGGCCGGCCCGTCCATCATGGTCTCGTCGGCTCCGGTCGGTCCCGTGGCGGGCCGTACCGATGCGGCCCGGTCCGGCGCCGTCCTGTCGTCGACCGGAGGCTGCCGCTGAGACTCCGGCCAGTCGACGATGGTCTCGTCCGGGGACGCCACGGAAGCCTCCACGATCGTCTCGTCGGTGGACGCCCCCGGCGATTTCGCGGGGGGCGTGGCGGTCGGCCGTTCCAAGACCGTCTCGTCAGCCGGCGAGGCCGCGGAGGGCTCCGCGTGCTCGAGAACCGTGTCGTCAGCGGTCGTACCCGAGGAGGTCGCAGCGGAGGACGAGTCCTCGCCCGACGGGGAGGCCGGCGACGGTCCGGCGACCGTACGCGGGCCGTCTGCGGGCTCCGTGTCCTCGGCCGCAGGGGCCGGGGATGGAGCGCTGGGAGGATTCACGAGCGGTGCCTCGGCCGCGCGGACCTCCTGCTCGGCGGCCGGTGCGCTCGGCTGCGGCTCGGCGGGAGGATTCGCCGCTGCGGGCGGACGCCGGATGGCCCGCTGACCGGGACGCCTGCTCACCGGCGGCGGCGATGTTCCGACGAGCGCGTTCAGCGCGAAGCCCGCGCCGGGCTGTCGAGATGGCTCCGAATCCGGCTCCACGTCCCACGGGAACCACGAGTCCTCCTCCGCCTCCTCCACTGGAGGAGACGGCTCCGACGATCCCCCTACCGGGAAGTCCCCCGTGACCGCCGGCGGGGATACGTCTCCAGGCACCGCGATCTCAAGCGCCGCATCCCCGGGCACGGCAGCCGATGCCGTACCGGCCGCCTCCCCCGGAATCGTGCCCTTACCGGTCGACGAGGAAGACGGCGAGGGCTCTTCCGGCATCGCAGGCCCGCCATCCCCAGGCACGGCATCCGGCGCCACACTGGTCCGCTCCCCCGGAACCGCGCCCTTGGGCCCGGCTTCACCCTCAACGGGTGCGGGAGATGGCAAGGACTTCTCCGGTACCGCAGCCGCAGGCCCGACAGGCCCGCTCTCCGCAGACGCCGTCTCGGCACCCCCCGGCACAGCGCCCCGGGCCGCCTCGGTCACCAGCCCCTGGCTCGCACCCTCACCGCCGGCCCTCCCCCTGGCCGGTGCGGGAGACGGCGGGGGCTCCGCCCCTGCGGCCTCGGACGTGGCATCGGCGCGCGGCTCGGCGGTCGCGCCCTCCGGAGCGGGCCCGTCTTCCGGTGCCTCCGCCGTACGTCCGGCGGGCGGTCCCGGAGGGGGCGAGGGTTCGCCTTCAGCCGGCGACGGGTCGGCGGGTGAATGCCTCCCGGTCGTGCCCTCGGCGGGCGGGGCCTCCACCTCGGAACCGGCGGGCTCCGCATCCGCGGAAGAGGCAGCGCCGGCTGGAGGCTCGGGCTTCGTGGACCGTCGGGTCGGTCGTGGGTTGGGCTGGGTCGCCTGCTCGTCAGGGGGAATCCAGGTCTGCTCCCGGCCGCCCGCCGTGTTCTCCACGGTTCACCGTCCTCCGGATGTCCGCCGTTGTCCCTCATTCCGACGGTGCCCGGAGCCCACTGGTTCACATCCGGTCAGGCCGGATGAAAGATTTCAGGCCTCGATCGGGAGGTCCAGGGCCCGGCGGGCGGCCACGTGCTGCTGGCGTTCCAGGAGGGCCATGACCGACTTCATCGACTCCTGGTCGCCGGAGCTCGACGCGGTCAGGCGGCGGCTCACCTCGGCGATCAGCAAAAGCTCCGCGTCCCGGGCATAGCGCAACGAGATCTGGGACGACCGCAATGCGGACATACGTTCCCCCGATCTTCGTTGACCATGGACGTGCGCACCCCCGTCGGCCGCACAGGGGAAGAGTGTGCGCTAGTTTTTTGCACCTTCGCCACCTATTTAGCGTCCCTGGCATAAAATTTTCTGAATCAGGGTGAACGCCCGGCTACCCGCCGACACCAGCGGAACACCGATTGACCTGCACAAACATAGCAGCCATCCCACCAGATCTCGCTTAGTATTCGCTGCCAAAATGCACGTGCATTCACACGTGCGCAACAGCGTCCAAGCGGGGAACAGGTCGAATTACGACATTTCAACCACGTTTACTGTCCGCCCACGCCACGCCCGGCCCCTGCCGTGACTGCGCCGGCCGGGACGCGCGACAATGCCGCCATGAGCGTCGTAAAGATCAACGTCCTGACCGTTCCCGAGGCGATGCGCGACGAGCTGGAGCGGCGGTTCGCCGGCCGGGCCGGGCTCGTCGAGAGCGCCGACGGTTTCGAGGGCTTCGAGTTGCTCCGCCCGGCCGACGGCAACGACCGCTACTTCGTCTACACCCGCTGGCGCAGCGAGGAGGACTTCCAGCGCTGGAGCGAGAGCCAGTCCTTCAGCAAGGGCCACGAACAGGCCCGCGCCGACGCCGAAGGCAAGGGCCACGGGCACGGCGGCCCCGCCTCCAGCGGCGCCGAACTCTGGTCGTTCGAGGTCATCGAACAGGTCGGCCCCAAAGAGTAAGGGGACTTCAGGCCGGGGCGTGGCCCGCGCGCAGGAGGCAGTAGGTCACCGACTCCTCCAGCGCGTCCCACGAGGCGGCGATCACGTCGTCCTGGACGCCGACCGTGCCCCACTCCCCGGTCGAGTCGCTCGACTCGATGAGCACCCGCGTACGCGCCTCCGTGCCGTGCGTGCCCTCGAGGATGCGCACCTTGTAGTCGACCAGCTCCAGCGCCGACAGCTCCGGATAGATGCGCTCGAGCGCCGAGCGCAGCGCGCGGTCCAGGGCGTTCACCGGGCCGTTGCCCTCGCCGGTCGCGACGATCCGCTCGCCCTTGGCGTGCAGCTTGACCGTCGCCTCGCTCATCAGTGAGCCGTCCGTACGGCGCTCGACGATGGTCCGCCACGACTCGACCGTGAAGAACCGGGTCCGTACGCCGTCGAGCTCCGCGCGGAGCAGCAGCTCGAAGGACGCGTCCGCCGCCTCGAAGGTGTAGCCGGAGGACTCCAGCTCCTTGACCCGCCCGACGACCTGCTTGGCCTTCTCGCCGCTCAGCTCGTACCCCAGCTCACGGCCCTTGAGCTCCACGGACGCCCGCCCGGCCATGCTGGAGATCAGCATGCGCATGTCGTTGCCGACCAGCGCCGGGTCGATGTGCTGGTAGAGCATCGGGTCGACCTTGACGGCCGAGGCGTGCAGCCCGGCCTTGTGCGCGAACGCCGACATGCCGACGTACGGCTGCTGCGGTCCCGGCGCGAGGTTGGTCACCTCCGAGACGGCGTGCGCGACGCGGGTCATCTCGCTGAGCCGGATGCCGAGGTCGTGCCCGCGCTTCAGCTGCAGGTTGCCGACCACGGTGAACAGGTTGGCGTTCCCGCTGCGCTCGCCGTACCCGTTGGCACATCCCTGCACGTGCGTCACTCCCGCGCGTACGGCCGCGAGCGTGTTGGCCACCGCGCAGCCGCTGTCGTCGTGGCAGTGGATGCCGAGCCGGGCCCCGGACGCGCCGACCTCGGCGACGACGTCGGCCAGCTCGTCGGGGAGCATGCCCCCGTTGGTGTCGCAGAGCGCGATGACGGAGGCGCCCGCCTCGGCCGCGGTCCGTACGACCTCGACCGCGTACGCGGGGTTGGAGCGGTAGCCGTCGAAGAAGTGCTCGGCGTCGAGGAAGACCCGTTGGCCCTCCGCATGAAGGTGGGAGACCGTGTCGCGGATCATCGCGAGGTTCTCCTCCAGCGTCGTGCGGAGGGCCAGTTCGACGTGCCGGTCGTGACTCTTGGCGACAAGGGTCACGACCGGCGCGCCGGACTCGCGCAGCGCGGCCACGAGTGGGTCGTCCGCGGCCTTCGCGCCGGCTCGGCGGGTCGCGCCGAACGCGGCGAGCTGCGCGTGCTTCAGCCCGAGTTCGGTCCGGGCACGCCGGAAGAACTCGGTGTCCTTGGGGTTGGCACCCGGCCACCCGCCCTCGATGAACCCGACACCCAGCTCGTCCAGGTGACGCGCGATGGCGATCTTGTCCGCCACAGAGAGGTTGAGGCCCTCCTGCTGGGCCCCGTCACGAAGCGTCGTGTCGTAGACGTGGAAGCCGTCATCGTGCATGGGTTCGAGTCCTTTGAAAGGCGAGAGGCGCGTGCTCCAGAAAGCAAAATGACCCCTCACGGTCGTGAGAGGTCTGCGCGCCGGTGATGTCCTGCTATCAGCCGGCGCGCCCGCCGATAATGAGATGGCAGCAGCGCATGATGGTCACGAGTCTGCCACACGTGTACGGCCAGTGACACCCCGTGTTCCACATCGTGAGACGACGATGGAACCGGGCAGGTCCGTACGGTCCACGACGAACCCGGGAAAGCGATCCACGCGTACGGCGAACAACGGGTGACCATGCACCGCACTGCCCGGGAGGCAGCACGATGACGGACCCAGATACGTGACCGCCGAGGTGGGCGAGCAGGTGACCGACGCCGAACTCGCCGCCCGGTTCCGGCGGGATCCCGATCAGTTCACGGCGGTCTACGACCGGTACTTCGACGCCATCTACCGGTACGTGGCCGGCCGCCTGGACGTCCAGGCGGCCGACGACCTCGCCGCCGAGACGTTCCTCGTGGCGTTGAGCCGGCGGGACCGGTTCGATCCTGAGCGCGGCAACCTGCGGCCGTGGTTGTTCGGCATCGCGACGAACATCGTGGCCCGGCACCGCCGGACGGAGGCCCGGCACTACCGGGCGCTGGCGCGGGCGGGGACCGACCGGGCCGCCGACAGCCATGAGAACCGCGTCGTCGCGTCGGTCGCCGCCGAGCGGGTCCGGCCCCAGGTGGCCTGGGCTCTCACGACGCTGAACCAGGGCGAGCGCGACGTCCTGCTACTCCTGGCCCTGAGCCAGCTCAGCCACGAGGAGGTGGCCGAGGCGCTCGGCATCTCCTACGGCACCGTCGGCTCCCGGCTCAGCCGGGCCCGAAGGAAACTCCACGCGGCACTCGACCAGGAGGACTTCAATGGATGATCTGCGCATGCTCGGCACCCTGCTGGACAGGCCCGGCCCGAGCGCCGACGTGACCGCACGCGGGCGGGACCGGCTGCGCGCGGCGGCGCACGGTCCGGTCCGCCGGCGCCGGTTCACCTGGCCCGCGGTCGCGCTGGGCACCGTCGCCACGGCGACCGCCGCGATCGTGGTCGTCTCGGACCTCTCCCCCACCGCCACGCCGAACGGACCGCCGCCTCCCGTCGCGGCCTCCGGACGGCAGATCCTGCTCGCCGCCGCCACCATCGCCGCGGCGCGCCCGGCGGGTTCGGGCGCATACTGGCACGTCAAGACGGTCTACCGTAATCCGCGGTTGTCGAAGTTCATCGAGTCCTGGACCCGCAAGGACGGCCGTCAGTACGTCCGGAACGGATCGAAGCGGCCCGTCCGCGTCGGCGGCGAGAGGACGGCCTTCTCGATCTTCAGCATGGACCTGACCTTCGAGCAGATCCAGAGCCTGCCGACCGATCCCGCCGCGCTGAAGGCCAAGATCACCGAGGATGAGCGGGGCATGGCGGGCCACGTGGTCGGTCCCGGTCGTGACCCTCTGATGGTCCAGTCCCTGACGGAGCTGCTGGCGCGGGTGCCCGCCCCGCCGAAGGTCCGAGCCACGGCCTTCCGTGCGCTCGCCGGCCTTCCTGGGGTCAGCCGAGCCGGATCGACGCCAGACGGGCAGACGCTGCTCATCCGTAACGACCGGGAGGACATGACGATGGTCGTCGACCCCGCGACGTCCCTGGTGCGCGGCTGGACCATCACCGCGCCGCCACCGTCCCGGGACACTCCCGCCTGGATGGGGAAACAGTCGGTCTCGGTCCCCACGGCCGAGTGGACCGCCCGCCCGCCCGTCGAGTAGCCCGATGGCCGGTGACCCGCCTGCGGGTCACCGGCCGGAGGTGTCAGGCGGTCTTGTGGATCCAGCCGTACGGGTCGGTGCGCTCGCCGTACTGGATGCCGACGAGCTCCTCGCGCAGCCGCATGGTCACCGGGCCCGGCTCGCCGGAGCCGACCAGCCATTCGCCGCCGGTCCCCTTGACCCGGCCGACCGGCGTGATCACGGCCGCGGTGCCGCAGGCGAAGACCTCGGTCAGTTCGCCCGAGGCGTTCCCCTCGCGCCACTCGCCGGTCGAGATGCGGCCCTCGGAGGCCGGGACGCCCATGTCCGGGGCGAGCTTCAGCAGGGAGTCGCGCGTGATGCCGGGCAGCAGCGTGCCGGTGAGGGCCGGCGTCATGATGCGGGCGTTCTCTCCCGAGCCGTAGACGAAGAAGAGGTTCATGCCCCCCATCTCCTCCACCCAGCGGTGCTCCTTGGCGTCGAGCCAGACCACCTGGTCACAGCCCTCGCGGACCGCCTGGGCCTGGGCGACGAACGCGCCCGCGTAGTTGCCGCCGCACTTGGCCGCGCCGGTGCCGCCGGGGGCCGCGCGGGTGTAGTCCTCCGACAGCCAGACCGAGACCGGCTTGATGCCGCCGGTGAAGTAGGCGCCCGAGGGCGAGGCGATCACGATGAACGTGAAGGCGGACGACGGGCTGTTCACGCCGAGCCCCCGCTGCGTCGCGATCATGAAGGGCCGCAGGTAGAGGCTGTGCCCCTCCTGCGTCGGGACCCAGTCGCGGTCGGTGTCGACGAGGAGTTCGAGGGAGCGGACGAACAGTTCCTCCGGCAGCGGCGGCATCGCCATGCGGGCGCACGAGGTGTTGAAGCGGGCGGCGTTGGCGTAGGGGCGGAAGGTCACGATCGAACCGTCGGCCTGCCGGTACGCCTTGAGGCCCTCGAAGAGCTCCTGCGCGTAGTGGAAGACGGCCGTGGCCGGGTCGAGCGTCAGCGGCCCGTACGGTTCGAGTCGCGGCTCGTGCCAGCCGCCCTCCTCGGTCCACCTGATGGTGATCATGTGGTCGGTGAAGACCTGACCGAAGCCGGGATTCTCGAGGAGACGCCCGCGCTCCTCGGCTGACGTGCGGTTCTGGGAGAGCCGGATGTCAAAGGTGGTGCTCATGTGAGGTCCTCTCGCGGCGCGGCCCCGTTGCCGCCGCCCTTGCCCATCTTGTCTTATTTTGACGTCCTACTATCTCCTTCGTCACGGCAGCGCAGAACGGGCGCGCCGTGGGGCGCGCCCGGAGAGGTTCCGCTGGTACGGAAGGCGCGCCCTAGGCGGTTACTCGTTCCGCGATGTCGTCGCCGGCCTCCTGGGTCGACCGGGCGGCCCAGGCTCCTTGACGCTCGATGATGTCGTCGGCCACCGCCTGCTCGACGCGGCGGGCCTCGTCGGCCAGGCCGAGGTGGTCCAGCAGGAGCGCGACCGACAGGATCGTCGCGGTGGGGTCGGCCTTGGCCTGCCCCGCGATGTCGGGGGCGCTGCCGTGCACGGGCTCGAACATGCTCGGCGCGGCCCCGGAGGGGTTGAGGTTGCCGCTCGCGGCCAGGCCGATGCCGCCGGCCACCGCGGCGCCCAGGTCGGTGATGATGTCGCCGAAAAGGTTGTCGGTGACGACGACGTCGAAACGCTGTGGCCGGCTGACGAAGAACATGGTCGCGGCGTCGACGTGGCAGTAGTCGACGTCGATGCCGGTGTACTCCTTGGCCACGGCATCGACCGTACGCGACCACAGGTCGCCCGCATAGACCAGGACGTTGTTCTTGTGGACGAGGGTGAGCTTCTTGCGCGGGCGGCGGGACGCGAGCTCGAAGGCGTAGCGGACGGTGCGCTCGACGCCGAAGGCGGTGTTGACGCTCTCCTGGGTCGCGATCTCCTGGGAGGTGCCCTTCCGCAGGACGCCGCCGGCACCGGCGTACGGGCCCTCGGTGCCCTCGCGGACCACCATCATGTCGATGTCCTCGGGCCGGACGCCCGCCAGCGGCGTGGTGACGCCCGGGTAGAGGCGCACGGGCCGCAGGTTGACATAGTGGTCGAGCGCGAACCGCAGCTTGAGCAGGAGCCCGCGCTCCAGGACGCCGCTCGGCACGCTGGGGTCGCCCACGGCCCCCAGGAGGATCGCGTCGTGGCCGCGGATCTCCTCCAGCGTCTCGTCGGGCAGCGCCTCACCGGTCTTGTGCCAGTAGGTCGCGCCGAGTTCGTACACCGTCTGCTCGATGGTGAGCCCGAGCGCGTCGAGGACCTTCAGCCCTTCCGCCACGACCTCGGGGCCGATGCCGTCACCTGGGATCACGGCGAGCCTGATGTTGCGGGAAGCCATGCACGTACCTTAGCGGAGCGTCTCAGTGCCTGAACACTCGTCTCACACCATGAACCGGCGGCTACCCCGCGAGGGCCCGGTCGAAGACGAGGGCGCGCGCGGTGGCCAGGCCGGTGGCGAGGGCGCCCAGCACGACGGCGTCGTCGCCGAGGGGGGAGACCTCGATCCGCGGCGGGCCCAGCGGCGTCATCGTCGCCAGGCGGTCGCGGACCGCGCCGAGCAGGACGTCCGCGCCGTGCCCGCCGATGCCGCCGCCCAGCACGACCAGCTCGGGGTCGAGCAGCGCGATGACGCCGGCCAGGGCGCGCGCCACGTGGTCGGCCTCGTGGGCGACCGCGCGCTCGGCGACGGCGTCGCCGTCGCGCGCCTCGTCGAAGACCCGTTTGGCGGTGATCGGGCCGCTCATGCCGAGCCGCTGCGCGGTCGCGACCACACCCGGCCCGGAGGCGACCGCCTCGAACATCCCGTGCCTGCGGGTGCCGGGGGTGTTGGCGAGCGGGTCGGTCTCCCCCATCGGCAGGAAGGCGATCTCCCCGGCCGCGCCCCGCGCGCCGCGGTAGAGCTCACCGTCCACGATGATCCCCATCCCGATGCCGGTGCCGATCGAGACGTACACGAAGTGCCGCAGCCCCGCGCCGAGGCCGTACCCCTGCTCCCCCAGCGCGGCCAGCGCGATGTCGTTCTCGATCGCGAACGGGACCGGCAGCCGCTCGGCGAGCCGCCCGATGACGCCGGGCCGGTCCCAGCCGGGCAGGTTGGGCGCGAGCCGCAGCCGCCGGTCGCCGGCGTCGTGCACGCCCGGGGTACCGAGGACGATGTTGGTGACCTCGCCCCGGGCCGTCGCGGCGAGGTCGTCCACGATGCCGCCGAGCCGGCCGATCAGGGCGTTCGCGCTGCCGGCCTGCGCCGGGACGTCCTCGCGGACCGCGATCTCGCCGCTCAGGTCGACCAGCGCGGCGCGGATCCACTCGGCCCCGACGTCGAGCCCGATCACCCAGCCGGCCTCGGGGCGGATCTCGTACAGGGCCGCGGCGCGCCCGGCATTGCCCGTACGGTGTCCCACCGCCAGCACCAGCCCGGCGCGCTCGAGGTCGGCCAGGGCCAGCGAGATCGTCGGTTTCGAGAGCCCGGTCGCCGCGGCGAGCTGCGGCCGCGAGACCGGGCCGAGCACCCGGATCCGGTCGTAGACCGCCCGTTCATTCATGATCCGCAACACACTCGTGGTGTTCGCGGTCGGATTCACATTCCCCGTCTCACCGAACTCGGTCGACACGCGTCCCCTCCCCAGCGCCGATCTCACAAGCTGGCATATCACGGAACCGGGCGGATCGCCGGTATTGATTCGTTAGGGACCCTCCCTTACATTTCCCCAAGGTAGCTCTGCGGACGAGCCCCAGGAAGGCGGACCCCATGCCCGGTGGACGGCTCCCGGCGGGCATCGTCCTCGGCGTCGACTTCGGCGGCACCAAGATCGCGCTCGCCACCGCCACCGCGTCCGGCGAGCGCCTGCGCGACGCCCGCATCGAGACCCGCGCCTCGGACGGGGCCGCCGAGGTCCTCCGCCGGGCCGTCGAGGCGGCGAACGACCTGGTCGCGGCCACTCCCGGCCGTCTCGTGGCCGCCGGGATCTCGACGTTCGGGGTCGTACGGGACGGCCGGGTGCGGCTCGCGCCGAACGTCCCGGGCTGGGAGGACCTGTCGCTGCCCGCGCTCCTGCGCGACGGCCTCGGCGTGCCCGCCCTGGAGATCGACAACGACGTCAACGCCGCGGCGACCGCCGAACTGCACTGGGGCGGCCTGGCGGGCGCCGACGTCGGCCTGTACGTCAACCTCGGCACCGGCACCGGGGCCGCGCTCGTCGTCGGCGGCCGGGTGGTCCCCGGGACGCACGGGGCCGCCGGGGAGATCGGCTACTTCCTCCGCGAGGCGGACGAGCCGGGGTACGCCGCGGGGCGGGCGCCCCTGGAGGAGTACACCTCCGGCGGCGGCCTCGCGGCGCGCGGCTCGAAGCTCCTCGGCCGGCCCGTGACCGCCGCGGACCTGTTCGCACGCCGGGACGAGCCCGCCGTCGCCGCTCTGCTGGACGACGCCGCCGCCACGGTCGGCACGGCCGTCGCCAACCTGGCCACCTTCCTCGACCCCGAGCGCGTGGTCGTCGGCGGCGGAATGGCCACCGCCTTCCTGCCCGCCCTGCGAGCCGCCGTCGCCGGCGCGGTGCCCTTCCCTCCCGACGTACGGGCCGCGCGCTTCATCGGCGACGCCCCGCTGATCGGCGCGGTCGCCCTCGCCGTACGGACCGCGAACGGGGATCCATGACGTCACCGGCAGGCATTCGGGCAGACCTGTTCCATTCGTTAGGGAGTCTCCCTTACATTTGATGTGAAGACATTTCCCCTGGGTATGGCCTTCTTGTTTCCCCCGCGAACGGAGAGCTTCCATGGCGAGTTCCACCGCGCCGGCGTTCGAGCGTCGTCTCGGCCTGTTCCAGGCCACCACCGTGAACATGACCCAGATGTGCGGCATCGGGCCGTTCGTCACCATCCCGGTGATGATCGCCACGATGCAGGGGCCGCAGGCGATGTTCGGCTGGGTCGTCGGCGCGATCATCGCGATCGCCGACGGCCTCGTCTGGGCCGAGCTGGGCGCCGCCATGCCCGGCGCCGGCGGCAGCTACCTCTACCTCCGTGAGGCGTTCCAGTACCGCACCGGGCGGCTCATGCCGTTCCTGTTCGTCTGGTCGGCCGTGCTGTTCATCCCGCTGATCATGTCGACGGGGGTGATCGGGCTGGTCCAGTACGCGGGGTATCTCTGGCCGGTCCTCGTCAGCGGCGGCGGCCTGTCCTGGTGGGGGCACCTGGCGGCGGTCGGCGTCGTCGTGCTCGTGATCCTCGCGCTCTACCGGCGGATCGGCGACATCGGCCGGATGACCTCGGTCTTCTTCGTCGTGATGCTGATCTCGGTACTCGGCGTGATCTTCGCGGCCTTCACGCACTTCAACGCGCACCAGGCGTTCACGTTCCCGGCGGACGGGACCTCGAAGTTCTTCACGGGCCTCGGCGCCGGCCTGGTCATCGCCATCTACGACTACCTCGGCTACAACACGAGCGCCTACCTCGGCGCGGAGGTCAAGGACCCGGGACGGGTGATCCCGCGCTCGATCGTCTACGCCATCGTCGGGATCATGGGGCTGTACTTCCTGCTCCAGGTCGGCGTGCTGGGCGTCGTGCCCTGGGAGCAGGCCAAGGACTCCAGCTCGGTCGCCTCGCTCGTGCTGGAGAAGGCCTGGGGCAAGGGCGCCGCGCAGATCTTCACCGTCGGGATCATCATCACCGCGTTCGCCTCGGTGTTCGCCGGGCTGCTCGGCGGGTCGCGGGTGCCCTACAACGCCGCGCGGGACAAGGTCTTCCTGTCCTGGTTCGGGCGGCTGCACCCCCGCCTGCACTTCCCCACCGCCGGCCTGTTCGCGATGGGCATCATCACCGCGGTCGGCAGCCTCTTCACCCTCACCGACGTGATCAGCATGCTCACCGCGGTCTTCGTGCTCATCCAGTCGGTCGCCCAGGTCGTCGCCGTGACCGTGCTGCGCAAGCGGCAGCCGAACCTCCGCCGCCCGTACAAGATGTGGCTCTACCCGCTGCCCAGCATCGTCGCGCTGGTCGGCTGGATCTACATCTACAAGTCGGCCGGGCTCAAGCCGATCCTGCTCTCGCTCGTCTGGCTGGTCGCCGGCGGCATCGCGTTCCTGATCTGGGCGCGCGCCGAGCGGACCTGGCCGTTCGGCCCCAAGGAGATCCGGGAGGCCTTCGTGGAGCACGCCGAGGAGGCGCCGGCATGACCTCGGCCGACGGCTTCGTCCTCGGGCTCGACTTCGGGGGCACCAAGATCGCCCTGGCGACCGCCACGACCGCCGGCGAGCGCCTGCGGGGCACCCGCATCGAGACCCGCGCCGCCGACGGCGCCGAGGAGGTCATGCGGCGGACCCTGGCCGCCGCCCGGCGGCTCGTCGAGGACACGCCCGGCCGGCTCGCCGCGGCCGGGGTCTCCACCTTCGGGGTGGTCCGCGACGGCCGGGTGCAGCTCGCGCCCAACGTGCGCGGCTGGGAGGACCTGCCGCTGCCCGCGCTCCTCAAGGAGGGCCTCGGCGTCCCGGCGCTGAAGGTCGACAACGACGTCAACGCCGCCGCGACCGCCGAACTCGACTGGGGCGCCCTGGCCGGCACCGACGTCGGCCTGTACGTCAACCTCGGCACCGGCACGGGCGCCGCGCTGATCGTGGGCGGCCGGGTCATCCCCGGCATGCACGGCGCCGCCGGGGAGATCGGCTATCTCCTGCGGGAGCCGGGCGAGCCCGGGTACGCGCACGGCCACGCGCCGCTGGAGGAGTACACCTCCGGCAGCGGCCTGGCCTCGCGCGGCACCACCCTGCTGCGCCGGTCGGTCACGGCCGTGGACCTGGCGGCGAGCCGGGACGAGCCCGCCGTCGCCAGCCTGCTGGACGACGCCGCCGCCACGATCGGCATGACCGTGGCGAACCTCGCGACGTTCCTGGACCCCGAACGCGTCATCGTCGGCGGGGGCATGGCCACCGCGTTCCTGCCCGCCATCGCGGCGGCCGTCACCCGCGCGGTGCCGTTCCCGCCGCCGGTGCGTACGGGCCGCTTCGTGGACGACGCGCCCCTCATCGGGGCGCTGGCCCTCGCCGTCGAGGCACTGTGAGCGCTACGTTCGCCGTGTGACCGTACGCCGGTACCGCTATGTGGGGCCCCTCGACGTCCTGGCCGCGGTACGGCCCGGCCGCGAGGGCCGGGCGATCGGCTCCCAGGACGACCTCGCCGCGTGGCTGGGCTTACAGGGGTCGTCCGAGCCGTTCACGTTCGTGGTCGACCTCGCCGGGGTCCTGCGTCTCGCGCCGCGCCGCAGCGAGCACGTGGCCTGCGCCGGCGGTTCGGCCGTCCTCGGCGCGGGAGAGATCACCTTCGCCCGTGACGGCGAGCGCTGGGCGGTCGAGGACATCAGCAACCAGTCGACCGGCTACTGCCCGGACCTGACCTCCTGGGCCGCCGTACGGCACGCGCTCGACCGGGCCGGCCTGGCGCATCCCGGCCGGTTCACCGCGCCGATCGTGTTCCGTCTGTGTCCCGGCTGCCACGAGCGCAACCTCGTGAAGGACGGCCACTTCGCGTGCGCGATCTGCGGCGCCGCACTGCCGGAACGATGGAACTTCGGCGCACCCGGAGACGGGTCTTGACGCGCCAAATTCTCGTGTGGACGCTGAGCGGGGAGGTGGCGGCGATGGGCGACGGGTACGAACGCGGCGATCCCGTACGAGGTGGCATCTCGTGAGCGGTGACGACGGCACGTTCGGAGGTGTGCTGACCCCCTGCGACATGTGCCTGGAGGTCGGCGAGCTCGTCACGCTCGACGGCCGCCCGCCGCAGGTGCTCCGCATCGGCGAGTGCCCGCAGTGCCACGGGTCGGGCCACGTGCACATCGACTGCGAGGAGCACGAGGTCGACGACGTCGTCCGCAGCCTGCCCCCGACGCGCCGGCAGGTCGCGGTCCGCCGCATGGTGGCGGGCGTCGGCATGTGCGCCGACTGCTTCGGCGTCGGCGCGGTGGCCCACGTCGAGTGCGACGCCGACCGCGCACCCACCCGCTACGTCGAGGCCCCCTGCCCCAAGTGCAAGGCGGTCGGCTGACCGTCCGAAACACCACTACCCGTACACTTCCCGACATGGACTCGATCGCGCTGGCCGTCCACGACGGGATCACGATCTTCGAGGTCGCCGCGGTCTGTGAGGTGTTCGGGGTCGACCGCGGGATCGCCGACCCCTGGTACGACTTCACGATCTGCGGCGCGGACCCGGTACGGGTCGGAGGGTGGTTCCGCGTCGAGGCCCCGGACGGGCTCGACGCCCTCGTCTCGGCCGGCACCGTCATCGTGCCCGCCTGCCGCGACGTCGACGAGCGGCCGTCCGCCGACCTGGTCGACGCCGTACGCGCGGCGCACGAGGCCGGCGCGCGCGTGGTCTCCATCTGCACCGGGGCGTTCGTGCTGGCCGCGGCCGGGCTGCTCGACGGGCGGCGGGCCACCACGCACTGGCTGTACGCCGACCGCCTCGCCGCGCGCCATCCCCGCGTCCACGTCGACCCGGACGTGCTCTACGTCGACGAGGGCGACGTCCTCACCGCCGCGGGCAAGGCCGCCGGGCTGGACCTGTGCCTGCACCTCGTCCGGCTCGACCACGGCGCGGCGGTCGCCAACGACCTGGCCCGCCGCCTGGTCGTGCCGCCGCACCGGTCCGGCGGCCAGGCCCAGTTCATCCCCGCCCCGGTGGCCGGGCCCCGCGACCACCCGCTCGCCGATCTGATCCCGTGGGCGCTCGCCCGGCTGGACCGGCCCCTCACGGTCGAGGACCTCGCCCGTGAGGCCAACATGAGCTCGCGCAACCTGGGCCGCCACTTCAACGCCGTCACCGGCACGACACCGCTGCAGTGGCTGCTCACCCAGCGCCTGCGCCGCGCCCAGGAGCTCCTGGAGACCACCGACGACAGCGTCGAGCTGGTCGCCGCCCGTACGGGAATGGGCACCGCGGCCACGCTGCGGCGGCACTTCAACCGCGCGCTCGGCGTGCCGCCCGACGCGTACCGGCGGACGTTCCGCTCATGAGACGGGCTGCCGCTCCGGCAGGGCCTCCCCCGCCCTCGTACGCGCGCGGGCGGTCGTCCAGACCAGAGTGATCACGGCGAGCGCGGCCACGCCGAGCAGGAGCACGCCGGGAGGCACGTCGCGGCCCAAGGCGGCGAGCGGGAGGGGCACCACGAAGCCGAGGTAGGACACCGCCTGGTACGCCGCGGTCAGCCCGGCGAGGCCGTCCGGCCCGGCCAGGCGCTGCACCTCGATCAGGCCGCACACCTGGCAGCAGCCGTAGCCCGCGCCGAGGACGAGCGCGGCCACCACCACGAGCGCCGGCTGTACCGTGGCCGCCGCCAGGGCGGCGACGAGCAGCCCGGCCACGACGATCGCCATCGAGGTGGTGAGCAGGTGCGGCCGACAGGGGGCGTCCACGCGCCGGGCCAGCGGCTGGGCGAAGATGCCCGCGAACGCGGTCAGCAGCGTGACCAGGGCGCTGAACACCAGCGCGTGCCCGCCGAGGTGGGTCTCGACCACTCCCGGCAGGTACGCCATGGCGATGGCCGCCGAGCCGAACACCCACGGGGCGAGCGGCACCACGACCGTACGGAACCGGCGCTCGCGCGTCTCCGGGACGCGCAGCGCCCGCAGCGGCCCGCCGGCCCGGCGGGTCTCCGGAGCGCCCAGCACCAGCGGGAACGCGACGGCCGCCAGGATCAGGTGCGGGACGTACGGCAGGACGGTCGGCGCCGGCGCCCACTGCGCCAGCATGCCCGCCACCAGGGGGCCGAGGCCGAAGCCCGCGCTCATCGTGACGGTGAGCCGCCGGGGGCCCTGGCCGGCGGCCGAGAGTTCTTTGATCCACGCGGCGCCGGCGCTGAAGGCGGCGCCACTCGCGACGCCGGCCAGCATCCGCCCGGCGAACAGCCAGCCGACGCCCGACCCGCCGAGGACCAGCAGGGCGGTCGCGGCGACGGAGACGACGAGCGCCGGGACCATCACGCGGCGGCGGCCGTACCGGTCCGAGACCGGGCCGCCCAGCAGCAGGCCGGGGATCAGCCCGACGATGTAAAGGCCGAACGTGGCCTGGATGACGGTCGGGGACAGCCCCAGCCGGGACTGGTACATGAGCAACAGGGGCGCGAACTGCTGCGCGCCCCACCCGACCGACGTCACGGCCAGGCCGGCGCGCCACCAGGCGCGATCTCGTTCGTTTTCCATCACCCTCGCCATGCTGGCGAGGCGGATCCGCACTGACGAGTGGCGGAAACGCCGACATCCGTGCAGTTTCGGACATCGGACACGTGCCGGACGGCACCCCGGGAGCCGGGGTGCCGTCCGGGAGGTCGGTTACTTGCTGGCGGCGCCGCCGTTGTCGCGCCGGTCCAGGGCGATCTGGACGGCTCGGGTGGCTTCTTCCTCGGCGTCTTCGGCAGGCTTCAGCACGTACATCGCGTCCATGGGATTCGTCTCCGTGATTGTGTGCACCAGGGCGCTCGGGGCTTGGGGCCAGCGGCGGACTCCGCGACGGGTCGCCGGCCTGCCCGAGGGATCAGGCCCCGCCGCGGCCGCTAAGGATGACTACATGGCGCCGCATAGTGACTACCACGTTACCTCTCGCCCCGCGCCGAAGTCTCGTCTCGCGGTCAGAAATCCCACCAGGTGAGACACCCGGCGCGAAACGCCAGGTCAGGCGTCTAGGTCGACGCGGCGTCCCTGCTCCGCGCCGATCTCCGCCGCGATCGCGTCGGTCAGGTCGGGGCCGAGCGCGGAGTCGACGGTCAGCGCGATGAGCGCCTTGCCGCCCTTCTTGTGCCGCCCGACCTGCATGCCCGCGATGTTGATGCCGGCGTCGCCCAGCAGGCGGCCGACCATCCCGACGATGCCCGGCCGGTCGGTGTAGGTGAAGAAGCCCATGTGCGCGGTCGGCGCGATCTCCATCGCGTAGCCGTTGACCTCCACGAGCCGCTCGGCGTGGCGGGGCCCGGTGAGGGTGCCTGCCACCGAGACGACCGAGCCGTCGGCCATCGTGCCGCGGACCGTGATGAGGTTGCGCCAGTCCGCGCTGTCCTCGGTCGTCGTCAGCGTCACCTCCACGCCGCGGTCGCGGGACAGCAGCGGCGCGTTGACGTAGGTCACCGACTCCTCGACCACGTCGGTGAACGCGCCCTTGAGCGCGGCCAGCTCGAGGACCTTCACGTCGTGCTCGGTGATCTCGCCGCGCACCTCGACCTCCAGGCGGGCCGGCACGCCGCCCGCGAGCGCGGTGAAGATGCGGCCGAGCTTCTCGGTCAGCGGCAGCCCCGGCTTGACGTCCTCGGCGATGACCCCGCCGCCCTGGACGTTGACCGCGTCGGGCACGAACTCGCCCGACAGCGCCAGGCGTACGGACCGGGCGACCTGGGTGCCGGCCTTCTCCTGCGCCTCGTGCGTGCTCGCGCCGAGGTGCGGGGTGACCACGACGTTGTCGTGGTGGAACAGCGGGCTGTCGGTGCAGGGCTCGCTGCTGAACACGTCGATGGCGGCGCCCGCGACGCGCCTCTCCTTCAGCGCCAGGTCGAGGGCGCTCTCGTCGATGATGCCGCCGCGCGCGGCGTTGACCAGGCGCACCGACGGCTTGACGAGGTGCAGCTCACGGTCGCCGATCAGCCCGAGCGTCTCCTTGTTCTTGGGCAGGTGGACGGTGATGAAGTCGCTCTCGCGCAGCAGCTCCTCGAGCTGCACCAGCCGCACGCCGAGCTGGGCGGCGCGGGGCGCCTGGACGTAGGGGTCGTAGGCGATGACCTTCATGTCGAACGCCGCGAGCCGCTTGGCCACCAGCACGCCGATGCGCCCGAGCCCGAGCACGCCGACCGTCTTGTCCTGCAGCTCGACGCCGGTGTACTTCGAACGCCTCCACTCCCCCTGCTTGAGCGCGGCGTGCCCCTGCGGGACGTTCCGCGCGGAGGCCAGCAGCAGCGCGATGGCGTGCTCGGCGGCCGTGACGATGTTGGAGGTCGGCGCGTTGACGACCATGACCCCGGCCTTGGTCGCGGCCTCGACGTCGACGTTGTCGAGCCCGACCCCGGCGCGCGCGACCACCCGCAGCCGCCGCGCGGCCCCGAACACCCCGGCGTCGACCGTGGTCGCGCTCCGCACGATGATCGCGTCGACGTCGGCGACCGAGGCGAGCAGGGCTGCGCGGTCCGCCCCGTCGGCGCGGCGGACGTCGAAGTCGGTCTCGAGAAGGGCCATACCGGCGGGCGAGAGCTCTTCGGCGACGAGAACGACGGGCTTGCTCAACGGAGGCTCCTTGCGTAGCGGACGGCGTTGGACCCCGAGCCCGGGGGTTGAACTGCGAGACACCGTCGTGCTCTCGCCGCGGCCGAGTCTATCGACGGCGTTCCCGCCCTCCTGAAAGTTGCAACGCGCGACACGGACACCGCACGGTTCCGTATTGACTTTCCGCCCGGAGGCGTTCTGGCCCACGGACGGCGACACCGTGAAATGTCGCCCGCGAGGGGACGCGTGGGGTCCCGCCGACGCACTAATGTCAGGCGCATGGCGAATGGAAACCCGAAGCTGGCCGAGGTCCTCGAGCAGCGCGGTGAACCCGAGGAGATTCTGCGTGCGCTGGTCGACGGCGGGGTGCTCATCGTGAGCAACCCCGACGGCTCGGTGCTGGTCGGGCAGCTCGAGGACGAGAGCATGGTGCTCGCCGCGTTCAGCTCTCCCGAGAAGTACGGCAACAAGCCGGACGAAGAGACGTTCCAGCAGGCCGACGCGGCACTGCTGCTCGAGATAGCGCGCAGCGGCGACGTCGAGGCCCTCGTGGTCGACCCCGAGGGCGACGACGCGGCCCTCATCCCCTTCACCGACATCCAGGGCTACCTCATCGCCCAGGGCATGACGGTGGACGAGGACGTCGAGGTGGCGTTCCGGCCCAGCGAGCACGAGCTGGTGCCCAGCCTGCGGGACGGGATCGCGTCGCGGCTTCCGGACTTCCCCGCCGTCGAGCGGGTGTGGATCTCCGACGTGCGGATGCCCAGCGGTGTCGAGGGCATCATGCTGCACGTCATGGTCGCCGAGGACGCCGACCCGCAGGTGGCCAACGAGCTCCTCCAGGCCACCATGGAGGACATCCCGGCCAGCGACATCCCCGTCTTCGCCCACCTCGGCGACGAGGAGACCGAGGGCTTCCTCACCGAGATGGACGCCGCCGTCGTACGCCGCTGACGCGGAGCGGCTGGCCGACCCCGGCCAGCCGCCACGGAGGTCAGGTTGGATCCGCTGACGTTCGCGAGTGCCGCCCCCGGGGACGAGCAGACCCGTACGGTCGCCGGACGCTTCGAGGCCGGCGCCCCGGACTGGGCCTACGTCTCCGTATCGGTGCCGCCCGGTGTGCGGGAGATCGCGGTCACCTCCGCCTACGACCGGCCCGAGCCCCCGGAAGGGCGGCCGGGCAACGCGCTCGACCTCGGTGCCTTCGACGAGGCGGGCTTCCGCGGCTGGTCCGGCGGCGCCCGCGACTCCTTCACCATCAGCCGTACGGAGGCCACCCCCGGCTATCTCCCGGGTCCGGTGACGCCCGGCGTCTGGCAGGTCGCGCTCGGCCCGTACACCGTCGCCCCGCAGGGGATGAACTGGACGGTCACGGTGACGCTGCGGTTCGGCGAGCCGGGGCCGGCGTTCGTCCCCGCGCACGCGCCGACGCGGGCCCGCGGCCGTGGGCGCGCCTGGTACCGCGGTGACATGCACCTGCACTCGGTCCACTCCGACGGCGCATGGCTGCCCGAGCAGGTCGTCGCGACCGCCCGGCGGTCCGGCCTGGACTACATCGTCTCCACCGAGCACAACACCTCCAGCGCCGCCGGCGTCTGGGGGCATCACGCCCGCGAGGACCTCCTCATCATCGACGGCGAGGAGGTCACCACGCGCAACGGCCACTACACCGCGCTCGGCCTGCCGCCGGGCACCTGGATCGACTGGCGCCACCGCGCGGCCGACGGGGAGCTCCCCCGCTTCCTGCGGGAGATACACCGGCACGGGGCGCTGGCCGTGGCCGCGCACCCGTTCGCCCCCTTCGCCGGCGGCCGGTGGAAGTTCGGGTACGACGAGGTGGACGCGATCGAGGTCTGGAACGGCCCGTGGACGCCCGACGACGAGACGGCGCTGCAGATGTGGGACGGTCTGCTGGCCGAGGGGCGCCGCTGGATCCCGGCCGTCGGCGACAGCGACTCGCATCGCGAGGGCCAGGTCATCGGCCTGCCGCAGAACGTCGTGCTCGCCGACGACCTGGAGCGCGGCGCGATCCTGTCGGCGGTGAGGGCCGGGCGGCTCTACGTCGCGGAGTCCTCCGCGGTGTCGCTGTCGTTCGAGGCCGCGGCCGGCCCGCGGAGCGCCGGCGTCGGCGGGCGGCTGGAGGCCGGGCCGGGCGAGGAGGTCACGGTCTCGGTGGCGACGGAAGGCGTGCCGGCGGGTGTGATCCGGCTGTTCACCGACGAGGGCCAGATGTTCGAGGGGCCGGTCGGCACGGCGGCCTGGCGGACGACGCCCCGCGTCTCGACGTACGTGCGCGCCGAGGTCCGGCATCCGGACGGCTCGATGGCCGCCCTCACCAACCCGATCTTCCTCGGCCACTGAGAACGGGCGGGCGCCCGGCCGGCGCCCGCCCGTTTCAGAAGAGCGTTCTCAGTCCTGGAGCCAGGACATCATCGGGCGGAGCTTGGCGCCGGTCTCCTCGATCGCCGAGTGCTGCTCCTCCTCGCGGCGCTTGAGGAAGTTCTTCTTCCCGCCGTCGAACTCCTCGACGAGCTCCTTGGCGAAGGTGCCGTCCTTGATCTCGCCGAGGATCTTGCGCATCTCCTCGCGGGTCTCGTCCGTGATGATGCGACGGCCGCGCGTGTAGTCGCCGAACTCGGCGGTGTCCGAGATCGACCAGCGCATCTTGGACAGGCCGCCCTCGTACATCAGGTCGACGATGAGCTTCATCTCGTGCAGGCACTCGAAGTAGGCCGCCTCCGGCTGGTAGCCGGCGTCGACGAGCGTCTGGAAGCCGGCCTTGATCAGCTCGGACACGCCGCCGCAGAGCACGGCCTGCTCGCCGAACAGGTCGGTCTCGGTCTCCTCGGTGAAGGTCGTCTTCAGCGCGCCCGGACGGGTGCCGCCGATCGCCTTGGCGTACGAGAGGGTGAGCGGCCACGCGTTGCCCGTGGCGTCGCGCTCGACCGCGACGAGCACCGGGACGCCGCGGCCCTCGGTGTACTGACGGCGTACGAGGTGGCCGGGCCCCTTGGGGGCGACCATGCAGATGTCGACGCCCTCGGGCGGCTCGATGAGGTCGTAGCGGATGTTGAGGCCGTGGCCGAAGAACAGCGCGTCGCCCTCGACCAGCGACGGCGCGATCGCCGAGGCGTACAGCTCACGCTGCAGGTGGTCGGGGATGAGCACCATCGTGACGTTGGCCTCCTCACACGCCTCCTCGGGCGTGACCACGCGGAGGCCGTCGTTCTCGGCCTTCTCGCGGCTCTTGGAGTCCTTCGGCAGCCCGACCCGCACGTCGACCCCGGAGTCGCGCAGCGAGAGCGCGTGCGCGTGCCCCTGGCTGCCGTATCCGAGTACCGCGACGTGGCGGTCCTGGATGACGCTCAGGTCGGCGTCCTTGTCGTAGAAGATCTCAGCCACTTGCCCTTACCTCTTTCGGAAAACGGGTCACGCGCTGCGTTCGATGGCGCGCAGCGAGCGGTCGGTGATGGAACGGGCACCCCGGCCGATGGCCACCATGCCCGATTGCACGAGTTCCTTGATGCCGAAGGGCTCCAGGACCCTGATCAAGGCGTCGAGCTTGTCCTTGCTACCAGTCGCCTCGACCGTCACCGCGTCCGGGGCCACGTCTATGACCCGCGCGCGGAAGAGTTCGACGGTCTCCAGCACCTGCGAGCGGGTCTCGTGGTCCGCGCGCACCTTGATGAGGACCAGCTCCCGCTGGACCGAGGCACCGGGGTCGAGCTCGACGATCTTGATGACGTTGATCAGCTTGTTGAGCTGCTTGGTCACCTGTTCGAGCGGCCGGTCCTCGACGTTGACGACGATCGTCATGCGGGAGATCTCGGGATGCTCGGTCGTGCCGACGGCGAGTGAGTCGATGTTGAAGCCGCGACGGGAGAACAGCGACGCGACCCGGGCGAGGATGCCCGGCTTGTTCTCCACCAGCACCGAAAGCGTGTGCCTGCTCATGAGCGTTCTTCCTTCTCTCGCCGTCCGCCGCGCTCACTCATCGTTCCCCCAGTCCGGAGCCATGTCCCGGGCGATCTTGATCTCGTCGTTGCCGGTGCCGGCGGCGACCATCGGCCAGACCATCGCGTCGTGGTGGACGACGAAGTCGACCACCACCGGCACGTCGTTGATCTCCATCGCCTTGTTGATGGTCGCGTCCAGGTCGGTGACGCTGTCACAGCGCAGGCCCGCGCAGCCGTACGCCTCCGCCAGCTTGACGAAGTCGGGGATCCGGCGGGACTGCAGGTCCGAGTTGGAGTACCGCTCGTTGTAGAACAGGGTCTGCCACTGGCGGATCATGCCGAGGTTACCGTTGTTGATCACGGCCACCTTGATCGGTATGCCCTCGATGGCGCAGGTGGCGAGCTCCTGGTTGGTCATCTGGAAGCAGCCGTCGCCGTCGATCGCCCACACGGTCGTGTCAGGGCGGCCCTTCTTGACGCCCATCGCCGCCGGCACGGCGAAGCCCATCGTGCCCAGGCCGCCGGAGTTGATGAAGGAGCCCGGCCGCTCGTAGCCGATGAACTGGGCGGCCCACATCTGATGCTGGCCCACACCCGCGACGTAAAGGGCGTCGGGACCGGCGATCTGACCGATCCGCTGGATGGCCTGCTGCGGCGCGAGCGAACCGTCGGCCGGGGTCTCATAGCCCAGCGGGTAGGTGTCGCGCCAGGCGTTGAGCTGCTGCCACCACTCCTCGCGGTCGCCCTTGCGCCCGGCCGTGTGCTCGTTCTGCACGGCGACGATGAGGTCGGCGATCACGTCGCGGCAGTCGCCCACGATGGGCACGTCGGCGTGGCGGTTCTTGGAGATCTCGGCCGGGTCGATGTCGGCGTGGATGACCTTCGCGTCGGAGGCGAAGGTGTCGAGCCGGCCGGTGACCCGGTCGTCGAAGCGAGCGCCCAGCGCGACCAGCAGGTCCGAACGCTGCAGCGCGCCGACCGCGCCGACGGTGCCGTGCATCCCGGGCATGCCCATGTGCAGCGGGTGGCTGTCGGGCAGCGCGCCCTTGGCCATGAGCGTCGTGATCACCGGGGCGCCGGTCAGCTCGGCGAGCGTGCGCAGCTCGGCCGCCGCCTTCGCCTTGATGACGCCGCCGCCGACGTACAGGACCGGGCGGCGGGCCGAGGTCAGGAGCCGGGCCGCCTCGCGGATCTGCTTGGCGTGCGGGCGGATGGCCGGCCGGTATCCCGGCAGTTGCATCGGCTGCGGCCAGACGAAGTCGGTCTGGTTCGTCAGCGCGTCCTTGGCGATGTCGACGAGCACCGGCCCCGGCCGCCCGGTGGAGGCGATGTGGAACGCCTCGGCGATGGTGCGCCCGATGTCGGCGGCGTCGGTGACGAGGAAGTTGTGCTTGGTGATCGGCATCGTGATGCCGGCGATGTCGGCTTCCTGGAAGGCATCCGTGCCGATGGAGGCGCTCGTCACCTGCCCGGTGATCGCGACGATCGGCACCGAGTCCATGTACGCGTCCGCGATCGGGGTGACGAGGTTCGTGGCGCCGGGCCCGCTGGTCGCCATGCAGACGCCGACCTTGCCGGTGGCCTGCGCGTATCCCTGCGCCGCGTGGCCGGCGCCCTGCTCGTGGCGGACAAGGATGTGACGTACTTGACGCGAGTCGAAGAGCGGGTCGTACGCCGGGAGGATCGCGCCACCCGGGATTCCGAACACAGTGTCGACACCGACCCGCTCCAAGGCTCTGACGAGCGCCTGGGCTCCGGTCATCCGTTCGGTCATCGCTTAGTCCTTGTGCTCCTGAGCGCTGAGGCTCGGGCTCGTGATCGCGGGTTACCGCCGTGTCACACGGGCCCAGGGGTCATGGCCAACAAAAAACCCCTCGCGCCGTGAGGCGGTCGAGGGGAGCGCGCAAGCGATCGACTTGGTCAGCTCGCGCGCCGGCCAAGTACGAGAATCAGGTTGCGTTTCACGTTCACAACCATGGCGAATTTGCTGCCTCACGTCAAATTGGTGGACGACAAGTCTCACCATACGAGACCGCTCACCGTGATCGCGGGATCACGGTGAGCGGTGGGGCGGCTGGTGCGCCGTTCAGAGGACGCGCTTGAGCACCACGTCGCCGGTCTTGACGAAGTAGACGCGGTGGCCGAACTGGATCTCGTAGTACTTCAGCTTGCCGCGCACGACGGTGTGCGTGGACACGTCGAAGGTGTTCGAGTAGTCGTACTCCCCACTGAGCTCATCGGCCACGGCGTAACTCTGGCCGGCGGCGAAGGTGTACTGCATGGGCGTGAGCGTCTGCACCGGGACGTTCGCCGGGTACGCCTCCGGCTCGGGGTAGGCCCGCCCGTAGATCGGCACCGACGCGGCGCCCGGCTTGGGCGTCACGACGAGGCCGTGCGCCCCGACGGCCGCCGGCTGCTTCCTCGGGTTGAGGAACCAGGCCTTCTGGCCGAGGTACCAGATCGCCGTCCAGTCGCCCTGACGGTCCGCCACGGCGAAGGTCTGGCCGGTCGCGGCGCGGGCGCTGTGGTCGTACACGCTCATCGTCGCGTCGCCGTTCGGCGGGTGCTTGCCGATGTCCTTCACGAGCGGGGCGTCGGCGGACGGCGCGGTGCGGAGCATGACCGACCCGCCGCCGTGCGCCGGGCACGGGGCACTGGGGTTCGCCGCGTCGCAGCCGGTGTAGGGCACGACGTTCTTGTCGTAGTCCGGCAGGATCGTGACCATGCCCGACCGCGGGCCGGCGGTGGCGTGCAGCGGCCTGCGCAGGAGGGTGAAGTAGTGCGCCCAGTCCCAGTACGGCCCGGGGTCCTCGTGCATGCCCTGCACGTTGGCCGGGGTGATGCCCGGGACGTTGTCGTGGCCGAGGATGTGCGCCCGGTCCACCGGGATGTCGTACTTCTTGGTCAGGTAGCGCACCAGCTCCGCGGAGCTGCGGTACATCGCCTCGGTGTACCAGGCGCCGCCCTGGGCGAGGAAGCCCTCGTGCTCGATCCCGATCGACTTGGCGTTGATGTACCAGTTGCCCGCGTGCCACCCCACGTCCTTGGCCTTGAGGTGCTGGGCGATGTGCCCGTCGGCCGAGCGGACGGTGTAGTTCCAGGCGAGGTACGTCGGGTCCTGCACCAGGTTGAGCGTGACCGGGTAGGAACCCTCGGTGTCGTGGATGACGATGAAGCGGATCTTCTGGCTCTTCGGCCGGTCGCCGAGGTCGTGGTTGCCGTAGTTCGTGGGGTCGCTCGGGTCGAGCTGCTCGTACGGCGCGGGGATCCACTCGCAGCCGAGGCCGGGCGGGCACTCGGTCCGCGGGTCGTCTGCGCCCGCCCCGGCCGGCCGCAGGCCCGGAGTGGCGGCGAGCGTGACGCTCTGCCCGTCGTCGGTCGTGCGGGAGGCGCCCGTACGCAGGACGTCGAAGACCTGGCCGGCGAACCACGCGCTGCCGCCGTAGCGGACGGCCGCCTGGTACCACGCGGCCGGGTCGCCGCCGAGCGGTCTGCCGAGGTCGCGCTGGTAGCGGGCGAGCAGCGCGGCGCCGCCGCGGATATTGGCCGCCGGGTCGGCGCGCAGGGCACCGGCCCCGGTCCCGGTCAGGGTGGCGGCCTGCTGGAGCGTCTGCCCGCCGGCGGCCTGGCCTTGGGCGGTCACGGCCGCGGGGTGCAGCGCCGTACGGGAGGTGTCGCCGCGCGGGTCCTCGGCGCCGCCGGAGAGGTGCTCGCCGGAGGGGGTGAGGGTGCCGTCGGTCAGGTGCATCGGCCCGTAGCCCGCGCTGACGCTCGGCCGGCCCTGGTTGGCGTCCCATCGCGACTCCAGGTAGGAGACCGCGAGCAGCACTTTCTCGGGTACGTGGTAGGTCGTCGCCGCGCCGGCGAAGGCCTGTTGTCGGGTGAGTGGGACCGGACTGGGTCGCTGGGCGGCGTAAGCCTGTCCGGTTCCAAGACCGGCCAGGGCCACGGTCGCCGCGACGAGGGTACGGCGTCGCACGCGCATCGGCAGCCTCCGCACTGACGGTGAGGGTCGCGGTAAGAGTGCCGAAGACACCGCTGCGCGTCAATGGCTTTCGATCATTCGTAACACCACGGAGAATTCTTACCGCGACGCCCCTTGACGCGCGTCAGCTCGCCGAGATCACCGAGCCGTGCAGCGGGATGGACGCCTCGCCGCGCGAGCTGAGCTGGACGAGCGCCTCGATGCCGCTCGGCGCCATCGGGCGTGAGACCAGGTAACCCTGGGCGCGGGGGCAACCCATCTCCCGCAGGAGCTCGAGCTGCTCCGGGCGCTCGACGCCCTCGGCCACGACCGTCAGGCCGAGGTCGCGGCCGACCCGGGCGATGGTGCGCGTCAGCAGGGTGAGCGTCTCGTCGCGGCCCAGTCCGGCCACGAACGACGGGTCGATCTTGATCACGTCGACCGGAAGCTGCCGCAGGAACGCGAGCGAGGCGTACCCGGTGCCGAAGTCGTCGATGGCCAGGCCGACGCCGAGCTCGCGCAGCGCGGAGAGCCGGCTGATCAGCTCGTCGGCCCCGTCGACCAGGACCTCCTCCTCGACCTCGAGTGTGAGCGCCTCGGGCGGCAGCCCGCTCTCGCGCAGCGCCTCGGCGACCGAGTCGACGAAGTGCGCGGCGGCGATCTCGCGCGGGCGGAGGTTGATCGACAGGCCGATGTCCCAGTGCGCCTCCGCGCGCCAGGCGGCCACCTGGCGGCAGGCCTCGCGCAGCACCCAGTTGCCGAGCGGCACCATCAGGCCGGACTCCTCGGCGGTGCCGATGAACTCCTCGGGGGGTACGGAGACCCCGTCGCGCCACCAGCGGACCAGCGCCTCGACGCCGGTGACCCGCGAGGTGGCCAGCTCGACGACCGGCTGGAACTCCACGGCGAACTGCTGCTCGGTGAGCGCGCGCTGCAGGTCGCTGCCGAGTTCGAGGCGACGCATGACGTCGGCGTGCATCTTGGCGGCGAAGACCTCGACCCGCCCGCCGCCGATCGCCTTGGCCCGCGACAGCGCGATGTCGGCGTTGCGGATGAGCTCGAGACCGCCGACGCCCGCCTCGGTGAAGGCGATGCCCACGCTGGCGGTGAGCACGATGCCCCGGTCGGCGACGCGGTACGGCTCGCCGGCCAGCGCCCGCAGCAGGCGCTCGCCGAGGTCGACCACGGTCTGCACGTCGGTCGCGCTCTCCATGAGCACGGCGAACTCGTCGCCGCCCCAGCGAGCGACCGTGTCGTCGGCCAGCACGCCGGCGCGGAGCCGGCGGGCCGCCTGGGCGAGCACCTGGTCGCCTCCGGCGTGGCCGATGGAGTCGTTCACCGCGGTGAAGCCGTCGAGGTCGACGAAGATCACGGCGACCGGGCCCTGGCCGCGCTCGACCTTCTCCCGCGCGCGTTCTTCGAGGTAGGCGCGGTTGGGCAGGCCGGTGAGCCCGTCGTGGAAGGTCAGGTGGGCGACCTGCCGCTCCAGCGCGGCCTGCTCGCTGAAGTCGCGGGTGGTGACCAGCAGCTGGTCGGTGCCGTCGCCGGCCCGGCCGTACCGGGAGATCGTCGACTCGGTGGGCAGCCAGGTGCCGTCGGTGGCCCGTACGCGGCAGGCCAGGCGCGCGACGTCGAGGTCGCAGTCGGCGCTCAGGAAGGAGGTGACCGCGTCCACGACGCGGGGCAGGTCCTCCGGGTGCACGACGTCGTACACGGGACGGCCGAGCAGGTCCTCGGCGGCGTAGTGGTAGGACCGCCGGGCGCCCGCGCTGACGTACTGCACGACGCCGTCGAGGCCGCAGATGAGCACGACGTCGTTGATGCTCTCGGCGAGCGCGCGGAAGTGCTCCTCGCCGCTCTCGGCGGCGCGGGCGAGCCGGTCGTTCTCCCGTACGAGCTCGGCGAGCCGGGCGAGGACGACGAGCACCGCCGAGCCCGCGATGATCGGGACGATCGGCCGCAGCCCGCGCGCCGCGGTGAGCGTGTGGCCGGCGACGAAGATCGCGGCCGCGGCGGCGGTCGCGGCGGGGGCCAGGCCGGGGCCGACGAGCGGCCGCCGCAGTTCGTCGGCGGACCCGCGGTCGCGCGCGATCCAGGGCACGGCGGCCAGGATCAGCAGGCCGACCGCGCGTACGACGTCGGCCGGGACGCCGTGCGCGCCGCCGTCGTTCAGGCGGAGGACGGCGTACAGGACGTCGGCTGCGGTGAGAACGAGCAGAGCGCAGTAGGCGATGGCGGCGGGCCGGTGGTTGGCCCGTACGGCGCCGAGCGCCATCGGGAACAGCACGCAGAGCAGTACGGCGTCGAGGACCGGATAGCGCAGCTCGATGAGGAACTGCCCCCAGCCCTCGCCGGCCACGTGGTAAAGCCGGTCGAAGATCGCCACCCAGCCGGCGACGAACAGGGCGCAGGCGCAGACGTAGGTGTCGGCGAGGTAGCGCAGCCAGGGGCGCGGGCTGCGCGGGAGGCGTACGGGGACGATGAAGCCCGCGGTGATGGCGATCGGGGCGACCAGCAGGAACAGGTCGGCCGGGGAGACCGTGACCACGGCCCGGCTGATCACCAGCCGGGACACCGCGTTGACGGTCGCGCCGGCGCACCAGGCGATCGCGGCGACGCCGAACCATCGCCACATGTCGCGGTCGATCTTGCCTGCGGGCGTCTGCGGCGTGCGCAACGCGGCGTACAGCAGCGAGGTCGCCGCCACGGCCGCGGCCCACGCGGACATCCAGGCACCGGAGAGACCGCCGCCCCAGCCCAGCCCGAGTGCGAGGACATAGATCAAGGCGAGCGCCGCCAGCGCTCCGAACGGCCGCAACGCCACCGGGATGCCCCAGCGCCGCCGCTCCGTCCCCTCCCCGGTCATCTAACTTGCTCCCCGCAACTTGATCATGAGCTGTCCCGCAGTGGAAACGCCTCGTACCGGTCACATGACTCCCGAGATCTCCACAGACCTCGGGTCGCTGCGAGGCGGGTCGGCCGCCGGGCTGTCAAGTGCCTTGTCATCCTGTACGAGACGGGTGCCCCGCCCTGCGGGACACCGGGTTCATGTTTCGCGCCCCGCGGATGCCTTGCCGGGATCTTCCGGCACGGCTCGCGCGGCAGTCAGGCTGGTCAGCTTCGCCGCTCAATGTACGGGCCGTAGGTCACGGCCCGATTGAGGCCGGGCGTCCACCCGGCGACAACCGGACACACTCGGTGACCGCCTCATGGGCGTTTTGGGCGGTTTGTCGGTAACACACATCAAGTGGGGAAAATCGCGGCGAGTAATCGGCCGCCGGCGCGTAAAGTGCCGCCGCACAGGATTTACCGGATCAGTAGTCGCCCTTGATGACGTTGTGCAGCGGCTCCCCTGCCACGAAGCGTCCGGCCTGCTCACGGACCAGCGCGACGGCCCGCCGGCGCGAGGCCGGAGTCGAGCCGCCGACGTGCGGGGTGATGAAGACGCCGGGCGCCGTCCAGAGCGGGTGCCCGGCGGGGAGAGGCTCGGGGTCGGTCACGTCGAGCACCGCCCGCAGCCGCCCGCCGGCGAGCTCGGCCAGGAGCGCGCCGGTGTCGACGACGGTGCCCCGCGCCGCGTTGACCAGCAGCGCGCCGTCCTTCATGCGGGACAGGAACGCCTTGCCGGCCATGCCGGTGGTCTCGGCCGTGGACGGCACGATGAGCACCACGACGTCGGCCTCGGGCAGGAGATCCGGCAGTGCACCGACCGGCTGCACACCGTCACGGGCAGTGCGCGCGACGCGGATGACGCGCGTCTCGAACGGGAGCAGCCGCCGCTCGATCGCCGCGCCCACGGAACCGTAGCCGATGATCATCACGGTCCGGTCTGTCAAGGCGTCTGTCATGTGCCAGTCCCACCGGCCCTCGCGCTGCGCGCCCGCGAATCCGGGGAATTCGCGCTGCGCGGCGATGATTCCGCCGACCACCCACTCGGCGGTGCTCGCGTCGTGTACGCCGCGCGCGTTGCAGAGGACGACGCCGTCGGCGATGTGCGGGAGGAAGGTGTCCACTCCGGCGACCTGCAACTGCACGACCTGGAGGTTCGTCATCTCGGCGAGGATGTCGCGGCTGCGCGGGGTCGCGACGAACGGCGGGACGTAGAACGCGACCTCCGCCGGGTCGCCGGGCAGCTCGCCGCCCCGGCCGTCGTAGACCTGGGCGCTGACGCCGTCGATCGCCCCGACGGAGTCCGCCATCTCCTGGTCCGGCACCCATATTCTCACCGCATCGCACCTCCGGCTGTGATCGTACGGCCGTCGCCTCCGCGCCGTGACGTCGAGGTGTGACGATGTGGCGCTAAGAGGCATAGATCACCCGTTCTCCGGCGCCCGGCCCGCGATCACTCTGAGTCAATGCCGCCAGGAGAAGTTCGTTCCGGATCGAGATGGGAACTTGACCAAAGTGAGGCTCAGAATCCTCGTCGCCCTAGGCGCTCTTACACTCGCCGGCTGCTCGTCGGGCGAACCGTCACACGCGGCCGGCTCGACTCCCCCGCCGCTGCCGTCGTCGGCTCCGGCGCACACCGCGTCGGCCGGCACTCCGCGCGATCTCGCCACCGGCCTGTCGGTTCCGTGGGCGATCGCGTTCCTGCCGGGCGGTGACGCGCTGGTGACCGAGCGGGACACCGCACGCCTGCTGCGCGTGACGCCGGGCGGCAAGGTGAGCACCGTCGGCAAGGTGCCCGGCGTCTCTCCCGCCGGAGAGGGCGGTCTGCTCGGGGTGGCGGTCTCGCCGACGTTCGCCCGCGACCACTGGGTGTTCCTCTACTACAGCGCCGCCTCGGAGAACCGCATCGTACGGTTCCCCTACCTCGGCAAGGGCGTCAGCGGCGTCCAGACGCTGGTCGGCGGCATCCCGCGCGGCCCGATCCACAACGGCGGACGGCTCGCGTTCGGCCCCGACCACTACCTGTACGCCTCGACGGGCGAGACCGGCCGCGGCGACCTGGCCCAGGACCGGTCCTCGCTCGGCGGAAAGATCCTGCGGCTGACGCTGGACGGCAAGGCGGCGCCGGGCAACCCGTTCGGCACGCGCGTCTGGACGTACGGGCACCGCAACGTCCAGGGCCTGGCGTGGGACACGCAGGGGCGCATGTTCGCCTCGGAGTTCGGCCAGGACCGCTTCGACGAGGTCAACCGGATCGAGGCCGGCCACAACTACGGCTGGCCGGTGGTCGAGGGGTTCGGCGGCGACCGCAAGCGGTACACCCCGCCGCTGCTGACGTGGACGACGGACGAGGCGTCGCCGTCCGGGCTCGCCTACGACCGCGGCTCGCTGTGGGCCGCCGCGCTGGGCGGGACACGGCTGTGGCAGGTGCCGCTGTCGGCCGGCGGCTCGGTCGGCAAACCGGTGGCCCGCTTCACCGGCCGGTACGGGCGCCTGCGGGCGGTCGTCACCGCGCCGGACGGCTCGCTGTGGGTGAGCACGAGCAACCGCGACGGCCGCGGCGCCCCGAAGCAGGGCGACGACCGGATCCTGGTGATCCCGGTCACCTGACTAGTGTGATGCGGATGAGCGACTCTGTGGCCGGGCACGCCGAGCGGTACCTGGGCCGGGCCCGGCCCGCCGTGGCCGGCGGGCGTACGCTGGGCGTGGCGATCGTTCTGCACGACCACGCGACGCTGTCCATGGTGACGGCCCTGACCGACGGCATGCGGACGCGGTCGGTGGCGTCGCCGCTGCCGCTGGAGTTCGCCTGCTCGGTACGGCCGGGCCAGGAGGACGAGGCCGCGCGGCTGGTGGAGATGTTCGCGGACCTGACCGTACGGGACGGGTCGGAGGTGGAGTACGACGACGGTTTCCTGGTCGAGGAGCCGCTGGTCGCCGAGACGTCGATCCGCGGCCTCCTCGCTGCGCCCCATCCGTACGCGGACGAGATGTTCAACCTGTACCGGGACGCGGAGGGCGAGCTGCGGCTGCAGTTCGTGACGCTGGTCCCGCTGACCGCCGCGGAGGGCGCGTACCTCCGCGACCACGAGACCGGCGAGCTGTTCGAACTCTGGGAGTCCGCCGGCACCGACCTCCTGGACCTGCACCGGTCCTCGGCCGTCTGAGGCCGCGTGGTCCGCCGACCTCGGCGGACCGTGGCCGGTCGGTTACCGGACGGGATGCGGTGGGGGCACCGGTGCCTCTATCGTCACTCTCGTGTCAGACGATAAACGACATATACGGTTGGCGATTTTCGTCCGGCAAGTGCTTGGCACCGGCGCCATGCGGCGGGCGGTGGCCGGGCCCGGGGACGGGTTCACGGCACGGGACTGGATCGTCGTCTTCCAGCGCGTGCGGAAGGAGGCCAAAGAGGACAACCTCGGCCTCGTCGCGGCGGGCGTCGCCTTCTGGGCCATCCTGTCGATCGTGCCGCTGCTCGTCGGTGTGATGGCCGTCGCGGCCGTCGTCTCGGGGCCGGCGCAGATCCGCTCACAGCTCGGCCCGCTGGCGGAGATCTTCCCACGTCCGGTCGCCCGGTCGCTGACCGGCCAGCTGTCCGACGCCGCCTCGGCCATGAGCGGCCAGGGGCAGACGCTGGCTCTGATCATCGGCCTCCTCGGCGTGCTGTGGACCTGCGCGCGCGGCGTCGGGGCGGTGATCAGCGGTCTGCACATCGTGATCGACGAAACGGAGACGCGCGGGGTGATCCGGCGCCGCGCCACGGCGTTCGCCCTGGCGGCCGGGGCGGTGGCCACCGTCATGGGCTCGCTGGCGCTGGTCTCCGCCGTACCCCACGTCGCGCTGCGGGACGCCGACTTCATCCTGGAGTTCGGCATCCGCTGCGTGCTGCTCGCCCTCCTCGTCGTCGTCGGCCTGATCCTGCTGTACCGCTACGGCCCCGACCGCGCCAACTCCGACTGGCACGCCGTCCGCTGGGGCGCGGGCATCGCGATGACGTGCTGGCTGGTGATGTCGATCGGCCTGGGCGTATGGGTGGCCCACACGGGCGGGCGGAGCTCGACGTACGGGACCCTCGCCGGCGCCGCCGCCATCGCGACCTGGCTGTACCTGTCGTCCTACATCGTCCTGCTCGGCGCCGAGATCAACGCCGAGATCGAACGCCTCCTGAACCACCGCTCCGCCTTCCGCGACGAACCCCCCAAACCGACGGAGCAGGTGGTGACCGTGGAACAGCCGATAGCGGCAGAGCAGCTGGGAGTGGCGGAGAGGCCGCGGGCCGAACAACCCGTATCAGTGGAGCTGCCGGTAACGACAGGGAAGCAGCCGACCGAACAGCCCACGCCGGTGGAAAACACACCGCGGGCGCAGCAGCCCGCAGCCGCGCAGCGGGCCGCTGTCACTGAGCAGCCCGTACCGGCGGAGCAGCCGGTGGCGGTAGGAAAGCAGCCGGCGGAACAGCCTGCACCGGTGAAAGAGGCACCGTCGGCGCAACACCCCGCGTCTGCCGAGCGGGCGGCAGACGCGGAACAGCCCGTACCGGCGGAGCAGGCGGCTCTGCCCGCCGACACCGGTGCGGCGAAGCGATGACCGGATGACGGCCGGCGCAGGAGGACGACGCGGCGCTCGTTGAGCGGCCGGTGACCGCGGGCGCCGCCGGGGTCCGATCTGACCCCGCGACGGCCGGGACCGGTTCAGGCGAGACCGGTTCGGCCGCTACCTGCAGGTGCGCGGCGCTCTGGCGGCTGGACAGATCCGCGCGGAACGGGGGTCAGCCACGCCGGGGTGTCTGGCGGTAGCGCTCCGACGACGGGGCCGTCGTCCTCAGCCGACGTGCCCGGAGCGGCCTGATCGTCCGGAAGAGGCCTCGTACGACCCGTACAGGTCGGGTATGCCGGCGCGCGGGCGCGGATTCACCGGATCCGCGGCGGTCACGAGGAGCAGCCGGGTGAGCGTCACCCCGCTGCCGCCCGGACGAGGTGGAGTCACCGCCACCACGCCCCGACGCCGCCCAACACGGCGACCGCGAACTCCCGCAAGCCGCCGACCGACCCATCGGCACGCCCCGGCCTCACCCCACACCCCGACCTCACCCCACGCGCTGACCCACCCCACGCGCTCACCCCACCACGCGCTGACGCCGGGCCGGAGCCCGGTCCGGCGTCAGCGCGGTGAGGTCGGCTGTCAGCCGGTGAGTTTCTCGATGATGAGCTCGCGGGCGCGGCCCGCGTCGGCCTGGCCTCGGGTGGCCTTCATGACCGCGCCGACCAAAGCGCCGGCCGCGGCGACCTTGCCGCCTCGAATCTTGTCCGCGACGTCCGGGTTGGCCGCGATGACCTCGTCGATGACGGACGAGAGCTCGCCCTCGTCGCTGACGACCTTCAGGCCGCGCTTCTCCACGACCTCGTCCGGCGTGCCCTCGCCCGCGAGGACGCCGTCGAAGACCTGCCGGGCCAGCTTGTCGTTGATCGTGCCCTCGGTGACGAGCAGGCTCACCCGTACGACGTCCGAAGGGGTCACCGGCAGCTCCGTGAGCTCCACGCCCTGCTCGGTGGCGCGACGGGAGAGCTCGTTCATCCACCACTTGCGCGCGGCGGAGGCGTCGGCGCCGGCCTGGACGGTCTCCTCGATGAGGTCGAGCGCCCCGGCGTTGACGATGTCCTGGAACTCCTTCTCGCTGACCGCCCACTCCTCGCGCACGCGTACGCGACGGGCCGCGGGCAACTCGGGCAGGCCGCCCAGCAGGTCGTCCACCCATTCGCGGGTCGGGGCCATCGGCACGAGGTCCGGCTCGGGGAAGTAGCGGTAGTCCTGCGCCTCTTCTTTACTCCGGCCGCTCGTCGTGGTGCCGCTGTCCTCCTGGAAGTGGCGCGTCTCCTGGACCACGCGCTCCCCCGCGTCGAGCACGCCCGCCTGGCGTTCGATCTCGTGCCGTACGGACCGCTCGACCGAGCGCAGGGAGTTGACGTTCTTGGTCTCCGAGCGGGTGCCCCAGACCGTGGTGCCGGACGGCATCAGCGAGACGTTGACGTCGCACCGCATCGAGCCCTGCTCCATGCGCACGTCGGACACGCCCAGCGAACGGACCAGCTCGCGCAGTTCGGTGGCGTACGCCCGCGCGACCAGAGGAGCCGCCGCGCCGGTCGCCTCGATCGGCTTGGTGACGATCTCCACCAGCGGGATGCCGGCGCGGTTGTAGTCGACGAGGGAGTAGTCGGCCCCATGGATGCGGCCGGTGGCGCCGCCGACGTGCAGCGACTTGCCGGTGTCCTCCTCCATGTGGACTCGCTCGATCTCGACGCGGTACGTCCTGCCGTCGACCTCGACGTCGAGGTGGCCGTCGACGCAGAGCGGCTCGTCGTACTGCGAGATCTGGAAGTTCTTCGGCATGTCCGGATAGAAGTAGTTCTTCCGGGCGAACCGGCACCACTCCACGATCGAGCAGTTCAGCGCCAGGCCGATCTTGATGATGCCCTCGATCGCCGCCTGGTTGGTCACCGGGAGCGAACCCGGCAGGCCCAGGCAGACCGGGCAGACCTGGGTGTTCGGCGGCGCGCCGAACGCCGTCGGGCAGCCGCAGAACATCTTGCTGTTCGTGCCCAGCTCGATGTGGGTCTCGATGCCCAGCACCGGCTCGTACCGGCCGAGCGCCTCGTCGTAGGGCACCAGGGTGGTCGTCACTTCACAGCCTCCGTGAGGTCAGGGGCCTTGGCCAGCAGGGGTCCGCCCCAGCGGTCCCACAGGGCCTTCTCCACGGCGGCCCCCACGCGGTAGACGCGGTCGTCGCCGAGGACCGGCGCCATGATCTGCAGGCCGACCGGGAGGCCGTCCTCGTCGGCCAGGCCGCACGGCACCGAGATGGCGGCGTTGCCGGCGAGGTTGGACGGGATCGTGCACAGGTCGGCGAGGTACATCGCCATCGGGTCGTCGGCGCGCTCCCCGATCGGGAACGCGGTCGTCGGCGTCGTCGGCGACACGAGCACGTCCACCTGCTCGTACGCGGCGTCGAAGTCGCGCGCGATGAGGGTGCGGACCTGCTGGGCCTTGCCGTAGTAGGCGTCGTAGTAGCCGCTGGACAGGGCGTAGGTGCCCAGCATGATGCGGCGCTGGACCTCGGGCCCGAAGCCCTCGGCGCGGGTCAGCGCCATGACCTCCTCGGCCGAGCGGGTGCCGTCGTCGCCGACGCGCAGGCCGTAGCGCATCGCGTCGAAGCGGGCCAGGTTGGAGGAGCACTCCGACGGCGCGATCAGGTAATAGGCCGGCAGGGCGTACGTGAAGTGCGGACAGGACACCTCGACGACCTTGGCACCCAGCGACTCGAGCAGCTCGACCGTCTCCTGGAAACGCGCCAGGACGCCCGGCTGGTAGCCCTCGCCGCCGAACTCCTTGACGACGCCGATGCGCAGGCCCTCGACGTCGGCGCGGCGCGCGGCCTCGACCACCGGCGGCACCGGCGCGTCGATCGAGGTGGAGTCCATCGGGTCGTGCCCAGAGAACGCCTCGTGCAGCAGCGCGGCGTCCAGGACCGTACGGGCCAGCGGGCCCGGCGTGTCGAGCGAGGACGCGAACGCGATCACGCCGTAACGCGACGAGCCGCCGTAGGTGGGCTTCATGCCCACGAGGCCGGTGACCGCGGCGGGCTGCCGGATGGAGCCGCCGGTGTCGGTGCCGGTCGCCAGCGGAGCCTCGTACGCGGCGACCGCCGCCGAGGAGCCGCCGGAGGAGCCGCCGGGGATGCGGGTGAGGTCCCACGGGTTGTGCGTCGTGCCGAACGCGCTGTTCTCCGTCGAGGAGCCCATCGCGAACTCGTCCATGTTGGTCTTGCCCATGATGACCATGCCGGCCGCGCGCAGCCGCGCGGTGATGGTCGCGTCGTACGGCGGCCGCCAACCCTCGAGGATCTTGGAGGAACAGGTGGTGGGCATGTCCGCGGTGGTGAAGACGTCCTTGTGCGCGATGGGCACGCCCGCGAGCGGGCCGAGCCGCTCGCCGGCGGCGCGCTTGGCGTCCACCGCCCGCGCCTGCTCCAGGACGTTGGCCGGGTCCACGTGCAGGAACGCCTTGACCGAGCCGTCGACGGCCTCGATCCGGTCGAGGTGCGCCTGGGCGACCTCGACGGCCGACGTCTCACCGGAGGCGATGAGCTCCGCCAGCTCTGCGGCGGTCTTCTTGATCATGGTCACGCCTCCTCGTCCAGAATCCGCGGGACCTTGAAGCGCTGCTGCTCGGAGGCCGGGGCGCCCGAGAGCGCCTGCTCGGGCGTGAGGCCCGGCCGCACCTCGTCGGCGCGGAAGACATTGGTCAGCGGAAGCGCGTGCGAGGTCGGCGGGATGTCCTCCGCCGTCACCTCCTGGACCCGCGCGACCGCGGAGATGATGTCGTCGAGCTGGGTGGCGAGGTGGTCGAGCTCGTCCTCCCGCAGCGCAAGCCGGGACAGCCGGGCAAGGTGGGCCACCTCGTCCCGGGTGATGGCGGCGTGCTCATCAGGCATGTCGAAACCGTTTTCTGCGATCGATGGGTTCGCCTCAATCCTAGGGGGCGCGGCCCACCCGCACCGACCGGTTTACCCAGCGATGATCGTCAGCAGGCGGCCTCTTCCGGTGCGGCCAGCTCGTGCGCGCGCTCACGCAGCCAGGCGGTCGCGTCGGCGGCCGCCATCGGCGGCCGGAAATGGTAGCCCTGGGCCGCGTCGCACCCCATCTTTCGCAGCAGGCCCACGGTCCTCTCGTCCTCCACGCCCTCCGCGACCGACCGCAGGCCGAGCGTGTGGACGAGGTCCACGATGGACTGCACGATCACCGCGTCGTCGCCCGTGTCGCACAGGCGGCCCACGAAGGACGAATCGATCTTGATCTCCTCGACCGGGAGGCTCCGCAGCCGTACGAGGGAGGAGTAGCCGGTGCCGAAGTCGTCCAGGCTCAGCGGGATGCCGAGCTTGGCCAGCGCCGCGACCGTGTCGGCGGCGTAGGCCGGCTCGGTCATCAGGATCCGCTCGGTGATCTCCAGCTGGAGCGAGTGCGGGGGCACGGCGTGGCGCAGCAGCCCGGAGGCGATCGTCTCGGTGAGCGTCGCGTCGAGCAGGTCGCGGCCGGAGGCGTTGATCGCGACCTGGATCTCCAGGCCTGCCCTCCACCACTCGGCCACCTGCGCGAGGGCGGCCTCGACGACGAATCCGGTGATGCCGCGCATGAGGTAGGTCTGCTCGGCGATCGGGAGGAACTGGTCGGGGGTGAGCAGGCCCTTGGCCGGGTGCCGCCAGCGGAGCAGCGCCTCCATGCCGGCCGGGCGGCCGTCGTCGAGGAAGATCTTGGGCTGGTAGTGCAGCTCGAGCTCGCCGCGGTCGATCGCGCGCCGCAGCTCGCTCTGGCGACTCAAACGTTCCGGGGAGTTACGGTCGCGGGCCGGTGAATAAATCTCTACCCCGGTGCGGTTTTCCTTCGCCACGTACATCGCGACGTCGGCGCGCTGGAGGAGGAGTTCGAAGTCGGGCGCGTGGTCCGGGTGGAGCGCGATGCCGACGCTGCCGTCGAGATCGAAGGAGTTGCCGTCGAGGCGTACGGGCTCGCCCAGCGCGGCCCGCAGGCGGGCCGCCACCTCGCGGGCGGCCCGCGCGTCGCGTACGGAGGGCAGCAGCACCGCGAACTCGTCGCCGCCGAGCCGCGCGACCAGATCGCCGGGGCGCACGCTGTGGGTCAGCCGGTGCGCGACGAGCTGCAGCAGCCGGTCTCCCGTGGGGTGCCCGAGCGTGTCGTTGACCTCCTTGAACCGGTCGAGGTCGAGGAGGAACAGGCCCACCCGCTGCTGCGGATCCTCATCCACCACGCGGCCCTGGGCGGCCCGGCGCTCGGCCCGGTGACGGGCGTTGGCGAGCGCCTCCTCGGTGCGGACGATCAGCAGTTTCCGGTTGGGCAGGCCGGTCAGGGCGTCGTGCATGGCCTGGTGCTCGCGGCTGAGCGAGACCGAGGCGTTGAGGTAGACCGCGATGAACGGCAGCACGAACAGCGGCACGAACGCCGCGGACCGGCTCATCGCGACGGCGACCAGCGGCGCCAGGCCCAGCAGCGCGCTGTGCACGAGGAGCTGGAGGCCGAGGTTCCAGCGCATGGCCTTGATGATCGAACCGCGCTCGTGGAAGGCGATCGCGGCGTTGACCAGCAGCGAGTTGACCAGGAAGTACGCGGTGCCGGCCAGCGCCATGGGCAGCAGGTCGCGGCCGTCGGGGACCCATACCTGGCAGGGCCGGGCGGTGATGCCGAAGGCGAGCAGGGTGAGCCCTGCCGCGGTGAAGCTCAGGGTGTACTGGCCGACGTTGAACGCGTTGCGATGGATGGCGCGGCGGCGCAGGACTCCGCTGGCCACGGTCGCGACCGCCTGCAGGAGCAGCGCCGTGGGCATGCCCACGTAGAGCATGGTCGCGAAGGTGAACGTGGTGGAGATCGCGGCGCCGGTCGTCTCGGTGGAACCGGGGGTGATGATCGGCTTGAGCTCGCCGAGGACGATGAGGCCGGCCAGGATCCAGAAAAGCGGGTTCCGGCCCAGCTCACGCAGGTCGTCGCCGTGGAGGAAGGCGACCGAGCCGGCGAGGGCCACGACACCGGCCGAAGTGACGCAGACGATGTAGACCCACAGCGGCGATCCGCGCCGAGGGACCGTGTCACGCGTGTTGTTCGGGTCCTTCATCACGTCCTCGAGGGGTTACACCAGGTTGTTTGGGTACGGTCCGCTTTCGACGAGTGCGGTGGTGTTTGGACGGACACAGGTGGTGCTGAGGGGAGACTACGACGTTCGGGCAACTTCGCGAAACCGATTGGGCACGTTCCGTTACGTCCGAAACCGGAGCTTAATACGCTGAACGGTAATCAGACGATACCGTACGGTATGTTGCTGCAGGTCAGAAAGCGATAAGACGAGTCATGTCACTCCTCGGGTACGACCGCTACCTCTGTGGCCGCATCCGGCCCATCACTGAGCAGTACGCCGAAGCCGGCCTCGTCCAGGAGGCGCACGCCAAGCTTGACCGCTTTGTCGTATTTCGACCCTGGACTGTCGCCAAAAACGACAAATCCCGTCTTTTTTGACACCGCACTCGACACTTTGCCGCCGAGGTTCTGGACGGCCGCCGTGGCCGAGTCGCGGCTGTACGCGTCGAGCGAGCCGGTGATCACCACGCTGACGCCCTCCAGCGGGCGCGGTCCCTCGTCACTCCCCTCATCCTCCATGCGCACCCCGGCCACGCGCCACTTTTCGACGATCTCCCGGTGCCAGGGCTCCTCGAACCAGTCCTTGACCGAGGCGGCGATCGTCGGGCCGACGTCCTCGACCGCGGTGAGCTCCTCCTCCGTGGCCTCCCGGATGCGGTCCATCGACCGGAACTCCCGTGCCAGCGCCTGCGCGGCCGTCGGCCCCACGTGCCGGATCGACAGGGCGACCAGAACCCGCCAGAGCGGCTGCATCTTGGCCTTCTCCAGCTCCTCGAAGAGCTTGTCCACCGTCTTCTTCGGCTCGCCCGACTTGTTCTTGAAGAAGGTGACGACCTTCTCCTCCCCCGTCTTGGGGTCGATCTTGGGCAGGCCGGTGCGCTGCTCGCGTACGACAGACTTGATCTTGATGAGCTCATTGATGTCGAGGTGGAACAGGTCGCCCTCGTTCTTGACCGGCGGCTCCTCGGGCTCCAGCGGCTGGGTGAGCGCGGTCGCCGCGACGTAGCCGAGCGCCTCGATGTCGAACGCGCCGCGGCCGGCCACGAAGTAGAGACGTTCGCGGAGCTGCGCCGGGCAGGCGCGGGCGTTCGGGCAGCGGATGTCGACGTCGCCCTCCTTCTGCGCCTTCAGCTCCGTGCCGCACTCGGGGCAGTGCGTCGGCATCACGAAGTCGTGCTCGCCGCCGTCGCGCAGGTCCGCGACGGGCCCGACGATCTCCGGGATGACGTCGCCCGCCTTGCGGAGCACGACCATGTCGCCGATCTTCACGCCCTTGCGGCGTACCTCGTCGGCGTTGTGCAGCGTCGCGTACGCCACCGTGGAACCGGCGACCGTGATCGGCTCCATCACGCCGTACGGCGTCACCCGCCCGGTGCGGCCCACACCGACACGGATGTCGAGGAGCCGGGTGTTGACCTCCTGCGGGGGGTACTTGAAGGCGATCGCCCAGCGCGGCCAGCGGCTCGTGGAGCCCAGCCGCCGCTGGAGCGCGAGCTGGTCGACCTTGACCACGACCCCGTCGATCTCGTACGCGGGCTCGTGGCGGTGCTCGCCGTAGTGCTCGATGTAGTCCCGTACGCCGTCGAGCCCGTCGACCACCGTGTAGCGGTCGCTCACCGGCAGCCCGAACCCGCGCAGGACCTCGTACACCTCCGACTGGCTCTGCGGCTGCGCGCCGCCGCCGGTCCAGGTGCCGAAACCGTGCACGATCATGCTCAGCGGCCGCTTGGCGGTGACCCGCGGGTCCTTCTGCCGCAGCGACCCGGCCGCGCCGTTGCGCGGGTTGGCGAACGGGGCCTTGCCCGCGTCGACCAGGCTCTCGTTGAGCTTCTCGAAGGCCTCGACGGGGAGGTAGACCTCGCCGCGGACCTCCAGGACGTCGGGGAAGTCGCCGTCGAGCCGGGTCGGCACGGCCTCGATGGTGCGGATGTTGTTGGTGATGTCCTCGCCGGTACGCCCGTCGCCGCGCGTCGCACCGCGTACGAGCCGGCCCTGCTCGTAGGTCAGGTTGACGGCCAGCCCGTCGATCTTCAGCTCGCACAGGAACGCGGCGAGCGTGCCGACCTCCTTTTCGGCCCGCCCCGCCCAGGCCGACAGGTCGTCGGTGTCGAAGGCGTTGTCGAGGCTCTGCATCCGCTCGAGATGCTCGACCGTCTCGAAGTCGGTCGTGATCGGCGCCCCGACCTTCTGCGTCGGCGAGTCGGGCGTGACGAGATCGGGGTGCTCGTCCTCGATGGCGAGGATCTCGCGCATCAGACGGTCGTAGTCGGCGTCACTGATCGTCGGCGAGTCGAGGACGTAGTAACGGTAGTTGGCGTCGTCGAGCTCCTGCGTCAGTTCCCCGTGCCGCTGCCGAGCCTCTTGGGGTGTCGCCACGTGTGTCTCCCTGCCGTACGAGGTGCGCTCAGACATAGTCTCTCGCGCCGCACTGACACTTTGACCTGCGGTCTCACCCACTGCCGCGCCATGGCGGTCATCGGGTCCGGCGCGCGCGGGCACCGGCTCGACGACTCAGTCCTCGGCGGACTCCTGGATGATGCGGGCGGCCTCGCGGCAGTGGCGGAGGGCGCTGCGGGCGTACGACGGGGTGGCGCCGGCCAGGCCGCAGGTCGGGGTGAGGACCACGGACCCGGTGAGGGAGCGGGGCGAGAAGCCGAGACGGCGCCACAGCTCTCTCACCCGCGCGGTGGACGTGGCGGGGGCCGGCAGGCGGGCGTCACGGCCCGGGACGACGCCCATGAAGAAGCCGGTGCCCGCCTCCACGGCCTCGCCGATCGCGTCCTCGTCGCGGATGAGGGACGCGTCCACCGAGATCGCCTTCGCGCCGGCGCCGCGCAGCAGGCCGTACGGGACGCGCGGGGCGCAGCAGTGCACGATCGTGAAGGCGTCGGCGGACTCGATGACGCGGCGCAGGTGGTCCTCGGCGAGCGGCGCCTCGACGGTGCGGATGCGGGAGAAGCCGCTCGCGGTCGGGACGCCGCCGGACAGGACGCCCGGCAGGGACGGCTCGTCCAGCTGCAGGAGCACGGTCGCGCGCGGCAGGCGCCGGCGTACGTCGCGGACGTGGGCGGCGACGCCCTCGGCCAGTGAGTACGTCACGTCGCGGACCGCCCCGGGGTCGGCGCGCGCGCGCTCGCCGCTCCTCGTCTCGATGGAGGCGGCCAGGGTCCACGGCCCGGCGACCTGGATCTTGATCGGGCCCTCGACGTCGGCGGCGACCTCTTCGAGGACGTCCAGGTCCTTGGCGAGGTAGCCGTGGGTACGCGAGGTGTCGCGGCCGGGGTGGTCGGTGAACCTCCAGCCGGACGGCTGCAGCCCGACGGCCAGGTCGACGAGCAGTCCCGCCGTACGGCCGATCATGTCCGCCCCGGGCCCGCGGGCGGGGAGCTCGGGCAGGTGCGGCAGCTCCGGCAGCTCGCCGAGGACGACCCGCAGCGTCTCGGCCGGGTCCTCTCCGGGGAAGGACCCGACGCCGGTTGCGGACCCCTCGGCCCACGGGAAGTCACTCACGGGCCGAGCCTAGTGCCGCCCCGGCCGAGGTTCGCCCTGCCGCGAGCGCCGGACGCCCAGGAAGACGGCCTCATCGCCGGGAACGCCGGCTGATGCCGGCACGGCGCGCGGGCGAAAGGCGGGTGCGAACCGTGGCGTGCGCGAGATCCTCGCTCACCCGAACGCGACCCACCTACAGAGCCGACGCGGCCGCGGAGGCCCCTCAGGTCGTGAGTTCGGCCATGGTGTCGAGGTGGGCCAGGGTCTGGTCGGCCGGTCCGGTCGGGAGGAAGAAGAGGATCTCGTCCACGCCCGCCAGCGTCAGCTGCTCCACCGCGTCCGGCTTGGCGCTCGCGCCGTACGCAACGACCGGTACGTGCCGCCCCGCGCGGGAGCGCAGGTCCGCGACGGCCTTGGCCAGCCGTCCCTGCCGGTCGCGGCCGGCCACGGGCATCCAGGCGTCGCCGTACTCCAGCACCCGGTCGAACGTCTTCTCTCCCCAGCCGCCCACGAGGACCGGCGGGCGGCGTACGGGCTTGGGCCAGCAGAAGATCGGGGCGAAGTCCACGAACTCCCCGTGGAACTCCGCCTGGTCGTGTTCCCAGATCTCCCGTACGGCCAGGACGTATTCGCGCATGCGCGCCATCCGCGTCGTCGGGTCCGTGCCGTGGTGGCGCATCTCCTCGCGGTTCCAGCCGGCGCCGACGCCGAAGACCGCGCGGCCGCCGGTGACCAGGTCGAGGGAGGCCAGCTCCTTGGCCAGGAGGATCGGGTCGCGCTGGTTGACCAGGGCGATGCCCGTGCCGACCTCCAGCCGGGAGGTGGCCGCGCCGGCGACGGCCAGCGTCACGAACGGGTCCAGGGTCCGGTAGTACTCGCGGGGCAGCTCGCCGCCGCCCGGGTACGGGGACTCCCGGCTCACCGGGATGTGCGTGTGCTCGGCGACGTACAGCGAGGTGAAGCCGCGCTCTTCGAGGGCGGGCCCGAGGGCGGCGGGCGAGATGCCCTCATCGGTCACGAACGTCGACACACCGAACTTCATGCTTCTCCCAACGGTTCACGCAAGAGACGGCGCGGCCACCGCGATCGTCGCCGAGCCCAGGACGGTCTCCCCCGCGTACAGCACCGCCGCCTGGCCCTTGGCCACGCCGCGCGCGGGCCGGGAGAGCCGCAGCCGCAGCTCGTCGCCGGCGACCTCGGCGGTGCAGTCGTGCACCTCGCCGTGGGCGCGGAGCTGCACCTGGCAGGCGAGCGGCTCCACGGGCGGCGGCGTCAGCCACACCGGGCGCGTCCCGACGATCTCGTGCACGTCGAGCGCCTCGCGCGGGCCGACCGTCACCGTGTTGGTCACCGGGGAGATGTCGAGGACGTAGCGCGGCCGGCCGTCCGGCGCGGGCCGGCCGAGCCGCAGGCCGTGCCGCTGGCCGATGGTGTAGGCGTACGCGCCCTCGTGCGAGCCGAGCACCTCGCCGGAGGTGTCCACGATCGGGCCCGTCTCCTCGCCGAGCCGGTCGGCGAGGAAACCGCGGGTGTCGCCGTCGGCGATGAAGCAGATGTCGTGGCTGTCCGGCTTGTCGGCGACCGCGAGCCCGCGCCGGTCCGCCTCCCGGCGTACGTCGGCCTTGGTCGTGTCGCCGAGCGGGAACATCGCGTGCGCGAGCTGCGAGCTCGTGCAGACCGCCAGGACGTAGGACTGGTCCTTGCCCAGGTCGACGCTGCGCCGCAGCACGCCGTCCGCGAGCCGTGCGTGGTGTCCGGTGCAGACCGCGTCGAAGCCGAGCGCGAGCGCCCGGTCCAGCAGCGCCTGGAACTTGATCTTCTCGTTGCAGCGCAGGCACGGGTTGGGCGTACGGCCCGCGGCGTACTCGCTGACGAAGTCCTGGACGACGTCGCGGTCGAACCGCTCGGCCATGTCCCAGACGTAGAACGGGATGCCGATCACGTCGGCGGCGCGCCGCGCGTCGCGGGCGTCCTCCAGCGTGCAGCACCCGCGAGCGCCGGTGCGGTAGGACTTGGGGTTGGCGGACAGCGCGAGATGGACGCCGGTCACCTCGTGACCGGCTTCGGCGGCACGTGCGGCGGCCACGGCGGAGTCCACCCCGCCCGACATGGCGGCGAGTACGCGAAGAGTCATGACCCCATCGAGGGTACGCGGTCGGGCACCCCTGTCCGCAAACGCCTTCATCGCAGACGTCGCCGAGCGCAAAGAAACCCCAATGCCCACGCGTCCACCGCGCCCCGGCGCGAATACGATTGGCGGCACTATGGGAATCTTCCGCCGCTCACCAGGCGCAGCAGCGTCGCACACGGAGGCCATCTCACGTTTCTGGGAATGGTGGCCGCAGGCACGGCGCCGCCTCGACCAGGCGACGCCGGCCGACATCGCCGATGAGATGTCCGCGCATGTCGAGGCCATCCACAAGGACCTCGAATGGGAGATCGGCCCGGGACCCGGCCTGACCCTGAGCGGCGGCGGTGTGGACGAGTTGCGCGGCATCGCCGAACGCTGGCTCCTCGGGGCGCCCAAGGACGACAACTGGCACTACCACGCCGCGCGGCCGGCCGATCCGGCGATGCTCAGCGGCAAGCTCCAGCTCGACGAGCACGAATTCGACCTGGAGTACGTACGGATGGGGCTGCGCGCCGACTCGGCGCGTGCGCGCGTCGACATCACCTCCTACCATCCGGACTTCCTGTTCGTCCCCGACGAGACCCGGCTCGCGCTCACACTCCGCGTGCTCGACTGGGCGCTCGGCGAGGACGACGTGGCGCGGTGGGTCGGCGAGGTCGCCACCGTCGCGGACGAGCCGATGGACGCGCTGCCGCCGGCCATGCTGCCGACCGTGGTCGAGCAGATCGCCGCGCCGTTCGGCGAGGCCGCCTGGCTGGTCGGCGAGGGCCGTACGCCGCTGAACCACACCGCACGCGTCGCGGTGCGCTTCCCGCTGCACCGGCAGGACTATCCGCTCTGCGAGCTGTACGTCTCGGTCACGCTGCCGTACGCGAACGCCAACCCCGACCGGCTGCCGGTCGAGCCGTCGGCCTCGAAGCTGCGGGAGTTCGAGGAGGCCGTCGAGGCGCTCGGCCCGCGCGCCGTACTCGCCGCGCACGAGACCGGTGACGGGCGCCGGGTGCTGCACATGTACGCCGACCCGGCGTCGGGCGCGGTGGCGCAGCTCGACCAGCTCGCGGCGTCGTGGTCGGAGGGCCGCGCCAAGGTCAGCGCGCAGCCCGATCCCGCCTGGTCCGCCCTCGCGCCCTACCGTCCGTGAGTCAGACCGCGCCCGCCCGGCGGGCGCGGTCGACCACCGGGGCGATGGCCTCGGCGGTGGCGTCGACGTCGGCCTCGGTCGAGGTGTGCCCGAAGGAGAACCTCAGGGAGCCGCGCGACCGCGCCAGGTCGGCGCCCATGGCCAGCAGCACGTGGCTGGGCTCGGCCACGCCGGCCGAGCAGGCCGAGCCGGTCGAGCACTCGATGCCGCGGGCGTCGAGCAGCATCAGCAGCGCGTCGCCCTCGCAGCCGGGGAAGGAGAAGTGCGCGTTGCCCGGCAGGCGGCCGATCGGGTCGCCGTTGAGGATGGCGTCCGGCACCTCCTCGCGGATCCGGGCGACGAGGTCGTCGCGGAGCCGCGCGAGGCGTACGGCCTCGGTCTCACGGCGGGCCATGGCCGTGCTGATGGCGGTGGCGAAGGCCGCGATCGCCGGGGTGTCCAGCGTGCCGGAGCGTACGTCGCGCTCCTGACCGCCGCCGTGCATCACGGGAACAGGGTCCAGGCCGCGGGCGAGCAGCAGCGCGCCGACGCCGACCGGTCCGCCGATCTTGTGCCCGGTGATGGTCATGGCGTCGGTGGTGAAGCGCACCGGAAGCTGGGCGGTGGCCTGGACGGCGTCGGTGTGGAACGGGATGCCGTGCTCGCGCGCGATCGCGGCGAGCTCCTCGACCGGCTGGACGGTGCCGACCTCGTTGTTCACCCACATGACGCTGACCAGGGCGACCGAGCCGGGGTCGCGTTCGATCGCGGCGCGCAGCGTCTCGGGCCGCACCCGGCCGTACTCGTCGACCGCGAGCGGCTCGACCGTGGCGCCCTCACGCTCGGCCAGCCAGTCGGCGGAGTCGAGCACGGCGTGATGCTCGATCGCGCTGATGAGGACGCGCGTACGCGTGGAGTCGGCGGCGCGCCGGGCCCAGTAGATGCCCTTGAGCGCGAGGTTGTCGGCCTCGGTGCCGCCGCTGGTGAAGACGATCTCGCTGGGCCGGGCGCCCATCGCCTCCGCGATGATCTCGCGTGACTCCTCGACGACACGCCGCGCCCGGCGGCCGGAAGCGTGCAACGACGATGGATTTCCGACTCGCGCGAACTCCGCGGTCATCGTCTCGATCGCCTCGGGCAGCATCGGCGTGGTCGCCGCATGATCCAGGTACACCATGGCGGCCTCAGCCTATCCGCGCCGCCTCCGCCCGGCGACGCCGTGGTCTGGCCGTGACAGGTCACCGCATCGGTCGTCGCAGGTCGCGCAACGTACGGGCGGATGGGAATGCATGAGCGGTCTGTCCGGTTTGACCGTATGTACCGTCCGGACGGTATAGTAAGGATCGCCATGAAGAGAGACGAACTCCTCGACGCCGCCGAGGCCCTGCTGTGCGAGCAGGGCACCCAGGCGCTCACCCTATCCGCGGTCGCCGACCGCGCCGGGGTGAGCAAGGGTGGGTTGCTCTACCACTTCCACACCAAGGAAGCCCTGGTCAGAGGTCTCGTCGAACGGCTCGTCCAGGAGTTCGACGCGTTGATCGCCTCCTACGACACCGGCGGCCCGGGGGCGTACACCCGTGCCTTCGTCGAGGCCAACCTCGCCGTGGTCATGGACCGCGACCAGTCACGCCTCCTGAGACGGTGGGCGACGGTCAGCGCGGCGGCCGCCGACCCGGGGCTGCTCGCCCTCGTACGCGAGGCGATGCATCGCTGGCATGACGTCGATCCGGGCGACGATCCGGATCCCGTGGCGGCGCGCGTGGCGCGGCTCGCCGCGGAAGGCCTCTGGGAGGTCGTCATGCACGACCCGGGCCTGTACGACGAGGCGCAGCTCGAAGAGCTGCGCGAACGGCTGCTCGACCTGCTCTAGCAGCGAAAGACGAACCCACGAGCCGGCACCCATCGGGTGCCGGTCGTTCCGTGCGCACGAACCAAGTATGAAAGAGGTGAAATCATGACGTCTCGCGTCCTCAGCCGGGCGCGCCTGGGCACCGTACTCACGTTCGCCCTGGCCGGCATGCTCTGCGGAATCTGGGTGTCACGCACCCCGGCGCTCGCCGCGAGGTTCGGGCTGAGCGACGGCTCCGTCGGCCTCGCGATCCTCGTCTGGGGGATCGGTGCCATCATCGCGATGCAGGGGCTACGGGGCGTCATCGCCCGGGCCGGCAGCGGCGCGGTCCTGCGGGTCGCGGCGCCGGCGACCGCCGTCAGCATGACCCTGGTCGCGCTCGCCCCGAGCTGGCCGCTGCTGCTCGGGGCCGTCGCGATGTTCGGCATGGCCTTCGGCCTGACCGACATCGGGATGAACGCTCAGGGCAGCGCCGTGGAACGTTCCCACGGCCGTCCCGTGATGAACGCCATGCACGCCGGATGGTGCGCGGGCGCCATCTCCGGCGGGCTGCTCGGCGCGCTCAGCGCCTCGGCCGGGCTGTCCTTCGGCCAGACGCTGTTCGCCGGCGGCGTGCTCGCCCTGCCCGCCTCCCTGACGGTCGGGCGCACGTACCTGCCCGACGCCGCCGCGCCCCAGGCCGCCGGGACACGCGGCCGGCTTCCGCTCGTCGTCTACATCGTGGGCGGGCTGGCGTTCGCCGCGTTCATGATGGAGGGCTCGATCGCCGACTGGAGCGGGCTGTACCTCAGCCGCGAGCTCGGCGCGGGCGAGGCGGTCGGCGCGCTCGGCTACCCCTTGTTCGAGGCCGCCATGCTGGTCGGCCGCCTCGGCGGCGACCGCCTGCGCACCCGGATCGGCACGCGGCGCCTGATGACGTACGCGGGCCTCGGCACGGCCGTCGCGGTCGCGGTGGTCGTCCTGGCGCCGACGGCCAAGGTGGCGCTGGCCGGGTTCGTCCTCACGGGCCTGGCGATCTGCACGGTGATCCCGACCACGATCTCGGTCGCGGGCACCGTGGTGCCGGGCCGGTCGGCGGGCGCGGTGGCCCAGGTCGGCGCGATGGGGTACGGCGGCCTGGTGCTCGGCCCGGTCGTGATCGGCTTCCTGGCGGACGTCTCCTCGCTCCGGGTCGGGCTGGGGGTGGCGGGCGTGCTCGGCCTGCTGATCGCGGCGGGCGCGCGCTACGTCCCGATGCGCCGCCTGGTCGCCATCGCCGGCGAACGCGAGCCCGAACGCGAGGCCGTGTCCCTCGCCGCCTGACGGCCACCGGAGCCCGCCCGTCCGCGGGTCGCGGACGCGGAGTGGCGGCCGCACGGCCACCGGAAAAGAGTCAGGACCCGGGCGGAGTCCGCCCGGGTCCTGGCCTCACGCGCGTCTACTTGCGCTTGGTGATCTCTTCGGTGAGTTGCGGGGCGACCTGGAACAGGTCGCCCACCACTCCGTAGTCGACCAGCTCGAAGATCGGCGCCTCGGAGTCCTTGTTGATGGCGACGATCGTCTTGGAGGTCTGCATTCCGGCGCGGTGCTGGATCGCGCCCGAGATGCCGACCGCGATGTAGAGCTGCGGCGACACCGTCTTGCCGGTCTGGCCGACCTGGAACGTGTGGGGGTACCAGCCGGCGTCGGTCGCGGCGCGGGAGGCGCCGACGGCCGCGCCGAGCGAGTCGGCCAGGTCTTCGATGATCTTGAAGTTGTCGGCGCCGCCGACGCCGCGTCCGCCGGAGACGACGATCGCGGCCTCGGTGAGTTCGGGCCGCTCGCCCTTCTCCTGGACGACCTTCTCCACGACCTTGGCGCCCTTGGCGGCATCGGACAGGGTCACCGACACCTGCTCCTCGGCCGGCGTGGACGGGGACGCCTCCGGCGCGGTGGAGTTGGGCCGTACGGCGACGATGGGGGTGCCCTTCGTCACCTTGGCGTGCGAGACGATCGCGCCGCCGAAGATCGAGTGCTCGCCGACGAAACCGTCCGCGAGGCCGACGACGTCCGTGAGGACGCCGGAATCGATCTTGACCGCGAGACGGCCCGCGACCTCCTTGCCCTCACCGGTCGCGGCCACCAGGACCGCGGCCGGCGAAGCGTCGGCCACGATCTTGGCCAGCAGCTCCGCCTTCGGCGCCACGACGTAGGAGGTCAGCTCCTCGTCGGCGGCGACGTACACCTTGGCGGCGCCGTACTCGGCCAGCTTGTCCTTGGCACCTTCGTACCCCGGCCCGATCCAGACCGCCGCCGCCTCGCCGTGCTTGCGCGCCAGCGTGAGCAGCTCGAAGGTGACCTTCTTGACCTCGGAGTCGACGTGGTCGACGAGAACGAGAATCTCCGCCATTTTCCCGCCTCTCAGACGAACTTCTTCGACGCGAGGAACTCGGCGGCCTTCGAGCCGCCGTCGCCCTCGTCCTTGACGATCTGGCCCTTCTCACGCGGCGGCGCGTCGGCGAAGTCGACGACCTCCGTTGAGGCTCCGGCGAGGCCGACCAGCGCGGCATCGATCTCCGCGTCGGCGACGGCGAGCTTCTCGACCGGCTTCTTCTTGGCCGCCATGATCCCCTTGAACGAGGGGTAGCGCGGCTCGTTGATCTTCTCGACCACGCTGATGACCGCCGGCAGGCTCGCCTCGACCCGGTCGAAGCCGTAGTCGGTCAGCCGCTGGGCCTTGAGCGAGGAACCGTCGATCTCGACCTTGTTGGCGAGCGTCACCTGGGGGACGCCGAGCCGCTCGGACAGCATCGCGGCGAGCACGCCCGTACGCGCGTCCGTCGACTCCGAGCCCAGGATGACCAGGTCGAACCCGATCTTCTTGAGCACCTGGGCGAGAGCGTACGAGGTCGACAGCCCGTCCGAGCCGTGCAGCGCCTCGTCGTTCACGTGGACGGCCTTGTCGGCGCCCATCGCGAGGGCCTTGCGGATCGAGTCGGCGGCCTTGTCCGGCCCCATGGTGAGGACGGTCACCTCGCCGCCGTGCGCCTCCTTGATCGTCAACGCCTCTTCGACGGCGTACTCGTCGAGCTCGTTGATGACACCGTCGGCGGCCTCGCGGTCGAGGGTCTTGTCGTCGGACTTCAGCTTCCTCTCGGACGCCGTGTCGGGCACCTGCTTCACGCAGACGACGATGTTCATTCCGGGTACGCCCTCCCTGCACACTCCATAACGCGCCTCTCTCCCTCCCGCCGCCGCCTGCGCCGAAAGAACAGGCGCGCCCGGTTGGGCCGGCGCGGGCATTGCGTTCGCACCATAAGCCTGCCAAAGACCCGAAACACATTCGGCCCCGGGTCCGCGGCAAGGACACGCTCGATGTTACCCGTGAGTAGCCTGGGCGCAAAACGCCTGGTCTCAGGAAACGCTCCGGCGGACGGAGTGCTGGAACTGCGACAGCTGCTGGGCGATGGAGTTCTTCAGCTCGTACACCGGGGAGAACCTCGGCTGCAAAACGATCGCGCCGGCCACCGCTCCGAGTGACAGAGCACACAGCAGCACGCCCGTGATCGCGAACCGGCGCGGCTCCGCGGCGAGGGCGGCGAAGATCCGCATGAGCTGACGCCGCGGCACCCGGATGCCGGGGGCGGCGAGCATGACGTACGCCGCCGCGCCCGCTCCCCACGCGGCGCCCACGAGCGGGGCGACCTCGACGCCGACCGCCGCGACCGACATCACCAGCATCGGCACGACCACGGCGAACACCGCCGCGTAAGGGAGGCTGACGAGGGTGCCGCCCGTCCCCCGCAGCAGGTCGAGGGGCACGGTCAGCGGGCCGGCCAGCAGGCGCAGCAGCCCACCGGCGTGGCGGCGCGCGTGCAGGTCGCCCGCGCGCAGGTAGGACGCCGTGGCGATCGCGAGCAGGAGCCCGAAGAAGGGCAGCACGACGGTGAAGCCGACCACGATCGCGACGACCAGGTAGGCGAAGAGCCGTGACCAGCCTTCGATCACGGCGTCGGCGGCCTGGTCGTCAGCGGGCCGCAGGAGGGGAGCCGCGTGTGTCTCGTCCGACGTCATCGCGAGGCAACATTACCGGCGCGAGCGCCCTTCCGTAGGCAGGCGCGGGCGCACGGAGTCAGGGCAGTCTCCCGGTGAGATCTCCGACGAGATCGGCGAGCCGGCCGAGCACCGGGTACGGGGAGGGAGCGGGCCAGAAGGACGGCGGTGAACTCCAGCCCGCGAACACCGCGCCCGCCGCGAGCCCGGCCACTGCCACCCCGGCGACCGCGGTCGCCCACCGGGTCCGCGCCACGCCCGACAGCAGCCGTACGAGCTGGCGGCGCGGGGCCATCACGCGGGGACCGGCCAGCAGCGTGTACGCGAAGGCGAACGCCGTCCACTTCGTGGTCGCGCCGGAGCCGATCGTGCCGCCGAGCCGCCCGCGCACGTGCAGCGCCGTGCCGACCATCGCCGCGATCAGCCCGGCGTAGGCCAGAGTCGGCAGGAGCACGGCGGCGGCGCGGAGCCGGTCGCCGGCCGGTGCCCGCGCCGGCGCCAGCGTCAGGTCGGCGGCGGTCTCGATCGGGACCCGGCGGCCGCGCAGCGCCGAGTCGCCCGCTCGTAGGTACCACCCGGCGACCACGACGCCCGCGACGGCGGCGACCGGCAGGACCGCGCTCGCGGCGGAGGCGGCCACGATCGTCCCGTAGGCGAACAGCTTGTACAGGAACAGCGGGGGACGCCGCTCCGGCACCACGACGGTCGCCGGGACCACGACCGTCTCGGGGACGCGGAGGTCGAGGTCGCGCAGCCGGGCCGCCAGCTCCGCCGCGGACGGCCGGCGCCGCGGGTCGCGGTCGAGCGCCGCGCGCACCAGTGGCTCCAGCCGCGCCGGCACGCCGTCGAGATCCGGGCGGCCGGCCGCGACGCGGGCCAGCACCGCCTCCAGCGAACCGCTGCCGTACGGCGACCGGCCGCTCGCCGCGAACGTCACCGTCGCGGCCCAGCCGTAGACGTCCACCGGCGGCCCCGGCATCGCGCCCTCGATGATCTCCGGTCCCATGTAGCCGGGCGTCCCGACGACCTGCCCGAGGCGCGTCAGCCGCGTGGCGTCCACGGCGTGCGCGATGCCGAAGTCGATCACGACCGGGGAGCCGTCGACGAGCATCACGTTGTTCGGCTTGAGGTCGCGGTGGACCACACCCGCGCCGTGGATCGCGACGAGCGCGTCGGCCAGCCCGGCCGCCACACGACGCAGCGGCTCGCCGGACAGCGGGCCGCCCGCCCGTACGACGTCGTCCAGCGCACGGCCCCGGATGAACCGCGTGACGACGTAGGGCCGTTCGCCCGCCACGTCGGCGTCCAGGACCTGGGCGACGTACGGGCTGCGCACGCGGCGCATCGTGTCCACCTCGCGCGCCAGCCGCCGGCGGAAGTCGGCGTGGCCGGTCAGCTCCGGCTTGAGCAGCTTGACGGCGACCTCGCGGTCGTCGCCGCCGAGCGCGCGGCGGACCACGCCCATGCCACCCTCGCCGACGAACTCCAGGAGGCGGTACGGCCCGGCGCGCTCCGCCTCGCGGTCGGGCATCGGAGCGTGCTCAGTTCCCGAACAGCTTGCGTAGCTGGTGCCGCAGGTGCGGCAGGTCGTGTTTGAACACCGGGAAGTCGAACGGCCGCAGCTCCGGCGTCTGGCTCAGGGAGAAGGAGACGAGGAAGAAGACGAGCAGGCCGACGACGCCCACGACGATCCAGGCGCGCTCGCGCCGGGGCGCGACCGCACCCCAGATCCGGGAGAGCTGGCGGCGGGACGGCTCGCTGCCCGGTCCGACGCAGGTCGTGATGATGAACGCCGCGGCGCTGAACGACAGGGCGCGGGCGATCGTCATCTCGGACTTGGCGGCCAGGGCGATGACGAGGACCACCACGCCGGCCAGGATGGCGATCGGGCTGATCAGCGCCATCGTGAGGCCTCCGCGGACCACCGAGAACGGCGACCGGACGATCACCCCGGCGACGTCGGAGGGTTTGGGCCCCCGGCGTGTGCGCTTGGAGGTGAGGCTCTGATGGGCGCGGTCCGCGACCCGGAGGATCAGCATGACGACCACGACGACGACCACGGCGATCGAGGGCAGCACCATGGCCAGCCCGACCGCGCCGGCGAGGAGCATGAAGCTGAGGAGCCGGTAGAGGCCGTACGGCTTGGGGCCCTCCGGCTTGGGCGGCTCGGGCGGACGCTCGCGCGGCGGCGCGGGCTGCGGCCGCTGTGCGTAGGGCTGCTGCCGGCCGTACGCCGGCGGGGGCGCCACAGGCGGCAGCTGGCCGCGGAAGTCACGCGGGTTGGCCGGCGGCGGCGGCGCGATGACCGCGGTGAGCGGTTTGGTGCGCGGCGCCGACGGCGAGTCGACCATCGTCCGCTCGACGTCGAGCCGCGAGGTCAGGCCGACGAGCGCCTGCGCGGTCGGGCGCTCGGCCGGGTTGCGCGCCATCGCGGCGCGTACGAGCGGCAGCAGCGCGGGCGGCACGCCGTCGAGGTCGGGCTTGCCTTCCATGATCTTGTAGAAGATCGACTCGAAGGTGCCGGAGCCGAACGGCGCGCGGCCGGTGGCGGCGTAGGCGATCGTGCTGGCCCAGGAGTGCACGTCGGCCGGGGCCGCGGCGTCCTCGCCCTCGATGATCTCCGGCGCGAGATAGCCCGGGGTGCCGATGACCAGGCCGGTCGCGGTGAGCCGCGTGGCGTCGACGCCCTGGGCGATGCCGAAGTCGATGACGACCGGCTCGCCGTTGTCCAGGAACATCACGTTGCCGGGCTTGAGGTCCCGGTGGATGATCCCGGCGTCGTGGATGGCCGACAGGGCGGCGGCCAGGCCGGTGGCCAGCCGCTGCAACTGGTGGACCTTCAGCGGGCCGCGGTCGCGTACGGTCTGCTCGAGCGTGCGCCCGGGGACGTACTGCGTGACGACGTACGGCGGCTCGGCGGTGACGTCCGCGTCGACGATCTCCGCGACGTGCGGGCTGCGCACCCGCCGCATCGAGTCGACCTCGCGCGCCAGCCGCCGCAGCGCCGTCTGGTCGGAGGCGACGCCCGGCCGCAGCACTTTGACGGCCACCTGGCGCCCCTGAGGGTCCGTCGCCAGGTGCACGACGCCCATACCGCCTTCCCCGATCTTCTCGAGCAAGCGGTAACGGCCGATGTTCTGCCCGGACGTGTCTACCCCCTTCATAGTTCCGCCACGATACCTGTGCATGTGGGGTCCGACGGGTGTCAATCAGGACAAGGTCATGAGGCCCGTCTCGCCTCGCCCAGCGTAAGCCGGGCGGCGAGCCAGGCCGCCGACGGCCGTGCCGCCGGGTCGCGCCGCAGGCCGAGGCGTACGAGCGACAGCACCGGTTCGGGGACTCCGTCCAGGTCGGCGTCGCCGCGGAGCACGCGGAAACACACGCCGTGCAGCGACCCCGCGCCGAACGGCGGGCGGCCCGTCGCGGCGAAGGCGACCGTGGCCGCCCAGGAGAAGACGTCGGCGGCCTCGCTGGACCGCCCGCCGTCGATGAGTTCCGGCGCGACATAGCCCGGAGTTCCGGTCAGCACACCCGCCTGGGTGTGCTGTTCGGCGGTCGAATCCTGCGCGATGCCGAAGTCGATGATCTTGGGAGCGCCCGACAGGACCATGACGTTGCCCGGCTTGAGGTCGCGGTGCAGCAGACCCGCTCCGTGGATCGCCGCGAGGCCCTGCGCGAGCCGCCCCGCGAACACGGTCAGCGACTCGCCCCGCATCGGGCCGAACCGGGGCACGAGGTCGCCCAGCGGCGCGCCGCCGACGAACTCGGTGACGATGAACGGCTGCTCCCCCGACAGGCACGCGTCGTAGGCCTCGGCGACGTACGGGCTGCGCACCCGGGCCATCGCCTGCGCCTCGCGGGCCAGCCGGCGGCGGATGGTCGGGTCGGCGGCCAGCTCACGGCGCGGTTCCTTGACCGCGACCACGCGTCCGAACAGGTCCACCGCGCGGTGCACGACGGACGTGGCGCCCTCCCCGACCGGCTCCAGCAGGTCGTAGGAGCCGAGTGATCGAACCCCCATCACGTTCATGACCGTTTCGACGCGGGAGGGGCGGCGAGGGTTCCGAGTAATGTCCGGGACATGGATGATCTGCCATCGCGGCTGCGCGCGGTCTGCGACCTTCTCATGCCCTGGGTGCGCGAGGGCGCCGGCCGGCACGAGTACGACGGACGGATCCCCGACTACTCGGTCACCGGCGTACGCGACGCTCTCGCCCGCGTCGGCGACGGCCCGCCGCTGGACGACCCGTACGACGAGGCGCATCTGCGCGTCTTCGAGTCCTTCGTACGGGTGGCCTACGGCGAGCTGGAGGCGCATCGGCGCAACCCGATCGAGCATCTGGGCGCGCTCGACCTGGCCGGCTACGACCGGGAGTACGCCCCGCCCGCCGAGCGAGCGGCGGTACGGGAACGGCACCTGGCGGCCTGGCCGGAGGCGGCCGACGCCGCCGTCCGCACGCTCGATCTGGTACCGGCGCCGGTCGCCCGCGCGCTGCTCGGCACCGTACGCGGACTGGCCGCGGGCATCCCCTCCGGCTCCGGCGAGGCGGGCGACCGGGCGCTGGCGGCGCACGCCCGGCTCGCGGCGCACGTCGAGGACCTCGCCGAGCACGGCGACCCGGACGCGGCGCTCGGCGCGCCCGCGCTGGCCCGGCTGATGAGCGCCGCGGAGGGCCTCGACGTCGACCTCGGCGTCCTGGCCACCGAGGCCGACCGCGAGCGCGACCGGCTCATGGCGCTCCTGGCGGAGTCGTGCGCGCGGCTGGACGCCACGAAACCGCCGCTGGAGCTGTGCCGCGAGCTCGTACGGGACCATCCCGACACCGACGGCGTGATGGACGCCTCCCGCCTGTGGACCGAACGCGCGCTCGCCTTCACCCGAGAGCACGACCTGGTGCCCTACCACGACGGCGAGTGCCTGGTCGGGCCGGCGCCGGAGTCGCGGCGGTGGGGCATGGCCATGATGTCGTGGGCGGCACCGGGCGAGCCGGACGCGCCGTCCTGGTACCACGTCTCCCCGCCGGACCCGTCCTGGCCGGCGGAGGACGTCGAGGACTGGCTACAGGTCTTCAGCGCGACGACGCTGCCGGGCATCACGGTGCACGAGGTCGCGCCGGGCCACTTCTCCCACGGCCGCGCCCTGCGCCACGCGCCGACCGCCGTACGCCGGACGCTGTTCTCCGACGCGTTCGTCGAGGGGTGGGCGCACTACGCCGAGGAGCTCTGCGTCGAGGAGGGCTTCATGGCCGACGACCCGAGGTTCGAGATCGGGGTGTGGCTGGAGTCGCTGGTCCGCGTGACGCGGCTCGCGTGCGCGATCGGCGTGCACAGCGGCGAGATGACGGTCGAGGACGGCGCGCGGCGCTTCGCCGCCGACACCCACCTGGCGGGGTCCGCGGCCCGCGCGGAGGCCGGGCGCGCGGTGTTCGACCCGACATACGGCCGCTACACCCACGGCAAACTGGAGATCCTGCGCCTGCGCGAACGCGCCCGCCGCGAGTGGGGCGCGGGCTACTCCGTCCAGCGCTTCCACCGCGCGATGTTCGAGCTCGGCTCCCCGCCCCTCGGCCTCCTGCCCACCGCCCTCGGCCACCCGACCACGATCTAGAGACGGCGTAGCAGGAGCCCGGCCGTCAGGAGGGCGGCGCCGCCGAGCAGGGCCGGGAGCAGGGCGAGGGCGGTCCTGGCCGCCGAGCCGCCCGGCGGGCCGGTGAACAGCAGCACGGTGAGGACGACCGTCCCGGCGCAGAAGACGGTGCCGAGCAGCGTGGCGAGCCGCGACGCGAGCGCCGTCGCGGTCGGGCCGCCTCGCCACACCCGCCAGAGCATCAGGGCGACCACCGCGGTCCAGAACGTGATTCCCGCCACTCCGGCGGCGCCGGCGCGAGTGTCGTGGGCGGTCTCCCACGCCGCCAGGCCCGCGGAGGAGATCCAGAAGGCCGCCAGGAGCACGACCGCGATCAGGAGCGGCAGCGGCCGGCTTCGCACCCTGCGTACGCGGGCTTCCGGCTCCGGAGGGAACATGGCCGACGAGCGTACCCGCACCTTCCGTACCTCACATCGTGATGCCAGCGCGGTCCCATCGTCCTCCAAGACTTGTCCGCGACGCTGACGGCCTGTCATGTCACCGATGAAAGGCATGAGATGAAGCGGTTCGCAGCACTGACCATCGCGGCCTCGCTGGCGCTCGCCTCGTGCCAGGCGGACGCCGCCGAGCGGACCTCCCAGCCGACGGCGGCGCACGCGCAGGAGCGGCCGAACATCGTCTTCGTCCTCACCGACGACCTCGCCGCGAACCTCGTGAACTACATGCCGGCGCTCCAGGGCATGCGACGGCGGGGCACGACGTTCGGCGACTACTTCGTGACCGACTCGCTGTGCTGCCCGTCGCGGTCGACGACGTTCACCGGGGAGTTCCCGCACAACACCGGCGTCTTCACCAACGGCGGCTCCGACGGCGGATACGCGGCGTTCAACGCCAACGGGAACCAGGGGCACACCTTCGCCACCGCCCTGCAGGCGGCCGGCTACCGGACCGGGATGATGGGCAAGTACCTCAACGGGTACCAGCCGCAGGACCCGGTGCCGCCCGGCTGGAGCGAGTGGGACGTCGCCGGCAACGGCTATCCCGAGTTCGACTACTCCCTCAACGAGAACGGCAGCGTCGTCACGTACGGCCACCAGCCGGATGACTACCTGACCGACGTCCTGAACCGCAAGGGGCAGAGCTTCATCGGCCAGTCCGTCAAGGCGGGAAAGCCGTTCATGCTGGAGCTCGCGACGTTCGCGCCGCACGGCCCGTTCACGCCGGCCCCACGGGACGCGAACAAGTTCCCCGGTCTGAAGGCGCCGCGCGGTCCCGCCTTCAACGAGGCCGACATGTCCGACAAGCCGGCGTGGATCAAGGACCATCCCCGGCTCACCGCTGAGCAGATCAACAAGATCGACACGTCGTTCCGCAAACGCGCGCAGGCCGTACAGGCGGTCGACAAGATGCTCGGCGACATCCAGGCGGCGCTGAAGGCCAACGGCGTGGCCCGCGACACGTACGTCGTGTTCGGCTCCGACAACGGCTTCCACATGGGCGAACACCGGCTCATGCCGGGGAAGATGACCGCGTACGACACCGACGTCAACGTGCCGCTCGTCGTCACCGGCCCGGGCGTGGCCGCCGGTCACCAGGCGACCCAGCTCGCGCAGAACACCGACCTGTGCCCGACCTTCGAGTCACTCGGCGGCGTGCCCGTCCCCGACACGGTGGACGGCCGTTCCCTCAAGCCGTACTTCACAGCCGGCGCGAAGCCCTCGCGCGACGCGGTCCTCATCGAGCACCACGGCCCCGACCACCAGGCGGGCGACCCGGACCTGCCGACGAAGGCGAGCGGCAACCCGCCGAGCTATGCGGCCGTACGGACCGGTCACGAGCTCTACGTGGAGTACGCGGACGGCGAGCGGGAGTACTACGACGTCGCGAAGGACCCTTACGAGCTCCACAACGCGATCTCCGGCGTCCCGGCCGCGCGGCTCAGCCGGCTGACGGCGACGCTGCACCGCCTGGAGAAGTGCGAGGGTGAGGAGTGCCGGGTCTGATCAGCGGTTCGCCCTGGTCAGCGCGTCGGCGGCGAGCGTGAGCGCGGCCGTGCGCGTGGACTCGGCGAGAAGCGAGGGGACGAGCACGCCCCCGGAGGCGAGATGGCGGTCATAGGGCAGGTACGCGACGCCGACGCCGTTGTGGTGCAGGAGCCCGGCCGCCTGGCTGAGATCGGGCCGCGCGTGCGGCGCGTGCGTGGCGAACACCGTCACCGTACGCGGCAGCAGCTCTCCGAACCCCTTCTTCCGCATCCAGTCCAGCGCACGGCCGACGCCGACCGCCCCGTCGGAGGTGGCGGGCGCGACGTGCACGCACGCGTGGGCGCTCGCCAGGATCGCCTCCGGCAGTTCGCCGACCATGCCGACGCCGCAGTCGACCACCACGACGGTGAAGAACCGGGTCAGGGCGGAGGTCGCGGACGCGTAGGTCGCCAGGTCGAGCGGCTGCTCGGCCATCTCGCCGCGGACGCCGGGCAGCACCCACAGCCCGCCGTCGGTACGGGCGAGATGCGGCGCGACCTCCTCGAATGAGTTCGGCCGCCGCCCGGCGAGGTCCCGCAGCGAGGGGGCCCCGGTCATGCCGAACCGCATCGGCAGGGAACCGAGCCCGGGGTCGGCGTCGATGAGCAGCACCCGGTCCGGGCGATGGCGGGCCAGAGCGGAGGCCATGAGCGCGGCGACGGTCGTCTTCCCGGCGCCTCCGCGGACGCTGCTGACGACGATCCGGCGGATGGTGGTGATCGGCTGCCGCAGCCCGGCCGCCACCGCCGCCCAGTCGTGCACGTCCTGAGCCGCCGACGCCCCGACCGCCCGCCGGACCCCGCGCCCGACCCTTCGCAGCAGCGGGTCCCCGTGCACGCTCCTGTGACCGGGCTCGGGGGGTGGGGCGGGCCGTCCGTGGAGGGGGTCGAGCGCCTGGCCGGGGAAGGACGGGCCGGCCCACTGGACGTCCCGGTACGGCGGCGGCCCCTGGGAGTCCCGGCGGGTCTCCTCCGCCGGATCCTGGGTCTCGTCGGCGGAAGGCCAGGCCGCGGGGTCCAGTGGGAGGTCCTCGGCGGTCGGCGGAGTGGGGGGCTGAGGCTGAGACTGGGGCTGGGGCGGCGGCGGGAAGGTCCCGTCCGGCTCCACGGCACCCGCCTCCGGCGGCCGGTCCGGCATGGTCGGCACGGCCCCGGCGGGAAACGGCACGTCGCCCTGTCGCTCCCGGTGGTCCGGCGGCCCCGGACGGGCTTCGGCCTGCCGCTCCAGACGGTTCCACGGCCCCGGAAGGCCCTCGGCCTGCTGCCCCAGACGATCCGACGGCCCCGGCACGGCTTCCGCCTGGCGATTCGGGACGTCTGCGGGTCCCGGGACGGCCTCGGTCGGTCCGCCGAGCCCTGTGGACGCCGCCGATTCTCCCGGCGGCGGCTCCTGGGGGTCGGCCGGTCCCCCGTGGTCCGCGTCGTAGGCGAGGTACGGGGCCGGGGCCGGTTCGTAGGCCGGTCCCGGGACCGGCGGTCCCGTCCATCCCGAGGTCTCCCCCACCGGGATCGGATCGGGAAACCCCGCCGACGCGGCCTCCGCGGCCGGACCCGGAACCGGAGCGGAGAAGTCCGCCGGCCCGGTCGACTCCGCATCCGACGAGGACAAGTCCGCCGGGCCCGGGGCCGGGGTGGGAGCAGAAGCCGGGGCCGGACCGGGGCCGGCTACGGAAGGCTGCGAACTCTCCGGTGACAACCCCGCACCCCGGCCGGACGGCGGAGCGGAAGAATCCTCCGCACCCGGAGCCGGGCCGGGATGCGAAGCTGACGCGGAGGCGGAGGCCGGCGAACCCGCCGACAGCGATCCCGTGCCTTCGGCCGGCTCTGGGGCCGAGGGTGGGAGGTCTCCGGGTGCCGTGGGGTCGGCCGGCGGGAGCGGGAAGGTGGTCAGGCCGGGCTCGACGTCGAGTTCGTCGAGTACCGCCGTCTGCCAGTCGCCGGCCGCGGGCCAGGTCGCGTCGCTCACGTCGGTCACCTCACCTGCCCTCGCAGGCCGGGCGGAACCGTAACTCGCGCAGGTGGCTCCGGGCCGGCGGGCGGAGTCGGTGCGCGTTCAACGGGGTCCCTTCCGCCGCGTGACTGTGATGGTAAGCGGCCGTGCCGACGGGCACCATGCCCGTACGCGTCATGCTCACGGCGCCTTCGGGGTCCACCACCCGTAGTGGGACGGCATGCCCTTCGGTACGGCGCCGGGCGGGATCGGGTCGGTGTCCTCGGCCGCCTCCCTGAGCGCCTCGTCGATCTCATCGATCTCGTCCATGTCCACCAGGTCGAAGGCCGCACCGCCGAGGAAGCCCTCGAACAGCGCCTCCAGCGCCGAGCGGTACAGGCAGGCCCCGAACCACCCGTTCGCCCGTACGGCGAGCGCGTACGACTCGGCGTCCGCCACGTACGCCGCCAGCTCCCCACTGCGCGCGGCGACCGCCTCGGCGATCCGTACACGCTGCTCCCGCGCGGCGGCCGGATCGAAACCGGCCACCGTGGCGCCCAGGACCATCGCCATGACGCGGTCGAACGGCATGCCGGAACCCGCGTCGCTCTCCGCCTGGTCCAGATATTCGCCGCCCGAACCACCGAAGTCCCAGACCGGCCGGTCGCTCGACTCCGGCCACCCGAACGACTCCAGCCACGCCCGGCCGTCGTCGGCGTCGATCTCGACCACCGTCTCCAGCAGCACCGTCGTACGGGCGACCTCGGCCGCCCCGCGCCGGAACACCAGCCGCCCAGGCGAAGTGACGGTCGCCCCGCCGTGCGCGACGGTCGCCGAGGCCGCCGCGTGGTACGGGCCGATCGGCGAACCGCTCCCCCGCTCGGCCACCGGCAGCTCGCGCAGGCGCCGCAGCGAGAGCGTCGCCGCCTCGACGGACGACCGGAACGCCAGCCGGTCCGCGCTCGCCCGCAGTGTCGTCACCGCGTCCGTGTCCGGTTCGACCCGCACGCCCGTACGGCCCATCGCGGTGATCTCCGCCAGATCGGCCGCCAGCCGGTCCCGTATGAGGCCTGGATCGGCCAGCAGCCGCTCCGCGGCGATCCGCTCCGGCTCGGGCCCGTCACTCATCGCCTCGCGCTCCCCCGTCAGTCATCGAGCTCCCCGCCGTACAGGCGGTGCAGCCGTTCCTCTTCGCTCATGTCGGTCCGTTTCGGCGCCCGCCACCACCAGTGCGACTCCGGTATCCACGAGGGCACGTCCAGGATCGGCGGAGCCTCTTCGGCCGCGTCGGCCAGCTCTTCGTCGATCTCCTCCAGGATCGCCAGGGTCGATTCGTCGAACAGGTCGCCGGCGAAGTCCTCCCGCAGGATCTGCAGTCCCGAGCGGCCCCGCACGGCAGGCTCATACCCGTCGAAGCGGCCCTTCTGCGCCTTCACCAGCACACTCCCGAGAAACCACCCGAACTGACCTGGGTTCTCTCCGCTCCCCAGCAACTCGACCAACCGCTCGCGGAAGCGCGCCAGTTCGCCGGCGTCCGGCCCCTCACCGCGGGCGATCAGCCCCCGCAGCGTCAGCAGGCCCTCAATCGCGTCGCGGACGAGAAGGTTCCCGTTCGGCGGGCCCGGGGCGGCCTTCTCCAGCCCGGACACGATCCCCCGCATGACCCTCTCCGCCGACGGGCCGTCACTGGACCCCATCGTCACTTCGCCTTCGCGTTGCCGAACGTGGTCATAATCAGTTTCCCATCCGGCCTGGCGATGACGATGGCTTCCAGCTGCTTGGGGTTTCCGTTCGCGTCCACCACGTCGCGGCGGAAGATGAGGCGCTCGCCGCCGCCCTCCAGCGGCTCTCGCTTCCAGACCTCGCCGTCGTGGATGGTCCGCTCGGCGCTGTCGAAGTAGTCGCGGGTCGGGTTGCCGGTGATCTCGTCCGGAGGAATCTCGTCAAGGTGCTTGCGCACGTGGTACGCGGCCGAGGTGTCCGAACCCATGTCGATGTCGCCGGCCTTGCCGCGCACCGCCGCTTCGAGGTCCGGCCCGGGCAGGTCCGGGTCGACCGACGCCGGATGGGGGCGTTCGGCGTGGACGGCGTCGATGTCGGCCTTGAGGTCGGCCTTCAGGTCCAGGTCGCCCAGCCGCTCGGCGGCCTCCTGCGCGATGCTCTTGTTGCCGAGCTTGAGCCCGCCCCTGACCTCCTTGGTGACCTGGGCCTGCAGCTCGTCGAAGCGCGCCTTGAAGTACTCGTACCGGTGCGCGAACGTCTCGGGGTTCGTGGTGTGCCCGTCGTCCAGGGCGAACTCCACGGCCTTGGGATGCAGCAGTCCCTTGACCTTCTTCCCGAAACCCTGCTGCAGCGCCGAGGCGAGCCGCTGCCACTGGCGGCTGTCACGGGGCAGGTCGCCTCGTAGCCGGTCGATCTGGTCGTCCGTGAGGCCCCCGTCCCGCAGGCCGTCCTCGAGCTTGTCCGCCTTGGCGAGCTTCTTGGCCTCATCGGGGTCGGGCGTGCCGGGATCATGGTCCTTGCCCGGATCCGCCGGGTCGTGTTGCCCACCCGGATCGTGCTGACCACCGGGATCGTGCTGGCCACCGGGATCGTGCTGGCCACCGAGGTCGTGCTGCCCGCCCGGATCAGCGGGACCGTCGTGGTCGCCCGGCTGGCCGGGGCCGTCGTGCTCCCCGCCCCCATGGTCCCCGCCGCCGTGGTCGCCGGTTCCGCCCGCGCCCGGGTCGTCGGTGCCGCCCACGTGTGCCGGGTCGCGGTCGGGCAGGTCGTTGTCCGGTACGTCCTGATCCGGAAGGTCACCGGCCGGGTCGTGGAGATTCTCGGCGTCGTCGACCGTCCGCTCGATGCCGCGCAGGTCATCGATCTTGAGCTTGATGTTGTCCAGCGACGCCTTGAGGTCCGCGACGCTCGGCATCTTGAAGGCGCTCTTGAAGCCGGCGAGGAACTCACGGCCGAGGAAGCCGGCCTTGGACACCGCGCCGGCTCCTTCGACCGCCTCGAGCGTACGGCCGGCCCGGCCCACGCGGACCAGGCCCTTGACGATGCCGGCGCCGACGAAGCAGGAGCCGATGTTGAGCACGCTCTGGGTGATGACGTAACCCGCGCCGTTGCCGCCGTCCCACTCGCGGTAGGGCACGAACCCGTTCACGAGGTTCAGCCAGTTGTCGCCGACGTTGTCCCAGCCCTGCCAGCCCCACCCGTCGGGGCCGTAGAAGCCGACCAGGCCGACGATGCCCCCGGCGAGCGCCTCCCAGTTCTCCCCCAGGCCGTCCCAGCCCTGCCAGCCCCAGCCGTCCGCGCCGTAGAAGCCGACCAGCGATGACACGTCCTGGGCGATGCCGACGCCGAAGTCCTTGACGCCGTTCCAGACGTCCTCGTACCAAGGGGCGTCGTACTGCTGCGGCTTGGCCCACGGCGTCTCGATGTCCTTGATCGGCTCGGACAGGCCGTAGGCCTTTTCCCCCAGCTTGATCAGCTGATGGTCCTTCGTCGGGTCGGTGCCGATGAAGTGCGTTCCGCCGAAGAGCCCAGTGATCTTGTTGGCGCAGTCGCGTTCGGCCGCCTGATAGGCGACGAGCTTGGCGAGGATGTCGTTGTTGAGGTTGTTGTGCTCGTTGACCTTGTCCTCGTCCTCGCGCCAGTCGTCGTCCCCGTCGATCTTCTTACGGAACGCCTCGGCCTTCGTCTTCAGACCCTTGAGGTCGGCGACGAGCTTTTTGGCCGTCTCCGCGAAAGTGATCAAAGCGTCGCCCGCGGTCTGCGTCGGCACCTTGATGCTGTCGCCGGCCGTCGCCACCGGTTTGGTCTTGGCGAAGAGTAAGTCCGCCTCCGGCGAATGGTAGAACTGCTTCAGCCCCTGCCAGTCGGTGTCGATGTCGTGACCGGTCTGCGCGATGTGCACGCCATCGGTCTTGATGGCCTTCCCCGCCGTGTCCACCTGCTCCGGATCGACGTCCGGAATCGGGATCGCGTTCGGATCGATTACGTCACTCACGATCTACCCCCAAGGCCCCGTACGAGAAAGACCTACTGCGCCTGGACCGCTTTTCTCTGCGCCTCGGCGGCCATTTCAAGATCACCCTGGATGTAGGCCTTGGTCGCGTCGACCGCGCCCTTGACGCAGCTGCCCGTCTTGGTCGCCATCCCCTTGAGGGTCGGCGTGTAGTGCTCGACGAACTCCTTCAGCGCGGTGTTGATCGGCGAGCTCGCCGTCCCCGTGCCGGCGTTCTGGAGATGGACGCCGAAGTCCGCGAAATGGTGCTCGAGAGTGTCGCCGCCGCCGTGCCCGTCGGTGACGTGGCCGCCGACCTTGGTCACGACGCTCTTGACCCCGGGAGGGTCGATTCTCCATCCGCTCATGAGAGTCCTCGTCTGGTCGGCCGGCCGCCGAACCGGGCCGCGCGGAAGCTCGCCGGCGGGCGCGCCGCGGTCGTCGGCCCGGCCCTGGCCACGGCGGACAGGGCGGCGAGATCGGCCGCCTCCGCCACGCAGTCGTCGATCCGCCGCGCCTCCGCCTGGACGCCGGAGACCAGCCGGGCCGCCCCGATCACGAGATCCTGAAAAGGGTCGGCCGATGCCTGGTTTTCGGTCATTGAATTGTCGGACCCAGGATTATCGCCGTACAGCGTTCCCCGCTGGTACTGCTCGACGATCTCGAACTTCATGACCTGGCCTAACGTCGATCCGCGTCGCTTCCTGGAGCTATTTGGATGTGCCGGAACCAGCAATGGTTCCGGCGGAGTCGAGGAAGATGAGCTTATTCTATGACACACACTGTCAGACCAACGGAGAAATATACCGGCGCGGATCTCAATGCGGGGAACCGAACCGGCCTGTCGCACATCTGTGTTCCAAAGAGGTGCCGACACGAATTCGATCATGAAAGACGACTCAGTGGGCAGGTGAGGACATGTCAGGGCGATGGGACCACGGGCAGCACACGCTGGTCACCCTGGCGCGGGGGACCCAAGGATCGACGCAGGAGCTGGGCACTCTCGTGAAGCAGTTGATCCAGGCGGCGGAGCCTCTCGCGGGCAAGTTCGACGGCGCAGGCAAGGCGGCCTTCGACAATTTCAAGGCGCACGCCGACCAAATTACGGCGGACCTCAATGCCGGGCTCGGGTCGGTCAATACGGGCCAGTTCGGCATGGAGAAGGCCTTCTCCACGGGCGACCAGACGATGGCCGACGACGCCCAGTCACGGATGAGCTCGGCCAACTTCGACGCCGCCAAGTTCCGTACCGGCGCCTGAGCGAGGGGACCGAAATGAGCGGAAATGGACGGCGCAGCTACGACACGGGGGCCTCGCAGGAGGCGCAGACCAACATCCACGTCATCATCGGCCGCCTCGAGACCCTGATCGGCCAGCACGACACCGACGTCTCGACCGCGATGTCCGACTTCGAGGCCACCGGGGTCTCGGACCGGTACAGCGCCAAGGAGCTCAAGTGGCACAACGCCGCGAATGAGGTCCGGGAGATCATCCGGCTGGTCAAGGGCACGCTCGAGGCCAACGACGGCACCGCGCAGACCACGCTCGGCAAGGCGAGCGCGGCGGTCGAGGCGATCTGACACCGGCGGCACGCGCAGGCCGGGGGGACGCGAGTGGCCCGAGACTACGACACGCAGCTTCTGGAGTCGGTGGCGGTACGCCGCCGCCGGCTCCGCGACGCCCTGCTGTTCGGACGGCAGCGCGCTCGCCGCACGCTCGACGAGAGCATCAACAAGATCCTCATCGGGCTGTGCGTCGCTGCGGTCGTGTGCGCGGGCTGCGTCGGCTGGTCGCTCGTCAAGACCCAGTTGCTGAAGCAGAAGAAGCAGCAGCAGGCCCAGGCGCAGCCCGCGACCTCCCCGACCACCTCCGCGCCCGAGGGCGCCGAGGTGTCGATCCCGGCCGCCTGGGTGGGCGCGCAGGTCACGCTCCCCATGCTCCGCGAGGCCCTCGGCCAGGCGGATGTGCCGGCCTCGCTCTACGTCCTGCCCGGGCAGCCGGCGCGCGCGTCGAGCTACTACCTGCTGGCCAAGACCGAGACCGGCTTCACGGGCGGGACCGTCGAGGGCCGGCAGGGCCGCATCGGCGGTGAGTTCGGCACCGAGGACGAGGCGTGCCGGTGGCTGTACGCCGAACTCGTCATCCGGGAGACGCCGCCGGCCCGGCTCACCGCGGCGCAGGAACAGCAGGCCACGGCGCTGACCGCCGCGCTCGTCCAGGACGCCAAGAACAAGATCGCGCAGAGCGGCGGCGCGCCCGTCGCCTATCCCCTGGACCCCGGCCGTCTCGTGGACGCCTTCGGCCAGGAGAGCGGGGCGACGCTGTCCCCGGACGGCACCCCGTTCGGCGAGCGCGGACAGCCCAGGTCCGTACGGGCGACCGTGAACCCCAAGACGCCGAAGAACTACCACCGCTACCGGGTGGTCAGGTCGTTCCGGGCGAACGCCTCGCTCGTGTCGCCGGGCGGCGGGGTCCGCCTCACGCTCGGCGCGAGCCTGTTCGCCGACCCGCCCGCGCTGCCGACCGTCCGCTGGCTGCTACGCAACGGCTACCTCGGACGCGTCGCCGTGACGACCGTCCCCAGATGACCCGTCCCCAACAGGACGGAAGAACGACGAAAGGCGGGCCAGTGGCTTCGTGGAGCCGGGTCACGATCATCGGTGACCAGCGGCGGGTGGACGCGGTGCTGCCCGCCCAGGAACCGATCGGCGCGCTCATGCCCGACGTGCTCCAGCTCGTCGGCGACCGGGTGGAGCGGCCGCCACGCCTGCGCCACCTGGTCACCGCGACCGGTGAGGTGCTCGACGGCAGCGCCACCCTCGCCGGCCGGCGCATCCCCGACGGGTCGGTGCTCCGGCTCATCCGGGCGGACGAGCCGCTGCCGGCGCCCGTGGTGCACGAGGTCCCCGAGGTGGTGGCCGACGCCCTCGACGGGTACGCCTGGCGCTGGGGACCGCATGCCCGGCGCTGGACCGCCACGTTCAGCGTCGTCGCGCTCGGCCTGGCCGCCGGTCTGCTCGTGCGGCACCGGCTCCCCGGAGCGGACGGCCTGGCGGTCGTGGCGGCGGCCGCGTTCCTGCTGCTCGTCACCGGCATGGCGCTCGGCGTGACCTGGCGGGAGCCGCTCGGGACGGCGCTCACGCTCGGCGGCGGTGCCCTGAGCGGCCTGGCCCTGTGGTCGGCGACGGACGTCTACGCCTGGGGCCACTGGATTCGCTGGGGCGGTCTGGCCGTCGTGGCCGGCCTGGTGCTCGTCGCGCTCGGGCTGACCTCGCCGCTGCGTCGCGGCGGCACCATCGGCGGCGGCGTCGCCCTGGTCCTCGCCGCGGCCGGCGCGGCCGGCGCCGGGCTCGACCTCGGCGGCGCGCGCGTCGCCGCCGTGCTCGCGGTCGCCTCGGT
>NZ_JAUEQY010000035.1 GCF_030406325.1 Actinomadura sp. DC4 | reverse complement strand
CGGCTCGCGCGGGACGGGATGGCGGTGGCGATCAACAGCCACCCCTCGCCGGTGAGGGTGGCCGCGGCGGAGGAGGTCGCCGCCGGGATCCGGGACGAGGGCGGTACGGCGGCGGTCTACGTCGCCGACGTCGGCGACGCGGCGTCGGTGGACGCGATGTTCGGCCGCTGCGAGGAGGAGCTGGGCCGGGTCGGCGTGCTGGTGCCCAACGCCGCCACGACCAGGCGCGCGGACTGGACCGAACTCACCGGCGCCGACTGGGACTCGATCGTCTCGGTGAACCTCATGGGCGCGGTCCACTGCTCCCGGCGCGCCTTCGCCGAGGACCCGCCTCCGGGCGGAGCGATCGTGACGGTCAGCAGCGTCCTGGCCCGCCTGGGCGCGGCGGACTCCGTCCCGTACGTGACGACCAAGGCGGGCCTGCTCGGCTTCACCCGCTCGATGGCGCGCGCCCTCGGGCCGGCCGGTGTGCGGGTCAACGCGGTCATGCCGGGCGCCATCCGTACGGAGGAGGAGCTGGAGGCGTACCCGGACCGGGCCGAGATGGACCGCCAGGCCCTGTCACGTCAGGCGATCGGCCGCAGAGGGGTCGCCGAGGACATCGCGAACGCGGTCGGTTTTCTCGTGGGCCCGGACAGCGCCTTCATCACCGGCCAGACGCTCTGCGTGGACGGAGGCTGGGTGCTCTCATGAGCCGGCTTTCCGGTGGGCCAGGAGGGGGCCGAAGACCCACGTGCCGGAGGCCTCGGGGTCGTCACCGGCCCAGAACTCCGTCCACAGGCGGACGAACTCCGGGCGGGAGATGAAGCCGTCGCCGTCGAGGTCGAGCAGGGGGAAGGTCGCGTCGGTGTCCATCGGGCGGCCGCTCCAGGCCTCGATGAGCCGGTGGTACTCCCCGGCGGAGACGCGGCCGTCGCCGTCCTCGTCGACCGCCTCGAACATCGCCTCGGCGGTGCCGGTCACCGCGTCGGGCATGCCGCCGAGCCGGTCGACGACCAGCAGGACCTCATCGAGGGTGACCCGGCCGTCGCGGTCGCGGTCCGAGGCGGTCAGCAGAGTGGTCCACCAGCCCATCATGACCGTACGTAGCCGCTTGTGGTCACCGTCGCCGCGGATCGCGATCCAGCGGGCGGTGAGGGCCGCGAAGTCGGCCTCTTCGAGGAACCCGTCGCCGTCGGAGTCCATCGCGCCGAACACTAAGCCGATCTTCCTCCGCTGGAACTCGCCGGCCATTTCTCCACCTCTGCGTTGATGGTGACTTTACGTACATGCACGATTATGCACGGTGATGGACTCGGCGGCCATTAAGTGATCATTCGGTTACCAAGGGTTCATGGAAGTGGAACGCTCGCCACCGCCACCACGTGCGGTGGACCCTGGGTTCGGCGGTCCGGGGGCAGGGGCGCCGTTGGGGACTGCCAGGGGTGGGCGGCGATGGCGAGCGTGCTCGGTGCCGCCCCCTGTGGAGGGGCGGCGTCCTGCTCGGGGAGAGCGTTCGCGGTCACGTCTCCGGTATAGCCGGACAGTGCCAGCGATTCGGGCAAAGTTCACGAAACCTTAACTTGAGGGCATGAATCGGATATTGGATCGCGTACGTTGAAGCTGTGGAACTTCGGCAGCTCGCGTCGTTCCTGGCGGTCGTCGAGGAGGGGCAGTTCGCCCGGGCGGCCGCCCGGCTGTTCCTGTCTCCGCCCGCGGTGACCGGGCACATCCAGCGACTCGAACGCGAGCTCGGCGTACGGCTTCTCGAGCGTTCCCCGATCGCGCTGACCTCGGCGGGCGAACGCCTGGTGCCCCACGCCCGTACGATGCTCGCCGCGGCCAACGCCGCCGCCGACGCGATCAGTGACATACGAGCCGAGGACGCCGCGCCGCTGCGCATCGGCGTGATGGCGCCCGGCTCGGCCGAGCTGACCCCGGCGATCCTGCGAGCGTTCCGCAAGGCGCAGCCGCACACCTTGCTGAGCGTGGAGAGCCTGACCTTCGCCGAGCACACCACCGCGCTGACCGAGCACCGGGTGGACGTCGCCTTCGTACGCCCGCCCCCGGTCGACGACCGCATCCTCGTCGACGTCCTGACGACCGAACCGAGGGTCCTGATCGTCCCGTCGGCCAACCCGGTCGGCGAAGCGGACACACTGCGCCTGGACGACGTGCTCGACCTGCAGTTCGTCGGCCTCCCGGAGAACGCGCCCCGGGTGTTCACCGACTACCTGTACTTCTCCGCGGCCCGCAACGGCACCCCCCCTCGCTGCGGGGTCGACCGGGCCACGACCATCCAGGACGTGCTGACCTGCGTGTCCGCCGGCCGAGGTACGGGCGCGGGCCTGTACTCCTTCGCGCGGCTGTACCGCTGGCCGGGGATCAGTTTCGTCCCGGTCCTGGACGCCCCCTGGGAACAGAGCGCGCTGGCAACCCGCCGAGACGACACCCGCCCGGAGGTACGAGCCTTCCGCACACTGGCCGCCACCCTCGCCCGCGACCTCGGCCCCAAGCTCGTTCCCAGCCAGGATCATGCCCGTGCGCCGATGACAGAGGCCTCCCACCGGTGATCGCGCGTGCCGATCGTGGGCTCACATGGCGGCAGGGGCGTTCCAGTCCACGAGCTGGACGATGACGCCGTTGGGGTCGGTGACCTGGAAGGCGCGCTCGCCCCAGGGTTCTTCCCGCAGTGGCATCGTGATGGCGACTCCCTCGCCGGCCAGGCGGGCCAGCTCGCCCTCGAGATCGTCGACGACGAAGGCGAGGATCACCCCGTCGGCGTGGTCGTCGCGCTGGTCGGAGGGCAACGTCGCCAGGCCGCGGCGAAGGAAGACGACGTTCATGCCGGCGTCCTCCCGGCTCAGGGAGACGAACCCCTCCGCGACCAGGTCCTGCCGGAAGCCGAAGTGGCCGGTCAGGAACGCGGCGGACGTCTCGACGTCCTCGACGTTGAGCGAAACGGCCGATGTGGTGATCTTCACAGGGGTCTCCCGACAGGCTCGATAACTCTGTACGACGTACAATGTACAACGTACAGAGAATTTGGGCGGGAGAATGCCCTCATGTCCACGGAACGCAGTAGCGCCGGCGACCCCGCACGCACTCTCAGGCTGCTCTGGCGGGAGCCCGGCGCGGACACCCGGCGCGGGCCGCGTCAGGGGCTGAGCGTCGAGCGGGTCGTCGCGGCCGCGCTCGATCTGGCGGACGCCGACGGCCTGGGCGCCGTCACGATGCGTCAGGTGGCAGGCGCCCTTGGCGTGGTGCCGATGTCGCTGTACACCTACGTGCCCGGCAAGGCGGAGCTCCTCGACCTCATGCTCGACACGGTCTATGGGCAGATGTCCCGCGAGGACCTGTCCGGGAAGCCCTGGCGTGAGCGCCTCACCGCCGTCGCGCAGGCGAATCGGGAGCTCTTCGACCGGCACCCCTGGGTGGCCGAGGTCGCCACGGGCCGGCCCCCGCTCGGGCCCGGCCTCATGGCCAAGTACGAGCACGAGCTGCGGGCGTTCGAGGGCCTCGGGCTCGACGACGTCGCCATGGACGCGGCCCTGACCTTCCTGCTCGGCTTCGTCAGCGCCGCCGCGCGCTCGGCGGCCGAGGCGGTCGCCGTGCGCCGGGACAGTGCGATGAGCGAGGAGCAGTGGTGGGCCGCCAACGCCCCTCTCCTCGGCCGCGTCTTCGACCAGGACGGCTACCCCACGGCGGCCCGCGTCGGCAGCGCCGCGGGCGCCGCCCACGGTGCGGCCTACAGCCCCGACCACGCTTACCGTTTTGGCCTGGAACGTGTCCTCGACGGCCTGGGTGTCCTGATCGATGGTCAGCCTGAGGGCTCCGGCGCAACTACTTCGTGACGACCGGCCACCCCCGGACAGTACGGAACGTGCCACGCACCCGCTCTGAACTGGTGAGACGCCACCCGGTCGTTAGCCGGCGCCGTAAATAATCTGCACACGTCCGGGGTGATTAGAGGTACTTTTCCTGTCTGTCCCCCAGAGCCCCCGGGGAAATCGGCCTGGTTTCATATCGACAGAGAGAGCCCGCGTGTGCTGATCCGACTCCTTCGCGCCTACCTGCGCCCGTACCGAAAGCCGCTCGCGCTCGTGGTGGCGCTCCAACTGGTTCAGACCCTCGCCACGCTCTACCTGCCGACGCTGAACGCCGACATCATCGACCAGGGCGTCGTCAAAGGCGACACGGGCTACATCATGCGCACCGGCGGCGTCATGCTCATCGTGGCTCTGGTGCAGATCGTCTGCGGGGTGAGCGCCGTCTACTTCGGCGCCCGTACCGCGATGGCCGTCGGCCGCGACCTACGGGCCGGCATCTTCAACCGGGTCCAGGAGTTCTCCGCCCGCGAGGTCGGGCGGTTCGGCACGCCGTCGCTGATCACCCGGACCACCAATGACGTGCAGCAGGTCCAGATGCTGGCCCTGATGACGTTCATCATGATGGTGTCGGCCCCGATCATGGGGATCGGCGGCATCATCCTGGCGCTCAACCAGGACGTCGAGCTCTCGTCGCTGCTGCTGATCATCGTCCCGGTGCTGGGTGTGATCATCGGCTTGATCATCCGCCGGATGCGGTCGCTGTTCCGGCTGATGCAGGACCGCATCGACACGATCAACCGGATCCTCCGCGAGCAGATCGGCGGCGTACGGGTCATCCGGGCCTTCGTACGGGACAAGCCCGAGCAGGAGCGGTTCGCCGTCTCCAACAACGAGCTGCTGGAGGTCTCGCTCGGCACCGGACGGCTGATGGCGCTGATGTTCCCGACGGTGATGTTCGTCGTGAACGTCTCCAGCGTCGGGGTGCTGTGGTTCGGCGGCCACCTGATCAACAGCGGATCGATGCAGGTCGGGGCGTTGACCGCGTTCCTCAGCTACCTCATGCAGATCCTGATGTCGGTGATGATGGCGACCTTCATGTTCATGATGGTGCCGCGCGCCGAGGTGTGCGCCGAGCGCATCCAGGAGGTCCTGGACACCGAGTCCAGCGTGGTGCCGCCGGCCGACCCCGTGAGGACGCTCGCCGTCCACGGTCACCTGGAGCTGCGGGACGTCGAGTTCCGCTACCCGGGCGCCGAGGAGCCGGTGCTGTGCGCGATCGGCCTCGACGCTCGGCCGGGCGAGGTCACCGCGATCATCGGGTCGACGGGCAGCGGCAAGACCACGCTGCTCAACCTCATCCCGCGTCTCATGGACGTCACCGGCGGCGAGGTGCTCGTCGACGGCGTCGACGTGCGAAAACTCGATCCCGACGTGCTGTCGGAGGCGGTCGCCTTCGTACCCCAGAAGCCGTACCTGTTCTCCGGCACCGTCGCCTCCAACCTGCGGTACGGCAAGCCCGACGCCACCGACGAGGAGCTCTGGCACGCCCTGGAGATCGCGCAGGGGCGTGACTTCGTGGAGCGCATGGACGGCGCCCTGGACGCCAAGATCGACCAGGGCGGCACCAACGTCTCCGGCGGTCAGCGCCAGCGGCTCGCCATCGCCCGCGCCCTCGTACGGCGGCCCGAGATCTACCTGTTCGACGACTCGTTCTCCGCCCTCGACTACGCGACCGACGCGGCGCTGCGATCCGCCCTGGCCGCCGAGACGGCCGAGGCGACCGTCGTGATCGTCGCCCAGCGCGTCTCCACCATCCGGCACGCCGACCGCATCATCGTCCTCGACGAGGGCCGGGTGGTCGGCGTCGGCACGCACCACGAGCTGATGGACGCCAACGACACCTATCGGGAGATCGTCCTCTCCCAGCTCACCGAGCAGGAGGCCGCATGAGCTCCCCCGCACGCGGCGAACGCCCGGTCCCCGGCCGCGGACCGGGGCCGGCGCCGGGGACGACCCGCGGGCCGGCCGCGTTCATGGCCGGCCGGTCGACGGAGAAGTCGCTGGACTTCAGCGGGTCCAGCCGGCGGCTGCTGCGCATGCTGCGGCCCGAGCGCCCGCTGATCGTCGCCACGCTGCTGCTGGCCGTCGCGAGCGTCACGACGACGGTGCTCGGCCCGAGGATCCTCGGACAGGCCACCGACCTGATCTTCGCCGGGGTCGTCGGCCGTGACGCGCCGCCCGGCGTGACCAAGGCCCAGATGGTCGCCCGCCTGCGGGCGAACGGCCAGGGCACCCTCGCCGACATGCTGAACTCCATCGACTTCGTGCCCGGTCACGGCATCGACTTCGGCAAGGTCGGCATGGTCCTGCTGACCGTCCTGGCGCTGTTCGCGGTGGCGGCCGTCTTCGGCCTGGTCCAGGCCCGCCTGACGACGACCATCGTGCAACGTTCGATGTACCGCCTGCGTGAGCAGGCCGAGACCAAGCTGGCCCGGCTCCCGCTCGGCTACTTCGACCGCCAGCCGCACGGCGAGGTGCTCAGCCGGGTCACCAACGACATCGACAACCTGTCCCAGACGCTCCAGCAGACCCTCAGTCAGATCCTGACCTCACTGCTCACGATCGTCGGCGTGCTGACCATGATGATCATCATCTCGCCGCTGCTGGCGATCGTCGCGCTGGTGACCGTACCCGTGTCGGTGCTGGTCGCAGGCAGGATCGGCAAGAAGGCCCAGCCGCAGTTCGTCAAGCAGTGGGCCACCACGGGCCGCCTCAACGGCCATATCGAGGAGATGTACACCGGGCACTCGCTGGTCAAGGTCTTCGGCCGCCAGAAGGAGTCGCGCGAGATCTTCGAGGACCACAACGAGACCCTGTACGCCTCCAGCTTCCGGGCCCAGTTCATCTCCGGCATGATCCAGCCCGCGATGATGTTCATCGGCAACCTGAACTACGTCATCGTCGCGGTCGTCGGCGGCCTCCGGGTGGCCTCGGGCTCGCTCTCGCTGGGCGAGGTGCAGGCGTTCGTCCAGTACTCCCGGCAGTTCACCCAGCCCATCACCCAGGTGGCGAGCATGGCCAACCTGCTGCAGTCGGGGGTCGCCTCGGCCGAGCGCGTCTTCGCCCTGCTGGACGCCGAGGAGCAGGATCCGGACCCGATCACGCCGGTACGGCCGCAGGACGTCCGCGGGCGGGTGGCGTTCGAGCACGTCTCGTTCAGCTACAACCCCGACATCCCGCTGATCGAGGACCTGTCCCTGGCCGTGGAGCCGGGCCAGACCGTCGCCATCGTCGGCCCGACCGGCGCCGGCAAGACCACGCTGGTCAACCTCCTCATGCGCTTCTACGAGGTCACCGGCGGCCGGATCACGCTCGACGGCGTGGACGTCGCCGAGATGACGCGAGAAGACCTGCGGGCACGTACGGGCATGGTGCTGCAGGACGCCTGGCTGTTCGGCGGCACGATCGCGGAGAACATCGCGTACGGCGCCGCCGGCGCGACCCAGGAGCAGATCGTGGAGGCGGCCCTGGCCACGCACGTCGACCGGTTCGTCCGTACGCTGCCCGACGGCTACGACACGATCATCGACGACGAGGGCACCAACGTCAGCACGGGCGAGAAACAGCTGATCACCATCGCCCGCGCCTTCCTCGCCCGGCCGTCGATCCTCATCCTGGACGAGGCGACCAGCTCGGTGGACACACGCACCGAGGTGCTCATCCAGCGCGCGATGAGCTCCCTGCGCGAGGGCCGTACGAGCTTCGTGATCGCCCACCGGCTGTCCACGATCCGCGACGCGGACCTGATCCTCGTCATGGAGTCGGGCAGCATCGTCGAACAGGGCACCCACGACGAGCTGCTGAAGGCCGAGGGCGCGTACGCCCGCCTCTACACCGCCCAGTTCGCCCAGGCCGTCGTGGAGATCGACTAGCCGTCTACACGGTCCGGGGCGGCCTTCACACCAGCCATCCGGGCAGGTCCGCACGAAAACCGGCGATCGGCGGTGCGGCGGCGAGGGCGCCGGCCGCCGCGCCAGTGGGGCCGGCCGGGCCGTACGGGCCCGGCCGGACCTGCGAGGGACACCCGTGGGTCTCGGCCGGGGCGGCACCCGTCACCCCCGGTCGTCACGGCCGCGCGCGAACAACTGCCCGGGTGGCCGATACCGCGCAGGGGCTCATCACATGAGGATTACAGCATCGCCGTCAGCCGGACGGCTTCGAAGCGGACCCCCGCCCCGACGAGAACTGCAGCTCATCGCCGGACCGGTCGACACCGGTCCCGGCGTCATGCTCCTCGACATCGCCGTCGGTGGGGGAGGCCGACACGGTCAGGAGATGAGCTGTGCGAGTGCGGATGCCGAACCGGAGGGGGCGAGACGCCCCCCGGCGAGGGCTGACCTTCCGCATGGCACTCGCCGGCGGCGTCGTGGCGGTCCTGCTCATCGGCGCCTTCACCCTGCTGCTCACGACGATCTTCGGCCTGCGCGACGCCGGCGTGACCGAGCGGCGTTCCGAGGCCGTGCTGATCTCCTCCGACCGGCTCGAGAAGTCCGTGACCGACCTCGACGAGGAGGCGCGTGGGCTCGTCCTCACCGGAGACTCTCGCTTCCTGCGCGACTACACCCTCGAGAAGGCCGCCATGCCCGCGGAAGAGGCCGATCTGGTCCGCCTGGTGGCCCATGGAGACGGCGCCCAGGCCGTACGGGCCCGGCGGATCGTCCAGGCCGGCGAGGCGTACGTGCGCGGCTACGTCGCGCCGCTGGTCGACGCCGAGCGGACCGACCCGGCCGCGGCGCGGTCGATGCTGCAGGGCGGCGAGGGCCCGCAGCGCCTGAGCGCGCTGCGCGCCGAGTGCGCGGCCTTCGCGTCGGCCCAGCGCACGATCGCCGCCAGGTCGGAGCAGCACTCGATCGACGCCGCCCGCGACGCCGCGATCACGGCGGGCATGTCCGGCGGGGGCGCGCTCCTGCTGGTGTGCTGCTTCGTCGTGTACCTGACGAGAGTGATCGTCCACCCGGTACGCCGCGCCGCCCTCGCGGCCGGGGCCCTCGCCGAGGGCGACTTCGCCGTACGGATGCCGGAGACCTCGCCGGGCGAGCTCGGCACGATCGGCACGCGGTTCAACTCCATGGTGGGCTCGCTGAAGATGAGCCGTGACAGGCTCCGCCAGTTCGCCGGCGAACAGGGGGCGCTGCGGCGCGTCGCGACGCTCGTCGCCTGCGGGGTGTCGCCGACGCAGGTCTTCGACGCCGTGGCCGCCGAGGTCGGCCACCTGCTGGGGGTCGACCACACCGAGATCATCCGGTTCGAGTCCGACGACACGGCCCGGGTGGTCGGCTACTGGAGCGACCCGCGCGTCCCGGAGGTCATGCCGCCCCTCAACGGCCACTGGCCGGTCGAGAGCGGCACCGTCACGTCCGCCGTGCTGACCACCGAACGCCCGGCGCGGATGAAGAACTACGAGCGCGCCACCAGCGCCATCGGCATCTGGGCGCACACGGCCGGCATCCGCTGCGTCGTGGGCTGCCCGATCAAGGTCGAGGGCCGGGTCTGGGGCGCGATGCTCATCCACTCGCTCGACGCCGAGCCGCTGCCGGGCGTCACCGAGGACCGCATGCAGGAGTTCATGGACCTCGTCGGCGCCGCGATCGCGAACGCGCAGAGCCGCAGCGACCTGCTCGCCTCGCGCGCCCGCGTGGTCGCCGCCGCGGACGAGAGCCGCCGGCGCATCGAGCGCGACCTGCACGACGGCGCGCAGCAGCAACTCGTCACGCTCACCCTCAAGCTGCGGACGCTCGAGACCACGGCGGTGGCACCCGGCCAGGACCGGCTGAGGGGCGAGCTGTCCGACGTCGTGCACGACCTGTCCAACGTCCTGGACGACCTGCAGGAGGTCTCCCGCGGCATCGTCCCGCCGATCCTGACGCGCAGCGGCCTCCGCCCGGCCCTGCGGTCCCTCGCGCGGCACTCGCCGGTGCCCGTCACGCTCCAGGCGGACGTCGCCGGGCGGCTGCCCGAAAGCGTCGAGGTCGCGGTCTACTACACCGTCTCGGAGACGCTGACCAACGTGGTCAAGCACGCGAGCGCCTCCGAGGTGCGCGTCGACCTCGTCCTGGAACACCGGACCGTATGCCTGTCGGTCCACGACGACGGGCGCGGCGGCGCCGACTTCGCCGGCGGGTCCGGGCTCGTCGGCCTCAAGGACCGGGTGGAGGCGCTCGGCGGCTCCATCGAGGTGCTCAGCCCCGCCGGCGGCGGCACGTCCGTCCTCGTGCACATCCCGCTGCCGGACCGATGACTTCTCGGGCTCCCGGAGGTCATAACCCAGGAGGTCAGTGCCGGCCACGGGAGGCAGATCGTGCACACCACCACCGAGTACGCGAGCGGTGTCCGCCTCCGGTCCTCCTTGGCGTACGGCCTGGTCAGGACGCCCTGATGTCGGAGGACCACGAGCCGTCTCCGCGGTCCTGGAGGCGGCCCGGGTCCGGTTTCGTGACCCGGGTGGTCACGGTCGCCGCCGGGTGCTCACGCGCCTACGACGCCTCCGAGTGGCGCGACGCGATCGTGGTCGTCGAGTGCGGCGAGGTGGAGCTGGAGAGCGCGGCGGGCGTCCGCCGCTCGTTCGGCAGCGGCGCGATCCTCTGGCTGGACGAGCTGCCGCTCCGGGCGCTGAACAACCGGGGTACGGGCCCGGCCGTGCTCGTCGCGGTCTCTCGCCGCCCTCCGCCCGGCGAGGACTCACACCCGTCACCGGGGCCACGGCCGCCCTCGATGTGAAGAGCATGCAAAGAAACCCGTCGATCACGCGCTGACCTGCTCGAACGGGGAGCCCGTGGGTAGAGGTACTACAAAAGAGACTGCGACGGGCGGCCGGTGGCGATGTGTGCGCCGGGCCTCCGGCGGTGATCGGAAACCGTGCCGCGGTACGGCCTGACCAGCGTGCCGGCCGGGGCCGCGACGTCTTCCGCGGCCTACGGCGGCCACGGCCCGGAAGAGCGCTTCGCCTCTGCCGCCAGGTCCTGCCGATTCTGGTGTCGCGCGAGGGGGAGATCGGATGAAGTGCGGAAGTCAGATAGCCGTCGCCGTCGTCGGCGGCTACGTCCTAGGGCGGAGCCGCAAGACCCGGATGGCGATCCTCTTGGCGCTCATGGCGGCGGGAGGCGGCAAGCTCCCCATCGGTCCCGAGGACCTGCTGCGTAAGACGCCTCTGGGCGGTCCGCTGGACAAGCTCACCAGTGATCTTCGTGGCCAGCTCGTCGACGCCGGGATGAACGTGGCGAAGAAGGCGGCGAGCAGCCGCATCGACTCGCTCAGCGACCGGCTGCAGGAGCGCGCGGAGACGCTGCGCGGCACCGGTGGCAAGGCGGCGGAGGACACCGACGAGGACGAGCGGGAGGAGCGCTCCCGGCCGCGCCGGGACCGCGAGGCGCCGCCGCGGCGCAGGCGGGAGGAACCGCCCCGCCGGGTCCGTGAGCCCGAGTACGACGAGGACGAGTACGACGAAGACGAGTACGACGAAGACGAGGGCGAAGGGGAGGACGACGACTACGAGCGTGACGACGACGACCGCGACGACTATGACGAACCCGAGCCCGAACCGGAGCCCGAACCGGGGCCTGAGCGGCGCCGGCGTCCTCCGGCCCGGTCCACGCGCCCTGAGTCCCGCCGCCGGACGCGCGACGACGACCGTCCGAGGGGCAGGTCGGCCCGGTAGCGAGACGCGGCATTGCCGACCCGTCTGGTTGTGCGCGACCCACGACCTTGGGCGAACGCCCAGGGGAGGGAGGCGGTATGACGACTCAGCGTGATGAGCTGGGCAAGGAGAGCGCCGAGCTGACCGACGAGCTGCCGACACAGCGGCTCGCGCAGGAGGCCAAGAGCCTGCTGCAGGCCTTCGCCGAGAAGATGCTGGCCTCCGTGGGCGACAAGGTCAGCGACAAGGTCAACGAGGTCAGCCACGGGCTGCTCGAGAAGGCCGAGGGCGCCGACGGCGGCGGCCCCGGGGTGAAGGCCGCGATCTCCGGGGTGAAGGCCCTCAACGAGGGCAAGGGGCCGTTCCGCGCCATGCTGGGCGCCGCGGGAACCGGGATCAAGGAGAAGGTCAAGGGCTTCTTCAAGGGTGGCAAGGGCAAAAAAGGCGGCCTGAAGCTCATCAACATCGTCGAGACGATCGACGTCGGCGCGCCGCTGCGCCTCGTGTACAACCAGTGGACCCAGTACGAGGACTTCTCGAAGTTCATGAAGAAGGTCGAGAACGTCGAGCGGCCCGAAGAGGACAAGTCCAACTGGAAGGCGCAGGTCTTCTGGTCGCACCGCACCTGGGAGGCGAACACCGTCGAGCAGGTGCCCGACGACCACATCGTGTGGCGGGCCAAGGGCGCCAAGGGGTACGTCGACGGCGCGGTGTCCTTCTCCGAGCTCGCGCCGAACCTGACCCGGATCTGCCTCGTGATGGAGTACCACCCGCAGGGGCTGTTCGAGCGCACCGGGAACCTCTGGCGGGCCCCGGGCCGCCGTACCCGCCTGGAGTTCAAACACTTCCGGCGGCACGTGATGGCCCACGCGATCCTCAATCCCGACGAGATCGAGGGCTGGCGGGGCGAGATCCGGGACGGCGAGGTCGTCAAGACCCACGAAGAGGCGATGGAGGAGGAGGAAGAGCGCAAGAGCCGCGAGGATGCCGAGAGCTCCGACGGCGAGGCTCCGGAGGAAGAGGCGCCGCGCGACGAGGAGGAAGGCGAGGAGTCCGAGGGCGAGGAGTCCGAGGGCGAGCCCGAAGAGGACGAGGAAGAGGGCGAAGAGGGCGAAGAGGGCGAAGAGGGCAAGGAAGAAGGCGACGAGGAGCCGGAGGGCGACAAGGAAGAGCCCGAGGAGTCTGAGGAGCCCGACGAGCCGAGACGCCCGCGCCGCCGCCCGGCCGCCGAAGGCGAACGAGCGCGTCCGGCGCGCCGGCGCCCGCCCGGCGACGAGGACGAGGACCGCCCGCGCCGCTCGCGCAGGCGTCCGCCCGCGGAAGAGGACGACGAGGGCCCTGAGGACGAGGAGCGTCCGCGCCGTCCGCGACGGCGGCCCGCCGCCGAGGAGGGCGGCGAGCAGGAAGAAGGGGAGCGCCCGACGCCGATCCGGCGGCCGCGGCGCCGGCCGCCGCGTGATCGCGGTGAGGAGCCCACGTGACCACGCGTAGCCGATCGGGGGATGAGGCCGCATGACTGTTTCGGGGTACGAAGGACCGGGAGCCGTCCAGCGTTCGTCCGGGGGCGGACTGGTGGACGTCATCGACACGATTCTGGACAAGGGCCTCGTCATCGACGCCTTCGTCCGGGTGTCACTGGTGGGGATCGAGCTGATCACCATCGACGCGCGCATCGTCGTGGCGAGCGTGGACACCTATCTGCGTTTCGCCGAGGCCACCAACCGCCTGGACCTGTACGAGAAGGGCGGCAAGGACCTGCCCACCGTCATGAAGGACCTGACCGAGGGCGGCACCAAGAGCGTGGCCAAGGGCAAGACGAAGGGCATCCTCGACGCGGCCAAGGAGACCGTCGGAGAGGTACTGGAGGAGCGCTCAGACGACCGGGAGGAACGCCGGGAGGCCCGTCGCCGGGCACCGCGAAGGGAGCGTGACCGGTGAAGACGCGGCCTGAGAGTGAGACCGCCCGGCGTCCCGCGAGCGATCGCGCGCACGCCTGCTACGTGTACGGGATCGTCCCCGCGGACACCAGGGTGCCCGAGGATCTGACCGGCGTCGGCGGCGGCCCGGTGTCCCTGGTCCGGCACGACGACCTCGCGGGCGTGGTCAGCGAGATCTCCATCCAGCAGCCGCTGGGGACACGGGACCACCTGCTCGCGCACGAGGACGTCGTCGAGGCGCTCGCGGCGGAGACGACGACGCTGCCGCTGCGCTTCGGCTCCGTGGTCACCACGGCCGACGCGCTGGTCGAGGAGATGTTGATCCCGTACCACGACTGGTTCTCCGAGGTGCTCGACGACCTGCGGGGCGGGCAGGAGTACGCCGTCGTGGGCAGCTACGTCGAGGACACCGTCATCCGCGAGGTGCTGGATGAGGACCCGGAGGCCGCGCGGCTGCGCGAGCGGATCCGCGAGCTTCCCGAAGACGCCGCCTACTACGACCGGATCCGCCTGGGCGAGCTCATCGTGAAGGCGCTGGACGAGAAGCGCCAGGTGGACACCGAGGAACTGGTCAACACCCTCGAACCGCACGCGTCCGCCGTGGCGGCGCGCGCGCCGGCCGGCGAGGACACCGCCGCCGACGCGGCGTTCCTGGTCGCCGAGCAGGACGTGGCCGGGTTCGAGGAGGCCGTGGACGAGCTCGGGGAGCGGTGGGCCGGCCGGATCAGGCTGCGCCTGGTCGGACCGCTCGCACCGTATGACTTCGTCCCGCCCGCACCGGAGGAAGGGACCTGACCGATGGGACTCCTGACCGGCCTGCTCACGCTGCCGCTGGCGCCCGTACGCGGCGTCTCCTGGCTGGCCCAGCAACTCCTGGAGCAGGCGGAACAGCAGATGTACGACCCGGCCTCGGTGCGCCGGCAGGTGGCCGAGATCGAGGCCGCCGTGACCGCCGGCGAGCTGTCGGAGGAGGACGCGACGGAGCTGGAGAACGAGCTGCTGAGCCGGATGATGACGCGGCGCGCCGCCGGGGCGGAGGGAGATCGTGGCTTCCCGCGATCCCCGTGACCGGGAACGCCCGAGCCGGAGACCCGGGCCGGAGCGGTCCGGGCCGGCGCCCGGTGAGCGGGCCGGCCGGTTCGGCTCCGACCGGGGTCCGCCCGAACGGCACGAGCGTCCCCGTACGGCCCGGAGGCAGTCCTCCGAGATGGCCCGGCTGGCGGCCGGCTACGTCGCCGAGATGGCCGGGAGAGAGGCCGAGGGGATCGTCTCGCTGGAGGAGACCGGCGACGGCCGCTGGCAGGTCGGCGTGGAGGTCGTCGAGACCCGGCGCATCCCCGACTCCACCGACATCCTGGCCGTCTACGAGACCGAGCTGGACGCGGAGGGCGAGCTGATCGCCTGCCGGCGCGTCAAACGCTACTCGCGATGCCAGCTGAAGGAGACGTCGTGACCGGCCCCGCGCCGGGCCGGGGGCTGACCGGGATCGGGCGGCAGCCTTCCGGGGTACGGCGCCCGGAGTCCGCGAACCTCGCCGACATCCTCGAACGCGTGCTCGACAAGGGCATCGTCATCGCCGGCGACATCCAGGTGAACCTCCTCGACATCGAGCTGCTGACCATCAAGCTGCGGCTGGTGATCTGCTCGGTCGACCGGGCGAAGGAGATGGGCATCGACTGGTGGGAGCACGATCCCACCCTGTCCTCCCGCCACACCGACATGGCCGAGGAGAACCGCCTGCTGCGCGACCGGCTCGCCGCCCTGGAGGGCGACGCGGAAGAGGACGAGCCGACCCCCGAACGCCGCGCGCCGAGATCGGCCGACCGGCCCGAGCGCCGTGAGCGCGAGCGTCGTGAGCGCAGGACACGGAGCCGCCCGCCGGAGGAGGACGACGACTTTGAGTGAGACCGGGAGCTACGTCTACGCCGTCTGCCGCGACCTGCCGCCTGAGGCGGTGGAGGGCGTCGGCGGCGTCGGGGGCGCGTCCGTACACCTCGTCGAGGAGCACGGGCTGACCGCGGTCGTGAGCGCGGTGAGCCTGGGGGACTTCGGCGAGGAGGCGCTGAAGCGGAACCTGGAGGACCTCGGCTGGCTGGAGTCCACCGCACGCGCGCACCACGCGGTGGTGGACGCCGCCGCGGGGCGCGCCGTGACCGTACCGCTGGGCCTGGCCACGGTCTACCGCGGCGAGGACCGCGCGCGGCAGGCGCTGAGGGACCGGCACGAGGAGTTCTCCCAGGCCCTGAACCGCATCGCCGGCCGTACGGAGTGGGGCGTGAAGGCGTACGCGGACCTGGCCGCGGTCACGGCCGCCGAGGAGCCCGAAGAGGAACCTTCGAGCGGCCGTCCCGGCACGTCGTACCTGCGGCGGCGCGGCGTGCAGCGGCGTACCGAGGAGGAGTCCCGGCGCGAGGTGCTGATGGCGGCCGAGAGCATCGACGACGAGCTGCTGGAGATCGCCGCCACCAGGCGCCTGCACCGGCCGCAGGACCCCCAGCTGTCCGGGGAACGCGGCTGGATGATCCTCAACGCCGCCTATCTCGTCGACGACGAGCGCGCGGAGGAGTTCCGTGCCGCCGTCTCGCGCCTGGCCGGCGAGCGCCCGGCGATCCGCCTTCAGCTCACCGGGCCGTGGGCGCCGTACTCCTTCGCCACAGAGGCCACAGAGGAGGAGGCGTGGACCGAAGTCTGAGCGTGCCGACACCACGGTCGCCGGCGCCCGCCCGCGGGCAGCGCATCGCCCTGGTGGACCTGCTGGACCGGCTCCTCGCGGGCGGTGTGGTGATCACCGGCGACGTGACCATCTCCATCGCGGACGTCGATCTCGTACAGATCTCGCTGCGCGCCATCATCGGCTCGATCCGCCCGGAGATCGACCAGATGCTGGAGGGCGAGGACGAGCCGATCCAGGGCGTCGTGGTCCGTGAGGACCTGCCGCCGTGAGCCCGTACCGCCCACGGCACGTCGGCGACGAGCGGCGGAGCCATCGGCTCCCGCGCCGCCTCGACACCGACGCCGAGGAGGTGCAGCGGGACCTCGTACGCCTGGTGCTGACCGTGATCGAGCTGGTCCGCCAGCTGATGGAGCGGCAGGCGCTGCGCCGGGTGGAGACCGGTGGGCTGTCCGATGACAAGGTCGAGGAGCTCGGGCTGGCGCTCATGCGCCTGGAGGAGGCGATGACGGAGCTGCGGGAGAGGTTCGACATCGAGGCGAAGGACCTCAACCTCGATCTGGGGCCACTCGGGCCTCTCCTGCCTCCTGAGTAACCGGAAAAAGTTCACTTTTGGTGCGGCGTGCGCGGGTAGGGCGCTAAGTAACCACCCGTGAAGGAGTTGTCATGGCACGCCACATCGAACTGGAGCGCAAGTACGACGCGGGAGCGGACGTCGCGCTCCCCGATCTGCGGCAGGTCGCCGGATGCGCCGGGGTCGGCCCGCCGAAGACGCACACGCTCCGTGCCTCCTACTACGACACCGAGGACCTGCGGCTCGCGTCGCGTGGCATCACGCTGCGGCGCCGCGAGGGCGGCGGGGACGAGGGCTGGCACCTCAAGCTGCCGATGGCCGCGCACACCAGGCAGGAGATCCGGGCGCCGCTCGACGCGGGCGCCCCCGACGTGCCCGCGGACCTCGCCGCGCTCGTCGCCGCCCACGTACGCGGACGCGTCCTCGTTCGCGTCGCCGAGCTGGAGACCCACCGGGTCGAGCGCGAGCTGCTGGCCGAGGACGGCAGGGTCCTCGCCGAACTGGCCGACGACACGGTCAGCGCGCGCCGGCTCAGCCGGGACGGGCACGAGGTCGGCCTGATGCGCTGGCGGGAGATCGAGGTCGAGGCCGTCGAGGCCTCCGGCGAGCTGCTGGAGAGCATCGGCGGGCACCTGCGCGAGTCCGGCGCCCGCGAGTCGGAGGTCGCCTCCAAGCTGCAGCGAGCCCTGGACGACGACCTCGTCCTCGTCCAGCGGCACACCGCGACCCGTACCGCCGGGGAGGTCCTGGTGACCTACCTCGGCGAGCAGATCGAGCAGTTGCTCGCGTACGACCCGCTGGTCCGGCTGGCCGACGAGGACGACGACTCGGTGCACAAGATGCGGGTCGCCGTACGCCGGACCCGCAGCATCCTGCGCACCCACCGGTGCCTGGTCGACCAGGCCCGCATCCGGACGCTGGACGCCGAGCTCAAGTGGCTCGCCGACTCACTCGGCGAGGTGCGCGACCTGGAGGTGCAGGGCGCGCGCTTCCAGCGCCGCCTGGCCGACCTGCCCGGCGCCCACCGGAGTCCCGGCTGGCTTCTCGCGATGGCGGCCGAGGAGCATCGCGCCCGCGACCGCGTACGCGAGACGCTGCTGACCCAGCGGTACTACGACCTGCTCGACGCCCTGGACGCCCTCCTCGCCGCGCCGCCGCTGAACGCCCGCGCCGGCCGCAAGGCCACGAAGGAGACGCCGGACCTGGTGGCGAGGGCGTGGCGCAAGATGCTGCGGAGGTATGACCGGGCGGTACGGCTGCCGTCCGGCCAGGACCGCGACGTCGCGATGCACGGCACGCGCAAGTCGGCCAAGCGGGCGCGCTACACGGCCGAGGCCGCCTCCGCCGCGCTGGGCTCGCCGGCGGCCGAGCTGGCCCGCCGCGCCGAACGGCTCCAGGACATCCTCGGCGCGCACCATGACAGCGTCGTCGCGATCCAGCGGCTGGCCGGCTCCGTGGAACATCCGGACAGCCCCGCCGCGGACACCTTCGTCGCCGGCCGGCTCGCCGAGGTCGAGCGCCGGGAGGGCGAGCGCGTGCTCGAACGCCTGCCGGCGGCCGGCAAGAAGGCCGCCAGGCGCAAGCCGCTCCGGGCGCTGCGGAAGAAGTAGGCGGCGATGGGAGACTCCTCGAACGCGGGCTCGGCCGGCTCCTCGGACTCACCGGATTCCCAGCGCGACGAGACCGGCCTCGAACGCTGGGATCGCAACTTCATCGAGCTGCTGCAGGAGCTGCGCGTCGCGCAGACCGGCGTGCAGATCCTGTTCGCCTTCCTGCTGACGCTGCCGTTCACGAACCGCTTCGGCGACGTCAGCGACCTGGACAAGGCGGTGTACGTGATCACCCTGGTCGCGTCCGCGACGGCGACGGCACTGCTGATCGCGCCGGTCAGCGACCATCGGCAGGTCTTCCGGCAGGGGCACAAGCCCGAGCTCGTACGGGTGGCGTCGCTGCTCGCACAGGGCGGCCTGGGCGCGCTGCTGCTCGCCATCATCGGCGCGGTGTTCCTCGTACTGGACGTGGTGGCGGGCTTCGGCTGGGCCGCCGGGCTGGGCGCGGGACTCCTCGGGCTCTACCTGGTGCTGTGGTACCTGCTGCCGAAGGTCATCCGCCGGAAGAACGAGCCGGTCAACGGCGGTGAGGCCTAGCCCGGCGGGTCGGCCGGCCGTCCGCTGAAACTAGATCATCTATTTGGGTATGAACGCCATATATCGGGCATATGCGGACCGGAGGTGACTGACAATGGTTCCGGTGCTACTTGTTCTGCTGCTGGTGCTCATCTTGTTCGGCGCGGGGTTCGCGCTGAAGGCGCTGTGGTGGATCGCGATCATCTTGCTCGTTCTCTGGCTCCTCGGCTTCGTCTTCCGCGGTGCTGGTGCGGGCGGACGGCGCGGCCGCTGGTATCGATGGTGAGCTGACCGAATGACGGGCCCGCCGCTCTGCGCGGCGGGCCCGCTCGCGTTCTCAGAGGATCTCGAACTCCCGTTGCCGGCGGTCCTGATCCAGCGAGTTGTTGCGTTCCTGGGCGACCCGCCGGCTGCCGTCGGAGAAGAACAGGGTCGCGAACACGTTGAACTTCCACGTGTCGTTGCCGTTGGGCTCGATCCGCACCACGAGGCGGCCGTGACCGGTGGACGCCAGGGTGGCGGGGTTGGTCAGGCGCAGACCGTACGGCCCATCGTCCTCGTTGTCGTCGAAGGTGTCGTCCCCGAAGTGCTCGTCGAGGGTTGCGATCTCGACACCGCGGTTGTCACGGACGCTCGTCAGGAGCTTGGTGTCGTGATCCTTGTTGTCGTCGTTGGTGTGATAGAGCACCTCGACCGACGTCAGCGCCGGGTCATCGGCGGCCGTGCGCGTCGTCTCGGCGCGGGCGGGTCCGAGCCCGGACGAGGCGAGGGCCACGATCGCCGCCGACCAGAGCACCGTTCTCCGTACGTTCTGTGTCATGGGGGGTTTCCTGTCGCGTTACGCCGGGATCAGGAACGAACCCCACGAAGAAGTCAGGGCCGTGATGCGCCCCGCCGACGTCTCCGAGCCCATCGGCTACATTCTGTCATTGAGCAACTACTTTTTGTCACATGACGGCATATCGATATCGGCGTACGTACGACGTGAGCGGCCGCGGCGGTGCGGCACACCGCCGCGGCCACGCGTCTTACCGGGCGCCCCTCACGTCCCAGTCGTTCTGTCCGATGCGCACGCCGTCCCCGCCGTTCTCGACCATCTCCAGCTCGGTCAGGCGGTCGACCGCGGCCTGGACGACGTCCTCGTCCAGACCCGTGGTCGCGGTCAGGTCCCCGGTGCCCAGGGGCCTGCGCAGCGTGGCGATCGCCTCGTACACGATCATCTCGTCGGCGCCCAGAACCTGCGGCTCGCGCCTCAACGGTGCCGGCCCGCCGGGTGTCGAATCGCTCATAGGAGCCTCCTCTCGTCGTACGGTCGGCTCGATCAAAGCTTCCGGAATGCCCGTTAGGTCCGGTGTCAAACCTGGGCTCGCAGCTCCTGCCAGTCCGTACGCCCGAGTTCGTACACCCGTACGGGCCGTCCCTCCGTAACCGGGAGGTCGCTGTGGACGCGCATGCCGATCTTGGCCATGATCCGGCCGGAGGCGGGGTTGGCGAGCTGGTAGCGCGCCGCGAGCCGCTCCGCGCCGAGCCCGCCGAACGCCTCGTCGCGCAGCGCGAGGGCGGCCTCGGTGGCGACGCCCCGTCCCCACGTGCGGGGGTCGACCCACCAGCCGATCTCGACCACGTCCTCCTCGATGCCGGGCACGACCGAGCCGAGACGGTTGAGCGCCGCGACGCCGGCGAACCCGCCCTGGTCGATGATGGCGCGCCAGCCGAAGCCGTGCTCGGCCCAGTGCCGCAGACAGTTCCGGTGCCGTTCGGCCGTGCGCTCCCGCGTCCAGGGCCGTCCGTCGCCGATGAAGCGCACCACCCGCTCGTCGGACGCGAGCCGGAGAAGGTCGGCCTCGAAGTCGTCGCGCCAGGGCGGGAGTTCGAGCCGCGCGGTGCTCAGGGTGCGCATGCGCCCAGAGTAGGACGGGTGCCGTCAGGGCCGGAGCGCGTCCAGGCCGCCCTCGGGCAGTGCGATCCAGCCTTCGACCCGCGCTACGCCGGCGGCTTCGGGCCCGGGGCCGGTCGTACGGCCCAGGGCGCACGCACGCGCGGTGAGCGCCGCGACGACCGCGTCCGTGGCGTCGTCGGAGGTCCGGCAGAGCCCCTCGTACGGGCCGAGGTCCAGCCAGGGCGCCGCGGCGCACAGCGCGTCGACCAGCGTGCCGAGCCGGACGACGTTGGCCGCGCGCTTGTAGTTGCGGTGGTCGAGGCCCCAGAGGCGCAGGGAAGCCGCCGGGTACACCTCGACGACCGGGCCGCCGCCCGCGCGGTCGACCGGCCGTCCCTCGCTCGCCAGCCGGGCCAGCAGCGCCGCACAGCGCATCGCCACGTGCCCGATCTTGTCGGCGGAGACGCTGAGGGGGGTCATGCGGATGCGGTCCTGGACGAAGCGGTCGGTCCGCCGCATCGTCAGCTCCCGGCGCCAGTCGCCGCCGGAGGGGATCGCCACGTGACCGGCGCCGTGGTCGCGGACGAAGTCCACGAAGGGGACCGGCCAGCCGAGCGGGCAGTCGACGCCGGACTTGTCTGCGTCTCGCAGTGCGCCCGCGACGGCGTCGTCGTCACAGCCGAGCCGTACGTCGCGGACCTCGCACGAGCCCGCCGTCCAGTCCACCCACGCGACCGCCGTCCGCTGCGGCTGCGCGGCGAGGTCGACCCCCACCGTCAGCATCGCCCCACACTAGGGCCTGCCCCGAGGTGCCGCTGTCCGGCTGCGCGACGCACCGCCTGGACGCCGCTCGCCACGAACGGAGACCGCGAGACAAGTCCTGGCCTGGCATCGGGCGGTCACAAGGGCCGGGGTGTTCAAGTGATCACCCAGCCGCGATAATCGCCCGGGATCGCTCAACGGGAGGCAGCGATGTCGGACGCGTACCGTCGCCGTGGCTGGTGGCGCGACGAGACCTTCCTCGACGACTTGCGGCGAGGGGCGCGGGACCATCCGGACAAGGCGGCCGTCGCGGTCCACCGGGGCGCCGGTGACAGCACCCGCGTGCTCGGATACGCCGAGCTCTCCCGGCTCACCGACCGGTGCGCGTCCGCCCTCGTCGAGCTGGGCCTGCGGCCCGGAGACTTCTTCGCGGTCCAGCTCACCGACCGCTGGGAGCTGGCCGTCCTCGCGCTCGGCTGCATGCGGGCCGGCGTACGGTTCTGCCCGCTGATGCCGATCTACCGCCGGTGGCAGCTGGAGGCCATGCTCCGCGTCTCCGGCGCCCGCGTGTTCGTCACCATGGCCGAGCACGCCGGCGACCGGCCGGCCGAGATCGGGCTCGAACTGGCCGCCGGGCTGCCGGACCTGGAACGCGTGCTGGTCGCGGACGGGCCCGCTCTGGACGGCACCCGGCCGTTCGAATCGTTCTTCTTCGACACGCCGTGGGAGGAGAGCCACGGCGGAGAGCTGGACGCCCGCGAGCTCGGGCCCGACGACCCGTACCTCCTGCTGTTCACCTCGGGTACGACCAGCGAGTCCAAGGGCGTCCTGCACAGCCAGAACACTCTGCACGCCGCGATCAGGGGCGAGGCCGGCGTGTTCGGGCTCGACGGGTCGCTCGTGATGACGACCTCGGCGTCGTACTCCCACTACACGGGTGTAGCGCAGGGGATGCTGATGCCGCTGATGCTCGGCGGGACGATGGTCTTCCAGGATTCCCGCGACCCTGCAGTGGTGCTCGATGTCATGGCCCGCCACGGCGTCACGTTCCTCTACATCGCCCCGCCCGCCCTCCAGGAGCTGATGGACGAGCAGCGGCGCGCGCCGCGCGACCTGTCCGCGCTGCGGTGGCTGGTCTGCGGCTCCTCGCCGGTCCCGCCGTACTTCGTGGACGACGTACGGGAGGTCTTCAAGACGCGGTTGTTCTCGCTGTGGGGGATGACCGAGAACGGGCCGGTGACGATCAGCCGGCCAGAGGACCCCGACGACTGGGCGGCGCACAGCGACGGCAGCCCGATCGCGGACATGGAGCTGCGGATCGACCCGGTGTCCGAGCGGTCCGACGGTGTGGGGGTGCTGTGGGTGCGCGGCCCGACGCAGTGCCTGGGCTACTACCGGCGCGAGGGCCTGTACGCGGCCAAGCTCGATGCCGGCGGCTGGTTCAACACCGACGACCTCGTACGGCCCGACGGGCGCGGCGGCATCCGTGTCACCGGCCGGGCCACGGACATGATCCTGCGGCACGCGAACATCGTCCCGGTCGCCGACCTGGAGACGATCATCGGCCGGCACCCGGGGGTGCGCGAGATGGCGGTCGTCGGCCTGCCGGAGCAGGACCTGGACGAGACGGTCTGCGTCGTGGTGGTACCGGTCTCGCCCGAGTCCCCGGTAACGCTGGAAGACCTGCACCGCGCGCTCGCCGGGGCGGGCATGGCCGAACTGTACTGGCCGCAGCGCCTGGAAATCGTGGAAACCCTGCCCAAGACGCCGACCGGCAAGACGCGGAAGGTCGAGCTGAAGGAGCGCTTCGCCCCGCCGGGGTGATCTACGCAACGGGATGGGCCGCGTCGTACGGGTAGGGGTATTTGCGGGGGACGAATCCGTACATAACGCGTTTGGGGGCAGCGTGTCCGCTCACCCGCCCGACGGCACGCCGCCCGACCGCCGCTGGCAGGCCCTGACGATCTGCCTGGTCGCGGCGTTCATGACCTTGCTGGACGTCAGTATCGTCAACGTCGCGTTGCCGTCCATCCGGTCGGGCCTCGGCGCGTCCCCGGACGGTCTGCAGTGGATCCTCAGCGGGTACGCCGTGGCGTTCGGGCTGGCGCTCGTGCCCGCCGGGCGGCTGGGTGACGCGCGCAGCCGCCGCGCGGTGTTCATGACCGGGCTGGCGCTGTTCACGCTGTCGAGCGCCGCCGGCGGGCTCGCGCGTACCGTCCTCTGGCTGGTCGTCGCGCGGCTCGTGCAGGGAGTCGCGGCCGGCATCTTGAACCCGCAGATCGCCGGCCTGATCCAGGTCCTGTTCCGCGGCCGGGAACGCGGCCGGGCCTTCGGCGCCCTCGGCGCGACGATCGGCATCGCCACCGCGGCCGGCCCGCTCCTCGGCGGCCTGCTGATCTCCCTCGCGGGTACGCAGGACGGCTGGCGCTGGGTGTTCTACGTCAACGTGCCGGTCGGCCTGGTCGCACTGCCGCTGGCCTGGCGCCTCCTGCCCCCGCCGGGTGAGGGCCGGCGGCGCGAGAGCCTGGACCCGGTCGGCGTCATCCTCCTCGGTGTCGGCGTGGTCGCCCTGCTCCTGCCCTTCGTGCAGGAGCAGCAGTGGCACGGCAGCGTGAAGTGGCTGCTCGTCCCGGCCGCCGTCGTCGTACTCGCCGGGTTCCTGGGCTGGGAACGGCGGCACCGCCAGCCGCTGCTGGACCTGTCGCTGTTCCGCCTCCGCTCGTACGCGCTGGGCTCGGCGATCGCGCTGCTCTACTTCGCCGGGTTCACCTCGATCTTCTTCATCTTCACGCTCTACCTGCAGAACGGCCTGCACTACAGCGCCCTGCTCGCGGGCCTGGCGATCACCCCGTTCGCGCTGGGGTCGGCGTTCGGGTCCACGGTCGGCGGGCGGCTCGTGGCGAGGTTCGGCCGGCCGCTGATCGCCGTGGGCCTCGCACTCGTCGCCCTGGGCCTGGCCGCGACGTTCCTGACCGTACGCGCGGTGCCCGGCGACCATGCCGCACTGGCCACCGCGCTCCCGCTGCTGGTGGGCGGCATCGGCAGCGGCCTGGTGATCTCACCGAACCAGGCGATCACCTTGTCCGAGGTGCCACCGGAGGGCGGCGGAAGCGCGGCCGGCGTCCTGCAGACGGGCCAGCGCATCGGCACCGCGGTCGGCATCGCGGCGGTCGGCGCGGTGTTCTTCGCCGCCGTCGGCACCACCCACGGCGACTGGGCGGAGGCCTTCCGCCATGGACTGGTCGTCGTGACGGCGTTCGTGCTGATCGCGTTGTGCGCCGCGGTGTTCGACGTGTTCGCCCGCCGTCGTCCGGCGCCGTAGCCGCTGTTCGCCGGCCTTGAACCTGACGTTGGGGCATGTTCTACGTTCGAGACATGTCACGAGATGACGGGATGTGGCGGATCGGTTCGCTGGCCCGAGAGACGGGACTGACGGTCCGGACGCTGCACCATTACGACCGGCTCGGCCTGCTGTCGCCGCAGTCGCGGACCGAGGGCGGCCACCGCTGCTACACGGGTGACGACGTCCGGCGCCTGCACCGCATCGTCGCGCTGCGCAGTCTGGGCATCTCGCTGGAGGAGATCGGAACGCTCCTGGACGGCGAGATCGACCCCGTCGGCCTGCTCCACCGCCAGCTGGACGAGGTGGAGTCACGCATCCGCAAGGCCACCGAGGTGCGGACGCGGCTTGTGGACGTACTGAACGACCTGGGCGCCGAGCCTTCCGCCCGGCAGCTCCTGAGACTCATCGAGGAGACCGTGATGATTAACGAGCCGATGACCCCGGAGCGGTTCGCGGAACTCAAGGAGAAGCTGCGCCGGCACGTACGGGAGGAGGACCTCGCCGCGCTCGGCGAGAAGAGGGGGGATGAGTGGAACGCCCTGAGCCGTCAGGAGCAGCAGGGTCTGACGGAACGGCTCCGCAAGACGGCTCCGCGGTCATGACCGCGGCGGCCTTGGAGATCAGCGGCCCGTAAGCCGTCGGTCCGACCTGCCGCGTCACGACCGGAAGATGACGTCAGTCCGTGGTGATGCGCTGCCCTGACCTGCTCACCTCGATCTGAAAGTACTTTCGTGAATCAAGGGCCTGCAATTCACGCTGACCGATGCGCTGGCCCCGGAGAGGCATGAATATCGCCTCACCTTGAACGTCGCCGGTGGCCACGCCATCTCTCACCGAGAGGACGACCATCGCCCCTTCGTGTGCTTCGCCCGTGTAGGGAAGCACGATCAGACCGCCGTCGCGGGTCTGGCCGACCCAGGCGTACGGGATGTTCTGGGCGGCGCCGGTGGAAATGACACGGTCGAACGGTGCTTTTCGCGGTGCGCCGTCTTCGCCGTCACCGGTGATCACCTCTACGCCGGAATGGCCGGAAATCCGTAGATTACGCCGGGCCTGCTCGGCGATTCGTTCGTCGATCTCCACCGAGACGACTTCAGCACCCGCTTCCGCCATGCACGCGGCGTTGTATCCCGTGCCCGTACCGATCTCCAGGACGCGGAGGCCGGGCCTGAGCTTCAGGGCGTCGATCATCTGTGCCATCACCCACGGAGCCGACGATGACGAGGTCGGCCACATGCCGTCCTTGAGCTGCGTCGTGATCGCCTCGTCGGAGGCCACGACACGCTCCCACTCTTCCCGCGCGTCGCCGCGGGACAGTTTTACAAATCTTCCATCCTGAATTATCCAGATATCATCAGGAATGAATAGGTGCCGGTCCACGGGTGGAAGTCCGGGAAATCCGAAAATTCCGCTCATGCCTTCCCTGACCCGCCGCAGGCGTTACATGACACCGTCTGTTTCTTGCCATCTAAATTTATCTGTATCGTCCCCTTTCCTCCGCATGTGCCACATGCCTTTTTGTTCCCGTGCTGGCCCATGCCGACCTCCCCCGATTGTTCTTAACGGGAGATTACTGCTGCGAGGGCTGCCGTGCGGCCGTATTCACACTGATCATCCCCGTGCTGGCGTCCTAAATGGACCGGATCAGGGGGAGGAAGACGGCGTCCACGATTTCGGTCATGGCGTTCTCTGGAATCGGGCCGACGCTCAGCAGTATTTCGTGGCGCATGAGGTCGATCGGCAGGGTCGCGACCCGGCGGCCGACCGCCGCCGTCCGGATCTCGCCGCGTTCGGCCGCGCGCTTCAAGATCGTGCCCATCACGTCCGCCATGACCGACAGGAACTCCGGCCCGAGGTCGCGGGCCTCCGCCATCAACCCGTGAACGACCTCCGGGCCGACCTCCCGAAAGCGCCGTGTCATCCGATGGAGCACCGCCAGGACGTCGCCGCGTAGCTCCCCCGAGTCGGGGACGTCGTCCGCGATCGACGCGGCATGGTGGCGCATCGCGGCCACGACGAGTTCGGCCCGGTTGCGCCATCGGCGGTACAGCACCTGCTTGCCGGTCTGGGCCCGCTCGGCGACGCCCTCCATGGAAAGGCGCGCGTAGCCGACCGCGGTCAGCTCGTCCCACGCGGCCCGCAGGATCGCGTCCTCCAGCTCCACGCCGCGCCGCCGTCGCCTGAGGTCTTCGCTCACCGCGACCCCTCCTTAAGAGACCTTGCGTCTCCTATTGAAAGCAGCCTACACTCCCGGCACTAGAGACGTCCCGTCTCTTATTGAGGAGAAAACACATGCCGCGAACGGAACGGCTGGACCCGGCACTGCTCAAGCTCGCCGGCATCCTCATCGTCGGCGCGATGGCCCCGCTGCTGGACAGCACGATCGTCAACGTCGCGCTCGGCACGCTCGGCCGGGACCTGCACACGTCGCTCGCGGCGGTCCAATGGGTGGTCACGGCCTACCTGCTGGCGCTGGCGATGACCATCCCGGCGACCGGGTGGCTCGCCGGGCGGTTCGGCGCGAAACGGATGTGGCTGCTCTCGCTCGCGCTCTTCCTGGCCGGGTCGGTGCTGTGCGGGGTCGCCTGGGACGCCGGATCGCTGATCTTCTTCCGGGTCGTGCAGGGGATCGGCGGCGGCCTGATGCTGCCGATCCTGCAGACGCTGCTGATGCAGGCCGCCGGAGGGCGGCAGATCGGCCGGCTGATGTCCACGATCACGATTCCGGCGCTGGTGGGACCGATCCTCGGCCCGGTCATCGGCGGCCTGATCGTCGGCGGTTCGAGCTGGCGCTGGATCTTCTACGTCAACGTCCCGGTCTGCCTCGTGGCCCTGGCGCTGGCCTGGCGCGGTCTCCCGGACGACACCCCGAACGACGAGCGCCCCCAGCCGCTGGACCTCCCGGGCCTGCTGCTCCTGTCGCCCGCGCTCGCCGCGATCATCTACGGGCTGTCGCGTGTGGGCGCGCTCGGCGGCTTCGGCCACGCTGCCGTGGTCGTCCCGCTCGCGGCCGGCCTGGCGTTGCTGACCGCGTTCACCGTACGGGCCCTGCGCACCACCGGCACCGGATCGATCGTGGACCTGCGGCTCTTCCGCGTACGGTCCTTCGCCGCGTCCTCGGCGTTGCTGTTCCTCTCGGGCCTGTCGATGTTCGGCGCGATGCTCCTGCTGCCGCTCTACTACCAGCAGGTGCGCGGCCAGGGCGTGGTCGCCGCGGGACTGCTGCTGGCACCGCAGGGCCTGGGCAGCCTGCTCACCCGCCGCCCGCTGGGCACGATCATCGACCGCGTCGGCGCCCGGCCGGTCGTACTCGCGGGCACCGTGCTCACCGCCCTGGGCACCGTCGCGTACGCGGAAGCCGGCCCGCATACCGGCGAACTGCTGCTGGCCCTCTCCCTCGTCGTCCGCGGCGCCGGGCTGAGCGGCGCGACGATCGCGGTGATGGCCGCCGCGTACGAGGGACTGGACCGGGCCGACATCCCCCACGCGAGCAGTACCACGCGGATCATGCAGCAGGTCGGCGGCTCGTTCGGCGCCGCGGTGCTGGCCGTGATCCTGCAGCGCGGGCTCGCCGGGCACAGCGAGGCGGCAGCCTTCGACCAGGCCTTCTGGTGGTCGCTCGGCTTCACCGCCCTCGCCGTACCGGTGGCGCTCCTGCTACCGGCCCGCGCTAGTCGAACATGATCACCAAGCGCCCGCGTACGCCGCCGGCCTCCAGGGCGCGATGGGCGTCGGGCGCGCCCTCGGGCGGGTAGGTGTGCGCGACGCGGAGCGTGACGGCGCCGGTGTCGGCGAGTCTGCGCAGCTCATCGAGCTTGTCCCACTCGCGCGTGTAGTCGCTGACCATGACGTTGTGGACGGTGATCCCGCGCTCGGAGTCGGCACCGAACCTCCGTACGGACACGATGGTGCCTCCGTCGCGTACGGCCGGCAGGAGCGGCGCCCCGATCACGGCGCCGTCGGCGAGACCGTCCACGCCGTCCGGCAGTGCCTGCCGGATGCGCAGCGCGAGCCCCTCGCCGCGGGCGACGATCACGTCCGCGCCGAGCCGCCGTACGAGCGGCTCGTCCTCGGGCGAGGCGTCCGCGACGACGCGCAGGCCGCGGGCCTTGCCGAGCTGGACCGTGTAGCCGCCGTACGCGCCGGCCGCGCCGGTGACCGCGAGCGTGCTCCCGGGTTCGAGCGCGAGGCGGTCGAGGCTGAGCTGCGCGGTCAGGCCGTTCATCGGCAGCGTGGCCGCCTCGGCGTAGCTCGCGCCCTTGGGGATCGCGGTGGCCGACTCGGTGGGTACGAGGACGTGCTCGGCGTACCCGCCGCCGAGCGGGCTGCGGGGCATGGTCATCGCCATGACCTGGTCGCCCACCGACTGCCGCGCGCCCTCGCCGACCTCGTCCACGACCCCGGCCACGTCCATGCCCGGGACATACGGCGGACGGCGGTCCTTCAGCGCCTCGGCGCTGGTCGTACCGTTGCGGAAGAGCGTGTCGGTGGGGTTCACGGCCGCCGCGTGCACCCGGATACGGATCTCGCCGGGGCCCGGATGGGGCTCCTCGACCTCGAACACCTCAAGCGCCTCGGGCCCGCCGAACCGCTGAACGCCTACAGCTTTCATGATCTTCACAACCTGTCCGGATCGGATGCCATTCCGCCGATGGCGGCCAACAGAGCGCGGAGTACGGCGCGCAGCCGCGCGGGGGTGAGCTCGCGGTCGCCCGCGCCGGCGATCTGGTCGAAGACCAGCCCGTCCACGAGGGCCACGAAGTCGGCGGCCCGGGAGTCCGGCTCCGCGACGCCGGCCGCGCCGAGCCGGTCGGCGACCATCCCGCGGACCTTCGCGCCCGCGGTGACCAGGACTTCGCGGAGCTCCGGCCGGCGTGTCGCCTCCAGGGTCAGCTCGTAGCGCGCGAGCTGCCGGTCGCGCCCGATGGTCAGCCACGCGTGGACGAGCCGGGCGGCCGCGTCGGCGAACGCGTCGAGATCGCCATTGGGCAGCGCCGGGATCTCGGCGGCGTCCACTTCGGCGAGACGTTCGACGACGGCTTTGAGCAGGGCGTTCCGGGTGCGGAAGTAGTACGAGGTCGACCCTTCGGGCAGACCCGCGGTGCGGTCGACGGCACGGTGCGTCAGCCCGCGCATGCCCTCACGCGCCAGCGTCGCGATCGCCGCGTCGGCGACCTCGGTCCGCCGTGCCATCCGCACACCTCCGCGACGACCGTATAGTTTCTCTACACTTGTAGAGGGAAATTGATGGACGTCATCGTCGTCGGAGGTGGAATCGGCGGACTCACCGCCGCGGTCGCCCTGACCCGGCAGGGCCACCGGGTCGAGGTTTGCTCGAACAGGCGGAGGAGTTCACCGAGGTGGGCGCGGGCCTGTCGGTGTGGCCGAATTCGCCGCGGTGAACGCGGGTGAGGGCGCCCCGGATGAGGGTCTGGCCGGCCTGCGCCGCCGTTGAGGTCATTGAGGGCGAGCCCCGTTCCTTGAAGCGGACGCGGCGCAAGCTCAAAGGCGTCTGGGATCAGCACGAGCACGGAGTCTCGGATCCGAATATGGACAAGATGGTCAGACGCTCGCCCGGAGTTCACAAGAACATGTGATGACGCGATCAACGCAGCGTCCCGGCGGGAGCCGATTCGCCGGTGTGAGGGTGCGGTGCCGGGTTATCGTGGCGTTCCAGGGGAGAGTGCCGCCTGAGTGGAGAGCCGTGCAGCCGCCGTACTCGCAGCCGTCCTACCCGCCGCCTCCGTCTGGTCGGCGTAGTGACAAGGCTCTTCTCGTCGGGCTTGGGGCCGGGGTGCTGCTGCTCCTGCTGCTCGCCGCCATCGTCGTCGTGCTCGCGACCTCCCACAAAAGCTCCGGTCACACCGTCCACGGTGGGCTGAGGTTTCTCAAAGTGGTCGAGGTGACGAACGCCGCCTGCCCCGCCGGGCAGACCGGGCAGACGGCCTCCGTACGCGGGGACGCCTGTTACCGGCTCGGTGACGGGCTGACCGTCTCCAAGGTCAAGCGGATCGCGCTGCGTGCGCCCCAGGCCACCAGTTCCGGCTACTCCATTCAGATCGACCTGCTGCCCCAGGACTCCGGCCGCCTCGGGTCGCTCACGGGCGAGGTCGCGCGCGAGCAGCAGCCGCGGAACCAGCTCGCCATCGTCGTCGGGGGCAAGGTCGTCTCCGCGCCTCAGGTCATCGAGCCGATTCCCGGTGGTGTGATCATGATCACCGGCAACTTCTCGCGTACGGAGGCGCAGCGGTACGTCGACCTCATCGGCGGCTAGGCCCTACGCCCGGGCGGCCTCGGCGAGCAGGTCCTCCTCGCTCGCGCCCTTCCGCCAGTAGCCGGTGAACTCCACGCGACGACGGTCGAACCCGCGCGCGCCGACCAGGTGCCGCCGTAGCGCGCGTACGGCGGAGGACTCGCCCGCGATCCACGCGTACGGGACGCCGGCCGGCAAGGAGGCCGCGCGTACGGCGTCGAGGACGGACCCCCGCGCGCCGCCGGCCAGCCACGTGACCTCGGCGTCGGCCGCGGTGGGCAGCGGCCGCTCGTCCTCAGGATGAGGGACCTCGATCCAGGCACGCACCGGCACGCCGGCCGGCAGCCAGGAGAGGATGCCGGCGACGGCGGGCAGCGCCGTCTCGTCGGCGGTCAGCAGCAGCCAGCCCGTGTCCGAGGGCGGGCGGAAGTCGATGCCGCCGTTGTCCTCGACCGACGGCCCGAGGACGGCCGCCCGGTCGCCGGGGCGCGCTCGGGCCGCCCAGCGTGACGCCGGGCCGCCGTCGCCGTGCAGTGCGAAGTCGACGTCGAACTCCTCCGGGTCACGCCGCTGCCCGCACACCGTGTACGACCGCATGTGCGGCCGTACCGACGAATCCAGGGCCCGCCACCCCGCGTACCAGTCCTCGCCGGAAGGCACGACGGGCGCCTCCTGGCCGGGGAGGGGCAGGAACAGCTTCAGGCGCTGGTCCCGCCCGCCGCTGACGAATCCCGCCAGGTCGCCGCCGAACGTGATCCGCACCATCGTCGGCCCGAGCCGCGACACGCGTACGACACGCACGTCGAAGAACCGGAAGGGCGCCGTGGGCATGGCGATGCCTTCTCTCGTACGGGGGGTTGCGGCTAAGTTAGGCTACCCTAACTTAGCCGGACGTGACCTTGAGGAGGATCTCGGCGGCTCGCCTGGACACTGCACCAGGGCCCCAGATTCCCGGCACCGGCGACCCCGATCATCTGGTCGAGAACGTGGCCGCCGGTGCGCTGCGTCTCTCCCCGGACCAACTCGCCTAGCCGTCGCCTCGTACGCGGCGCGCGGCGGCGGTCATGTTGCGAAGGGCGGCCTCGGCCTCGTGCGCATGACGGCGGTCGTTCCTGCATACCGCTGCGGGGCAGTCCCGGATTCCCGCCGGGTGACCTCTTACGACACCCCGGCCAAAAAGCCGGGGTGAACCATTCGCACCGGCGAGTATAAGCCGCACCCCGATTTCGCGCGGAAGCGGGCGGGCTAGGGTCGGCTCTGTGCCTGGTGCTCTCGAAGAGCGGGTGCTGTATCTGGTCGTCTGCGCGGCTCCGGCGGCCGCCGACGTCGAGTCGCTCGCACGGTTGGCACTGGATGCCGGCTGGCGTGTGTACGTGCTCACCTCGCCGGCGGGACGGCGTTTCGCCGATGTCGACCGGCTCGCGAGCCTTACGGGAGAGCCGGTGCGCAGCGACTACCGGCTTCCGGGCGAGCCGAAGCAACTGCCCGCGGCCGATGCGGTCATCGTCGCCCCGGCGACGTTCAACACGATCAACAGGTGAAAAGTCGTCGGCTAGTCGGGGAAGCGAGCGTGGTATTTCGTAAGGCCCTCGCCGCTCTGCCGCAGCACCCGCTGGAAATCCGCCTCTGTGTAGCTTGAGCAGCCGATCAATGCCTTGTACGTCAGGCATGCCTGGGAGTCCAGGACGTTGATCTCGTGCCTCAGCGTGAGCTCCGGGTCCCGGTTGAAGCGTCGTAGTTCACGGTCGCGTCGCCGGTCCCGTAGCCCGTACGTGCCGAGGAGGCGGGCCAGTCTCGCTTGGGCGTCGGCCAGGTGGGCGATGAGCTGGGCGGCGTCGATCGGCTCCGCGGCCCCCGAAACCGGCGGCGCGTCGCGCACCGCGTCGGCGACGCTTCTCTCCCCGCGCAGCGTCGGGTCGAGGAACTCATAGAACGCCACCGACCAACGTCCGGCGGTGATGGCGTCCGGTCCCCGTCCGACCCTTTCCAGCAGCAGGGCCCGGTTGTAGTAAAGCGACCCCAGGACCGCGCGATGCCGGCGTGAGTCCGGCTCCGTCTTGAGGAGGCGCCTCACAACCCGTGCCGCGGAAATGTTCTCCGAAAGGGCCGGGCCGTACCGGCCGGCCTCCGTATGGGCCTCCGCGACACCGATATGCGACGCCGCCTTCGAGCGGAGCTTTTCAGCCGACATCAGCAGCCTCCCAAGGGTGCCCGACACCCCCGACTATCGTCGGGCATCCCTCACAAAAGAACAATCAGTCGGCGACCAGGCGAGCGCGGCGGCCCTCCTGTTCGCGTTGGCGGCGGACCACGTACGTGCCCGGGGTGCAGCCCGTCGCTCCGTGTTCCGGGTGCAGCAGGTACGCGATGGCCGTCGCGTCGAAGACGCCCAGCGCGAGGCCGTCCTCGTCCCGTACTAAAGTCGTCCACCGGCACGTTCCCGGGTCGGCGACCAAGGTGTGCGGGTTGCCTCCCGCCTCGCCGCGCAGCAGCTCGATCCCCTCCGGCGGGACGTGGCTCCAGCCCGCGACCGGCAGGAGCCGTACAGAAACAGAGACGAGAGCCAGCGGGATGACGATGAGGTCGCCCTGCGCCTGGAGGCCGTCGACGACCGGGATGGTCATCGACTGCTCCAGGTGGTCGAGCACGGCGAGACCGGTCTGCTGGGCCAGGGCGGCGAGAGTCATGTTCATGGAGATCACCTCAGGTTCGGCGGACGAGACGGGAGTACTGCTCGGCGGACAGTCCGTACGTCCAGCCGGCGGCGGCGAGCGGGTCCGTAAGGAAACCGGGCACGGTCAGCCCGTAACGGCGGCGCTGCCCGTCGCGTTCGACGGAACCGTTGACCGCCAGCAACACCTTCGTCCCCTCGCGGAAGGCGTACAGCAGGAGTTCGGCGCCTGGATTGCCCGGGTCCGGGACGGAGGCGACCGGGGTCAGGCCGGCCTCCTCGATGTACGTGCCCCAGCCGAGGTTCTCGATCGCGCAGCGGCGGACCTCGACGTTGGGCTCCTGAGCGATCCGCCAGGCGCGCGGCTCCTCGATCGCCCAGGCGGGCACCTGCGTCCCGTGCCAGGAGTGCAGGTCCCACCCGTCCGTGTACCGCAGGGCCGGGCCGTCCGCACGGTGCAGCCGTACGGCGCCCGTCGCGCTCCACACCTCGGTGTGCAGCTCGACCGGCCGTTCGGACACGACGCAGACGTGCTCACGCGGCCACCACCAGCCGCACGTACGGGCCTGCGCCGCCCACAGGTCGAACAGCCGCGTGCGCGACGGGCCGAAGGACGCGCCCGTCAGCCTGCGTACGGCGTCATAGTGGGCGATTCGGGAAACGCACTGCAGGTCGTACCAGCCGTTTCCCCGGTGCGAAACCGAGTCGTCCGCCGCTCGTAGCGACGGATACAGGGAACTGCGGCAGGACTGCCACAGCGGGCCGCTGACCTCGCGTTGGAGCACCACGGACAGCTGCCGGTCGAAACATCGGAAGCGGGTTTCGAGTTCGGTCCACAATGCGGTCAGCAGCGCGGCGAAACGGCGGGGCAGTGGCCATTCGGCGAGGCGCGAGACGGACTCCGAAGATCGGAGCGGTACGCCGGGCGGAACGGTCTGCAGGGCGGTGACCGGCGAGGACACCCAGTGGAATCGCGGGGGAGCGAGCCCGATCAGGTGGTACAGGCCGGAAATGGCGGCCTCTGCGGCCGGACGGTCGGCGGGCCGCGTGGACAACGCCGAGCCCAGCCATTCTTCGCGGATTTCAGCAGCCTCAAGCTGCGTGGCGACGCTCACCAGATGAAGGTGACGTCATCCTTTCCATGAACCATGGGGAAATGGTGACAGACCACGACCACATCTGTCCACAACACGGTCATCCGCGCCATGGGCGTACCCGCGGCCACCAGCCCGGCACCGCATGGCGATAACGCGCGTACTCCGCGCCGAAACGGCCGGCGAGCGTGGGCTCCTCATACCAGCGCGCGAACGCCCCCATCACCACGAGCGCGACCAGCGCGTACACGACGAGAACCGGCCGGGCCAGCAGCAGTGCCTGGCCGGCGATCGCCGCCACCACCGCGACGTACATCGGGTTGCGCACATACCGGTAGATCCCGGTCACGACCAGGTGCTCGGTCGGGGCGACGGGCGCCGGTGTGCCGAGCCCGTCGCGGACGAAGCGTGCGAACGCGTGGACCAGCACCCAGGCGCCCGCCAGCAGCGGAACGAGGCCGATCACGCGCAGCGGGGGCCACCAGTGGCCCGCGTGCCACCCGGTCAGCAGCCAGGGCACGAGGCCCGCCACCGTACCGGGCGCGAGTGCCATGAACGCCGAGCTGCCGACCGCCGCCGCTGATCTTCGCACAGGGTCAGGATGACGTATCGCGACCGCCCAGGCGATGGCCGGTCTCGCGCACCTGCCAGCGGCCGCCGTGCCGGGTCAGCCAGGTCTGGGTCAGCGGCGCGGAGTCCAGGCGCCAGAACCCGGTGAGCGGCGCGCCGAGCGTGTGCAGGACGGCGGCGCGTACGACGGCGGGGTGGGTGACGGCCGCCAGCAGCGAGCGTTCGCCGGGCAACCCGAGAAGCCACGAGGCCACACGTTCGGCCAGCGCCGTCAGCGACTCACCGCCGTGCGGGGCCGCCGCGGGATCGGTCGGCCAGGCGCCGAGGTCGGGCTCCAGCTCGGTCAGCGTACGGCCGCGCCACGCTCCGAGGTCGAGGTCGGCCAGGGCCGGGTCCGCGACGGCGTCGAGGCCGACCGCCGACGCCGTCTGCGCGCAGCGGAGTTCCGGGCCGCGGAGGACCCCGTCGAAGCGGCGCGGCATCGAGGCGGCCGAGGCCGTCCGGAGGCCGCGGACGTCCAGCGGCTCGTCGCCGGGAAAACGCGCCTCCTGGGTGGCCGCGGTGGACGCGTGAGTGATCATTACCAGGCGAATCGTCATTGTCCGCGGCTTCCTGTGCATTGACGGCTGCTGAACGCGCCCGTACGATCCGGGCGAACGTGATGGTAGGAGGAAGCCGGTGAGAAACCGGCACGGTCGCGCCACTGTGTGCCACCCCGTCAGCGGGGCGGCGAGTCAGACCCTCCACCGTCTAAGGCCCGAACGAGGGACGCAGGATCCCTGAGGAGGCACCACGATGACCACGTCCACGCTGCCCACCACCCGCACCACGCCCGTTGTCGTACCCGGGACGCGGGCGGCCCTCTGGCTCTTCGGCACCGTCGCCCTCGCTCTCGCGGTGTACTACTTCATCGGCCTCGACCAGGGTGCGACCTCGGTCTTCGGCAACAACATGTACATCCACGAGTTCGTCCACGACGCACGGCACTTCCTCGGTTTCCCCTGCCACTGATCCGAACCCCGAGGAGTAAGCCGTGGAACGGCGCTTCATTCTCCGTGGGCTGCTCGTGGGCGCGATCGGTGGAGTCCTGGCGTTCGTCTTCGCCCGGATCTTCGCCGAGCCGCAGATCCAGGCGGCCATCGACTACGAGAGCGGCCGCGACGCCGCACAGGCCGTACTCGACCGCGCGGCCGGACTGCCCGCCGAGGCGGCCGACCCCGACCTTTTCAGCCGTACGATCCAGGCCAATGTCGGGATCGGCGCCGGAATCATCCTGTTCGGCGCCGCGATGGGTGCCCTGTACGCCGTCGCGTACGCCCTGGCCTGTGGCCGTACGGGCGATGTGGGGCCGCGGAGCCTGGCCCTGCTGGTCGCGCTGGGCGGTTTCCTGGGCTTCTACCTGCTGCCGTTCCTCAAGTACCCGGCCAACCCGCCCTCGGTCGGCCATCCCGAGACGATCCGCGACCGTAGCGGTCTCTACCTGGTGATGGTCCTCGTCTCGATCGTCTTCCTCGTACTGGCGGTCTGGCTAGGGCAGCGCCTGAGCGCCCGGTTCGGCACGTGGAACGCGACGCTGCTGGCGGGCCTGGCGTGCGCCGTGGCGCTGGGGATCGTGATGCTCGTCCTGCCGCAGCTCGGGCACCTGCACGCGAACGTCGAGGAGTACGGCCGACACTCGACCGAGACGCCGCTGCCCCTGCGCAACGCCCAGGGACAGATCGTCTATCCCGGCTTCCCGGCCGACCTGCTGTTCAAGTTCCGCCTGTACTCGGTGGGCGCGCAGGCCATCATGTGGGGCGCGATCGGCCTTTGTTTCGCCCCCCTCGCCGAACGCCTGCTCGCGCCGAAGCCCGCCCAGGTGCCGGTCACGGTCTGACCTCCACCGGCGCCTCGGCGGCCAGGACCTGTTCTTCCAGTTCGCGGTCGCCGAGGTGCCGCAGGCCGAAGGCGGCCTTCATCACGATGAGCAGTACGGTGCCCAGGATCATCGGCTGGCCGAAGACCAGCCGGATCGTCATCGGCATCGCCTGCAGGGTGGGCTCGGAGATGAACAGGCCGCCGATCGCGGTGATGAACGGGACACCGGCGAGCATGAGGTTCTCCCGCGTCCAGCGGACCCCGCCGAGCACGTCGATCGCGCTGGCGAACAGGACGCCGAACAGGATGGTCCCGACGGCCGCGAGTACGGGGAGCGGCACCGCCTCCAGGAGACGGTCGAAGGGTTCGAGGCCGCCGAGCGCGAGAAGGATGATCCCGGTGGTCAGCGTGACGTAGCGCGAGCCGACGCGGGTGGCCCGCAGCAGGCCGATGTTGTCCGGATAGGCCAGCGTCGACATGCCGCCGAAGATCGCGCCGATCGTGCTCCCGAGCACCTCGCCGAACACCCCCTGCGCGACGCGGTGTCCCGGCAGGTCCTGCGCGCCCCAGCCGGCCACGATGTCGTACGTCGCGATGCTCTCGGCGATCGCCGGGAACAGGGTGATGAAGAAGATGAGGACGAGGTCGCCGTGGACCTCGAAGCCGAACGGGAAGAACCGCGGCACGATGACGCCGACGTTCCGGCCGACCTCGCCGAAAGAGGTGGGCTCGAACACCGCGTACACGACCGTGCCGGCCACGACGGCGATCAGTACCGCGAGGCGCCGCAGCAGCTTGCCCCGCGGCAGGACGGTCAGCACGATGACCAGCACCGCGCCGACCGCGCCGGCGACCAGGTTGACGCTGGGGAACCCGGGGCTCTGCGGCGTGCCGAGCCAGTTCGGCAGGGCGGTGCTCGTCAGCTGGGTGGCGAGGATCAAGACGATGACGGCGGAGATGATCGGGTCCCGTACGAACCTGCTGAGCACGGTGACCAGCCCGAACCTCCTGAGCGGTATCGACAGCACACACCAGATCAGCCCGGCGACGACCATGGACCCGAACGCCGCGCCGAGACCGCCGCCCTTGGCGTGCCCGACCGCGAGCAGGGCGGCGAGCGACCCGGCGTACGGGCCCTGCACGATGGGCAGGCGCAGGAGCAGGACCGACTGGAGGATGACCACCAGGCCGGAGGTCATGAACGTGACGCCGTACAGGTAGGCGGTGTCGGAGGGGGACAGCTTGAACGCCGTCCCGATCAGCGCCGGGAAGATGAGCAGCCCGGCCATGCCCAGGATGTTCTGCACCCCGAGCCCGATCGCGCTGGAGACGGGCAACCGTTCGTCGATCCCGACGTCGAACACGGGAGCCGTACGGTGGGTGGCTTCGGGGGTGAGGGCCATCACGATCTCCTCGGCGTGCCGGGTGACGTGGGAGAATACCGCCGGAGGCGACGGATCCCTCGACGGTAGGGATACCCGCCGCCCTCGACCAGCGCGGTTTTCTGTCGGCCTCGGTTAGCGCTCCTTACACCTTCTGGTGCTCGGCCACGAAGTCGGTGATGAGCCGGTGCCACTCTTCCGGGCACTCGGCGAAGGGGAGGTGGCCGGAGTCGACCTCGACGAGCCGCGCGCCGGGAATGTCGGTGGCGAGCCGCCGGTGCAGGTCAGGGGTGACGAGCGGGTCCTGCGTCGTGGAGATCACGAGCGTCGGTACGCGGACCGCCGCCAGGTCGTCGCGGACGTCGATCCGCTGGACGAGGTCGGTGTGCTCGGGCGTACCTTCCGGGACGGTGCGGGCGAACTCCTGGAGGGCGGCGTCGAGGAACTCGGGAGGAAGGCTCTCCAGGAACGAGGTGCTGAAGGTCGCGAGGCTGAGGTACTTGGCCAGGAGCAGCTTGTCGCCGGCCTCGTGGAGCTGCCGCCAGACCGCGGCGGCGAGGCGCAGCCGGGCGTTCGCGTGGGCGAAGGTGGCGGTGAGCACGAGGGCGGTCACGCGGTCGGGGTGGCGGGTGGCGGCGCGAATCGCGACGGGGCCGCCCAGGGAGAATCCGGCGACGGCGAAGGTGTCGAGGCCTTCGGCGGTCGCGGCGGCGACCAGTTGGTCGGCCAGGTCGTCTGCGACCAGGGGAGTGTCGCTTCTCGGGGTGTCACCGGCGCCCGGGTAGTCGACGCCGACGACGGTGTGGGCCGCGGCGAGGTGGTCGAGGATCGGCCCGAAGTTGGTCTCGACGGTGCCGCCCGCGCCGTGGGCGAGCACGAGCCCGGGCCCTGATCCACGAGTCGTACGGGCGAAGGGGGGCGGTTCTGTGGTCATGACTGTCTCCCGTCTTTGGGCGCTATGACCAGACGAACAGACCACGCGCCGGATAACGCACAATCAGCGGCGACGCCCGCTCCGGTGGGCGTCGCCGCTGGTGCGCCGCTAGGACTAAGGCGCCCTAGACGTCTAGCGGACGCTGGGCGCGGGCGACGGCGCGGCCGCCCGCGGTGAGCAGCAGTCCGGGGAAGATGGCGACGCGGGCGTCGAGAACCCTCGGGATGCCGGCGACGGGCAGGCTCGGGCGCATCGGCCATCGGCGCGAACCGGGGGCTGACGTGGCCGAGGGGGTGGACATGAGTCTCCGTTCGCACGCCGTGCGAGGGTTTTCGTACAACGTACCATCGAAGGGAACAGTGTGCGAGGACGGTTGCCTGGGGAGACCTTCCCCCGTTCGAAGGACGTCGAATGCCGCGAAACACCGACCCGATCACCAACTCGGTCTGGATGCGACCGCCGAGATCACGCCGGGGGAAGCCCTCGCTGAGCCGCGACCAGATCGTGAGCGCCGCGATCGAGCTGCTCGACGCCAAGGGCCTCTCGGGCCTGAGCATGCGCCGCCTCGGTACCAAGCTGGGCGCCGGCGCCACGTCGGTCTACTGGTACGTCGCGAACAAGGACGAACTCCTCGAGCTGGCCGTCGACGAGATCTTAGGAGAGGTCGACATCCCCGATCCCGCGGTGGTCGGCTGGCGGGCGGCCGTCAGCGGCGTGATCCAGGGGCTCCGCTCGGTGATCCTGCGCCATGTGTGGATCACCTCGGTCTTCGGGTTCCGCCCCGCCATCGGCCCCCAGGCGATGCGGATGAGCGACCGGGTGGTCGCGGTGCTGACCGCGGCCGGGTTCGAGGGGGCCGAGGTGGCCTACGCCAGCTCGCTGCTGATGTCCCTGGCCATCGGCTCGGCCACGACCGACTCGGCGCTGCACATGGCGACCGTACGGTCCGGCAAGACCGTGACCGAACTGGTCGAGGAGATGGACCCCTACCTCCACCGCGTCGCCTCCGACTACCCGAGCTACGTCACGTGGTGGTCGGAGAACAAGAGCATGGACATCGAGAAACTCCAGAAGGACAGCTTCGACTTCGGCCTGGAACGCCTGCTCGACGGCCTGGCGATCCGGCTCGAACGAAAGGAACGCTAGAGAGCCGGCTACAGGCGCCGGGCGAGCAGGTGCCGCGTCGCCCCGAAGTCCGGCATGTCCAGTACGGCGAAGCCGCGCGGAAGCAGGGTGGCGGGCTCGCCCTCGCTCAGGCACCATTCCGCGGGCAGGTGCGGGCGTTCGCGCCGTGCCTCCAGAGTGAACGCCGCCCACGCCAGGACGCCGCCGGGCAGCACGGCCTCCGCCGCCGGGCCGAACAGGGCACGGTCCCAGTAGCCGGTGCACAGCACGAGGGCATGCGACGACGAGGGCCGCCACTCGGTCAGGTCGGCGTGGACGGGCGTGACGAGGTCGCCGAGGCCACGGCGGCGCGCCTCGTCGGCGAGCAGGCCGAGCGCCATGTCGGAGACGTCCACCGCCGTCACGTGCCGTCCGTGCGCGGCGGCCAGCAGCGCGCTGCCCGACGTGCCGCACGCCAGGTCGAGGACCGGTCCGTTCGGCAGCGGCATCGACAGCGCCCGTTCGGCCAGGCGGTGGGCGCTGAAGGACGCGCGCTCCGCGTGGCGGGCGTTCCACCGGAGCCGGTCGGAGTCGTCGGCTGCGGTCATGCGCCGCACCTTATCCGCCCCGCGGAAAGCGATTATCGCCCGCACCCCGCCGAATGAAACTGTCTCACAACGATTTCGGTCACACCCCGGTTCGCGGCCTTATTGTCGTCGCATGACGCAATCGCCTGATCACCCGGAAGAGCGAGAGCGCTCTCAAGGGCCGCCTCCGCAGGCTCCTCCTCCGCCGCCCGCCGCCACTCCCTACCCCTCCGCCCCGCCGATCTCCGAGCCGTACGGCAACGCCCCGCCGACCGGCATCACCGCCGACCTCGCCGGCCGCTGGGCGCGGCTCTTCGCCGCGATCATCGACGGCATCATCACCAACATCATCAGCATCGCGATCGCCGCCCCGCTGGTCGGCGGTGGTGCGATGTTCAGCGCCGGCACCAAGGATCTGGGTCACCGCCTGGCCGCCGACGGCATCACCGCGATCATCGCCATCGTCTACTACACCTTCCAGCACGGAAAGTGGGGGCAGACGATCGGCAAACGCGCCCTCGGCATCCGCGTCGTCCGCTCGCAGGACGAGGGCCCGATCTCGTACGGCACGGCCGCCTGGCGTGTCGTCTTCGAGTACCTGCTCGCCATCATCACCTTCGGGATCGGTGGTCTCCTCGACATCGCGTGGATCCTGTGGGACCCGCGCAAGCAGGCCCTGCACGACAAGGTCGCCAAGACCTACGTGGTGAAGGCCGACGGCCCGGACCCGTACGCCGGAACCTGAGCCCGGACCGGTGGCCGGCGGGCGCTCCCGCCGGTCACCGGTAGCGGAAGCCGTCGAGGAAGCGCCGGAACAGGCCGCCCTCGCGCGGCAGCGGCGCGGACGGCGGCGGTGCGACGTCCCGTTGCCGGGCTATCGGCTGGTCGTAGTCGGTCCGGGCGATCGCGTCCACGACCTGTTGCTCGTCGAAGTCGGCCGAGCCGTCGATCCGGGGTACGAACCCGACCAGCATCCCGTCGCGCATCACCTGGGCCTCCAGGCCCGCCGTGCCGTCGGTGTCCCATTCGGCCTCGCGCCCGCCGGGCAGCGACACGCGTACGCCGAACTGGCCGACGCCGGCTCTCAGCAGATGCGCGTTGACGCCCCGGTCGCGCAGCGCGTCCACGACCCGTCGTGCTCGGTTCTCGTCCATGCCACGAAATTAGCCGACGCGGGCCGACGATGACGGCCACGACCTGAGCGCGACGGCCGAGGCCCGGCGGCGGGGTGGCGCCGCCGGGCCCGGGGTCAGGCGGCGCGCTCGCCGTCGCGGCGGTGGGCGCGGATCAGGTCGCCGTACCTGCGGCCGCTGCCCTTGATGATGCGCTGCTGCGTCTCGTAGTCGACGTAGACGAGGCCGAAGCGCTTGTCATACCCGTACGCCCACTCGAAGTTGTCCAGCAGGGACCAGGCGAAGTAGCCGGCCAGCGGCGCGCCCCGGCGTGCCGCGCGGGCGCAGGCGGCCAGGTGCTCCTCCAGGTAGCGGACCCGCTCCGGGTCGTCGACCTGCCCGTCGGGACCCACGACGTCCGGCCACGCGGAGCCGTTCTCGGTCACGTAGATCCGCTGCGCGCCGTAGTCCTCGGTCATCCGCATCAGCAGCCCTTCCAGGCCGTCGTCGCGGATCTCCCAGTCCATCGCGGTCCGGCGTACGCCGGGGCGCTGCACCTCGGTGTAGAACGGCGTCGGACCGGTCGGGTCGTCGGCGATCACGGTGGGGAAGTAGTAGTTCAGCCCCAGCCAGTCGAGCGGCGCGGCGATCGTCTCCAGGTCGCCGGGGCGCTCGGGCAGGTCGACGCCGTACACCTCGCGCATGTCCGCCGGGAAGCCGCGGCCGTGGACCGGGTCGAGGAACCAGCGGATCGTGTGCCCGTCGGCGCGCCGGGCGGCGGCGACGTCGGCCTCCGAGTCCGACGCCGGCTCCGCGTAGCCCAGGTTGTTGACGAGACCGACCTGCGCGTTCGGCACCACGGCGCGGATCGCCTGCGTGGCGAGGCCGTGGCCGAGCAGCAGGTGGTACGACGCCGGCACCGCGATCGCGATGTCGGTCAGGCCGGGCGCCATCGTGCCCTCGAGGTGGCCGATCCACGCCGAGCACAGGGGCTCGTTCAGCGTGGTCCACTCGGTCACCCGGTCGCCGAGCGCCGCGGCGACGTGGGAGGAGTACGCGGCGAAGTGCTCGGCCGTCTCGCGGGAGGCCCAGCCGCCGCGGTCCTGCAGGACCTGGGGCAGGTCCCAGTGGTACAGCGTCGGGTACGGCGTGATGCCGGCCTCGAGGAGGGCGTCGACGAGGCGGTCGTAGTAGGCGAGGCCGGGCGGGTTGACCGGGCCGTCGCCGCCGGGGACGACGCGCGGCCAGGCGACCGAGAAGCGGTAGGCGTCGACGCCCAGCTCCTTCATGAGCGCGATGTCCTCGGGCCAGCGGTGGTAGCTGTCGCAGGCCACGTCGCCGTTGTCGTTTCCATCGATCTTGCCGGGGGTGTGCGAGAACGTGTCCCAGATGGACGGCGATCGGCCGTCCTCGGAAACGGCGCCTTCGACCTGGTAGGCGGCGGTGGCCACGCCCCAGGTGAAGTCGGGGGGGAGAGAGGTGAGGTCGTGCACGGACTGCCCTTCCGGTTGTTCGGCGGCAATGCCGCTCATTTGACGGCCCCGGCGGTGAGGCCGGTGACGAGGTAGCGCTGCAGCAGGAGGAACCCCGCGACGACCGGCACGCTGACGACCAGCGAGGCGGCCATGACCTGGTTCCAATAGACGTCGTACTGGGTGGAGTAGCCGCGAAGGCCCACGGCGAGCGTCCGGGTGGCGTCGTTGGTCATGACCGAGGCGAACAGCACTTCGCTCCACGCCGTCATGAAGGCGTAGACGGCGACGGCGACGATGCCCGGGATCGCGGCCGGGATCACGACGCGGAACAGCGCGCCGAGCGGGCCGCACCCGTCCACCATCGCCGCCTCGTCCAGCCCGCGGGGGATCGACTCCATGTACCCGGCGAGCATCCAGATGGAGAAGGGGAGAGAGAAGGTCAGGTAGGTGATGATGAGCCCGGCCCGCGAGCCGTACAGAGCGATCCCGGTGGCGTTCCCGATGTTGACGAAGATCAGGAACAGCGGGAGCAGGAACAGGATGCCGGGGAACATCTGGGTGGACAGGACGGTGATGGTGAACACCCGCTTGCCACGGAAGTGGTAGCGGCTCACGGCGTACGCCGCGAAGATCGCGATGAGCACCGACAGGCCCGTGGCCGCGCCGGCGACGATCGTGGAGTTCAGGAAGTAGTGGGCCAGCGGCACGGTGTGCCAGATGTCCACGTACGGGCGCAGCGTGAGGTGGGCCGGGATCCACTGGAACGTGCCGGTGACGTCCTGGAGCGGCTTCAGCGACGTGCTGATCATCACGTACACCGGCAGGGCCGCGAAGATCGCCATCAGGGTGAGCACGATCCGCCGCGTCCAGATGAACGACATCGGCCGGGCGGTCGGCGACCGGTACGCGCTAGGCATGGGCCCTCCTGCCCCTCAGCGAGGTCAGCGCCAGGTACACCGTGGTCACCACGAGGAGGAAGAGCAGCAGCAGCACGGACATGGCCGAGCCGGAGCCGAAGTTCCAGGTGAGGAACGATGCCTGGTAGATGTGGATGGAGATCAGGTCGCCCGCCGCCGGTGCCGACGCGCCGAACAGCACGTACGGCACGTTGAAGTCGTTGAACGTCCACAGGAAGAGCACGAGCACCAGGACCTGGTTGATCGGGCGCAGCGACGGCATCGTGATCCGGCGGATCTGCTGCCACACCCCGGCACCGTCGATGGCCGAGGCCTCGTACAGCTCGTCGGGGATGTTCTGCATCCCGGCCATGAGCACGAGCAGCGCGAACGGCCAGTTGCGCCAGATCGAGACGACGACCAGCGACACGAAGCTGTTGTTGCCGATCAGCCAGAACGCCGGCTTGGAGCCGAGGTGCAGCTGGTTGTACAGAACGTGGTTCACCAGGCCGTTGTCGTGCTGCAGCATGAACGCCCAGATGATGACCGAGGCGTAGATCGGCAGCGCGTACGGCGTCATGAACAGCGCGCGCAGGAAACCGCGGCCACGGAAGGCGTCCTGCATGAGGATCGCCCCGGTGATGCCGAGCAGCCAGGAGAACCCCACCGCGAGCACGGTGAACGCGCACGTGATGAGGAACGAGTGCAGCAGGGCGTGCCCGATCGCGCCGTTGAAGTCGACGGCGACGCGGTAGTTGCCCAGCCCCTTCCAGGGCGCCGCTCCCCAGTTGCGGATGTAGAACTGCGTCAGCTCCTTGAAGCTCATCACCACGCCGACGACCATCGGCACCAGGTGGATCAGCAGCTCCATGAGCAGGGCGGGCAGGACGAGGAGGTACGGGACGGCGCCCCGGCCGACCTTGTAGCTGCGCCGGGGCTTCTTGCGCGCCCGCGCCGAGCCGGGGAGAGTCTCCTCCCCCTGGCTCGGCGCGGTCGTGCCGGTGGTTGCGGCCATCGATCAGACCTCAGCCCGTCATCTGCTGCTGGGCCTTCTCGAGGCGCTTCTGGACGGTTTCGGTGGTGATCGCCTTGCCTGCGGCGGCGTCGGCGAACAGGTCCTTCAGCGCGGTGCCGACCAGGTCCTCGAACTGCGACTCCTTCGGCACCTGGGGGAGGGCCACGGCGCTCTTGGCGAGACCCTCGCGCAGGACGGCCTGCTCCGGGTTGGAGAACTGCGGGTCCGACTGGGCCGCGCTGACGGGCGGGATCGAGCCGTACTTGCCGTTGAGGATCTTCTGCTCCTCATCGCTCGTCATGAACTTGACGAACTTCAGCGCCCCGTCCTGGTTCTGGCTGTTCTTGAAGACGGCCATGTTGATGCCGGCCACCATCGTGTCGACGTTGGTGCCCTGACCGGGAGCCCCGGACTGCACCGGCACCGGGGCGACGCCCCAGTCCTCGGCCTTCATGCCGCGCTGCGCGAGCTGGACGCCCGCCGCCTGCCACAGCAGCATGCCGGCCTTGCCCGTGGCGAAGTCCTGCAGCGACTGGTTCTGCGCGTACTCCGCGTCGCCCGGCGCGGTGATCTTGTCGCTGGCGATGAAGTCGACGTACTGCTTGACGCCCGCGACCGCCCCGGGTGAGGTGAATGTGGGGTTCCCCGACGCGTCGAAGAAGTCACCGCCGTGCTGCTTGGCGAAGATGTAGGCGTGGTGGATGTTCTCGGCGTTGTTCGCGCCCTCGACGGCCAGGCCGTACTTGCCGCCACCGGTCAGCTTCTTGCCGTCGGCGACCAGGTCGGCCCAGGTCGCCGGCGGGTTGGTGATGCCGGCCGCCTTGAAGAGCTTCTTGTTGTAGTACAGGCCGTAGGCCAGGGAGTAGAGCGGCACGGCCGCGGGCGCCTTGCCCGCGGCGCCCGTCGACCCGAGAGCGGAGGCCACGAAGCGGTCCTTGCCGCCGATCGCCGTGAACGCCTTGTCGTCGAAGGGCAGCAGCGCACCGGTGGCCTGCAGGGACGCGGACCAGGTGTTGCCGATGTTCAGCACGTCGGGGCCCTGGCCGGAGGAGGCGGCGGTGAGGACGCGGTTCAGCAGGTCCGGCCAGCCGACGACCTCGAGCTTGACGTGGATCCCGGTCTGCTTCTCGAATTTCTGGAGCTCGGGCGTGAGCTTCTGCTTGTCATCATCCAGGCTCTTGCCCTGGTTGCTCGCCCAGTAGGTGAGTGTCTTGGGATTCTTGTTCCCACCGTTGCCGGTGGCGGACCCGCCGCCACATCCGGCAAGGGCGGCGGTGGCGAGGGAGACGGCTGCGATAGCAGCGGTGATCGAGGTCCTGCGCATGATCAGGGGCCCTCCGGGGCTTAGGCCAGGAAGCTTAATTTAGGTTATGAGTTAAGACGTGACAGAAGATCCGCGTCAAGAGTCGGCGGCAGGTAGGTTGCGTGATTGTGATCGGGGAGGATGGTCCGGATGAGTGATCGGGAGAAGCGGACCGTGCGCGACCTTCGGCGCACGAACCGCTCGGCTGTGCTGCGCAAGCTCTACTTCGACGGTCCCCTCAGCCGGCAGGAGCTCGCCCCGGCCACCGGGCTGAGTTCGGGCTCGATCAGCAACGTCGTGGCCGAGCTGACCGCGGACGGGCTGCTGGAGGAGGCCGGATCGGTCGACTCCGACGGCGGCCGGCCGCGCACGCTGCTGCGCGTCGCGCGCCGCAGCGCGTACCTCATCGGCGTCGACGTCGGCGAGACCCGGATCCGCGTGGAGCTGTTCGACCTCGCGCTGACCGAGCTGGCCCGCGCCGAGCGCCCCCTCGCCGCGCACGGCTACGACGTCGACCGGGTCGTCGGGCACATCCGCAGCGCGCTCGCCGACGTGCTGCGCGACGCGGACGTCGCGGCGCACCGGCTGCTCGGCGTCGGCGTGGGCGTGCCCGGCATCGTGGACCGCAGCTCGCCCGGCGGCGCGGTCGTCCACGGCCAGACCATCGGCTGGGACGCGGTGCCGCTGGAGTCGCTGCTGCGCGGTGGCGCCGGGCTCCCGCCCGAGGTGCCGCTGTTCATCGAGAACGGCGCCAAGACCCTCGGCCAGGCCGAGGTGTGGTTCGGGGCCGGGCGCGGCGCACGGCACGCGGTCATCGCGCTGATCGGCTCCGGCGTCGGCGCGTGCATCATCACCGACGGCGGCCTGTACGGCGGCGCGCACAGCAGCGCCGGCGAGTGGGGCCACACGACGCTGCAGGTGCGCGGGCGCGAGTGCCGTTGCGGTGCGCTCGGCTGTCTGGAGGCCTACGTCAGCGCCGAGGCGGTGCTGGAGCGCTGGGCCGAGATCGGTGGCGACCCGGGCGGGGACGACGAGGAGAGCGCGCTCGCCGCGCTGCTCGCCCGGGCGGCGCCCGGCCCGTCGGGCACCCCCGACGACAAGGCCGTCGCGCTGCTGGATGAGACCGCGGAGTATCTCGGTGCCGGGATCGCCGATCTGGTGAACCTCTTCAACCCCGAGCGCATCATCATCAGCGGCTGGGCGGGGCTGCTGCTCGGCCGGCACTTCCTGCCGGCCGTACGCCGGTCCGCGGCCGCGTACGCGCTCCGTCATCCCGCCGAACGTACCACCATTGAGCTGGGAAGACTCGGGCCGGACGCCGTCACGGTGGGGGCCGCGACGCTCCCCCTCGCCGACTTCCTGAGCCGCGGCGGCCGCGGCCGCGAGTCCGCCACCACCATCCGCTGACGAAAGGCGCCCCCCGTGACCACCGCCGACGACCCCTTCCTCGCCGTCCCCGAAGGCGCGCGGCACCGCGCGCTCGCCGAGCTGTCCGCGAAGGGCCCGGTGCACCGGATGCGGCTCGCCACCGGCGCGGACGCCTGGGTCGTGACCGGCCACGCCGAGGCGAAGGCGGTGCTGACCGACCCGCGCGTGGTCAGGAGCGGTGCGTCGCACATGCCGTTCGGCGACGAGATGCCGCCGGAGCTGCTCCGCGCGCTCTCCTTCAACCTGCTGACCACCGACCCGCCCGACCACACCCGGCTGCGCCGCCTCGTCTCGGCCGCGTTCACGCGCCGCCGCGTCGAGGGACTGACGCCGCGGATCGAGGCGATCTGCGCGGACCTGCTCGACGGGCTGGAGGCGCGGCTCGCCGCCGACGGCGAGGCCGACCTGATCACCGCTTTCGCCGGACCGCTGCCGATCACGGTCATCTGCGAGCTGCTGGGCGTCCCGGCCGCCTCGCACGCGGACGTACGCGCCTGGGCCGGTCCGCTGCTGGCCGGGCGGTTCGCCGGGTATGAGGCGTTCTCCCACGCCGCGGAGGAGATCGTCGAGCTCGTGCGCGGGCTCGCCGCCGAGAAGCGCCGCGCTCCGGCCGATGATCTGCTGTCCGCGCTGGTCACGGTCGACGGCGACCGGCTCAGCGAGGACGAGCTGACCTCGATGGTGTATCTCCTCCTGATCGCGGGGCACGAGACGACCGTCAACCTGATCGCCAACGGTGTCAACGTTCTGTTCGCCCACCCTGACCAGCTCGCGCTGCTGCGGGCCGAGCCGGAGCGGCTGCCCGCCGCGGTCGAGGAGATCCTGCGCTTCGACTCCCCGACCCAGGTGACGATCCCGGCGATCACCGCCGAGCCGGTCGAGGTGGCCGGTCAGCTCATCCCGGCGGGGGAGAACGTCGTCGTGGCGCTGCTGGCGGTCAACCGCGACCCGTCGCGGTTCGATGAGGCGGGGGTGTTCGACGTGGGCCGCGAGGTGGCCGGTCACCTGGCGTTCGGGCACGGCATCCACCACTGCCTGGGTGCGCCGCTGGCGCGGCTGGAGGCGCGGATCGCGCTGGGCGGGCTGCTGGAGCGGTTCGGCGACCTGGAGCCGGCCGACGGGACCCTCGAACGCCTGCCCTCTCTGCTCATCAACCGGCTGGCCGTCCTCCCCGTACGGCGGGCCGTGCCCGCCTGACCGGCCCACGCCCCACCATGGAGGGCGCGGACCGTGGTCTTGGGCGGGGACGTGTGCGCCGGCCGGGCCCCGCCACCCGGCCGGCGTCTCTCATCAGGGGTAGCTGACCAGGTTGACCGGGACGGTGTCCGTGCCCTGCGCCGCGGCGCCGGTGCTGTTGATGACGTGGTTGATGACTCCGTTGCCGCCGAGCGACACGGTGAGCAGGTCGTGGAACCTCACACCCGCGTTGTTCGGCGCCTCGAAGCTGTGCTCGTCGACGATCGAGGGATCGACGTTGAAGTAGCAGTAGCTGCCCACGCCCCAGGCCTCATGGCTGGTGACGTTGTCCGCGACCTTGTAGGCCGCGTAGCCGCGGGTGCTCCCGTTCATGTAGGCCGCCTGGTTGGGCGGGTCGTACGGCAGTTCGTTCTGGAAGAAGATCGTCTTGCCGCCCTGGCCGTTCCACACGACGTTGTACTTCTGGTAATGCTCGACGAAAAGGCCGTACGCCGTGACGTTGTTTCCGTTGACGGTCAAGCCGTTGTCGGCGGTGTTGGTGGTCCACCCGACGCCGCTGCCGTGGTCGGCGCGCCAGGCCCAGATGTGGTCGATGATCGTGTTGCTGCTGTTCACGACCAGGCTGTTGGTCGCCTTGCCCGCGCCGGCGCCGCCGATGCGGAAGAAGACGTCCTGGATCGTGGTCGGGTTGCCGGCGTGGCCGGTGCCGGCCGAGCCGCTCGGGCCGACCTGCAGAAGCACCGGCGAGTTGGTGGTGCCCGCGTCGAAGAGCAGGCCCGCGATCTTGACGCCGTCGACGTCCGCGACCGTCATGGGGGTCGCGCCGCCGTCGGGGATGATCGTCGCGTAGCCGAGGCCGAGCACGACGGTGTTGGCGCGTGTCACGTTGATCGACTGGCTGACGTGGTAGATGCCGGGCGTGAACAGCAGGTTCAGGCCCGAGGCCAGCGCGGCGTTGATCGTGGCGGCGCTGTCACCGGGGTGGGCGACGTAGAACTGACTGAGCGGGATCGAGGTGCCGGGCGTCGACCCGCCCGACCAGGTGGTGCCGCTGGAGTTGTTGCGCAGGTTCGGCACCAGCACGTTGTAGTTGTTGGATGAATCGACGTAGAGGTAGGGCTTCTCCCTGGTCACCGGGCTGGTGTTCAGCGTGGTGTACGGCGGGTTGGGGAAGGACTGCGCGGGCGCGCCCTGTACGCCGGAGAAGACCATGTTCCAGACGCCGTTGCCCCAGCCGCCGATCTGGCTGTCGCGCGTTAGCCACTGCTGCTGGGAGTACGGCAGGACCGAACCGTCGATCTTGGAGTCGGCGATGTAGCCGCCGCTGGCCCAGCCGTACCCGCTCGGTTCGAGGCGGAGGTCGCCGCGGATGTGCATGCGGCGGAACGGCGCCGCCTGGGCGACGGCCCAGCGGTCCTGGCCGCCGGTCGGGGTGACGGACAGGTTCTCCGCCGAACGCCAGAAGTTCTGTGTGGCGTTGCCGCCGAACCAGCCGGCGTCCACGTTGACGGCGCCGTTGATGTTCACGTCGTCGACGTTGCGTCCGAGGCCCGCGATCGAGGTGTAGAAGCCGATGTTGGCGTTGACGTTGTAGCTGCCCGGCTTGAACAGCAGCGCGTACCGCTGCGTGCCGAACTGGTTGCTCTCCTGCTGGCTGAAGACCGAGTCGAGCTGGCTCTGGATGGTGCCGCTGGACATCGACGGGTCGAAGACCTTGACGTTGGGGCCGAGGTCACCGCCGCCGGGCGGTGGCGTGGTGCCTCCGCCGGGGCCGTACACCTGGAACTCCCACAGGGAGTAGCCGTAGCCGGTGTGCCGGGCCGTCCCGTACATCCGGACGTAGCGGGCGGTGCCGCTGATGGTGACCGTCTCGGTGCCGCCGGCGCCGGTCGTGGTCGAGTAGGCGGTGGTCCAGGTCGTGCCGTTCGTCGAGAGCTGGATCTGGTACGCGGAGGCGTACGCGGCCTCCCAGTTGAGCACCACCTTGCTGAGTGCGACGGAGGAGCCCAGGTCCACCTGCAGCCACTGCGGGTCGCTGAAGGCGCTGGACCAGCGGGTGCCGGTGTTGCCGTCCACCGCGTTGGAGGCCGGGCTGCCGGCGTTCTCGGTGGAGGAGGCTGTGGCGGGTCTGCCCTGGGAGAGGAGGGTGTCCGCGGCCAGGGCATGGTGCGGTGGCGCGATCACCAGGACGGTCAGCGCCAGGACCATGGCCCAGAGGGCCGCGGCGGCGCGGGGGCGGGGGAGCGATCTCATCAGGTTCGTCTCCTGGCGGGAGGGGCGGAGATCGTTTTCGGCTGGCGGGGCCGAGGAGACCTCCTCGGTCGGGGGCTTAATTCATGGCGTGATTTAACCTGTGGAAAATGAACCCGTCAAGAGCCTGGCGGTGCTGGTGAAAGGCTTCTTAATTACCTTGATTAAAGATGTGAAGTCAGCATTGGGCGGCTGACCTCGGTGTTGTTCCCTCCGCGGGGAGGACTGGGCACGTCAGCGGGGTATGAGACCTGCGCCGGGGGATTCCGGTGTCGGAGTGGAGATGATGACGTTGCCCTCACCGGATCTCGTACGGACCGTCGCCCACGAGGTGCGCCGGCTGGAGGTCGCGGTCGGCGCCGGCTTCGGCGACTTCCGCGAGCGGTACGAACGTGCCGTGCCGGCGTTCGACGCCGGGCGGCTCTATGAGTTCGTACGGGACGGCGCCTCCTGGAGCGAGGTCCTCCGGGTGACCGAGGAGAGCGCGCCGCACGTGTTCATGCGCTACTGGGAGTTCGACGCGACGGCCGTCATGCGGCTCGCCGGGGACCGCTGGAAGTGCGTGGAGTACCTCATGGGCAACCACACGATCGCCCAGCGCATGTACACCCACGAGCCGGCGATCATGATGTACGCGCCGTTGCGCACCGTCGTCTACGAGGACGCCGAGGGCACGACGAGATTCGCCGTGGACCAGCCGAGCACGAAGTTCGCCAGTTTCGGTGACCCCCGTGTCGCGGAGGTCGGCCGGGAGCTGGACCACCGGCTCGCCGACCTGCTGGGGTACCTCGGCGCCCCCGTGCCGCCCGTGCTGCGGGGTCAGCGCGAGTAGTACTCCACGACGAGCTGCTCGTCGCACCGGACCGGGATCTCGTGCCGCTCGGGAAGGCGCACGAGCTGCGCGACGAGCGCGGTGTGGTCGGCGCGGAGGTAGGCCGGGACGTGCTCGGGAGCGTGCGCGCCCGCCGCGGCCTCCAGGAACGGCGTCATCTTCCGGCTCTTGTCGGCGACGGTGATCACCGAGCCCGGCCGTACGCGGTAGGAGGGGATGTTGACCCGCCTGCCGTCGACCTGGATGTGCCGGTGACTGACGAACTGCCGGGCCTGGTAGATCGTACGGGCGAGGCCGGAGCGCAGGACGAGCGCGTCGAGCCGGGTCTCCAGGTCGGCCAGCAGCGCCTCGCCGGTCTTGCCCGCCGCGCGCGTCGCGCGGTCGAACGTGCGGCGCAGGTGCCGCTCGCTCACGTCGTACTGCGCGCGCAGTCGCTGCTTCTCCAGCAGGCGCGTCTTGTAGTCGGACTGCTGCTTGCGCCCGCGCCCGTGCACGCCGGGCGGGTACGGGCGGCGCTCGAAGTACCGCACGCACTTCGGCGTCAGCGGCATGCCCAGCGCGCGGGAGCGCTTGGCTTTCGGCCGTGATCTGTTCACGAAGGCCTCCAAGTGATTAAGGTTAGGCTTACCTTACTTAAGGAGGCTGGATGTCCGCCATCGAATCCCCCGAGCCGACCGCGGCCGAACTGGTCCGCTCCGTGCTCGCGGCGGCGAGGTCCCTGACCCTGACGACCGAGGCCCATCGCGTCGAGCTGGTCGGGCTGCACTCGCTCGAGGCGCCCGGCCGCCTGCTGCTGAACGTCCCGTCGGAGACGCACCTGAGCAGCGAGGTCGCCGCGTCGCCGTACGGCGACGTGACGGCGACGATCGAGTTCACCGACGTGGCGCCGGTCGCCGTACCGGACCGGATCCGTGCCCGCGTGGTGCTCGGCGGCTGGATCGCCCTCGCCGACGGCGGCCCGGCGACCCAGCCGGACCTGACCCCGCTGAGCTTCGAGGCGGCGACCGTCGAGCTCGAACACGGCGGTCAGTGGGTCGACGTCGACCCGGACGAGTTCGCGGTCGCCGAGCCGGACCCGCTCGCCGAGACGGAGGCGGAGATCCTGACCCACCTCGCGGGCGCGCACAGCGACGCCATCGAGCTGCTGGCGCAGCTGGTCGACGCACGCCTGCTGAACGGCGTCACGCGGGTGGACCCGCTGCGCCTGGACCGCTACGGCGTGGTGCTCCGGCTGCAGCGGGCCGGCGGCACGCACGACGTACGGCTGGCCTTCCCCTCCCCGCTGCGCAACCCCGCTCACGGCGTGGTGGAGCTCCGCACCCTCCTCGCCCGGGCCCGCGCCTGCCCCCGCCGCCGAACCCGGATGTGAGGCGGCGCTACAACCGGCCGCCGGCGCGTACGACCTCGCCGCCACGGGCGTGGGCGGGGTTCTCGGCCGTCCGTACCGCCGGGGCCGAGGCGCGGCGGGCGGGCCCGAGCAGAGGCACGGCGGCGCCCGGCAGGCCGGAGACGAAGGTCAGCACCCCGTACACCACGGCGACGGTGACCCCCTGGGCGGCACCCAGCCCGGCGGCGCCGAACGCCCAGGCCGTGGCGCCCTCGCGCGGGCCCCAGCCGCCGATGTTCACCGGCAGGCCCATCGCGAACAGGGCCAGCACCATCAGCGGCAGCAACCGCGTGGCCGGCGCGGCCGACCCGGCCACGCGGGCGGAGATCAGGAAGAGCGCGAGGTGCCCGGCCAGGCCGACCGCCGACAGGCCCATGACCCCCGGCCACGTGTCGCGGGCGAGCAGCCCCCGGCGAACGTCGGTCAGCGCGGGCGTGACCAGCCGCCGCCAGATCCCGGTGCGCCGGGCCAGGCCGATCGCGGCGATCAACGCGACGACGCCCGCGCACAGCACGGCGACGGCCACCGGCGTCGCGGCGTGCCGGACCTCGGTGACCGTACCGGGGCGGGCGAGGAGCACGGCGACACCCGCGAGGGCCAGGACCACCTGGCCGCCGGTGCGCTCGATCACCACGGCGCGCACGCCCCGGCCGACATCGCCCGCGTCCTGCCCGTGGCGTACCGCGCGGTGCACGTCGCCGAGGATCCCGCCGGGCAGCACGGTGTTGAGGAACACCGAGCGGTAGTAGTCCGCGACGGCCGTCCACAGCGAGAGCCGCAGGCCCAGGCGGCGTACGACGAGGCACCAGCGCGCGGCGCTCGCCACCGTGGTGACCAGGCCGATCGCGAGCGCGGCCAGGATCGCCGGGCCGTCGATCACGCGCAGCCCGTCCAGGAACGCCCCGCTGCCGAGTCTCCAGACGAGCAGCGCGAGGATGCCGATGCCGATGAGGATCCGCAGCCATGGCCAGAGTCGCTTCATCGCGCTCACGCTCCCGGCAGCGCGAGCAGGTCGCGGTGGTGGACGACGACGTGCAGCTCACCGGCCGCGTTGGCCGCGAGCCGGCGATCCAGGTACGCCTCGGCCCGTACGGCGAGGTCGGGCCACTGCTCGCGGACCGCGGCCACCCGCCCGGTGAGCCATTCCGCGATCAGCTCGGCCCGGTCCGGACCCAGCCGCCACGGGCTCTCGTGCCCCCGTACGGCCATGCCGTGGCCTTCGAACGCCGCGGTGGCGACCTCGGGCGCGTCCGGCCCGAGTAGGCACCGGCCCGCGGCGACCCGGCGCTGGTGGGCGTTGAACGCGGACTCGACCACGGAGTCGAACGGGTCGGCCGGCGTCAGCTCCACCCGGCCGGTGACCGAGAGCGTCAGCAGCGCCGGGCGTCCGGCGCACGCGGCGGCGAGCCCGCCGATCTCTTTGGCGGTGAGCAGGTCCAGCAGCGCCGAGGCGGTCACGAGGCAGGCGCCGGTCAGGTCCGCGTCGGCGAGGTTCCCGCAGTCGGTCGTCACCGTGACGCCCGGCCCGGCGGTCGCGCGGGCGAGCAGCACCGGGTCGCGGTCGTGCATGACCCAGTGCTGGGGGTTCGGGAGCAGGGGCGCGAGCCAGCGGGCCATGGAGCCCGTGCCGCAGCCGAGGTCGTGCACGACCAGGCGTTCGGTGTCCCCGAGGTACGCGCGCAGCGGGGGGAGCAGCGCGGTCGCGCGGGCGTCGGCGTCGGCGCCCTCGCGCAGGTCCAGCCACTCGGGCGGGCAGTGGGAGGCGGCGGCCATGCTCATCGGACGGCCTCCAGCACCTCGGCCATGAGACGCGACGTCGTGTCCCAGCCGTCCAGCTCCGTACGGCGGCGGCGCGCGGCGGCCCTGAGCCGGTCCCGCAGCCCGGGATCGCCGAACCAGCCGCGCAGCGCGCCGGCGAGCGCCTCCGCGTCGCCGGGCGGCACCAGGATGCCGGGCTCGTCCGAGCCGAGCGTGGCGGGCACGCCGCCGACGGCCGTCGCCAGCACCGGAATCCCGCGCGCCAGCGCCTCGGCCACGACCATCCCGTACGTCTCGGCGCGTGAGGTGAGGACGACGAGGTCGGCCTCGGCGTACGCGGCGTCGAGCTCCTCGCCGGTCAGCGGGCCGGCCAGCCGTACGCGGCCGTCGAGCCCGCGCCGCGTGATCAGGTCCCGCAGGCGCGCGACGTAGTCCGGGGCGCGGCTCAGCGCGCCCGCGCAGACGAGTTCCCAGGGCCCGGCGACGGTCGCGAGCGCCTCGACGAGCAGGTCCTGCGCCTTGAGGGGCGTGACCGAGGCGACGCAGAGGAGCCGGGACGCGCCGTCGGTGCCGGGCGCGAGCGGCGCGGGGTCGGTCCCCGGCGGCACGACGTGGACCCGGCCCGAGGCGAGCGCGTGGCGCTCGGCCAGCCGGCGCGCCGCCCACGGGCTGGTCGTCACGACCGCGGCGGCGGCGCTCAGCGTCTCCCGCTCGCGTACGTCCAGGTCGGCGGCCACGTCCGGGGCCAGGCCGGTCTCGTCGGCGAGCGGCAGGTGCACGAGGACCGCGAGCCGCAGCCGGTCCGCCTGTGGGACGACGATCTCGGGCACGCCACACGCGACGAGCCCGTCGGCGAGGACGACCGCGCCGTCGGGCAGGGCGGCGAGCCCGCGCGCCAGCTCCTCGCGGGTGGCGTCGTCCGGTCGCGGCCACGTTCCCCGTACGGCCAGCTCGCGCACGTCGAGCCGCTCGCAGACGCGGCGGTCGTAGATGTTGCCCCCGCTCGGCACCGTCGCGTCGTCGACGTCGCCGGGCAGGACGACGTGGACGGGGTTCACAAAGATCGCTCGTAGCTCGCCCACGCGACGTGCGACTCGTGGAGGCTGACGGCGATGCCGGACAACCCGCGCGCGCCTTCGCCGAGGGCACCGGCGTTCACCTGGTCGGCGAGACGGTCCGCGATGTGCTTGGCGAGGAACTCCGTCGAGGTGTTCACACCCTTGAACGCGGGCTCGTCGTCCAGGTTGCGGTAGTTCAGCCCGGCCAGCACGGCGCCGAGTTCCTCGGTGGCCCGGCCGATGTCGACCACGATGTTGTCGGCGTCGAGTTCGGCCCGGCGGAAGGTGGCGTCCACGACGAACGTGGCGCCATGGAGTTTCTGGGCGGGGCCGAAGACCGCGCCGCGGAAGCTGTGCGCGACCATCACATGGTCACGGACGGTGACACTGAACACGGATCACTCTCCTCGGTCATATACGACACGGAGACAGAGCGCCTTTAGTTCACCAGAGGCGAGTCTCGGCATCACGGCGGGGAGCTCGCCGAACGCGCACTCGCCCGTGACCAGCGCGTCGTAGGCGGGATCGGCGAGCAGGTCGAGGGCGATCGCGAGCCGGTCGCCGTACGTACGGTGCGTGCGCTTGACCGGGGAGACGGCGCCGACCTGGCTGCCCTTGATCGTCAGGCGGCGCGAGTGGAAGAACTCCCCGAGCGGCAGGGAGACCCGGCGGTCGCCGTACCAGCTCATCTCCACCACGGTCCCCTCGCTCGTGAGCAGCTCCAGCGACCGTTCGAGGCCTTCCTCGGTGGCGCTGGCGTTGATGACGAGGTCGCGGTCGCCCTCGGCGTTCCCGGGGTCTGTGAAGTCGACGCCGAGTTGCTCGGCGACGGCCGCCTTCGCCGGGTCGACGTCGACGAGCTGGACCTTCGTGCCGGGGATCCCCGTCAGGATGCGGGCGACGGAGCAGCCGACCATGCCCGCGCCGACGACCGTGATCCGGTCGCCGACTCTCGGCTCGGCGTCCCAGACCGCGTTGAGCGCGGTCTCGACGGTGCCGGTCAGCACGGCGCGCGCGGGCGGCACCGCGTCGGGGAGGGGTGTGACGGCGCCGGCGGCGACGACGTACCGGGTCTGGTGCGGGTAGAGGCAGAAGACGGCGCGGCCCTTCAGGTCCTGCGGTCCCTGCTCGACCACGCCGACGTTGAGGTAGCCGTACTTGACCGGGGCGGGGAAGTCGCCGTCCTGGAAGGGCGCGCGCATCGTCGCGTACTGGTTCGCGGGCACGCCGCCGGTGAAGACGAGGGTCTCGGTGCCGCGGCTGACGCCGGAGTACAGCGTGCGGACGAGCACCTCGCCGGGGCCGGGAGCAGGCAGCTCCGCGGTTCGTATCTCGCCCTGCCCGGGTTTCCGGAGCCAGAAGGCGTCATACTCCATGGGTGTTTCTCCAGGTCCGATAGGGTTTTTCCGCTGATTTGCAGGTCTTGGGTACGCTACGCGGCACTTTATTCACCCCGCTGTTCGAGGAGTACCGGTGGTCACTCTGCCCGCCTCCCGCCGTACCGCACCCATGGTCGGACTGGGCGCCCAACTGGTGTTGCTGACCCTGTTGTGGGCGGCCGGCGTCTGCGTGGGCGTGGCGGGATGGCTCGCCGGCACGGCGTACGCCGTGGTCGTGTGGGCGGCGCTCCGCTCGGGGCTGCGCCGGTCGTGCCCGCCGAGGTTCGGCGCCGCGAACGGGGTGACGCTGGCGCGGGCGACGCTGGTCGGCTGCGTGACGGCCATCGTGGCCCAGACCCTCGCCGAGCGAGAGCCGGTCACCGCGCTGGTCGTCATCGCGGGGGTCGCGCTGGCCCTGGACGCGGTCGACGGCAAGGTCGCCCGGCGTACGGGGACCTCCACCGCGCTGGGGGCGCGCTTCGACATGGAGGTCGACGCGTTCCTGATCCTGGTGCTGAGCGTGTTCGTGAGCCGTTCGTTCGGTGCGTGGGTGCTGGCGATCGGCCTGATGAGGTACGCGTTCGTGGCGGCGGGGTGGGGGTTGCCGTTCCTGCGCGGGCCGCTGAGCCCGACGCGGGAGGGGAAGACGATCGCGGCCCTGCAGGGCATCGTGCTCGTGGTCGCCGCCGCCCAGGTCACGCCGCGCTGGATCTCGATCGCCCTGCTCGCCGTGGCGCTGTCGTCGCTGACGTGGTCCTTCACGCGTGACGTCGGCCGCCTCTGGCGTGCCCGGCCTTAAAGGGCCTTTTAGGTCCTGGTAAACCCCGGTCATTGGTCGCGCGTCTTTGCTGGGCAAAGGTTCACGATGGAGGCAGGGGGATATGGGGATATTTGTTCCTATTTCATTAGGTCTGAATGGTCGGGTAGACGCGGAATTCACGGTGGTCGATTTCGAGACCACGGGACTGGCGCCGGGCCGTCTCATCGAGGTCGGCGCCGTACGGATGAGGGCGGACGGCAGCGTCGTACGAGAACTGTCGAGCCTGGCCGATCCGGGGCCGGACGTCGAGCTCGGCGCGACCTGGATCCACCACATCACGCGCGAGAGGCTGGAGGGCGCTCCGCCGACGTCCGAGGTGGTCGGGGCGCTGCTCGCGTTCTGTCAGGACAGCGTGGTGGTGGCGCACAACCTGCCATTCGAGGAAAGGTTCCTCGCGCACGAACTCTCCCGGCTCGGGCTGGACGTTCCGCGTCTGCCGGGGCTCTGCACTCTCCAGGCGGCCCGTACCCATCTCACAATGCCGAACTACCGCCTCGGCACATTGGTGAGCGAGCTGGAACTGCCCGGGATGGCGTCGCACGCGGCCCTCGACGACGCCCGCGCGTGCGGGCGACTGCTGGCGCATCTTCTCAAGAATTCTCGCGGATTGACCGTTTCGCCGGAATATCCGGCGCTTCCCTTTGTGCCCGGCCCGCGCCGGTTCAAGCCACGCGCGAGCGGCCTGCGCAAGGGTGAACGCGGCTGGATGGCCTGCCTGATGGAGCGCCTGCCGATCAGCACGGCCGGCGCCGCGGACCCGGCGATGGCCGCCGCGTACGTCGAGCTCCTGACCGCCGCCCTCGCCGACGGGAAGATCACCGGCGTCGAGGCGCGCGCCCTGGCGGACCAGGCGAGCCGTGCGGGGATGTCGCGGGCCGAGGTCGAGGAGGTGCACCGGGCGACGCTCCAGGGCATGCATCGTGTCGCGGCCTCGGACGGCGTCATCACCCCGGCCGAGGCGAGAGATCTGTACCGCGCGGCGCAGGCGCTCGGCCTGCCGGACCACTTCGGAGACCTGCCGATCACGTCCTCCGGCGACCTCCGTCCCGTCCCGCGCTGATCCACGGCGCGAGCGGTCCACCCTCGGCACCGCGGCGGTGCCGAGGGTTCACGCCGGTGGGGCGGCGGTCGTAGAATTCTGTTCTAGAAAAAGCTTCCATGAACCGGCGGGAGGCGGCGCGGTGGGCGAGCTGAAGGTCACGTGTGATCCGGCGGAGGTCGGGTTCGACGCCGAGCGGTTGCGGCGCATCGACCGCCACTTCGCGGCCTACGTCGACGACGGGCGGCTGCCCGGCTGGCTGGCGCTCGTGAGCCGGCGGGGTGAGATCGCGCACCTGTCGACGTACGGCGCGCGGGACCTCGCGTCCACGGCGCCCGTCGAGACCGACACGCTGTTCCGCATCTACTCCATGTCGAAGCCGATCACCTCGGTCGCGGCCATGATGCTCTACGAAGAGGGCGCCTTCGAGCTGACCGACCCGGTCAGCCGCTACATCCCCGCGTTCGCCGGCATGCAGGTCTATGAGCAGGGGCCGGCGATGAAGCCGATCACCCGCCCGGCGGCCGGGCCGATCCGGATCTGGCACCTTCTCACGCACACGGCCGGGCTCGTGTACGGGTTCCAGCACGTCAGCGTCGTCGATGAGATCTACCGCGCCGCCGGGTTCGACCGGAGCACGCCCAAGGGGCTCGACCTCGAAGGCATGGTCGACCGGCTCGCCGGACTGCCGCTGCTCTTCGAACCCGGCACGCAGTGGAACTACTCCGTGGCCACCGATGTGCTCGGGCGGCTGGTCGAGGTCGTCTCCGGGCAGTCGCTGGACCGGTTCTTCGCCGAGCGGATCTTCGAACCGCTCGGCATGAACGACACCGGGTTCTTCATCGACGAGGGCGACGCCGACCGGATGGCCTCGCTGTACATGCCGGACGGCGTGGGGCACGCGGTGCCGGTCGACATGCGCGGCTCGGAGTTCCGCCGGCCGCGGGCGCTGCAGGGCGGCGCCGGGCTGATCTCCACGGCGGGCGACTACCACCGGTTCACCCAGATGCTGCTACGCGGCGGCGAACTCGACGGCGTACGGCTGCTCGGCTCGCGCACCGTCGCGTACATGACCCGCAACCACCTGCCGGGCGCCGCCGACCTGGATGAGTTCGGCCGGCCGGTGTTCGCCGAGGTCTCCTACGCGGGTGTCGGGTTCGGGCTCGGTTTCGGCGTCGTCCAGGACGCGGTCAAGGCGCGATGCCTGGGCTCGGAGGGCGAGTACCTCTGGGGCGGCGCCGCGAGCACGGCCTTCTGGGTCGACCCGGCCGAGCAGATCACGGTCGTCTTCCTCACCCAGCTGATCCCGTCGAGCACCCACCCGATCCGTACCCGGCTACACCAGCTGGTCACTCAGGCCCTCACCGACTGAGGGCCGGCCCGTCGCGAGGACGGGCCGGCCGGTTCTCGGAAGACACGGTCAGAACGCGGGGGTCAGGCACGTACGCGGGAGGAACGCCCAGCGCATGTGGGCCGGGAGGGCTCCGTCCGCCACCAGGGCCATGACCGCGTGGTCGTCCTTGGTGACGTAGCGGACCTTCACCGTTCCGGACGCGATGTGGCCCAGGCTGTTCTGGTACGCCACGGCCGTGCCGTTGTAGATCGCCGAGGCGCCGACGTTGCCCCACGCGTCGCAGCCGCCCGGGTCGATGGTGGCCGGGTGGGCGGTGATGTCCTTCCACACCCCCGCCTCGGGCTCGGTCGACTGCTGCACGACGCCGTCGTTGCACAGCCGGTCGGCCGCCTGGTCATAGCAGAAGATCTTCGTCGTGTGGTTCGGGGGCGTGGTGCACGACGGGCTGTGGTGGGCGCCGTCGGCGCGGAGCTTGCCGGTCCAGTACGCCCAGGCGCAGCCGCCGAAGCCGCCGTACGCGTAGCCGCCCGCGAACGGGCCGTCCACGCTGGCCGCCGGGCCGTGCGTGCTGTAGACGTCCATGTGGTCGGTGCCGGGCTCGCCCGCGACCCCGGCCGCGTACAGCACTCCGACGATCGGCCCGTGCGGCGCGCCGCCGGTGTCGAAGGTGAGCGCGACCCAGCCGGGTCCGTACCCCGTGCCCCAGGAGCTGGACTCGGTGGCCGTGGCCACGTCGTTCCAGCCGATCGTGTAGGCGTGCGCCCGCGGCGCCGGGCCGAGCAGCACGGACCCGAAGAGGGCCGCGAGCAGCAGGGCCAGCGGCGCCGCGACGCGGAAGCGCGTGCTCATCAGTGGTAGCCCTGAAGGCACATGCGGGAGAACCAGCCCCACTCGTTCTGGTAGGCGCGGGTGCCGCGCTCGCCGGAGCGCTCGTCGCCGGTACGGATGTTGACGAGCTGGCCGTAGACGTACGGCGCGCCGGACGGGTCGCTGAAGTCGTCCGTGGCGGGGTTGTAGTTGCGGTAGAAGTACGTGCTCGAGCAGTCGACCATCACCGAGTGGAAGGTCGCGCCGTCGCCGGCGTGGGCGGTGCCGGCGGCGCCGACGCCGATGGCGCCGACCGCGAGGGCGAGTGCGGCGGTCTGTCCGGCCAGCCGGAGGCGGCGGGGGGTCGTGAGGGACATCTGAGGCTCCTTACCAGCTCGTCGGGGTGAGGTCTTCGCAGAGGACGGAACCGTCCTGGTGGACGTTGCCGTACGCGTGGCCGGTGCACCACACGCCCCGGCTGTCGTGGCTGGTCGTCTCGAACTTGTCGTCCTTGGCGAGGTGGCCGAGGTAGAGACCGGCGTCGCCCTGGTGGACGTCCGCGCCCTGGGCGTTGCTGACCTTGTGCAGGCCGATGCCGGCGTCCGCGTGCGCCGTGCCGGCGCCGAGGGCGGTCACCAGGCCCGCCGCGGCGACGGCCGTCAGGAGTTTCACGTTGTACTTCAAGATTACCTCCGGTGTCATGTGGAATAACCTTGGGTGTGTTCGGAGTCTGGCAAGTGTCATCTTGGAAGTCAAGGGGTGTCATCTATGTGGTCGCTAGGATGAGCCGATGACCCCATCGGCCCGGCGTGAGCTGTACGGCATCGCCGAGATCGCTGATGCCCTCGGCCAGTCCCGCCAGCTCGTCACCGTGTGGCGGCGGCGGCGCACCCGCGGCATGCCCGAGCCCGACGCCGAGCTCGCCTCCGGCCCGGTGTGGCAGGGCGACACGATCGAACCCTGGATCGATGACCAGATCCGGCTGACCGGGCGGGCCGAGGCGGCGGTCCCACTGAGCACCGAGGCCGTACACAAGATCGGGCGGCGGCTCCTGCGGCTGATCGCCCTCCTGCTGGAGCGCGACCGCCGCCCGCGCCTGATCCAGCAGGCGCTGCGCGAGGCCGCTGACCTGCTGCCCGAGGTCGAGGCCGCCGAGCAGAACGCCATCGCCGTCGCGCTGCTCAAGGTGATGGCCCCGCTCGTCGGCGACGATGATCCGGAGGCGCTGCTCGCCGCCCTCGTCGAGCGGATGCCCCTGCTCGCCGAAAGCCTTTATGGCTCCCTTGGCGGGGCGGACTTCGCGGAAGAGGGTTAGCGTGGCGGCCGTGTCATCCTCACAACCGGTGATCCCTCGCTACACCCTGGGGGCCGAGCTCGGCCGCGGCGGCATGGGTACCGTCTGGTCCGCGGTCGAGGACGCCACGGGGGAGAATGTCGCGATCAAGGTCGTCCCGCTGACGGACCCGCTGCTCGACGAGGCGCGGCGCGCGTCGGCCGTCGACCACCCGGGCGTCGTACGGATCCGCGACCACGGTGCCGCGGACGACGTCGCCTGGATCGTCATGGACCTCGTCCCAGGCCGTGACCTGCGGAGATATATCGAGGAGACCGGGCCGCTGGCTCCCTCCCTGGCGGCACGCGTGGTGGCGGACGCCGCCGACGCGCTCGCGGCCGTACACGCCGCCGGGCTCGTGCACCGCGACGTCAAGCCGGCCAACATCCTGCTGGACGAGAGCGAGGGCGCACTCGCCGTACGGCTGACCGACTTCGGCATCGCCGCGCCCGGCCCGCCGCCGGACGACCTCTCCGAGGCCAGCGACTGGGCGCGTACGGAGCCGGGCCCGTCCCGCGCCGGCACCTACGCGTACATGGCGCCCGAGCAGTGGAGCGACGCGACGGCGACGGCGCAGAGCGACATCTGGGCCCTCGGCGGCGTGCTGTACACCGCGCTGACCGGCGAACTCCCCTATCCGAAGGACAGCCTGCCCGAGCTCGCCCACGCCGTCGCGATGGCACCGCCCCCTCGCGTCCCCGGCGCGTACGACGAGGTGATCGCCGCCGCGATGGCCAAGGACCCGTCGGAGCGCGTACGGTCGGCGGCGGACCTGGCCGCCGCGCTGCGCGCCGTGGCCGAGGGCCGCAAGCCGGCGCTGCCCCGCCGGCCGACGCGCCGCCTGTGGTTGGCGTCCGCGGTCGTGCTGCTGGTCGGCGTGTGCGGCCTGCTGGGCTGGCACCCGTGGACCGCGCATTCGAGCACCCGCCCGTTACGGCGCGTCGTGTGCGCTCAGGACCTCGAACTCCGCGACCGCCCGCGCGGCGTCCAGACCGGAACCCTCGAGCACGGCGACGTGGTGAGCGTCCTGAGGAGAGACGGCAGCCAGCGCTGGGCCTACATCCGCACCCCGGACGGCCACCGCGGCTGGGTGCTGGGCTCGTGGGTCCGCCCGGCCTGCCGGTAGGCGTCACGTCTTCGGAGCGTCACGCGTCTATGAGGGCGGACGGTCAGGTTCTGCGAAGGAGGGCGCCGTGCCGGATGAGAAGCGAGCAGCGCCTTCGGTTTCGAGGCAGGAGCGAAGTACCTGCTCAAGCGGGGCTACCGCTAGCTGTGCGGCTCCTGGCAGAGGCTCTGTGAGTGCGGGCAGAGGTAGTAGTCGACGCCTGGGTGCAGCGGCGTACGCGAGGCGGGCCGGTAGGTGATCCCGCGCCCGCCGGGGGAGAGCGTGATGAGGTAGGGGACCTTGTAGTCCCAGCCGCCGTCGTACCCGCTGAACAGGTCGTTCGCCCCGGCGCGGTAACCGTCGTCGAAGGCGGTCTTCGCGGGGTCACGGGCGCCGGCGGGCAGCGCCTGCACTTCCTCGTCGGCCCGCCCCTCCCGCACGCCCTGGGCCCGCCCGTCGTCCAGGCCGCGAGCGTACGCGGCGTCCTGCCGATCGGGAACGCTCGCCCGTCCGAGCACGTAGAGCCCGGCCGCCGCACAGACCGCCAGCACCCCGGCGGCCAACCGCACCATGACCCTGATCGCCATCGATCGCCCCATCCTCGGCGGAGAGGGCCACGGTCTCACACGGCCTACCTCACGGGTAATCGACCGGATGACCCGGGCGGCTCGAATCTTGGCGCATGACGACGACCACTCTTGATCGGGCCACCGGGGACCCGAAGGCCGCGCCGGGGTTCGGGGCGCTGCTCGTTCTGCTCAGCGGGACCTTCATCACGACACTCGACTTCTTCATCGTCAACGTGGCGATCCCCGCCACCCAGCGCGACCTGCGGGCCGGGCCGGCCGTGGTGCAGTTCATCGTCGCCGGGTTCGGGCTGGCGCTCGCCGCCGGGCTCATCACCGGGGGACGCCTCGGGGACCTGTACGGGCGGCGGCGGATGTTCGCGCTCGGGCTGGGCCTGTTCACCCTCGCCTCGCTCGCCTGCGGGGTCGCGCCCACCGCCGGTGTGCTCATCGGAGCGCGCGTCGCGCAGGGCGCCGCCGCCGCGCTGCTCATGCCGCAGGTGCTCGCCATCGTCACCACCGTCTACACCGGCGAGCACCGGGCCCGCGCCTTCAACGCGTACGGGCTCGCCATGGGGTTCGGGGGTGTGTTCGGGCAGCTCATCGGCGGGCTGCTGATCAAGGCGGACATCGCCGGGCTCGGCTGGCGCGCCGTCTTCCTCATCAACGTTCCGGTGGGCATCGCCGCGGTGCCGGCGGCGCTTCGGCTGGTGCCCGAGTCGCGGGCCGCGTACGGGGCGCGGCTCGACGTACGCGGGACTCTGCTCGTCTCCGCCGGGCTCGTACTGATCGTGCTGCCGCTCGTCGAAGGACGTCAGCAGGGCTGGCCGCTCTGGACGTGGCTCTGCCTGGCCGCCGCGCCGCTCGTCCTGGCCGGTTTCGCCGCTTACCAGCGCCGGATCGGCGGCGAACGCGCGCTGATCGACCTGCACCTCTTCCGGCACCGGGCGTTCGCCGTCGGAGCGGTGATCGCGCTCGTCGGGCAGCTCGCGGTGGCCTCGTTCTTCCTCGTCCTCGCCCTCTACCTGCAGCAGGGCCGCGGACTGTCACCGCTCGAGTCCGGGCTGATCTTCCTCGCGCTCGGCGCCGGTTACTTCGTCTCCTCCTCGCGGGCGGCGCAGGTCGCGGCGCGGCTCGGGCGGCAGGTCGTGGCCGTCGGCGCGCTCACGCTGGGTCTCGGGTACGGGCTGCTCGCGGCCGGTACGTCCGGCGGCGTCGGATGGCTCGTCCCCGGGCTGCTCGTGGCGGGCTGCGGCATGGGCCTGGTGATGGCGCCGCTGCCGGCCATCGCGCTGAACGGCGTCGAGCCGCGGCACGCCGCCTCGGCCGCCGGGGTCGTCTCGACCTCGCTGCAGGCGGGCGGCGCGATCGGCGTCGCCGTGATCGGGGTCGTCTTCTACGACGTCCTTGGCACCGGCCGCTTCACCGCGGCGTTCGTCGCGAGCCTCGCCGTACTGGCCGGGTTCTGTGCCGCCTCGGCCGGGCTCGTCCAGCTGTTGCCGCGCAATAAAGGCCAGAAACCGTCCTGAATCGTCCCTACCGTACGAGTATGAACTTCGACTGGTCCCAGGTGTGCGCCCGGCGTCTCGTACGGCACGGTCTGGCAGGGCCCGGGGGCGCGGGTCCCGAGGACGTCGTCGCCGCGATGGCCGGCACGCACGCGCAGGTGATGTCGGCCGCGGAGCTGTCCGTCGCGCTCCGCGTCGACGGGGCCACGCGCGACGACGTCCGTACGGCACTCTGGACCGACCGCACGCTCGTCAAGACGTTCGGGCCGCGCGGGACCGTCCACCTGCTGCCCGCCCGCGACCTCCCGCTGTGGACCGCGGCGCTGTCGGCGATCCCGCCGGGGCCGAGCCCGTTCCCCGAGCGCATGCGGATGACGTCCGAGCAGGCCGAGGCCGTCATCGCCGCCATTGCCACGGTGCTGGACGGCGTCGAACTGACCGCCGACGAACTCACCTCGGCGGTGGTCGGCGTCACCGGCTCGTGGGCCGGCGACCTCGTCATGCCCGCCTTCCAGGGCATGTGGCCGCGCTGGCGCCAGGTCATGCACGTCGCCGGCATGCGCGGCGTCCTCTGCTTCGGGCCCGGCCGCGGCCGCAAGGTCACCTACACCAACCCCGGCCACGAGCCCGCGCCCACGCGGGAAGGCTTGGCCCACGTCGTCCACGCCTACCTTCACGCGTACGGGCCGAGCACGCCGAAACGGTTCGCGCACTGGCTGACCGCGCCGGTCCGCTGGGCGACCGAGGTGTTCGGCTCTCTTGGAGACTCACTCCAGAAGGTCGAGGTCGACGGCGCGCCCGCGTGGGTGACCACCGGCGACCTCGACGTCCCCGCCGAACGGCCCGAGGGCGTACGGCTCCTCCCGTACTTCGACGGCTACGCCTACCGGGTCGGCAACCAGCCGCCGGACCTGCTCTATCCGGGTGCCGCGCGGGCTCGCGTGCTGCCGGGCAACTTCCAGATCCTCCTGGTCGACGGGGTGGTCGGCGGGCTGTGGCACCAGAGACGCTCGGGCCGCCGCGTCGACATCACCGTCGAGCCCCTCGTACGGCTGACGCCCCGCCGCCGCGAGGAACTCGACGCGCAGGTGGCACGCGTCGGGGAGATCATCGACGCCGTGCCGAACCTGACGATCGGCCAGGTGACCGTCGGTGGCCATGCTTAGGGCCGGATGGTCAGCTTCTCGATGCGCCCGTCCGCGGTGAACTCGAAGTGGAACGTGAGTGTCACCGGGCTGCCGGGGAAGCCACCGCTGATCTCGGCGTACGCGTCGTGCCCGGCGCCGCTCTCGGTGATCTCCTGGACGCTGTACTTCACCGGCGGCACCTCAGTGCGCCATTCCCGGATGGCCGCGATGCCGCGGCGCTCCCTGCCCTCGTCCTCGACCAGGGCGTCGTCGGCGAACTGCGCGTAGTACGCCTCCAGGTCGGGCTGGACGGCGAGCTCGAAGTAGCGGTGGATTCGTTCCATGACGCGTCCTTTCTAGACGGTGGGGATGGTGCCGCCGTCGATGACGTGCTCGGCACCGTTGATGGACCTGGCGCGGTCGGAGACGAGGAAGGCGACCAGCTCGGCCACTTCGGCGGGCTCGGCGGGCCGTCCGATCGGGATACCGCCGAGGGAGTCCATGACCTGCTGGAGGGCCGCCTCTTTGTCGATGCCGGCGCCGTGGGCGATCCGGTCGATCAGCCCGTCGGCCCCCGAGGTCCGGATGAACCCGGGCGCGACGGTGTTGACCCGCACGCCCTTGGGCCCGACCTCGTTGGCCAGGCCCTTGCTGTACGCGGTGAGCGCGGCCTTGGCGGCGGCGTACCCGAGCGTCGCCTCGAACAGCGGCATCCGACGCTGAATCGACGAGACGTGCACGATGACGCCTTCGCCGCGCTCGATCATGCCGGGCAGCAGGCCACGGTCGAGGCGTACGGCGGAGAGCAGGTTGAGGTCGAGCTCGTCCTGCCACTGCCGGTCACCGAGCGCGGCGAACCCGCCTGCACTCGCATGCGACCCGCCGACGGTATGGACGAGGATGTCGACCGCGCCGACGCGGTCGATCACGGTCTCCACGCCTTCGGCGGTGCTGACGTCGGCGGCGACGAACCGCTCCGGGTCCGGGTGGCCGGCCGGCATCGTACGGGCCGTGGTCATGACCGTGGCCCCGGCCTCAGCCAGCCGCGCGACGATCGCGGCTCCAGAGCCCTTACTCCCCCCGGTCACCAGCGCCCGCCGCCCGGCAAGCGAGTCATCAATACTGATCACACGTCCTCCTCCGCGAGTGGTCAGCCCACGGTGAAGGCTCCCCCGGGGGGAGGGTCAAACGGAGGGGTCGTGCCTGATCAGATCGTGTTCCGGCTGGACGGGCTCGCCGTCGGCGGGCGGGGGTTGCCGATGCTGGCCCGGCGTCCGGACGGTGTCCTTCAGCTGCGGACGCCGGTGAGCGAGTTCGCGGTCAGTGAGGCGGACGCCCTGCGTTCTCCGCGCATCGCCCCCGGTCCGGACGACATCGAGTTGCGCTTCACCGAGGCCGAGGCCGAGGCCGACGTACGGGCGTTCGGGCGGTTCCTTCTCGACGAGGCCGATCACCCCTCGCCGACACTGGTCACGCACTGCGTCGACTTCATCGGCGTCACACGCGATCCGGACGGGATCGCGGTCTACCCCTCAGGCCGGGGGAACGGGATGTTCCCGCGCGGCGCGGCCGTCGGCGCGGACGCCCTTCGCGGGCAGGGGCGGGGCATCCTCGACGCGCTCCCGCCCGAGACACCGGATCCGATTGCCTTCCGTATCCCGCTGGAGTGGGACGAGCACGAGCTGCGCCTGATCTGCCTCGGGGACGAGAAAAGCCGCTGGCGGGTGCAGATCACCGACGGCCCGGAGGAGTGGGCGGTCACCGAGGACGAGGTCCGTGGGTTCGCTCGGGCTGAGCCGTGAGCAGCGGCGGCTGCGCGACCGGCTGAAAGCGATCGACTGAAACGAACGTCGTTATGGGACCATCCGGACATGGGGCGGCGGATCCTCGAACGTGATCACGAGCTCGGTGTTCTCGCCACGGCGGCGCAGGAGGCGGCGGGCGGGGCCGGCTCGGTCGTGCTCGTCTTCGGTGAGGCCGGTATCGGCAAGTCCTCCGTCGCCGAGGCGGTACGCGCGCATCTGCCGGCCGAGGGACGGATCCTCTTCGGGTACTGCGACGACCTGGCCACGCCCGGGACTCTGGGGCCGTTCCGCGACCTCGTCGGTTCGGTCGGGACCGAGCTCAGCCGCGCTCTCCAGGCCGGCGACAACCGGGAGCAGGTGCTCTCGGCGCTGCGTGCGGAGCTGGACTGGCGGGCCCGCCCGACCGTCCTGGTGGTGGAGGACGTCCACTGGGCCGACGCCGCGACCCTCGACGTGCTCCGCTACCTCGTGCGCCGGATCGCCGGGCTGCCCGCCGTCCTCGTGCTGACCTACCGCGACGACGAGCTGGACCGCGACCATCCGCTGCGGCAGCTGCTGGGCCAGGCGTCGGGCGCCGAGCGCGTCCACCACCTGCCGCTGAAACGCCTGTCGGCCCAGGCCGTACGGCACCTGAGCGCCGGCAGCCCGCTCGACGGCGAGGACGTCTTCTCGGTGACCTCGGGCAATCCGTTCTTCGTCAGCGAGGTGCTGGCCTCCGGCGGCACGGGGCAGGTCCCGTACACGATCGTGGACGCGGTCCTGGCCCGCGTGCGTCACCTGCCGGAAGACGCGCAGGACGCGCTCGAACAGCTCGCCGTCGTGCCGTCGGCGCTCGACCGATGGCTGGTGGACGCTCTGGTGCCGGGCGGCCTGACCGCGCTGGCGCGGGCCGAGGAACGCGGGCTGCTGGTGGTCTCGCCGGTACGCGTGGCGTTCCGCCACGAGCTCACGCGCCGCACCATCGTGGACGCCCTGCCCGCGGCCCGGAGAGTCGAGCTGCACCGGCGGGTGCTCGCCGAGCTCGCGGGCCGGGAGGGCGTCGCGCTCTCCCGCGTCGTGCACCATGCCGCGCAGGCCGGTGACCAGGACGCCATCGCCACGTACGGGCCGGCCGCGGCGAGCGACGCCGCCGACGCCGGGGCCCACCGCGAGGCCGCCGCGCACTACGAGCTCGTCCTGGCGCAAGAGGAGCGGTTCCCGCCCGCGGAGCTGGCCGATCTGCTCCAGCGCTACGCCATCGAGTGCTACCGGATCGGGTCCGGGCCGCGGGCGGTGGAGGTCCAGGAGCGCGCCGTGGCCCTGCTGCGCTCGCTCGGCGATCCGCGGACCCTGGGCGCCGGTCTCCGCTGGCTGTCCCGCATGCGGTGGTGGAACGGCGACCGGAAGGGCGCCGAGGACGAGGCCGCCGAGGCCACCGAGGTGCTGGAGGCCGGCGGCGACCCCCGGCTGCTGGCGCTGGCGTACAGCAACCAGTCCCAGCTGCACATGCTGGCCGAGCGCAGCGCCGAGAGCATCGACCTCGGCGAGCGGGCGGCGGCCCTGGCCCGTACGGCCGGCGACTCCGCGGTCCTGTCCCACGCGCTGACCAACGTCGGCCTGTCGCAGTTCCGCCGAGGGGATCCGGGCAGCGAGGAGACGCTCGACGAGGCCCTGCGCGTCGCGCTCGAGGCGGGGGAGAGCGAGCACGCCTGCCGGACCTATGTGGGCATCATCTGGGGGCTCCTCGACCAGTTCCGGCTCGACGAGGCCGACCACCGTCTCACCGCCGCGGTGGATCTCGCGGAGGAGTCGGAGCACTTCGGCTTCCTCGCCTACCTGTTCGTCTCGCGCGGGCGGCTGGAGCTGGCCCGCGCATCGTGGGAGGAGGCGGTACGCGCGGCGGAACAGGGTGTCGGCAGCCAGCCGCCGGTCGCGTGCCCCGCGCTGACCGTGCTGGGCCGCGTCCGTGTCCGGCGCGGGCTGCCGGGAGGCGACGAACTGCTGCGGCGCGCCTGGGACCTCGCCGTCGGCATCAACGAGCTGCAGCGCACCGGGCCGGTGGCCGCCGCGCGCGCCGAGGCCGCCTGGCTGGCCGGTGATCTCGCGACCGTACGGGCGGTGGCCGGGCCCGTACACGACGAGGCGCTGCGGCTGGACCACCGGACGCTGGCGGCCGAACTCGGGTACTGGCTGGTCAAGGCAGGCGAATCCGTTCCGCCGAACACGTCAGGCACCCCGTACGCCCTGCAGCAGGCGGGCCGCTGGCGCGAGGCCGCCGAGGCGTGGGGCCGGGCCGGCTGCCCGTACGAGCACGCCGCCGCGCTGGCCGAGAGCCCCGACGAGGCCGACCAGCTGGCGGCACTCGGCCGGCTCGACCGGCTGGGCGCCGAGCCGCTGGCCCGCATCGTACGGTCCCGGATGCGCGAGCTCGGCGTCGCTCGCGTGCCGCGCCGTCCGCTCGCGGCCACCCTGGCCAATCCGCTGGGCCTCACCCAGCGTCAGCTGCAGGTACTCCGGATGATCGGCGACGGCCTGACCAACGCCGAGATCGCCGGGCGGCTCGTGGTCTCCGCCCGTACGGTCGAGAACCACGTGGCCGCGGTGCTGAAGAAGCTCGGCGCCCGCACCCGCCGCGAGGCCGTGACGCGCGCCGCCGAGCTGGGTATCGACCTCGGCCCGGATAGGTAGTCACGGCCGCCGTCTGCGTGGTGACTCCGGATCCGGCGCGCGGCGATCGCGGCGTACAACCGTGGGAACAACCTTCAAGGGGGATTTCTCATGGATGTCGACCAGGACAGACTCAACGAGTTCCTGCACCGGTTCGTCGGTGACCTCGGCGCGACGATGGCCGCCGGGAGCGTCGTCGTGGGTGACCGGCTCGGGCTCTACCGCGCGCTCGCCGAGAAGCCACAGCGCCCGCAGGAGCTGGCCGAGCGCACCGGGACCGCGCCGAGGTACGTCGAGGAGTGGCTGCGGGGGCAGGCGGCGGGCGGATACGTGGACTTCGAGCCCGCCTCGGGCACGTACTCCCTCAATGCCGAGCAGGCATTCGCGCTGACCGACCCGGACGGCCCGCTGTACGCACCGGGGGCGTTCCAGCTCGCGCTCGGGGCCCTGCGCGCCGAGCCGGAGATCGCCGAGGCGTTCCGTACGGGCGGCGGGGTCGGCTGGCACGAGCACGACCAGGACGTGTTCGCCGGCTGCGAGCGCTTCTTCCGGCCGGGTTACGTCGCGAACCTCCTGACGGCCTGGCTGCCGGCCCTCGACGGCGTGGAGGCCAAGCTGCGCGAGGGCGCGAAGGTCGCCGACATCGGCTGCGGCCTCGGCGCCTCCACGATCCTCATGGCCGGGGCCTATCCGCGGTCGGCGTTCACCGGCTTCGACTACCACGCCGGTTCGGTGACGCAGGCGCGGGCACGCGCGGCGGACCGGCTGGGGCCCGGGCAGGTGGTGTTCGAGACGGCGTCGGCGGAGACCTTCACCGGCGGGCCGTACGACCTGGTGACGAGCTTCGACTGCCTGCACGACATGGGGGACCCGCTCGGCGCCGCCCGCAACGTACGCGAGTCCCTGGCCCCGGACGGCAGCTGGATGATCGTCGAACCGGCGGCCGGCGACACCGTCACGGACAACCTCAACCCGGTCGGCCGGGTGTACTACTCCTTCTCGGTCTTCCTCTGCGTCCCCAACGCGCTCTCCCAGGAGGGCGGCTACTCACTGGGCGCCCAGGCCGGCGAACGACCGATCCACCGGCTCGCGACCGACGCCGGGTTCACCCGCTTCCGCCGTGTCGCCGAGACGCCGTTCAACATCGTGTACGAGGCCCGGCCCTGACGCCACCGCGCCGTCGATCGGCCTCCGACGGGGGCGGGCCGATCGACGACGCGGGGGTCGCGCGGCGAGACCACCCTGCGAAACCGACGACCGACGGCAGGCCGAGGCCGGCGACGCAAAGGCCGAACAGGCCGGGCAGCGGGTCGTCTCGCTGTGGAAGCCCATCACCTCCAGCCAGGGCCTGATCGGCTACTGCGGTGACCACGAACGTTGGCCGGGTCTTGGGACACGCCGGTCGGCGTGCGTGATGGCGGGGCTCGCCGGAGGTCTGAAGCGGGTTGCGCCCACGGAGGTGCCGGTGCCGCGCGGCGGTCCGCCGAGGACAGGGGAATACGGACGCTCCGATGCCGGCCCGCAGGGCGGCGTGGGGGGCGGAGCCCCTCACACCGGGGGTTCCAGGGGGTCGCCCCCCTGGGAAGATACAGCCATGGGCAAGGGGCTGACCATCGGGGACTTTTCGCAGATCACGCATCTCAGTGTGAAGACGCTGCGGCGTTATCACGAGGCCGGGCTGCTCGAACCCGACGCGGTCGATCCCTTCACCGGGTATCGGTACTACTCCACCGCGCAGGTGCCCACGGCGCAGGTGATCAAGCGGTTCCGGGAGCTCGGCATGCCCGTACGGGAGATCGGGGCGGTGATCGCCGAGGACGATCCGGACGTTCGGAGTGCGCTCATCGCCGGGCATCTCGCCCGGCTCGAAGAGGAGCTCGACCGTACGCGGGCCGCCGTCACCTCGCTGCGCAGGCTTCTCACGCCGGTCACCCCCGAGGTCGAGCTGCGGGCCGCCCCCGCCACGACCGTCGCGGCCATCCGGGCGACCGTCGGCCATGACGCGGTGCTCGGGTGGTACGCCGAGGCGATGGCCGAGCTCGACACCGCGCTCGGCGGCTCGCCGCGGACCGGGCCCATCGGCGGTCTCTACGACAACGAGCTCTTCACCGAGGAACGCGGCGAGGCGGTGGTGTTCGTCCCGGTCGCCGAGCCGCCCGCGACCGGCCGCGTCCACCCCTTCGTCGTGCCCGGGGCCGAGCTGGCGATCACGGTGCACCGCGGACCGCACGACGACATCGACATCACCTACGGCGCCCTCGGCACGTACGTCACCGAGCACGCGCTCGCCGTGGCCGGGCCCGTACGGGAGTACTACCTGGTCGGGCCGCGGGACACCGGCGATGCCGCCTCGTGGCGGACGGAGATCGGCTGGCCGGTCTTCCGCACCTCCGCCGGCTGAGAACAAGGCCGGCGGCGGGAAAAGACCGGGGATCCCCTCCCGCCGCCGGGGTCTCTAGCTCTTGATGGTGTAGCTGTCGCCGTAGACCTTCCAGGTCAGCGGCGGGGTGAAGTCGAGGTTCCCGTTGTTGAGGAACACACGCTGCTCGGTGTCGACGCGGGTCGTGTCGCTGTGCGCCTCCTCGCGCTTCATCGCGGCCTTCCGAGCGTCCAGGAAAGCGTTGAGATAAGTCGTCTCGTTGCCGCCCTGAGTGGGCGTCTTCGCCTTACTCATCGCCGTTTTGCGAATGCCGCCGAAACTGTCCGCGTCATTTCCCGGGCCGTGCATGACCATGGCGTCGTAATAAATGAACTGGCCGAGCGCCCGCAGGCCGTCGGTCTTCGCCTGCTGGACCGCGGGGTTGAAGTACACCGAGTCGCGCTCGTCGTTCTGGGCCTTCTGGAAGGCCGTGTCGGTGGCGGCCTTGCGCCAGTCGGCCGGGAAGTTCGGGTCCAGGCCCGAGTGGGAGTCGGTGCCGTTCACCTTGCGCAGGGCCGGCAGGTACTTCGCGAGGACGTTGCCGGGCTTGGCGTCGGTGTAGGCCTGGACGACCTCCAGCATGTCGCCGGTGCCGGAGCAGAACCCGATGATCCCGGCGGTGTACCCGCGCCCGTCACCGATGTCCTCGATGTATTTGTACTGTGCCTTCCAGTCCAGCGACGAGTTCTCCGCGCTGGAGACCACCTGCATGGCGATGTCCTTCTCGTGCGGGTCCGTCAGGTCGACGGCGGCGGCCGTCACCCGGCCGGACAGCGACGCCGACGCGGCGTGCCCGCCGCCCTCGACGGAGTTGAGGACGACGGGAGTACCTGCCGCGGCGAGCGCGAGGACGGCGGGGACGGTCCATCGAATGGATTTCCGGGGCAATCGCACGGGGGGTCACCGTTCCTGTCTAATTCGCGTACGCCGGGGCTGCGTACGCTGAATAAGGGGCGCTGGCGGAGAATGCGCGCGTTCGTAAAGATTGTTTCCTAACGCGCTGGGATAAAAGCATGCCGCAACAGCGGCTGTCAACAGAGGACAGCTCGGTGACCGAATTACTTAAGGTCGGCTTATGGTGCCATTAAGGGAGGCGCTCAGTCGCGCAGGATGATCCCCCGTACGAAGGCGGCCTGGCCCGCGTGCTGGGTGTCGTCGTTGAGGACGCTGACGAGCCGGGCGCCGAGGGTCACCGGCGGGGACCATGCCCGGTCCACGACGCGATCGAGGTCCTCGTCGGTGAGCCCGCGCAGGTACGCGAGGGTCCGTTCGTGCACCTCGTCGTAGTAGCCGGTGAGCAGCTTGGGCGAGTCGACCCGGACCGCCGCGACGTCGTCGGAGTCGTGTCCGTAGCCGGTCGCCGACGTGGTCAGCGGGAGTCCGAAGCGCTCGGCCCAGACCCGCGTGGTCCAGATCTGCCCGGTCCCCGCGACCTCGGCGACGTGGTCGTCCTGTACGCGGGTGAGGTGCCAGACGAGCCACGCGATGGAGTTCGCCTCGCCGTCGACGCGTGCGGCGAGCTGGTCCGGGGTCAGTCCGTCGACCACGGCGTGAACGGTCTCGCGTACGCGGTCGAAGGCGTCGGTCAGCAGGCCTGCGGTGTTCATCTCAGTCCCTTCCTCGTCCGGTGGCGGCGTCCTTGAGACGGTCGGCCGCCGCGGTCATCGCCCCGCTCGCCTTGAGGATGCCCGGCTCGGGCGCGATGCCGGGGTCCGGATGCGTCGGCGCGAGCGATTTCCCCTTCATCAGTGCGGTGCCCAGTTCGGCGGCTTGTGTACCCGTGAGTGCCCGGCGGAGCGGAGGCCACACCCGCGTCTCCTCGAACGTCAGATGCGCGCGGATCTCCCCGATCAGGCCGCTCAGCGGTTCCTCGAATCGCGGGTCGCCCGCGCTCAGCCCGTCCAGCTCCTGAAGCGCGCTCTTGACGTGCTGCTCCTGGGCGGTCGCCTCGTCGGCCGGCGCGCCGCCGCCGGAGACGTGCTCGCGTACGGCGGGCCAGAAGAACTCCTCTTCCACCGTCTCGTGCTTGGTCACCTCGATGATCAGGCGTTCGGCCAGCCGCTGGCGGGCCCCGCCGGGACCGGCCGACAGCCGCCGGAGCACGGTCGTGATGGCCTCGTGGTCGATCTTGAGCACCTGGAAGGCGTCACTCATCTAGAACTCCCCGCAAATCAGGACATCCCGCCATCGCGGTACCCCGGAGACGCGGGGCCATGCCGCTCGATATGGAGCCGCCGCCCGCGGCATGGGGCCGGGGGCGGCGGGTAGCCCTGACGGAAACCATCGATCTAAAAGGGTGTTCGCATGAGCGGAAGTCGTGTCGTCGTCGTGACCGGCGCGAGTGGAGGGATCGGCCGTGCCGCGGCCCGCCGGTTCGGCTCCCAGGGCGCCAGCGTCGCCCTGCTGGCCCGGGGGGAGACCGGGCTGAACGCCGCCGCCGAGGAGGTGCGCGCCGCGGGTGGCCGGGCGCTGCCGATCCCGGTGGACGTGGCCGACTACGAGCAGGTACGGGCGGCGGCCGAGCGTACGGAGGCCGAGCTGGGGCCGATCGACGTGTGGGTCAACGTCGCGTTCAGCTCGGTGTTCGCCGAGTTCGTCGACATCGAGCCGGAGGAGTTCCGGCGGACGACCGAGGTGACCTACCTCGGCTTCGTCTACGGCACCAAGGTCGCGCTGGACCTGATGCTGCCCCGCGACCACGGCACGATCGTGCAGACCGGATCGGCGCTGGCCAAGCGCGGCATCCCGTTGCAGTCGGCGTACTGCGGGGCCAAGCACGCCATCCAGGGCTTCCATGAGTCGCTGCGCACCGAGCTGCTGCACCGGGGCGGCAACGTCCGTACGACGATCGTGCACATGCCCGCGGTCAACACGCCGCAGTTCGACTGGGTGGAGTCCAAGCTCCCGAACCACGCGCAGCCCGTGCCGCCGATCTACCAGCCCGAGGTGGCCGCGCAGGCGCTCGTCTACGCCGCCGACCATCCGGAGCGGCGGGAGTACTGGGTCGGCGGGAGCACGGTGGCGACCCTGCTCGCCAACCGGGTGATCCCGGGCCTGCTGGACCGCTACCTCGCCCGTACGGGCTTCGGGTCGCAGCAGACCGACCGGCCGCGCGACCCGGACCAGCAGGCGAACCTCTGGAAGCCCGCCGACGGCAAGGACGGCCGGGACTTCGGCACGCACGGCGGTTTCGACGACCGTGCGCACGCGCGCAGTCTCCAGCTGATCGCGGCGCAGCACCGCGGCGTCCTGGCCATGGCCGCCGGGGCCGCACTGGGCGTGGTCGGCCTGGGCCTGCTGCGCGGGCCGGCCCGATGAGGCTCATGCAGGGCACGCGCCTGGTGTGGGGCGGGCTGCTCGTCGCCGCGCCGGGCGTGGCGCTGGAGGTGGTCACCGGCCGTCCGGGGACGCCGTCGCAGGAGTGGGTGCTGCGCGTGCTCGGCACCCGCCACCTGCTCCAGGGCGGCCTGGACCTGGCCCGGCCGACGCGCGGTCTGCTCCGGTACGGGGCCGCCGTCGACCTCCTGCACGCGGCGACCTGCGCGGGAGCCGTCGCGCTCTCGCCCGCCTGGCGGCGTGTCGCGCTGCTCGACGGGGCCGGCGCGGTCGGCCTGGCGGCGGGCGGCCTCTTCCGCGCGCGCCGGCCCGCCCCCGGGGCGCCTTGAACTGAACCGTGGTCAGCGGTCTCCGGCCGCGGGCGGGCACGCCCCATGTTGACTGTCATCTGGCAACTGTTGCATTCTGACAATCTTTCAGCCCCTAGAAGATGCCGGTGTGCTCGTGCAACATGATCATGACGATGGCCGTGCCGAAGCACTGCTCCATGAACTGGCGCTGCTGGAAACGCGAGATCCGCGGCGCGAGGAGATCCGGTCCGAGCTCGTCGTGATGCACACCTCGCTCGCCCGTCACATCGCCGGCCGCTACGCGCGTCGCGGCGAGGCGCTGGAGGACATCGAGCAGGCCGCGATGCTCGGCCTGGTCAAGGCGATCAACCGCTACGACCCCGAGGTCGGCCAGCGCTTCCTCTCGTACGCGGCGCCGACCATGACCGGCGAGGTCAAACGGCACTTCCGCGACCGTACGTGGAGCATGCGGATGCCCCGCCCACTCCAGGAGCTCCGGCTGCTGCTGCGTAACGCCCGGCAGGACTTCCTCCGGGAGCACGGCCGGCCGCCGACCGTGCCGGAGGTCGCCGAGCTCCTCGGCGTCACCGAGGACGAGGCCGTCGAGGTGATCGGGGCCTCCGACGCGTACCGGCCGGTGTCGCTCGACTCGCCGGTGACCGACGAGGACGGCGGCGCGACGCTCGGCGACCTGATCGGCGACGACGACCACGAGCTGGAGCTCATCGTCGACCGGAACGCCCTGCGCCCGATGCTGGAGCAGCTCCCGGAGCGCGAGCGGGCCATCTTGATCCACCGGTTCTTCGGCAACAAGACCCAGACCGAGATCGCCGAGCTCCTGGGCATCTCGCAGATGCACGTGTCCCGGCTCATCACCCGCAGCCTCGCCGCCCTGAAGAGGAGACTGCTCGAAGAGGAGTAGATCACGTGGCGGTGAGGCGGCGCGGGCCGGACGAACGCTGGATGAGGCCGGTCAGCTCGGCGGCGACCGCCAGTGGCGGCAGCGTCCGCATGCGCTGGACCGCGATGCCCTCGCGCAGGGCCCAGGGGCAGACGTCGGCCTCCTCGACGCCGAACGTGGTCATCAGGGCCTCGGCCACGATCGCGCCGGCCAGGATCTGGTGCACCCGGGTCTTGGAGACGCCCTTGATCTTCGCCCGGCGCCGGTCGTCGGCCCGGGCGAGCATCGGGAGCCGCTCGCGCAGCCGGTCCAGGTTCACATGCAGGTCATCCTTTGGCGCGCCGGTCAGCCGGGCGAGCTGCTTGAAGGTCTTGGACGTGGCGACCACCCGGCGCGGTGCCGTCAGGTCGCTGAACTCACACCGGACGGCGCCCAGGCGTTCGTACACGTGCCGCCGTAACCGGCGTACGTCACGACCGCGCGGCGGGTCTCCCGGAAGGTGCTCGCGGGTCAGCCGCCCGGCGCCGAGCGGCAGGGACAGCGCGAGCACCGGGTCGGCCCCGTCGCCGTACGCGATCTCCGCCGAGCCGCCGCCGATGTCCATCAGCAGCATCGGCCCGGCCGACCAGCCGTACCAGTCGCGCGCGGCCAGGAAGGTGAGCCGCGCCTCGTCGCGGCCGGTCAGGTGCCCGAGCCGTACGCCGGTCTCGGCCGCGACCCGCGCGATGACCACCTCGCGGTTGGCGGCGTCGCGCACCGTCGCGGTGGCGAACGCGATCAGCTCGTCGACGTGCTCGCGCCGCGCGGCGCACGCCGCGGTGCCGACGGCCGCCACGAGCCGGTCGATCGCGGGCGGGCGAAGCTGCCCGTCGCCGTTGATCGCGTCGGCCAGCAGCGTGGGGCACTTCACCGACGTGACGGGACGGGGCGCGTCGCCGGACCGGAGGTCCAGGACGCGCAGGTGGGCGGAGTTCGACCCGACATCGAGCACACCGATTCGCATGCCGGACGTCTACCCGTCCAGCAAACCCTTTCACCTGGAGTGCCACATCAGGCCGCGTTCTCCGGTGGCCACTGCCCGCAATCTTCCGCATTACGCGGACAACGGCCTCCGCTACGGACAGTATGTCGCCCATGACGATTCGTGAGATACCCGATCACCGGGCTCGTACGGTCATCGGGCCCGGCGCGCCGGAGTTCCGGACCGCGGGCACGCCTTCGCCACGCGAGCCCGGCGGGCGAGAACTCGCCACCCCCGAGGCGGAGATCTTCGGCTGGGACTGCACCTGCGGCAACGGCTCCAGCTTCCCGATGACGCTGCGCTTCGCCGACGAGTGTGTCGTCAAGCACGTCGAGGCGATGGCACGTTACGCCGAGCGCGAGGTGCGGCTGACCTTCACCGCCGACCCCACCGCCACCGGCGTCGCCGCCCTGATCGGCCGGCTCGCCGGCCGGATCCCGGCCCTGCTGAACGCCGACTCCGCCGCGACCGCCGACCACCGCCGGGCCGTGGTCGAGCAGCTCACCGGCGCCATCGCCGCGATCGAGAAGGCCCGCAGCACGATCACCCCCGCCTGAGTCAGCCGTCCAGGGTGGTGAGCAGATGCCCGAAGCCGTGCGGGGCGCGGTAGCGGTGCCGCGCCGAGGTGACGACCCGCACGCGCGAGGTGCGCAGCACACGCCGGCCCGCCCGCTCCATGGCGCCGACCAGCGCACGGTCCTCTCCGGTCGCGAGGGCCGGGAAACCGCCGGCCGTGACGTACGCGTGGGCGGTGAAGCCGAGGTTCGCGCCGTGCACCGGCGCGCGGTCGCTCGCGTAGTGACGGGCGTACGCCGCCGGGCGCTTGGGCGGATGGCCGGTCCAGTCGGCGACCGTGACGGTGCCGACGACCGCGTCCCAGCCCCGCGCGGCGTACTCCAGCTGCGTGGTCAGCCAGCCGGGCGGCACCAGCGTGTCGGCGTCGGTCGTCGCGACCCACGACGCCCCGCGCCGCAGCAGCTCACTCACCCCAGCCGCGCGGGCGACGCCGACGTTGCGGGCGCCGACCTCGACGACGAACGCGCCGCCCCGCCGGGCCACCTCGGCCGTACGGTCGGTGCAGGCGTCCGCGACGACGATGACGAGCGTGCCGCGGAGCGCGGCCAGACACGCGGGGAGGTGCTCCTGCTCGTTGTGCGCCGGCACGACGACACCGGCGATCACGTCAGTCCCTCGGCGGCGGCCACGGACACCGCCGGGCCGTTGACGTAGACCTCGGCGACGAAGTCGGCCTCACGGTGCTCGGCCAGCAGCGACAGGCCCGTACGGCCGAGCGCGGCGTGCACCTCGTCCCCGGTCTGCGGATAGTCCGGTACGAGATGGCGCCAGTGCACGGCCAGCAGGGTGCCGCCCGGCGCGAGCGACTCTCCGGCCAGTCGCAGGACGCGTCGCAGGTCCTCGGGGCCGAGGTAGTAGAGGAACTCCGAGAAGACGATCAGGTCGAAGGTCCCCTCGGGCCACCCTGCGGGGAGGGTCCGCCGCTCGACCCGCGCGCCGGGCACCCGCTCGCGCGCCTGGCGTACGGCCTCGGGGGAGACGTCGCAGGACAGCAGGCGGTCACAGCGTGGTGCCAGCAGCGCGGTGAGAACCCCGATCGAGCACCCCGGCTCGAACGCGTCGGCGTACCGCCGGCGCGGCAGCATCGCCACGGTCAGCGCGTACTTGCGCTCCTCGTACCAGCGGGTCGTGAAGCCCCACGGGTCGCCGGACGCGGCGTAGACCTTCTCGAAGTACTCAGGGCCGAGCGTCAAAGAGCACCTCCCGGCCCCGCGTGAAGTGCGCGAGAACGCCCGGCGGCAGGATCGGGTCCGGGTCCTCGAACTGGCTGGTGAAGCAGTCGATCGCCGCCTGCTTGCGCTCGGACACGGGAGACGGCAACGGCACCTGGACGGCCCGGTCCCAGGGCACGCGGAGGTCGGCGGGCCGCGCCCAGTGCCAGGTCCAGATCGGGAAGTGCCAGACCTCGGTGTCACAGGCCGCCGCGACGCGGCCGACGGCCTCGTGGTCGGGGTGCGCGTCCTTGTCCCACGGCGCCAGGCACGCGTCGAAGCCGTCGACGAGCTCGGGCAGCAGGCGCAGGAGGTCCTCGTCCCGTACGGCGCTGTCGGGCAGGCCGAGGCGTACGGTCTCGACGGCGCCGATGTGCTTGAGCGCCGTGGCCGACTCGGCGACGCGGCGTTCGGCGATGCCGGGGTCGGGGTGGGACGCCTCGCCGTCGGTGACGGCGATGAGCCGCAGGCGCGCGCCGCGGTCGGCGAGCAGCGCCATCAGGCCGCCGACGCCGAGCACCTCGTCGTCGGGGTGCGCGGCGATCACCACGACACTGTTCCATCGGTAGGAGTTGAGCGGGGGGAGAGCCTCCAGCCCGTCCCAGGCCCGCCATTCCTCTTCGTCGGTGCCCGGTGCGTCGATCGGGTTCACCATGCCTCCCCTGTGACCAGCTTGCCGAGTGCGGCCAGATCACGTTCGGCGTGATGCTGGCGGATGTAGACGGTCAGATCGGCGACCCGGCGCGCGTGCGCCTCGTCGTGGGACAGCGGCCCCGCGCCGAGCGCCCGGCCCGTACGGTCCAGGACCTCGGCCGCCACCTCGGCGACCAGGGACCGTACGCGTAGGGCCTGCGCCGCCGCGTGTTGTTTGAGGTCGAGCGGATCGGCGTCGATCTCGGCGGCGGCCCGCTCCAGGGCCTCGCGCGCGGACGTCAGTGCGATCTCCACCGCGCCGAGGTGCGCCAGCGCGTGGGGTCCGGCGGCGCCGAGGAGGGGACGGGCGACGGCGCGCGCGCCGCCGTACCAGACCGCCGCGACGCCGATCCCGCCGTGGTGGAAGCCGGGCCGGCCGGTGTAGCCGCCGGGCGGCCCGACCTCCTCGGCCGCCACGTCGTCGAACCGGACGTCCAGGCTGTCGCTGGCCGCCATCCCGGTGGCCGGCCACGTGCCCTCGACCGGCTCGCCCGGCCCGGTGGCGAACAGCCGGTCGCCCGCCGTGACCAGCGCGCGCGTGCAGACCCGGGCCCCCGAGCAGTACGGCTTGACGCCGCGGACCCGCCCGCCGGCGACCTCCAGGGCGGGCGGCTTGGCCGCCCACACGGCCCAGAGCTCCCCGGCCACCGGCGCGGGCCCGTGCAGTTCGGCGAGGATCGCCAGTGCGTCGAAGTGCCCCTCGCTCAGCCGGGCGAGGGACAGATCCTCCTCCGCGAGCCGGGCGAACACCGCCCAGCGCTCACGCGTCGACCCACCGCCCGGCAGCGGGACCTGTAGCCCGCTGACCTCGGTGAACCGGCGTTCAACGTGCTTCCCCCAAGTGGACATGGCGCCCTACTACCCCTGTTATGGACCTTCTAGCAGTGCCGTCGCAGGTCGCGGGGGGCAGCCGGTCATCAGCCCGGCGGTCACTCCGGTCGCGAACACGAGCCCGGCCCCGATCCAGCAGGCGTTCCGCGCACCGGTCAAGGCGTCGGGGGCGGCGAGGAGGACGCTGCCCAGGAGCGCGACGCCGAGTGTGCCGCCCAGCTGCCGCACCGCGTTGAGGAGGCCGGCGGCCGAGCCGGTCTCGTGGGGCCGCACCCGGTGCAGGGCGGTGGCGAAGAACGGGACGCCAGGCGCTGCTCTGGATGGCCGTGGCGCCGGACCGGCTCGACCACGTCGCGGGCGTCCTGGCCGGCTACGACGAGCCGGCCTTCGTCGCGGCGACGACGGGCCGGACCAACCTCGTGGCCCACACCCTCTGCCCGGACCCCGGGGCGCCGCACCGCTACCTCACGCATCGCCTGGAGGCGGTGCAGACCTTGGAGACCGCCCCCGTACTCCGCACGGTCAAGGCGGCGGGACCCCTCACACCAGGTCGAGCCGGCGCAGCCGCTCCGGATCGGCGAGCACGTCGATCTGGACGATCCTCCCGCCGGTGATCGTGAACGCCATGACGGAGAACGGCCTGCCCTCGGGGTCGGCGAGGATGCCCGGCGCGCCGTTCACCGTGACCGGGCGCGCGTACGGCGCGTACTCCTGGAACATCAGCGCCCGGCCTGCCACGGTCCGCGCCCCGCGGATCACCGAGGAGAGATCCTTGCCGCCGAAGTCGGCGCGCAGGACGACATCGGGGTCGAGCACCGCGACGAGGGCGTCGAAGTCACCGGCGCGCGAGGCGGCCAGGAAGGCGTTTACCACCGCGCGCTGCCGCGCCGGATCGGCGTCCGGGACCGGTGCCGACCCCCGGACCCTGCGGCGGGCCCGGCTGGCGAGCTGCCGCGCGGCGGCGGGCGAGCGGTCGACGATCGGCGCGATCTCCTCGAACGGCACCGCGAACATGTCGTGCAGCACGAAGGCCAGCCGTTCGGCGGGCGCGAGTGTCTGCAGCACCACGAGCAGCGCGAGCCCGACCGAGTCGGCCAGCAGCGCCTCCTGCTCGGGGCCGGCCTCGTCCAGGCTCACCACCGGATCGGGCACGTGCGCCTCCAGCGGGTCCTCGCGGCGGGAGGTCCGGGAACGGAGCATGGTCAGGCACACGCGGGCGACGATGGTCGTGAGCCATCCGCCGAGGTTGTCCACGCCGCCGGCGCCGGCGCGGCTGAACCGCAGCCAGGCCTCCTGAACGGCGTCGTCGGCCTCGCTCAGCGAGCCGAGCATGCGGTACGCCACCGCCCGCAGGTGCACCCGGTTCTCCTCGAACCGCCCGGCCAGCGACTGCTCATCGTCCATCGGTCACATACCTCCGTCGCGATCTGTCATAGCCATGACGGAATGGACCGGCCGGATGTGACGGGACGGCGCGAGCCTGGAGACGACCCCGGCCTGCTCCCCGAGTCCCTACGCCTGGCCCACCGCGACAGGTGGCGGCCCGCGTACGCCGCCGCGGATCCATGGGGATGATCTCTGGGCGCGCGCTCTCGGGCCGGTGACCCTCGTCGTCCGCGACTGCGACGAGGCCATCTCGGCGGTCTAGGGAACGACCGTCACCGGCCAGCGGCCCGCGCGGACCAGGCGTGTCGCGACCGAGCCGATGAGGCGGTGCCCGGCCTGCTCGGACGAGCCGACCACCACCATGTCGGCGTGGATCTCGGTCGCGGCGTCGCGGAGCTCGACGAAGGCGTCGCCCCGGCGGACGACGAAGGTGATCGGTACGGCGATCTCCGCAGCGCGTTCCTGGATCTGGCCGCGCAGCTCGGTGATCAGCTCGTCGAACAACTGCTCCTGGGCCGCCGCGGCCGGCCCGGCCGACATCCCGGTCCACAGCGACGGCGCGGCCACGAAGACGAACACGAGCCGCGAGTGCTGCCGGCGCGCCAGCCCGGCCGCGTACGCGCCCGCGCGCATGGCCGTGGGAGAGCCGTCCACCCCGGCCAGGATGACGCGCGGCCCGTCGGTGCCGCGTTCGAAGACACCTGGTGACCACGCTGGACCATATTGCTCGACCAGATGCACCTTTTGGGTCTCGTCGGCGCTCACGAGGCCAGTATCGGTGACGGCGCGCTCCCCGGCGACAACGGTTGGGGAAGGATCGCCGCCGCGAACCGGTTGTGCTCAGGACAAGCCGATTCAACGAGGTGAAGACGTTGCTTTTTGGTCGTGAACATGTCGAGCGCTACCAGGAGACCGACGGAAAGGTCGGGCACGACTGGGAGGGGACGACCACCCTGCTCCTGACGACGACCGGCCGCAAGAGCGGAGAGCGGCACACGACGCCGCTGATCTACCAGAAGTACGGTGACGTGTACCTGATCGTCGCCTCCAAGGGCGGAGCCGACGAGCCGCCCCTGTGGTTCCGCAACATCGAGGCCGACCCCGAGGTCGAGATCCAGGTGTGGGGCGACCGCTTCACGGCGCGGGCCCGTACGGCGACGCCGGAGGAGAAGCCGGCGATGTGGCAGACCATGGCCGAGACCTGGCCGGCCTACAACGACTACCAGCGCAAGACCGACCGCGTGATCCCGGTCGTCGTGCTGGAGCGCGTCTAAGGTTTTCCGGCACCCGGGACTGGGGCCGGCGCAGTGACGAGCCTGCCGGTGCGGGCCCGGAGCAGTTCATCCATCTGCTCCGGGCCCCGCCAGTCGGCGGTCAGCATGAACAGCGTCCGGCCGTCCTCGCCGCCCAGCATGCAGGCGAAGCAGCCCTGGTCCAGCTCGACCAGCCGCTCCACCTCGCCGCCCTCCCGTACTCGCGCGCACGCGGGCCGGCCGCCGGCCGTCACCGAGCTCCAGACCGCGCCCTCCGCGTCGATACAGATGCCGTCGCCGCCCTGGCCGAGCTCGGCCCACACCCGCCGGCCGGACAGGCCGCCGTCGGGCCCGATGTCGAAGGCCGTCAGCCGGCTCGCGAAGGACTCGGCGACGATGAGCGTCGATCCGTCCGGCGTGATCACCATGCCGTTGGGGAACATGATGTCGCCCGCCACCTGGCGTACCGCGCCGTCCGGCGTGACCAGCGCGATGATCCCCGGGACGAAGTCCCCGCCGCCGAGGAAGTCGAAATCCATCCCGTTCACGTAGACGTTGCCGCGGCCGTCCACCACGATCTCGTTCCAGATCCTGGCGAGATGCCCGAGACCGGCGTGTCGCACCAGCGACCCGTCCGGCTCCTGGCGCAGCAGCAGCGCCTCGGGGCCGGAGACGACGAGCAGCCGCCCGTCGGGCAGCCAGTCGATGGAGAACGGGAGCGTGGTCGGCACGCGGGCCATCACCTCGGCCTTCCCTCCGGCGTCGACGGCGAGGACCTCCTGCGAGCCCCAGTTCGAGAACCAGAGACGGCCCTCGTGCCAGCGCGGCGACTCGCCGATCATGAGTCCGGTCAGCAGTGTGCGGGTCATGGCGTCTCCTCCGGTACGTGTCCTGCCCTCCATACGAACGAGGCCCGCCCAGATCGACACGCGCGGAAACAATTCGGTTGCCTGACGGGGTCGTCACCTGTTGTAATCGCCGCGACGACCGGCCGACCGAGGAGAACACCATGCGCGCAGCGTTCATGTCCACACAGAAGGGAACTCTCATCGACCCAAGGGACATGACGCTCAGTGACCATGCTGAACCTCGGGATTCTCGCGCATGTAGACGCCGGTAAGACCAGCCTGACCGAGCGGCTCCTGTACGCCGCCGGTGTCATCGACGCGGTCGGCAGCGTCGACGACGGCAGCACCCAGACCGACTCGCTCGCCCTCGAACGGCGGCGCGGCATCACCATCAAGTCCGCGGTCGTGTCGTTCGCCGTCGGTGACGTCACGGTCAACCTGATCGACACGCCCGGACACCCGGACTTCATCGCCGAGGTGGAGCGCGTGCTCAGCGTGCTGGACGGCGCGGTGCTGGTGATCTCCGCGGTCGAGGGCGTACAGGCGCAGACCCGCGTCCTGATGCGGACCCTGCGGCGGCTGCGCATCCCCACGATCATCTTCGTGAACAAGATCGACCGGCGCGGCGCGGCGTACGACCGCGTGCTGGAAGAGATCGCGGCGAAGCTGACGCCGGCCGTCGTGCCGATGGGCACGGCCCGCGACCTCGGCACGCGCGGCGCTCATTTCGTCCCGTACGACGCGGCCTCGCCGGAGTTCACGGCCCGGCTCGCCGACCTGCTCACCGGCCACGACGACGACCTTCTGGCCGCGTACGTCGAGGACGAGACGGCGCTGCCGCACTCCCGGCTGCGCAAGACGCTCGCCGTACAGGTCGGCCAGGGGCTGGCGCACCCGGTGTTCTTCGGCTCGGCGATCACCGGGGCGGGCGTTTCCGCGCTGACGACGGGCATCACCGAGTTCCTGCCCGCCTCCTCGGGCGACCCGGACGGCCCGGTCTCGGGCACCGTCTTCAAGGTCGAGCGCGGCCCGTCGGGAGAGAAGATCGCGTACGTGCGGATGTTCTCCGGGACCGTAAGGGTGCGCGAGCGGCTGCGCTTCGGCCGCGACACCGAGGGCAAGGTCACCGCGATCGCAGTCTTCGACCGGGCGCTTCCGGCCAGGCCGACGCGGTCGCGCCGGGCCGGATCGGCCGGCTCTGGGGGCTCGCGGACGTACGCATCGGCGACACGCTGGGCGAGCCCCGGCCCTCGCCGGACCGCCTGTTCGCCCCGCCGACCCTGGAGACGATCGTCGTGCCCGCCCGGCCTTCCGACCGGGGCGCGCTGCACACCGCGCTCACCCAGCTCGCCGAGCAGGACCCGCTGATCGACCTGCGGCAGGACCTCCGGCGGGAGATCGCCGTCTCGCTCTATGGCGAGGTGCAGAAGGAGGTCATCCAGGCGACGCTCGCGGAGGAGTACGGCATCGAGGTCGGCTTCCGCGAGACGACGACGATCTGCGTCGAACGGCCGGCCGGCAGCGGCGCGGCGCACCAGATCATCGACGTGCCGCCCAACCCGTACCACGCCACGGTCGGGCTGCGCGTCGACCCGGGACCGGCCGGCTCCGGCGTCGTCTTCCGGCTGGAGGTCGAACTGGGCTCCATGCCGTACGCGTTCTTCACCGCGGTCGAGGAGACGGTGCACGAGACCCTGCGGGAGGGCGGCCTGCACGGGTGGGAGGTCGTCGACTGCACGGTGACGATGACGCACTCGGGCTACTGGCCCCGGCAGAGCCATTCGCACGGCACCTTCGACGCGTCGATGTCGAGTATGGCGGGGGACTTCCGGAGCCTTACTCCTCTGGTGCTGATGGACGCGCTCCGGTCGGCGGGCACGGTGGTGCACGAGCCGCTGCAGCGCTTCCGCCTGGAGATTCCGGAGGACACGTTCGGCGCCCTGGCACCGGCGTTCGTCCGCCTGCGCGCGGTGCCGCGCACCATCGAGTCCCGGGGCCCGTCGAGCACGGTGGAGGGGGACATCCCGGCGGCATCGGTACACGACCTGGAACGCCTGCTACCGGCCCTGACCCGAGGCGAGGGCCTGCTGGAGTGCGCCTTCGACCACTACGAGCCCATCCGCGGCCGCCCTCCGCAGCGCCCGCGCCCGTCCCGGTGAATATGTTCGATGGCCTGACTCGGTCAGATCAACCTGCCAGTGGCTGTTTCGGATGATCCTTGCGACAGCCAACGACGCGACGTTCGAGGAGATTCGCCATGGAGGAGACCGAGCGGCGATTCAACAGGGCCATGGTGACCATCTACGAGACAGCGAAAAGAGAAATCGGCTACAACGCCACGCGCTTCCTGCAGATGGTCAGCGAACACGGAGGAGTCGTGGCCGCGAAGCACCTACTCGCCACGGAGACACCTTCCGACGGCTTCACGACACTTTGGACTCATCATCGCCTCGATCTCACCGTGGAGGCCCATGTGCTGCTCCCCGAGTACGAGAGCCTTTTCAGCGATCAGGACCGCGAGAAGGCGCGCGCACGGCTCGATCAGTACGGATGGACCCCGAAACCGCCTCGCGTATAACGGCGGCTTCCGGCACGACAAAGCGGGTGCCGACCATTTTTCTAAGATTTCAATGTGCGTGAGTAATCGCCCGGGTCCGCGAGGTGGGGGCCGGCGAGGGTGGCGAGTTCGGTTCGGTTGGTGACGCCCAGTTTGGCGTAGACGTGGGACAGGTGCGTCTTGACCGTGCTGCGGCTCATGAACAGCCGTTCGCCGATGCCCGGGTTGCTCAGGCCTTCCGCGGCCAGGCGTACGACGTTGCGCTCGGTCGGGGTGAGACTGGCCCAGCCGCTCGACGGGCGGCCCCTCCGGCCGCGGGCCCGCCGGGCGTACTCCACCGCGTCCGGCAGGGTCAGCTCGCGGCCCTCCCACCATGCCGTCTCGTACGCCTCCTCGCCCAGCGCCTCCCGTAGCCGCGGATCGGGCGCCGTACGAGGGCGGCCCGTCTCCTCACGGGCGCGGTCGCAGGCGGCGAGCAGCCGTACGGCCTCGGTCGGGGCCGAGCCGGACGCCAGCGCCTCCAGGCTGGCGGCGCACGGGAGCCACAGGCCGTGGTCGGCGCGCAGCGCCAGCGCCTCGTGGTGCAGGTCCTCCGCCCGCGACGGGTCGTCCGCCAGGTGAGCGCGCTGCTCCAGGGCGTCTGCGGCGACCCGGGGCATGCCGACCGTACGGGCCGTCTCCAGCGCGCGCACGCACGCCTCGTCCGCGGCCTCGGTGTCGCCGGTCAACCGGAGCGCCTCCGCCAGGCCGGTCAGCGTCTGCGGCGCCAGCTGGGCCGCGAGGTCGTCGCCCAGCCAGTTCGTCTCGCGCCGGAACCACGTGACCGCCTCCTCCGCCGCACCCGACCGAAGGAGCAGCGTGCCCATGGCCCGCGCGAGGCCCGGTACGAACGGCGGCGACTCGGCGCCCTCCACCAGCCGGACCAGGGGGTCCAAGGCCTCGCGCGCGGCGTCCAGCCGGCCCGCCGCCACCTCCACCGTGGCCAGCACGCTCCCGGCCGACCCCACGCGGTGGAGGTCGGCCAGCGGCCGGGCGGCGCGTACGGCGTCGAGGGCCAGTTCGCGGGCCCGTACGAGATCACCTGTGTAGAGGGCGCTGCTCGCCATGAAGCCGAGCGTGGTGGAGGCGACGCCGCGGTCGCCGCGCCGCAGGAGCCCCTCGGCGGCCTCGCGCATGAGGGGTACGGCGGCCTCGTGGTCGTCCCGGAGGTGCAGGATGATCCCCATCAGGGCCGTCGCGCCGTCGGCCACGAAGGACTCACCGGCCGCCAGCGCCTGCTCGCGCGTGGTCTCGGCCAGCTTCCAGGCGGTGCCGGAGTCCTGGGAGAACAGGCCGACCGCGCTGAGCAGGCGGGCGAGGCAGGCGCTCGGCACGTCGCCCACCTTGGTCGCGATCTCCAGCGCCGCCTGCGCCGCGTCGTACTCCAGCCCCGCCGGATGCGTCGTGTCGGCGATCAGCGCGAGGCCGGTCAGCAGGCGGGCCTGCAGCGCGGTGCGTTCGCCCGTGCCGCGGTCGATGGCCCGGCGGAACACCGTGAGCCCCTCGTGGCCGCGTGCGCCGAGGTGCCACAGCCAGGGCAGCCCGGCGGCGAGCCGCCGGCCGCGTTCGGGATCCTCCTGCGCCAGGCCCCAGTCGAGGGCGGCACGGAGGTTCTCCCGCTCGGCCCCGATCTCGGAGGTCCAGGCGTCCTTGTCGCGTGCGAGCAGCGGGCCGGCCGCCTCGGTCAGCGCGAGGTACGTGTCGAGGTGCCGGTCACGGGTCGCCTCCGCCTCTCCCGCGGCGTCGAGCCGGGCGGCGGCGTACGCGCGGATCGTCTCCAGCATGCGGTACCGCGCCACGTCGCCGCCCGTGTCGGCGACGAGCAGCGACTTGTCGACGAGCCGGCGCAGGCCGCCGGGCACCGCGCCGCGGTCGAGGCCGCTGACGCCGCGCGCCGCCTCCAGCGTGAACCCGCCGTGGCAGGCGCCCAGCCGTCGGAACAGGACCTGGTCGGCCTCTTCCAGCAGGTCATGGCTCCACGCCATCGACGCGGCGAGGGTCTGGTGGCGCGCCGCCACGCCGCGCGGGCCCCGTACCAGCAGCGCGAACCGGTCGTCCAGGCCGTCGAGGATCTCCTGCGCGGACAGCGTGCCGGACCACGCCGCGGCGAGCTCGATCGCCAGCGGGATGCCGTCGAGCCGGATGCAGGCCGTACGCACCGGGCCGGACCCGGCTCGGCCCGACCGCTCCTCGAACAGCGCGACGGCATCCTCGCCGCTGAGTGACGGGACGCGCCAGACCACCTCGCCGGGGACGCCGAGGGCCTCGCGGCTCGTGGCCAGCACGGTCACGCCCGGACACGTACGGAGGAGTTCGAGGGCCACCTCGGCGGCGGCGCCGACGACGTGCTCGCAGTTGTCGAGGCACACGAGCAGACGGCGGCCGGCGAGCTGGCGGAAGATCGTGTCCTTGGCGGCCGGCAGGACCTCGGTCGCGGCGGCCACGAGGTCGGGGACGACCAGCGGGTCGTCGGTGCTCGCCAGGTCGGCCCAGCGGACTCCGTCGAGCCGCTGCTCGCGGGCCGCCGCCTCGATCGCCAGCCGGGTCTTGCCGCAGCCGCCCGGACCCACGAGGGTGACCAGCCGTGCCGTTTCCAGCGCCCCGGCGATGGCGCGCAATTCCGTCTCGCGGCCGACGAACCTGGTCAGCGGCACGGGGAGGGCGTTCTCGGAGGACATCGCGCCCAGTCTGCCCGATCTCACCCGGTACGGCCGCCGGCATCGGCCGGCTGGCCGATGTTCCGTACGGCCGTCAGCGAGAGCGTTGAGCCATCGGAACAAAGGAGATCGAAATGAGCAAGGTCATCGCCAACATGTCGATGTCGCTGGACGGATTCATCGCCGACCCGGCGGACGGGATCGACCAGTTGTTCGGCTGGATGGGCAACGGGGACGTCGAGGTGCCGACCGCGGTCGACTGGGCGACGTTCCGGATGACGCCGGCCAGCGCCGCGTACATGCGCGAGGGCATGGCCAGGGTGGGCGCCCTGGTCACGGGCCGGCACCTGTTCGACGTCGCCCAGGGGTGGGGCGGCACCCACCCGCTGGGCGTGCCGATCGTCGTGGTCACCCACGAGCCGCCCGCCGACTGGCCGCACACCGAGACGTTCACCTTCACCGACTCGGTGGAGTCGGCGATCGCCCTCGCCCGCGAGGCCGCGGGGGACAAGGACGTGGTGGTCGCCAGCGCGAAGATCGCCCAGCAGTGCCTGGACGCCGGGCTGCTCGACGCGATCAACGTCGACCAGGTCCCGGTGCTGCTCGGCTCGGGCGTCCGGTGGTTCGAGAGCCTGGCCAAGTCGCCGGTGCGGCTGTCGAACCCGGTCGTCGTCGAGGGCAACGGGGTCACCCACCTGGCGTACGCCGTACAGAGGTGACCCGTGCGGCGCCGCCCACGCGGATCGGTGCGGCGCCGCGCGCGGTGATCGTGGCCGGGCTGCCGAGAGAGTCGCCCATGTCGACGGCGATCTCGACGGCGCCCGGCCCGGCCAGGTGGGCGGCGAGACAGGCGGTGCTGTTGGCGTTGGCGACGTCTTCGGCGACGCCGATCGAGGGGGCGAACATCCGGGCGGCGAGGCGGCCCTCAGATGTCGGCGGGGAGTAGACGTAGCAGCCGAGGAGGCCGAGCCGGTCGCAGGCGGCCCGGAGCCGGTCGAGGTCCGGGGTGAGGGCGGCGAGCGCGGACCGCGTGGCGACGGGGACGAGCAGCCGTTCCCGTCCGATCTCGGCGACGCGGGCCCCGCCGGCGACGTCTCCGAGGGCGGGCAGGACGAGCGCGCACTCGCCCGCCGTGGCCTCGCGCAGGCCGACGGGGCCGGCGTCGAAGGTGGCGTCGAAGTGGGTTCCTCGCCGTACGGCCCGGCCGTTGAAGACGCGTCCTCCGGCTTGGACGGTTGCCTGGTAGTCGTCGAGCCCGGTGTGGTCGGCGAGGTACGCGAGCGCGGCGACGGTGCCGTGGCCGCAGGCGGGCAGCTCTCCCCCGGAGGTGAAGAAGCGCAGGCCGACGACGGGGCCGGCGTGCCTCTGCACGAAGACGGCGTGCGAGGTCCCCATCGCCACCGGCACCCGGCACCGCTCGTCGTCGCTCAGCGGCACGTCGTCCAGCACGGCGGTGGGGCTGCCGCCGTGGCCGTCCCGCAGGCACGCGTGGACGATCGCTGTCAACGGACCGCTCCGGCCGTCTCTTCGCGGAGGCACCGCGGCCGACGAGGAGTCAACGGCCGCACAGCCCCAGAGAAGGGGTGTGCGGCCGTTTCATGGGTGGGCGGTCAGTGCATGACGATCGGGGTGTCGGTGGGGGAGGTCATCACGTCCGGGCGGTGGCGGGGGAGGAGAAGCGCCGGGATGAAGGCCAGGGCGAGCAGGGCGACCGCGTACCAGTAGGTGTTCTGGAAGGACTGGGCCATCGGCACGGCGATCTTCTGCATGATCTGCGGCGGCACGTGCTGGGTGGCGGACAGGCCGCCGCCCGACGAGGTGCCGAGCTTGTGCGCCAGGTTGTTGGCCAGGAGCACCGACATCAGCGCGGTGCCGACCGAGGCAGAGACCTGCTGGATGATGTTCAGCATCGTGCTGGCCCGAGGGACCTCATCATGGCTGAGGGTCTGGATCGCGGCGGCCATCACCGGCATCATCGTCAGGCCGAGCCCCAGGCCCATCACGAACAGGACCGCGCCCAGCAGCCAGTAGGACGTGTCGGCCTGCAGCAGCGCCGTGAAGCCCGCCACCGAGCCGACCACCACGACCAGGCCCATCAGGACGACGCGGCCGGGGCCGATGCGGTCGGTGAGCTTGCCGCCGACCGGCATCGTGAACATCGCGCCGATGCCCTGCGGCGCCAGGAGCAGGCCCGAGGCGAGCGCGCTCTCCTGGCGTACGAGCTGGTAGTACAGCGGCAGCAGGAGCATCGCGCCCATGAAGGCGCACATGAACAGGACCATCGTGCCCGAGGCGGCGGCGACCGAGCGGCGCTTCAGCAGGCGCAGGTCGATCAGCGGGTTCTCGGCGCTCAGGGCGCGGAAGACGAACAGCACGACCAGGATCGCGCCGGCGATCGTGGTGATGAGGACCTCGGGCGTGCTGAAGTCGCTCTTCTGGGCGCCTTTGGCCAGACCGTAGATGAGCGCGGCCAGGCCGGGTGACAGCAGCAGGAGGCCGACCAGGTCGAGACGCTCGCCCGGCTGCGGGGTGTCGCGCTTCAGGATCCGCGCGGACAGGAACAGCGCGAGGAGGCCGATCGGCAGGTTGATGAAGAAGATCCAGCGCCAGGAGACGTCGTCGACGAGGTAGCCGCCGAGGATCGGGCCGCAGATCGGGCCGAGCAGCATCGGGATGCCGACGACGCTCATGACCTGGCCGACCCGCTTCGGGCCGGCGGCCTGGGTGAGGATCGTCATGCCGGCCGGCATGATCATGCCGCCGCCCAGGCCCTGCAGCACCCGGAACGCGATCAGCGACTCCGCCGACCAGGCCAGGCCGGCCATCGCCGAGCCGCAGACGAACAGGGCGATGGAGATCATGTAGAGCCGTTTGGTGCCGAACCGGGCCGAGGCCCAGCCGGTGACCGGGATGACCGTCGCCAGGGCGAGCGTGTAACCGGTGGCGACCCACTGGATCGTCGACAGCGGCGCCTTGAACTCGCCGGCGAGGCGGTTGATGGCGACGTTGACGACGGTGACGTCGAGGATCGACATGATGGCGCCGAGGACCACGACCATGGCGACCGCGAGCACGCCCCGATCGAGTCCTCCCGCCGAACCGGACGCCTTCTGCGGGTCGTCCGCCACCTCGGGTGATGAGAGCGTACTCAATGTGTCTTTTCCAATCGTGATTATTCGCCTGAACAGGCACTTTAGAGCAGCTTTAGCCTGCAGCACACATCATGCCTGGGGGTACCGACAGTTTGGCAACCGAGTTAATGCCGAATGGCGAGACCCTCACCGAGCAGGTCGGCGATGTCGGAGAGCTCGAAGGTCGGCAGGCCCACGTCACGCCAGTGTGCGTGGTTGAGCAGGGCGATGGCGAACGTCGTGGCCGCGGCCGTACGCCGCCGCTCGGGGACGGCGCCGTCGCCGAGCGCTCCGTCGAGGGCCCGGTGTACGAGGCCGATGAGCCGGGCGTTCATCTCGGCCAGTGCGCCGCTGACCTCGGGGTGGGTCGCGGCCTCGCGGAAGAGGATGAGGCGAGAACCCGACGAACGGCTGTACCAGACGTCGAAGTCGGCGGCCACGTTGAGCAGGGTCGCGGCGACGTCGCCGGGGACCACCTCGGCCTCCAGCGAGGCGATCTCCTCGATGGGGACGCGCTCGACCAGCGCCAGCAGAAGATCGATCTTGCGTGCGAAGTAATGGAAGACCAGGCCCTTGTAGACCCCGGCCCGCTCGGCGACGCGCGACGTGGGGGTGGCGTCGTACCCCTCCTCGGCGAAGAGTTTCTCCGCGGCGTCGAGGATGCGCGCCCGGCTGTCTTCCGCCGAACGGACTCGTGAGGCCATGCGAAGGTCCCTTTTCCCGATGCAGATGAAAACGAGGGGCCGGGCGCAGCGCCCGGCCCCTCGTCAGCCTACGTTCGTCAGTGCGGAATGGCGCGCCGATGTGCCAGGTCGCCGGTGAGGCTGACGCTCAGACCGGCCAGTACGCCGATCACGCCGACGATCCAGGAGGTCCACGCGGCACCGCTGTGGGAGGTGTAGGTGATCACCCAGGGGGCGACGAAGAGGAGCACTCCCCACAGGACGAGGAGCCACTGCGCCGCGACGCTGCTCAACGTGGTCGCCCGCGCCAGTGAGTAGAGGCCGGTGATGACGAGCAGAGCACCGAGCACGATCAGCGAGGCCACGGCGCCGCCCTCGTGCGTCGTGCTCACCCAGATGGGCGAGAGGATCGCGTAGACACCCGCGACCACCGCCACCCAGTCCTGCCATCGAGTCCAGGCTTTCATGAACGCCACCTCCGTCTCGTTTGACTGGCCGGACGGTCAATCGCTCATCTATAACTGGCCGCCCGGTCAATCAATTCCACAGAGTCCCAGGTGATATGCGTCACACGTGGGATCAGAGGAGTCCGGCGTACAGGTCCCGCGTACGCTCCGCGATGCGCGGCCACGAGAAGTGATCGACCGCACGGCGGCGTCCCGCCCGGCCGAGGGCGGCCGCCCGGTCCGGCTCGGCGATCAGGGCGCCGACCCGCTCGGCGAGGTCGGCCACGAAGCGCTCCGGGTCGGCCGGCAGGCCGGCGTCGTCGTACGCGATCGGCACCAGCAGCCCCGTCTCGCCGTCCGTGACCACCTCGGGGATACCGCCGGTCGCCGTCGCCACGACCGGCGCCTCGCAGGCCATGGCCTCCAGGTTGACGATCCCCATCGGCTCGTACACCGACGGGCAGACGAAGACGCTCGCGTGGCTCAGCAGTTGGACGACCTCGGGCCGCGGCAGCATCCGCTCGATCCAGATGACGCCGTCCCGCTCCTGCCGCAGGCCGTCGACCAGCGCGTTCACCTCGGCGGCGATCTCCGGTGTGTCCGGCGCGCCGGCGCACAGCACGAGCTGGACCGAGGGGTCGAAGGACCGTGCGGCCCGCAGGAGGTACGGCAGGCCCTTCTGCCGGGTGATCCGCCCCACGAAGATCACCGAGGGCCGTCCGGGGTCGACGCCGAGGCGTTCGAGGACGTCCGTACCGAGGTCCGGCGCGTACTCCGCCGTGTCGATGCCGTTGTGCAACACGGAGACGCGCGCCGGGTCGACCTCCGGATAGCAGGCGAGCACGTCGCGGCGCATGCCCTCGGACACGGCCAGTACGGCGTCGGCGGCCAGGATGGCGGTGCGCTCGGCCCACGAGGAGATCGCGTAGCCGCCGCCGAGCTGCTCGGCCTTCCACGGCCGCAGCGGTTCGAGGCTGTGCGTGGTGACGACGTGCGGGACGCCGTGCAGCAGCTTGGCGACGTGACCGGCCAGGTTGGCGTACCAGGTGTGGCTGTGGACGAGGTCCGCGCCCGCGCAGGCGGAGGCCATCTCCAGATCGACGCCCAGCGTCTGCAGGGCCGCGTTGGCCGACTCCAGCCCGCCGGGCACGCGGTAGCCGGAGACGCCCGGCTCGGCCCGGTCGCCGCCGAAGGCGTGCACCCGTACGTCGACGAGGGCGCGCAGCTCCCGTGCGAGGTATTCCACGTGCACGCCGGCCCCGCCGTACACCTCCGGCGGATACTCACGGCTGAGCAGATCGACGCGCATGTCACGTAGCGTAGAGCGAAACATCCCGTTTCGTCTGTTCCTGGGGTGACCAGTGCGGTTATCGTCACGTCATGGCGACGCCTCAGGTGCTGTCGATGGTGCTGGCCGGTGGCGAGGGCAAGCGGCTTCTGCCGCTCACTGCCGACCGCGCCAAACCGGCCGTGCCCTTCGGCGGTATGTACCGACTCATCGACTTCGTACTCTCAAATCTGGCCAACGCGGGCTACCTCAAGATCGTTGTGCTGACGCAGTACAAGAGCCACAGCCTCGACCGCCACGTCTCCCGTACGTGGCGGATGTCGACGTTGCTCGGCAACTACGTCACGCCGGTCCCGGCCCAGCAGCGCCTCGGCCCGCGGTGGTTCTCCGGCTCGGCCGACGCGATCCTGCAGAACCTCAACCTCATCGAGGACGACTGCCCGGACCACGTCGTGGTGTTCGGCGCGGACCACATCTACCGGATGGACCCGCGCCAGATGGTCGACCAGCACGTCGCGTCCGGCGCCGGCGTGACCATCGCGGCGATCCGCCAGCCGCTGTCGCTGGCCGACCAGTTCGGCGTGATCGAGGCCGGCGCGGACGGCGTCAGCGTGTCGGCGTTCCGCGAGAAGCCCAAGGACGCCACCGGCCTCGCCGACGCGCCCGACCAGATCTACGCCTCGATGGGCAACTACGTCTTCGACACCCGCGTGCTCATCGACATCGTGAAGCAGGACGCGCTCGACACGTCGAGCCGGCACGACGTCGGCGGGGACATCATTCCCAAGCTGGTCCAGGCCGGGCAGGCCCAGGTGTACGACTTCGCCGACAACGAGGTGCCCGGCTCGACCGAGCGCGACCGCGGCTACTGGCGCGACGTCGGAACCCTGGACGCCTTCTACGAGGCGCACATGGACCTGATCTCGGTGCACCCGATCTTCAACCTCTACAACCGCAAGTGGCCGATCTACACCGGGCACGAACCGCTGCCACCGGCCAAGTTCGTCTTCAACGAGGAGGGCCGGCGCGGGTACGCGACGAACTCGATGGTCTCCGCCGGCGCGATCCTGTCCGGCGGCACGGCCGATCGGTCGATCCTGTCCCCCGACGTCCACCTCGAATCGGGCGCGTCGGTCAGCGACTCGGTCCTGATGGACGGCGTACGCGTCGGGCGCGGCGCCGTCGTACGGCACGCGATCATCGACAAGAACGTCGTCGTCCCGGACGGCGTCCAGATCGGCGTCGACCTCGACCACGACCGGGAGCGCTTCACCGTCACCCCGAGCGGCGTGCGGGTGATCGAGAAGAACCAGGTGATCACGGGCTGAGGCGGACGGCCTCGCACAGCCACTCCCCGAGCACGGCGGCGGCTTACCTCACGTGTTCTCGCGGGCCCAGGCGAGGGCCTCGGCGGCCGTCGCGGGGAGATGGTCCTCCAGCGGGGTCAGGTCGGTGTTGATCTGGTCCGCCGCATAGGCCGTGTCGACCGACTCCAGCTCCACCAGGCGCCAAAGGATCATCGAACGGTCGAACGGGAGCTCCAGGTGGGCCGGTTCGCGTTCGGCGGCCGTCCGTAGCCAGGTCAGGCTCGCCCTCGCCGCCTGCCGTACGCGCTCAGGGCGGTCCTGGACCTCGGCCAGTTTGCCGGCGGCGCGGGCGGCGACCAAGGCCCCCAGCGCGGCGTCCGGCGCGGCCTGGGCCAGTTTCGTCGCGCCCTTGAGCTCCCGTTCGTACCACTTGACGGCGTCCTTGCGCGCGTCTCTCGCCAGGTGGAGGTCGCCCAGGCGGTCGGCCGCGTTGATGCCCAGCGTCAGGTGGATCGGGTCCAGGGAATACCTTTTCGCCAGCATCTCCCCGATCCTCACCGCGCCGCGGCACGGCTCCACCGCACGGGACAGCTCGTCCGGGCCGCCGGCCAGGGCCGAGATGTCGTCGGTGAGTTCGAGCAGCGAGACGTACAGGCCCAACTGCAGCACCGGGTCGCGCTGGTTGCGCGCCGAGGCGAACAGCAGGCGGGCGGCCTCGGACTGGAGTTCGCTGATCCGCCGCAGACGCTCGGCCGGGTCGGTGACGGCCGGTGGCGGATCCGAGTGACGCCTCCTTAGTGCACGGAGGTTCAGGCGGGCCTTGGCCTGCTGCTCGGGGTCGTCCCGGGCCGCCGCGGACTCGAAGGCCTCCGTCGCGCCCGGTACGTCGCCCTCGCTCGCCAGGACGATTCCGAGGTTGACCTCGGCGCGCGGCGCCGCCTCCAGGTCGCCGGAGTCGCTCGCGGTGGTGAGAGCGGTCTTCGCCCCTTCGAGGTCGCCGGTACCGATCAGGAGCATGCCCAGATCGAAGGCGGCCATCGCCGCGATGCCGGGTGACCCCGTCGCCATCGCCTCGCGGTACGCGCGCGCGGCGCCTTCGGCGTCGTCGCGGGCGGTCAAAACGTATCCCAGGGACAGGATCGCCGCCGACCAGCCTTCCCCGGTGCCCTGTTCCACCGCCGTACGGGCCAGCCGCTCCGCGCCGTCGAGGTCGCCCCGCGCGGCGGCGAGGTCGGCGAGCAGCGCGTTCGCCCGTGCGCCGAAGTCGGTGTCCCCGCTCGCCGCGCAGGCCTCGAACAGCTTCTGGGCCTGCGGCAACCGTCCTCGCCGCAGCGCGGTGTGCGCCGCCTGGTAGAGCTCTTCCACTGAGCCCGCCTCCGTCATGGCAGACATGCTCGCCTAAACGGCTTCGACGGTGATCATGGCGGCCAGAGTCGGTCAGGGGCGGGCGCGCGGGCCTGGTCTGGCAGCTCAAATTCGCCGCCCGAAATCTACAATTACGTTCGGACCAGCGAACGGGCGGGTGATGCCGTGCGGGCCGTTGTGATCGGCGCCGGGATCGTCGGTGTCGCCTGCGCCCGCGAGCTGGCCCTCGCCGGGTTCGCGGTGACGGTCCTCGACCGGGGCGGCGTCGCGGGGGAGACCACCGCGCACGGCGAGGGCAACATCCTCGTCTCCGACAAGGGGCCCGGCCCCGAACTCCGCCTCGCCCGGCTCTCCCGCCGCCTCTGGCCCGAGCTGATCGCCGACGCCGCGGAGTGGGATGCGAAGGGCGGCATCGTCGTCGCGACCACCGAGGCGGGCGCTCGCGAGCTGGCGATGTTCGCCGCCGGCCAGCGGGAGGCCGGCGTACGTGCCGAGCCGTTCGACGCCGACGCCCTCGCCGCCGCCGAACCCCGCCTCACCCGCGAGGTCACGGCGGCGGTCCACTATCCCGAGGACGCGCAGGTCCAGCCCGCCGGGGCGGCGTCCGTCCTGCTCGCCGCCGCCCGCCGGGCCGGGGCGGCCGTGCGCACCGGCTGCGAGGTACGCGGCGCGGTCACCCGCGCCGGGCGCATCACCGGCGTGCGCACCACGGCGGGCGTGCTGACGGCGGACGTGTTCGTCAACGCCGCGGGTCCATGGGCCGGCGAGCTGGGCCGGCGGCTCGGCGCCCCGATCGCCGTACGGCCCCGCCGCGGCGAGATCCTCGTGACCACGCCTCAGCCGCCGACCGTCTTCCACAAGGTCTACGACGCGGACTATGTGGGCGCGATCGGCAGCGGCGCCGAGGAGCTCCAGGCGTCGGCCGTGGTCGAGGCCACCCGCGCGGGCACGATCCTGCTGGGGTCCTCCCGGCGGCTCGCCGGCTTCGACGACCGGCTACCGCCCGGGGCGCTGGCGGCGATCGCGGGACGGGCGCTGCGGCTGTTCCCCTGCCTGGCGAACGTGCCGGTGATGCGCGCGTACGGAGGCTTCCGCCCGTACGTCGGCGACCATCTGCCGATCATCGGCGCCGACCCCCGGCTGGCCGGCCTGTGGCACGCGACCGGTCATGAGGGTGCCGGGATCGGCCTGTCGGTGGGGACCGCACGGCTGCTGGCCGACCTGGTGATGGGACGGGTGCCGGAAATGGATCCCGGGCCGTTCCGCGTGGATCGGCCGGCGGCCCTGGCGGGAGGCGGATGAGCGAGCTTCGGATCACCGTGGACGGCGAGCCCCTTACCGGCGCGGCCGGGCAGACCATCGCCGGGGTCCTGCTCACCGCCGGCCGCCGCTCGTGGCGTCGTACGGCGTCGGGCGCGCCGCGCGGCGTCTTCTGCGGCATCGGGGTCTGCTTCGACTGCCTCGTGACGGTGAACGGGGTGCCCGACGTACGGGCCTGCCGTCGCCGCGCGCAGGACGGCGACGTCGTGACCACCCAGGCCCGATGAACCGGCACGTGGTGGTCGTCGGGGCCGGGCCGGCCGGGCTCGCCGCCGCCTTCGCCGCGCGGCGTGCCGGCGCCGGGGTCACGCTGCTCGACGCGGCGGACCAGGCCGGCGGGCAGTACCACCGGATGCCGCTCGACGCGTACGCGACCGCCGGGCCGCGGCCGCCCGGCTGGCGGCCGGAGAGCGCCGTCTGGGCGCTGGAACGCCACGACGAGAACCGCCCGCCGCGCGTGCACGTCGTCCAGGGTCCCGACGGCGCCGGGCGCGTACGGCACACCTTCGAACCCGACGCGCTCGTCCTCGCGACCGGCGCGTTCGACCGGGTGCTGCCGTTCCCCGGCTGGGAGCTGCCGGGCGTCTTCACCGCCGGCGCCGCGCAGGCGCTCATCAAGGGCGAACGCCTCGCCGTCGGCGACCGGCCGCTGGTCGCCGGATCGGGGCCGTTCCTGCTGCCGGTGGCCGCCGCCCTGCTCCAGGCGGGCGCGCGGGTCCGCGCGGTCCTGGAGGCGAACCCGGCCGGCACCCTCCTGCGCGGCTGGGCCGCCGCCCCCTGGCGGCCCGCCGCCCGTACGGGAAAGGGCGCCGAACTCGCCGCGTACGCCGCCCTGCTCGCCCGCCGCCGCGTGCCGTACCGGACCGGGCGCGCCGTGGTCGAGGCGCGCGGCGACGGCCGGGTCGAAGAGGCGGTCACCGCGCGGCTGCGCGCCGACTGGTCCGTGGTGCCCGGCACCGAGCAGGCCGTCGCGGTGGACGCGGTCTGCGTCACGCACGGCTTCGGCCCGCAGCTCGAACTCCCCGTCGCCGCCGGCTGCGCGCTGCGGGACGGTTTCGTCCGGGTCGACGGCGACCAGGCGACGAGCAGCCCCGGCGTGTACGCGGCCGGCGAGGTCACCGGCATCGCCGGCGCGCCGGCCGCGCGGGCCGAGGGCCTGATCGCCGGCTGGGCGGCGGCCGGTGGAGCCCCCGCGGCGCTGCGCACGGTGCGCCGCCACCGTGACCGGGGCCGCGCCTTCGCGGTACGGCTGGCCGCGGCGCATCCCATCGGCGCGGCCTGGGCGGGCTGGCTGCGGCCGGACACCGTCGTGTGCCGCTGCGAGGAGACGACCTGCGCGGCCATCCGGAGAGCGGCCACCGAGGACGTCTCCGCACCCGCGCTGAAGCTCGCCACACGGGCCGGCCTCGGCCCGTGCCAGGCCCGGATGTGCGGCCCGACGGTGGCCGAGCTGACGGGCGGGCGAACGGACCCGCACCGAAGACCGATCGCCCAGCCCATCCGTCTCAGCGAGCTGGCCGACGATGAGGAGAACCCTGATGAACACCCCTGACCTCGGCGGAGTCATCGTGGCGACCGCGCTCCCCTACCGCGAGGACGCCGGAGCGCCGGCCGGCCTGGCGGTCGACTACGACCGGTACGCCGAGCACTGCCGCTGGGTGGTCGACGGCGGCTGCCGCGGCGTGGGCCCGAACGGTTCGCTGGGGGAGTACTCCTCGCTGACCGACGACGAGCGCCGCCGCGTCGCCCGTACCGCGATCGAGGCGGTCGGCGGGGACGGCGTCGTCCTGGTCGGGGTGCACGGACCGGGGTCGCACCAGGCCCGGCACTGGGCGGAACTGGCCGCCGAGGACGGCGCGGACGGCGTGTTGTGCCTGCCGCCGACGATGTACCGGGCGAACCGCCGCGACGTCATCGCGCACTACGAGGCGGTCGCGTCGGTCGGCCTGCCGGTCATGGTCTACAACAATCCGATCGACACCAAGGTCGACCTCACGCCGGACCTGCTCGCCGAGCTCGCGCGGATCGACAACATCGTCGCGGTGAAGGAGTTCTCCGGCGATGTACGGCGCGTGCTGGAGATCAGGGAGAAGGCGCCGGGCCTCACGGTCGTCGCCGGCGCGGACGACGTGACGCTCGAAGCGCTCCTCATGGGCGCGACCGGCTGGTTCGCCGGCTTCCCGAACGTCTTCCCGGCCGAGTCCGCCCGGCTGTACGACCTGGGCGTGTCGGGCCGGCTGGAAGAGGCGCGGGCCCTGTACGAGCCGCTGGTCGCGGCGTTCCGCTGGGACTCGCGCACGGAGTTCGTGCAGGCCATCAAGCTGGGCATGGACCAGGTCGGCCGGTACGGCGGCCCGTGCCGCCCGCCGCGCGGCCCGCTGTCCGGCGAGCAGCGCGCCCTGATCCTGGCCGACCTGGAGCGCGCGATCGAGGCGCTCCGGTGAGGTCGGTCCGTACGATCGGCGCGGTCGACTCCCACACCGAGGGCATGCCGACGCGGGTCGTCACGGGAGGCGTCGCGCCGATCCCGGGCTCGACCATGGCCGAGCGGCGAACGTACGCGATGGAACACCTGGACGAGCTGCGGAGGTTCCTGGTCGACGAGCCGCGCGGCCACCCGGCGATGAGCGGCGCGATCCTCCAGCCGCCGCTGCGCGCGGACGCCGACTGGGGCGTGGTCTACATCGAGGTCAGCGGCTTCCTGCCGATGTGCGGCCACGGCACGATCGGGGTGGCGACGGTGCTGGTGGAGACCGGCATGGTCGCGGTGACCGAGCCGGAGACCGTCGTACGGCTGGACACCCCGGCGGGCCTGATCGAGGCGCGGGTCGCGGTCCGCGACGGCCACGCCGAGCGGGTCACGCTGCGCAACGTCGCGTCGTTCGCGCTGGCCCACGACCGGACCGTACGGGTGCCGGGCGTCGGCGAGGTGACCTACGACATGGCGTACGGCGGCAACTTCTACGCCATCGTGGACCTGGCCGCCGTCGGCCTGCCCTTCGACCGCGCCCGCAAGGACGACATCCTGAAGGCGGGCCTGGCCGTCATGGCCGCGATCAACGAGACGGACCCGCCGCGCCATCCCGCCGACGCGTCGATCGGCGGCTGCAAACACGTGCAGTTCCTGTCCCCGGACTCGACCGCGAGCCACTCGCGCAACGCGATGGCCATCCATCCGGGCTGGTTCGACCGCTCCCCGTGCGGGACGGGCACGTCGGCGCGGATGGCCCAGCTGCACAGCCGGGGGCTGCTGGACCTGGGCGCGGAGTTCGTGAACGAGTCCTTCATCGGCACCCGCTTCACCGGACGCCTGCTGGAGACCACCACGGTCGGCGACGTGCCGGCCGTGATCCCGGAGTTCTCCGGGCGCGCCTGGATCACCGGTACGGCGAACTACCTGCTCGACCCGGCCGACCCGCTCCCGAACGGCTTCGTCCTCTGAGCTCCGTCGAACAGGCCGGCGAGCGGCAGGAGACGGCCCTTCTCGGCAGGGGAGTCGTCGCGGGTCTCGGCCATATCGCCGCCGGTGGAAACGGCCGGGCCGGGCGGCGTGATCGCCGCCCGGCCCGGGCATGGTCACGACGGCGCCTCAGGCCGTGGCCTCCGCGGCCTCGACCTCGCGGTTCCAGTCGGCCTTGCCCGCGCGCCAGCCCTCGTCGTCGTCGCCCAGGCGCCAGTAGCCCGAGATGGACAGCCGCTCCAGCGGGATCTGGCGGTCGACGCGCAGATGACGGCGGAGCCGCTTCACGCAACCCGCCTCCCCGTGCACGAAGGCGTGCACCTCGCCCGCCGGGAACTCCAGCTCCTGCACGGCCTTCACCAGCGCCTCGCCGACCGGGGCGTCGCCTCGGTGCAGCCACACCAGCTTCACGTCGCCCGGAGTGACGAGCTCCTGCTCCTCGCCCGGGCCTGAGATCTCCACGAAAACGCGGGCCGGGGCGCCCTCCGGAAGAGCCTCCAGCGACGCGGCGATCGCCGGCAGTGCGCTCTCGTCGCCGACGAGCAGGTGCCAGTCCGCCGCCGGGTCGGGCGTGTAGGCGCCGCCGGGGCCCTGCAGCAGCACCTCGTCGCCCGGCTGGGAGCCGGCCGCCCACGGGCCGGCCAGGCCCTCGTCGCCGTGGTAGACGAAGTCGATGCTCAGCTCCAGCGCGTGCGGATCCCAGCTCCGTACGGTGTAGGAGCGCATCTTCGGCCACTGCTCGCGCGGAAGGTCGCGGCGGACGGCCTCCATGTCGAACGGCTCCGGATAGGCGACACCCGGCACCTTGAACAGCAGCTTCACGTAATGGTCGGTGAACTCGTCGGCGCGGAAGCCCGAAAGGCCCGCGCCGCCGATCACCACCCGGATCATGTGCGGGGTGATCCACTGAACACGCAGCACCTGCCCCCGGGTGAGCTTCCTACCCTTGCGAACGGGCTTGTCTGTCATCGATCACTCCTCAACGTTACTTAGGTAAGCCTAACTCGTCCCCGCAAGTCACTTCCGGGCGATCACTACCCCCGGGGCCGGAGACGACTCACCGGTTAAGGACCGTCCGCACGCCGGCGGCGATCTCCAGGTCCTCGCGCGCGGCGATGACCAGCGTCCGTACGGCCGCGCCCGGCACGCTGATGTCCGCGTCCACGGTGTCCTCGGCCGCGGGGTCGACCGCGACGCCGAGGAAGCCCAGCCCCTCCGCCGCCCGCCGCCGCACGCCGACGGCGTGCTCGCCGACGCCGCCGGTGAAGACGAGGGCGTCCAGGCCACCGAGGGCCGCCGTCATCCCCGCGATGCCGGCGCGCAGCCGGTGCACGTACACGTCCAGGGCGAGACCGTCGTGGATCGCGCGCATGTCGGCGGTACCGGCCAGGGCGAGCAGCCCGGACTCGTGTTCGAGGACGTCCGCGAGCGCGGCGGGGGAGAGGTTCTCGCGCTCCTGCAGCCAGAGCAGCAGCCCGGGGTCGACGTCGCCGGACCGCGTCGCCATGACCAGGCCCTCCAGCGGCGTGAACCCCATCGTCGTGTCGACCGACCGCCCGCCGGCGACCGCGCACAGGGACGCGCCGGCCCCGAGATGGCAGACGACGAGACGCCGGGGCACGGCGCCCAGCATCGCGCCGGCCCGCCGCGTCGCGTACGCGTGGGACAGCCCGTGGAACCCGTACCTCCGCAGCCCGTACCGCTGCCGCCACGCGGCGGGCAGCGCGTACGTCGCGGCGGCCTCGGGCAGGTGAGCGTGGAAGGCCGTGTCGAAGCAGGCCACCTCCGGCAGGTCCGGCAGCACCCGGCGTACGGTGTCGATCCCGCGCAGCGACTTGGGCTGGTGCAGCGGCGCCAGCTCGGTGAGCGCGCGGATCCGCGCCTCGACGTCCGCGTCGAGCAGGACCGGGTCGGTGAACTCCGCGCCGCCGTGAACGACGCGGTGCCCGATGGCGTCCGGTTCCGGCAGGCCGCGCAGCGCCGACAGGTCGGCGGGCCGCGCGATGACGGTGTCGTCGTGGTCGAGCAGGCTGAGCTTCAGGCTGCTCGACCCGGCGTTGACCACGAGGATCCGCACCTCACCCGCTCCAGGTCCAGCCGGAGATCTCGGGAACGTCCTCGCCGTGCGTGCGGGTGTACGCGCGGGCGCGCAGCCGCTCGTCGGCCATCGCCTGCCGCAGCCCGGCGGCGCGCGAGCCGAGCCTGGGCACCCGGTCGATGACGTCCATCACGAGGTGGAACCGGTCGAGGTCGTTCAGCATGACCATGTCGAACGGCGTCGTCGTGGTGCCCTCCTCCTTGTAGCCGCGGACATGGATGTGCTGGTGGCCGCGCCGCCGGTAGGTCAGGCGGTGGATGAGGTACGGGTAGCCGTGGAAGGCGAAGATCACCGGGCGGTCGGTGGTGAACAGCGCGTCGAACTCGGCGTCCGGCAGCCCGTGCGGGTGCTCGGTCTCGGGCTGCAGCCGCATCAGGTCGACCACGTTGATCACGCGTACGCGCAGGTCGGGGAAGTACCGGCGGAGCATGTCGGCCGCGGCGAGGGTCTCCAGGGTGGGGATGTCTCCGGCGCAGGCCAGCACGACGTCGGGCTCGGTGCCGTCGTCGGTGCTCGCCCAGTCCCAGATGCCGATGCCGCGCGTGCAGTGCAGGACGGCGTCCTCCATCGGCAGCCAGTCAAGCGCGGGCTGCTTGCCGGCCACGATGACGTTGACGTAGTCGCGCGAGCGGAGGCAGTGGTCGGCCACGGACAAGAGCGTGTTGGCGTCCGGCGGGAGATAGACCCGTACGATCTCGGGCTTCTTGTTCAGAACGATGTCCAGGAAGCCCGGGTCCTGGTGGGTGAAACCGTTGTGGTCCTGCCGCCAGACGTGCGAGCTGAGCAGGTAGTTCAGCGACGCGATCGGGCGCCGCCACGGGATCTTGCGGGTGGTCTCCAGCCACTTGGCGTGCTGGTTGAACATCGCGTCGACGATGTGGATGAACGCCTCGTAGCTGTTGAACAGCCCGTGCCGCCCGGTCAGCAGGTAGCCCTCCAGCCAGCCCTGGCACAGGTGCTCGCTGAGCACCTCCATGACCTGGCCGTGCGGGCCGAGGTTCTCGTCGGTGTCCAGGATCGAGGCCTGCCAGGCGCGGTCGGTGACCTCGAAGACGGCCGACAGCCGATTCGAGGCGGTCTCGTCCGGCCCGGTGACGCGGAAGGTGCGCGGGTTGGCGGCGACGACGTCCCGCAGGTACGAGCCGAGCGCCCGGGTCGGCTCGGTGGACGTCGTGCCGGGCTCCTTGACCGGGACGGCGTATGCGCGGAAGTCGGGCAGCTCCAGGTCGTGCAGCAGCAGACCGCCGTTGGCGTGCGGGCTCGCGCTCATCCGCCGGTCCCCGGCCGGTACCGGCGCCGCGAGAGTCGGCCGCCCGTCGGCGTCGAACAGCTCCTCCGGCCGGTAGGACCGCAGCCACGCCTCCAGCTGGACGAGGTGCGCCGGGTTCTCCCGTACACCGGCCAGCGGGACCTGGTGGGCACGCCAGGTGCCCTCGACCGGGACGCCGTCGACCTCCTTCGGGCCGGTCCAGCCCTTGGGCGTACGCAGGACGATCATCGGCCAGCGCGGGCGGCCGACGGCTCCGGCGCTCCTCGCCCGGCGCCGGATCTCGGTGATCTCGTCGATCGCGTCGTCCAGCGCCGCGGCCAGCTGCCGGTGCACCGACGCCGGGTCGTCGCCGCCGACGAGGATCGGCCGGTGCCCGTACCCCTCCAGCAGCGCGACCAGCTCCTCCTCGGGGATCCGCGCGAGCACGGCCGGGTTGGCGATCTTGTAGCCGTTGAGGTGCAGGATCGGCAGGACCGCGCCGTCGCGTACGGGATCGACGAACTTGGTGGAGTGCCAGCTCGTGGCCAGCGGCCCGGTCTCGGCCTCACCGTCGCCGACGACGCAGGCCACGATCAGGCCGGGGTTGTCGAAGGCGGCCCCGTACGCGTGGGCCAGGGAGTAGCCGAGCTCGCCGCCCTCGTGGATCGAACCGGGCGTCTCGGGCGCGACGTGGCTCGGGATCCCGCCGGGGTAGGAGAACTGCCGGAACAACCGCTCCATCCCGGCCGCGTCCCGGGACACGTGCGGGTAGACCTCGCTGTAGGTGCCCTCCAGCCAGGCGTTGGCGACCGCCGCCGGGCCGCCGTGACCCGGCCCGAACACGTAGATCATGTCCAGTTCGCGGGCGGCGATGACGCGGTTGAGGTGGGCGTAGCAGAGGTTCAGCCCAGGGGAGGTGCCCCAGTGGCCGAGCAGCCGCGGCTTGATGTCCTCACGGTCCAGCGGCCGGCGCAGCAGCGGGTTGGCGCGCAGGTAGATCTGGCCCGCGGACAGGTAGTTGGCCGCACGCCACCAGGCGTCGATCGCCTGGATCTCCCCATCGGACGGCATGTGGTGGTCTCCCTCGGTCGAGGCGGGTGATCGGTCCGCTTCAGCGCACCATCACGCGCCGGGCGGAGAGGAGGGACCAAGGTCCCCCGATCGCGGTACCTAAGACCGGGATACGCCCGCTCTGAGGCGGGTGATGAGGGTGGCGGCATCGAACAGCGCCTCCTCGTCGGCGAAGGAGGTGAGCATCAGGCAGGCGAGCTCGGGCATGCGGGAGCGGAGTTCGCGGCAGACGGTCACCCCGTCGCCGTCCGGGAGGCGTACGTCCAGCACGGCGACGTCGGGGCGCAGCGCCGGCACGCGCGCGATGGCTTGTGAGGCGTACCGGCCTCGCCCACGACCTCGATGTCGGACTCGGACTCCAGCAGGGCGGCGACCCCACGGCGTACGACCTCGTGGTCGAGGAGAAGGACCTTGATGGGGGTGGTCAAGCGCACGACGGTACAGACAGTGCTTCCCGTGGGTCGATTGCACGATGATTGGGGTCCGTCCCCTCGAAGGGAGTTCCATGCCCCCCGAGAACGACCGTGCTCGCCTGGTGCTTCCCCAGCTGCGGCTCGACGACCTGCTCGCGGAGCTGCAGAGCCGGCTCGCGACCGTCCTGACCACTCGTGACCGGGTGCACGCGCTGTTGGAGGCGATCGTCTCGA
>NZ_JAUEQY010000034.1 GCF_030406325.1 Actinomadura sp. DC4 | reverse complement strand
CCTCGCAGCCGGCGGCGTCGCCGCGCAGCCACGCCAGCCCGGCGGCGCGCCCCGCCGCCGCCACGCGCGCCCAGCCGGCCACGCTGGAAAGGCCCGGGAACGGCGCCGTGAACCGGCCTCGGTCGATCATGCCGTCACCGTACTCCGCCCGGTTCGTAGGGTGTTCCCCACTTACGCGGCACCTCGCGAGTTACCAGGATTTTCCCATGAGCCATTCCTTGGGGCCCCGCCTTCTCGCCCCGGTCGTCTGCGGCGCACTCCTTCTCAGCGCCTCCTGCCGGTCCGACCGCACGCCCCGGTCGGCCCCCGACCCGGGCTGGCCGAGCGTCTCCCCGGCCGCGGCCGGCCTGGACCCGGGAAAGCTGGACGCCATCGCGGCCACGGCCAGGACCGGCAAGTCGAACTGCCTAGCCGTCGTCCGCGACGGGAAAATGGCCGGTGAATGGTACTTCCACGGCACCACGCCGGATACGACGCAGAACATATTCTCGGCCACGAAATCGGTCACGAGCACCCTTGTGGGCATCGCGCAGGACGACGGCGATCTGCGCATCGACGACAGCGCGTCGAAATGGATCCCCGAATGGCGGGGCACCTCGGCGAGCGCGGTGACCGTCCGCGACCTGCTGAGCATGGACTCGGGCCGCGAATGGAGCATGCGCACCGACTATCCGCAGTTGCTGCGCGCCCGCGACCGTACGGACTTCGCCGTCGGCCTGAAGCAGCAGCACGCGCCCGGGAAGGTCTGGGCCTACAACAACGCGGCCGTGCAGACCCTGCAGCGCGTGCTCCGGCAGGCGACCGGTCAGGACGTCGCGACGTACGCCCGCACGCGCCTGTTCGAACCGCTCGGGATGACGAAGAGCGACATGACCGCCGACCGGGCCGGCAACGCGCAGATGTTCATGGGCGTCCAGTCGAACTGCCGTGACATGGCCCGCTTCGGGTCGCTGTTCCTCGACCAGGGCCGCTGGAACGGCAGGCGGGTCGTGTCGGCGAAGTGGGTCCAGGAGGCGACGGGCCACTCCTCCAGCCCGCTCAACGCGGCGTACGGGTATCTGTGGTGGCTCAACCGGCCCGGCACGGTCGCGGGGCCGCTGTCGGCGACCGACCTGGGCGCGGCCGGCCACCTGAAGACCGTCCAGGGGCCGCTGGTCCACGGCGCCCCGCAGAACATGTTCTGGGCGCTGGGCCTCGGCAACCAGCTCGTCCAGGTGGACCCGGGCTCAAAGACCGTCGTGGTCCGGCTCGGCACCGCCGAGCCCCGGCCGAAGCCGCCGACATTCGGCCCGGCCGAGGCGAGCAAGGTCGTCACCGAGGCGCTCACCTGACGACGCCGGATGTGTCCCGGGTTGCGCCGTCTCCCGCGGGCGGCAGGGGTAAACAGCCTGGTGAACGGGGTACTCGTGCCGTATGCGCACCGTCCCCGGCAGGACCGATCACGTCGTCGTGGTCGGCGCGGGACTGTCCGGGCTCGCCGCCGCGCTGCACCTGCGCGGCCGGGGGCGGTCGGTCACCGTCCTGGAACGGGACGAGGTGCCCGGCGGGCGTGCCGGGCGGCACGACGTCGGCGGGTACCGGCTCGACACCGGGCCCACGGTGCTCACCATGCCGGACATCGTCGAGGACACGCTCGCCGCCGTCGGCGCCTCGATGGCGGACCGGCTGACGCTGGTGAGGCTCGACCCGGCCTACCGCGCGCGCTTCGCCGACGGCAGCGTGCTCGACGTACGGACCGGGCGCGAGGAGATGACCGAGGCGGTCCGCGCGTTCGCCGGGCCGCGTGAGGCATCCGGGTACGCGCGGCTGCGCGACTGGCTGACCCGGCTGTACGAGGCCGAGTTCGCCGGGTTCATCGCGGCCAACGTCGACTCGCCGTTCGGCCTCCTGACGCCCGGGCTGGCGCGGCTGGCGGCGCTCGGCGGGTTCGGCCGCTGGGACCGCGCGGTCGGCCGGTTCCTGCGCGACGAACGGCTACGCCGCGTCTTCACCTTCCAGGCCCTCTACGCGGGGCTCGACCCGCGGCGGGCGCTGGCGCTGTACGCGGTGATCGCCTACATGGACACGATCGGCGGGGTGTACTTCCCGCGCGGCGGCATGCGGGCGCTGCCCGACGCGCTCGCCTCCGCCGCGGCCGACGCCGGCGTGGAGTTCCGCCACGGCACGACCGTCACGGGGCTGGAGCGACGGGGCGACCGCGTCACCGCCGTGCGTACCGCGGGCGGCGAGCGTTTCCTCTGCGACGCCGTCGTCCTGACCTGCGAGCTGACGACCGCGTACCGGCTGCTGGAAGAGGTCGCGCGCCCGGTCGTGGCCGCGCCCTCGGCGGTCGTCGTGCACCTGGGCGTGTCCGGCGACCCCGGCGGCACCGCGCACCACACCCTGCTCTTCGGCCGTGCCTGGCGGACGACGTTCCGCGAACTCACCCGCGAGGGGCGGACGATGCGGGACCCGTCCCTGCTGGTGACGCGGCCCACCGCGACCGACCCGGCGCTCGCCCCGGCCGGACGCCAGCTCCTGTCCGTCCTCGCCCCGGTCCCGAACCTCGCCCGCGCCGCGCTCGACTGGGACCGTCTCGGCGCGGCGTACGCCGGTGAGCTGGTCGACCTGCTGGCCGAGCGGTCCGGTCCGCGGGAGAGGCCCGAGATCCTGCACGTGCTGACGCCCGCCGACTGGCGCCGCCAGGGGCTGATCGACGGGACGCCGTTCAGCCTCGCGCACACGTTCGCCCAGACGGGGCCGTTCCGCCCGGCCAACCTGCCCCGTACGACGGACAACGTGGTGCTCGCCGGCTGCGGCACGGTGCCCGGCGTCGGCGTCCCGACCGCGCTGGTGTCGGGACGCCTGGCCGCGGACCGCGTCACGGGCACACCGGCCGTACGCCCACGGCGCGTGATCACCTCGGCGGGCCGCCGATGAGCGGCCGCGAACCGGACACCGGCCCCGCGCCGCCGTCGGCACGACCGGCCGCGAACCGCATCACGCGCACACCGGCCGTACGCCCACGGCGCCTCGTCACCTCCACGGGCCGCCGATGAGCGGCCGGGAGCTGGACGCCGCCGGCATCGCCGGCCCCGCGCTGCGCGCCGCGTACGCCCGGTGCCGGGCGCTCAACGCGCGGCACGGCCGGACCTTCTTCCTCGCGACCCGGCTGCTGCCGCCGAGCCGGCGGCCGGCGATCCACGCGCTGTACGGTTTCGCCCGCCACGCCGACGACCTCGTCGACGAGCCCGCGCCGGACCTGGACGCCGGCCGGATCAGCGCGCGGCTCGACCACCTCGCCGGCACGCTCGCCGCCGGGCTGCGCACCGGCCGGTGCGAGGACCCGCTGCTCGCGGCGGTCGTCGACACCGCCACGCGGTACGGCATCGACGGCGCGCTGTTCGCCGCCTTCCTGCGCTCGATGCGCATGGACCTCACCGTCACCGGCTATCCGACCCGCGCGGCGCTGCGGGAGTACACCTACGGCTCGGCCGAGGTGATCGGCCTGGAGCTGCTGCCCGTGCTCGGCACGGTGTGCGACCCGGCCGAGGCGGAGACCGCCGCCGCGGCCCTGGGTGAGGCGTTCCAGCTGACCAACTTCCTGCGCGACGTCGCCGAGGACCTCGACCGCGGGCGCGTCTACCTGCCCGCCGACGAGCTCGCCGCGTACGGCGTCGACCGTGACCTGCTCTCCCGGTGCCGGGCGGCCGGCCGGCCCGAGCCGCGGGTACGCCGGGCGCTCGCCGACCAGATCGCCCGTACCCGCGCCGTCTACCGGCGGGCCCGGCCCGGCATCGCGCTGCTGCACCCCGCCTCGCGGCCCTGCGTCGCCACGGCCTGCACCCTGTACGGCCGCATCCTCGACCGCATCGAGGCACGCGGCTACAACGTCTTCGCCGGTCGCGTCTCCGTCGGCGCCGGCCGCCGGCTGGTCCTGGCCGGAGGCGCGGTCACGCACGCGATGTGGGCACGCGCCCGTACGCCTCCGGCCGGGGAACACCCGTGATGAGGAGCGACATGGACCACCTGCGGTACCTGCTGCTGCTGGCCGGATGCGTGGCGGTCACGCTCCCGCTCGAACTCTCCGGCAGCCGCGTCTACCGGCGGCCCGCCCGCCTGGCACGCGCCGTGCTGCCGGTCGCCGCCGTGTTCGCGGTCTGGGACGTCGTCGCCATCGCGGCGGGCGTGTGGCGGTACAACCCGCGCTACGTCACCGGGGTCCGCCTGCCCCTGTCGCTGCCGCTGGAGGAGGCGCTGTTCTTCCTCGTCGTCCCGGTGTGCGCCGTGCTGACCTTCGAGACCGTACGGCGGCTGTCGGAGCGGTCGGGCCTGCGGTGAGCGGACTGGGCTACACGTTTCCGGCGCTCGCGTCGGCCGCCGCGGTGGTCGCGATCGAGCTCGGGAGGCTTCGCACCGGGCTGTTCCGGCGGCGCGCGTACTGGATCACGATGGCGATCGTGTTCGGCTTCCAGGTCGTGGTCGACGGGTTGCTGACCCGGCTGCCGTCGCCGGTCGTCGTCTACGACCCCCGGCACCTGACCGGGCTACGCGTGCCGTTCGACATCCCCGTCGAGGACTTCCTGTTCGGGTTCGCGCTGGTCACCGCGGTCCTGCTGGCCTGGCAGCGTACGGGGGAGGTCCGGTGACCGGGCTGCTCCGCCGGCAGGTGCCCGCGGCGTTCGACCGTGGCGCCTCCGCCTACGACCGGCTCGTCGGCGCGAACCCCGGTTACCACGCCCACCTGCGGCGATCCGCCCGTACGTTCGGCTTCGCCGACGGCGGCGCGGGGACGCGGCTGCTCGACGCCGGGTGCGGGACCGGCGCCTCCACCGCGGCACTGCTGGCGGCGCTCCCCCGCGCGCGGATCGTCGGCGTGGACGCCTCGGCCGGCATGCTCGCCCGCGCGCGGGCCAAGAGGTGGCCGGCGGGCGTGGAGTTCGTGCACGGCCGCGCCGAGGACCTCGCCGGCGCCGGGGTCACGGGGCCGTTCGACGGTATCTTCGCCGCCTATCTCGTCCGGAACCTCCCCGAACCGGACGCCGTACTGGCCTCGCTCCGTGACCTTCTGCGCCCCGGCGGCCTGCTGGTGGTACACGACTACTCCGTACGGGACGGCCCGGCCCGGCTCGTGTGGCACACGGTGTGCTGGACCGTGATCATCCCGGCCGGGCGGCTGCTGACCGGCGACGCGGCCCTGTACCGCTACCTGTGGCACAGCGCGCTGGCCTTCGACGGACCGGAGGCGTTCGCGGACCGGATGCGCGGCGCCGGTTTCACCGACGTGCGCGCGGCGACGATGACCGGCTGGCAGAGGGGCATCGTGCACGCCTTCCAGGGCCGGCGGCCATGAGCCGCGACCGGCGGCGCGTGTACCACCCGCCGCACGCCGGGCTGCCCGATGCCGGGCTGCTGGTCCGGAGGCCGCGCGCCGTCGTGGTCGGTGGCGGGATCGCCGGGCTCACCGCCGCGACGGCGCTGGCCGAGCGCGGCGTCGCCGTCGAGCTGTACGAGCGCCACGGCCACCTCGGCGGGCGCGTCGGCGGGTGGACCGAGACGCTGCCGGACGGCACGAGCGTCGGCATGAGCCGCGGGTTCCACGCGTTCTTCCGGCAGTACTACAACCTGCGCGCGCTGCTACGCCGTACCGACCCGGGTCTCGACCGGCTCACCGGCGTCCCGGACTACCCGCTCGTCGACGCCGAGGGCCGTACGGACACCTTCCGCGCGCTGCCGCGCACGCCGCCGTGGAACGCCCTGGCCTTCGCCGTGCGCAGCCCGACCTTCACGCCGCGGGACCTGCTGGCCTTGAACGCCCGCGCGGCGCTGCCGCTGATGGACGTCCGCGTCCCGGCGACGTACGAGCGGCTGGACCACCTGACCGCCGAGGAGTTCCTGACCCGGCTGCGCTTCCCGGCGGCGGCGCGGCACCTGGCCTTCGAGGTGTTCTCGCGCAGTTTCTTCGCCCCGCCGGACCGGCTGTCGGCGGCCGAGCTGGCGGTCATGTTCCACCTGTACTTCCTCGGCTCGGCGGAGGGGCTGCTCTTCGACGTCCCGAACGTGCCCTTCGCCGAGCTGTGGACGCCGCTGGGCGAGCGCCTGGCGGCCCTGGGCGCGCGGGTACGGCCGGCGGCCCCGGTCGAGGCCGTCGTGCCCTCGGAGGACGGGTTCCGGGTGGAGGTCGCGGGTGAGAGCGTGCGCGCCGACGCGGTCGTACTCGCGCTCGACCCGCCCGGTCTGCGCCGTCTCGTCGCGGCCTCTCCCGGGCTGGGCACGCCGGAGTGGCGGCGGCGCGTCGCCGCGCTGGCGACCGCGCCGCCGTTCCTGGTCCGGCGGTTGTGGCTGGACCGGCCGGTGGCCGCGCACCGGCCCGCCTTCCTGGCCACCGGCGGGCTGGCGCCGCTGGACAACGTCAGTGTGCTGGAGCGGTACGACCGCGAGGCGGCGGCGTGGGCGCGGTCCACCGGCGGGTCGGTGGTGGAACTGCACGCGTACGCCGTCTTCGCGCCGCGCGCGCCGGTCTCCGACGGGCTGCTGGCGCGGCTGCACGAGGTCTATCCCGAGACGGCGGAGGCCGTCGCCGTGGGCGAGTTCTCCGAATGGCACGAGGACTGCCCGCTGTTCGCCCCGGGGACGTTCCACCGGCGGCCGGCCGTGGCCGGTCCGCTGCCCGGTCTCGTGCTCGCGGGCGACGGCGTGCGGATCGACCTGCCCGTCGCCCTGATGGAACGCGCCGCGACGACCGGCTGGCACGCCGCGAACCTGCTCCTGTCCGACTGGGGCCTGGCCGGCCACCCGCTGACGACGGTGCCGCTACGCGGCCGCTTCTCCCCACCCTTCCTCCGATCCACCCGAACCGTGCCGGACCGCAGCAGGTAGCTGATCCGCGCCGGTGGTGGCGTGGAAGGGCGACCACCGCCGTACGAGAACGGCCTCCCGAGCCGGGCCGAGGCGGCCTGCGTTCCGGCGGCACCGACCCCGAGGCTCAGACCGTGCCGGAGCGCAGGGCGTAGCGGCGTTCGGCGTAGGCCAGGTCGTCGCGCCACAGTCGTGTCGCGGCGCGCCGCATCAGCGGGCGCATCAACGGTGCGACCGCCTTCGCGACCGCGAACCCGGGGCGCGCCGACGTCGCGGCCACCGCCTCGATCACCGCCGTCCGAGGGCGGCCGTCCCGGCCCGCGCCCAGCGGGGTGGCGTGCGTCTCCACGACGCTGCCCTCGCCCTCCCCCTCCAGGATGCGCATCAGGACCGTACGCGGCTCCGGGCAGGCGAACTCGGCCATTACCGGGACGCCGAGCCACGGGCCGACCCGGAAGGTCACCCGGACGACGAACCGGTCGTCGTCCGGGGCCGGCACGGAGACCACGTTCAGCCGCGTGAAGGCGTACGGGTGGAACCACGCACCGTGCCAGGGGTCGAGGCGGTTGGCGACCACGTCGCCCGGCTCGCACGTCCCGGCCAGGCGGGTCACCGCGCTGACCGCATCCGCGGGCCGAGGCGTCGCGACGGGCGCCGGCAGCGGGGTCTCGCCCGCATCGTCGACGCGCACCCACAGCAGTAACCCGTCGTCGTGCGCGGGCAGGGGTCTCCACTCCTCCGTGCCCTCGGCCGGCAGGCACAGGCCGTGCCAGCGGCACGTCAGGCAGCCGTCCGTCACGCGGCCGCGGGCCAGCGGCGCGCCCAGGTGCGGGCACGCGCCCGGCCCCGCGACCGGCGCGCCGGTACGGTCGCGCCACAGGACGAGTTCGCGCCCGAGGACGCGGGCACCGGCCGGCCGGCCGGGCCGTACGTCGGCGCTCGCCGCCACCACGAACCAGTTGCCCGACGGCCGCGCCTGCGCGCGCTTCAGCGCAGAAGTGATCAACGCCGGGTCCGCGTCCCCCGCCGTGGGCGGCTGCGCGGACCAGCGCGGGCGCCGTACGGGCCGCAGCGGCCAGCGGCCAGGACTCGGATCTGCCACCGTCCGCCCCCCATCTTCGCAGGTCACCGGCCATCTTCCCGGCGACGGCCACCGTCAACCCCGGCGAAACGATGAGGACCCGCCGGCACGGTGTGCCGGCGGGTCCGAGGAAAAGTGCTCAGCGCGTGAACGCCTGGAAGTCCGCCGCACGCACCTGGCCGGAGATCGCGCTCCCCGACACGCAGTCGGTCGGCACGTTCGGGTCGTTCGTCTGCTGACCCGCGTAGTCCGGGTTGCCGGAGCACTGCGAGGCGACGACCTCGAAGCGCAGGTGGGTGGCGGTCGTCTTCGGGATGGAGAACGACCGCATCGTCAGGTTCGGGGCCACCGGCCGGGGCTTCGCCGCCGGGAACGCGTCCCGCGGGCTCGTGAAGACGCGGTGGTAGTCCTTCGCCTGTGAGCAGTCGACCGTGGCCGAGGCCTTGCAGGCCAGCAGCCGGAACGACCGCAGCGCGGTGAACCGGTTCTGGGTCTGCGTGTCGCCGCCGGGGTCCTGCGCGTTCGCCGGCCGCAGCAGCGCGCTGACCTGGACCCGCCGTACCTGCTGCGGGCCGGTCCCGGCGAGCTTGACCGTGACGCCCCTGCCGTCCAGCGGAGCCGCCTGGGCTCCGAGGTAGGCCCAGGTGGTGGCCTCGTCGTCGTCGATGAGCGAGCCGAGGTCGACGCCGTCGCCGCTCGCGGTCGCGCCGCCGGCCGCCGACGCGACGTTGCGCGCCAGCTTCACCTTCACCGTACGGTGCGAGCCCGCCGACAGCCGGGCGGTGAACCGGGTCATGCCGTGGCCCGGCGCCTGCGCGACGAAGGTGTAGCTCCCCGCCACGATCGAGGCGGTGTCCGGCAGGGCGGTGGCCGCGTCGCCGTCCGCGACCGGCACGGCGCGGGCCTGGTAGTCGCCGACGAAGAACCGCGCGCCTTGGACCGGGGCGCCCGTGTCGTCGACGGCGGTGAAGCGGACCGTGGCGTTCCTCGCCGTCGGCGAGGAGAAGCCGGGCGTCGCGTCGCTGTCGGCGTTGGTGTTGCTGGCCGCGCCGCTCCCCATGCCCCGGTGGGCGAAGGTGTTCCACAGCAGGGCCTGGTCGGCGCCGCCGAACCGCATCTGGTCCGCGGCGAGCATCGCGTCACGCGCGTCCAGCATCGAGACGGCGCCGTTGGCCATGAGCAGCCAGCCGTCGTAGACGAGCTGGATCCACCGCCGGTCGCCGGGGCACCTGGTGACCGGCGTACGGCCCTCGGCGCACGAACGGCGCAGCGCGGCGCTGCCGGCGCCGTACTTGGCGATGAACGCCTGCCGCAGGTCGTAGTTGACGCCGTTCCAGATCTCGCCGTCGGCGTGCACCTCGGGCCCGGTGAGGTCGAAGCCGAGGTCGCTGTAGTTCAGCGGGTTCTTCGACAGGTCGTAGTCGCGGATGCCGCGGACCTTGTTGCCGGTGACGTACTGGCCGGTGACGAAGGCCGACTGGCCGGCGGGGACGAGGCCGTTGGCGGCGAGGTACTCCATCGCGTCCAGGTCCGACCACGACTCGCCCATCGCGCCGGCCTGGAAGCCGGTGAGGCCGCGGTCCGGGCCGGCCACCATCCGGTTCGAGATGGCGTGGGTGTACTCGTGCCCGATCACCGACTGGTCGTAGTCGCCGTCGACGCAGGGAGAGTAGAACGAGCCGGCGATCGACTGCCAGAGATACATGTTGGTCGTCGGCGGGTTCCCGTCCGGCGGCGTCGCCTGGTTGGCGTTGTCGCGGATCAGCGAGCCCGGCACGCGCGCGCCCGACTGGGAGTTGCCGTGCTCGGGGTCGGCGCCGAGGCCGCCCTTGCCGAAGTTGTCATCCTGCAGGTTCCACGCGCTCTCGGTGAAACCGAGGTTGTAGGAGAAGTCGTGCATGCGGTTGTGCATGGCGAGCAGGTTCGCGTCGGCCGCGTCGATGTCGTTGCGCTGCGGGCTGTCGAAGGTGCTCGGGTCGCACTTGGTCTTGTACCACTGGTTGGTCCAGGGGTAGGTGTAGTTCCGGTCCGGCCGCGGAGTGGCGAACCCGGCCAGGTTGAAGCCCCGGCCGGTGGCGTCGAGCCAGTCCTGCGCCGCCCACTCGTTGTTGCCGCGGGTGGTCTGGGTCGACTCCGTCGCGCTCACGCTCGGGTCGACGTCCCAGGGCAGCGGCGAGGCCGCGTTGGCGATGACGCGGTCACAGCCGGCGGTCCTGGTCAGGCACCAGGTCTCCCGGGTGTCGCGCGAGGAGTAGTCGGCCGGCGGGTTCTCCGGGAATGCCTTCCACTCGGGGTTCTCGGCGTCGTCGGCGACGTTGTCCTCACGGATCAGGACGTCGCCGGTACGCGCGTCGACGTAGCTCGTGTACGACTCGGCGCCGCTCGCGCCGCTGTCGTTGACGGACACCTCGTACGCCGACCGCGCCCCGCCCTGCGGCAGTGGCACCGCGACGAGCTTGACGCTCTGGGTGCCCTGCAGGCCGCTGGCGGTGAACCGGCTCCAGCCGCCGGAGGAGCCCTCCGAGGTCACCGTGCCGCTGTTCAGGCCGGTGTCGCTGCTCGCGTTCCGCAGCGCCTGCGTCTCGGTGAGCGTGGCCGGTTCGGGCGTGGAGACGTCGGGGGCCAGCGTGGAGTTGACCATGTACACCTTGCCGCCGGCGACGCCGACCGCGGCGAGGCCGTCGTAGCCGGCCGGAAGGTCGCCGAACCGCTCGCGGAACAGGACCGCGGAGCCCGCGCCGATCGGGTTGACCGCCACGACCTCCAGGGAGTCGACGGCCTGCTGGGACACGCCGAGCAGCTCGCGCTGCTGCGAGAGGTAGGCGCGGGCCGCGGTCGCCGGGTCGGCGGCGAGGCCGGTGGCGAGCGCCTGTCCCTGCGGGACCAGGATGGCGGGCGTGCCGAGCTTGTTCCACCGGGCGGTGACGCCCTGCCGCGCGGCGAGGTCGCGCTGCCGCGACGACGGGCCGCGCTGGCCCGGCCGGAAGTCGCGGTCACCGGCGCCCTGGTGGTTCGCCTGGTCGGCCGGGGCCGCGGAGGCCACTCCGTTCGTTCCGACGGTCAAAAGCGCGCCGACCGACACCAGTGCGGTCAGTCGGCGAACCCTTGCTCTGCTGCCTTTTCTGCGCACGGCTCTACCACCTCATCGGGGTTTACCAGGAGCGGGGCGGCCTGATTCAGGAATGGATTCACCGTGTTCGGCGCGCATCGGCGGGGACGGAAATATGCTGCGTCGGCACTGACGGCCACGGCCTGACGCGCCGCCTCCCTTCACGCCCGGTAAATCCGTGGGGAGCATAAGGCGGGGATAAATTAACCGTCAACGGGGCAAATCGCGAACCGGCGCTTACTGAATGTAATAGTGTGAGGTCAAGGCGTGATCAGTGATCGCATTGCGCGAATGCGCGGCCACATGGTGCCAGAAGGCGCTCCACGCGCTCTCGGCGGTCAGCCGCTCGTCGGCACGTGCCGGAACTCCTGCCGCGCCACCTGGAAGGCGTCCGGGCCGACCCGCAGGCCGCCGCGGAACACATGCGAGATGTCGAAGGTCAGGTAGAGGCCGAAGCCGAGCAGCGCGGCCATCACGCCCAGCGGGATCATCGTCATGCCGCGTGGCCGGGCGCCGACGATGAAGGGGAAGATCACGGTCGTGAGCCCGGTCAGGGCGGTGAGGTACAGCAGGGCCAGCGGCGGCCGCGCCCGGGCGTCCAGCGCGCGCTGCCCCCGGGCCGCGGAGATGGCCTGGAACTGCGCCAGCAGCGTGGTGCGGGCGTCCTCGGCCTGGCTCGTGGTGGCCTTCATCCGGACCACCTCGGCGCGCAGGCCGTCCAGGCGCGCCCAGCCGGCCGGGTCGAGCCGGCCGTGCCGCATCGCGGCCCACTCGCTGCCCACGACGAAGTCGACGTAGCCGCGCAGGCCGGCCTGCACCCGCGGGCCGAGCGGCGCGGGGATCTCCGCCGCCGCCCAGTAGGCCCCGATGACGGCCTCGCCCTCGGCCTGGGTGTTCTGCCGGGCCGCGTCGGCCGTGGTCCACGGCACGACGATCGCGATGGCGAACGCCATGAGGAACAGCGCCGAGAGCATCGCGCCGGTGTGTTTCGAGGTGGTGCCGTCATGTGTCTTGTCGTCCGAGCCACGCCCCCACCGCGCGAACAGCCAGGCGGCCATCGCCACCAGGGCGACCGCCGCGACGACGGCGAGAATGCTCACGAACATGGACGACTCCATAACGGCTCGCGATTCGTTGCTTACCGTTATCTGACTATCACGTCACGTGACGGCAAAGGGACCCACGGCCGAATCCGGCCTCACCCGCGTAAGGCTCAGAGTGCGCGCCAACGCTGATTCGACGTGCCCGCGCATTCCCACAGTTGCAGCCGGGTGCCGTTCGCCGTCTCCTGGTCCACGACGTCGACGCACTTGTACGAGCCGAGGTTGACCAGGTCCCCGTCGCCGGTCAGGGCGAAGTGCTGGGCGGAGCCGCCGTGGCAGCGTACGAGCTGGATGACGGTGCCGTCGTCCGAGGAGCCCCACGCGGCGTCCATGCACATGCCCAGGGAGCGTACGGTGCCGTCCCGCTCGAACGTCCACCGCTGCCGCGCGCCGCCGGTGCAGTCGCGTATCCGCAACGGCGTGCCGTCCTTGGGCTCGCCGCCGGTCACGTCGATGCACCGCCCCGACGCCTCGCTCACGAGCGAGCGCGTCGGCGCGCTCCGCGTGCCACCGTGCCGCGCCGCCGACGGGGACTCCGACGACGGAGGGCCCGACGGCGTCGGCGCCACGCGGGCGTGCACGGCTCCGGTCAGCGACGGCCGCGGTGTGGCGCGCCCCGAACGCGACGGGTCGGCGCTCGCCGACGGCGACGGGCGGCGGCGCGGCGCGGACGCGGTCGGTCTCGGCGCGCCCTGCCGTCCGGCGTCCGGCCTGCCGCCGTTCGCGGTGTGGCGGACCAGGACCGGCCGGGACGACACGAGCGTCACGGCGAAGGGCGCGGCCACCAGGACGGCGACGGCCACCTTCAACGGCACCAGGCGTGACGGAGCCCGGTGCGCCGCCGGCGTCGCCGTCTCGGCGCCGAGCGCGGGCGCGGCCGGCGAGGGGGCGACCTCGGTCCCGGCCTTCCCCGGCGCCCGGGACGTTCCCGGAGCGAACATCCCGGTCTGGGGAGGCGTGCTCACCCGCGGCAGCGTCGAGGCGCGCCGGACCCGTCTCCCGCTCTCTCCCCCCGTGCCGTGGTCACCCATCCCGGCGACATGTGTTCGGAGTCAATTCGACTCACTCTCCCGCCGCGCCATGAAAGCGCGCATTATCCGGCGAGGCTTCGGCCATTTTCCACCGGCCAAAGCCACAAAGCAGATCCGTACCCACTCAGGACACGCCGACCGCCGTCACTTCGTTCACATCCGCCATTCCTTCCGGGCCGCCCGGTGCAACAGGTCATCGCCCCGGGTCCCTCCGGGGCGTCGTACCATCAACACGGCCGCGGGGGCGCGAAGAGTTCACCTGTTGACGAAGTACCTGGTCAGAGCACCCATCGACGGCGTCCCCCGCCGCGCTCCGGCGATATCATCGGCACGTCCCGCGACAATCCCAGGAGTACCCATTCAACAAATGGCCGCCATCTCCTACACTCGGGGCATTCGTTTTGGATCGCGCCAGATCCATCAGGAGGCACACGTGCCCAGCCGATATCTTCGAATTACCCGCGCACCGGGAAACCTCGATGGCCGTTTCTGACCGGGAACCGTCCCGTACGCCCGCGCACTGGGCCCGCTACGCGCTGATCGCCGTGTTACTGGTCGCCGGCGGACTCGCGGCGGCCGTGCTGACGCGGCCCGGTTCCGGCGCGGTCGCCCGCCTGCGCGACATGCTGGAGTACGTCGCGGGGGTCTTCGCGCTCCTCGCGCTGACCGAGGCGGTCCTGTCGGGCGTCGCCGCGGCCGAGGCTCTCGTGCCCGTGCGGTTCCGCCTCGTCATCCAGTCGACGCACCGGGCGACGACCGTGATCGCCATCGGCTTCCTCGCCGCCCACGTCGCGTTGAAGATCAACGAGGGGCACGCCGCGCTGCTCGACGCCGTCGTCCCCTTCTCCTCCGGGCGCGGCCGGTCCGTGTGGATCGGGCTCGGCACGCTCGCGAGCGACCTGCTGCTCCTGGTCGTGGTGACCGGACTGCTGCGGGCCCGGTTCGCCGCCGGCCGGTGGCCCTGGCTGTGGCGGACCTTCCACGTCGCGGCGTACGCGATGTGGCCCCTCGCGGTCCTGCACGGTCTCATGGCCGGGCGTGCGGCGAAGACGTGGGTGGTCCTCGGCTACGCCGTGTGCGCCGCCGCCATCCTGCTGGCGGTGGCGAGCCGCCTCCCCCGCCTCGTACGGGAACGGCGCGTGGTCTCCGAGCGGATCTCCGAACCGTACGCTCCCGTGCCGAGCCTGATGGACGGCGGCGACGCCGGACCGGCCCGTACGGCCGGGCGGCCGGGTGATCGGCGATGACGGAGTTCGGCTACCTCAGCCCGGTCCGCCTCCTGTCCGGGCTCGACCGCCGGCCGCGCGTCGACTTCGCCGCTCACCAGGAGGTACACGGCCCGCTCCCGGCCGGGAGCCTGGACGACCTGGTCGCCGCCGCGAAGAAGGTGGACCTGCGCGGGCGCGGCGGGGCGGCGTTCCCGTTCGCGCGGAAGCTGACCTCGGTGGCCTCGGCCGCGCGCTCCCGCGACTGCTCGACGGTCGTGCTGGTCAACGCCACCGAGGGCGAACCGGCCAGCACGAAGGACCACTTCCTGCTCGCGCGCACGCCGCACCTGATCCTCGACGGCGCGGTGCTCGCCGCGCGTGCGCTGGGCGCCCGCCAGGTCGTGGTCGCGGTGACCGACCGGGGTCAGGCCCGGCGCTCCATCCGGGCGGCCGTCGCCGAAGGCGGCCTCGCCGACCTCGTCCGCGTCGCGTCCGTGCCCGAGCGGTTCGTCACCGGGGAGAGCGGGGCGCTCGTCAGCTGCGTCAACGGCGGGCTCCCGCTGCCGCCCGGCCGCAAGGTGCGCACCTCGGAGAACGGCGTGGGCGGGCTGCCCACCCTGCTGTCCAACGCCGAGACCTTCGCCCAGTTCGCACTCCTGGCCCGGCTCGGCCCCGACCGGTACGCGGCCGTCGGCACGCCCGACGAGCCGGGGACCGTCCTCCTCACCGTGTGGGGCACCGACGGGCAGCCGAACGTCGTCGAGACCCCGACCGGAGTGCCCCTCGTCCAGGTGCTCAACCTCTGCGACGCGGGTGTCGGCCAGGGCGTGCTGATCGGTGGTTACCACGGCATGTGGCTCGCACCCGAGGCAGCCGCGTCCGCGCGCGTCTCCCGCGCGGACATGGAGAAGGCCGGGAGCCGCCTCGGCGCGGGCGTCATCCTGCCGCTGAACCCGCAGGTCTGCCCGCTCGGCGAGGCCGCCCTGGTCGCGGCCTACCTCGGCGCGGAGTCATCGGGGCAGTGCGGCCCGTGCCGGCTCGGCCTGCCCGCCATGGCCCAGGCGTTCGGCCTGCTGGCGTCGGGCGACCGTCCCGCCGAGGGCCTGGAGGCTCTGCGGCGCGGTGTCCAGACGGTGCCCGGCCGGGGGGCCTGCAACCACCCCGACGGCTCGGTGGGTTTCATCGAGTCCACCGTCACGACCTTCGCCCAGGACGTGGAGGCCCACCTCGCGCACGGCACCTGCGGCCGGCCGGTGGCCGGGCTGATGCCCGTCGTACGGCAGGACGCGCCGGACGCGGAGGCCGAGGCGTCCAGCGTCCGCCTGGAGGTCGACTGGACGCGCTGTGCCGCCCACGGCCTGTGCGGGCATCTGGCCCCGGGCCTGGTGCAGCTCGACGAGAACGGCTACCCGATCATCGCGGACGCCGACGTCCCGCACCGGCTGGTGTCCGAGGCGCAGGAGGCGGTGGAGAAGTGCCCGGCTCTCGCGCTGCGCCTCATTGAGACCGACTGAGGCGCGAGCACCCGACCCGGGGCCGTACGCTCCAGGGCACGAGCAAATACCTGGGATCTGCGGCTGGTAGGGGCCGATGTCCGGTCATAGTCTCGTGGCGGCGGCATGCTGACGGCCGCCCGGACGTGATCGCGGCAACCGGACCGGGGAAGGGCCCATGCACTCCTCTGACATCGACGATCCGGTCGTCGCCCAGATGCTGTCGAGCCTGCTGCTCGACTCGCACCTGATGCCGCCGGGAAGCCTGGCGGACCATCTGACGGAGGCCGCGCGGCCACTGGGAGTGGCGACCGCGCGCGTCTATCTCGCCGATCTCCAGCAGCACTGCCTGCGGCCGATGCCCGACGGGTCCGAGAAGAGGGCCCCGCAGCTGGAGGTCGAGTCGACGACGGCGGGCCGGGCCTTCCAGACGATCACCGTCCGGTACTCCAAGATCGAACGCCCGAGCGACGGAGAGGGCCGGTACCGGCTCTGGATTCCGCTGGTCGAAGGCGTGGAGCGGCTGGGCGTGCTCGAACTCCGCCTCGCCGCCGCCGGCGCCACCGACGAGGCCCTGGCCGAGGGCCGGCTCAGCCGGACGACGCTGGAACGATGCCGGGTCCTCGCCTCGCTCGCCGCCCTGCTCATCTCCAGCAAGGGCACCTACAGCGACCTCTACACCGAGATCCAGCGCAGCCGGGCCATGGCGCCGCAGGCGGAGATGGTCTGGGCCTTCATCGCGCCGCGTACGTTCGCGACCGACCGGGTGCTGCTCGCCGCGGCGCTCGAACCGGCGTACGAGGTCGGCGGCGACGCCTTCGACCACTCGCTGATCGGCGACCACCTCCACGTGGCGCTCTTCGACTCCGTGGGCCACGACCTGACCGCCGGCCTGATCTCCAGCGTCGCGATGGCGTCGTGCCGTACGACCCGCCGTACCGGCGGTGACCTGACCGAGATCGCGATACGCGCGGACAGGGCGATCGCCGCCGAGTTCGGCGAGTTCCGATTCGCCACCGCGCTCCTGTGCGACCTCGACACCAGGACCGGTGTGTTCACCTGGCTGCCCTGCGGCCATCCGCCGCCGCTGCTCATCCGGGACGGCAAGGTGGTCGGGGAGCTCGAACGCCTCCCGTGCCTTCCGCTGGGCCTCGGCGAGATCGACGACGACCGGGCCGCCGGTGACGAGGCCGGTGACGAGGCCGGTGACGAGGCCCGTTACGACCAGGCGCCCGTGCCCGGGTACACCGAGCAACTGCAGCCGGGCGACCGGCTGCTGCTCTACACCGACGGCGTGATCGAGGGCCGGAGCGAGGACGGCCGTCAGTACAGCCTCGCCCGGCTCATGGACTTCATCCTGCAGCACACCGCCGAGGGCAGGTCCGCGCCGGAGATCCTCCGCTACCTGAACCGGACGATCCTCGACCACCAGCGCGACCGCCTGACCGACGACGCGACGGTGATCCTGCTCGAATGGCTCCCCGAACGGCCTGAGCACCAGCTCACGCTCTGACGCCGCGGACGGCAGGGCCCCGCGCGGCGTGAACCGCGCGGGGGCCGGCGTCGCGCCGTCAGGTCACCGAGGCGACCGAGCCGCTGTCGGCCTCGGTCTTGCCGCCGGGGCTCCCGGCGGGCGCCGCCCGTACGGCGTTGAGCGGGGCCGCGATGTCCTCCAGCGAGGCACCCTCGGCCTTCACCCCGAAGATCGCCGCGATCACTCCCGCCAGGATCATGATCCCGGCGGAGATGAGGTAGGCGACGAACAGCCGTCCCGGGTTCGGGTGGTCCTGGTCGCCGATCAGCGACCCGAAGATGGTCGGGCCGAGTGCGCCGAAGACCTGGGCGATGGCGAAGAACAGCGCGATCGCCTGGGAGCGGAGCTCCATCGGGAAGATCTCGCTGACCGTGAGGTAGCCCGAGCTCGCGGCGGCCGAGGCGATGAAGAAGATGACCGTCCACAGCGCCGTCTGCGACACGGCCGTCAGCGCGCCGATCTTGAACAGGTAGCCGCTGAAGGCGAGCAGGGTGCCCGACAGCAGGTATGTACCCGCGATCATCTGCTTGCGGCCGATCGTGTCGAACAGCCGTCCCAGGAGCAACGGCCCCAGCAGGTTACCGGCGGCGAACGCGAAGAAGTACTTGGCCACGTCGTGGTCGGCGACCCCGTAGAAGTGCTTGAGCACCAGGCCGTACGTGAAGAAGATCGCGTTGTACAGGAACGACTGGCTGATCATCAGGGTCGCGCCGAGCAGCGACCGCGTCGGGTACTCGCGGAAGAGCGTCTTGGCGACCTGCAGGAACGAGATCGACTCCTGCGGGCTGATCTCGAGGTACCGGTCCTCGCCGACCGGCTTCAGCTCCTTGCCCGAGCCCTCCACCTCGCGTTCGATCCGCGCGATCGTCCGCTCGGCCTCCTCGGCCTGCCCGTGGGAGAGCTGCCAGCGCGGGCTCTCGGGAAGCGTGCGGCGCAGCGTCCAGATCGCCACGCCCAGGATCGGGCCGATGAAGAAGCCCAGGCGCCAGCCGACGTCGTCGGCGAGCAGCGAGTGGTTGAGCAGGAGGTACTCGCTGAGCGAGCCGATGATCGCGCCGAACCAGTAGGTGCCGCTCACGGCGAGGTCGACACGCCCGCGGTACTTGGCGGGGATCAGTTCGTCGATCGCCGAGTGGATCGCCGCGTACTCTCCGCCGATGCCCATGCCGGCCACGAAGCGGAAGAACAGGAAGATCCCGTAGTTGAACGAGAACGCGGTCAGCCCGTTGGCGACCAGGTAGAGCCCGAGCGTCGCGACGAACAGCTTGCGCCGGCCGAACCTGTCGGAGAGCCGGCCGAACACCAGGGCGCCGACCACCTCCCCGATCAGGTAGATCGTCGCGGAGAAGCCGACGTCTTGTGAGGTGAGATGAAGCGTGCCGGCGTGCTGCAGGACCGGGCCGACGATGCTGGCGATCTGGATCTCCAGCCCGTCCAGCACCCATGCCACGCCGAGCGCGATGATCATCCGAGTGTGGAAGCGGGACCAGGGAAGCCGGTCGATCCTGGCCGGTACGAGACTGCGCACGATGGCCTGCGGGGCGGCCTCTGCCATCGTCTCCTCCTTTTCGGTTGCGGTACCAATCCGTTACGAGACGATGACGATAGGCACTCATACATAACATGTATATAGAACTTGCGAAAAAGGGGAAATCCACGCGAAAAACAGCCACTAAGCACTGCGTAAGCGGGATCAGACCGGCGAATCAATCGCCACATCAGCCGGAAACGGGACACCGAGCCGCGACTCCGCAGGTCAGGAGTAATCGCGCCATAACGCCCCGGCGTCGCCCGTACACCCCTTGACGGCGTTATGCCGATAGTGGCCAACTCGCTACGTACCGTGTCTTTCTCCTGTTCGCCGGGTTAAAAACGGGGGCGACACGTCCACGGCTGCGAAGGACCCCGGAATGGCCATCTCTGAGTCCCAAGCGCACGCGCTGAGGGTGCGCTTCCAGCACTGGGATCGCGACCACAACGGCTTCATCGAGTGGTCCGACATGGAAAACGCCGTGAGGCGGCTCGGCAACGCCTTCGGCCGGGCCTCGGACGCGCCCCAGCGGCTCGCCCTCGTCGAATCCTGCCGGAGGTTCTGGCAGGTGCTCGTCGAGCACACCGACGCGAACGCCGACGGCCGGATCAGCCAGGAGGAGTACGTCAGGGCCTTCGCCGACGGCGTCATGGGTGACGCGGACGTCTTCGACCAGGTCTTCCGCACCCTGCTGGCCGACGTCGTACGGCTCGCGGACGTCGACGGCAACGGGCGCCTGGACCAGGAGGAGTACACCCGCCTGATGGGGAGCTGGTACAACGCCGGCGAGGCGGACGCCGCCGCGGCCTTCCATCTGCTGGACGTCGACGGCGACGGGTTCCTCACGCTCGCCGAGCTCGTCCGCACCGCCTCCGGCGCCTTCGTCGACGACACGCCGCTGATGGCGGTCCCGCCGCCGAGCAGGTGAGCCGCACGACGTACGGCCGACCGGCCCCGAGGCCGCCCCCAAAGCAGGCTCGGGACCGGTCGGTCCATGTCGCCGCTGCACCGGGCGGCGTACGGCCGGCCGGACCCCTACCCCATGTACGGGGCCCGGCCTTGTTGGTCTGAGTCGGTGTCCTAGTCGTCGATCGAGACGCCGTGGTAGCTGATCACGATCCGGGTGTGGCCACCGCCGCGATACCAGCCGTCGCGGTGGTACCCGTAGTAGTCGCCGTGGTGGTGCCAGTGATGGACCCGTCCGTGACCGCGATGGTCTCCGTGGTATCCCGTCTGCCGGGCATAGGTCACGTCGGCCTGCGTGGCCGCCGAGGCGGGCGAGCCCGTGAGGAGGAGTGTCCCGGCCGACGCGGCCGCCGCGATGCTCAGTGAAACGACCGTCTTCTTCATCATGTCCCCTTGGTTCCGTACCGGGCGGCGTGCTCGCCGCGTGTCAGTCCCAAGGACCGCGGACGGCCGATTCTTCGGAATCCTTGTCCGGCGCAATGATCGGAAATAAATCACGCGTCACCGCCGGCCGGGACCGTCGGCGCTCCGGTGGGACGGGCCGGCAAGATCGCCCAGGCGCTCCAGCGGCATCCGGTCGTCGCCGCCGCTGTCGCGGATGTGCGCGACGGCCCGGGGAAGGACGGCGTCGCGGATGTCGCGCCCCCGGTCGGTCAGCACCAGATGCGTCACGCGCCGGTCCCAGGTGTCGATACTGCGGGCCACCAGGCCGCGCGCCACCAGCCGGTCCACCAGGCGGGTCAGGCCGCTGGGCGAGAGTTCGACCTCGCGCGCCAGCCGCGCCGCCGCCTCGCCGCGGCCGGCCTCGCGCCGGGCCGCCGGGTCGGCCGGGATCATCGAGAGCACGTGCATCTCGGTCAGGTTGAGCTGGTGCTCCTCGCGCAGCCATCCGTCCAGGTGGCGGAGGCGTGAGTGGATGAGGTGCAGCGTGCCGATGAAGCGCACGTCCTCGGCGCCCGCGTCCGGCCCGGCCTCGGCGAGCCGGCGTACCTGTCTCTTCTCGCCGGCCTGCCGGGCCTGAAAGATCTGCCGTGCGCGCTCGACCGCGTACTCGCTCATCTCCTGCCTTCCTATCGCTCCGGTTGGGAAACTCTCGGCAAACCTTCGAGTATTCCCAGGTCAAGGCATGATTTGTCGCACAGCGCAGATTCGGTGATCACCCAGCGTCGCCAGTGGAAGGCGCGGGAGCCCGCTTGACGATCTAGATGCGCCCCGTTAACTTGCCGAGGACATAGGACGTCCCATGTCTTCCTGAAAGGGGAAGTCATGCGTCTGTACAAGCACGGCGGGCCTGCCTTGGCCGCAGCGGCTCTGGTGGCGGCCGTCGGCGCGACGCCGGCCCAAGCGGCGTCGGCCCGGTGCTCGATGTCCGTGCCGTACACGGCCGGGACCGAGGGCTACAGCGCGTTCCGCATCCCGGCGGTCATCACCACGAGGTCCGGTGACCTGCTGGCGTTCGCCGAGGGCCGGTCCGACGGGCTCGGGGACGCCGGGAACATCGACACCGTGGTGAAGCGCTCGACCGACGGCGGATGCACCTGGCGCCCCCTGCAGGTCGTCCAGGACAGCGGCGCCAACACCTCCGGCAACCCGGCTCCGGTCGTGACGGCGAGCGGCCGCATCGTGCTGCTGACCACCTACAACGCCGGTACGGCGACCGAGGCGGCGATCCTGCGCGGGCAGGTCTCGGCCGAGGACGGCCGGCGCGTCTTCGTGCAGTACAGCGACGACGACGGCAGGAAGTGGTCCGCGCCGCGCGAGATCACCGCCACGGCCAAGCTGCCCGGCTGGCGCTGGTACGCCACCGGGCCCGGTCACGCCACCCGGCTGACCCGGGGCCCGCACCGCGGCCGGCTCGTCGTCCCGGCCAACCACTCGATCGCTCCCCCGGCCGGCTCCGCCGACCTCGGCTCCGAGGCGAAGTACTACGGCGGGCATGACCTCTACAGCGACGACAACGGCCGGACCTGGCACATCGGCTATGTCGACGACAACACCGACGGCGTGGTCAACGTCAACGAGACGACCGCGACGGAGCTCACGGACGGCCGGGTCTACTTCAACGCCCGCGACCAGAACGGCACGTCGGACGGCACCCGGGCCGGCGCCTACAGCCGGGACGGCGGCCGTACGCTGCGCGCGCCGTTCGCGCCGCAGCCGGCGCTCGCCGGGCCGGTCGTCGAGGGCAGCGTCCTGCAGACGCGCGGGCACAGGGCGCCGCTGCTGTACTCCGGGCCTGCCGACCCGGCCAAACGCGCCGTCATGACCCTGCGCGCCAGCCACGACGGAGGCGTCACGTGGCAGCCGGTGCTCACGCTGTCGCAGCTCCCGGCCTCCTACTCGGACCTGGTCCAGGTCGACTCCCGCACCGTGGGCCTGCTCTACGAGACCGGCAACGCCGGCGCGAACGAGACGATCACCTTCCGCCGGGTCGCGCTGCGCGACCTGGGGTAGGGCGTTCAGTCACGACGGAGCCGGGCGAGCCGTGCGTGGATGCCGGCGAAGTGCGCGCGCATCGCCGCCTCGACGGCCGCCCGGTCCCCCGTCACCACCGCGGCGTAGATGTCGCGGTGCTTGCGGGCGACGTAGGCCGGGCTCTCGTCGGGAGTGCCCAGATCGTCGCTGAGCTGGTGGTAGACCTGCCAGAAGGCGCCGAGGAGCTGACCGACGAGCGGGTTGCCCAGCGGCCGGTAGAGCAGGTCGTGGAAGAGCCGGTCGGTCTCGGGTGAGACCGCGCCGACCAGCGCCTCGGCCTCCATCTGCTCGATCACCTCGCGGACCGGGGAGAGCAGCCCCTCCAGGTCGGCGCCGCTGTGCCGGTCGATCAGACGCCGGGCGAGGCCGTTCTCCAGGATCTCGCGGATCTCGGTGAGGTGCGCGAGGTGGCTCGGCTCGTCCTGCGGGGTGATCCGGCTGTGGAAGGCCAGCTCGTCGACCAGGCCGTTCAGTGACATCTGACCGACGAACATGCCGAAGCCGTGGCGGATGTCGACGATGCCGACGGCCTGGAGGGCTTTCAATGCCTCTCTGACCGAATTGCGGCCTATGTCCAGTTCTTGCATAAGCTCGGACTCCGTCGGCAGCGGGTCTCCGGCGACCAGACCGCGCCGCACGATGATCTCTTTGACCGCCTCCTGCACCTCGAGCGCACGGCTGAACCTGCGGCTCCGAGTGGGGACTGTCACACCGGGACGACCGTCGCGCAACGTCACGGAAATCTCCTGATCATCTGCTCTTGACTCGGGACAAGACCGGCTCTTAGTCTCCAACGCTAGCAGGAGATAGGACGTGGGACGTCCCATATCTACCTCTTGTTCGCCGTCAGATCCGCCGCCCGCCTGACAGTCCACTACAGGAGACACCGTGAGCGCCCCTCGATCCGCCTTCAGCCGCCGTGATTTCCTGCGCTACAGCGGGACGCTCAGTGCCGCGGCCGCCATCTCCACCACGGTCGCCGCATGCGGCGGCCCCGCCTCGACCGGCTCCACCGGCTCCGGCGGCGACAAGAATCTCGCCACGGTCGTCATCGGCTACGGCAACGACCAGAGCTGGGACCCGAGCATGAGCGCGTCGGCCTTCGCGATGGCCGGCAACAACCACATCTACGAGGGCCTGGTCGACACCGACCCGATCACGCGCGCCCCGTACGCCGCGCTGGCCACCGCGCTCCCGGCCGATCCCGCGGCGACCACCTGGAAGTTCTCGCTGCGTCCGGGCGCCAAGTGGCACGACGGGCAGCCGGTGACGGTGGACGACGTGCTGTTCTCCTTCGACCGCGTGCGGGACTCCTCCACCCTGACCTCCTCCTTCTTCGCCACCTGGCTGAAGGACGTCCGCAAGGTCGACGACACCACCGTCGAGCTGGTCTTCAAGTTCTCCTTCCCGGACGCGCTCCAGCGGCTGACCATCGCCAAGATCATGCCGAAGCACGTGTTCGGCGCCCCGGGCGGCTGGGACGCGGCCAAGAACGGCAAGGCCGTCGGCTCGGGCCCGTACAAGATGACCGCGCACAACCCGAAGTCCAACACCACGTTCGAGGCCTTCCCCGACTACAACGGCCCGCGCAAGCCCGTGATCCAGAAGATGAACTGGCTGTCGATCGTGGACGCCTCCGCCCGCGTCGCGAAGATCTCCGGCGGCAGCGCCGAGGCGCAGATCGCCGACAACGTCCCGTACGCCAACATCGACCAGCTCCGCAAGCAGGGGCTCACCGTCGACGGCGGCAAGGGCATGAACCACATGTTCCTGATGTTCAACACGGGCCAGAAGCCGTTCGATGACGTACGGGTCCGGCAGGCGCTCTTCTACGCGATCGACACCAAGAAGATGATCGACGTGGCGCTGAAGGGGCACGGCACGGCGGCCAGCAGCTTCCTCAACCCCCAGAACGCGGCGTACGCCCGCGCGAAGACGGTCTATGACTACGACCCGGCCAAGGCCAAGTCGCTCCTGGCCGCCGCTGGCGTCACCGACCTGACGATCGACCTGATGGCCGTCAACGTGAGCTGGATCGTCGACTGCCTGCCCACGATCGCCAACTCCTGGAAGGCCATCGGCGTCAAGACCTCGCTGGAGCCGCAGGACACGAGCGCGCTGTTCACCAAGATGGACCAGTCGCAGTCCTACCAGGTGGTCGCGGCGGCCTCGAACCCGAACCAGTTCGGTCTCGACGCCGACCTCATCCTGCGTTACAACTACACGTCCGGCGGCACCTGGATGAAGTACACCAAGTGGGACAAGAGCTCGGATGCGACCGCGCTCTTCTCGCTGATGGACAAGGCCGCCGAGGAGCCGGACCGCCAGAAGAAGCTCGCGCTCCTGCACCAGTACATCGACGTCATCGCCGAGCAGGCCGTGCTCTATCCGGTCGTGCACACCGAGCTGATGACCGCCTGGAACCCCAAGAAGCTCACCGGGGTCCGGGCCCAGGCCTACCCCGGCGTCACCCTGCTCCAGGCCAAGCGCACCTGAGCCGCGGCCCCCAACCCCGATCCGACCACCGAGGAGGCACTCGTGGCAGTCGTCGCCAGAATGCTGGTGCGCCGCGTCCTCATCCTGATTCCCCTGTTGCTGGGCGTCGTCCTGTTCGTCTTCGTCGTCATGCGGTTCTCCGACAACAAGCCGGAGTACGCCTACTTCCAGGGCGCCAACCCGACCGCGGCGCAGATCCACCAGTTCCAGGTGCAGAACGGGCTGCTCGACCCGCTGCCCGTACGGTACGTACGTTTCGTCGGGCAGCTCGTCCGCGGCGACATGGGGACGAGCGTGCTCACCAAGGCGCCCGTACGCGCCTCGGTGGCCACCGCACTGCCGCTGACCCTCCAGCTCACGCTGTTCGGCCTGGTGATCGCCGTCGTGCTCGCCCTGATCTTCGGCGTCACCGCGGCGATCTTCCGGGACCGCTGGCCGGACCAGCTCATCCGGCTCGTGTCGCTGGTCGGCGTGGCGGCGCCGGCGTTCTGGCTGGCGCTGCTGATGATCCAGTACCTGGCGGTCGACCGCGGCTGGTTCCCGACCAGCGGTTACGTCAACCCGGCGGACTCCCCCAGCGGCTGGATACGGTCGCTGACCCTGCCGGCGCTGGCCCTGTCGCTGCCCGTCGCCGCCTACCTCACCCGGATCATCCGCACGTCGATGGTGGAGGAGCTCGACAAGGACTACGTGCGCACCGCGATCGGCAGCGGCCTGCCGCCGATCGTCGTGGTGGGCCGCAACGTCCTGCGCAACGCGCTGATCAACCCGCTGACGGTGCTCGGCCTGCGGGTCGGCTACCTGCTCGGCGGCGCGGTCGTGATCGAGACCATCTTCGCGCTCCCCGGCATGGGCCAGCTCATGATCACCGCCGTACGGAACGGCGACCCGGCCGTGGTCCAGGGCGTCGTGCTGACCATCGCGACCGGCTTCGTCGTGATCAACCTCGTCATCGACGTCCTCTACCTGCTGGTCAACCCCCGACTGAGGAGCGCCGGCTGATGCGCAGCGGACTCGCGAAGAGACTGTCACGTGCGGGCATCGGCTTCCGGCGGCTCGGCCCGGCCTCGTGGATCGCCCTCGGCGTCGTGGTCGTGATCATCCTCGCCGCGATCTTCGCGCCGGTACTGGCCCCGCACTCGCCGTACGTGCAGGAGGCCAAGGGCGGCGGTCCCGGCGTGTCGCACTGGATGGGCCTGGACAGCGCCAACCGCGACATCTTCACGCGGCTGCTGTACGGCTCACGCTGGTCGCTGGTCATCGGCCTGGGCGCCACGGCGATCGCGCTGGTCTGCGGCGCGCTGGTCGGCGCGATCGCCGCGATCTCCCGCAGGTCGGTGGACGAGGCGATCATGCGCACGCTCGACGTGATCATGGCGTTCCCGGGCATCGCCCTCGCGGCGGTGCTGGTCGCGGTCTTCGGCGGCGGCATCCCGGTGCTGGTGCTCGCGATCGCCTTCCTCTACATGCCGTCGGTGGCACGGGTCGTCCGCGCGAACGTGCTGGCCCAGTACGGCGAGGACTACGTCGCCGCCGAGCGGGTCATCGGCGCGCGTGCGCCGCACATCCTGCTCCGGCACGTGGCGATCAACTGCGCCGCGCCCGTCCTGGTGTTCTGCACCGTGATGGTGGCGGACGCGATCGTCTTCGAGGCGTCCCTGTCGTTCATCGGCGCGGGCGTACGGCCGCCGGACCCCTCATGGGGCAGCGTCATCGCCGACGGCCGCAACATGGTGCTGCTCGGCGGCTGGTGGGCGACCGTCTTTCCCGGCCTGCTGATCCTCATCACCGTGCTCGCGCTGAACATCCTGGCCGAAGGCGTCTCCGACGCCTGGGCCGCGCCGGCCGAACGCCAGGCGGAGACCTCCCCCGTACGGGCCCGCGAGCGGACGGCGCCGGGCCGGAGCGTCGAGCTCGCGGACCTCACCGAGGCCGCGCGCCGGCTGGCCGGCCGGGCCCGTCCACTGCCGGAGGGCCGCCCGGTCCTGAGCGTGGAGAACCTCACCATCGGCTTCGAGGGCCGTCACAACGGCGTGGACATCGTCGACGGCATCTCCTTCGACGTACGTCCGGGCGAGGTGCTCGGGCTCGTGGGCGAGTCCGGCTGCGGCAAGTCCCTGACCGCGCTCACGATCATGGGCCTGGAGCCGCGCGGCGCCCGCGTCGGCGGCCAGATCCGCTTCGACGGCAAGGACCTGCTGGAGGTGCCGCGGAAGGCGCGGCGGCGGCTGCTCGGCCACGACATGGCGATGATCTACCAGGACGCGCTGTCGTCGCTCAACCCGGCAATGACCGTACGGGCCCAGCTCAAGCAGGTGGTCCGGCGCGGCGGCCACCGCGGCCCGGCCGAACTGCTGGAGCTCGTGGGCCTGGACCCCGGCCGTACGCTCTCGTCCTATCCTCACGAGCTGTCCGGCGGCCAGCGGCAGCGCGTGCTGATCGCGATGGCGCTGTCGCGCGAGCCCAAGCTGATCGTCGCCGACGAGCCGACGACGGCGCTGGACGTCACCGTGCAGGCCCAGGTGATCGAGCTGCTGCTGCGGCTGCGCGCGGAGCTGGACTTCGCGCTCATCCTCGTCTCCCACGACCTGGCGCTCGTCGCCGACGTGACCGACCGGGTCGTCGTGATGTACGGCGGGCAGATCGTGGAGACCGGCGTGACCTCCGCGCTGGTCGGCGCGCCCGCACACCACTACGCCCGCGGCCTGCTGGGTTCGGTGCTCTCGCTGGAGTCCGGCGCGGAGCGCCTCACCCAGATCCACGGCGTGGTGCCCTCCCCTGCCGACTTCCCCGCCGGGTGCCGGTTCGCCGACCGCTGCCCCGCGGCCACCGAGATCTGCGAGACCGAGACGCCGCGCCTGGCCGGCAAGGGCGACCGCCACTCGGTGGCCTGCCACCATCCCGCGCTCGACGTCTCCGCTCCCCTGTCCGCCGCCGGCACCCCGGAGGGCTCATGAACGACGAGAACGCCCCAGGACCACTCGTCGAGCTGGCCGACGTCCACGTCGTCCACAAGGCGCGCTCCGGCGGCCTGTTCACCCGGGACCGGGTGTACGCGCTCACCGGCGCCGACCTGGCGATCGAACCCGGCGAGACCGTCGGCGTCGTGGGCGAGTCCGGCTGCGGCAAGTCCACCCTCGCCAAGGTCCTGGTCGGGCTGCAGAGACCGGCCGCGGGCACGGTCTCCTGCGCGGGCCGCGACATCTGGGCGATGCGCGACACCGAACGCCGCCACGCGATCGGTTCGAACGTCGGCCTGGTCTTCCAGGACCCGTCCACGGCGCTGAACCGCAGGCTGCCGATCCACCGCGTGCTCCGCGACCCGCTCGACGTCCACCGCGTGGGCACGCCGGCCGAGCGCGACGAGCGCGTACGCGAGCTGCTCGACCTGGTCGGGCTGCCCGCCGGCGCCGCGAACCTGCTGCCCGGCCAGATCTCCGGTGGCCAGCGGCAGCGGGTCGCGATCGCGCGGGCTCTCGCGCTGCGGCCACGGCTGCTCGTCGCGGACGAGCCGACCAGCGCGCTCGACGTCTCGGTCCGCGCGCAGATCCTCAACCTGCTGGACGACCTGAAGCAGCGCTTCGGGCTGGCCATGGTCTTCGTCTCCCACGACATCCAGACCGTGCGCCGGATGAGCGACCGCGTCGTGACGATGTACCTCGGGCGGATCGTCGAGGAGACGCGGGCGGACGCGGTCCCCGGCGGCGCGCGCCACCCGTACACGCGGGCGCTCTTCTCCTCCACGCCCGGCCTGCTGTCCCCCATCGACCCGATCCCCCTGGTGGGACCGGTTCCCTCGGCCACCCGGCCGCCGAGCGGCTGTCCCTTCCGCACCCGCTGCTGGAAGGCCGACGACCTCTGCGCCGGGGAGATGCCCGCCGTGGAACCGGACGGCGAGGGCTTCTTCCGCTGCCACCACCCGGTCCTCTCCGGCGCCACCGACCGCGAACTGATCAGCCAAGCACAGGAGCGTTCATGACAAACGCCGCCACGTTGTCCGGCGTCATCCCCCCGGTGTGCACCCCGCTCACCCCGGACCACGAGGTGGACACCGCCTCGCTGACCCGGCTGGTGGACCACCTGCTGGACGGCGGGGTCGACGGGCTCTTCATCCTCGGCTCCTCCTCCGAGGTCGCGTTCCTGCCCGACGGCCACCGCAGAACCGTGCTGGACACCGTGATCGGCCATGTGGCGGGCCAGGTCCCGGTGCTGGCGGGCGTCATCGACATGACCGCGCCCCGTGTCGTCGACCACGTGCGCGTGGCGGTCGAGGCGGGCGCGAACGGCCTCGTCGCCACCGCGCCGTTCTACACGCGTACCCATCCGGCGGAGATCGCGATCCACTTCCGTACGATCGCGGCCCGGTCGGACGTGCCCGTGTACGCCTACGACCTGCCGGTCTCGGTGCACAGCAAGCTCAGCGCGGACCTGCTGCTGGAACTCGCCGACGAGGGCGTGCTCGCGGGGCTGAAGGACTCCAGCGGCGACGAGGGCGGGCTGCGCGAGGTGCTCCTGCGCCGCCGTGAGCGCGACCTGTCCTCGTTCGCCGTGCTGACCGGCTCGGAGCTGACCGTCGACTCGGCGCTGTGGATGGGCGCGGACGGCGTCGTCCCGGGCCTCGGCAACGTCGACCCGCACGGCTACGTGCGGCTGTACCAGGCCGCGTCGCGAGGCGACTGGGACGCGGCGCGTACCGAACAGGAGCGCCTGTTCCAGCTGTTCCAGCTCGTGCACGTCGGCGGGCCGCACATGGGCCGCAGCTCCTCCGCGCTCGGCGCGTTCAAGGCCGCGCTCTACCTGCGCGGCGTCATCGCCCATCCCACGACCGCTCTCCCGCAGATCCCTCTCGACGCCGACGACATCGCCCGGGTCAAGGACCACCTGTCCAAGGCCGCCCTCATCTGACCGGGAGAACAGCGTGCCCCACCTCCGATCCCCTCGTACGGTCGTGGCGCTCGTCGCCGCGGCGCTTCCGTTCGCCACGGCCGCCACCAGTGTCAGGACCGCTCCGGAGTTCGCCGAACAGGTGCTGTTCTCCCAGCACACCGAGGGTTACTTCTGCTTCCGCATCCCCGCCGTCGTCAGGGCGAAGGACGGCACCCTGCTCGCTTTCGCCGAGGGCCGCGTCAACGGCTGCGGCGACGCCGGCGACATCGACCTCGTGCTCAAGCGCTCCACCGACGGCGGCCGTACGTGGGGCCCGCTCCAGGTCGTCCTGCCCGGCGACGGGGACACACGCGGCAACCCGGCCCCGGTCGTGGATCGGCGGACCGGCCGCATCGTCCTCATGACGACCTGGAACCCCGGGGCCGACGCCACCATCCGGCACCCGTTCGTGCAGTACAGCGACGACGACGGCGCCACGTGGTCCGCGGCGCGCGACCTCACCGGTCAGCTCGTCAAGCCCGCCTGGAACTCCTGGTACGCCACCGGTCCCGGCCATGCCATCCAGCTCCGGCACGGACCGCACAAGGGACGACTCATCGTGGCGGCCAACCACGAGGGGGACGGCGGCGCGCTCGCGGGCGGCCCGCAGGGCGGCCACCTCGACTACAGCGACGACGGCGGCACGACCTGGAAGATCGGCGCGGAGGACACCCGCACGACCAACGACGTGAGCCCGGGTGAGCTGAGCGCCACCGAGCTCGCCGACGGCCGGATCTACGTCAACGCGCGTGACAACACCGGCACCGACCCGGGCAACCGGACCATCGCCACCAGCAGCGACGGCGGGCGGACCTTCGACGCCCCGTTCCGCACACTGCCGAGGCTCGACGCGCCGAAGGTTCAGGGCTCGGTGCTGCGGGTCGGGCACCGGATCTTCCTGTCCGTCCCGGACCACCCGGTCAGCCGCGAGATCATGGCGGTCCGCACGTCGTCCGACAACGGACGGAACTTCCAGAAGGTCGGCAAGGTCGTCTACTGGGGCCCGTCCGCGTACTCGGACCTGATCGACCAGGGCGGCGGCCGGCTCGGGCTGCTGTACGAGGCGGGCCAGGCCGGGCCGTACGAGGAGATCCGCTTCGCCCGGTTCAACGACGCGTACCTCAAGACGCCCAACGGGACTCCCCCGGGCCTGCCCAGGCCGCCCGCGCCCGGCCCGACGACGCCCGACCTGTCCGGGTACCGCAACGACGGCTACGTTCGTGGCGAGATGACCGTTCCGGGGGAGTTCGACGGCGTCGACGACTACGTGCAGGTCCCATGGGCGCGCTCCCTCGACCTGGGCGCCGGCGACTTCACCTGGCACGCGCGGATCCGCTACTCCGACACGGCCGGGACCCACGTCATCCTGTGGGCCTACAGGGTGGGCAGCAGCGCTCCGCAAGTCTGGCTGCGGGCCGAACCGGCGAACAAGCGGCTCGTCGCCCTCATCGGGACCGGCGGCGGCACCGCGACCGTGAGCACGACGCAGGCCTACAACGACGGGCAGTGGCACGACGTCGTCCTGCGGCGCTCGGCCGGGACGCTCGCCCTGTCGGTCGACGGCCGGGCCGCGTCCGTGGCCGATCCCGGCGGGTCGGTCACCGAAGGGCAGCAGTTCACCATCGACGGCATCGACGTCGGCCAGCGCCTCGACGGGGTGCAGCGCTTCCACGGGTCCGTCTCCGACGTGCGGATCTACTCCCGCGCCGTCCCCGACGACGAGCTCGCCACCGCCCGCCGCCGCCTGCGCCTGTCGCTCCCGCTGGACCGGATCGGCGGTGAGGGGTGAGGCGGATCGCCCGCCTGCGGGACCGGCTCGGCGTCGCCTACGGCGGCGACTACAACCCCGAGCAGTGGCCCGAGCACGTCTGGGACGAGGATCTGGCGCTGATGAGGGAGGCCGGCGTCTCCCTGGTCAGCGTCGGCATCTTCTCCTGGGCCTCGGTCGAGCCACGTCCGGGGGAGTATGACTTCGGGTGGCTCGACCGGGTTCTCGACCGGCTGGCGGCCGGCGGCGTCGCGGCCTGCCTGGCGACCATGACGGCCTCGCCGCCGCCCTGGCTCACCACGCTGCACCCGGAGATGCTCACCGTACGGAAGGACGGGCGGGCGATCACGCCGGGTGGGCGGCAGCACTACTGCCCGTCCAGCCCGGTCTACCGCGAGCACGCCGTACGGCTGGCCGAGCGGGTCGCCACCCGCTACGGCGGCCATCCGGCGCTGGCGCTCTGGCACGTCGGCAACGAGTACGGCAACGTCGTCCCCTGCCACTGCGACGTGTCCGCGGCGGCGTTCCGGCGCTGGCTCGCCGCCCGGTACGGCTCGGTCGCCGGCCTGAACGACGCCTGGTCGACGCGGTTCTGGGCGCAGGGGTACGGCGCGTTCGAGGAGGTGCTGCCGCCGCGCTCGCCGGCGCCGTTCGCCAACCCCGCGCAGGAGCTGGACTACGCGCGGTTCACCTCCGACGAACTTCTGGCCTGCCACCTGGCGGAGAAGGAGGTGCTGGACCGCGTCACGCCGGACGTCCCGGTCACGACCAACTTCCCGCCGTCGCTGCGCCCGGTCGACCAGTGGACCTGGGCGCCGCACCTGGACGTCGTCGCGTACGACGCCTACCCCGATCCGGACGACGATGACGCCGTCGCCAAGGTCGCGCTGTCGTACGACGTCATGCGCTCGCTGCGCGACGGGCAGCCCTGGATGCTGATGGAGCAGGCCCCCGGCGCGGTCAACTGGCGCCCGCGCAACGCCGCCAAGCCGCCCGGCGCGATGCGGCTGTGGAGCTGGCAGGCGGTGGCGCACGGCGCCGACGCGGTGATGTTCTTCCAGTGGCGACAGTCACGCGGCGGGGCGGAGAAGTTCCACTCCGCGATGGTCCCGCACGGCGGCCCGTCGAGCCGGATCTTCGGCGAGGTGCGCGAGCTGGGCCGGGAACTGTCCGCCGCCCGTACGCTGGCCGGCGCGCGTGCGCCGCGAGCCGACGCCGCGCTGGTGCTGGACTGGCCGAGCTGGTGGGCGCTGGAGGGCCCGGCGCATCCGAGCTCGGAGGTGCGCTTCCTCGACGCCGCCTGGGCCTGCCACCGCCCGCTGCACGACGCGAGCGTCGCGTGTGACGTCGTACGGGCGGACGGCGACCTGTCGGCGTACCGGCTCGTCGTCGTGCCGAACCTCTACCTGACCTCCCCGGAGGCCGGGCGCGGCCTGGAGCGGTACGTCGAGGAGGGCGGCACGCTGGTCATGGGATTCTTCTCGGGCATCGTGGACCCGTGCGACCGCGTGCACCTGGGCGGCTACCCGGCGCCGTTCCGGCGGATGCTCGGCCTGCGCGTCGAGGAGTTCCATCCGCTGCCCTCGGGCGGGACCGTCCCCCTGTCGCGCGGCCTCGGCGGCGTGTGGTCGGAGGAGGTGTGCCTTGAGGGCGCGGAGGCCGTCGAGCTGTTCGCGGCGGGCGCCCTCGCGGGGCGGCCGGCCGTGACCCGGCACCGCTTCGGCCGGGGTACGGCGTGGTACCTCGCCACCCGGCCCGACCGGACCACCATGCGCCACCTGTTCGACCGCGTACGGGAGGAGGCGGGGGTGGACCCGGTACTGCCCGGCCTGCCGGAGACCGTCCAGGCGCGCGTCCGCCAGACCGAGGACGGGCCGCGTTACATCGTCCTCAACCACGGAACCGAGGCCGCCGAGGTCCCCCTGCCCACGCCGATGCGCGACGAACTGACCGGAACGGAACCGTCCGGGCTCCTGCGCCTCCCCGCACGCGGCGTGGCGGTCCTGCGCCCGGCCTGACCGAATCGATCCATGAAGGCCGCCGCCTGGCACAGGCTCGGGATTCGACCTGACCGGGGACGATGGCTCCCGCCACACCCGCCGCTGATCCACATCCTCATGGCAGCTCTCTTCGGCCTCGTCGTATTCGGTGGCGGGGCTGCGGGGGGATTGATACGTTCTACCGGCTTCCGTCCGATCTTGGCCGAAGGGGCGTGTGGGGCCGCCTGAGCCTTGTCCGCAGGATGCGCCCCTCTGTTCCCTCTCGAAGGTCGAGGTCTCCGTGGCCAGACGCTGGGTGTTCTCGGTGGCCGGAGCGGTCGTGCTCCTCGTCGCGGCGGCGGCCGTACTGGCCGGCGTCTTCGGCGGGCACGGGTCCCGCGACGTGGCCGCCCGGACGCGGATGACGCCGTCGCCGTTCCTCCTGGCCACGCCAGCGCCCAGCCCCACGCCCACACCCGCGCCCCGTCACGCCGTGCGCAAACACCGTAAGGCCACGCCCGCGCGCTCCGCGGCGGCCCGCCACGGCCGGTCGCGTCACCACTCCTGGGGCTCCCAGGCGGACCCCTGCGCGCACAACCATCACTGCTACGTCCCTCCTGCTCCCCCGCTGAAGCCGGACCCGCGGCCCCCGATCGGCCCGCCGGTGGGGACCGTGAGCGGCGCCCCCGTCGGCTGACCACGCGCGGCCCCGGTCCGGCCGGGGCCGCGCGCCGTCTACTCGGTGCGCAGCGCCGTGGCCGTACGGGCCTTGGCGGCCCAGCCGGCCGGAAGTGAGGCGCCGAGCACCGCGATCGCCACTCCCGCCAGCCCGAGGAACACCAGCTCCAGCGCGTGGTAGACCGAGAGGACGTCCGGGGGGAGCGCCGTGCCCGCGCCCTCTCCCATCCGTGGCAGGACGAAGCCGTGCAGCGCCACGCCGATCGGCACGCCGATGACCCCGCCTACCAGGCCCAGCGCCGCCACCGAGGCCATCACCATGGTGATGGTCTGCCGGGGCGACATCCCGACGGCCTTGCAGACGCCCAGGTCGTGGACGCGTTCCCGCGTGTCCAGGACGACGGAGTTCAGCACGCCGAGCCCGGCGACGGCGACCAGCAGGAGCGTGAGGGTCGCGGCCATCGCCTCGATGATGATGAGAAGGCCGCCGCCCGAGTCGTCGTTGCGCACCGCCTCTCCGTTCGTCGACGCCATCGCCCCGTTGAGCCGCACGATGTAGCCGCTCGCGTCGGCCCCGGGCTTCAGCACGATGTCGAAGGAGTCGATGGGCGCCCCTCCCTTGATCGCCGCGAACGAGGCGGCGTCCGCGTCGATCTTCATCCCGTCGTCGCCCGGGTCGAAGGCCTCGCCGACGATCCGCAGCGGCACCCGTACGCTCTGGTCGACGACCGTGATGGTGTCGCCGATCCTCTTGCCGCTCGCGCTGAGGAAGTGGGTCGGCACGACCACCTGTCCCGGGCCGGTGAACCAGTGCCCCGCGATCATCTCGTAGGCGGCGTCGCGCGAGTCGCCCTCGAAGAGCTGGGCGGGCACCGTACCCTCGACGCCCTCGACGTTGACCTCGTGGTGGGCCTTCCCGTAGTACGACTGCGTGGCCGGCTGCGCCTTGATGGCGCCGGTGATCTGCGCGCGGTCGGCGGCGGACAGGCTGGGCGGCCCGTCCGGAGCACCCGACGCGGGCTGCTTGACCAGGACCGAGACCGCGGCCTCCGCCGAGGGATGCTGGGCGTCCGCGACGGCGTTCAGCGACGAGGTGAGGCCGACCGCGAAGGTCGCCGCGGCCGTGCCGAACACCACCGCGGCGACCATGGCGGCCGTACGGACCGGGCGTGCGAACGGGCTCGCCAGGCCGAGGGTCACCGCGCGCGGCAGCGGCAGCCGTCCGACGGCGCGGTGCGCCCACTGGCCGCGACCGGTGCTCGGCGCGCGGCCGACGGCGATCGCCTCGATGGACCGCAGCCGCCCGGCGCGCAGCGCCGGCACGAGTGCGGCGGCCACGACCACGGCCAGGGCGACCGCAGGCACGGCGAGGTCGACCCACCAGGCCACCGACAGCTTGGGGCTCCCGTACACCTGCCCCGCGTCGCCCAGCAGCGGCAGCGCCAGCAGGTTGCCGAGCACGACGCCCAGGGCGGTGCCGATCACGGCCGGGATGAGCGCCTGGGCGATGTAGGCGCGGACGACCTGGCCGGGGGTGAAGCCGATCGCCTTGAGGATGCCGATCCTGCGCAGGCTCGACCCGACCGCGCCGCTGACCACGCTGGAGACGATGATGACCGACATGCACAGGCCGAGCGCGCCGAAGGCCATGAGGAAGGGCACCCACGGGCCCGAGGACGCGTCGGCGCTGAACTTGGTGTCGAGGTAGGACCGCGTGCCGACGAGCGCCCCCTGCGGCAGCGCCGACGCGAGTGTCGTCCGGCCGGCGGCGATCTGCGTCTTGGTGCCGGCGGAGGCGAAGCGGTAGAGCATCTCCGCGGTGGCGGGGGCGCCCTTCGCCCGGAGCGCGCGGAGCTGGCCGGGCACGACCCACGCGTCCCCGGTCTGGCTGACCGACTGGGCCCGGCCGACGACCGTCAGCGCCGGGCCGTCCGGGACCCGCAGGACGGAGCCGAGCGGGAAGATCTCGGGCGGGAAGCCGGTCGGGATCACGATCTCGCCCGGTTTCGCCGCCCACCGCCCGGAGTCCAGGGTGAGGTCGTCGACGCCGCCGCCGGGCGTGGCCCGGCCGACGACCGTGAGCTGCGGCGCCCGGACGCCCTTCGGGTCGAGCGGGTTGATCACCGCGGTCTCGTACGGCCCGGCGCTCGCGGTGACGCCGGACAGGTGCGCGGTCACGGCCAGCTGCGCCGCGCTCGCCTTGGCCGTGTCCACCTGCGCGATCAGATGCGGGCCGTGCTGGCGGGCGAAGGCGTGGTCGAACGGCTGGGAGGAGGCGACCATCAGCGATCCCGCGACGACCGCCGAGGCCACCGCCATCAGCGTGGCCAGGGTGACCACCAGGGTCTGGACGCGCCGCCGGCCCACTCCGGACCGTACGACCCGGCTCATCGCGCCGAGTCCCCTCATCGGGTGAGCTCCGCCCTCTGGTCGGACGCCACGTGGCCGTCGACCAGGTGGACCGTCCGGCTCGCGCACGCCTCGGCGAGGGCGAGGTCGTGGGTGACCAGCACGATGGTCTGGCCGCCCCGGTGGAGTTCGACCAGCAGTTCCCGTACGTCCTGGCCGGACGCGGTGTCCAGCGCGCCGGTCGGCTCGTCGGCGAGCAGCAGCGCCGGGCGGTTGACCAGCGCCCGCGCGATCGCGACGCGCTGGCGTTCGCCGCCGGACAGCCGGCCGGGGTACGCGTGTGCGTACCGCTCGATGCCGAGCGTCTCCAGGAGCTCGGAGGTACGGGCGGCGGCCTTGGCGCGCGGCATCCCGGCGAGCTGGGCCGGCAGCAGGACGTTGTCGGCGACGGTCAGGTCGTCGAGCAGGTTGAAGAACTGGAAGACCATGCCGATCCGCTCGCGGCGGTACCGCGCCAGCGCCTGCTCGCCGAGCCGCTCGATCCGCCGGCCGGCCACGGTCACGGTGCCGGAGGTCGGCTTGTCGAGACCGGCGATGAGGTTGAGCAGCGTGGACTTCCCGCTGCCGGAGGGCCCGGTGACGGCGAGCGCCTCACCGGCCTCGACCGTGAGCGTCAGCGGTCCCAGCGCCCGCGTGTCCGCGCCGTCGTATCCCTTGGTCGTGCGTTCCAACTCGATCAGGTTTCCCACGAGGGGTTCGTCCTTCCGCGATCGGCGGGCCGCGAACCGCGGCCGAGGCTGGTGAAAGCGAAGGTAGGCGTGGGTCCCGGCCGCGCGCGTCGCCCGCCGCGTCGAGATCGGATACCCCATGCGGAGGACCCGCCGCGGTGTCATCACTGCGATGTAGATCGCGGGAACGGGCCCCTGGTCAATCGGGCCGATGCGCCGGCCTCCGGGGAGGCGTGACAATGAGACGGTGTACAGGGTCGAGTGGCGCGTCCGGTGGCAGCAGCTGCGCGACATGCTGCGCCCGGAGCCGAAGGGCGCTCCGCCGTCCCGGGTGGCGACGGTCTCCGACGCGGTGCTCGCCGTCGTCTTGACCCTCCTCGCGCTGGCGTCGGCACACCGGCCCTCCGACACGGTCGTCCACGTGGACCCGCGCGTCGGGGACCCGCCCGCACCGCCCGAGCCGCCCGAGCCGCCGCCTCCGGGCGTCGTGTTCCACCACACGCCCTGGCTCCTCACCGTGCTCACGGTGCTGCCGCTGGTCGCCCGGCGCCGCTATCCGCTGGTCGTCTTCTGGATCGTCATGTTCGCCGCGCAGGAGGTACGCGACGGCGCGACCCTGATCACCGTGCTCGCGTACGTGATCGCCGCGTACAGCGCCATCGCGTACAGCCGCTACCGGGCGCAGGCGACGGCGAGCCTCGTGCTGGCGGCCGTACTGGCCGGGGTCGCGTTCCGCCACACCGACCCGTCGCTGCCGGGCTGGTCGGGGCCGTTCTTCGTCCTCCTGGTCGCCGGCGTCGTCGCCACCCTCATCCGCTCGTGGCAGCGGCGGCTGCGGGCGAGCCAGCTCCGGCTGACCGAGCTGCAGCGGACACAGGAGGAGGCGACCCGCCAGGCCGTCGAGCTGGAGCGCGCCCGGATCGCCGCCGAGCTCCACGACGTGGTGACCCACAATGTCAGCGTGATGGTGATCCAGACCGGTGCGGCGCGCAAGGTGATGGACGCCGAGCCGGAGCTGTCCAAGGAGGCCATGCTCTCGGTCGAGGCCAGCGGCCGGGCCGCCCTGTCCGAGCTACGGCACGTCATGGGCCTGCTGTCGGCCACCGACGACGAGCGGCCCGACGGGCTGGAGCCGCAGCCCGGGCTCGACCGGCTCGACGGCCTGATCGAGGGGGTGCGCGCCGCGGGGGTCCCGGTGAACGTCGCGGTGTCCACGCCGCCCGGGTCCCTGCCCCCCGGGGTCGACCTGACCGCGTACCGGGTCGTCCAGGAGGCGCTGACCAACACGATCAAGCACGCGGTCGGCGCGACGGCCACCGTCACGATCGGCTACGACGGCGACTGGCTGGAGATCGAGGTCGCCGACACCGGCGGGACGCCGGGCGCCGGAGCGGGTGCGGGCCGCGGCCTGATCGGGCTGCGCGAGCGGCTGGCCGTCTACGGCGGGACCCTGGAGACCGGGCGGCGGCTCCCGGCCGGGTTCCGCCTCAGCGCACGGCTCCCCTGGACGGGCACATGAGCGAACGAACCGACAACGCCCCCTCCTCCGGCGAAGGAGGGGGCGCGCGCCTGCGCGCGGTCATCGCCGACGACCAGTCGCTCGTACGGACCGGGTTCCGGATGATCCTCGCCGCCGACGGCATCGAGGTGGTGGCCGAGGCGGTCGACGGGGTCGAGGCGGTCTCCGCCGTACGCCGCTCCCGGCCCGACGTCGTGCTCATGGACATCCGCATGCCGCGGATGGACGGCCTGGAGGCCACGCGGCGGATCCTGGCCGACGGGGGCGAGACCCGGGTCATCATCCTGACCACCTACGACCTCGACCACTACGTGTACGGCGCGCTCACGGCGGGCGCGAGCGGGTTCCTGCTCAAGGACGTCACGCCCGAGTACCTCGTGACCGCGGTACGCCTGGTCCGCGCCGGTGACGCCCTGCTCGCACCGAAGATCACCCGCCGCCTGATCGAGCGCTTCGCCGCCCGCGACGAGACGCGCGCGAGCCTGCACCGCGACCTGTCCGAGCTGACACCGCGCGAGCTGGAGGTGCTCCGCCTGCTCGGCACCGGGCTGTCCAACGCTGAGCTCGCCGCCCGCCTGACCCTGAGCGCCGCGACGGTGAAGACCCACGTGGCGCGCATCCTGTCCAAACTCGGCCTGCGCGACCGCGTCCAGGCCGTGGTGCTCGCCTACGAGACGGGCCTGATCTCCCCCGGCGCCCCGGCCGACGCCGACTGACAGTGATGATGTAGATGAGCCCCGCCGCGCCCGGCGGCGGGGTCTGCGCCGACGGCGGTCAGCCAGGCCGGTAGCAGCAGCGCATGCCGGTCTGGATGGTGGCGCGTAACTCGGCGCCGATCACCGGGTCGGCCTCGGTGATCCGGCTCAGCGCGCGCCGGATGGCCTTGCCGACCGCGATCCGGGCCCGTTCGGGGTTGCCGGCGAACTCCCGCGACCGCCCGCCCAGCCCGGCCGAGGCGGACATCTCGGCGATCAGCCAGTCGCGCTCGACACGGAGGGCGTCCGTCGCGGACCCGTTCGGCCCGTACTCCTCGATCTCATCGCGCAACTGCGCCAGCCGCGCCTCGTACTTCTGCTTGGCCACCTCGTCCAGGACCGGCTGGGCGGACTCCACGGCGACGCCCTCGGCCACGCCCGCCGCGTCGAGCAGGCCGGCCCCGGCGGCCAGGTCGGTCGCGAGGATCTCATAGCCCGGGTTGGCGAGCAGGCTCGCCAGGTGCCGCATCCCCACGCTGTGCTCGACGAGCACGGACCGGGAGCCCAGCTCGACGTGCCACTGCCGGCCGCGCCGCCGGCACACCACCGCGGGCGCCCCCGCCCCGGCCGCGAGACCGTGCTCCGCGACGGCGGGCGCCGCCATGCCGAGCGCCGCCGCGTCCTGCGCGGCCAGGGCCAGCTCCCGGTGCGCCGCCTCGCTCCGCGGTCCGTCCCGCAGCAGAAGCGCCTGGCCGAGGCGCGACCGGGACAGGACCACGGCCGGCCAGTGTCCCAGGGCGAGGTTCGCGCGGACGGCCGCGTTCAGGTGCTCGATCGCCGTCGCCACGTCGCCGCTGGTCAGCGAGGCGACCCCCAGGCTGTGGTGGACCGACCCGAAGCACGTGACGCCCAGGCTGGCGATCATCGGGAGCCGCGCGAACGGGCTGAGCAGGGCGTAGGACTGGGCCGCCGTCTCGGTGTCGCCGAGCAGGTGGGCCGCCTCCACGACGCAGTACATCATCGTCAGCCAGCTACTCGAGTGCGACAGCGCCGCCAGGTTCCGGCCGCGCAGGCGGGCCAGCATGCCCTCCGCCAGCCGCCGGTCCCCCGCGCTCGCCGCCGCCACCGCGAGGGCCGCGAAGTAGGCGTTGTCCACCGTGCTCAGCGTCGGCGAGTCCACCAGCTCCGACAGCATCGGCACGAGCTCGGCGATCCGGCCCTGGTACCACCGGATCGAGCCCAGCTGCGCCCCGTACCAGCCGACCGCGTCGACGTCGCCGGCCGCCACCCCGCGTTCGGCGCAGTTGCCGGACAGAGTCTCGGCCTCGGCGAAACGGCCGTCTCTGATGGCGAGCATCACCTCCATCGCGCCGACGACGAAGCCGACCGCCAGATGGTCGTCGTCCGCGAGCGCGCCGCGCAGCTCTTCCAGGCGGCGTTCGGCGTGCGGATCGGCGCCCAGGAACAGGTCGACCGTGTACCACATCAGGCCCATCATCCGGTCGCCGCGGCGCCTCGTCCGCGCCGCCGCGGCGATCAGGTCACCGGCCAGCTTGAGCCGCAGCGCCCCGTGCGCCGGGCCAAGAACGCAGTGGTGGGCCAGGCTCAGCGCCTCGGCGAGCGCGACCTCGTCGCCCGCCCGTCGCGTCTCCGTCACCATCGCGAGGATCGCGGCGTGCGTCCCGTTGCGGTAGTCCTCCTCCCCGGCCAGCCGTACGCGCAGCCGGAGCGCGAGCGAGGAGTCCGCGTCGAGCATCGTCAGGGCGTCGCGCTGACGCTCCCGTACGATCGCCGCGTCTCCCGCCGTACGGTGCTCGTGCACCCAGAGTCCGCCCAGGCCCAGCGCCGCACGCGCCATCGCCTGCTCGTCGTGGTTCCGCTCGGCCTCGTGGTAGGCCGCGTCCAGCCACTTCCGGCCGGTCCGCAGGTCTCCCTCGACGAACAGCGCGCGTTCGCCGACCAGCAGGGCCGACCGTTCGCTCTCCCCGGCGGTGGGGCTCACCACCGCCAACTTCCCTGACGTTCCCACAGGCATACCCCCGTGGCGGCGATCCCCATCGCCGCCGTCATGTCCGGGCGGTCCCCGGCTTCCCCCGCCGTTTGCAGGACCGCGAACTGCACTAGGCACGGATGAGGCTCGCATTTGGTTCAGAAAACTCCGAATGAGATTCGACACGTTCGCCGTCACGCGGCGCCGGCCCGGATCGAGCGGCGGCCGCGGCCGAGCCGGGCGATCAGGACGCCGAGGAGTGTCACGCCGCCGGCCAGCACGTACGCCGTGCTCAGGCCTCCGGTGAGCTCGCGCCGCAGCGGCTCGCCGGTGAGACCGCCGGTTCCGGCGTTCGTGATGAGGACCATGAGGGCGACGCCGACCGCCAGCCCGGCCTGGTGGGTCACGGACGCCATCCCCGAGGCGACGCCCTGCTCCTCCGCCGCCACCCCGTCGCCCGCGGCGATCCACATCGCGGTCCAGACGACGCCCATCCCGAAGCCGGTCACCATGACGCCGGGCAGTACCGCGGCGAACGGCGCGTGCGGGGACAGTGTGAGGCCGAGTAGGACCATTCCGGCCGCGCCGGACACCAGTCCTGCGGTCAGGGCGGCCCGCATGCCCGTACGGGTGACGAGGCGCTCGGCGACCCGGGTGCCGGCGATGTTGAGCAGCGTGAGCGGCAGGTACGCCAGTCCCGTACGCAGGGGGTCGTAGCCGAGGACGTCCTGGAGAAAGACGGTCAGCAGGTAGTACTGGGCGCCGAGGCCGGCCCCGAACACGGCCGTGACCCCCATGGCCGTCACCAGGCCGGCGCGCGCGAACAGGCGCGGCGGCATGAGCGGGTCACGGCCGCGTACCTCGATCACGGCGAACGCCACGAGCAGCGCGACGCCGAGGCCGAAGGCGGCGAGGACGGACGAGGAGGTCCATCCCCACCCGGGTCCCTGCGCCAGGACGAGGACCAGCAGCGTGATCCCGGCCGTCGCGGTCAGCGCTCCCGGCAGGTCGAAGCGGCGCCTCCCCACCGCGGCGCGGGCGGCGTCGGCGGGCAGGAGCGGGACCGCGGCCGGGAGCGCGACCCCGGCCAGCAGGACGAAGAGGAAGAAGACCGACTGCCAGCCGAACAGGTCGGTGAGCACCCCGCCGAGGAGCGCGCCTCCCGCGAGGCCGCCGCCGCCCGCGGCCGCCCAGACGGCGAGCGCGCGGTTGCGCTCCCGGCCCTCCGGGAAGGTGCCGCCGATGAGCGAGAGCGTGGCGGGGAACAGCAGCGCCGCGCCCAGTCCCTGCGCCGCGCGGACCGCGATCAGCACGCCCGGGCTTCCGGCGAGGGCGCCGGCCAGCGAGGAGACGGCGTACAGGACGAGGGCGAGGACGAACATCCGGCGCCGCCCCAGCAGGTCCGCCGCGCGCCCGCCGAGCAGCATGAAGCCGCCGAGCGCGACCGCGTACGCGCTGACCACCCACTGCAGCGTCTGGCCGGAGAAGTCCAGGTCGCGGCCGATCCGGGGCAGCGCGACGTAGACCACGTTGTAGTCGGCGGCGATGATGAACTGCGCGAACGCCAGCAGCGCCAGTGACCATCCAGGGTGGCGGAGCCGTGGCGGGCGCGGGTGGAGGAGTGTCTCGCTCGTCATCCCGACACGGTAGAAGTTGCCATCGGTGTCAGGTTCAAGTCCCGCCGGGCGACGGCCGTTCAGGGGACCACGACGACCATCCGTCCGGCGACGTGACCTGCGGCGCTGGCCGTCTGGGCCTCGGCCGCCTCGGCGAGGGAGTAGGTCCTGGCCACCGGAAGGCGGAAGACGCCCTTCTCGAAGAGCCGCGCGGCCTCGGCGAACGCCGCCGCGTGGTCGGCGGAGGCGAAGGAGACCCGGGCGCCGTGCTCCGTGGCGGTGAAGTCGGCGATCGAGACCACCTTGGCGGGGTCTCCGACGAGGCCGGTCAGCTCCGGGATGACGCCGGAGCCGGCGATGTCGAGCGCGGCGTCGACGCCGTCCGGCGCGAGGGCGCGGACACGATCGGCCAGGCCGTCCCCGTACGTGGTGGCGACCGCGCCGAGCTCGCGGAGGTAGTCCTGGTTGCGCGCGCTCGCGGTGCCGATCACCGTGACGCCGCGCTCCCGCGCGATCTGCACGACGGCCGAGCCGACCCCGCCCGCGGCACCGCTGACCAGCAGCGTCTGTCCCGGCTCGACCCCGGCCTCGCGGAGGATCCGGATCGCGGTCTCCACCGGGATCGGGTAGCCGGCGGCCTCCTCGAAGGACAGCCCGGTCGGCTTCTTCGCCCAGTGGGACAGCACGGCCTGCTCCGCGTACGTCGCGCTGCCGGAGCCGAAGACGGCATCGCCCACGGTCACGCCCTCCACGCCCGCGCCGACCTCGTCCACGACTCCGGCCGCGTCGACGCCGGTGCCGGACGGAAGCTCCCGCCGGCCGGGCATGTTGCCGGTGCGGAGCTTCCAGTCGATCCCGTTCACGCCCGCCGCGCGCACGGCGATCCGGATCTGGCCGGGGCCGGGGTGCGGGGGCTCGACGTCGACGAGCCGGAGCACGTCCGGCCCTCCGTACTCGGCGAACTGCACTGCCTTCATCGGTTCTCCTCAGCGAAGAAGTCGAGCATCGCGCGCGGGGAGTCCGCGGCGAAGCACATCTCGAGGCCCTGGGCGGAGGCCTCGGCCGCGGCGGCGCCGCGCGGGAACAGGGCCGTCTCGTACCGGGTCAGCGCGGCCTCGACGTCGCCGTCGCTCTCGGCGATGGCCAGCGCGAGTTCGGCGCCGTCGAGCATGGCGATGTTCGCACCCTCGCCCGCGTACGGCGACATCAGGTGCGCGGCATCGCCCACCAGCGTCGCGCCCGGGACGCGTTCCCAGGAGTGCCCGGTGGGCAGCGCGTAGATCAGCCGGGGAACGATCGTGTCGTCGCAGTCACGGATGAGATTCGTCAGCCCGGTGCTCCAGTCGGCGAACTCGTTGAGCAGCGCCTCGCGGGCGGCCTGGGGGTCGGACCAGTCGACACCGCTCTCGGCCGCCCAGTTCTGCGGGACCCGCAACGAGGCGCCGACGTGGATGTGCTCGCCGCCGTGGGCCATCAGCGCCTTGTCGTCCGAGAGCGCGAACATGATGCCGGGGCCGACGAGCGCGGCCGAGTCCGGGTGCCGCTCGCGGGCGTCGGTCAGGTGCAGTTCGACATAGGAGATCCCGGCGTACTCCGGCGTGACGGCCGAAAGGAGCGGGCGCACCCTGGACCACGCGCCGTCCGCGCCGACCACCAGGTCGGCCGAGACCGTGGTGCCGTCGGCGAAGGTCAGGCGATGCCCTCCGCCGCCGAGCGCGGCGGCCTCGGTGACCTTCCTGCCCCAGGCGATCCGGCCGGGGTCCAGGGAGTCGACGAAGAGGTTCCGCAGGTCCGTACGGTCGATCTCCGGACGGCCGCCCTCACCGCCCTCGGGCGCGTCCTCCAGGCGGAGGGCGCCGGTCTTGTCGAAGACGCGCATGGTCTCGCCCAGCGGGTGGGTGAGGCGGTGGAACTCCTCGTAGAGCCCGGCCGCGCGCAGGGCGAGCTGCCCGGACTCCTCGTGCATGTCCAGGACGCCGCCCTGCCGGCGGGCGTCGGGGCCGGTGTCGAGTTCGTAGACGGTCGAGGCGATGCCGCGCGTCTGCAGGACGCGCGCGAGCGTGAGGCCGCTCAGGCCCGCCCCGACGATCGCGATGGAGGGAGGGGACATGACGTGCTCCTATCGGGTGGGTGTGCGGGCGGCGGCGAGGATGCCCTCGACGAGGACGTCGAGGGCCCAGTCGAAGCGGGCGAGGCCGTCGCCGGAGATGAGTTCGCCGCCGAGCCCGGCGATGTGGGGGTAGCGGGCGGGGTCCACGGCGGCGATCGTCGCGCCCAGGGCGGACAGCTCCTCGTCCTGGCGCGCGGACGACTTCGGCGCGTGCTCGACGGCGACCGCGGTGGGATACAGCAGCAGCAGGTCCAGGCCCCAGGCCGCCGCCCGGCCCGATACGCCGCCCTCGGCGAGGAGGGCGAGGATCGCGTCGGCCATGGCCAGGTAGTTCGGCCCGCTGGGCTGGGTGGACATCGCCATCCGCGCGATCTCCGGATGCTCGAAGAGCGTGTCGCGGTACGCCGCCAGCAGCGTCCGCAGCCGGTCCCGCCAGGTGCCCGCGCCGGCCGGCGGCGCGCCGACCGGGCCGAGGAGGGCGTCGAGGATCTGCGCGTGCAGGTCCTCGGTGTCGCGGACGTAGACGTAGAGCGACGCGGGGCCGGTGTCGAGCGCGGCGGCGATGCGGCGCATCGTCACCTTGCTCAGCCCCTCGTCCCGCAGGATCACGAGCGCCGCGTCGATGATCCCCTGGCGGGTCAGGGCCGGCTTGGCCGGGCGTTCTCGCCTGCTGCGGGGGGTTCGCGGGTTCTCGTCCGAGCTCATGCGGACACGCTATCACGAACATGTTCGTTACGAACATGTTCGTTCCTCTCGTGCGCGGATGGGAAGAGATCACTTGGCGTCAACGGATGGGTGGCCCGATGCCTGCCGGCCTTCGCCGAGGAGATCGTCCGCGCGATGGCCGCCGGCGTCGAGCGGCCACTCATCCCGCCGATCTCGAACCCGACCTCGCGGATGGAGGCCGATCCGGCGGACCTGATCCGCTGGACCGACGGCCGCGCACTCGTCGCGATGGGCGTACCGGTCGACTCGATCACCCATGACGGGGTGACGCACACCATCGGCCAGGCGAACAACGCCCTGCTGTACCCGGGCCTCGGCGCGGTCGTCTCCCGCGAGCCGGGTGGACGACACGATGCTGCGCGCCGCCGCCGAGGCCGTCGCGGGGATGGTCGACGCCACCGCCCCGGGCGCGCCGCCGCTGCCACCGGTCGACGACCTCCGCGAGGTCTCGGTCACGGTCGCCGCAGCCGCCCAGGCGGCGGAGGAGGACCTGGCCCGGGTCACGATGCACGACCCCGCCCCCCAGGTACGCGACGCGATGTGGCAGCCGGAGCACCGGCCGACCAGAGCCGGCCGACACCCACCCGGCGCCTCGCGGTGGCGGCAGCACGGGCGGAGGAGGAACCCGCCCGCGTCAGGAGGTGCGTCGCGTAGGCGACGCGACCGCCCGGATACCGGGCGGTCGGGGCAGGCTGACGCCTGCCCGGCGCGGTCCATCATGCCCATGCCGACCCCTGACCGGAAGTGGGCGTTTGTGGCCGGAATAGGCAAAGAAATCGTCTATTCCCGGTAAAGCACCCGTACTTAGACTCCCGGGGTAATCCGAGCGCTTCACCCGGCGATCGGCCGCTCGACGCTCGTGGGAACAGGGGTTGTGCAGGTCGCCGCCGGGCGCCCGCACGGCACCTCCGCGGGTGGTACTCCCCCCGGTTCACCCCCCCCGCGTTATGGAGGCGCCGTGCACAATCCGCGCGGCTCACGGAAGCACTATCGGCGAGGGCTGTCCCTCACCGCCCTCATGAGCGTCGCCGTCGTGATCTTCGCCGGAGCGCCCGCGTCGGCGGCGCCGCCGCCGGCGGCCGGTGGCAGGCACTGGACGGCCACCCCGCTCAGCGGAACCGTCGTCCAGGGCTTCAAGTCGACGACCGGACGGCTCGCCAAGAGCGACGCCGGCCTGCTGCGCCTGCGGTCGAGCAAACCCGTGCACGTCATGGTCAAGCTCGACTACGACGCGCTCGCCGCGTACCGGGGCGGGATTCCCGGGTACGCCGCCACGAGCCCCTCGGTGACCGGCCACGCGCTGAATCCGTCCGGTGCCGGCGCACGCCGCTACCAGGGCTACATCGGCGGCGTCGAGAACCGGTTCCGCGCCGCCCTCGGCAAGAGCCTGCCGGGCGCCAAGGCGGGCGGCGGACTGCGGACGGTGTACGGCGGGCTCGCGGTGACGCTGCCCGGCGACAAGGTCGCCGGCCTGCTCAAGCTGCCGGGCGTGGCCGCCGTCCAGGAGGACGCCGTGGCCAAGCCGCTGACCGACTCCAGCCCCGGCTTCATCGGCGCTCCGACGATCTACAACCAGCTCGGCGGCAGTGACAGCTCCGGCAAGGGCGTCATCGTCGGCGATCTGGACAGCGGCGCCTGGCCCGAGCACCCCTCGTACAAGGAACGCGGGCACCTGCCCGCGCCACCGCCCACCGCCGACGGCGCGGCGCGGCCGTGCGACTTCGGCGACAACCCGCTGACGCCGGCCGACGACCCGTACGTCTGCGACCACAAGCTGATCTCGGGCCAGCCGTTCCTGGACACCTACAACGCGGTGGTCGGCGGGGAGAAGTTCCCCGACAGCGCCCGCGACTCCGACGGGCATGGCACGCACACCTCCACGACCGCGGCCGGTTCCGCGGTGAGCCACGCCGACCCGCTCGGCATCGACCGCGGCGCGATCCACGGCATCGCGCCCGCCGCCCACGTCGCCGTCTACAAGGTGTGCGGCGCCCAGGGCTGCTTCCAGTCCGACTCCGTGGCCGCCGTGCAGCGCGCGATCCTCGACAAGGTCCGGGTGATCAACTACTCGATCTCCGGTGGCGTCGACCCGTACAGCGACCCGGTCGAGCTGGCCTTCCTCGACGCGTACGCCGCCGGCGTGCTCGTCTCGGCGTCGGCCGGCAACGACGGCCCCACCGCGGGCACCGTCAACCACAACGGGCCCTGGGTGACGACGGTCGCCGCGTCCACGCAGCAGCGGGTCTTCCAGTCCACCGTCACGCTGAAGGCGGGGAGCACGAGCCTGAAGCTGGCCGGCGCGTCGATCACCAAGGGGATCACCTCGCCGCTCCCGGTGGTGCTCGCGTCCGCGGCGCCGTACGGGGACCCGGACTGTGACACCGAGGCCGCCCCCGGCACGTTCACCGGCAAGATCGTCGCCTGCCGGCTGCTCAACCGCGGCCGGGTCATGAAGGGCTACAACGTCTTCAAGGGCGGCGCGGCCGGGATGCTGCTGTACAACGACACGCTGTCCCAGACGATGACCGACAACCACTGGCTGCCGGCCGTGCACCTGGAGAAGCCGCAGGCCGACCAGTTGCTGGCGTTCCTGGGCTCCCACACCGGCACCAGTGCCACCTTCACCCAGGGAGTGAAGGCGAACGGGCAGGGCGACGTCATGACCGCGTTCTCCTCACGCGGCCCGGGCGGCGACTTCCTCAAGCCCGACGTGACCGCGCCCGGCCTGCAGATCATGGGCGGCCAGACGCCGGTCCCGGACGACCCGTCGCTGGGGCCGCCCGGAACCCTCTACCAGGTGATCGCCGGCACCTCCATGTCGGCGCCGCACGTCACCGGGGCGGCGGCCCTGCTGTTCGCCCTGCATCCGAACTGGACGCCGGGCCAGGTCAAGTCGGCGCTGGAGACCACCGGCAAGACCTCGGTGGTCAAGCACGACCGCAAGACGCCCGCCGACCCGTTCGACCTCGGTGGCGGCCGCATCGACCTCACCAAGGCGGGCGACCCCGGGCTGACCCTCGACGAGACCGCGGCGGACTACGCGGCCTCGGCGGCCGACCCGCTGCACCGCATCGACCTGAACGTGCCGTCGGTGAACGCTCCGGTGATGCCCGGCGCGATCAGCACCACCCGTACGCTCAAGAACGTCACGAGCCGGACGCTGACCTACAGCGCGTCGGGGACCACCGTGAAGGGCGCGTCCGTCTCGGTCTCCCCCGGCACGTTCAGCGTCAAGCCGGGCAAGACCGCCCGGGTACGGATCACGATCACCGCGCCGGCCCTCGCCAACGGGCAGTACTTCGGCCGGGTCGACCTGCGCCAGCGGGGCGGCAGTCATGATCTGCACCTGCCGGTCGCGTTCGTCCGCAAGCAGGGCGTGGTGAGCCTGAACCAGACCTGCACACCGACGGCCATCGCGCTGAACAGCGGCCGGTCGACGTGCAGCGTCGGCGTCGAGAACACCTCGCTGTCCGACACCAAGGTGATCGCCGAGAGCCATCTGGACTCGCGGCTGTCGCTGACCGCGGTGAGCGGCGCGACCAAGGTCGGCGCGCACGACGTCGCCGCCCAGGCGAACCTGGCGCGCCGCCAGCCCGACAGGCCGGAGATCGCCCCCGGGGCGACGCCGGCCGGCTACCTGCCGCTCGACGCCTTCGGGGTCAGCCCGACGCCGATCGGCGACGAGCAGTCGATCAACTTCACCGTGCCGGCGTACACCTTCGCCGGTAAGACCTACACCAGTCTGGGCGTGATCTCCGACGGCTACACGGTCGCCGGCGGCGCGACGCCGGACGACGTGAACCCGACGCCGCAGACCCTGCCGGACCCGGCCCGGCCGAACGGCGAACTGGCACCGTTCTGGACCGACCTGGACGGCACGGGCGCGCCGGGCGTGTACGTGGCCAGCCTCACCGACGGCGTCGACACCTGGGTCGTCGTGGAGTGGCGTCTCAACGTCTTCGGCACGAACAGCTCCCGGGTGTTCGAGCAGTGGATCGGAGTGAACGGCGCCGAGGACATCTCCTACACCTACGATCCGGACAACCTGCCGGCCGCGCCGCCCGCCGGCTACGGCCTCACGGTCGGCGCGGAGAACGACGAGGGCACCGCCGGTTCGCAGATCTCCGGCACGCCGACAGAGGACCTCCGCGTCACCAGCACGCCGGGTGCCGCGGGAGGCTCGCTGAAGTACTCCTTCATCCTGAAGGGCACCGGCCGTGGCACCGCGCCGGTGACGACCTTGATCTCCACGCCGCTCGTACGGGGCGTGACGGCCGAGGTCGACGACATCACGGTGCACTGACCGGCTCGGCGGGGCCCGGTCCTGCCGGGCCCCGCCGTACGGAGCTGAGATCGTTGTTCGTCTACATCGTCGGTGTCTCCGGGACGATCGCGGACTTCCGCGTACGGCTGCGCGCCATCGAGGGCGCTCGGCCGGTACGGGACCTGCCGCCGGACCGAGTGGTCCTCACGCTGCGCTCGGCTGCGGACCTGCCCCGCCTCGCCGCCCTCGAGGACGTCGTGTCGGTCACCCCCGACCGGCTCGAACGGCCGCTCTGAGCGTCTCCTCGCCCCCGGCCTGGGCGAAACTTCACGCTCGTTTTACACCCCGATTACGCCCCCGCACGCACCGCCGGACCGTACACGTGATCGGGCGGTCGCGGGGGTAGAACGCCTGGTGAGACGGGTGAGCGCGAGGGGGGTGGGACGTGCGGGTCCTGGGGATCAACGCCGTCTTTCACGATCCGGCCGCCGCGCTGGTGGTGGACGGGCGGATCGTGGCGGCGGCCGAGGAGGAGCGCTTCAGCCGCCGGAAACACGGCAAGCGTCCCGTTCCGTTCTCGGCGTGGGAGCAGCCCGTGCTCTCGGCGCGCTGGTGCCTGGACCACGCCGGTCTGCGGTCCGAGGACGTCGACCTCGTCGGGTTCTCCTACGACCCGTCGCTGGTCCGGCCGGTCGCGGAGATGGGGCTGGCCGATCCGTGGGACCACCTGCGGACGATGTACGCCGAGGAGGCGCCGAGTCTCCTGGCCGGCGCCCTTCCCGGGCTGGACCCGGGCAAGGTCCGGTTCGTCCCGCACCACGTCGCCCACGCCGCCTCGGCGACCCTCGGCCGTACCGGCAGCGTGCTCGTGTGCGACGGCCGCGGCGAGCGCGCCTCCCACCTGGCCGGGCGCAACTCCCCCGACGGCCTGGAGGTCCTGGCGAGCCAGGATCTGCCGCACTCCCTCGGCCTGATGTATGAGGATCTCACCGAGCACCTCGGTTTCCTGCGATCCAGCGATGAGTACAAGGTGATGGCGCTGGCCTCCTACGGCAAGCCCCGCCACCTGGAGCAGCTGCGAGCGGTCGTGCGGACGACCGGCGACGGCGGTTTCGTCACCGGCGGGATCGACTGGCCCCGGCTCGCGCCGGCCCGCGCTCCAGGCGATCCGTGGACCAACGAGCACGCGGACCTGGCGGCGAGTCTCCAGCGCCGGCTGGAGGAGGTGCTGCTGGAGCTCGCCCGCTGGCTGCACGAGCGCACCGGGGACCGGACGCTCATGATCGCCGGCGGCACGGGGCTCAACTGCGTGGCCAACACGGTGCTGGCCCGCCAGGGCCCGTTCGAGAACGTCTGGGTACAGCCGGCCGCGGGCGACGCGGGCACCGCGCTCGGCGCGGCGCTGCACCTGGCGCGGAGCGGGCCGGTGGAGTTCGTCCCCGACCTGGGCCGCGGTTTCGGTGACGCGGAGATCGAACGGGCACTGCGGACCGCGCGGGTGCCGTACGAGCGGCCGGCCGACGTGGCCGAGACCGTGGCCGAGACGCTCGCCCGGGACGGCATCGTCGCCTGGTTCCAGGGCCGCGGGGAGTACGGCCCGCGGGCGCTGGGGCACCGGTCGCTCCTGGCCCATCCGGGCCGCCGGGCGAACCTGGAGCGGCTGAACGACGTCAAGGGGCGCGAGCAGTTCCGTCCCGTCGCGCCGATGGTGCGGGCCGACCGTGCCGAGGAGATCTTCACGCGCGGCCCGCTGCCGAGCCCCTACATGCTGTTCGTGCACGACGTGGCGCCCGCCTGGCAGGACCGGATCCCGGCCGTCGTGCACGTCGACGGCACCGCGCGGGTGCAGACCGTGGACGCCGGGGCCGAGCCCCTCGTCGCGCGGATGCTGGCGGCGTTCGAACGGCGTACCGGCCTGCCCGTCGTGGTCAACACCAGCCTCAACACCGCGGGCCGGCCGATGGTCGACAGCCCGCGCGACGCGCTGGAGTGCTTCGGCGCGACCCCCGTCGACCTGCTGGCAATCGGTCCGTTCGTGCTGAGGAGGCCGGCGTGAGGTACGCCGTCGTGGTCCCGACCATCGGCCGCGCGTGCCTCGCCGACTGTCTGACCGCGCTCGCCCGCGCGCGGGGTCCTGAACCGGAGGAGATCGTCGTCGTCGACGACCGGCCCGGCGGCGGGCCGCCCCTCGACGTGCCCGGCCGGGTCGTCCGCACCGGCGGCCGGGGACCTGCGGCGGCGCGCAACGCGGGCTGGCGGGCGACGGTGGCGCCGTGGGTGGTGTTCCTGGACGACGACGTGCGGGTCACCGGGGCCTGGCGCGAGGACCTGGTACGGGACCTGGCGAACGCCTCACCGGAGACCGGCGGGGTCCAGGGCCACGTCACCGTGCCGCTGCCCGCGGGCCGGCGGCCCACCGATCGGGAGCGCGGCACCGCCGGCCTGGCCGAGGCGTCGTGGATCACCGCGGACATGGCCTACCGGCGCGACGCCCTCGTGGAGACCGGCGGTTTCGACGAGCGGTTTCCCCGCGCGTTCCGTGAGGACGCCGACCTGGCGCTGCGGACGCTGGACGCCGGCTGGGTCCTGGTCAGGGGCGAGCGGCACACGATCCATCCCGTACGTGCCGCGTCCCGGTGGGCGAGCCTGCGGGCGCAGGCCGGCAACGCCGACGACGCGCTGATGCGCGCGGTCCACGGCCCCGGCTGGCACCTGCGCGCCAGGGCCCGGGCGGGCCGCCGCGCGGGTCACCTGGCGATCACCGCCGCCGGGACGCTGGCCGCCGGCCTGGCGCTCGCCGGCCGCCGCGGGTCCGCGGCCCTCGCCGGCGCCGTCGCTCTCACGGGCGTCGCGGAGTTCGCCGCGGCCCGGATCGCGCCCGGCCCGCGAACCCGCGACGAGGTCCTGACGATGGCCGTGACCAGCGTGTTCATCCCGCCGCTCGCCACCTGGCACTGGCTGCGCGGGCTGGCGGCGGCCCGTCACCAGCGGGCCTGGCCCGGACCGGCGCGGGCCGTCCTGTTCGACCGCGACGGCACGCTCGTACGCGACGTGCCGTACAACGGTGATCCCGGCCAGGTGGAGCCCATGCCCGACGCGGCCGAGGCGGTACGCCTGGCGAGGACGGCGGGGCTGCGCACCGGAGTGGTCTCCAACCAGTCCGGCATCGCCCGCGGCCTCATCACCGAGGACCAGGTCGAGCACGTCAACAAGCGGGTGGAGGAGCTTCTCGGCCCGTTCGGCACCTGGAAGGTGTGCCCGCACGCGGACGGATGCGGCTGCCGCAAACCGGCGCCGGGGCTGGTGGTCGAGGCCGCCAGGGCGCTGGGGGTACGCCCGGAGGAGTGCGTGCTGATCGGCGACGTGGGCTCGGACGTGGCCGCCGCGCGGGCGGCCGGGGCACGCAGCGTCCTGGTCCCGACGGCCGCGACCCTGGCGGCGGAGGTCCGCGGAGCCCGCGTGGCCGTCTCCCTGACCGACGCGGTCCGCTTCGCCCTCGGAGAGAGACGATGAGGACGCTCGTCGTCCGGCTCGACAACGCCGGTGACGTGCTCCTGTGCGGCCCGGCCGTACGGGCGATCGCGGCCGGATCGCGGACGGTGACGATGCTCGCCGGACCGCACGGTGCCGACGCCGCGCGGATGCTGCCCGGCGTGGACGAGGTGCTGGTCTGGCGCGCGCCCTGGGCCGGGTTCGATCCGCCGCCGGTGGACCGCGCCGGCATCGACGACGTGGTCGCGCGGCTGGAGGGGTTCGACCGGGCGATCGTCGTGACCTCCTTCCACCAGTCGCCGCTCCCGGCCGCCCTGCTGCTGCGCCTCGCCGGCGTCCGGCACGTCGCGGCGATCAGCGAGGACTACCCCGGGTCGCTGCTCGACGTCCGGCACCGGGTCGAGGACGACATCCCGGAGGCCGAACGTGCCCTGTCCCTGGCCCGCGCGGCGGGTTTCTCCCTGCCGCCGGGCGACGAGGGCCGCCTCGCCGTCCGCCGGCCGCTGCCCCGCGCCCACTCCATCGCCGGGTCCTACGTGGTGCTTCATCCCGGGGTCTCGGTGTCCGCCCGCGCCTGGCCCGAGGCGCACTACGTCCGTACCGTGCGCGATCTCGCCGCGCGCGGCTGGCGGCCGGTGGTGACCGGCGGGCCGGCGGAGCGGGCGCTGACCGCACGGGTCGCCGGCGACGCCGGGCTCGACCTCGGCGGCCGTACGACCTTCGCCGAGCTGGCCGGCGTCCTGGACGGGGCGAGCGCGATCGTCGTCGCCAACACCGGTCCCGCGCACCTCGCCGCCGCCGTCGGCACACCGGTCGTGTCGCTGTTCGCCCCGGTGATCCCGGCCGTGCGCTGGGCGCCGTACGGCGTCCGGCACGTGCTGCTCGGCGACCAGCAGGCGGCGTGCCGGGGCACCCGCGCGCGGGAGTGCCCGGTCCCCGGGCATCCCTGCCTGACGTCCGTGGGCCCGGCCGACGTCGTGGCCGCCGTCGAGGAGATGACGGCGTGAGGGTCCTGCTCTGGCACGTCCACGGCTCGTACACGACCGCCCTCGTGCAGGGCGCGCATGAGTACCTGATCCCGGTGACGCCCGGCCGCGGGCCGTACGGGCGGGGCCGTGCCCGTACGTGGGACTGGCCGGCGTCCGCCCGCGAGGTGCCGCTGGACCGGCTCGCCGAGGCCGAACCCGACGTGGTCATCCTCCAGCGGCCGGACGAGCTGGAGCTCATCGGCCCCCTCGGACGCGTCCCGATGGTCTACCTCGAGCACGACGCGCCCTGGGGCGACGTCCCGCTCACCCGGCACCCGATGGCCGACCGGCACGACGTGCGCCTGGTGCACGTCACCCACTTCAACGCGCTGTTCTGGGACGCCGGGTCCACGCCGACGACGGTGATCGAGCACGGCGTGGTCGACCCGGGGCCGCTGTGGACCGGCGAGCTGCCGCGCGCCGCCGTGGTCGTCAACGAGCCGCTGCGCCGGGGCCGCTATGTCGGCACCGACCTGCTGCCCCGGCTCGGCGCGCCGCTGGACGTGTTCGGGATGAAGGTCGGCGGGCTGACCGGCTGCCGTACCCACGAGGACCTCCCCCAGGACCGCATGCACGCCGAACTGGCCCGGCGCCGGGTCTACGTCCACCCGATCCGGTGGACCTCGCTCGGCCTGTCGCTGCTGGAGGCGATGCACCTGGGCATGCCGGTCGTGGCGCTGGCCACCACCGAGGCCGTCGAGGCGGTGCCGCCGGAGGCGGGTGTGGTCTCGACGCGGATCGACGTGCTGCGGACGGCCATCCGCCGGTTCCTCGACGATCCCGCCGCGGCGGCCGAGTCCGGGCGGGCGGCCCGCGCGTCGGTCCTGGGCCGGTACGGCCTGCGGCGGTTCCTCGACGACTGGGACCGCCTGCTGCGGGAGGTGGCGGGCTGAGGCTGCTCATGCTCCGCGCCCTCGGGCTGGGTGACTTCCTCACCGGGGTGCCCGCCTACCGCGCGCTGCGCGCGGCGTTCCCCGGCCACGAGACGGTCCTGGCCGCGCCGGCCGCGCTCGCGCCGCTGGCCGCACTGACCGGGGCCGTCGACCGCGTGCTGCCGGCCGCCGAGCTGGCGCCGGTCGCCTGGACCGGCCCGCCTCCGGACGTGGCGGCCGACCTGCACGGCGACGGCCCGGCGAGTCACCGCCTCGTCGCGGCGCTGACCGCGCGGCGGACGATGCTGTACGCCTCGCCGCAGGCCCCGTACGCGAACGGGCCGTGGTGGGAGCCGGGCGAGCACGAGGTCCTGCGGTGGTGCCGGCTGCTGGAGTGGTACGGCGTCCCGGCCGACCCGGGCGCTCTGTCACTGGCCCCGCCGCCGGTCGCGGCCCCGTCCGGCGTCGTCGTGGTGCATCCCGGCGCGGCGAGCGAGGGACGCCGCTGGCCCGCCGGTCGTTTCGCGGCGGTCGCCCGCGCGCTGTCCCGCGGGGGTCACCGGGTCGTCGTCACCGGGACCGAGCGCTCGCTCACCCGGGCCGTCGCCGACGAGGCGGGCCTTCCCCGCGCGCCCGCCACGGACCTACTCGGCCTGGCCGCCCTCGTCGCGTCCGCACGGGTCGTGATCTGCAACGACACCGGCGTCTCTCACCTGGCCACGGCCTACGGCACACCCTCGGTCACGCTCTTCGGGCCGGTGTCGCCGGCCCTGTGGGGACCGCCGCCCGGCCGGCCGGAGCACGTCGCGCTCTGGCACGGCTCCGGCGACCGGCCCGGCGACGCCCACGGCGCCGCGACCGACCCGCGGCTCCTCCTGATCTCCGTCGAGGAGGTCCTGGCGGCCGTCGCGGGCCTGCTCGCGATCAGGTGCTGATGACGCGCCCACCGGTCGTCACGTCGAGTTCGCCCGCGAACCACTCGACCGTACGGCGCAGGCCGTCGAGGCCGGTCACGCTCGCCTGCCAGCCCAGCCGCTCGCGCGCGAGGGTGATGTCGGGCCGGCGGACCATCGGGTCGTCGGTCGGCCGCTCCACGAAGACGATGGGCGACCGGGAGCCGGCGAGGTCGCGGATCAGCTCCGCGAGGCCGAGCATGGTCAGCTCCTCGGGGTTGCCGATGTTGACCGGCCCGGCGAAGTCGTCGCGGGCCATCGCCAGGATCCCCTCGACCGTGTCGTCGACGTAGCAGATCGACCGGGTCTGGCTGCCGTCGCCGGTCACGGTCAGCGGCTGCCCGGTCAGCGCCTGGCGGACGAACGTCGGGATCGCCCGGCCGTCGTGCGGGCGCATGCGCGGGCCGTAGGTGTTGAAGATCCGTACGATGCCGGTGTCGACCTCCCGGCTGTTGCGGTACGCGGTGGTGAGAGCCTCGGCGTAACGCTTGGCCTCGTCGTAGACGCTGCGCGGCCCGACCGGGTTCACGTTGCCCCAGTAGTCCTCCCGCTGGGGGTGCCGCAGCGGGTCACCGTACACCTCGCTCGTGGAGGCCAGGACGAACCTCGCGTCCTTCTCGCGCGCCAGGCCGAGCGCGTGCAGCGTGCCGAGGCTGCCGACCTTCAGCGTCTCGATGGGCAGCCTGAGGTAGTCGGCCGGCGAGGCCGCCGACGCGAGGTGCAGGACGAGGTCGACGTCGCCCGACACGTGGATGAACCCGGTCAGGTCGCACTCGGTCAGCCGGAAACGCGGCCGGTCCATGAGGTGCGCGACGTTCCGTGGCGAGCCGGTGAGGAAATTGTCCATGCAGGTCACCGCGGCGCCCTGCGCGAGCAGCCGCTCGCAGACATGGGAGCCGAGGAATCCGGCGCCTCCGGTGACCACCGCGTGCTCGATCACTCACCATCACCTCCGAAGATCACGCTCGCCGTCTCGCGGGCTCGGGCGACGAGGCGGCTCGTGGACCGGCCGTCCAGGTAAGGCAGCAGCACGACCTCACCGCCATGGCGGCGTACGGTCGCGGTCTCGGCCAGATCGGCGCCGGAGTAGTCGGCGCCCTTGACCCAGACATCCGGCCGCAGCCGCTCCAGGAGCTCGACCGGCGTGAGCTCGTCGAAGACCGCCACGGCGTCGACGCACTCCAGCGCGGACAGCACGCGCATGCGGTCGGCGAGCGGGACGAGCGGGCGGTCAGGGCCCTTCAGCTCGCGTACGGAGGCGTCGGAGTTGACGCAGACCACGAGGCAGGCGCCCAGGCGCCGGGCCTCGCGCAGCATGCTGACGTGGCCGGCATGGAGCAGGTCGAAGCAGCCCCCGGTCGCCACGACGCGGCCCCCGCCCTCGCGGACCCGCCGCACGAGGTCCCACGGCCCATCTCCTTCCGGCGCGCCGGCCGGTTCTCTCCCGTACGCCATGGACGCCGCCACTCCCCCGGCGGCGACGAACGCGCTCGCGCGGCGTACGGCCTCGGTCACCGCCTCGGTGACCACGCCGCCCCCGTGCAGAACATGGGCGGCGGCCGCCGCGAAGCAGTCACCGGCGCCGCAGCTGTCCGCCCGCGTGCCGGGCGACGGCCGCGGGGCCGGGGCGACGTAGGGAGCCGGTTCGCCGACCGACAGCAGGGCGCCGCGCTCGCCGAGGGTCACCGCGACTCCGGTGACCCGCCAGCGCTCGACCAGCGCCGCGGCGTCTCTCGCCGCCTGGGTGAGCGGCGCGGCGTCCAGGCCGCCGGCGTTCCCGGCGAGCGCCCGCGCCTCGGCGTGGTTGGGCGTCACCAGCCGCACCCCGGGCAGCGGCACCGCGCCCATCGGGTGGGGGTCCCAGACCAGGGGCACGCCGTCCGGCAGGCCGGCGAGGAGCCGCCGGAGGCCGGGGTGGGCGGCGACGCCGCGCCCGTAGTCGGAGACCAGGACGGCGCCGGCCCGCCCGAGCACCTCGGCCACGCGGGAGCAGAGCGGGCCGTCCGTCACGTGCCCGTCGCCCCGGTCGATCCGGATGAGCGACTGCCCGGCTGCGCGTACCCGCGTCTTGCAGGAGCTCGTACCCGACATCGGTACCCGGACGACCTCGGCGTACGGCGTCATCAGCTCTTCCAGGCGGCGGCCGTCGCGGTCGTCGCCCACCGCGGTGACCAGTACGACGTCGTGACCGGTCATCGCGGCCGCGAGCCGTGCGGCCAGGCCCGCCCCGCCGGGCCGCTCCTGCTCGCGCACGCAGTTGACGACCGGGACCGGCGCGTCCGGGCTCAGGCGTTCGGCCGTGCCCTCGATGTCGACGTCGAGCAGAGCGTCACCGATGACGACCAGCGGTCCAGTCCTCATGAGGCCTCCCTCGCGCCTCCCTCACCGTCGCCCGCTATCCGCCCGGACCGGCGTACGGCGGCGTCGACCGCCGCGCAGAGCATGTGGATCACGGCGAGGTGGACCTCCTGGACGGTCGCGGTGCACGGCGCGTCGACCGTGACGGCGTCGGCGCACGCGTCGGCGAGCGGGTTCGGCGCGGGGCCGGTCAGCGCCCAGGCCCGTACGCCGATCGCGGCGGCGGCCTCCGCCGCGGCGATCACGTTGCGGCTGCCGCCGCTCGTGGAGAGGCAGACCAGGACGTCGCCGGGGCGCCCGTGCGCGTGGACCTGCCGGGCGAACATCTCCTCGGGCCCGTAGTCGTTGACGATCGCGGTCAGCGCCGTGACGTCGGTGTGGAGCGGGAGGGCGGAGTACGGCCGCCGCTCGTCCTCGTACCGGCCCACGAGCTCGGCGGTCAGGTGCTGTGCCTGCTCGGCGCTGCCGCCGTTCCCGCAGGCGAGCAGCCGCCCGCCGCCCTCGAGGACGTCGGCGAGCCGCCGGCCCCAGTCCTCGATCCGGGGCACCTGGGCGTCGAAGTGGCGCAGCGCCGTCCGCAGCGCGCCGAGGTGGGAGGGGGTCATGACCGTGCCCGGTCCGCGACGGCGGCCGGCGTGTGCGCGGTCGCGACGAGCCGTTCGTAGACCGCCTCGGTCTCCGCCGCGATCCGCCTCCAGGGATAACGGTCGCGTGCGTGCTCGGCCGCGGCCGAGCCGAGCGAGCGGCGCAGGGCGCGGTCGGCCAACAGCCGGCGCAGGAGCCCGGCCAGCGCCGCCGGCCGCCGCGCCGGCACGTGCAGCCCGGTCACGCCGTCGAGGACGGTGTCCAGGTGGCCGCCCACGGCCGAGGCGATCACCGGCACGCCGCAGGCCATGGCCTCGACCGGCGCGATGCCGAACGGTTCGTACCAGGGAACGGAGACGGCCACGTCGGCCGACCGGATCAGGGACGGCAGGTCGTCGTGGGCCACGCGTCCGAGCAGGACCACCCGGTCCGCGACGCCCTGTTCCCCGGCGAGCCGGACCAGGCGGCGTGCCTCGGTGTCATCGTCCAGGAAGCGCCGGTCCGGCCCGCCGGCGACGACCAGCTCGGCGGAGGGCACGTGGCGCAGCGCCTCGATCACCGTGTCCACGCCCTTGCGGGGCACCAGGCGGCCGAACGTCAGGACGCGGAACGGCGCGCCGCCCCGTTCCGCCACCGGCCCGTCCGGCCGGAAGTCCTCGGTGTTCACCCCGCACGGCACGACGAAGACCTGGTCGGGTTTCACTCCGTACGCGGAGAGCTCGGTCACCTCATCGGTGCACGTCGCGATGACCGCGCTCGCTTCGCGCGCGATCGCGCCCTCCAGGCGGATTCGGCCCGGCGGACTGGTGTCGGCTCCGGCCTGGTAGCGGCGCTTGACGCTGCCGAGTGCGTGAAACGTCTGCACGACCGGGACGCGCCGGCCGCCGAAGCGGGCGCGAGCTCCTTTGAGAGCCGCGAACCCGCTCATCCAGAAGTGCGCGTGGACGACGTCCGGCGGCCTGACCAGCCAGCGCCGGGACAGGTGGGCCGCGAAGTCGTCCATGTACGCCAGCAGGTCGTCCTTCGCCACCCGCGTCGGCGGTCCCGCCGGCACGTGCTCGACCCGGACGCCGGGCGCGAACGGGACCGACGCGGGGAGATCGGCGTTGTCACGCCGGGTGAACACCACCACGTCGTGCCCACGCCGTCCCAGTGCCGCCGCCAGCGCGCCGACATGGACGTTCTGCCCTCCCGCGTCGGGACCGCCCAGCGTCGCGAGCGGGCTGGCGTGTTCCGAGACCATGTCGATCTTCACCCGGTCACTCCTTTATCAGGCGGCTGTATCGACACCGATTACCAAATCCCTTACCTCCAAACCGTCGCTTATCACGCCAAATGATGATCGACGGTTTTGGCAAAATTCCGTTGTTGTCGGCTACGCCAGACTCATGGGCAAAAATGGGCTTCGGCGCCACACCCGTGTCATGCTTCGCCCAGAATGTCTTTGACCCCGCATTGCGCTTTCGTCTCCTCGGCGAGCCGCCGGATCCCGCTCTCGACCGCCCGCGGCAGCGGCCTTCGCCGGGCGAGCGCCGCCGGCATCCGGACCGCGGCGGCCAGCAGGGCGGCGCGGGCGTCGCCGTCGCGCACCGCCGCCGCGCCCATGCGCGCGGTCTCGCGGAACGCCACCGGCCCCGGCCGCCGCATCCACATCGTGAGAACCGTGTTGCGCAGCTCGGCACGCCGCCGCTGGCGGGACGGCGGCCGGTGCGGCGAGGGCTCGTGCACCGCGACGATCTCCGGCACGTAGCACCGGGCCCACTCGGCGGCGGCCAGGTCGTAGGCGAGCAGGCGTTCCTCGCCGACGAAGAAGAGCAGCGAGCTGAAGCCCCCGGCATCGAGGAACGCCTCCCGCCGTACGACCGTCGCGCAGGCCAGGAACCCGAGCACGGAGGGGCCGGGCTGGCCGGGCTCGGCGGGCAGGGGCGACCCCGCCATCAGGGCGTTGACCGGGTCGGGAACCCGATCGGGGCCGACGAGGACACGCGCGGCGATCAGCCCGAGCCGGGGGTGGGCGTCGAACAGATCGGCGGCACGCTCCAGGCCGCCGGGCTCCCACCAGGAGTCGTCGTCGCTGAAGGCCACGTACGGCGTCCGTGCGAGGTGAACGCCGATGTTCCGCCCGACCGCGCCCCGGTTGCGGCCCAGGGGGACGACGCGGACGTCCGGGTGTTCGGCCCCGACGGCGGCGACGGTCCCGTCGTCAGAGCCGTTGTCGACCACCACGATGGCCGGGCTCGCCGGGAGGGCGCGGAGCCGGCCGAGCGTGCGCGACAGCTCGGCCCGCCTGTTCCGGGTAATGATCACGACGGTGAGACGGTCCATCGGCGACCTCCCTGGGCCGGTGCTTCCGGTGGCCGGGTACGGGCCGTCCGGGCTCTCACTCCAGCCTTACGGGACACGTCGCCGCGCGTAGGTCCCAGAGGGACCTGTTCGCCCGTCGGGATGAGGACGCGATCAGGGACGAACGACCCGTTTTCCCGCTATGGACGGGGGCAACGCCGCCTGGCGGTGAAACGCTCCCGGACGCCGGCGCTAGTCTTTCCGGAAGGGGGAAAGCCGTGAAACTCATGCACCGGAGAAAGGCCCGGGTAAAAGATCGCACGCCGCGCGAATCGCGCTGGGAAATGCCGCCGCTGCCGAAACCGCGGGACCGGCGGCCGAAGACACCGCGCGACCCGGACTCCAGCGACCACCGGAGGATGTGGCCGGACCTGTGGGCCCACCACCGATGCGGGCCCCACGACCGGCCGTGAGCGCTCAGCGGTGAGCGCGGGCCCAGAGCGCCGCCCAGCCGCCCGGGACGAGCCATGAGGCGGGCACGCGCAGGCCGTGTTCGGCGATCGCGAGCCAGAACGCCTCGACGTCGGCGCCCAGCTCGCGGGCGGCCACGAGAGCACGCCGCCACGGGCCGTCCGGGTCCTCCAGCGTCGTGGCGGGGTACCCGGGCACGGTGACCGCACGCGGCGGCGCCACCGTTGTGAGGTCGATCGACGGCGCCCGGCAGGCGATCATCACGATGAGGGTGCACAGCATCGGCTCGGCCGGGCGGCCCGCGACCGCGCGGGCGATGACCGGATCGTCCGCGCATGCGAGCCGTCCGACCGCCTGCCGCGTACGGCGTGCCGCCAGGTCGATCGCGTAGACGTCGGCGATCTCGGGGCGCCGTACGAGCCGGCGCAGCGTGCTGGGCAGGGGCGGCTCGCCGAGCAGCGGCCCGAAGCGGTCGCGCGCGGCCGGGGCCAAGGCCTCCACCGCCGCCGTCAGCGGACGGACCGCGCCGGCCGCCCAGAGGCGATCGAGGTCGACGGTGCCCGCCTCCAGCGCGCGCCGGCAGGCGTCGGTCAGCTTGTCCGGACCGATGCGGCGCAGCCGGACCAGGGCGGCGTCCGGCGCCGTACCCGCGAGGACGGCGAAGATCTCCAGCGTCTCCTCGCCGACCTGTTCCTCCCACGCCCGGCGGGCGAGCGTGCCGAACGCGGGAGCGGCCCCCTCGACCAGGCGGCTCCCGGAGCGCCGCCGGGCCGGCCGGGCGGGCGGGTCCTCCTCCGGCGGCACCGGATCCGGCGGGTCGGCCGCCGCGCCGGGGACGGCGGCGACCCAGTCGCGAAACCGCCCCTCCAGGACGGGTTCGGGCGCCTCGTTGAACCGCGCCGCGATCTCGTCGATCCGCCAACCGCGCCCGGCGGGCCGTAGCGGGCGGAGCTCGGCGTTGAGCAGCAGGGTGCCGTCCTCGCCGTACAGGCCGATCAGCACGCTCCGGCCGGCCCGTGCCTCGTGGACGTAGTGCCACCCGGCGATGCAGTTGCCCATGTAGTCCGACCACTCGGCCAGCGTGCGGGCGTCGCGCGCCACCCGCAGGCGCGCGCCGGTCTCCCCGACGACGGTCCCGTCCAGGGCGGTGAACGTCGACGGCACGGCGAACCCGCCGGTGAGGGACTCGGCGATCGCGGTGCCGGCCAGCAGGCCGTCGGTGAACCGCCGCCAGGCCCGTACGCCCCGGGGCGGGGCGCCGCCGAGCGCGACGAGCTGCGCGGCCCCGGAGACGGCCATCGTGATGGAGTCCAGCCGCGGCGCCAGCGGCTCGGGCTCCGGCGCCGGCGGGTCGTGGTCGAACCAGGGCGCGCCGATGCCGGGCGTGGCCCGTGCCGCGTCGTGGCCGTACACGAGGGCCAGGGCGTCGATCAGCTCCGCGTACCAGAGCAGGTCGCCGACCACCTCCACGTCCTCGGGGGCCGAGCCGGCGAGCCTGCGGTGGAGCGGCTCACGGTCGCCGAGGAGCGGGGCGCTCCACACGGGGATGCCGCCCCACTCGCCGGGCGGCCGCACGTCGCCGTAGCCGGCTCCTTCGCGCCAGCTCCGCAGGTCGGACTCCGCCCACTCGCGCAGCATTCCGGAACGGGCCTCGACCGCCTCCTCCATCAGGCCTCCGGCCGCCGCGACGACCACGAGGCCGTAGTCACGGGCGTTGGCCAGCCGCGCCCGGACGTAGTCGGCGTACTTCTCATCCTTCCGCGTCCCGTCCTTGAGCCTGCGGTGGATGTGGCGCACCTGGGCGCCCGGACGGGCCGGCAGGCCGGTCAGTCCCGGCACCGCGCGCGCCGACCGGACCGCGTCACGGCCGGGCAGCTGCGCCCGGGCCGCGGCGAGCAGCGCCTCCGAGCGGTCCAGCCCCTCTTCCAGGCCGTGGTCGGCGACCGCGACCGCCGTACGGAGCAGGGCGGTCGCGGCGAGCGCGTCCTGGAGGAGCCGGGTGTACAGGTCGTGCCAGTACCGGTCGGGCGGCGTCCAGCGCACGGCCTCGGCGAGCGACGGCTCCCGGCCGAACCTGGACCGCAGCGGATCCAGGATCAGCTCGTCCTCGTACCGGGTGCGGCGTTCGACCAGGTCGGCGAACCGGTCCCGGCGGCTCTGGCTCGCGCGGCGGCGTTCGAGCCGTGCGGTCCCGGCGTGGTGCTCGATGACCTGCGCCCACAGGTCCAGGATCAGGTGCAGCCTGCTCGGCCCCGGCACCGGCGCGAGGACCTGCCCGAGGTGCTGCGCGAGCGCCGAGGGCGGACCGCCCGGGATGAGGTCGGCGCCTTCGGGCGCGGTCAGGTCGAGCACCTGCTCCAGTTGCTCGGGCCCGAGCACGTCGCTGGCGGCCGTGGCCAGGTGCAGCGCGGCCCACCGCCCGTCGCCGATCGCCCGCGCGGCGGCGGCGCCCACCTTCTTGGTAACGTGGGGGCCGAACAGCGCCACGAGGAAACCGGCCCGATCGCCCAGGCGGCCGGCGCCGTCCAGGCCGAGGACCCGCAGCGCGGCGATGACCGCGTCCCGCTGGTCCCCGCGCGCCCCGGCCAGGCGGGCGGAGCGGAAACCCGGCCCCAGCTCGACGCCCGCGCCCGCCGCCGCGACGCCACCGGCCGCAACGAGGCGGTTCAGCTCCGCGACCGCGCTCCGTACCTGCCCCTCATCGGCCTCGGCCGGCCCGAGGGCGACGGCCGCGCCCGGCTCCTCGACCGCCTGGGGCGAACCCTCCGGCCCCGCGCTCCAGGCGCGCAGGCCCGAGGCCACCACACCACCCGCGAGCTTGATCCCCATACGGAGCATGATGACCGACTCCGGCCGCGTGGCCAACGCGGTTTCCGCGCCCCCGCGCTCAGGGGTGGACGACGAGCCAGGTCGCGACGGCGGTCGGATCGCGGAGCGGTCGCCGATGATGGGCGGCCGGGCGTAGCGAGTCGTTCACCGCGAGCGTGACGACGTCGGACGCGAAGAACTCCACGCCCGGCGTCGGCACGGGCGTGAGCCCGCGGAAGACGACCCTGCCGCCGAGCGTGACCGGGGTGACCTCCCACGACCGCCGGATCGCGGACGGGTGCTCCTGCGCCGGGCCGTCGCCCTCGGGCTCCTTCTCCGCTCCCGTATCTGGAGGTGACCTCCTCGGCCTGCCGGCCGACTTCCGGTTCTTCCCACCGCCGACCGTGGTCACCGCGTCGGCGACCGTGCCGGTAGGTCGCCGCTCCCGCCACCGAGATCACGGCGGTGAACCCCGGCGACGCGGATGGAGGCGAGGTGATCGTCCTCCGCTGCGCGGGTATGGCCAGGCCGCTGCGAAGCGATCTTCGCCGGGCCCGGCGGCGTCGCGGCGGCCACCAAGCCGGTCGAGCGCCTCGTCGCGCTCGGCCCGCGTACGAGCAAGCGCGAGGAGTTCGCGGCCCCGCGCCCCGAGCGCCAGACCGGCTTCACCGCCGCCTGAGACCGACCGCGTCTCACCACGGAACGGAGGTCCCGTCCCAGGACAGGAACTCACCGGTCGGGCCATCGTCCGGCAGCAGCGCCAGCCGGACCGCGCCCGCCGCCGCCTCGGCCGGGTCGCCGTCGCTGGCGATGGCGCGCGGGTGGAGCTCGGTCCTGCGCAGGCCGGGGGCGAGCGCGTTCACCTTGAAGCCCTCCTCGGCCAGCGCCTGGGCGTAGAACACGGTCAGCGCGTTCAGCGCCGTCTTGGAGGACCGGTAGGCCGCGCCCGAGCCGGCCGGCGGGAACTGCCGGTCCGGGCCCGTGCTCCAGCCCAGCGACCCGGTGCCGCTGGAGATGTTCACGATCCGGGGGCGGCCGGAGCGGCGCAGCGCCGGGAGGAACGCGTTGGTGACCGCGAGCACGCCGAAGAGGTTCGTCTCGTACGTGCGGCGAAAGACGTCGAGGTCGGCGTCGACCGGCCGCTCGCCGTCGAGCATGACGCCGGCGTTGTTGACGAGGATGTCGAGGTGCTCGACCCGGCGGGCGGCGTCGGCGATGCCGGCGGCGTCGGTGACGTCGAGGACCAGCAGCCGGGCGTCGCCGCCGATCTCCTCGACGGTACGCCTGCCCCGCTCGGCGTCGCGCGAGCCGACGTGAACGGTCATCCCGGCGTCGGCGAGCTGACGTGCGATCTCCTTGCCGATGCCCTTGTTGGCGCCGGTGACGAGAGCCGTGGAATTGTTCATGCTGCCGACGATGCCGCCGGCGTACCGGCCCATCCAGGTACAACCGGTACCAGGGACCCCAGGAGGTGACGAATGGCGAGACAGGAGCTGGCCCGTTTCCTGCGCGACCGCCGGGAGGACCTGCGCCCGGCCGACGTCGGCCTGCCGGCGGGCCCGCGCCGCCGTACGCCCGGCCTGCGCCGCGAGGAGGTCGCGGGCCTGGCCAACATGTCCGTCGACTACTACGTCCGGCTGGAGCAGGCCCGCGGCCCGCACCCGTCGCCGCGGATCCTGGACGCCCTCACGGGCGCGCTCCGGCTCACCGCGGCCGAGCGGGCACACCTCTTCCGCCTGGCCGGGACCAGTCCGACCCCGCCGCCCGGCCCATCCCGCCGGGTCCGCCCCTACGTGGCCGGCCTGCTGCGCCGGATGCCCGAGGCCGGGGCCATCGTGACCTCGGCGGCGTACGACGTGATCGCCTGGAACCCGCTCGCCGCGGCCCTGCTGGGCGACCTCGAACAGCGGCCCAACCTGGCCCGGCGGAGATTCCTGGAGCCCGGGCCGCCGGCGAGCTCCGGCGCCGAGGAGTTCGGCGCGATCGCGGTGGCGCGGCTGCGCGGCGCCGCCGACCGGTATCCCCACGACGAGCCGCTCGCCCGCCTGCTGGCCGAGCTGCGCGCCGGCAGCGAGGAGTTCGTCGGCGTCTGGGACACCAATCCCGTACGCGCGCCGGGCCACCGGGCCAAGACGATGGAACATCCCGGCCTCGGCCCGCTGCGGGTGAACTGCGACGTCCTGGCCGTCCCCGACGACGACCAGCAGGTCGTCTTCATCACCGCGGACCCGGGCACGCCCTCGGCTCGGGCCCTCCGGCACCTCGTGGCCTGAGTGTGGCGGACATCGGGCGCGTGCCATCGGCGGGGTGTCGGTATCGTGGCGCGACGATGACCTGGACAGTGAGCGCGGACACGGTGCTGGACGGCCGTTACCGCTTGATCGAACGTATCGCCGTGGGCGGGCAGGGAGAGGTCTGGCGCGCCGAGGACGTCAGCCTCGGCCGGCCGGCGGCGGTGAAGGTGCTGCGGTCGGAGTACGCCGACAACGCCGAGTTCCGTGCCCGGTTCCGCCGCGAGGCCCAGCACGCCGCGGGTCTGTCGCATCCGGGCGTGGCGCAGATCTTCGACTACAACGAGGGACGCGACGGCGTCGCGCCCTACCTCGTCATGGAGTACGTCGAGGGCGAGTCCCTGTCCGCGGCGATCGCCCGTGAGGCTCCGGTCGACGCGGACATCGTGGTCGAGGTCGTCGTCGCCGCCGCGGCGGCGCTGGCCGCGGCGCACGCGGCCGGGCTCGTCCACCGCGACGTCAAGCCCGGCAACCTCCTGCTCGGCCGCGACGGCTCCATCAAGATCGTGGACTTCGGGATCGCCCGCGCGGTGGACGCCATCCCGCTGACGCGGACCGGGATGCTCATGGGCACCCCGCTGTACCTCGCGCCCGAGCAGGCGATCGGGAGGCCGGCGACGGCCGCGAGCGACCTGTACGCGCTGGGCATCATCGCCTTCGAGGCGCTGACCGGCCGGCCGCCGTACGAGGGGCTCGCGACGGCCGTGCTCCTCGCGCACCGCGACGCGCCCCTCCCGCCGCTGCCCGCGTCCGTACCGTCCGGGCTCGCCGACCTCGTACGCGCGCTGACGGCCAAGGACCCGGCGATGCGGCCGGAGAACGCCACGGCCGTCGCGGAGTGGGCGACCCGGCTCCGGGCCGACCCCACGATGACGCCGCCCCCCGGCCTGGCGTGTGTCGCCGTCACGAGGCTCGACGGAGCCGGGCCGGTTCCGGACGCCGGGCGGCGCGACCACACCCAGGTCATGGCACGCCCGCTCGCCGGGCCGTGGCACCGACGGCTGGTCCCGTACGTCCTCGGCGGTGTCGCGATCGCCCTGCTCGCCGGGGTCGTGGGCTGGTTCGCCCGCCCGGAGCCGGCGCATCGGCCGGTGGCGGCGGAGCGGCGGTCGGCGGCGCCGGCGGCCTCTCCCACTCCCTCTCCCTCACACGCGAGAACGACGACGCCGCCCGTCAAACGGCCGGTTCCGGCCTCCCACCAGGCAAGGGCCAAGAACCGGGGACGGCACGGCAGGCACGGCAAGGGACACCCCGGGCACTGACGACACGGCATCCGGCCGAGCCTGTGTCACGCTCGGCCATCATGCCGGTACGCTCACGGCGAGGACGGGGACAGCCACGGACGCGTCGATCGCGTCTTTCGTGCTGCCCGGGTACCCGCCGTGTCCTCTCGGTCCGGATGGAGGGTCCCCGTACATGGACTTCGGCATCGCCCATCACCTGGTCGGGGAGATCGCGGTCGTGCAGGTGAGCGGGTGGATCGAGATCGGGTCCGCGCCGCAGATGCGCGACACGCTGATCGGCGTGATCGACGAGGGCCACGTGCACGTGGTGATCGACCTGTCCGAGGTCGTCTTCCTCGACTCCACCGGCCTCGGCGTGATCATCGGCCTGCTGCACCGCCTGCGTACGCACAACGGCTCCCTGGCGCTCGCCGGCGCGACCGACCGCGTCTACAAGGTGTTCCGCACCACGCAGCTCACCAAGGTCCTCACGATCACCGAGACCGTCGCGGACGCCATCGCCGCCGTCAACTCGGGCGCGGCGGGCGCCCAGGCACCGTGACCTACGACGCGGCCTCCCGGCTCGACCGGAGGAGCTGGCGCTGCCGGCCGAGACCGTCGATCTCCAGCTCCATGACGTCGCCCTCGGTAAGGTAGGGGAAGCGCCCGGAGAGCGCGACGCCCTCGGGCGTACCGGTCAAGATGACGTCTCCCGGCTCGAGTACGACGTACTGGGACAGGTCAAGGACGATCTGCCCCACCGAGAAGATCATGTCGGCGGTCGTGGAGTCCTGGCGCGGCTCGCCGTTGACCCAGGAGCGGAGCCCGAGGTCCTGCGGGTCCACCTCGTCGGCCGGGACGAGCGACGGTCCCAGCGGGCAGAACGTCGGGCACGACTTGCCCTTGGACCACTGGCCGCCCGACTGTTCGATCTGCAGCGACCGCTCGGACACGTCGTTGCCGATCGTGTAGCCGGCGATGTGCCCGATCGCCTCGCCGGCGGAGTCAAGGTACCGCGCGCGGTGGCCGATGACGACGGCCAGCTCGACCTCCCAGTCCGTCTTGGTGCTCTCCGGAGGGATGGTCACCGCGTCGTCCGGGCCGATGACGGTGTTGGGGTGCTTGAAGAACACGATGGGCTGTTCGGGCGGGGTGCTGCCGGACTCGGCGGCGTGCGCCGCGTAGTTCTGGCCGATGCAGATGACGGCCGCCGGCCGCGCGACCGGCGGGCCGACCCGCAGCGACCCGGCGTCCTCCAGCACCTGCAGCGCGCCGTCCCGCAGGACGTCCCGCGTACGCCCGATGCCGTCGGAGGCGAGGAAGGCGCCGTCGATGTCGCCGGTGAGCGGCGACAGGTCGTACACGGCGCCCTCGTGCCGTACGGCGGGCCGTTCCTGTCCGGCCGGCCCGAGGCGAAGAAGTTCCATGGTTCCCGCTTCCTGGTGGTGCGTTTCAGGGCGTGACCAGGGTAGGCGGGCCGGTCCGGGCGCCTACGCGGGGGCCTCCCGGCCGGGCGTGACGATGCCCGTGAGCCCGGCGCGGGTCGCGTGGCGTTCGAGGTAGCCCGCCACCAGCTCGATGCCCTCCTCGATGAGCACCGGGTCGCCGCAGAGGTCGTGTTCGAAGGCCAGCTCGAACACCCGGTCGCCGACCTCCACCGCGAGCTCGACCACCCTCGGGACCGTGCCGGCCGGCACCATGTCCGTGGCCTGCGCGAACGCGAACAGGTCGGCTGCGACCCGCTTGTTGTGCGCGCGGCAGAACTCGTGCACCGCCGGGTTGGTCCGGCCTCGCCAGTAGATGACCACGAAGGCGGGCCTCTGGTGGTAGACGGACACGAACGCCCGCATGGACGCGGTCACGAGGCTTCGTACGGAGAGAGTGCCGAGCGCGCCCACCGCCGCCGCCACCGCCGCGTCCATCTCGGCCATGTCGCGCTCCACGAGCGCCAGGAGGATCTGTTCCTTGTCCGCGAAGTACTGGTACAGGGAGGCGACCGGAATACCCGCCCGCTGCGCGATCAGGCGGGTGCTCAGCGTCGCGACGCCGTCCTGGACGATTAACTCTCCCGCCGCGTCGAGGATCCGCTCGACGCGTTCCCGGCTGCGGCGTTGCACCGGAGCCCGGCGTGTTCCCGCGTTTAGCCTTGCCGCTGTCACGCTATAAGTGTACAAATACTGAAGCTGACTCCGGTTCACCTTTATTACGGAATGGTTCACCGCCCTTATGGCATGGACACGAGGCCTGCCGCGCTTGTATCAGGCTCCCTCCGTTCTCGGGTTGCCTGATCTCCTGCCGGAAAGGGTTCTCAGTGGACTTCGCGAGCTCTAATCGGGGTGCTCCCCCCGGTATGACCTCCGTCAAGATCGTCGTCGGAGGTGGCTTCGGCGTGGGGAAGACGACGTTCGTCGGGTCGGTCTCGGACATCATGCCGCTCACCACCGAGGCCGTTATGACCGTGGCCAGCACCGGGCTCGACGACCTGTCCGCGACCCCGAACAAGAACAGCACGACCGTCGCGATGGACTTCGGGCGGGTCAGCCTCGACGAGGAACTCGTCCTCTACCTGTTCGGCACGCCCGGGCAGGACCGCTTCTGGTTCATGTGGAACGAGCTGGCCAGGGGCGCGATCGGCGCCGTGGTGCTGGTCGACACCCGCCGGGTCACCGACTCCTTCGCGGCGGTCGACTACTTCGAGGAGGCCGGGCTGCCGTTCGTCGTGAGCGTCAACGCCTTCGACGGCACGCCCACCCACTCCGTCCGCGACATCCGCGAGGCGCTCGCGCTCGCCCCGCACGTGCCGGTCGTGACCTGCGACGCGCGGGACCGCGAGTCGACCAAGGCGACGCTCATCACACTGATCAGGCACGCCCTGTCCCTGCCCGCCGGCCGCTGAGCGCGGCCTACCAGCGGTCGTGCACCAGCGGGCGGATCAGGTCGTCGTAGACGGCGGTCACGGACTCGTGTGCGCGCTCGTCCAGCGGGGCGAGCCCGGCGGCCGCGGCGTTCGCCTCCGCCTGCCGGGGCGTACGTGCACCGGGGATCACCACGCTGACGGCCGGCTGGTCGATGATCCAGCGCAGCGCGAACCCGGGCGGCGTCACGCCCTCCGGAACCACGGGCCTGAGGCGCTCGACGGCCTCCAGGCCGGTCTCGTAGTCGACCCCGGCGAAGGTCTCGCCGACGTCGAAGGACTCGCCGTGCCGGTTGAACGTACGGTGGTCGTCCGCGCCGAACGTCGTGTCGCGGTCGTAGCGGCCCGACAGCAGCCCGCTGGCGAGAGGGACGCGCGCGATGATCCCGACCCCGGCCTCGGCCGCCGCGGGAAGGACGCGTTCGAGCGGTTTGAGGCGGAAGGCGTTGAGGATGATCTGCACGGTGGCCACACCCGGCCGGGCGATCGCCGTCAGCGCCTGGTCACAGGTCTCGACGCTGACGCCGTACGCGGCGATCCGCCGCTCCTCGACCATGGAGTCGAGCGCGTCGTAGACGGCCTCGTCGGAGAAGACCTCGGTCGGCGGACAGTGGAGCTGGACCAGGTCGACGGTGTCGACGCCGAGGTTCTCCCGCGACCGGTCGTTCCAGGCGCGGAAGTTGTCCAGGGTGTACGCGGACGGCTCCTGCGGCACCCGGCGGCCCATCTTCGTGGCGACGGTGAGCCCGGTCCGCCCCTTGACGAACCCACCCACGATCCGCTCGCTGCGGCCGTCGCCGTACACGTCGGCGGTGTCGATGAAGGTCACGCCGGCGTCGACGGCGGCGGTCAGCGTCGCCAGCGCGTCGTCCTCGCCGACCTCACCCCAGTCGGCGCCCAGCTGCCACGCTCCGAGGCCGATTACGCCGACCTGCCTGCCCGTTCTGCCCAATTCGCGAAGTTCCACGGGCCAGATCGTACGGGCCGGCTTCCCGCCCGGTCGCACCGGTGGCCCGGGAGCCGCGTCGTGGCGCCGGTGTCCGGGTGACGGACGACCTGCGCCGGGCCGGCCGTACGGCCGCGGATCTGGCGGCCGGCCACCTCGCCTCCGTGCCCGACGGCCCCGTCTGGCGGCCGGTGCCCGGCGCGGACCGCGCGTGGCTCACCGACCAGCCGCTGCCCGCCGCGGGCCGCCCGCTGGAGGACCTGCTCGCCGACGTACGCGACCACGTGCTGCCCCACCCGATGGGCAACGGGCACCCGCGGTTCTTCGGCTGGGTCAACTCGCCGCCCTCGCCGGCCGGCGTCCTGGTCGCCCCGCTCGCAGCGGCCATGAACCCGAGCTGCGCCGGTGGCGAGCACGCGGGCGCCCTCCTGGAACGCACCGCCGTACGGTGGCTGGCGGAGCTGGTGGGCTTCCCGCACCGGCCGGGCGCCGGGCTGCTGACCAGCGGCGCGTCGATGGCCACCGTGATCGCGCTGGCCACCGCCCGGCAGCGGGAGGGACGCCGGCAGGGCTGGGACGTCCGCGAGACGGGCCTGTACGAGCGGAGCCCGCTGGCGATGTACGTCTCCGCCGAGGGCCACAGCTGCCTGCGCAAGGCGGCCGAACTCCTCGGCCTGGGCGGCCGGTACCTGCGCACGGTCCCGGTCGACGGCTCCTACCGGATGGACACCGCCGCCCTGCGCCGCCTCGTCGCGGCGGACGTGGCCGGGGGCGTACGGCCGTTCTTCGTCGCCGCCAGCGCGGGAACGGTGAACACCGGCGCCGTCGACCCTCTCGGCGACGTCGCCGAGGTGGCACGCGAGCACGGGCTCTGGTTCCACGTCGACGGCGCGTACGGTGCGCTCGGCGTCCTGGGCGACCCCGGTTTCACCGGGCTGGAGCTCGCCGACTCCCTCGCGCTGGACCCGCACAAGTGGCTCGGCGTCCCCGTCGACTGCGGGTGCGTCCTCTTCGGCGACCCCGCCGGGCCGCGCGACACCTTCAGCCTCGTACCGCCCTACCTGCGCGACGAGGGCGCCGACGAGCTGGGCTGGTTCTCCGAGTACGGCCCGGAGCAGACCCGCCCCTTCCGCGCACTGCGCGTGTGGGCCACGATCGCCCATCTGGGCCGCGAGGGCGTCGCCCGCCTCGTACGCCGCACCTGCGCCCTCGCGCGGACGCTGGCGGCGATGGTCGAGGCGGACGAGGAGTTCGACCTGCTCGCCCCGGCGGTGACGTCGGTCGTCGCCTTCCGGCTCCGCCCGGCGGGGCTGGACCCCCGCGAGGTCGAGGAGCTGAACCGGCGCCTCCCGGCCGCCGTCCAGCACCGGGGCCGCGCCTTTCTCACCGGCACGAACCTGTCCGGCACGACGGCCCTGCGCGCCTGCGTCCTCCACCCGGACACCACCGAGGCGGACCTGACGATCCTGCTGGAGGAGATCCGCACCGCGGCGAGGTCCCCGTCCTAGAGCTCCGAGCAGAATGGTCGTTCCGGCGCGGGATGCGGCGGGGCCCTGAGTTCGAGGCCGCGGAGGGTCCAGAGTCCGTACAGAGCCAGCAGCGGTTTGACGGCCGTCCACTCGCCGGGGCGGTAGTCGTCCGCGCGCGCAAGCCTCTGGGCGAGATCGGGGCGCTGCCGCCGCAAGTACGCGCGGGCCTTGAGCGCGTGAGCCGGCTGGGAGACGATCTTGATGCGGTCGGCGTCCTCGAGCAGGGGGATCACGTTCGTGATGTTCTCCCATGTCGTCACGCTTCGGTCTTCGAGGAGCACCACGCCGTCGAACCCGAGCACCGACCTCGCGTAGTCGGCCATCAACCGGGCCTCCGCGGCCCCGCCGCCGGCCGCACCGCCGCTGAATATCACCCAGGTCTCACGCGCACTGCCGGCGGCGATGGAGCGGATGCCGGCACGGACTCGCCAGCGGTTGACGAAGTTCGCGGTCGCCTGGGGGTTCCGGTGGCCCAACACGACCACGGCCTCGGCGGCGCCCCCATTGTTCGGCGCGAGGGCTCGAGACCAGCGCCAGTTCACCCACTCACCCCAGGCCAGGACCGCGGCCCCGCCGACCAGCAATCCAGTCCCTCGCCGCATCCAGCGACCCTAGAGCACCTCGGTGAGGGACGGGGACGCCGCCTTCTCAGGCCTGGACCTGGACCGCGCGTGCGTCGTCCGCGGGCCGGCCGGACGGAGCGTCGCAGGTCGTGTCCGAGACGAGCTCCAGCGCGAGCGTGAGGCCGGCGGCGTGGCGTTCTTCGAGCGCCGTGCCGGTGTCCTGCAGCACGAACGTGGCGGCGTTGATCGACATCAGCGCCATCGTCGACTTGAGCCGGATGAGGGGCGAGGCGTCCGGCGGGGTCAGCATGCGGATCATCGTCTGGAGGCGGGCGTGGAGCTTCTCGGCCACGGCCAGTTCGCGCATGGTCGCCTTGCTGTCCTGGATCAGCCGCCGCATGCCCGGGGGCCACTGCCGGGTCAGGCGGGCGTATCGTTCGACCAGCTCCCGCCGCGTCTCCAGCGTGTGCGGCTGCTCGCCCAGCCAGGCGATCGTCTCGTCCATGTCCGCGAGGAGGCTGTCGAACAGGCTGACGACGATGTCCTCTTTGGTGTTGAAGTGGTAGTACAGCGCCGCCTTCGTCACGTCGAGCCGCTCGGCGATCTCGCGGAGCGAGGTCTTCTCGTAGCCGTGCTCGGCGAACAGTTCGAGCGCGACCGCCTGGATCTTCTCGCGGGTGCCGCTCCGTCGTTCGCCCATCGTGGTCCCTTCCCGGAATGCGAGCTTACTTGACGCCCGGCTAGTTCGTAGCTTACCGTACGACAAGTAAGTTAGCTAGCCGGGCGACAAGTAAGTAACTCGGCGCCCGAAGTTGGGGGTAGACGGAATGTCGGTCACGAACACAGTGGAGTCCGCGCCGCCGGACACCGCGCCGCCGAGGAGCGCGCGCTCGCTGTACATCGCGATGATCGGGCTCATGCTCGGCATGTTCCTGGCCATGCTCGACAACTTGATCGTCGGCACCGCGCTGCCGACGATCGTCGGAGATCTCGGCGGAATCGAGCACCTGTCCTGGGTGGTCACCGCGTACGCGCTGGCGACGGCCGCCGCGACGCCGATCTGGGGCAAGCTCGGCGACCTGTACGGCCGCAAGGGCATGTTCATGTCCGCGATCGTCATCTTCCTGATCGGCTCCGCGCTCGCGGGCCTGTCGCAGAACATGGACCAGCTCATCGGGTTCCGCGCGCTGCAGGGCCTGGGCGCCGGCGGCCTGATGGTCGGGGCGATGGCGATCATCGGCGACCTCGTGCCGCCCCGTGAGCGCGGCAAGTTCCAGGCGATGATCGGCGGCATGATGCCGCTGGCGTTCGTCGGCGGCCCGCTGCTCGGTGGTTTCCTCACCGACAACCTGAGCTGGCGCTGGGCGTTCTACGTCAACCTGCCCCTCGGCGTGCTGGCGCTGCTGGTGACCGGGCTCGGCATGCGGCTGCACACCCGCCACGTCAAAGCGAAGATCGACTACATCGGGGCGACCCTGCTGACCGTCGGCATCGTGGCGCTCACGCTCGTGGCGAGCTGGGGCGGCACGGAGTACCCGTGGGTCTCCACGCAGATCATCGCGCTCGCGGTGGTCAGCGTCGGCGCGCTCGCCGGCTTCGTGTACGCCGAGGGCCGGGTGCCCGAGCCGATCCTGCCGCCACGGCTGTTCCGCGAGCGCAACTTCACGGTGGCGCAGATCCTGAGCTTCCTCGTCGGGGCCGCGATGTTCGGCGCCGTGAGCTTCCTCCCGCAGTACATGCAGTACGTCCAGGGCGCGTCGGCGACCACGAGCGGCCTGCTCCTGCTGCCGCTGATGTTCGGAATGCTCGCGGTCATGCTGACGACCGGGCAGCTCATCACCCGCAACGGCCGGTACCGCATCTACCCGATCATCGGCGGCGCCGTGCTGACCGCGGGCATGCTCCTCCTCGTCCTGCTGAAGGTCGACACCAGCACGGTGGCGAGCTCCGCGCTCACCGCCGTGGCCGGCCTGGGCATGGGCTTCATCATGCAGAACACGATGCTGGTCACCCAGAACAGCGTCGAGCTGCGCGACATGGGCGCGGCCAGCGGTTCGGTCACGCTGTTCCGGACGATCGGCGGCTCGCTCGGCGTCGCCCTGCTGGGCTCGATCTACACCAGCCGGCTGAAGGACTCCCTCGTCGACCACCTCGGCCCGCAGGCCGGCCACGCGCTGACCTCGGGCGGCGGCGTCCACGTCACCCCGGGCGCGCTGCACACGCTCGCGGCGCCCGTACGGGAGGCGTTCAAGATCGGTGTCACCAACGGCCTGCACGGAACGGTCATCGGCGGCGCGGTCCTCGCCTTCGCCGGGTTCATCGTCGCCTGGTTCATCCGCGAGGTGCCGCTGCGCGGCAGCGCTCCCACGCCGGCCCCGGCCGGAGGCGGCGGACGTCACGCCGCGAACGCCGTGCCCGAGCCGGTCCTGGTCGCGGCGGAGGCGGGAGCCTCCCTGGCGACGCCCCCGGCGTACGCGCCGATGGGCGGCCGGGAACCCCTCGGCGGCGGGCTCATCCGCGGTTCCGTCCACCGGGCCGACGGCGTCCCCGCGGGCAACGCGGCGCTCACGCTGATCGACGTCGACGGCCACCAGGTCGGCCGTACGACCACCCAGGACGACGGCCGGTACGGGCTGGAGGCGCCGGACCACGGCACGTACGTGCTGGTCGCGGCGGCGGGGGAGCTCGCTCCGCACGCCGCCACCCTCGTGGTGGGCGACCAGCCGGTCGACCTCGACCTGGTGCTCACCGGGTCCGGCGGCCTCATCGGCACCGTGCACGACGCGGAGGGCGAGCCCGTCCGCGACGCGCGGGTCGTCGTGACGAACCTGCGCGGCGAGGTCGTGGCGACCGGTACGTCCGGCGCCGGCGGCGCCTACGCCTTCCCCGAGGTGACGCCGGGCGCGTACACGCTCGCCGTCAACGCGGAGGAACACCGCCCGGCCGCGGTCCCGGTCGAGGTCGGCACGGAGCGGACCCGGCAGGACATCGCGCTGCCGCCCGGCGGCCGGATCAGCGGCGTCGTACGCGCCGAAGGGCGCGGGCCGGTGCCCGACGCCCGGGTGACCCTGGTCGACGCGGCGGGCAACGTCGTCGGCGTCGCGACCACGGGTCCCGACGGCGAGTACGCCTTCGCCCACCTGACCGGCGGGCCGTACACCGTCACGGCCGCGGGCTATCCGCCGGCCGCGAGCGCGGTCACGCTGAACGGCCACGACGAGGACGGGTTCGACATGTGGCTCGGCCACTCCGCCGGCTGAGACGGGCACCTGGCGGCCACGGCGGATCCACGCCGTGGCCGCCGGCCCCGCTTCTGCCGGAAAGCTCGACGCCTTCGAGGCCGGCCGCCAGACGGCTCGCCCGGACCTCAGGCGGGAAATCTCGCCCCGGTCCGGGAAGCGGCCCAGAACATGGGTGGAATCGGTGCGCTGAGTGGCGTTCACGCACGAGCCCGGCGTCCTTGAGACGGGCCGGCGCGAGGTCGAGCAGGCGGGCCGCGCGATCGCCCGGGGTGAGACGGTCGCGGAAGCCGGCCGGCGCGCTGTGGTGGAAGCCGGGATCATCCCACCGGGAGCGGCTCGCCGGGCCGGCGGCTCTCGTCCCCAGACCCGGATCACCTGACCCAGGTCGTCATCGTGACAGTCGCGCAACCGCCACGTCACCGCCGGCCGATGACCCGAACGGTCTCAGGGGTGTCGTGGCCGCCCGTTGGCGAGGCCCGGGAACTGGCGCCAGCCGAGTGACTCGATGAGCCTGACCACGTCCGGCGGCAGGTGGTCCAGGACGAGGCCGTGGCCCGGCTGCGTGCGCAGGGCGTGGGTGACCAGCAGGGTCAGCGTGGCCAGGTCGAGGAAGCGTACGTCGGTGAAGTCGAGGTGGATGTCGGTGTTCGCCTCGCCGAGCGCGGTGAGCGCGGCCACGAACGGGGGGTGGCGCGCCGCGTCGAGCTCTCCGCTGAGGCGCAGGCCGACCGGCGTGTGGGTGCGGGTGATGCGTAACACGCCGTCGTCGAACTCGGGGTTGGGCGTCACCCGGATCCGGTGGGTGTCGTTCAGTGCGCTGAGGTGCTCCGGGGCGCAGCGCGCGCGGTCGAGCTGGCAGATCGCCATGATCTCGGCGCCGGGCGTGATCGCCGCGTCGAAGCCCGCCTCGCTCGCCAGCATCAGGGGGTATCCCCCGGGCTGGCCGAGCACCCAGCTCATGTCCGCGGTGAGCCGCACGGCGGCGTAGCCCTGCTCGGCGGCCAGGCTGATCTCACGCCCGATGACCATGAGCATGCGGTCGGGGTCGAAGCGGCCCCGGGTCAGGCAGGCGGCGCCGCGGGGAATGACCCGTAGCTGGCCGGTGCCGGCGAGGCGGTCGGCGTCGCAGCGGCCGGCCAGGCCGGGGAGCTGCCGGGGGCCGCCGCCGCTGATGTAGATCACCTTGTGGCGCGCGTCCAGGCCGTCGTGCAGGAACGGGCCGATGACCTGGGCCTGCTCCTCGGCCGTGGTGAAGGAGAACGCCGCGTGGTCACCTGGGCGGATCTGACTTACCGGCCGCTCGGCGATCCTGCTTCCCATATCCGACCCATCGCGGTAGTTGTGCGGCTACTGCCCGTGAGCATAACGCAGGACACGGACCGCTCTCACGCGACCTGCCACCCTGAGTTCCAGCGGCACTTCCGGCCCGGTCCGCGACCGCGGAAACGGACGTCCGTGTCACCCGGGAACGGCCATCCGGCGCAGCCGCTCGTCGACGGCCTCTTCGGAGAAGACCTGTTCGAGGACCATGAGGCGGGCGCCCTCGACGCCGGCGCGGTCGCCGAGGGCGCTGGTGGCGACGAGCAGGTCACGGGTCGCGCGGGGGACGGTCCGCTCGTACAGCACGGTGCGCACGCCGTTGAGGAGATGCTCGTGGGTACGCGCGACGTCGCCGCCGATGACGAGCACCGAGGGGTTGAGCAGCGCGACCGCGGTGGCGAGGACCTCGCCGAGCAGCCGCCCGGCCGCCCCGACCATCGCGATCGCCTCGGACCGGCCGGCCTCGACGAGCGTGACCACGTCGCGGGCGGTACGCGCCGGGATCCCCTCGGCGGTGAGCCGCCGGGCCAGCGCCCCGCCGCTCGCGTACGCGGCCAGGCAGCCCGACCCGCCGCACGGGCACGGCGCCTCCTCCGCCGGGCCGCGCATCCGGATGTGGCCGATGTCGCCGGCACCTCCGGCGACACCGCGCTCGGGCCGCCCCTGCAGGATGAGGCCCGAGCCGATCCCGGTGCCGACCTTGACGAACAGCAGGCCGTCGACGCCCGGATAGGTGAGCCGCTGCTCGCCCAGCCCCATGAGGTTCGCGTCGTTGTCCACGAACACCGGGGCGCCGAACGCCTCCGCCAGGCTCTCGCGGACCGAGTGGCCGTGCCAGCCCGGCATCATCGGCGGGTTGCGCACCCGGCCGGTGGCGAAGTCGACCGGGCCCGGGAGGCCGACGCCGATCCCGCAGACGTCCCCGGCGTCGCGCCCGGCCTTCCTCAGCAGCCCGCGGAACGTCTTCTGCACGACGCCGAGCACCGGGCGCGGGCCCTCGTCGACGGGCAGTTCGCGCGTCGTCTCGGCGCCGACGTTCCCGGCGGCGTCGGTGACCGCCATCCGGGCGTGCGTCGCCCCGAGGTCGGCGGTCAGGATGAACTTCCCGGTCTCGTCGAAGGCGAGGATCCCGGATGGCCGGCCCATGGCCCCGGCACGCCGGGCCTCCGAGCGCAGGTAACCCGCCGCGTGGAGCTGCGACAGCCGGAGCGTCAGGGTCGACCGCGAGAGCCCGGTGAGCTCCTGCAGCTCACCGCGCGTGCTCACCTGGCCCGAGCGGATCATCTGCAGGATCCGCCCGGCCGACGCCGGAACGCCGCTGCGCGTCATCGTCTCCCCCAACCGTTCTCAAGCGAGGCGGTCGCTCCGCAAAGCTGTTTGTTGCGTATCGCGAAACGCCGAAACATGGCCGTAACATGTCCCATGATGACTGATGAGTACGCGACTTTTGTCCGATCATCGGCCATAAGTTGGATTTACACCTCTACGACCTGAAGGGAGGCGACATGGACCATGCCGTACGCTTCGCGGGTCCCGGCTCGCTCATGAGCACGGACATCGGCCACCGCGACCTGCGCCGGGCCGCCGCCGGCACACTGACCGGAAACTGGACCGGCACCGCCACGCTCCCGTCCCGTACGCAGTATCCGCACCAGTGGAGCTGGGACTCGGCGTTCATCGCGATCGGGCTGGCGCAGGTCAGCCAGGAGCGCGCACAGCACGAGCTGCTCAGCCTGCTCGGCGCGCAGTGGGGCGACGGGCGGCTGCCGCACATCGTCTACAACGACCGGGCCGACGAGGCGTACTTCCCCGGGCCCGGCTTCTGGGCCAGCCGCCGCGTGCCCGGCGCGCCAGAGGTGAGCACGTCCGGCATCGTCCAGCCTCCGGTGCACGCGCGGGCGGCGCTGACCGTCTTCACGCAGGCCACGGACGAGGCCGGCGCCCTGCGGTTCCTCACCGAGGCGTACCCGAGGCTCGCCGCGCAGCACCGCTACCTCCGGCAGGACCGCGACCTCGACGGCGGCGGGCTGGCGTGCATCGTCCACCCGTGGGAGTCGGGCATGGACAACAGCCCGGCCTGGGACCCCTTCCTCGCCGGGCTCGACCTGTCACAGCCCTTCGTACGCGAGGACCTCCACCACGTCCCGGCGGCCGAGCGGCCCAGCGACGCCGACTACTCGGCCTACGTCGCGCTCGCGGAGAACTACCGCGACCTCGGGTACGACGACGGCCGCCTGTTCGCCAAGCACCCCTTCACGGTGGAAGACCCCCTGTTCAACGCGATCCTGCTGGACGGCGAGCTGTGCCTGGCCGAGATCGCGCGTCTCCTCGGCCGCGACCCGGAGCCGCACCGGGCGGCGGCGTACGCCATCCACCGGGCGCTCCTGGCGCGGCTCTGGGACGAGGACCTGGGCACGTTCGTGGCCCGCGACGCGCGAACCGGCGAGTGCGCGACGGCGGTGACCGTCGCCGGTTTCGTGCCGCTGCTCGACCCGTGGCTGCCCGCCGCCGTACGCCGGCGGCTGATCGACCTGCTGGTCTCCCCCGCCTTCCTCGGCGGATGCCGGTACCCCGTGCCAACGTACGACCTGCGTTCACGTGACTTCGAACCGCACCGCTACTGGCGCGGGCCGGCCTGGGTGAACACCAACTGGCTGGTCTGGATCGGGACGCTGCGCGCGGGCCGCCCGGACGTCGCGCGGACCGTCCGCGCGGCGACGCTCGAACTCATCCAGCGGTCGGGCTTCCGCGAGTACTTCGACCCGCTGGACGGCTCCGGGCGGGGCGCGCACGACTTCAGCTGGTCGGCCGCGCTGACCCTGAACATGCTGGCGGCCGGCGACGGCCCGGGACACGCCGCCGTACCCCTGCCGGCGCCCGGACGGCCGGTGGGCTATCCGAGGTCATAACTCCCGTAGCCGGGATGTTCGGCCAGCCAGCGGCCGCGGAGCTCGGCCGAGCGTTCGTTCCGCTGTTTGACGAGTTTGGTGCCGACCGTGAGCTCGTGGGCCGAGGCGGCCTCCTCGCCCATGATGGCCGTGACCGCGCGCCGGAGCTCGGCGGCCGGCTCGCGCTCGAGGTCCTCGTAGCGCATCTCGACCACCGCTCGCATGCTGGTCGAGGCGGCCATTCTCAGGCGGTGCCGGCACCAGTCGAGCCACGTCACGTTGTCGGAGATCATGACGTTCAGCACCTCCCAGTCGGGCAGCACGACCTGCTTGGCCGACTCACCGGTCCGGCGGTGCCACTCCTGGTTGAGGCCGGCCAGCGTGAAGGAGACGGCCGCCGCGACCGTGTCCTCGCGGTAGAGGTGGATCATGGTGAAGTCCTCGCCGAACAGCTCGGCGAGCAGGCGCGCGTCGGTCGCGGCCGGCAGGCCCGCGTGCTTCTTGAGCACGTCGAGCCAGTGGATCATCACCTTGGAGCCGAAGTAGTCGCCCGGAGTCTCCTTTCTGGCCCCGGCGAGAACGTCGGCCGGATGCCAGTCGCCGCCCTCTCCGAGGAAACGCAGGTTCAAATGCTCTTCCGGAGCGCCTAACGCGTTTCGCGCCAGCATGTCGGACAACATGCTACTTCCGGAACGTACGTGGGTCAGGATGACAAACGTCTTGGACATGCGAATCCACTCCCGTAACATCGCCCGATTTGGGGTAATTTACAGCGCAGACCGCGTGTCAATCCAACGGCCGGAAAGCCTTTTTCACCGGGACTGGCGCTCGGAGCGTACGAGCCCGTTACCCCGGTGGGCGCCCCGCCCGGAATGACGGCCGGCGGCCTGGGAGACGGCGAAGGAGACCATGATCCGGAGCCCGCCGTGCGGCCCCGGTCGTACGTCGAGGAGCGCGTCGTGCGCCTTGGCGACGGCGGCCACGATCGACAGGCCGAGGCCCAGCCCGTCCTGGACGCCCGACCGGCCGGCGGCCATGCGCTGGAAGGGCTGGAGCAATCGCTCGATCTGGTCGGCGGGCGTCACCGGGCCGGTGTTCGTCACCGTCAGGACGGCGCTTCCGCCGACGGTCACGTCGACCGTGCCGTCGGGCACGTTGTAACGCAGGGCGTTGTCAACGAGGTTGGCCACGAGGCGTTCGGCCAGGCGCGGGTCGCCGGACACCTGGACCGGCGTGAGGGCGGCGCGCAGGTGCAGCCCCGCGTGCTCCGCGTGCGGCCGGGCCGCCTGGAGGACACTCGCGGCGACGGCGCCGAGGTCGAACACCTGCCGGTGGTCCAGCCCCCGCTGGCTCCGCGCCAGCGTGAGGAGCGCGTCGATCAGGCGCTCCTGCTGGCGACTGGAGGCCAGCACGTCTTCGCAGGTGGAGCGCAGGGTCTCGGCCGTCGCGGCCGGATCGGCGAGCGCGACCTCGAGCATGGTCTGTTCGAGGGTGAGAGGCGTGCGCAGCTCGTGTGAGGCGTTGGCGACGAATCGCCGCTGTGCCTCGAAGGCGGCCTCCAGCCGGGCGAGCAGGCCGTCGATGGTGTCGCCGAGTTCCTTGAGCTCGTCGCGCGGGCCCTGCACGGCGAGCCGTTCGTGCAGGTTGTCCTCGAAGATCTGCCGGGTGCTCGTGGTCATCGTCCGCAGCGGCCGCAGGATCCGGCCCGCGACGAGCCAGCCGAGCCCGACGGACAGGATCACCGTGATGACCAGGGCGATCACCGACTCGGTGAGGAACTGGTGCAGGTCGGCCGCGCGCTGCGCCGTCTGCACCGACTCGTGCGGCGCCTTCCCGGTGCTGACGCCCGCCGAGCCGCCGGTCGTCGTTCCGGTGCCGCTCAGTCCCTGGGTCGTGTGCCGGGCGGGGAACTCCGCCACCGCGAGGAGGTAGGTGATGCCGATCAGGGCGGCCCCCGACGCGAGGAAGAGCGCGCCCTGCAGGAATGTGAGCCGGAGCCGGACCGTACTCCGGCGGGGACGCAGTAGCCGGAGTAATCCGCGAGATGATCTGTGGTCGGGCATCGGCTTCCTTCAAATGCGGCCATAGCCGGGTGATACGCGCATGTCAAAGGCGAAATCGCCGGTCACCACAATGGCAGATCATGCATAACCGCGTAATAACACCGCACGTTACGACCGTGGTACTGACCGCGCCGTAGCGTCGCCTTCAGCGAAGCACCCCACGGAAGGGAATCAATCCGATGACCACCGACCCGATCACCCGGCGGCGCACGTCACTGGCGCTCGCCGGCCTCGCCGCGGCCGGGATCGCCTTACTCTCGGCCGCCTGCGGAACCGGCGACGGACCGGCCCGTGCGGTCGCCGCCAAGGCCGCGGACACCTCCGCGCCCCAGGGCACCGCGGCGCCCGGCCAGAACTTCAACACCAAGAGCAAGGCCGAGGGCAGCCACAACGCCGGACCGGGCGCGTTCACGAAGGAGTTCGCCCAGTGCATGCGGGACCACGGTGTGGCCCGGTTCCCCGACCCGAACGGCAAGAGTGGCCGGCTCGGGCCGGACAGCGGCGTCGACGCGGCCTCCTCCGGCTACCTCGCCGCGCTGAACGGCCCCTGCAAGTCGCTGGCACCGCCCGCGTGGGTCCAGTCGGGGCCCGGCTCGGTTCCGGGCGGCCAGTGACCTCCGCATGTTCTTCCTGACCTACCTCGGCCATGAACTGCTCCGGCGCAAACGTCAGACGATCGTCATCGCCCTCGGGCTCGCGGTCGGGATCGGCCTGGTCATGACCGTCACCGCCGCCTCGAACGGCGTGCGCCGGGCCCAGGCGCAGGTGCTGCACTCCCTGTACGGGCTCGGCACCGACGTCACGGTCACCACGACGCCGCCGAAGTCCGGATCGGGCAAGGCCCTCGGTGCGGCTCCGGCGGCAGCGGCGGGGCGGCGGGAGTTCCTCACTCCGCCCCAGGGGCTCGGCGTGCTGGACGCGGCGTCGGTGCCGGCCGTGGCCCGGCTGTCCGGCGTCGCGTCCGCCGCGGGCGGTCTGACGCTCGTCGACACGGCGCTCGACCCGCCGAAGCCCGGGGACGGCGGGCCGCGGTTCCCGATGCCGGCGAGTTTCACCGTCGAGGGCGTCGATCCGCACCGCACCGGCCTCGGCCCGTACGCCTCCACCACGATCGGCTCGGGGCGGTCCTTCACGGCCTCGGACGCGACGGCGTACGTGGCCGTCGTTGACTCCTCGTACGCGAGGACGCACGGGCTCAGGGCCGGCTCGACGCTGACCGTCGCCGGCCGGGGCCTCCGCGTCATCGGGATCACCGCGCAGGGGCAGAGCAGGGCGAACGTCTACGTTCCGCTGGCCACCGCCCAGGGCCTTGCCTCCTCCCCCGGCCTGAAGACGCTGAGCGGTCACGTCGACGCCATCTACGTGAAGGCGGCCGGCCGCGACTCTCTCGCCTCGGTGCAGAAGGAGATCTCCGTGCTCCTGCCGCACGCCACCCTGACCTCGTCCTCGAACCTCGTCGGCGCCGTGGACGGCTCCCTGGCGAGCGCCGCCGAACTGGCGAGCGGGCTGGGCCGGTGGCTCGCGGCCGCCTGCCTGGCGGCGGCCTTCGCGGTGGCCGGCCTGCTGACCATGGCGTCGGTCACCCGCCGCGTACGGGAGCTGGGCACCCTGCGGGCGCTCGGCTGGCGCGGGCGGCGGATCGTGGCCCAGCTCATGGGCGAGTCGCTCGTCACCGGAGTGGCCGGCGCGGCCCTCGGCGTCGCCCTCGGATTCGCCGGAGCCGGGCTGGTCCGGCTGATCGCGCCGGAACTCTCGGCGACCGTTCCCACGAGTCCGGGCGACTCCCGCGACGTGGCCGTTCACCTGACCGCGCCGATCACACCGGCCGCGATCCTGCTGGCCGTCGTGCTCGCGGTCGCGGGAGGCCTGGTCGCCGGCGCCCTCGGGGGCTGGCGGGCCGTACGGCTCCGACCTTCTGAGGCGCTCGGCCGCATCGGATGACCAGCGGGTACGCCCCGCGCAGCGAAGGAGAGACACCCCCGTGTACACACTGACCGGCGTCACCAAGACGTACAAGAAGGACGGCGGCACCGTCGCCGCGCTGCAGGACGTCGACCTGGAGATCGAGGACGGCGAGTGGCTCGCCATCCAGGGCCGTACGGGCCATGGGAAGAGCACGCTGCTGAACGTCCTGGGCGGGCTCGACCGGCCGACCGCGGGCACGGTCCGGCTCGACGGCCACGACCTGACCGCGATGCGCGAGCGGGAGGTCGGCAAGATCCGCGCCACGACCATCGGGTTCGTCTTCCAGACGTTCAACCTGATCCCGACGCTGTCGGCGGCCGAGAACGTCGAGGCGGCGCTCATCCCGCTCGGCATGCGCTCGGCGGAACGCCGGCGGCGGGTCGGCGAGGTGCTCGACAGCGTCAAGCTCGGCGACCGGGCGCACCACCTGCCCTCCGAGCTGTCCGGCGGACAGCAGCAGCGCGTCGGCATCGCCCGCGCCCTGGCCAAGCGGCCGCGGGTGCTGCTCGCCGACGAGCCCACCGGCAACCTCGACGAGGACACGCGGGACGACATCATCACACTGCTGGAGACCATGCACCGCCGGCACGACCTCACGCTCATCCTCGTCACGCACGACAGCGCCCTGGCCTACCGCGCCCCGTGCGTGGGCGTGATGCGGAACGGCCGGCTGTCGATCCGCAGGAACACCGGGAGGCTCGCGCCGTGAGGCCGCCTCAGTCCTCGCGCAAGAAGCCGATGACGGCCGCGTTCACCGCGTCGGGCTCCTCGAGGTAGCCGTAGTGGCCGCAGCCGGCGATCTCCTGGTACCGGCCGCCCGGGATGGCGCCGGCGAGCTCGCGGCACAGCTCCGGGCGCACGATCAGGTCGTCCGCGAAGCCGATGACCAGGCAGGGGCAACGGATCTCCCCGTACGCCGTAAGGCGGTCGGGGATCCGCTCCAGGCCGAGCTGTCCCGGCACCGAGGACAGGTCGATCGCGGAGAGTTCGAGGATGTCGAGCCAGTCGCGCAGCCGCTGCTCGTCGGCGAGCGTGCGCGGCGAGAGGCTCTGCATCGCGTGGGTGAACGCGGTGTACCGGGGCGGCGGTTTGATCCCGCTCGCGCACATCTCGATCTCCGCGTCGGACATGGCGACGGCCAGCGCGTCCGACCTCCCGCGCGTCGCCATGAGGACCGCCCGGCGTACGAGGTCCGGCCGGGCGAGGAGGAGTTCCTGCACGACCATCGCGCCGAGGGAGAACCCCACGATCCGGCACGGGCCGATCCCGAGGTGCTCGATCAGCCCGGCCGTGTCCGCCACCATGTCGTGCAGGGTGAACCCCTCGGGGCCGGTGTCGGTCGGCGGGATGCCGCGATTGTCGACGGTGATGGGGCGATAGCCCGCCGCCCTGAGCGCGGGAACCTGGTGGGTCCTCCACACGCGCCCGGGGGCGCCCGTCCCGGTGACCAGGACGACCGGCTCCCCCGAGCCGTAGTCGTCGAAGCTCAGATTGACCCCGTTGATCCGGACTACCGCCATCCCGTGCCCTTCCCTTCCCCTACAGGTCCGAGGCGATCTCGGCCTCCAGCTCCTCCAGCTGGTCCTGGGCCAGCGCCAGCAGCGGGAAGTCCGACGGGGTGTGCCCGCCCGCGCCCGGCCGCGTCGCCCGTGCGGCGAGCCCGGTCAACATCGCCGCCCATCCTTCGAGGAGCTCCGCGACCTCGTCCTCCCCGAGGAGGCGCCGGGGCCAGGCCAGCCCCACGCTCAGCTCGGGCCCGTCCGGCCCGTCCTCGACGATCCCGTCCGCCTCCAGCACGTGGGCGGCCGGCATCGCCGCGTCGACCTGGCCGTCCAGCGCGTCGGCGTCGGCGGGCTCCCAGTTCGCGCCCTGGGACGCGGTGGTGAAACGGCCGAGGTAGTTGAAGCCGATCCGCGGGGCCGGCAGGGCCGCGAGGGCCGGGCCGGTCTCCGGGTTGAGGTAGCGCAGCAGCCCGTAGCCCAGGCCGTCGCCGGGGACGGCCCGCAGCTGCTCCTTGATCCTCTTGATCACCTGGTCCGCCGCCGGGCCGCCGGCGCGTACGCGGGCGAAGTCGGCCGGGCCGGGATCCAGGCGGACCGGGTGGACGGCGGTGAACCAGCCCACGGTGCGGGAGAGCTCGGTCTTGGCGTCCAGCGGCTCGCGTCCGTGGCCCTCCACGTCCACGAGCACCGGTCCGGTACCGCCGTCGCGCCGCTCGCGCCACTCGGCGACGGCCGCGGCCAGCCCCGCGAGCAGCACGTCGTCGATGCCCGCGTGGAACGCCGCCGGCACGCTCGTCAGCAGCGCCGTGGTCACGTCCGCCGGCACGCGTAGCGCCATCCGGCGGGTGCTCGCCGTGGTGTCGCGCGCCGCGTCCAGCGGGCCGAACAGGGGTTCGGCGCCGGCGAGGATCTCCCGCCACGCGGGGAGCTCGGCCGCCCGCTCCGGGTCCAGCGCCTGCGCCTCGGCGAGCCGTGCCCACCGGCGGAAGGAGGTGACGACGGGTTCGAGTCCGGCGGGCCGTCCCGCCGTCGCCGCCGCGTACGCCGCGGCCAGGTCCGGCAGGAGGATCCGCCAGGACACGCCGTCGACCACCAGGTGGTGCGCCATCACCAGCACCCGGCCCGGCCGGTCGGGCCCGCGGTCCAGCCACACGACCTGGAGCATCGTGCCGGCCCGCGGGTCGAGCCGCGCCGCGGCCAGGCGGCTCCGCTCCGCGACGAGTGCGCTCAGCGCCTCGTCGCCCGCCCCGGCGGCGTTCACGCGCGAGACCAGGCCGCCCGCGTCCGTACCGGCGGGGATGTCCAGCCGCCACGAGGCGGTGTCGTGCTCGTCCCCGGCGACGAGGCGCGCTCGCAGTACGTCGTGGTGGTCCATCAGCGTCTGGACCGCCGTGGTCAGGTGCCGGGCGTCCAGCCCGGCCGGGACCGTGAGGAGGACCGACTGGGAGAAGCGGTCCATCGTCCCCGCGCGTTCGGCCACCCAGCGCATCACCGGGACCAGGGGCGCCTCGCCGACGCCGCTGTCGGCCACCGCGGGCGCGGCCGTCTCACCCGTCGCCACCAGCGACAACCCCGCCGGGGTGCGCTGCTCGAACACCTGGCGCGGCGTGATGACCAGGCCGGAGCGGCGGGCGCGGGCGACCAGCTGCATCGACATGATCGAGTCGCCGCCCAGGTCGAAGAAGCCGTCGTCGGCGCCGACGCTTTCGAGGTGGAGCACCTCGGCGAACAGCGTGCACAACATCTCCTCGACCGGGCTGCGCGGCGCGCGCCCGGTCGCCAGGCCGCCGAAGTCCGGCGCCGGCAGCGCCGCGCGGTCCAGCTTGCCGTTGGAGGTCAGCGGCAGGCCGGCCATGGCGACCACGGCCGCCGGAACCATGTACTCCGGGAGCCGCCCGGCGGCGAACTCCCGCAGCGCCCCGCCGTCGACGTCCTCTCCACCGGCCGGTACGACGTAGGCGACGAGCTGTCTCTGGCCCGGCTGGTCCTCCCGCGCCACGACGGCGACCTGGCCGACCGCCGCGTGCCCGGACAGCACGGCCTCGATCTCGCCCGGCTCGATGCGGAAGCCGCGGATCTTCACCTGCGCGTCCGCGCGGCCTCCGAAGATCAACTGGCCGTCGGGGGTCCACCGCGCCAGGTCCCCGGTACGGTACATCCGCTCCCCCGCCTCGCCGTACGGGCAGGCGACGAAGCGCTCGCCGGTCAGCGCCGGCCGGCCCAGGTAGCCGCGGGCCAGGCCCGTCCCGGCGACGTACAGCTCCGCGACCACGCCGGGCGGCACCGGCCGCAGGAGGTCGTCCAGGACGTACACCCGCGTGTTGTCGAGCGGCCCGCCCACCACGCTGCCGGCGCCCGCGGCCACCGGCCGCCGGTCCAGCGCGGCGAAGCTGACGTGCACCGTGGTCTCGGTGATGCCGTACATGTTGACCAGCGCCGGGGCGTCCTCGGGGTGCCGGCCGTACCACTCCCCCAGCCGGGCCGGCTCCAGGGCCTCCCCGCCGAAGACGACGTGGCGCAGGGCGTGGCCGGCGACGGGCGTCTCCCGGTCGGCGTGGATGAGCTGGTAGAAGGCCGACGGGGTCTGGCTCAGCATCGTCACGCCGGTCCGGTTCAGCAGCTCGGCGAACTCCGCCGGGGACCGGCTGACGCCGTGCGACACGACGACGACGCGGCCGCCCAGCAGCAGCGCGCCCCACAGCTCCCACACCGAGAAGTCGAACGCGTAGGAGTGGAAGAGGCTCCACACGTCATCGGGCCCGAGCCCGAACCTCCGCCCCGCCGTCTCGACCAGGGACACGACGTTGCGATTCGGGATCAGCACGCCCTTGGGCGTCCCGGTCGACCCGGAGGTGTAGATCACGTACGCCGGGTGCCGCGGCCGGTGCGCGCCGCCGCCGGGCGAGGCCGGCGGGTACGCGGCGATGGTCCCTGCCTGCGCGGGGTCGTCGAGGACCACGCAGGGGGTCGGGCCCTCCGGCAGCCGGCGCCCCGTCTCGGCGGTGCAGACCACCGCGACGGGATCGGCGTCGGCCAGCATGAACGCCACGCGCGCCGCCGGGTACTCCGGGTCGACGGGCAGGTACGCCGCTCCCGCCTTCAGCACCGCCAGCAGCGCGACGACCAGCCCGGCCGAGCGCGGCATCGCGACCGCGACGACCTGCTCCGGCCCGACGCCCCGCGCGACGAGGTGCCGGGCGAGCCGGTTCGCGGCGGCGTCGAGCTCGGCGTAGGAGAGTTCGGTGTCCTCGAACGTCACGGCCACCGCGTCCGGGCGCTCGGCCGCGCGCGCCTCGAACCGCACCGCGATCGTGGCGTCCTCGACCGGGACCGCGGTGGCGTTCCACGCCGAGAGGACCTGCTCGCGCTCGGCCTCGCTCAGCACGGGGACCCGGCGGGCCCGCAGCGACGGGTCGGCGGCCACGGCGTCCAGGACCCGTACGAGCCGTGCCGCCAGGCGCTCGGCGGTGGCCCGGTCGAACAGGTCGGCGGAGTAGTCGAGGACGCCCGCGATGCCCGCCGCCGCGCCCTCGCCGTCGCGGTGTTCGGTCAGGTCGAAGGACAGGTCGAACTTGGAGGTCTCGACGTCGCCGGGGCGGATCCGCTCGACGTCGAGGTCCGGCAGCTCCCAGGTGATGGGGTGCGGAGTGTTCTGGAAGGCGAGCATGACCTGGAACAGCGGGTGGCGGGCGAGCGAGCGGGCCGGGTGGAGCTCCTCGACGAGACGCTCGAACGGCACGTCCTGGTGGGCGTACGCCGCCAGGTCCGTCTCCCGCACGCGCCCGAGCAACTCGGTGAAGGTGGGGTCGCCGCTCACGTCGGTGCGCAGGACCAGCGTGTTGACGAAGAAGCCGATCAGGTCGTCCAGCGCCTCGTCGCCGCGGCCCGCCGAGACGGTGCCGAGCGGGACGTCCTCGCCCGCGCCGAGCCGCGAGAGCGTCAGCGCGACCGCGGCCTGTACGGCCATGAACACCGTGGCCCGTTCGGCGCGCGCGAGCCCGGCGAGCCGCGCGTGCGTCTCCGCGCCGATCCGTACCGGGACCGAGCCGCCCTGGAAGCTCGCGACGGCCGGGCGCGGCCGGTCGACGGGAAGGGCCAGCTCGGCCGGGAGGTCGGCCAGCGCCTCGCGCCAGTACGCGAGCTGCCCGCTGATCAGGCTGCCGGGGTCGTCCTCGGCGCCGAGGACCCGGCGCTGCCAGATCGAGAAGTCCGCGTACTGCACCGGCAGCGGCGCCCACCGGGGCGGCCGCCCGTGTCGCCGTGCCGCGTACGCGTCGGGCAGGTCGCGGGCCAGCACGCCCATCGACCAGCCGTCGGCCGCGATGTGATGCGCCACCAGCAGCAGCACGTGCGCACGTCCGGGCAGGACGAACAGGCGGGCCCGCCACGGAAGCTCACGGCCGACGTCGAAACCGCGCGCGGCCTCGGCCTCCAGGCGCCCGGCCAGGTCCTCCGCACCGATCTCTGCCACGGCGAGGTCCGGCGCCCCGTCCTCCAGAATTTGCTGGCGCGGCACGCCGTCGGCGTCGGGGAAGACCGTGCGCAGACTCTCGTGACGCGCCGCCACGTCCGCCAGCGCCGCCCGCAGCGCCACGACGTCCAGGTCACCGCTCAGGCGCAGCGCCAGCGGCACGTTGTAGACCGCCTCCCCGCCCTCGAGCCGGTTGAGGAACCACATCCGGGTCTGGCCGTACGACAGCGGCAGCACGCCGGGACGGTCCGCGGGCCGCAGCGGGACGCGGGTCACGCCGCGGTCGCCGACGAGCCGTGCCACTCCGGCCGGGGTCGGGGCCACGAACAGCCGGCGGATGTTCACCTCCGCGTCCAGCGCGTCCCGCACCCGCGCGATCAGGCGCATGGCGAGCAGCGAGTCGCCGCCGAGGTCGAAGAAGCCGTCGTCGGGTCCCACGCGGTCGAGCCCCAGCACGTCGGCGAACAGCGCGCACAGGACCTCCTCGACGGGGGTGCGCGGCGCGCGTCCGCCGGCGAGACCGGCGAAGTCGGGCGCCGGCAGCGCGGCGCGGTCGAGCTTGCCGTTGGGCGTGAGCGGCAGCGCGGCCAGCGCGACGACGGCCGCCGGGACCATGTAGTCCGGCAGCCGCCCGGCAGTGAACGCGCGGACCGCCGCGCCGTCGACGCTCCCGGGGACGACGTAGGCGACGAGCTGCTTCTGCCCGGGTGTGTCCTCGCGGGCCAGCACCGCGGCGCGCCGCACGCCGGGGTGGGCGGACAGCACGGCCTCGACCTCGCCCGGCTCGATCCGGAAGCCCCGGACCTTCACCTGCGTGTCGGCCCGCCCCGCGAAGACCAGCTCGCCTGCGCCGTTCCACCGGGCCAGGTCGCCCGTACGGTACATCCGCCTCCCGTCGCCGAACGGGCAGGCGGCGAACCGCTCCGCGGTCAGGCCCGGACGGCCGAGGTAGCCGCGGGCCAGGCCGGTCCCTCCGAGGTACAGCTCGCCGATCACCCCGGGCGGTACGGGGTGCAGGAACTCATCCAGGACGTAGGCCCGCGTGTTGTCCAGCGGCACGCCGATCGGCAGCACGTCCGGGACCGGGTCCCCGGGCCGCAGGACGTGGCCGGTGGCGCACATCGTGATCTCGGTGGGCCCGTACAGCTCGCGGATCGTCGTGTCCGGGCAGGCCGCGGCGACCTTGGCCACCGCCGCCACGCTCACGCTGTCCCCGCCGGTCAGCACCTCGGCCAGCCCGGCGAAACAGCCGGCCGACTCCTCCGCCAGCGCGGCGAACAGCCCGGCGGTCACGTGCACCGCGGTGAGGCCCGCCGCGCCGATCAGCGCGGCCAGGGAGGCCGCGTCGACCGGGCCGGGCGGGGCCAGGACGACCTCACCGCCGCTCAGCAGCGGCGCCCAGATCTCCCAGGTCGAGGCGTCGAAGGCATGCGGCGCGTGCAGCAGCACCCGGCGGTGGTCACCGCCCTGGCTCCAGCGGCGGTCCGCCGCCAGCGCCACGACGCCGGCATGGGTGGCCGCCACGCCCTTCGGCACGCCGGTCGAGCCCGAGGTGTACATCACGTACGCCACGTCGTCGGGGCTCACCGCGACCTGAACGCCCGGGTGGGCGGGGCCGCCGAGGACCCAGCCGCTCGTGAGCACGACGTCGAGGCCGGGTGTGTCCCAGGTGGCGTCGTCGGACACGACGACGCGGACCCCGGCCTCGGCGAACACCTGCCGCACGCGTTCGGCCGGCCAGTCGGTGTCGGCCGGGACGTACGCCGCGCCCGTCCGTACGACGCCCAGGAACGTGGCGATCAGCTCCGGCGACCGCTCCATCACCACGCCGACCCGGGACCCGCGCGTCACGCCTTCGCCGGCCAGCCGCCGCGCCACGCGGTCCGCCGCCGCGTCCAGCTCCGCGTAGGACAGCTCGACCTCACCGGCGAGCAGCGCGACCGCGTCCGGGGAGGCGGCCACCCGCGCCCGGAACCGCCCGCTCAGCGTCGCGTCCGGCAGCGGGACGTCGGTGTCGTTCCACTCCCGTACGACCCGGTCGCGCTCGACCGCGTCCAGCACGGTCACCCGGCTGACGCGCAGCGACGGGTCGGCGGCCACCGCCTCCAGCACACGTACGAGCCGCAGCGCCAGCCACTCCGCCGTGGCCCGGTCGAACAGGTCGGCGGAGAAGTCGAGGACGCCCGCGATGCCCGCCGCCGCGCCCTCGCCGTCGCGGCGTTCGGCCAGGTCGAAGGACAGGTCGAACTTCGCGGCGTCGGCGCGGGCCTGGATGCGCCGGGTGTCGAGGCCCTCCAGGCTCCACTCGCGCTGCGGGGTGTTCTGGAAGGCGAGCATGACCTGGAACAGCGGGTGGCGGGCGAGCGAGCGGGCCGGGTGGAGCTCCTCGACGAGACGCTCGAACGGCACGTCCTGGTGGGCGTACGCCGCCAGGTCCGCGTCCCGCACGCGCCCGAGCAGGCCGGTGAAGGTGGGGTCGCCGCTCACATCGGTGCGCAGGACGAGCGTGTTGACGAAGAAGCCGATCAGGTCGTCCAGCGCCTCGTCGGCGCGACCGGCCACCGCCGCGCCGAGGGGGACGTCCTCGCCGGCGCCGAGCCGCGACAGCATGAGGCCGACCGCGGCCTGCACGACCATGAACAACGTGGCCTGCTGCTCCCTGGCGATCTCGGCGAGCCGCGCGTGCGTCTCCGCGCTGACGCGGACCGGGACCGAGCCGCCCTGGAAGCTCGCGACGGCCGGGCGCGGCCGGTCGACGGGCAGCGTCAGCTCGGCCGGGAGCCCGGCCAGCGCCTCGCGCCAGTACGCGAGCTGCCCGCTGATCAGGCTGTCCGGGTCGTCCTCGGCGCCCAGGACCCGGCGCTGCCAGATCGAGAAGTCCGCGTACTGCACCGGCAGCGGGGCCCAGTCCGGCGCGCGTCCCCGGCGGCGCGCCGCGTACGCCGCGGGCAGGTCGCGGGCCAGCACGCCCATCGACCAGCCGTCGGCCGCGACGTGGTGGGCCACGAGCGACAGCACGTGCTCGGACTCCGGCAGGACGAACAGGCGGGCCCGCAGCGGAAGCTCGCGCGCCACGTCGAAGCCGCGCTCCGCCTCGGCCGTCAGGCTCCCGGCCAGCGCCTCCTCATCGACCGCGACGACGGTCAGCCCCGGCGCCCCGTCCTTCAGAACCTGCTGGCGCGGCACGCCGTCGGCGTCGGGAAAGACCGTGCGCAGACTCTCGTGACGCGCCGCCACGTCCGCCAGCGCCGCCCGCAGCGCCACGACGTCCAGGTCACCGCTCAGGCGCAGCGCCAGCGGCACGTTGTAGACCGCCTCCCCGCCCTCGAAGCGGTTGAGGAACCACATCCGCGCCTGGCCGAACGACAGCGGGACCACGTCCGGGCGGGTCGCGGGGGCGAGGGGCAGGCGCGGCAGGCGGTCCTCCGCGGCCGCGCCGCCGGCCTGGACCAGCCGGGCCACGCCGGCCGGTGTCGGCTCCGCGAGCAGCGCCGCGATGGTCATGTCCGTCCGCAGCGCCGCCTTGACCCGTGCGATGAGGCGCATGGCGAGCAGCGAGTCGCCGCCGAGGTCGAAGAAGCCGTCGTCGGGCCCGACGTGGTCGAGCCGGAGCGCCTCGGCGAACAGGGCGCACAGCATCTCCTCGACCGGGCCGCGCGGCGCGCGCCCGCCGGCCGGGCGGGCGAAGCCGGGCGCGGGCAGGGCCGTACGGTCGACCTTGCCGTTGGGCGTGAGCGGGAGGGCCTCCAGCGCGACGACGGCGGCCGGGACCATGTAGTCGGGCAGCCGCTCGGCGGCGAACGCACGGACCGCCGCGCCGTCGACGCTCCCGGGGACGACGTAGGCGACGAGCCGCCTCTGCGCGGGTGTGTCCTTGCGGGCCACGACGGCGACCCGTGCGACGGCCGGATGCCCGGACAGTACGGCCTCGACCTCGCCCGGCTCGATCCGGAAGCCCCGGACCTTGACCTGCGTGTCGGCCCGGCCGCCGAAGACCAGCTCGCCGTCGCCGTTCCACCGGGCCAGGTCGCCCGTACGGTACATCCGCTCGCCGGTGAACGGGCAGGCGACGAACCGCTCGGCGGTCAGGCCGGGACGGTTCCAGTACCCGCGCGCCAGTCCCGCGCCGGCGACGTACAGCTCACCCGTCACGCCCGGCGGGACCGGCCGCAGGAACTCGTCCAGGACGTAGACCCGCGTGTTGTCGAACGGCACGCCGATCGGCAGCACGGCCGGCACCCGATCGCCCGGCTCCACGACGAACGTCGTCGCGCACACCGTCACCTCGGTGGGCCCGTACAGCTCGCGCACCGACGCGTCCGGGCAGGCCGCGGCGACCCTGGCCACCGCCGCCGCGCTCACACTGTCACCGCCGGTCAAGATCTCGGCGACCCCGGCGAAGCACCCCGCCGACTCCTCCGCCAGCGCCGCGAACAGCCCCGCCGTGACGTGCACCGCGGTCAGGCCCGTGGACGAGATCAGCGCGGGCAGTGAGGAGGCGTCGACCGGTCCGGGCGGGGCCACCACGACCTCGCCGCCGGTCAGCAGCGGCACCCACAGCTCCCAGGTCGAGGCGTCGAAGGCGTGCGGCGCGTGCAGCAGCACCCGGCGGTGCGCGCCGCGCGCCCACCGGCGGTCCGCGGCCAGCGCGAGCACTCCGGCGTGCGTGACGGCGACGCCCTTCGGCACGCCGGTCGAGCCCGACGTGTACATCACGTACGCCACGTCGGCCGGGCCCGTCACCGCGGGCGGCTCCGGCCCGTCCGGTCCCCGCAGCACCCAGCCGCCGTCGACCGGCACGACGCCGGGCAGGCCGTCCGGGCACAGGCGCGGCACCGCGGCCACGGCCGTCACGCCGGCCTCCGCCAGCACCCGGCGCACGCGCCCGGCCGGCCACTCCGGGTCCACCGGCACGTACGCGGCCCCGGCCTTCACCACGCCGAGCAGCACCGCGACGAGTTCGGCCGACCGCTCCATCACCACGCCGACCCGGGACCCGCGCGTCACGCCCTCGCCGGCCAGCCGCCCCGCCACCCGGTCCGCCGCCGCGTCCAGCTCCGCGTACGACAGGGCGACGCCTTCAGCGCGTACGGCGGGCGCCTCCGGCGCCTCCGCGACCAGGGCGCGGAACCGCTCCGGCAGGCTCGTCCCCGCGACCGGGGCCTCGGTGGCGTTCCACTCCTCCAGCACCCGCGAGCGCTCGGCCGCGCCCAGGACCCCGATCCGGCTCAGCCGTACGCCGGGGTCCGCCGCGACCGTCTCCAGCACGGCGGTCAGCCGCCCGGCCAGCGCCGCGACGGTCCGCCGGTCGAAGACGTCGGCCGAGTAGCGTACGACGCCCTCGATGCCGGCCGGGGCGCCGTCGCCGGCCCGCCGCTCCTCCAGGCTGAAGGACAGGTCGAACTCGAACGCGTCGGTTCCCGGTTCGATCGGGGTCACGGTCAGGCCGGGCAGCTCCCAGGGCACCTCGCGGGGGACGTTCTGGAAGGCCAGCAGGACCTGGAACAGGGGGTGCCGGACCGGGGACCGGGACGAGAGCTCCTCGACCAGCCGCTCGAACGGCAGGTCCTGGTGGGCGTAGGCCGCGAGGTCGGCCGCACGGACGCGTTCGACCAGCTCGGCGAAGGTCGGGTCGCCGCCGAGGTCGGTGCGCAGCACGAGCGTGTTGACGAAGAAGCCGATCAGGTCGTCCAGCGCCTCGTCGCCCCGGCCGGCGACGGGGACACCGATGGGGATGTCGCGTCCGGCGCCGAGCCGCGACAGCAGCAGCGCGATCGCGGCCTGGACCACCATGAACAGCGTCGCCCGGCCGTCCCGTGCGACCTCCGCCAGCCGGGCGTGCACGCCGGGGGCGACGTGCACCGGGATCTCGCCGCCCTCGAAGCCGGCCACGGCCGGGCGGGGGCGGTCGGCGGGCAGGGTCAGCTCGGCGGGCAGCCCGGCCAGCGCCGCGCGCCAGTACGCGAGCTGCCCGCTGATCAGGCTGTCCGGATCGTCCTCGCCGCCCAGCATCCGCCGCTGCCAGAGCGAGAAGTCGGCGTACTGGAGCGGCAGCGGCGCCCACCGCGGGGCCCGGCCCTCTCTCCGCGCGGCGTAGGCGACTGACAGGTCGCGCGCGAGGACGCCCGTCGACCAGGCGTCGGTCGTGATGTGGTGGGCCACCAGCAGGAGCACGTGCTCCTCGCCCGACAGGGCGAACAGGCTCGCCCGCAGCGGCAGATCGCGGCTCACGTCGAACCCCCGGGCCGCCTCCGCGGCCAGCAGGTCCGCCAGGGCCTGCTCGTCGGCGGGGACGACGGCAAGATCCGGCGCCCGGTCCTCCAGCACGCGCTGCTCGGGGACGCCGCCGGCGTCGGGGAAGACCGTGCGGAGACTCTCGTGGCGCGCCGTCACGTCGGCCAGAGCCGCCCGCAGCGCGGCGACGTCCAGCGCTCCGCCCAGGCGCAGGGCCAGCGGCATGTTGTAGACCGCGCTGCCTTCCTGCAGGCGGTTGAGGAACCACATCCGCGCCTGGCCGAACGACAGCGGGACCCGGTCCGGCCGCGTCACCGGCACGGGCCTGGCGGGCGGTGGCTCCGCGGTCACGCCGCCGTCCTCGACGAGCCGGGCCAGACCGGCCGGGGTCGGGTCGTCGAGCAGCCGGCCGATCGTCGTCTCGGCCCGCAGCGCCGCGCGTACGCGTGCGATCAGGCGTATCGCCAGGAGCGAGTCGCCGCCCAGGTCGAAGAAGCCGTCGTCGGGGCCGACCCGGTCGAGGCGCAGCACCTCGGCGAAGAGGGCGCACAGGACCTCCTCGACCGGCGTACGTGGCTCGCGGTCGCCCACGAGGCCGGCGAAGTCCGGGGCCGGCAGCGCGGCGCGGTCCAGCTTTCCGCTGGGCGTCAGCGGCAGTCCGGTCATCGGGACCACGGCGGCCGGGACCATGTACTCCGGCAGCCGCGCGGCGGCGAACTCCCGTACCGCCTCCGGATCGGCGTCGCCGACGACGTAGGCGACGAGCCGCTTCTGCCCCGGGGTGTCCTCGCGGGCCACCACCGCGGCCTGCCCCACGCCCGGCAGTGCGGACAGCACCGTCTCGATCTCGCCGGGCTCGATCCGGAAGCCGCGCACCTTCACCTGGCCGTCCGCGCGGCCGGCGAACACCAGCTCGCCGTCCGCGGTCCAGCGGGCCAGGTCGCCGGTACGGTACATCCGCTCGCCGGTGAACGGGCAGGCCACGAACCGCTCGCCGGTCAGCCCGGGTCGCTTGAGGTACCCGCGGGCCAGCCCCGTCCCGGCGAGATAGAGCTCGCCGGTCACGCCCGGGGGCACCGGCTGTAAGAAGCCGTCCAGCACGTACGTCCGGGTGTTCCAGATCGGGCGGCCGATCGGCACGGCGCCCACGGGGCCGTCCTGCGGGCACGGCCAGTACGTCACGTCCACCGACGCCTCGGTCGGCCCGTACAGGTTGTGCAGCCTCGCCCCCGGCAGCGTCGCGCGCGCCCGCTCCACCAGGTCCGCCGGCAGGGCCTCGCCGCTGCAGATCACCCGGCGCAGTCCCGTACAGCGGCTCGTCCCCTCGACGAAGAGCCGCAGCATCGAGGGCACGAAGTGGACCGTCGTCACCGCCTCGGCCTCGATGAGACCCACCAGGTAGCCGGGGTCGCGGTGGCCCTCCGGCCGCGCCACCACGAGGCGTGCCCCGGTGATCAGCGGCCAGAAGAACTCCCAGACCGAGACGTCGAAGCCCGACGGCGTCTTCTGCAGGACGCCGTCCTCGGCCGCGAGCCCGTACTCGGACTGCATCCACAGCAGCCGGTTCACGATGCCGCGGTGCGGGACCGCCACGCCCTTCGGCCGCCCGGTCGAGCCCGACGTGTAGATGACGTACGCCGGGTTCTCCGGCCGCAGGGCCCGGTGCGGGGCGCCCTGCGGATAAGCCGCCAGCGTCTCGGCCAGGCGCGGGTCGTCGGCCACGACGCGGGGGGTCGCGCTCTCGGGCAGCCGGGGCCCGGTCGCGGTCGTGCAGATCACGGCCGCCGGATCCGCGTCCTCCAACATGAACGCCACCCGTGCGGCCGGGTAGCCGGTGTCCACGGGCAGGTACGCCGCGCCCGCCTTGAGGACGGCGAGCAGCGACACGACGAGCTCCACCGACCGCGGCACCGCCACGGCGACGACCTGCTCCGGCCCCACTCCCCTGGTGACCAGGTGCCGGGCGAGGCGGTCGGCCGCGTCGTCCAGCTCGGCGTAGGTGACGCGCCGGCCCTCGAACACGACCGCGACGGCGTCCGGGCTCTCGGCGGCCCGCGCCTCGAACAGGCCCGCCAGGGTCTCGTCCTTCACCTCTACGGCGGTGTCGTTCCACTCCTCGACCACCCGGGCCCGCTCGGCCGCGCCGAGCACGCCCACCGAGCCCACGCGGGCGGCGGGGTCGGCGGCGACGGCCGCCACGAATCCCGGGAACGACGCGGCCAGGCTCTCGTCTTCCGCGGCGAACTCGACCTGGAGACCCGTGGCGCGCGGCTCGGTCGGGGAGACCTCGCGTACGGTGGCGCGGGCCTCGCCGAAGACGAGCTCGTCTCCGGACGGCAGGACCCGTACGGCGGCGCGCAGGTCACCGGGCGACCCGTTCTCCGGCGGCGCCGCCAGGATCTCTTCGACCAGGTCGGAGAAGCGGGCCTCGGGGCGCAGGGAGATCCGTACCGGCACCACCCCGGCCATCGGCGCGGGCGTGCGCCGGGCGAGGTCGCTCGTACGGCGGTCGGTGTGCAGGCCGACGACCGCCTCGGCGGTGCCGGACATCCGGCCGACGTAGGCCGCCGCCAGGGCGGTGACGAGCTCGGCCTCGCCGCGCCCCAGCGCGGCCGACCATTCGCGCAGCGCGGAGGAGCGCCCGAGGGTCGCGGTCCGGCCTCTCGTGGGGGCCACCGCCGCAGGCGGGTCGGCGAGGTCCTCCTCGAGCAGGGCGGCCAGCGGGCCGAAGACGGTCCTGCCCTCGGGCGATCCGCCGGTGAGACCGGTGTAGACCTCGGCGACGCGGCGCGCGATGAGCACTCCGCCGGCCGCGTCCATCACGATGCGCCCGTACCGCTGGTACCAGCGGAACCGGTCGGGGGCGAGCCGCACCAAGGCGTGGGCGAAGAGCCGCTCTTCCGCGGGGTCCTCGCTCGGCCACGCGTCCGCGGCCGGCTCCCCGCCGACGTCGAGGATCCGCAGCCGCCAGTCCGGCGGCTGCGGGTCGATGGTCTGCCGGGGACCGTCGACCGCGTCGACGAGACGGATGCGCAGGGTCTCCGCCTCACCGACGACCTCGCGCAGCGCGCTCTCGAAGAGAGCCGGGTCGATCGAGCCGCGGATGTCGGCGCACAGGACCAGGTGAGGCGCCGGGCCGGTCTCACGCTCGGCCGACCGGATACGCGACTGAACGGTGAACAGAGGCAGCTCTTCATTGCCGAGCATCGACGTACCTGCCTAGTGGTGTGGGGTGGCCTCTCCCAGGCGTGACGGCGAAACCCCGGGCACGGGGATCCGCCGTCGCCAGATGTGCGCCCGCCGGACGCTCTATTCGGCGTTCTCGTACTGCTTCATCTCTTCGATGAGGCTCTTGGGACGCATGTCCGTCCAGTTCGTCTCAATGAAGTCGAGGCAGGCCTTGCGCGTGTCCTCGCCGTGCACGACGGTCCAGCCGTTCGGAATGTCGGCGAAGGCCGGCCAGAGCGAATGCTGCCCCTCGTCATTGATGAGCACGAAATAGCTTGCGGTTTCGTCTTCGAAGGGGTTGGTCATGACCGCGCCTCTCTTGTTCGTCGCACCATTCGGCAGGAAATCCTCTGCAAGCTAACCGATGCGATGACAGCTGGGCAACCCGCCTGATCCAGCCGTCCATAATCGCGTCCAACTGATCAGATTTCGCAGTTGGACGACTCTTTCCAGGCACGGTAGAAGCAATTATCCGTACCGGAGTTCCGCTTTTCTAGAGGCGTATCAGCGCGGGCCCGGCGTCGGCGGTCGCGCGGACGCCGGAGAGCGCCATCGCGTCGGTCAGCTCGTCGATGAGGATCCTCATCACCCGGGCCACGCCCTCGTCGCCGCCGACCGCGAGGCCGTGCAGCACGGGCCGTCCGAGGAGCGCGGCATCGGCGCCGAGCGCCAGGGCGGCCAGCACGTCGCGGCCGCGCCGTATCCCCCCGTCGAGCAGGACCGTGACGCGTCCGGCCACGGCCGCGGCGATCTCCGGGAGCACCTCGAGCGTCGCCGGGACGCCGTCGAGCTGGCGGCCCCCGTGGTTGGAGACCACGATGCCGTCGACCCCGGCGTCGACCGCGCGCGCCGCGTCCTCGGCGGTGAGGATGCCCTTCAGCAGGACCGGCAGCGAGCTGACCGACCGCAGCCACTCCACGACCGACCAGTCGAGTTCGGGGTCGAACGCGGTACGGGCGTGCGCGGCGGGCGCGGAGAAGTCGTCGCCGGCGAGGTTGGCCGGGACGATTCCGGGCGGCAGCCGGAAGTCGTTCCGGATGTCCCTCAGCCGCCGGCCCAGATGCGGGGCGTCGACCGTGACGACCAGCGCCTCGAGGCCCGCGCTCTCGGCGCGCTCGATGAGGCCCCGGGTGGTCGAGCGGTCGCGGAAGCAGTAGACCTGCAGCCACAGCGGTATCCCGCCGGCGGCGGCCAGCCGTTCCAGCGAGCATCCGGCGAAGGTGCTGACCACCAGCGGAACCCTCGCCACGGCCGCCGTGCCCCGTGCCGTGGCGAGCTCGCCGTCCGGGTGCGCCAGCGTGTGGTACGCGATCGGGGCGATCGCCACCGGCACGTCCCACGTACGGCCGAGGATCTTCGTCCCGGTCTCCGGCCGGCCCACGCCGCGCAGGACGGACGGCCGGATGCGGACGCGGTCGAAGGCCGCCACGTTCGCCGCGAGGGTGCGCTCCTCGCCGGCCCCGCCCTCCAGGAAGTCCCAGACACCGGGGTCCAGCCGTTCCCTGGCGAGGCGTGCGTAGTCGTCGAGCGTGAGGGCGTCGCCTCCGCGCGTGTCACCGGCGGCTGCCATCGCCGACCTCCGATCTCCGGAACCGTTCACCGGAATTATTGCCGTCCGTTCAGAGTAATGGCAGGTGACCAATTCTCCAGGTGGGACGGCCATCACCAGGGTCTCTGTGTTTTCACCGATTGGACAGTCGAGACGCCGGACGAGGCGTGGTTATGATTCGACCGCCCCCGTAGCCCAATGGTAGAGGCGAACCCTTTAAAAGGGTTAGGTTGTCGGTTCAAATCCGACCGGGGGTACTGATCATGTCCCGTGACCGGAGCTAGGACTTAATGGCCTCGGAGTACATCGATGCACTCATCTCCTGTACCACCGATCCCAGAACACGAGCTCCTCGTCTTCCTTCTCCAGGTCGGCGTCCTCCTCCTCACCGCGACGTTCCTGGGACGCCTGGCGGCGCGGTGCAAGATGCCCGCCGTCGTGGGCGAACTCCTCGCCGGGGTGATCCTCGGGCCGTCCCTGTTCGGCTGGACCGCGCCGGACGCCTCCGGGTGGCTGTTCCCGAGACAGGCCGAACAGATGCATCTCCTGGACGGCGTGGGACAGCTCGGCGTCCTGCTGCTCGTCGGGCTCACGGGGATCGGGATCGACCTCGCCCTGATCCGCCGCCGCAGCCTTACCGCGGTACGGGTCGGGGTGGCCGGCGTCATCGTGCCGTTCCTGCCGGGGGTCGCCCTGGCCTATGTGCTCGACCGGATGCTGGACGTGCCGGGGAGGACGCTGGTGTTCGCGCTCTTCCTCGGCGTCGCCATGTGCGTCAGCGCCATCCCGGTCATCGCGAAGACGCTGATGGACATGGACCTCATCCACCGCAACGTCGGTCAGCTCACGCTCGCGGCGGGCATGATCGACGACGCCTTCGGGTGGTTCATGCTCTCCGTCGTCTCGGCGATGGCCATCGGCGGCGCCCCGGCCGGACAGGCCGCCACGGCCCTGATCTCCCTCACGCTCGTCGTCCTGGCCGCGATCGTGTTCGGCCGGCACGTCGTCCGCTGGGTCCTGCGGTTGTGCGGGGACTCCGCGGAGCGGACGGTCGCGGCGTGCGTCGTGATGATCCTGCTGGCCGGGGCCGCGACGCAGGCGCTCCACCTCGAGGCGGTGTTCGGCGCCTTCATCTGCGGAATCCTCATCGGCTCCAGCCCCGGCTTCCAGCGCCCGCGCGTCTCGGCGCTGCGAACGCTCGTGCTGACCGTCCTGGCCCCGGTCTTCTTCGCGACGGCCGGCCTGAGGATCGACCTGAGGGCCCTGGGCAGGCCGGTGGTGCTCCTCGCGGCGGTGCTGGTGCTGCTGACCGCGATCGCCGGCAAGTTCGCCGGGGCTTACGTCGGCGCGCTGCTGAGCCGCCTCAACCGCTGGGAGGCCCTGGCGCTGGGCGCGGGCATGAACGCCCGCGGCGTGATCCAGGTGATCGTGGCGATGGTCGGCCTGCGGCTCGGCGTCCTGGACACCGGCACGTACACGATCATCGTCCTGGTCGCGGTCGTGACGTCCTTGATGGCGCCGCCGATCCTGCGCCTGGCGATGCGCCGCGTGGAGTACACCGCGGAAGAGGAGCTCCGGCTGGAGGACCAGCGCCTGACTCCGGCGCCGGAACCCGGCGGTTCCCGGACCTGAGAAACCCCGGTGGGCCGCCCGCCCTCGGGCTCCCTCTGAGTCTGACCGTACGCGCCGGGCATGGCGTCGCCGCCGCCGTCCGGTCCCTGCGGGGGGGGTGTCTCGCCGGCGCGGGGTGGGCGCTCGGGAGACGGTCCGGACGGCGGCGGTGAGCCGTCTCCGCCCGCTCACCGATGAGCGGGCGGGGACGGCCAGGTGATGCTCGTACCGCCAGGTGTCACATCTGCTCGGGAACCCGCCAGAACATCCCGTCGTCCGACGTCACCAGGCCGCCCGGGAAGATCGGGACGTCCGGCCCCAGGTCCTCGCCCAGCAGGGCCCGGCTCTGGACCTGGGCGCCTTCGGACATCGCCTGCCGTACGACCGAGGACCGGAAGAGGGGCACCATGCTCCCCTCCTCGTCGGCGGTGAGCTCGTCGATGGCGTCGGCGAACTCCGCCGACCGGGTCTTGAAGCGCAGCGCGGCGGACTCGGCGTCCTCGAGGGCGAAGTCGGTGGAGGTCATGCCGCCGACCAGCTCCACGAACGACTCCAGCTCCGAGTGGCGGTTCTGGGTGACCTTCTTCGCGGACCAGAAGTAGGAGCTCTCGTCCACGTGCATGTCGTAGAAGGACATGAGGAACTCATAGAAGACGCCGTACTCGCGGCGGTAGCGGGCCTCGAACTCGTCGAAGGCCGCGGCCTCCCCCACGCTGCCGGCGATGATGCTGTTGATGGACCGGGCCGCCAGCAGGGCGCTGTAGGTGGCCAGGTGGACGCCCGAGGAGAAGACGGGGTCGACGAAGCAGGCCGCGTCGCCGATGAGGACGAGGCCGGGCCGCCAGAACGTCGTGTGGTGGTAGGAGTAGTCCTTGCGCACCCGCAGCTGCCCGTACTGCCCCGTGGTGACACGGGTGGCGTCGGCGAGCATGTCCTTGACGATCGGGCACTCGTCGATCAGGTTCCGCAGTGCCTTCTCCTGGTCGCCCTGGATGAGGCCGGCCATGTCGCGGCGGACGACGGCGCCGACGCTGGTCAGGGTCGGGCTGAGCGGGATGTACCAGAACCAGCCGTTCCCGAACGCCGCCGACAGGATGTTCCCCGAGTTCGGCTCCGGCAGCCGCTTGCCGCCCTCGAAGTAGCCGAACAGGGCGAGGCTGCGGAAGAAGTCGGAGTACTCCCGAGTGCCGCCGACGCGCTTGTAGATGCGGCTCTTGTTACCCGAGGCGTCCACCACGAACTTCGCGAACACCCGGTGTTCGACGCTGTCGGCGTCGGCGTAGGCGACACCCTCGACCCGGTCCGGGCCGTCGATGACGTCCAGGACGTTGCACTGCTCCCGTACCTCGACGCCCTTGCGGACGGCGTTGTCGAGGAGGATCTTGTCGAACTTGGAGCGTTCGACCTGGTAGGCGAAGGAGGTGGATCCGGCCATCTTCGGGGAGACCGAGAACGCGAACGTCCACGGTTCCGGTTTGGCGCCCCACCGCAGCGTGCCGCCTCGCTTCAGGGTGAAGCCCGCCTTGGCGAGGTCGTCGGCGACGCCGGTCATCCGGCACACGCCGTGGATGGTGGAGGGCAGCAGCGACTCCCCGATCTGGTACCGGGGGAACGATTCCTTCTCTAAGATCAGGACCCGGTGACCTTGCATGGCCACCAAGGTGGCGAGTGTGGAGCCGCCCGGCCCGCCACCCACGACGACGACGTCGAACTCTTCACGGTTCTCCGTGCTCATGTGCTCTTGCCTTCCTGTCAGGTGAGGCCGGCGCGGTCGGCGGCCTGCTGGCGTTCGACGGCCTCGTACAAGGCCTTGATGTTGTTGCTTCCGAAGGTCCGTGCGCCACGGCGGTCGATCAGCTCGTAGAACAGGGTGCGGCGGGCGTGCCGTGACTCGGTGAAGATCTGCAGCATCACCCCGGAGTGGTCACGGTCCGCGAGGATGTTCAGCTCCTGCAGCGTCTCGACGGGGAAGCCGACCGAACCGAGCCGCGACGGCAGGTCCTCGTAGTAGCTGGGCGGTGTGGTGAGGAACCGGACCCCGTTGCCCGTGCCGGCCCGCACCGCGACGGTGATGTCCTCGGTGAGGAACGCGATGTGCTGGACGCCGGCGCCGCCGTGGGAGCCGACGAACTCATCGATCTGACCACGCGCCCGCGTGGTGTCCGGCTCGATGATGGTCAGGGTGACCTTCCCCGACGCGCTCTGCACGACCTTGGAGTCCATCGCCTGCGAACCGACGATGATCCGCTCCTCGAAGGTCTGGTCGAAGTCGAAGATCTCCCGGTACCGCCGCACGGTCTCGCCCAGCTCCCCCGCCGGAACGCACACCGCGAGGTGGTCCACGCTCTTCAGGAGCCCCGCGGACGAGGCGCCCGCGACCTGCTCGATGATCCCGGGAGCGAACGGCGCCCCGGCCGGCCGGGAGGTGAACCGGTGCTCGACGTCACCGAACCCCTCGACCGAGGCGAACACCACCTCGCCGAAGGCCTCCGGCTCGGCGGTGGGCACGGCGCCGCGGGCCACCGCCTCGGCGAACGCCGCGCACGCGTCGTCGACGCTGAGGCCGACCACCGCGATGCCGTCGCCGTGCCGCCGTACGTATTCCGCGGCGCGGTGACCGTCGCCGATCGCCGAGGTGACGACAAGCGCGATGTCGTGCTGACGCAGGAGGACCGACGTACGGCCTTCCAGGCCCGTGTCCGGACCGCCCCGCCCGTGCACCGTGAAGCCGAACGACTCACACAGCTCGTTCGACGCCTTCTCGGCGTCCTCGACGTATAACTCGATGTGGTCGACCGAATGAATCTCCACCGTCTCCTACCCTCCAGGGCATGGTGCGCCGACGCTCTGCCGGGCGCCCGTACGAAAAGATCCGGCGACGCCGATTCAGCTCGTCGCCTGCTGCGAATTGGTCTCGATGCGCAGCGCGAGTTCCGCCCACACCTCCGCACAGTCGCGCGCGAGCTGGGCGACGATTCCCCGGCAGTGGGACGGAACGCTATCGACGATCTTGTTCCAGTCCTCTGCCCTGATGGTGTGAATATTGAGCAGCCGCAGCAGATCGCGGCCGCTCTCGTTGAAACGGAGCGCCGGATCGGCCTTCAGGCGCTCGACGACCACCGCCGGCGGTTGCGCGATCGTTTTACCGGTCGCGATGCTCTTGACCGTCGCGGGTTGCCAATTAGCGGGCCTCCCGTGGCCGAGGAGTGCTTTTCGGCGTCCTTTCAAAAGGGGATCCTCGCCCCGGCGAAGCCGGTTTCTCACGTCCCGCGCCGTCTCCGGGGATATCCCGGCCGTACGGGCGATCTGGCGTAAGGAGAGACTGGGATCCTCGACGATGAGTTCGTAGGCCAGCCGGCGGCCCTCGGCGCCGTTGATCGGCCGGACGCGGCCGTCCTTGCCGATCCTGGCGACCTCCTGCGCCGAACCGGCGCCGGTCTTCCTGCGGATCTCGACGACCGTCCCGGCCGCCAGGCCCGCGACCGCGGCGATCATGCGGTCCGACCACTGCGGATGCAGGGAGATGATGCGTTCCGCGGCGCGCTTGCGGTCCGCCAGCGTCAGTGGCAGGCCGTGCGCGATATTCGACTTGACCGCCAGAATGAAGGCCTCGGCCTCGGTGCCGTCGAAGAATCTGACGGGAATTCGCTGCTGACCGCGCAGCTTGGCGGCCCGCAGCCGGTGCATGCCGTCGATGACGCGCATCGTCAGCCGGTGAACGATGATCGGAGGAAGAGGAGACTGCGCCGCCGCGAGCGTTTCCACGTGCTCGAGATTCTCCCCCGCGATCCTCGGCGAACAGCCGACTGACAGTAGGCCGATGTCGACTTCTACCACCGGTTGAAGATCGACCTGGTCTGGTGCCGATTTCAAGTCCAACTCCTCACGATCTGACCTCACCTTGATTGGACAGCGTGGAGCAGGTCATCAGGTCTGTTGGAGATCAGAAACAGGCGCGACGGACGAAGCCGCCCCTGATTCGTGACGAGAAATAACCCCGTAAAGGGCAGTCCTAACCTACGCCAACAATGCCTGGTCAGCGATCTTTCGCCCACCGGCCCCCGTGCATCGGCTTGATGCTACGACGGCCCTTCCAGCCGACACAATAGATCCCCGGCAATTCAGGCCGGACTCGGCCTTTCCCGCTTTTGATCACGCGTCTGTTCACGCGGGAACACTTAAGGGATACACGTTCCGGTGAACGAAACACCCGACCATACGGCGCTTCACACGTAACGACAATGCGCCTAGTACAGGCAGCAAAGAATGGGCGAACGGCCAAATCCGGCCGCCGTTGTCGCGGAAGCCTAGATGCGGTAGCCGGCCTGAGCGACGGTCTCGATCACCGGCGGGTCCCCGAGCTTGGCGCGGAGCCGGCTGACGGTCATCTTGACGGCGTTGGTGAAGGGATCGGCCATCTCGTCCCAGACGCGTTCGAGGAGCTCCTCGGCCGACACGACCGCGCCCCGCGCCCCGAGAAGAAGTTCGAGGACGGCGAACTCCTTCGGGCTCAGCGTGAGTCGCTCCCCCGCCCTGGTGGCGACCCGCCGCGCGGAGTCGAGGCGGATGTCGCCGTGCACCAGGGTGGGCGGCAGCGCCGGCTGCGAACGCCGGGCGAGCGCGCGGATTCGCGCGACGAGCTCGGCGAACGCGAAGGGCTTGGAGAGGTAGTCGTCGGCACCCTGGCACAGGCCCTCGACCCGGTCCTCGATGGTGCCGGCCGCCGTCAGCATCAGGATCCGGCCTTCGCAGTCGCTCGACACCAGGGACCGGCACACGTCATCTCCGTGCATCCCCGGCAGGTCCCGATCGAGGACTATGACGTCATAACGGTTGGTGCCGGCATGGTCCAGGGCGTCAAGCCCGTCGAACGAGATGTCCACGGCCATGCCCTCGCGGCGTAACCCCGCCGCGACGGTCTCGGCGAGCTTGGTGTGGTCCTCGACGATCAGGACTCTCATCGGCGATGCCCTCCGAACAGGCGATTCGAGTTCGAGGAGCGCACGTGGGCAGACCCTCGCGCCCCACCATGCCCGATCCCCGATAACGGCACCGTAACGCCGGTTGTTACGCCGGTGATACCGGGCAGCTTCTACTGTCGGCCGGGTGACAGGCCCGTCGGCGACAGCGACAGCGACCGCGCAGCGCGACCCGAGCCACGGCTCCGGGACCGGCCGCGACGGGCGTACGGATACCCGGTCGCCGCGCAGGAGAGCCCTCGTGCCCCTGTTGAGACGCCTTCTCCGGGTACTGCTAGGACTTTCCCTTCCCGAGGCCGCCGCCGCGGCTCAGTCGCGTGGCGCCGCACCCGGCCCGGCTTTGGATGAGGGGGACGGCCGACGGTCCACCCGCCAGGACATGACGGCCGGTTCAGCCGCCGGACGCCGGACGGCCGCCGCGGGCGAGCGCATCCCGGATGGCGCGCAGCCGCCTGCCATCCGGGATGCTCGTACGCCCCCACGCCGCTCGGCGTCCGCAGGGTCAGAGCGCGCTCGGCACGCGTGCCGGCGAGGCGTCCGGCGCCGGAGTGAGGACGCGGCCCATCAGGGCGGAGAGCTCGGCGCCGATCCTCGCGATCTCGGCCAGGTCAGAGTCGACCAGCGCCTGGTCGCCGTCGCACAGCGCCATCTTGGGCTCGGGGTGGATGTCGATGATGAGGCCGTCGGCGCCGGCGGCGATCGCCGCCCTGGTCAGCGGGAGGACGAGTTCACGCCGGCCGCCCGAGTGCGAGGGGTCGACGATGACCGGCAGGTGCGACAGCCGCTGCGCGACCGGGACGGCGCTGATGTCGAGCGTGTTGCGCGTCGCGGTCTCGAACGTGCGGATGCCGCGCTCGCACAGGACGATGTCGAGGTTGCCGCGCTGGGCGATGTACTCCGCGGCCATCAGCCATTCCTGGATGGTGGAGCTCATGCCGCGCTTGAGCAGGACCGGCTTGGTCGCCGCGCCCACGGCCTGCAGCAGCGCGAAGTTCTGCATGTTGCGCGTGCCGACCTGGAGCATGTCGGCGTAGGAGGCGACCATGTCGACGTGCGCCGGGTCGATCACCTCGGTCACCACCGGCAGCCCCGTCTCGGCGCGCACGTCGGCGAGGATCTTCAGGCCGGCCTCGCCCAGACCCTGATAGGCGTACGGGGACGTCCGCGGCTTGAAGGCCCCGCCGCGTAACAGCGAGGCGCCCGCCGCCCTGGCCATCCGGGCCGCGGTCAGCGTCTGCTCCGGAGTCTCGACCGCGCAGGGGCCCGCGATCACCGTCAGGTGGTCGGGGCCGATGGGGACCCCGCCCACCTCGATCACCGACCGGGCGCTGTGATGCTCCCTGCTGATGAGCTTGTACGGAACCGAGATCCGCACGACGTCCAGGACGCCCGGCCGGCTCCGCAGGTTGAGGGCGCCGAACTCCTCGACGTCGCCGACCAGTCCCACGATGGTCCGTGACACACCGCGGCTGACGAAGGCCTTGCCTCCCACCCCCTGGACCATCTCGACGATGACCTCGACGTCCGACTCGGTGGCCTCGGGGGCCATGATCACAACCATGGGGTCTCCTGTCGTTTCCGTGGGGGTTCGCCCGCCGTCCGCCGGCGAATGCGTGAGTGCCGCGTACGGGGAATTGAAAATTCGTCCCGATATCTCGGCGGCTCAGGCATCTTCTCGCCTGAGCGGGAAAAGGACAATCGAAAGCCGATGCGCCTTCGCTCGTGAATGTGATCCGCGCAGAGAACGGAATGCGACCGAAACAACGTACGCCGCCGCGGCGCGATGAAGTCCGTCCCGCCGGCGGGACAGCGAATGCCCTGGAAAACCCCCGTCATCCCGAAAGGCTCAGCGCGCCTGCCCGGTGATCCGGGCGCGCCCCTTTTCCCCCCGCAGAAGAAGATCGGTCACGTCCGCGCAGACGTCGACGGCCCCCGCCGTCTCCCCGATGGACCGCTCGCGCAGCGCCGACGCGGTGAGGGCGAGGTCGTGTGACACGTCCTCCAGCACCTCGGCGACGGGCCCGGCGTTGGCCGCCAGGATTCCCAGCCACAGTTGCGGGTCGCCGGCCGCGATGCGGGTCACGTCCCGTACGCCCTGTCCCACCAGGCCGAGGACGCTCTCGGGGGCGTCCCCGAATCGGGCCGCCATCGCCGACGACACGACGTGGGGGGCGTGCGAGACCAGCGCCACGGCCTGGTCGTGTGCGGCGGCGTCGACGATGAGAGGCCGGGCGCCACACCCTCTGACCAGGGCGGACACCACACCGATGGCACTCGCGTCGCACTGGTCGGAGGGGCACAGCGCCCACGGGCGGCCGAGGAAGAGATCGGCGCGCGCGGCCGCCGGCCCGGAGCGTTCGCGCCCGCCCATCGGATGACCTCCGACGAAGACCGACATGTCGCATCCGAGCCGGGCGGCCTCGGCCAGCGGCCCCGCCTTGACGCTCGCCACGTCGGTGTAGATCCGGGCGAGACCGCACTTTTGCGCGTCCCGCAGGGTCGTGGCCACCGCCGCCGGTGGTACGGCCAGTATCGCCAGGTCGGCGGGGTGATCGGCGGAGTCGTCGAGGACCTTTCCGGCGCCGAGGCCGGCGGCGAGCTCCGCCGTCGCCGGGTCCCGGTCGGTGAGCCACACCGTGGTGCCGCGGGCCGACATCGCCAGCGCGATCGAGGTGCCGATCAGCCCGGCGCCGATGACGACGACACGCCGGACCAGGATCGCGGACGGCAGCGCCCGGCCTCCCGGTTCGTCGTGATCGGGATGCGGGGTCGAGGTTCTCACTGCGCGATGTCGAGTCGCAGGGCGGTCGCGCCACGCAGGTACACGTGCCGGATCGTGGAACGCGGCCGGTCGATGTCGACGTGCGCCATCAGCCGGACGATCCGCGGCAGCGCTCCCGGCACCCCGAGCTCGCCCGCGCACAGTAAGGGGACCTCGTCGAACCCGACCTTGCGCGCCGCGACCGCGGGGAACTCGGCGTCCAGGTCGGGTGTCGCGGTGAAGACCACGCTGATCACGTCGTCGGTCGTGAGGGCGTTGCGCGCCATCACCTCGGCGACGAGCTCGGTCGTCGCCTCCAGAATGGCCTCCCGTGAGTTCGCCTCGGCCTGGGTGGCCCCGCGAATCGCGTGTACGGTCACGACATTTTCCTTTCGCCTGTTCTGATACGGCTGAGCCACCTCGACTCGGGTGGCCATGGCGCGGGGATCGCGGGAAGTGGGGCGTGTGCCCCCCGCGGGGCACCCCCCAACCGTGTGAAATGAAAAATACCCCCAGTGTATAAAGCGGTTTTTAGTATTTATCCGTAGTCTATGAGTGGTCCCCGCCCGAGTACGGATAGATGAAAGCCGCGAGCCGGTGGGTCCCCGCGTCCACGCGCGCGCGGGCGCGATAGCTGGTGGGGGTACGCCACAGGTGGCGGCCGCCGCCGC
>NZ_JAUEQY010000033.1 GCF_030406325.1 Actinomadura sp. DC4 | reverse complement strand
GCCGCTCACTCGGCGTCCACCTCCTCCTCGCCTCACAACGCATCGACGACGGCCGCATGCACAAACTCGAAAGCCACCTGTCCTACCGCATCGGGCTACGCACCTTCTCCGCCATGGAAAGCCGGTCCGTGATCGGCGTACCCGACGCCTACCAACTCCCCAACGCCCCCGGCAACGGCTACATGCGCTCCGACGTCGCCACCCTCATGCGGTTCAAGGCCGCGTACGTCTCCGGGCGCTACCGGCGGCGCACCGCCCAGCAACGCCAGAAGGAGATCAGCCGCCAGGTGGTCCCCTTCAACGCCGCGAAGGTGGAGGCACCGGCGATCACGCCCGGACCCGAATCCGTACCGCACGCCGCCGGCGCGTCGGAGGAGGAGCAGGTCGACACGCTGCTGCAGATCGCCGTCGCCCGGCTGCGCGACGCCGGCCCGCCGGCCCACCAGGTCTGGCTTCCCCCGCTGTCGGACCCGCCCACGCTGGACCAGATCCTGCCCCCGCTCGTCCCCGACCCCGTGTTCGGCCTGTCCCCGGCCACCTGGCCCGGACGCGGCGGCCTGGTCGTGCCGGTCGCGGTCGTCGACAAGCCCTTCGAACAGGTGCGTGACCTGATGATGGTCGACCTGTCCGGCGTCGGCGGCCACGTCGGCATCGCCGGCGCGTCCCAATCCGGCAAGAGCACGCTCCTGCGCACGCTGATCGCCGCGATCGCGATCACCCACACGCCGGCCGAGACACAGTTCTACTGTCTGGACTTCGGGGGTGGCACGCTGTCCACCCTGAGCGGGTTCCCGCACGTCGGGGGCGTGGCCGGGCGTATGGACCGCGAGCGGGTCAGCCGGACGATCGCCGAGGTCCAGACCGTCCTCGCCGAGCGCGAGCGCCTGTTCGCCGCACACGAGATCGAGAACATGGCCGCCTACCGCGCGCTGCGCCGTGACGGCCACTTCGGCGACGACCCGCACGGCGACGTCTTCCTCGTCGTCGACGGCTGGGCCTCGCTCCGTTCCGACTACGAGGAGCACGACGCGCCGATCCGGCAGCTCGCCGCCCGCGGGCTGACGTACGGCATCCACCTCATGCTCGCCTCCGCCCGCTGGTCGGACATGCCCAGCGCCCTGCGCGACCAGCTCGGCACCCGGCTGGAGCTCCGGCTCGGCGACTCCATCGACTCCATGATCGACATGCGCGCCGCCGCGCGGGTCCCCCGCGCCGCCGGCAGCGGGCTCACCCTGGACAAGATGCACTTCCTGGCCGCGATCCCCCGCGTCGACGGCCGGTCGCGTACCGAGGACCTCGCGAACGCCACCCGGGCGCTGGCCGAAAGCGTCGCGGACGGCTGGGACGGGCCGGCCGCGCCGCCCGTACGCATGCTGCCCGCCGTACTGCCCGCCGACCGGCTCCCCGCGCCAGAGGGCCGGATGCGGGTCGCGCTCGGCTGGGGCGAGACGGACCTCGCACCCGTCTGGCACGACTTCGACACCCAGCCGCACCTGACCGTGCTCGGCGACACCGGCAGCGGCAAGACCGGGGTGCTCCGCCTGATCGCCGACGCGATCCCACGTGCGTACGCGCCGGGCGAGGCCCAGGTCCTCATCGTCGACAGCCGCCGCGCCCTGCTGGAGGCACTGCCGGAGGAGTACCGTCTCGGCTTCGCGTTCTCCTCCTCGGCCGCGGCGGAACAGGTCGAGACGCTGGCGACACGACTCCGGGCGCGGATGCCCGGTGCCGGCATCACCCCGGCGCAACTCGCGCGCCGTGACTGGTGGACCGGCCCCGAGGTGTTCGTCCTCGTCGACGACTACGACCTGCTCACCGGGCCGATGGGCGGGCCGCTCAACCCGCTCATCGACCTGCTTCCACAGGCCGGCGACATCGGGCTGCACGTCGTACTCGCACGCAGCGCCGCCGGATCCTCCCGCCTGTCCATGGAGGCGGTCGTACGCCGGCTGCAGGAGACCAACACCCCCGATCTGGCCCTGTCCTGCCCGCCGAACGAGATGCCGCTGCTCAACGGCATGCGCCCCCGGCAGTTCCCGCCCGGCCGCGGCCTCGTCGTGACCCGCCGCAGCGCCGTCCAGCTGCAGGTCGGATGGCTCGCGCCGAGCTGGTCCGACGACCCGGCTCCGGGCGGAGGCCCCCGATGACCGCCGGCCGTCTCGCGGCGCTGCTGACCGGAACCGCGCTGAGCGGATTCCCGCTCCTCGTCACGGCGGACCCGGCTCAGGCGGCGGGCTGCGCCGCTCCCGCCACCAGGGTCGTACGCGACGTTCCCTGGGCGCAACTGCTGCTCGGGCCGCAGCGCGCCTGGGTCCTGACCCGCGGCGGAGGCACCGTCGTCGCGGTGGTCGACACCGGTGTGAGCGCGGCGTCCCCGGCGTTGGCCGGGGCCGTGTACGCCGGGCGCGACGTGACGGACAACTCCCGCGCGGACGGCGACTGCTCCGGCCACGGCACGTTCGTCGCCGGCCTCATCGCCGCTCGGCCCGTCGCCGGAAGCGGGTTCGCCGGGATCGCGCCCGCGGCACGCATTCTGCCAATCCGCGTCGCGACGGACCAGAACCAGGTCGACCCGGCCAAGCTGGCGTCGGGCATCCGGGTGGCGGTCGACGCCGGCGCCCGCGTCGTGACCGTCGCCGTCGGCACGACCGCCGACACTGCGGCCCTGCGCCGCGCGGTCGCGTACGCGGGCTCCCACGACGCGCTCGTCGTCGCCTCCACGGACGCGGCCGGTCTGTCCTCCGACGGCCCGGTCTATCCCGCCGCGCTGCCGGGCGTGGTGGCCGTCGCGTCGGTCGGCCCGAACGCCAAGGTCGCCACCAAGCCGGGCCTCGCGCCGGCCCTCGCCGCGCCGGGCTCGAACCTGCTGAGCATCGCCCCGCGCGGTTCGGGCAACGTCACCGCGTCCGGGAGCGGGGTGGCCGCGGCCTTCGTGGCCGGGGCGGCGGCGCTGGTGCGCGACTACCGGCCCAAACTGACGGCCGCGCAGGTGCGGCAGCGGCTGGAGACCACCGCGGACCACCCGACCGGGCGGCTTCCGGACCCGTCGCTCGGCTATGGGATCGTCGATCCGGTCGCGGCCGTGGCGACCGTGCTGCCGGAGGAGTCGGGCGAGACGGCACCGGGTGCCCAGGCACGGCCGGTGACGATCGTCCTTCCCCCGCCCTCTGACCGGCGTCCCGCGTACACCGCGCTCACCGCCTCGGGCGCGGTGGTGGGCTGCGCCGGGCTGGCCGGTCTCCTGCTCGCCGCGGTCCGCCGGGGCCGGCGTCGCGGCTGGCGTCCCGGCACGCCGGACGGCGCGGAGGCCGAGGGGAGTCTCACCGCCGGCCGCCCTTGAGGGGTGTCGACGCCGCGGGCCGGCCTGGCCTCACTCGTCTCGGAGGAGCTGGGTCCTGAGGCGGGCCAGGCTGCGGCCGATGAGGCGGGAGACGTGCATCTGGGACAGGCCCATCAGCTCGGCGATCTCGGTCTGCGTCCTGTTGCCGAAGAAGCGGTGCAGCAGGATCGTGCGTTCCCGCTCCGGCAGCTTCTCCAGCAGCGGGCGCAGGGCGTTGCGGTCGACGACCATCTCGATCGCGGCGTCCTCGTCTCCGATCAGCGACCCGAGCGACTCCCCCTCTTCCTCCTCGGTGGCGGGCGCGTCGAGCGACACGGGGCGATAGGCGTCCGCCGCGCCGATCACCTCGATGGCCTCCTCCTCGGAGACGCCGAGAAGCTCGGCGACCTCGGGCACGGTCGGGGCGCGGCCGTGGTCCCGTACGAAGTCCTGCCGGGCGGTCCGCAGCGACAGCCGCAGCTCCTGCAGCGGGCGGGGCATCCGCATGCTCCACGTACGGTCGCGGAAATGGCGCTTGACCTCGCCGGTCATCGTCGGCATCGCGTACGCCACGAACGTGTGGCCGACCCGAGGGTCGTAACGGTTCATCGCCTTGACCAGACCGAGCATGGCGGCCTGCTCGATGTCCTCCTGCGGCTCGCCGTGACGTGCGTAGCGGCCGGCGACGTAGCGTACGAGCGGGGTATGGATCCGGACCAGCTCCGAGCGGATGTCCTCCCATCGCGGATCGTCCGGCTTCAGCAGGGCCAGTTCTTCGAGCAGTTCCTCGGCCCGGCCTTCGTCATGGCTCACCGTCATGCCGGCCCCCCGGCATCGTTCGTCGCGCGCACGAAAAGCCGCGCTGCCCTCGCGATGCGGCTTCAAACAAGGAGACGCCGGCTCAGTCCCGCGACGGAAGGAACTCCTGGACCTTGGTCTTGACGCCCTCCTTCAGGATCCCCCAGCGGTTCTCGTCTCCGTGCAGCACCGCCGTGGCCGCGTCCTTCATCTGCTCGAAAGTCGCGTGCGGGGGGATGGGGGGTACGTCGGGGTCGCAGCGGACGTCGAGCAGGGTCGGCCGGCCCTCGGCCAGCGCCTGGTCCCAGGCCGGGCCGACCTGCTCGGGCCGGTCCACCGTGATGGCGCCCAGGCCCAGGCTCGCGGCGAACGCCGCGTAGTCGACCTCCGGCAGGGTCTGTGACTGGGTGAACTTCGGGGCGCCCCCCATCGCGCGCATCTCCCAGGTGACCTGGTTGAGGTCGTTGTTGTGAATGACGGCGACGACGAACCGCGGGTCGGACCACTCCCGCCAGTAGTGGCTGATCGTGATGAGCTCGGCGAGACCGTTCATCTGCATGGCGCCGTCGCCGGCGAAGACGATGACCGGCCGCTCGGGATTGCCGAACTTGGCTCCGATGCCGTACGGCACGCCGGGGCCCATCGTGGCCAGGGTGCCCGACAGCGAGCCGCGTACGTCGCCGTGGAACCTCAGGTCGCGGGCATACCAGTTGGCGGCCGAGCCGGAGTCGGCGGTGACGATGGCGTCCCCGGGCAGGCGCGTGGACAGCTCCCAGAACAAGCGCATCGGGTTGATGGGGTCCGCCTCGACCATGGCCTCCTTCTCCATGGTCTGCCACCAGCGATCCACGTTGGACTCGATGCCCTCACGCCAGGACCGGTCCTCCTTGCGCCGCAGGTGCGGGATGAGGGCCGCGAGCGTCGTGGCCGCGTCACCGACGAGGTTGACCTCGTACGGGTAGCGCATCCCGATGAGCCTGCCGTCGATCTCGATCTGGACGGCGCGCGCCTGGCCGAAGTCCGGGAGGAACTGGCTGTAGGGGAAGTTCGACCCGACCGTCAGGAGCGTGTCGCACTCGCTCATCATCTCGTAGCTGGGCCGGGTGCCGAGAAGGCCGATGGAGCCGGTGACGTAGGGCAGGTCGTCGGAGAGCACGTCCTTGCCGAGCAGCGCCTTGGCGACTCCGGCGCCGAGCAGGTCCGCGACCCGCGTCAGCTCCGCCCGCGCGCCGCGGGCGCCCTGCCCGGCCAGGATGGCGACCTTCTCACCGCTGTTGAGCACCTCCGCGGCGCGCCGGATCGCCTCGCCGTCGGCGACGGGCGCGGGCCAGTCGACGCCGATGGAGGAGGGCACCATCTTGAACGCGTGGGTCGGCGGCGAGTACTCCAGCTCCTGGACGTCGGCGGGGATGATGATCGCGGTCGGCGCGTGCTCGGCCATCGCCGTACGGATCGCCCGGTCCAGGACGTTGGGCAGCTGCTCGGGGACCGTGACCATCTGCACGTACTCACTGGCCACGTCCTTGAACAGGCTGAGCAGATCGACTTCCTGCTGGTAGGAGCCGCCGATCGCGCTGCGGTCCGTCTGGCCGACGATCGCGACCACCGGCACGTGGTCGAGCTTGGCGTCGTACAGGCCGTTGAGCAGGTGGATCGCGCCGGGCCCGGAGGTGGCGGCGCAGACGCCGACCCGGCCGGTGAACTTGGCGTAGCCGACCGCCTCGAACGCCGACATCTCCTCGTGGCGGGACTGGATGAACCGCGGCCGGTCGTCGGCGCGTCCCCACGCGGCCAGCAGCCCGTTGATCCCGTCTCCGGGGTAGCCGAAGACCTTCTCCACTCCCCAGCCGCGCAGGCGTTCCAGGACGTGGTCGGCGACTGTTGTGGAAGCCATCGGTCTCTCCTTCAAAGGTGGTCTTCGGCGTACGGAGGCGCCGCCCTGGATCGGTCGTCCTGCTCAGCCTCGGCGCAGAGCCGCGAGCGCGGTCTCGGTGTCGGCGTACAGCGGGAGTACCCGGCTCAGCTGGGTGATCTCGATGACCTTGCGGGTCTGTATGGAGGGGGCGGCCGCGGCCAGCGCGCCCTGGAGGGGGCGGAGCCGCCGGACCACGCCGACGAGGACGCCCAAGCCGATGGAGTCGATGAAGTCGACTTGGCCCATCTGCAGCACGAGCCGGCGGTAACCCTCATCGATCAGATGGACGATCGGGTCGCGCAGCTTCGGTGCGGTGGCGACGTCCAGTGATCCGCGAAGAGTCATGATCACGATGTCGTCCTCGGTCACCGTGAAATCGGTATGGAAATCCATCCCAGCTCCCAAACGCCTTCATTTGACTACGGGCGGTGACGACACTCGGCCGGACGTGTCCAACCGGTCGAGGAATGACCCTCTTCCCCCGAGAACGGAACCGAATCACCTTCGGGGCGTAGAAGCACTCACGGCACCGGCTCAACGGCGCCGGAGCGGGGGCGAGGGACTCCTGGCGTACCGCGGACCTGCACGCCACTCCGGGCCGCGTGCGGCCCGGCCGTCTCCGAGACCGCCGCCACGGGCGAGAGCGCCCGCGGGCGCGGCGTTACTCGACGGCCGACGTACGCGCCGGTCTCACTCCTTCGCCGAGCCGGGCTCGGTCAGGCCGGCCCGCAGCTTCGCCTTGGCCTTCTCGGGCATGACCTTCGCCGCGGCGGACTGGACCTTGTTCTTCAGAGATCCGGCGACCACGTGGTCCTTGCCGGCCATCAGCGCCTGGAACCCCTGCCGGGCGACCTCCGCGGGGTCGTCCTTGTTCTCCATGGCGCCGAGCCTGGTGTCCTCCATCCCGGCGCGCTCGAAGAAGGCGGTGTCCGTCGGGCCGGGCAGCAACGCCGTGACCCGGACCCCGGTCTCCCGCAACTCGTGGCGTACGGCCTCGGAGAAGGAGTAGAGGAACGCCTTCGAGGCGGCGTACGTCGCGTGGTACGGGCCGGGTGCCGTCGCCGTGATCGAGGAGGTGAACAGCACGCGGCCTCCGCCGCGTTCGATCATCAGCGGGAGGACGAGCCGGGTTAGGTGCACCGCCGAGGTGACGTTGAGACCGACGAGCCGGAGCTCCGCCGCCAGGTCGTTGTCCGGGAACCTCCCGGCGACGCCCACGCCCGCGTTGACGGCGAGCACGTCCGGCGTACGTCCGGCGCGGATGACGTCGAAGAGCTCCTCGACCCCGTCGAAGGTGGCCAGGTCCGTACGGACGGCCGTCACGGCTGATCCCCGGGCCTCCAGGTCCTGCGCCGCCTCGGCGATCCCGTCGTCCTCGGCCACGACCAGCAGGTCGAAGCCGTTCCGCGCGAACTCGTTCGCGAGTTCGCGCCCGATCCCGCTGGAGGCGCCGGTCACGACCGCCAGCGGGCTGATGTGCTCAGTCATGTTCGTCCTCTCAGCGGGACTTGTCGGACATGCCGAGCGCGTACCCGGCGACACCGCGCCCATGCGGGCACCGAGGTGTGAAGCGTGTTCGACGGGTAGGTGGCCGCCGCTCAGGCGACGGGCACGGCCGGGGCGCGGAAGCGCGCGGCGTCGCCGCCGAGGACGACCGGGCGTGAGGCGGCCAACACGTCGTGCGGCTGGCCCAGGGGTACGCGGCTGACCTCGTCGAGGCGATCGTACTGCTCGGCGTCCAGCCGTACGCCGAGAGCGCTGATGTAGTCCTCCAGCTGCGGCAGGGTGCGCGGCCCGATCACGGGGACGAGTGGCGTCACGGCGCGCGCGGCGTGCTCGCGGATCCACGCGACGGCGATGTGCGCGGGCTTGGCGCCGGTCTCCTTCGCGACGGCCAGCACGGCGTCGACCACGGCGGTCTTCTGCCGGCCGTCCTCGGTGTGGACGACGCGCCCCCAGTCGGTCAGCCGCCCCTCGCTGCCGGCGCGGTACTTGCCGGTGAGCAGTCCGCCGCCCAGCGGTGACCACAGGGCCCCGCCGAGGCCGAGGGCCTCGGCCATCGGCAGGATCTCCCGGTCCGCGGTGCGCTCCGCCAGGCTGTACTCGAACTGAACCCCGACGACGGGCGCCAGGCCACGCAGTTCGGCGACCGTGACGGCGCGGGCGGTGCGCCAGGCGGGGAAGTTGGACAGCCCCGCGTAGAGGATCTTGCCCTGGCGCGTGAGGTCGTCCAGGCCGCGGACGATCTCCTCCGTCGGGGTGACGGTGTCGGGAAGGTGCACCCACAGCAGATCGACGTGGTCGGTCCGCAGCCGCCGGAGGCTGTCCTCGACGCCCCGTACCATGTTCGCGCGGCTGTTGCCGGTGCCCATGACACCCGCCTCGCCGCCGACCCCGTAGGCGAACTTCGTGGCCAGCGTGAATCGTGACCGCCGCCCGGTCAGCAGCTCGCCGAGAATCTCCTCGGACTGGCCGGCCTGGTAGCTCTCGGCGGTGTCGATGAAGGTGCCGCCGGCGTCGGCGAAGCGGTCGAGGATGCGGCGGGCCTCGGCCGGCTCGGTGCCCGCGGCGGCGCGGGTGCCGAAGGTGGCCGTACCGAGTGCCACCTCGGAGACCCGAAGGCCCGTGGTACGGCCGAAAGTCGTGTACTGCATGACGTTCTCCCTGTGTCAGTTCGTGAGCACCCAACGGCCACGGTGACCGCCGGCGCGGAAGGCGCGGTAGGCGTGCGCGGCCTTGTCCAGGGGCACGGTGCCGGCCCGGCGCGGTTCCAGAACCCCCTGCGCGGTCAGCGCGAGCATCTCCCGCAGGAGGATGCCGTCGGGGACCACCACCGCCGAGGAGACGGAGATGCCGCGTTCGGAGGCGGGTTCGAGACCGGGGAAGACCCCCGCGTACGCTCCGTTGTCGCGGACCGCCCGCAGTGCCGCCTCGTTCAGCAGGGCGGTGTCCAGCACCGCGTCGAAGCCGCTCTCCCCGTCCAGGGTGGTGCACGTCTTCTCGGCTCCGGCCCTGGTCAGGAAGGTGTGGTCCGTCGCGCGGGCGAGTCCGGTGACCTGCCAGCCGGCGCGTGCGGCGAGCGCCACCGCGTGACCGCCGACCCCGCCCGCGGCGCCGGTCACCAGCAGTCGCCTGCCCTGGGCGGGGCCGAGCAGGGCGAGCAGTTGCGCGGCGGTCAGCGAGTTGAGCGGGACCGTGGCCGCGTCCAGCAGGTCGACCCCGTCCGGGACCGGCGCCGCGTCGGCGGCCGGGACGATCACGTACTCGGCGGCCGCTCCGGCGGCGGAGTACGGAGCGTGCGGGAAGGTGAGCGCCGCGACCGGCGTGCCGACCGTGAGGCCGCGGACACCGGGGCCCACGGCGTCGACGACGCCCGCCACGTCCAGCCCCAGGCCGAGGCGTGGCGCGGGACCGCCCGCCCCCGCCTCGCCGCGCGCGTTGTCGATGATGTGGAGATCGGCCGCATTGACGGCGGCCCCGGCCATTCTGATGCGGATCTGCCCCGCCGCGGGCCGCGGATCGGGCAGGGCGGTGAGTTCCACCTCATCGTCTGTCTCGGAACGAGCGGTGATAATGGCGCGCATGTGACTCCCTCTTTGGATACGCTGGTCAGCACGTACGGAGCACCGCTCCGCCGTCGTTGTCGAAGACTACGGAGCACTGCTCCGTCGGTCAAACCCGAGGAGAGACACGTGGCCGGCACGTCCCGCGCCGACGTACAGCGCAACCGAGAACGGCTGCTGGCCTCGGCCCGCGACGCGTTCGCCACCGACGGGACCGACGCGTCCCTGCGCGACATCGCCCGCCGGGCGGGCGTCGGCATCGGCACGCTCTACCGGCACTTCCCCACGCGCGAGGCCCTTCTCGAGGCAATCCTCGACGGCGACTTCGAGACGTTGCGCGAGCGCGCCGACCTGCTCCACGACTCGTCGGCCCACACGCCCCACGGCGCCCTGCTGACCTGGCTGAACGAACTGGCCGCGGGTGCCCACACCTACGAGGGCCTGCCGCACTCGATCATGACGGCGCTGGCCGACGAGAGCTCCGGGCTCCACGCCTCCTGCGCCGCCATGCGCGCCGCAGGCGAGCGGCTGCTCGAACGCGCGCAGGAGGCCGGGCAGGTACGGGCCGACGTCACCGTCTACGAGGTGATCGCGATCGCCATCGGCCTGGTCTGGGCGGCGCAGCAGCCGGGCGGGCCGTCCGACCTCCTGGAACGCCTGCTCTCCACGGCGATGTACGGTCTGGCCGCGCACGGATAGCGACCGCGGCCCCCTCCCCACGGGACCGCACAAAAGCGATCATGGACCGGTAGCCGACACCTGAAGGCGGTTCGTGATGTTCGTCATGCGGTTCGACATGCAGGCGCCGGGCAGGACGGCCGGCGAGGTCGCCGATCTCTACCATGCAGCGGTGGAGATGGCGGCCTGGGCCGAGGGCAAGGGGTGCGCCTCGATCGTCGTCTCCGAACACCACAGCTCGGAGAACGGCTATCTCCCCTCCCCCATGATGCTGGCCGCGTCGATCGCCGCCGTGACGACCACGACGCCGATCATCGTCGCCGCGGCGATCCTGCCGCTGTACGACCCGGTGCGCCTGGCCGAGGACATGATCGTTCTCGACCACCTCAGCCGTGGCCGCGTGACGCACACACTGGGGATCGGCTACCGGCCCGTCGAGTACGAGCAGTTCGGCGTCGACTTCCACCGGCGCGGCGCGATCGCGGACGAGAAACTGGCGACGCTGCTGGACCGCCTCCGTACGGCCTCGGCGGCGGAGGCCATGCCCCGCGCCACACCGGCGCCCGTCACACCGGGCGGCCCGAGCCTGTTCTGGGGCGGCGGCTCGCTGGCGGCCGCACGCCGCGCCGGCCGCAACGGCCTGGGGTTCTTCGCCAACACCGACGCGCCCGAGCTCCAGGCCGCGTACGAGGCGGCGGCGCGGGAGAACGGCCACGAGCCCGGCCCGTGCATGCTGACGCCCTCCGACATCCCCACCTCGGTGTTCGTGAACCCCGACGTCGAGGAGGGCTGGCGGGAGGTCGGAGCCGCGCTGTTGTCCGACGCGACCACCTACGCGGACTGGAACGCGCCGATGGGGGCGCGCGACACCATCGCGAGCCTGTCCCAGGGACGCACCATCGAGGCACTGCGCGCCGAGAACGGATCCCACCGCGTGGTGACCATTCCGGAGGCCGTGCGGCTCACGCGCACGTTCGGCGCCCTGCCGATCCAGCCGTTGTGCGGCGGCCTCGCCCCGGACGTCGCCTGGCGCTACCTGCGCCGTGTCGCCGACGACCTCATGCCGGCGCTCGAGGACGGACGTTAGAGCCGCTCGGCGCCGGCGAGGGCGTCGGCCATGCCGTAGGGCGCGTTCTCGCCGAAGAGGAGTTCGTGGAGTTCGGTGCCGTCGATGGCGGCCTCGGCGCTGCGGGAGAACATGGCCCGCTCGTAGGCGGTGAGCGCCGCCTCGGCATCGTCGGGACGAGCGGCGAGGGCCTCACCGAGTGAGGCGCCGTCCAGCATGGCCAGGTTGGCGCCTTCGCCGTTCGGGGCCGAGAGGTGGGCGGCGTCGCCGAGCAGGGTCACGCCCGGCACCCGCTCCCACCGGTGGTCGACGGGCAGGGAGTGGAGAGGCCGCAGGACCGGCGCGGTGTCGCTGTCGGTGATCAGCGCGGTGAGCTCCGGCGCCCAGCCGTCGAACTCGCGGGCGATGCGGACGGCGGCCGTGGCCGGGTCGGTGAAGTCGATGGCGGCGAACCAGTCCTGGGACTCGGACAGCGCCACGTAGGTGTGCAGCGTCCCACCGCTCTCCCGGTGGGCCTGGATGCCCTTGCCCGGCGCGAGCGCGAACAGCGATCCGCCGCCGACCACCTTCGCGCCGGCGGGGTGCCGGGTGTCGGCGTCGTAGAGGTAGGTCTCGACGAACGACCTGCCGATGTACTCGGGTGCGGCGCCGGACAGCAGCGGCCGTACCCGTGACCACGCGCCGTCCGCGCCGACCAGCAGGGCCGTGGTGACGGTGGCGCCGTCGGCGAAGGTCACCTCGTGGCGGCCGCCGCCGAGCGTACGGACGCCGGTCACCTTGTGGCCCCACCGGACGGTGCCGGCCGGGAGCGAGTCGAGCAGCATTTGCCGCAGCGCGCCGCGCTGGACCTCCGGGCGCCCGGCCGTGCCGTCATCGGGCTGGTCGAGCAGGACGGTCCCGTCCCGGTCGAGGACCCGTATCGCCTGGCGGCCCTCCAGGATGAGGCCGCGGAACTCCTCGAACAGGCCCGCCGCCCGCAGCGCCGGCTGGCCGTTGTCCTCGTGGATGTCGAGCATCCCGCCCTGCGAGCGCGCCGCCGGCGAGGCCTCCGCCTCATAGACGGTCGCCGGGACTCCGTTGACGTGCAGGACGCGGGCGAGCGTCAACCCGCCCAGCCCGGCGCCGATGATCGTGACCGATGTGTTCATGGTGACTCCCGTGGTACGGCCGGACACAGCTTTATTGGAACGACGTTCCAGAGATAATATGGAGCAACGTTCCATAATGTGTCAAACTTGCGGGCATGCCACGGACACGAGGAAGAGCGCCCTCAGGAGGGCGCGCCGGCGCCCTCTCGCAGGAGGTCGTCGTCGGCGCGGCCGTCGCGCTGCTGGACGAGCACGGCGAACGAGGACTCACCTTCCGGCTGCTGGCCGAACGCCTCGACACCGGCCCGGGAGCCCTCTACTGGCACGTGGCGAACAAGGACGAACTCATCGCCCTGGCCGCCGACCACGTGCTCGGCCAGGCCCTCGCCGCCGGCCCCGGACCCGGCGGGCTGCGCGCGCTCGCGACAGCGGTCTTCGACACCCTCGACCGGCACCCGTGGGCGGCCTCCCACGTCACCGCGCCCGCCACGCTGCCCAACACGCTGCGCCTGCTGGACCGCATCGGCACGCTCGTCGCCCGGACCGGGGCGCCCGCCGGGCGGCACTTCGCGCTCGCCACCGCGATCTTCTACTACGTCACCGGGGTCAGCGCCCAGATCATCGCCCCGGGCCTGACCGTCGACGCGGCCACCGGCCGCGACGCCTACCTCGCCCAGGCCGCCGAGCACTGGGAGGGGCTCGACCCCGCCGGCTACCCCTTCCTGACGCGCGCCGCCTCGGACCTGCGCGACCACGACGACCGCGACCAGTTCGTCATCGGCCTCGACCTGCTCCTGGCCGGCCTGGACACGGCCGGAGACCCCTGGCCGCGCACCTGAGGGTTCAGCCGGCGCCGTAGACGCTGTACTGCTGGGTCACCGGGATCCGGAAGACGGCGTACCGGTCGGAGAGGGCGCCGAGGAAACCGGCCGGAAGGGGGCCGGTCAGCGGGGTGCCGGAGCGGTCGATCTCCGCGCCGGGTGAGTTCACTCCGCTGAAGTAGATCCGCCCGTCCCGCACGAGGGTGATGATGCCCTCCGGCGGGCGGTGGGCGGCGGGCCGGGCCGTGCGTTCGCCGGCGGCGATCGTGAGCAGGCCGGACGTCGAGGACAGGGACTCACAAGCGATCAGGTTCGCGCGGTCGTCGGAGCAGTTGCCCGCCTGGCCCGGCAGGGAGCCGACCTGGACGCCCGTGGCCAGGTCCAGCAGGACCGGGGCCCGCCGCGGGTCGCTCACCACGACCAGGCCGTTGATGGCGGCCATCACGCGGGCGGCCGGCATCCGGTCGCGCAGGCTCCAGCGGTCCTGGCCGGTCGCGGGATCCAGCACCGCGACGGTTCCGTTCGCGGCCGAGCCGTACGGCGTCCGCGCGGGGTCCGGCCATTCGGCCGCGACGACGGTTCCGGAGACCACCGCCGCCGGGGCGACGCCGGACCGGGACCACAGCCGCCTGCCGGTACGCGGGTCGACCGCGACCAGCCGGGTGTCGGTCACCATCGGGTTCAGCGAGGTGCGCAGGTGCATGAGCGCGATGCTCGTGTCGCCGAGCACCAGATCCGGATAAACACGCTTATTCCGGTCGCCGGATTTCTTCTCCGCGACGACCGTACGGCGCCACAGCACCCGGCCGTCCTCGCCCGACAGCAGTGCCAGGCCGTACGGCTCCTGCGTCGAGGCGTGGTTCTGCGAGGTCTCGACCAGTACGCCCCAGTCGCCGCCCCGGTCCACGACGGGCGGGGTCGTCCCGGACGGGTCCAGTCCGTTCCACCGGTCGCCGTGCCCGCCGCGGAGCGGTCGCCAGATCCGGATCGACCAGCGGACCTCGCCGGTCGCGGCGTCGAGGACGGACAGCCGGTCCGACTCGCTGCGCCTCGGGCCGCTCACCACGACCACGCTGTCCCCGTGCAGCGCGAAGTGGTCGGCGTACCGGGGGACGCCCTTCGTACGCTCGCTCCACAGCGGCGTCGCGCCGAACCGCAGCGGCGACGTCGAAGGCCCCGCGCTCGTCCGCGCGGGTGAAGCCGTCCCGGCGGGCTCGGAGCCACCCGTGCACGCGGCGGCCGACCAGGCCAGGACCGCGACGGACAGCAGTGCTCGGACCCGCACCCTCCGGCTCCCTTCCCTCCGTATGAGGACGAGGTGCATTACATCACCCGAGGGCAGACGGTGAGCGAGAATCAAGGCCGGGGTCACTTCTCCGCCGCAGGCGCGCAAAGAGCCGATGTCGCCGCCGGCGGGCCGGGGCCCGGTCGGTCAGACTCCTGCCACCCGCCGAACCGAGGAGACGACGCCGTGACCCGTATCACCGCCCTGCTGGGCGCGACCGCCTCGATCGCCGCGGCGGCCGCGATCGCGGTGGCCGCGGCCACCGCCGCGACCGGCCCGGCGCGCGGGCACCGGGTGGCGCCTCCCCCGCAGGTCACCAGGGCGTGCGAGCTGTGGCGGGGGCTGGGCTGGCCGGCCACCGAGCGGCCGATGACCTACCAGGTCCCCGGCGGCTACCTGCGCGGTGGCAACACCTTCGGCGACCGCGAGGGCCACCTGCCCTCCTCGGGGGCGTACCACGAGTACGACGTCAACCCCCGCCCCGCGCCCCAGACCCACCGCGACGCCGAGCGGCTGGTCCGCGACGGCGACACCACCCAGACCTGGTACAGCCTGGACCACTACCGCACCTTCCACTCCGCTCCCGGCTGCTGAAATGTGCGCTTCACTGCTCTAACGCCCCTTGGGTCGGTTTCCTGGTGGTTCTCACTAAGATCATCAGGAACAGGCGTTCTCGACAGAGCAGGAAAAGGGTGCACAGGTGGACGATGCCGCACTGCCCACGGCCCTCCAGGAAGCCCTCACGACCAAGACGGCCGGCGCGACCGGCGTCGCGCGTCTCGCCATCGCCGGCCTGCTCGAACTCACCGGCGACCGTGGCGCCCTCGAACAGGCGGCGGCGATCCTGAGCGCCCGGCTTCCCGGTTACGCGCCCATCTGGCACATCGGCAACGCCGTCCACGGCGACGAACCGGCCGCCGCGCTGCGGCGCATCCGGCGAGAGCTGGACGAGGACGTCGACAAGAGCGTGGCCGCGGCCGCTCAGTGGGTGGCCGGCCACGGCGGCGCGGTCACGGTCGCGCCCAGCAGCTCGGTCGTGAGCCAGGTGCTGGCCCGGCTCGGGCACGGGACCGACGACGACGCCGCGATCGGGCTGGCCGGGGCCGACGCGATCGGCGCGACCGAGGTGCTGAACATCAAGGGCACGGCCGAGCTCGCCGCCCGGGTTCCGATGCTGGTGGTCACCACCTCGCTGAAGCTCGTCCCCGAGAGCGTCTTCTCCCGCCTCGGCGCCCCGGTCTTCGAGCGGATCCCCCTGAGCGCGTTCGCCGCCGTCGCGCTCGACGGTGAGATCCTCGACCCTGAGGACGTCGGCCGGCGGGCCGCCGCCATCGGCGGCTGAGTCGCGGTGACCGGTCCGGTCCCGGCGTTCCTGTCGAGCCTGCCGGACAAGCTCGCGCTCTACGAGACGGACGCCTACTTCCTCGACGGCTTCGAGGACCTCACGACTGCGGCGGGGGACTCGGCCTGGGAGCTCTGCCACGCCCACGCGCTGCTCCTGCTCAAGCCGGACGCCGTGGTCACCCGGCGGCTGGCTCCGGCGCTGCGGTGGGTCCTGGCCAACGGCTTCTCCATCACCGGGGCCACCATCGTGACGATGGACCGGCACAGCGTCCGCGCGCTGTGGCACTACGGACTGGGCGCCGCCAGCCGCGACCGCAGGGACGCGGCCGACCTCTACATGACGGCCACCGACTGCCTGCTGGTGGTCCTGGCGCGACACAGCCCCGGCGAGGCCGCCACGGTGACCTTCAACCGGGTCAAGGGCCCGGCGGATCCCGCCGACTGCCGCCAGGGACAGCTCCGCCACGACCTGGGCGGCTTCAACTACCAGCTGAACCTCGTGCACGCGGCGGACGAGCCCGCCGACCTCGTACGCGAACTGGCCGTTCTCTGCGACCACGACACCCGGATGGCCCTCTACCGCGACGCCCTGGCCGGGCGGGACGCCACCGCGAGCGCCCACGCTCTCGCCGCCCGGCTCGAGGCCGCGGCACCCCCGGCCGACCTGGACCTGGACCGTACGCTGGCCGATTTGGCCCGCGCGCCCGCCGGCGGCCCCCGGTCCTCCGCGGCGGCGATGAGATCACTACTGTCCCGGATACGGTCCGGGCGATCACGGGACTGGCGCTCGCTGCTCGGCCTGGCCGACGACTGCGGCATCGCGGTGAGCCGCTGGCAGCGGATCGTGCTCGCGACGTACCTGCTGGATCCGTACCTGCCCGGCGTCTCGAGCCTGCTGCCGGACGCCTCGGCCAGCGGCTGAGGACACCCACCCCCGAGGGAGAAAGCCAGGATGTCTCACGCGGACGACGCCTTCACGCGGTACGAGGACGACCTCGACTTCACCGCGGGCGTCCGGGTCATGCGCGCCGCCACCGGGACGGCCGCCGAGGAGGTCCTCGCCTCGACGGCGGTGCTCCTCCTCCCGCCGCTCTCCCTCGCCACCCGCCGGACCCCGGTGGCCCTGGACTGGCTCGACGAGCACGGCTTCAGCGTGGAGTACGCGCACGCGGTGCGACTCACCGACGACCGCATCCACCGCATCTGGAAGTACCAGATCGCCGACCACGACGCGGACCGGATCCGCATCGTGTCGCAGCTGCTGACCTGCGGTCCCTCTCTGCTGCTGGCCGTCGTCGGCCCGGTGCGGGACGGCGTTCCGGTGGCGACCCGGCTGTGCGAGCTGAAGGGCAAGGCCGACCCGGACCGGACCGCTCCGCACCATCTCCGCCACCGTCTCGGCGCGGCCAACACGTTCAACAACTTCGTGCACATGCCGGACGGCCCGCCGGAACTCCTGCGGGAGGCCGCGGTCATGCTGCCGGAGCAGGATCTGTTCACCCTGTGGAAGCGCGCAGGAGCCGTGCCCTCGGGCCGTGGCCGCGAGGACGCGTTGTCCCTGACGCCGGCGACCGGCCTGCCGGCGGGCGCCTCACTGACGCACGTGGCCGTGGCGTTCCGCCGGAACCTGCTCGAACGGCTGCGGGCGGCGCGGCCCGCGGCCGATCTCGCGGAGGCGGAGCGCCTCGTCGACGCCGAGGCCGCCTGGGTCGCGAGCCGCTCCCCCGAACGGCCCGTCGAGCTCCTCGCCGAGTTCAGGTCGCGCTTCCGGCCCGTGTACCCGCTCCTTCGGCGGGAAGTCGATTCACCGGAACCGCCGCTGACCGCATTCGCCGAGGCGGAGAGCGCGCTGTTCGCGTCCGGATTCGATCCGGCGCGTTTGCACGACGCCGCGGAAAAGGCGGGGATGCCACTCGGCACGCGGGACGGCATCGTTTTCAACACAGAGTGGCTGTCGCTCTCCCTACGTAGCCGAGAGCTGGATTCGGTCAGGCATATATAGGGGTTCGTGTATCTTGTCGTTTACCCGAGGACAGTGAAGGCAGATGACCGAACCAGCGAGTACGGACGACATTCAGGCAATCGCCGAAAAGGCGGTGCGGCTTCGCACTCTGGTCCTGGAAATGACGACACTCGCCGGCAGCGGTCACCCCGGCCCGTCGCTCTCCGCGGCGGACGTCATCTCCGTGCTGTACTTCCACCTCATGCGGCACCGCCCGGAGGCTCCCGGCTGGCCGGAACGCGACCGTTTCATTCTCAGCAAGGGACATGCCGCCCCCGCGCTTTACGCCGCTCTCACCCTTTCCGGCTACTTCCCCGCCGCCGAGCTGCGCACCCTGCGGCGTCTCGGGAGCCGGCTGCCGGGCTTCCCCGACATGACCCGTACGCCCGGCGTCGAGGCGTCCTCCGGCTCTCTCGGACAGGGACTCTCCTTCGGGATCGGCGTCGCCCTGGCCGCCCGTGTCACCGACCGGGATCACCACACGTTCGTCATGGTGGGCGACGGCGAGTGCAACGAGGGGCAGATCTGGGAGGCCGCGATCAACGCGGCGACCTGGGACCTCGACACGCTCACCGTGATCGTCGACCGGAACGACCACCAGCGTGAGGCGGCCGGCTCCCTGCCGTACGGCCCCATGGAGCCGATGGCGAAGAAATGGGAGGCGTTCGGCTGGGACACGCGTGAGGTCGACGGCCACGATCTGCCGGCTCTCCTCCGTGAGCTCACCGACGCACGCGACTCCAGGAACGGCCGGCCGAAGGCGCTCATCGCCCGCACGGTGCGGGGAAAGGGAAGCCGGCAGGTGGCCGACAATCCCGAGTACCACATGAACCCATTGCCCTCGGAATTGCTGGACGAGGCGATAGCCGAGCTGAACCCGGCCGGTGAGCGCTACCTCGAAAGGACATAGCCGGCACATGCGGACCTCCACGCGCGACGCCTTCGGCAAGGCCCTGGTCGAATTGGGCCTGGAAAGGCCGGACTTCGTCGTGCTCGACGCCGGCGTGTCCGAACCCACCCGTACTCAGGCGTTCGCGCAGCGGTTCCCCGGCCGGTACTTCAACTGCGGCATCGCCGAGCAGAGCCTCGTCTCGATCGCGGCCGGGTTCGCCGCCTCGGGCGTCCCGGCGGTCGCCGTTTCGTTCGCCGCCTTCCTGACGAGCCGCGCGTTCGACCAGATGCGCCTCCTCGTCGCCCAGCCGCGGCTGAACGTCACACTGGTCGGCACGCACGGCGGCATCACGGTCGGCGAGGACGGCATCTCCGCGCAGGCGGTCGAGGACCTCGCCCTGATGTGCTCGCTCCCCGGCGTCCGCGTGGTCGTGCCCGCCGACGCGCCGCAGACCGCCGCCGCGCTCCGCGGCGCGCTGGAGGGTGACGGTCCCTCCTACCTCCGCTGCAGCCGGTACAAGTCGGCGGCGGACGTCTCCGGCTCCGAACCCTTCGCGACCGGCACGGCGAACGTCCTCAAACCGGGCCACGACCTCACCATCGTCGCCACCGGCACCATGGTGGAGGTCGCCCTGGAGGCGTCGGAGGTCCTCGCCGGCGACGGCGTCGCGTGCCGGGTGATCAACGTCTCGACGCTCCAGCCCGTCGACGCGCGGGCGCTGGAGACCGCCGCGCGGGAGACCGGCCGGATCGTCGTGGTCGAGGAGCACCTGAAGCAGGGCGGCCTGGCCGGCATCGTGGCGCAGACGCTGGCCACCCGGTGCCCGGTGCCCATGCGGTTCGTGGGGCTGGAGACCTACGCCGAGTCCGCGCCCGCCGTCGAGCTCCTGGAGGCGTACGGCCTCACCACCGGCGCCGTCGTACGGTCGGCGCGCGAACTCCTGCACTGAGCCCGGCCCGGGCCCTCGACCATCGCCGGGAAGGTGGTTTCGCATGGCCGACATCGTTCGTTTCGGCATCGCCGGGCTCCGCCGGGGCGCGAGCTTCGTGAGCGCCCTCGCCCGCGTCCCCCGTGCGGAGCTCGTCGCCGCGTTCGATCCCTCTCCCGAGGCCGGGGCGTCGCTCCGCGACGCCCATCCGCGCGTGCGGATCGCCGGTGACTTCGCCGAGCTGCTCGACTCCGGCGTCGACGCGGTCTACCTGGCCTCACCGCAGCAGCACCACGTCCCGCAGGCGGCCGCCGCCCTCCGGCGCGGCGTCCACGTGCTGAGTGAGATACCCCCGGTCGCCGGCATCGAGCAGGCGCACGACCTGGTGGCCGCCTGCCGTCAGAGCGACGCGTACTACATGATGGCGGAGAACCACTGCTACTTCCCGCACCACCTGGCCGTCGAGGCCATGGTGCGCGACGGCCTGTTCGGCGATCTTTACTACGCCGAAGGTGAATACCTCTACGAGGCCAGGCACAAGCTGCGCGGTCCCGACGGGCGGCCCACCTGGCAGGGCGAGTGGCACGCCGGGCGCAACGCGGTCACCTATCCCACGCACACCCTCGGGCCCCTCCTGCGGTGGATGGACACCCGCCTGGTCGCGGTCGCCGCCGCCGGAGCGGGACGCGAGCCCGGTTTCGCGGTCGACAGCACGATGGTGCTGCTGGGCCGGACGGCCGGCCACGCGCTGGTCACGATGCGCCAGGACCTGATCTCGTACCGGCCTCGTGAGGCCGCCTACCTGGCGGTTCAGGGGTCCAACGGAGCCTTCGAGTCCGGCCGCGGCCCCTTCGACCGGCCCAGGGTCCATATCCGGGGGCGGAGTGCGGAGCGCGAATGGGAGCCCCTGGAGGCCTATGCCGAGACGTTCCTCCCCGGGCGTTACCGGGAACTCGCCGCCGACGAAAGCCTCTGGAAGACGCCTTACGGCCCGACCCTCGACTTCGTCGAGGGAATCCTGTCCGGATCGCCTCCGCCCCTCGGCGTCTATGCCGCCCTCGACACCATGCTTCCCGGAATCGCGTCCGAGGGCTCGGCGGCAGCGGGAGGTGCCTGGGTGGACGTGCCCGACCCGCGGTTCTTCACCGATGGAATCGGTGTGACCCCTGGGCGGGAATGGCCGTTGACGTAGCAGACTGCTCAAAGTGAAGGAGGTGACGATATGACCAAATACAGCAAGCCGACCGTGAAGAAGGTGGACAGTAACGCGGTGCTCCGAGGCAGCGTCTGAGCCCGCTCGATTCGGGAGCCGGGCTCCGTGACGAGGTGAGTTCGGCTCCCTTGTCGAATTCAGCAGACGAATTCAGCAGACGAGGGGGTATCGGCCGTGAGCCGGTGGGCCGGACGTTTCGGCGGTCGCGACTTCGTACGCCTGTGGGCGGCGACCACCGTCAGCTACTTCGGCACCACGCTGACGACCGTGGCGCTGTCCCTCGTCGCGCTCGTGACACTGCACGCCTCGACCTTCCAGGTCGGCCTGATCGGGGCGGCAGGCCTGGTGTCGTGGCTGGTCCTCGGCCTGTCCGCCGGCGTCTGGGTCGACCGCCTGGCGCGCCGGCCCCTGATGGTCGTCTGTGACCTCGTACGCGCGGCCGCGCTCGTCTCGGTGCCCGTCGCGGTCGCGGCCGGGGTCGTGAGCGTCCCCCAGCTCGTCCTCGTGGCCCTGGTCATCGGCGTCGGCTCGGTGTTCTTCGACATCGCCGGCCAGACGTACCTCCCCCTGGTCGTCGAGGCGGACGGTCTGCTGACGGGCAACAGCCGGCTGCAGGCCGGCCAGTCCGCCGCGCAGACCGGCGGTCCCGCGGCCGGCGGGGCGCTGGCCCAGCTGATCGGCGCACCGCTGACCCTGCTCGTCGACGTCGCGAGCTATCTGTTCTCCGCGCTGTGCCTGTCCACGATCCGTACGCGGGACGAACCCGCCGCGGTGGCGCACCGGGGGAGGATGCTGCCGCGGATCCGCGAGGGACTGGGGTACGTGCTCGCCGACCCGGTGATCCGGCCGCTCATGCTGGTCGCCGCGGGCCTGAACATGCTGGGCGCCGCGTACGACACGTTGCTGGTGCCGTTCCTGCTGCGCTCCGTGGAGGTCGACCCCGCGCTGATCGGCGTGCTGCTCGCGCTGGGCGGTGTCGGCGGAGTGCTCGGCGGCGCGCTCGGCCCACGCGTCGCCGCCCGGCTCGGCGGCGCGCGGACCATGGTGCTCACCGCCTGCGCCTGCCCGCTGATCTCCCTGCTGGTGCCGCTGTCCACCGCCGGCGCGGGCCTGGTGGTGTTCGCCACCGGGCTGGTCGGCCGCGAGGTGTGCATCACGATCTTCAGCCTGCTGGCGCGCAGTTACCGCCAGGCCACCGTGTCCCGCGCGCTGCTGTCGCGGGTGACCGCCAGTATCAGGTTCATCTCGTGGGGCGTGCTGCCTCTCGGCGCGCTGCTCGGGGGGACCCTGGGCGAGCTGGCGGGCAACCGGGCCGCCCTGTGGGTCGTGTGCGGGCTGCTCCTGCTGACGCCGCTGCCCATCCTGTTCTCCGCCGTACGCGGGCGCAGGGATCTGCCGGAGGTACCGGCATACGAGTCTCAGCCGGCGTGACCGCGCCGGGGATCCAGAGGAGTGACGAGAGATGTGTGGCCTGACGGGGATGGCGCGCCTCGGCGGCGGTGACCTGTCCGCGCGCGACGAGGCGCTGCTCGACCGGATGACGCACGCCGTGGGACACCGTGGTCCCGACGGCGAGCAGGTGTTCCGCTCCGGGCCGGTGGCGATGGGCTTCCGCCGCCTCGCCCTGGTCGGACCGGACAACGGCGACCAGCCGCTCTACAGCCGGGACCGGCGCACGGTGCTGATCGCGAACGGCGAGGTCTACAACCACCGTGAGCTGGAGAAGGGGCCGCTGGCCGGCGTCCCGATGCGCACCAGGTCCGACTGTGAGGTACTCCCCCACCTGTACGCCCTGCGCGGCGAGCGTTTCCTCGACGATGTCGCCGGCATGTACGCCATCGCCCTGTGGGATCGCGCCGCCGGCAGGCTGGTGTTCGCGCGCGACCGGTTCGGCATCAAGCCGCTGTACTACACCCGTACGGGCGACACCGTGCTGTTCGCCTCGGAGATCAAGGCGCTGTTCCAGCACCCTGACTGCCGGCGTGAGCTGGACTGGGAGGGTGCGCTGGCCGACCAGTCCATGAACATCGCGCCCTACCTCAGCCACGAGCCGGTCAACACCTGGTTCCACGGCATCGAGACGGTGCCGGCGGGCGGCATCGTCACCATCGACCTGACGACCGGGCGCACCGAGCACCGCACGTACTGGGAGCTGCCCGGCCTCGACGGTGACGGCGACGCCTCCGACGACGAGCTCATCCGCGCGTACCGGGAGCTGCTCGCCGCCTCGGTGGCCGACTGCGCCGCCGCCGACACCGAGGTGGGGCTGTTCCTCAGCGGGGGCGTCGACTCCGCCTCCGTGGCGGCGCTCGCCGCGGGTCAGGGCGGCACGATCCACACCTTCAGCGTCCTGTCCGCCAGCACGCTGGCCAACGGCGACGCCGAGCACGGTCACCGGGTGGCGCGGGCGCTCGGCATGCCCAACCACCAGCTGGTGTTCGAGCCCGGCCGTACGCCCGGCGTCGAGGAGTGGAAGCGCCTGCTCTGGCTGCTCGAGACCCCGCTGTGCAACGCGGAGCAGTACTACAAGTACGAGCTCTACCGCTATGCCAAGCACGTACGCCCCGAGCTGCGGGGGATGCTGCTGGGCCAGGCCAGCGACGAGTACAACGGCGGCTACTCCACCACGATCACCCGGGGCGACGGGTGGGCGGGCTTCGAGGCGGGCGTACGGGACATGGCCCGCGCGTCGGCGCTGCACGGCGCCCCGGCCCTGGCGCCCTGGTGGGAGCACGGCGAGCTGCTCGCCGAGGGCCTGCTGCGGGACGGCGCCGGGCGGCTGCCGGCCGACCCGTACGCCGCCTTCGTGGCCTGGAAGCACCGGCACGTCCAGCAGTACAACTGCTGGCACGAGGACCGGACCGCCGCGGGCAACGGCGTCGAGGCGCGCGTGCCCTTCCTCGACCACCGCATCGTCGAGCTGCTGGCCACCATCCCGGCCGGCCGCCGCGCGGGCCTGCTGTGGGACAAGCGGATCCTGCGCGACGCGGTGCGCGACCTGCTGCCCGCGTCCGTCGCGGACCGGCCGAAGGTGCCGTTCTTCTACGGCGAGGGCACCGGTTTCACCCACCGGGCCATGGTGCGGATGCTGGGCCAGGACGGGGACGCGCTGCTGGAGGAGGCTCTGGCGAGTCCCGGCGCCCAGGACCACCTGCGGCCGGCCGCGCTGCACGCGATGCTGCGCCGTCTGGAAGGTGAGATGGAGCCCTTCGACGTCGAGTTCCTGCTGCGGCTGGTCAACCTCGGGCATCTCGACCAGATGGCCCGGCGGCCCCCGGTGCCGCCGATCGACGCGCCCCGGGCGGCGATCCTGTCCGCGGCGCCGGTCACGGACTGGGACCGGGACGTCGCCGGCCTGACCACCGCGATGCGCCGCTGCCCCGAACCCCGCGAACACGACGTGGTCGCCCTCGCCCCGGACGTCCTGCTGGTCGCCGAGCCGGCCGACCCGGACACGCTCTACCTCGCCGTCGGCGGGCGGTTCGAGTACGTCGCGACCGACCCGGAGTGGTGCGCGTTCCTGCGCGCGGTCGACGGGCGGCGCAGCGTCAAGGACGTGCTCGCCTCGGCGGGTGTCGCGTACGAGTCGGTGGCCACCGAGCTGTGGGACGCCCTGGACGCCGGCGTCGCCGTGACCCAGGGAGCCGGCCGATGACCGAGGACAGGTTCGCCCACTGCCTTCCCGCCCTCCGGGAGCTCGGGCTGCTGCCCGGCACCGCCCTGGCCGCGTTCGTCGTCGGCTCGACGGTCCGGGGCTGGGACCACGGCGCCAGCGACCTCGACCTGGTCGTGGTGTGCTCCGAGCGCTTCCGGGACGACAGGCTCGTACGGGTGACCGTGCCGTTGAGCCCGGGAGAGGTCGACGCCATCGGCTTCATGCGGGACGGCCGGCGCTGGGAGGTCAAGTACTGGCTGGACGACCAGGTGGACCAGGTGCTGGACAAGGTCTCCCGCGACTCCTTCGACCAGGACCGTACGGCGGGCGCCCGGCTCGTCCCCACCGAGGAGCTCCTCCTCGGGCGGCTGCCGACCTGCCATCCGCTGTCCGGCCTTCCCTGGGTGCTCCGCCGGCGGCGGCAGGTCGAGGAGTCCGCCTACCAGGCGTACGTGCTGACCGACATGCTCACCGCGGCCGACACGAAGGCCGAGACCGCGATGGGCCAGCTGGCCGCCGGCGACCTGCCCAGCGCGGTGCTCTCGGCGCGGGACGCCTTCGGCTGCGCCATCGACGCGCTGCTCGTCGGGCACGGCGAGTACGGCGCGCTCACCAAGTGGCGGGCCCGGCGCTTCCAGGCCGCGAAGCCGGACCTGCTGACCTTCGAGGAGTACTGGGAGATCGAGACGATGCGCGGCTACGACCCGGCCGACCCGGCGCAGTGGGTGGAGCAGGTCGTCACGCTGTGCAAGGACATCGCCATGGAGGTGGAGATCCCGTGACGCCGGAGTCGGTCCCGAAGAGGCGCACGAACGTACGGGCTCGTAAGTTCCGTGGTCAGCTGCTCGTGTCGATCAACGAGGAGATGTTCGAGCTTTCTGACTCGGCCGCGTTCATCTACCGGGGGATCAACGGACGACGCAGCGTCCGGGAGATCGGCGTCCTGCTCGCCGAGAAGTACGCGATCCCGGTCGACGCGGCGGTCGGGGACGTCGCGGAGCTCCTCGACGCGCTGGCGCGGAGCGACATCCTGGAGATGTCGGGCTAGCCATGGACCCGTGGATCTACTCCAGCAGGTTCGGCAACTGGGAGAACCGCGCGAGCGTACGGAACAAGCCGCCGAGGATCCTGGCGGAGGCGTCGCCGGCGACGGTGTTCTTCCCGCCGGAGGCGGTCCCGGCGGTGTCCGACCCGCTGGTCGCCGAACGCGGACCGGCCGTCGCGCACCGCCTCCTCGTGCACGCGCTCTACCAGTATCTGCACTTCACCACGGTGCTCGAACAGGTCGCCGTGCTGCCGGTGACCGCGAACATCTCCCTGGACCGCTCGGGAGTCCCGGGACTGCCCGCCGCGATGCGCGCCGACGCGTTCAAGATCACCACGGACGAGGCGTGGCACGCACAGAGCTCCCACGACTTCACCGAGCGGGTCGTGGCGGTGACCGGCGTCGCGGCGGACGCGGTGGTGGAGCCACGGTTCGCGCACCTTCTCGCCCGGCTCAGGGACGGCTTCGACCCGGCCGACCGGCCCCTGGTCGACCTGGTGTTCGCCGTCGTCAGCGAGACACTGGTGTCCTCGCTGCTGGCCGACCTCCCGTTCGACCGCCGCCTGCCCGAACCGGTACGCGCCCTGGTCGCCGACCACGCCGCCGACGAGGGACGCCACCACTCCTACTTCCGCGCCTTCCTCCGGTATCTGTGGCCCCGCCTCACCGCGGCGCAGCGCCGGCTGATCGGCCCGCGCGTGCCGGAGCTCGTGGAGGTCTTCCTCCACCCCGACCTGGCGGCGGTGCGTTCGGCCCTCACCGCGTCGGGGTTCACGGCGGCCGAGGCGGAGACCGTCGTGCGGCGCTCCTACGACCGGCGTTCCCCGATCTTCGACATCGCCCCGGCGGCCCGCGCGACGATCCGCGCGTTCCACGAGGTGGACGCGCTGGAGGACCCTGCGACACGAGACGCGTTCCTGGCCGCCGGCCTCGGATAGCACGTCCGCGCGTGGATCCGTCACCACGGTGAGTGGACGAGGGCCTGTACGACGATCGCGGTCACGGCCTGGGCGGCGAGCCATCGCCGTCCGGGCGCGGGCCGCAGTGCCGTGGCGGCGGTCAGCCAGGCCGCGTACGGCACCCAGATCCGTTCCACCTCGCCCCGGGTGAGGCCGGCCAGGTCGAGGACGATCGTGCCGAGCAGCGCGGCGGCGGCGAGCAGGGCGACGACGGCGCGGACGCGCTCGGTCTCGGGGAGGGAGCGGCCGACGCCGCGGCGCAGGGCGCGGGCCAGCGCCGGGACGCCGGCGGCCACCGCCGGGCCGGTGAGCAGGCCGAGCACCGCGAAGTCGCCGATGAGGAAGAACAGGTACGGCCGGCGGCTCGATCCGCCCGTGGTCAGGTAGGCCAGGTGCGTGGCGGCCACGCCGTCGGGCCACCAGAAACCCGCGAGGGTGAACGCCAACGGCACGACGGTCATCGCGGCGAGCGTCGCGGCCACCACCCGCGCCCCCGGCCGGGCCACGATGAGCACGGCCAGCGGCACCGCGAACAGCGGGAGCAGGCCGTAGCTGAGGTAGGGCAGCGACCCGAACAGCAGCCCGGCCGCGACGGCGCCGGCCAGGCATCTCCCCCGCCGCGGGTCCGGCGCGGTGGCGGCCAGGGTGAGCAGCGCGGTCGCCCAGGCTCCGGCTCCCATGAACAGGGCGTCCATGCTGGTCGCGATCCACACGGCCATCGGCGTGAGGACGAGGAACGGCAGCGCCCGGCGGGCGAGCTCCTCGCCGGCCAGGGCCCGTACGGTGATCGCGACGGCCACCGAGGCCGAGCCGCCGACCGCGATGATCACCGCGGCGGCCCAGCCCGGCCCGTGGAGGCCGGACGCGTCCAGCGCCCAGAGGATCAGCATCGGGCCGGGCGGGTGTCCCTTCACGTGGATCGGATACCGCTGCGCCTGCTCGGTGAAGGTGGCGAGCCACCGCAGCGGATGGCCGCCCATCGCGCTCAGGCCGCCGTAGTACTCACCGGGGGTCGTGATCGGCCCGGTGAGACCCGCCGCGCCTTCGGAGACGGCCAGTGCCACCGCCCATCCGGCTGCGGCCACCCATCCTGCCGCCGCCAGCGGCCTCCACCGCAGCCCGCGGGCGAGGACGGGGAGGAGAACGACGAGCAGCGCGGCCGTGCCGATCGCCGGCAGGAGCTGCCAGGTCAGCAGCCGGGCCGTCGCGTGCAGCGGCGGCAGCGCGTCTTCCGGCGAACGCCCGGCCCGCCGCAGCACGTACCCCCAGGCGAAGACCCCGGCGATCAGCAGCGCCCACGCCGCGACCGCCGCCCACTCCCCCCGTGCGGTCTTCGAGGCGTGGTGACGGGCATGGCCGGTCCGTACGGCGTAGACGACGGCGCTGACGGCGAACATCGCGGCGACCAGGATCAGCCAGCGGCCGAGGTAGGGCTGCTGGGTGCGCCCGGTGGCGTACGTGTAGGTCGCCGCGCCCTGCCGGACGATGCCGGGGAAGAAGAGCAGGAACAGCAGCCCGGCCCCCAGAGCGGGCACGCGGATGTGGTTCACCACCGGCACCGTGACCTGTCCGGCCGGCGGCGTCGCCGTACGCCGGGGCCACAGCGCCCGCAGCGCCCGGGTGAGCGAACGGTCGGCCAGCGCGTACAGCGGGAAGGCGACCAGGTCGTGACCGATGACGGCGCCGCCGAACCAGGCGAGCATCACCGGCCAGGACGGGTTCGCGAGGGTCCGCAGCGCCGCGTAGCCGGCCAGCGCGAAGCAGCCGATCAGGGCCAGCAGGTGCAGCGGGCCGGCGCCGTAGAAGTCCCTGACGCTCCTGAGCGTGCCGCGCATCTCAGGCGCTCCCGAACTCGATGGACCGCACCCATTTGGTGTTGTGCACGCCCGGCAGCGCGGGCACGATGACGCGCGCGGGGTAGCCGTGGTCGGCCGGCAGGTCGGCGCCGTTCACCCGCAGGGCCAGGAGCGCGTCGGGGTCGGCGACCTGGTTGGCCTGGAGCACGGCCTGGCTGAACGCTCCGCCGCGCTCCAGCGAGCGCACGTGCGCCGACGACGGGTGCGGCACGCCGGCGAGCGCCGCGAGGTCGCGCAGCCGTACGCCGCTCCAGGTCTGCACGGTCGACCAGCCCTCGACGCAGGCGATCGGCAGCCGGGCGGTGTGCTGCGGCATGGCCAGCAGCCGCGCCCGGTCGAGCTGGACCGTGCGCCCCCCGGCGACCAGCACCAGGCGCCAGCCCTCGCCGACGTCGGCGGGCCTGATCGACGCCGAGACCGCGGTGCGGTTGACCGGGAAGTTCGCCGCCGTGTCGCGGTAACCGCCCCGGGGCGCCAGCAGCGCCGCCCGGCGAGCGACCCCGCCGAGGGTCTCTCCCACGGTGAGGACGGCGACGAGGACGCTCCCGCCGCCCACGAGGGTCAGGGCGCCCCGGCGGCTGAGCGTCGCCGGGGCGGGGTCGACGGCGACCAGTCCTCCGTCGTCGAGGGGTTCGGGCCGCGTGCCGGCGCGGGAGGTCCGCAGCTCCTCGCGGAACGACCGGGAGCGCAGCGCGCGGACCAGGTGCGGGAACTTGATCGTGGCGTGCACGGCGAACGCGCCGAGGAACACCCACGCGCCGTAGAAGTGCGCGGTGTAGAAGCTGAACCCGAACAGGTAGTCGTACTGGATGTTGAGAACACCGGTGACGATCTCGAACAGGACGCCGCCGACCAGCAGCAGCAGCGACAGCCGCTCGACGACCTCGGCGATCGACCGGGCCGGTGGCCAGGCGAACAGCTTGGGCACCACCGACCACAGCTTCGCCAGCACCACCGGCACCAGGACCAGCCCCAGCATGACGTGCACGCCCTGGTTCAGCCGGTACAGCCACACGGGCCGGGTCGGCCAGTCGAAGAACGGCAACCGCAGCAGGCCGACGTGGGCGGGGAACGCCTGGCCGAACCGCGGCGCGTACGCGGCGTACGACAGCAGCCCGGTGACGATCATCACGGGCAGGGCCACCAGGAGGACCAGGCCGAACACCGAGGTCAGCCACGGGCCCCGCAGCGGGCTCCGCCACGCGGGGAGCCGATCGAGGCCGGGTGGACGGCGCCGTTCCAGGGCGCGCCACAGCTTCGCCGGGTAGCCATATCTCATGCGACTCACCGTAGGTTTCCCCGCGCTCACCGACGGTCCCGGAAGGAGATCCGTAAGGGCTCCGTCATCGGCCCTTACGAAAGTGCTACGGGTGGCGGCCGGAGGCCGAAAGCGCGCGGGACATCGGCTTTGCTCCAGAGCATGCGCGTACTCGTCACCGGCTCCGCCGGCTTCATCGGCTCCCACGTCGTCGAGGCCCTGCGCGGGCGCGGCCACCACGTAAGCGAGTTCGACCTACGGTCCGGGGGGGACGTGCGCGACGAGGCCGCCCTCGCGCGGTGCCTGACGGGCGTGGACGCCGTCTGCCACCAGGCCGCCAAGGTCGGGCTGGGGGTGGACGTCTCGGACCTGCCCGAGTACGCGTCGTCGAACGTGCTGGGCACCGCCGTCCTGCTCGCCGCGATGGCCCGCGCCGGTGTCGGCCGGCTCGTCCTGGCCTCCTCGATGGTGGTCTACGGCGAGGGCGCGTACGACTGCCGCGAGCACGGCCGCGTACGGCCGGGGCCGCGGTCCGAGGCCGACCTGGCCGCCGGGCGCTTCGAGCCGCGCTGCCCGGCGTGCGCCGCTCCCCTCGCGCCCGGCACGGTCGGCGAGGACGCGGCCATGGACCCGCGCAACGCCTACGCCGACACCAAGCTGGGACAGGAGCATCTCGCGGCGTCGTGGGCGCGGGCGGTGGGCGGTTCGGTGGTCGCCCTGCGCTACCACAACGTGTACGGGCCGAGGATGCCGCGCGACACGCCGTACGCGGGCGTGGCCGCGATCTTCCGGTCGTCCCTCGAACGCGGAGAGGCGCCCCGGGTCTTCGAGGACGGCGGGCAGCGGCGCGACTTCGTGCACGTGCGCGACGTCGCCCGCGCGAACGTGCTCGCGCTGGAGTCGGAGGCGGCCGATGGGCTGCGGCCGTACAACGTCGCGAGCGGCGAGCCGCACACGATCGAGGAGATGGCGGTCGCGCTGGCCAAGGCGTACGGCGGCCCCGACCCGGTCGTGACCGGCGGCTACCGGCTCGGAGACGTCCGGCACATCGTCGCCGCGCCGGACCGCGCCGCCGCCGGCCTGGGCTTCCGCGCGGCGATCTCCTTCGAGGAAGGCATGAGGGAGTTCGCCGCCCCCCGTCCTTAGCGCCCGTCTCGAAGTCCCGCTGTCCTGCTGCGCGGCGCCCAAGCGCCTGGCTTACAGCGATTCCTCACCGACGAGGAGGAGACCGCCGCCGCGTTCTGGACCCGCGCCCGCCAAGCCTTCCCCGCCTGGCTCCAGGCCTACAGCCACCACCGCGGACACACCGCGCTGAAAGGCAGGCCACCCGCCGGCCGCACCCCCGACCTCACGGGACGGCACACCTCGGTCAGACGTTGAGGGGCAGGCGGACGACGAAGCGGCAGCCGCCGGCGGCGTTGGAGACGCCGATCTGGCCCTCGTGGGCCTCGACGATTCCGCGGGCGATGGCCAGGCCGAGGCCCGCGCCGCCGCCCGGTGTGCGGGCCGCCTCGCCGCGGAAGGCGACGTCGAACAGGCGCGGCAGGTCGTGTTCGGGGATTCCGCCGCACGCGTCGGAGACGGTCACGCAGGCCATGCCCTGTTCCAGGGCTGCGACGATCTCGACGCCGCCGTCGGCCGGGGTGTGGCGGATCGCGTTGACCACGAGGTTGCGCAGGGCCCGTCCGAACTCGGCCGCGTCGACGTCCACGGGCAGCAGCTCGTGGGCCAGGCCGCTGAGCCGTACGCCCTTGGCCCGGGCGAGCGGCTCGGTGCCGGCGACGGTCTCGGAGACGAGCTCGCTCAGGCCGACGCGCTGACGGGAGAGGCGGAGCGCGCCGGCATGGATGCGGGAGAGCTCGAACAGGTCATCGACCATCGCGGCCAGCCGGTCGGACTCGGCGCGGATCTGGGAGTGGTAGCGGTGCACGGTCCCGGCGTCGGTGACGACCTCGTCCTCGAGGGCCTCGGCCATGGCGCGCAGACCGGCCAGCGGCGTCCGCAGGTCGTGGCTGACCCAGGCGACGAGCTCGCGGCGGCTGGCCTCCAGGGCCCGCTCGCGTGCGTGGGCCGCCTCGAGACGGTCGTAGGCGACGGCGAGTTCGTCGGAGAGCTCGCTCAGCTCGGCGGGCAGCGCGCGGTCCGGCGGGGCGTATCTTCCGCCGTCGCCCGCGCGGCGTACCGATTCGAGCAGGGCGCGGGTTCCCGCGCTCAGCCGGCGCCCGAGCAGCAGGGCCGCTCCGAGCCCGACGAGGCCGGCGATGACGGTGACGGTGAGGGTGACCGAGCGGTCGTGGTCGGTGATCAACATCCGCAGCGTGATCGCGATGATGCCGGCGACCGTCGCCAGCACCGTCGCGGCCGACACGACGGTCAGCAGGATCGCGATCGACCGCCCGCGCAGCGCGTACAGCAACGTGACACCCACGGCGCCGGCCAGCAGGGCCGCCCCCGCGGCGTACGCGGCCACCTCGACGAACGCGTGCATAGGGATCATGTGATGGGCTCATATCGGTAGCCGACGCCCCACACGGTGAGGATCCGCCGGGGGACGGTGGGGTCTGATTCGATCTTTTCGCGCAACCGCCGTACGTGCACGGTGACGGTCGAGGAGTCGCCGAACTCCCATCCCCAGACCTTCTCCAGCAGGTCGTTACGGGTGAAGGCCTGCCGCGGATGCTGCATGAGGTAGGCCAGCAGGTCGAACTCACGCACCGTGAGGCTGATCCCGGAACCGGCGAGCCGCACCTCGTGCGCGGCCGTGTCGACGGTCAGCTCGCCATCGGTGATCGTCTCACCGGCGGGGGCCAGCGCGCCCCGGGCCCTGCGGAGCACGGACCGTACGCGAAGGGCCAGCTCACGAGGGCTGAACGGCTTGGTGACGTAGTCATCGGCCCCCATCTCCAGACCCACGAGACGGTCGGTCTCCTCACCCAGCGCGGTCAGCATGACGATCGGCACGGGCCGGCGCTCACGAAGGCGACGGCAGACCTCCAGCCCGTCGATGCCGGGGAGCATGAGGTCGAGGACCACGAGATCGGGCTCGACGGCGGCGGCCATCCGCAGGGCGGTGAGTCCGTCGGCGACGCAGTCGACGTCGTACCCGTCACGCATGAGGTAGCGGGCGACGACCTCGGCGACGGTCGGATCGTCGTCCACGACGAGGATGCGGCCGGTTTCCATCTCTCGACCCTATGCCTGGTCAACACCTGTCGGCGGGCCGCCCGGCCTCCTCCGTCACCGATCCGTAAGAGTCCGGGAGGCGACCTGCCGGGCGTCACCCTCGCCACCCTCGCGATCACCCGGCGTGAGCCGCCGTCATCACTCTGTAAGGGTCGGCGGACGCCGTTGGGACATAGCGTCCGCCGCATGATCGATGTCGTACTGCCCTGCCTCGACGAGGCCGCCGCCCTGCCCTGGGTCCTGGACCGGATGCCGGACGGCCACCGCGCGATCGTGGTCGACAACGGCTCCGCCGACGGGTCGGCCGACGTCGCCGCCGCGCACGGGGCCCAGGTCGTGCACGAGCCGCGGCGCGGGTTCGGCGCGGCCTGCCACGCCGGGCTGCTCGCCGCCACGAGTGACGTCGTCTGCTTCATGGACGCCGACGCGTCGCTCGACCCGGCCGAGCTGCCCAGAGTGCTCGCCCTGCTCGGCGACGCGGATCTCGCGCTCGGCCGCCGCCGCCCGGTGACGCGCGGCGCCTGGCCGCCGCACGCCCGCGTCGGTAACGCGCTCGTGGCGCGGCGGTTCGGGCTCCGCGACATCGGGCCGATGCGCGCCGCGCGCCGTGAGCCGCTGCTCGACCTCGGCCTGACCGACCGGCGCTCGGGATACCCGCTCGAGATGGTGCTCCGCGCCGTACGCCACGGCTGGCGGCTCGCCGAGACCGACGTCGCGTACCACCCGCGTACGGGCCGGTCGAAGGTCACCGGTACGGTCCGCGGGACGCTCCAGGCCATGCGCGACATGCACCGGGTGCTGGAGGCCGGCCGGTGAACCCCACCCTGCTCGTCATCGCCAAGGAGCCGGTCCCCGGCCGGGTCAAGACCCGGCTCACCCCGCCGTACACGCCGGCGCGTGCCGCCGAGATCGCCGCGTCGGCGCTGGCCGACACGCTCGACACCGTCGCCCGCACACCCGCACGACGCCGGATCCTCGCCCTCGCCGGGAACCCCGGCCCGTGGCTGCCGCCCGGCTTCGAGGTGGTGCCGCAGCAAGGGGACGGGCTCGACGAACGGCTCGCGAACGCGTTCGCCGCCGCCGGCGGGCCCGCCGTGCTCATCGGCATGGACACGCCCCAGGTCACCCCCGCGATGCTCACGGACGCCGCCCGGCGGCTGGAGGACTGCGACGCGGTCTTCGGGCCGGCGGCGGACGGCGGCTTCTGGCTGCTCGGCCTGCGCGCGCCGGACCCGAGCCTGCTGCTCGGCGTGCCGATGTCACGGCCGGACACCGGCGCGTGCCAGCTACGCCGCCTCGACGGGCTCCGCGTCGCGACGCTGGAGACCCTGGTCGACGTCGACACGGCCGCCGACGCCGTACGGGTGGCGGCCCAGGCGCCCGGTACACGGTTCGCGGCGGCGATGGGCGCGGCGTGATCGGCCGCCTGTACGAGGGTGCGCTCGCGGGCCGGTGTCAGGCCGAGATCGAACACGAGGACGGGCGGACCGAACGTCTGCCGGTGGACGGCTGGTGCACCGGACGGCCCGGCGACGACGCGCTGCTGGACCGCTGCGCCGGCCCGACGCTCGACATCGGCTCGGGACCGGGCCGGCTCACCGTCGCCCTGGCCGAGCGGGGCCTGCCCGCGCTGGGCATCGACGTCACCCCGTACGCGGTCGAGATGACGCGCGCGGCCGGCGGCCTGGCGCTCCTGCGCGACGTGTTCGACCGCGTACCGGGCACCGGCCGCTGGCAGACCGTACTGCTCGCCGACGGGAACATCGGCATCGGCGGCGACCCGGAGGCCCTCCTGACGCGCGTCGGCGACCTCCTGGACGCGGACGGCCGGGCGATCGTCGAGCTCGGCGACACGACGCGCACCGAGTGGCTACGCCTGCGCGACGGCGGACGGGTGAGCGAGTGGTTCCGCTGGTCCTCGGTCGGCCCGGACGCGATCGACATCTGCGCCCGCGCGGCCGGACTGCGCGTGCGGGACACCTGGACCGAGGCGTCACGGTGGTTCGCCGAACTGACCCGCTGACGATGTCAGGCGCGGGTGTGCTTGGCGATCAGGCCCTCGACCTGGACGCTGAGCTTGGATCCGAGCGGCCAGCCGATGTAGTGGGTGAGGAAGACGGCGATCTCGCGGAGCTCGTCCGGGGAGAGCTCCTCGTTGGCCAGTGCGGCCGGGAGCTGGATGTCGAGGACGTCGTTCAGGCCCTGGCCGGCGAGGACGCCGAGGAGCAGCAGCCGGCGGTCGCGTATCGACAGTCCGGGGCGGGTCCAGATGTCGCCGAAGAGGTGGTCGACGGTGATGCCGAAGAAGTCGCCCTCGGCGTCGGCCACCTCCCAGCCGTACACCTGGCGCATCATCTCCAGGCCGCGTCGCCGGCGTTCTTCCGTCATCGGGTGCCCTCCTCGGTGAGGCCGAGGCTCGCGGGGAGGTCCTCCAGCGCCCGGCGTGCCAGCGGGGTGTCGACGTTCAGGCGGCCGGCCAGTTCCAGCGCGAGGTTCAGGTCCTTCTCACCGAGCTCCCGTACGTGGCGCATGATCTCCCGCAACGGGTCGCCGGCCGCGAGCGGCGCCGTGGTGCGGCGGATCATGATGGAGCCGGGGCCGCCGGTGATGGCGTCGGAGTGCCGGACGACGCGGGCCAGCTTGCTCAGCGAGACGCCGCCCGCCTCGGCCAGCCGCTGGGCCTCGGCGGCGGCGGTGAAGGCGACGAAGTGCAGCAGGTTGCGGGCCAGCTTGGTCCTGGTGCCGGTCCCGACCGGGCCCATGTGCAGCACGAGCCCGGCCCAGGCGCCGAACGGCTCCCGCACCCGGGCGAAGGCCTCGGCGGTGCCGCCGACCATGACCGCCAGGGTACCGGCCTCGGCGCCGATGAAACTGCCGCTCACCGGGGCGTCCACCACTTCGACGCCGTACCGCTCCGCCCGGGCGGCCAGGGCCACCGCGGTCTCCTCGCGGATCGTCGAGTGGATCGCCAGCACGGTGCCGGGCCTCGCTCGCGGGAGCAGCGCCTCGGCGACCTCGTTCACCTGGTCGTCGTCGCGGACCATGACGGAGATCAGTTCGGTGGCGGCGATCTCGGCCAGGCCGGCGGCCGGGCGGGCTCCCTTGGCGAGCAGCGGCGCCATCGCCTCCGGCCGGGTGTCGTAGACCACGAGGTCACCGCCGGCCAGGTGCGCGGCCATCAGCCCGCCCATCTGGCCCAGGCCGACGAAGCCGTACGTCACGGATCCGGTCATGAGGCTCCTCCTCGAAGGGAGACGGAGATGGGCAGGGCGGCGAAGCCCCGGACGTTGACCGAGTGGACGCGGACGGCGTTGTCCTCGTCGACGTCGTACGAGCGGACCCGTGTCACGAACTCGGTGAGGGCCAGGCGGGCCTCCAGCCGGGCCAGGTTGGCGCCCAGGCAGTAGTGCCGGCCGGCGCCGAAACTGATCAGCGACGTGGTGTCCCGGTCCAGGTCGTAGACGTCCGGGTCGGGGAAGGTCCGGGGGTCGCGGTTGGCCGAGCCGACCAGCAGCAGGACGCGTTCCCCCGCGCGGATCGTCCGGCCGTGGAGCGAGGTGTCCCTGGTGACCGTACGGGCGAGCGTCTGGCTGGAGGTGTCATACCTCAGCGTCTCCTCGATCCACGGGGTCACCCGGCCGGGGTCGGCGAACGGCTTGGCCAGCTGTGCGGGGTTGCGCCGTCCCCAGTAGAGCGCGTTGGCCAGCAGTTTGGTCGTGGTCTCGTTGCCGGCCACCATCATGAGGAAGAGGAAGGCGATGATCTCTTGTTCGGTGAGCCGGTGGTCGCCCTCCCGCACGGCCAGCAACGCGGAGGTGAGGTCGTCGCCCGCTCGGCGGCGCCGTTCGGCGACCAGGTCGCGGTAGTAGCCGACCAGGGTGAGCGAGGCCTCCATGCCGACGGGCGGGACGTCGTTGAGTCCTTCCTCGCGGTGCACGACGAGGTCGGCGAGCCGACGGACCTCGTCGCGGTCGGCCTCGGGCACGCCCATCATCTCGGAGATGACGTCCATCGGAAGCTTCCCGGCGAAGTCGGAGATCACGTCGAACTCTCCCCCGGCCAGCGCCGGGTCGAGATGGCGCCTGGTCAGCCGGAGGATGCCGTCCTCCAGCTCGCGCACCCTCCGCGGGGTGAACCCCTTCGCGACCAGGGTCCGCATCCGGGTGTGCGCCGGCGGGTCCAGGGCGAGGAACGACATCACCCGGTACGCCGTCGGACCCCACGCGCTCGGGTCGAGCGAGACCCCGTTGCCGCTGGAGAACCGCTCCTGGTCGCGGAACGCGCCGGCCACGTCGGCGTGCCGCGAGACGGCCCAGAAGTCCAGTTCGTCGTTGCGGTACAGCGGCGCGTGCTCGCGCAGCAGCCGGTAGGTGGGATAGGGGTCCTCGTGCATCGCGTAGTCGTACGGGCTGTAGGACACCTCGGGCGCAGGAGGCACGACGATCACCTTCCCGCTTCGGTGAGCCGGGCGACCGCGCCCGTACGCCGGTGGCGCCAGGTCAGGACGAGAACGCCCGCGCCGGCGAGCGCGCACGCCACCGTGTAGGGAAGGCTGCCGGTCGGTGCGCCGGACGAGGTCCGCCCGTCCGCGGCGGCCAGGAAGTCGGGCAGTGCCACCGACCAGAGAACGACCATCACCAGCAGGAACACCCCCACGGCGACGGCGGCGTAGTGGCCGAGGAAGCCGCCGGCCGGTTCCGGCGCTCGTGGCGTACGGTCCAGGAGGTCCCGGCGTACGGTCAGGACGGCCACGAGGACGAACACCGCGAGCACCGCCCACAGCGACACGGCGCGCCCCGTCGCGAACCGGCCGGGCCACTGCGACAGCACGCTGAACGGCAGCGCGCACACGACCATCGCGACCGGCGTGAGCGCGCCGACGCCGATCACCCGCAGCACCGCCGACAGCGGCGGGATCGGCCCGCGCGCGGCACGGCGCGCGAGGAGCAGCCGGGTCAGCAGCGCCATCCCGAACGGGGACGCGGCCGCGAAGATCACCACGCTGCTGAGCGGGACCGACGCCAGAGACGGCGAGTTCGACGGTGCGCGCGGATCCCACGCCCACCACCGCAGCTGCGGGCCGAGCTGGTCGAAGACCTCGTAGAAGCACTGGAACACGACGGCCACACAGGCCGCGCCCGCCACGGGCGAACGCCGGTCCAGCAGTCCGGTGCGCTGCACGAGCACGTAGGCGGGGTAGGTCAGCGCCGGGTAGAAGGCGGCGATGTACAGCGGCAACCGGTCGTACAGGAACTGCACCGAGAACTCGTTGTGCACGAAGATCAGGCCGACCCGGTCCTGCAGGCCGAACTTCTCGGGGAAGTACAGCGGTGGTTCGAGAAGCAGGACATAGACGACGGTGGCGCACCACAGCCCGAGGTTCACCGGGTCCCGCCGGCGGCGCCACCACAGCACCGCGTGCACCAGCGCGACGACCGCGCCGATCACCGTGACCGACTCGATCACCGGCATCGTGCCGTTCGTCAGCGAGGTGGGCCACCGCAGGTGGACGAAGGCCGGCGCGTGCGCGCAGTCGATCCCGCCGAGGGTGTGGGCGACCCGCGTGAAGTCCGGCGTGCACGGGCTCATCGCGGCACCGGGAGCCCCGTGTAGAAGCGCGTGACGTCGTATCCGGCGTCGTACCGCGCGAACCAGCCGTCGGCGAAGCGCGGCAGCGGCTCGCGTTCCGGTCGATGGTGCGGGGTCTGGGAGAGCATCAGGCGGTAGGCCATGACGAGCATCTCCCGGTTGGAGGCCGGGGCGAACGGGGACGGCGGGAACATGCCGAGCCGGGTCCGCCAGGAGGACCGCAGGGGCAGCCGGGCCAGCACCTCCTCGCGGCGCACGCCGTCGGGAGAGACGTCGCGATACCGCGCCCGGCGGTCGGCCTCTGGAACGTGCTTCTCGAACCCGGCGAGGATGTTCCGGTAGACCCGCATGATGTGGCGGAAGACCGTACGGGCGACGCGGGTGCGGTAGTACCGGTTCTTCACGACGGCGTCGCAGACGACGAGCGCCGAACTGCGGTGCTCGACCTCCTCGACGAAGTGCCAGAGGAACAGCGAGGCCACCCGTTCGTCACCGGGGCGGAAGAGCACGTCCTCGTGGTCGAGCATCACCTTGAAGACGGGGGTGAACGTGGATTCGAGGTCGGCCGTGTAGGCCAGCCGGAACTCCAGCGACCGGGTCTCCACCAGATGGTCGAACGCGCCGATCGCCTCGTCGAGGGTCTCCTTCAGCCCCGGATACCGCCCGATCAGCGCCGCCACGTGCTTGCGGTGGTTCTTGGCGTGCTGTGCCTCCTGCCGCAGGAACGCCTCCGCCTCGTCGACCACGGCCGGGTCCTCGATCAGCGGGATCGCGGCCCGGGTGTTGATGACGATGAACTTCTCGAACCCGATCGCCATGATGCTGATGGCGTTCGCGATGAGCCCGAATTTGGGGTGACTCGGCAGCCACTGGAACGGGATCGTCTCGTCGAAACCAAAGTCGATCTTCCGGATCTGCAGGTCGGTCACGTTCGGCTCCGTTTCCCATGACCCAGTTTTGACGCGTGTCGAATATCGTTGACACGTGTCAAATGTCTTTATAGAGCCTGCGGCATCGGCTGTCCAGGCCCGGATTCGGATTCGGTGGGGCGGTCCGCACGCCGGTCGTCGACGCGGATTCCCGTGAGACGATGAAGGCCTCATGGACGCACCGCACATCGTGATCGGAGGGTCGGAGCCCTCTCCCCGCCGCACCTCCAGGACCGAGGGCGAGCGCACGGGGATCGTGGACCGGCGGCCGGCCGGCCAGGGTGACCAGCGCCGGGAGGCCTTGCTGGGAGCCCTGGACGAGCTGCTGCGCGAGACCGACCTGGAGTCCATCACGATCGCGGACATCTCGGCCCGGGCCGGCGTCACCCGGTCGGCGTTCTACTTCTACTTCCAGAACAAGGCCGCCTGCGTGGCGGCGCTCGGCGTCGACATCTACCTGGCGGGCATCGCCGCGGCCGGCCACCTCGCGGACGAGTCGCTGCCCCCGTCGGGCCGGATCGAGCGAATGGTCGCCGACCTCATCGCGACGATGCGCGAGCACCATTACCTCTACCGCGCGTCGCTGGAGGCCCGCCGGCACAGCGGCGCCATCCGCGAGATGTGGGAACAGTCCGTGGAGTCCTTCGTCGCGCCGGTGGCCCAGCACATCGACACCGAGCGCGCCGCCGGACGCGCCCCCGCCGGTCCCCCCGGCCGCACCCTGGCCACGGTCCTCCTTCAGCTCAGCGACCGTGTGCTCGAGGACCTCAGCCCGGATGACACCGCCGGTGACCGGCACCGGGCCGAAGCCCTGGCGACGATCTGGCTGCGCAGCATCTACGGCACCGCCGAGGCCGCCCACCCGTACGGCGCCTCCGAAGAGGACAGGCCGGACGCGAGCCCGCCGGGCCGAAGCGGCTGATCGCCTTTCCGCCTTCCGGCCCCGGCCATGCCGGCGATCGGTGACCCCGCCTTTCAAGCATCCGGCGCCGATCTTCTAGAACGCGGCGAGGCGGCCTAGAACAATGAACCCCCGTCGTGTCTCCCACGGGTCCGTCCCGAAGGTGTGAGAAAAGAGCGCGAGACCTCTCATCGGGGGGAATCATGGTCGGTGACGACTGCGGACCGCCGCTGGTTCAGGCGGTTCGTGCCTATGGCGCGCGGGACCCGGACCGGCCGGCCGTCTTCGCGGCAGGACGGCCGGTGACGTACGGCGAGCTCGACCGGCGCTCCGACTCCATCGCCCGGCGCCTCAGGCGGCAGGCTCCCGCCGGCCCGGTCGCGATCCTCGCCGGCCGTGGCGTCGCCTTCGTCGCGGCGGTGCTCGGGGTCTGGAAGGCCGGCGCCGCGTTCCTGCCCCTCGACCCGGGCGATCCGCCGGCCTGGTCGCGGCGGCTGGCCCGGCGAGCGGGGGTGACCGTATGCCTGTCCGGATCGCCGCTGGACACGCTCCCGGACACGGTGCGGCTCGACCTCGCCGAGGGCGACGACGAGAGCGGCGAACCGCTGCTCACGCCCGCTCCCGCGGACCTCGCCTACGTCGCGGCCACGTCCGGGTCGACCGGTGAGCCCCGGCTGGTGATGGTCGAGCACCGCGGCGTCGACAACCTCGCCGCCGTCCAGCGCGAGGCCTGGGGCGCGCTCCCGGACGGCTCACGGGTCCTGCAGTACTCCCGCCCCACCTTCGACGGGATCGTCTTCGAGCTGGTCCTCGCCCTCGCGCACGGGGCGCGGCTGGACATCGTCGATCGCGACGCCACCGCCGGTGAGGCGCTCGCGGACCTGATGAGAAGGCAGCGGATCACCCACGCGGTCCTGCCCGCGGCGGTCGTCCGTACGCTGCCGGAAGGCGCTCTGCCCGATCTCGACGTCCTGGTGAGCGCCGGCGACGTCTGCCTGCCGGAGACGGCGGCGCGCTGGGCTCCGGCGCACCGGTTCTTCAACGGGTACGGGCCGACCGAGGCCACCGTCTGCAGCACGTTGCACCTGGTCACCTCGGCCCGGCCGGCCGTCGCGATCGGGCGGCCGGTGACCGGGGTCCGCGTGGTCATCGGCGACGGCGACGAGATCCAGATCGGCGGGGCCGGGACGGCCCGCGGATATCTCGGTGACCCGGTGCGGACCGCCGAGCGGTTCGTGCCCGATCCGGAGACCGCCGGCGGAGTCCTGTTCCGCACCGGCGACCGCGGCCGGATCGGGTCCGACGGTGAGGTGGAGTTCCTCGGCCGGCTGGACGACGAGGTCAAGGTACGCGGTGTACGGCTCCAGCCGGTCGGCGTCGAGCGGGCGCTCCGGGAGGTTCCGGGCGTTCGCGAGGCCGCGGTCATCTCACCGAAGACCGATGACCGTGTCCTGGTGGCCTACGTCGTGCCCGAGACGGACGGCCTGACCGGTACGGCGATCCTGACCGCGGCGGCGAGGACGATGGCCGAGGACTGGGTGCCGGACACCGTGGTGCTGGTCGAGGAGCTGCCGCTGACCGCCAACGGCAAGGTGGACCGCGGCCGGCTGGCCCAGTCGGCCGCCGGAACGGCGGACGAGACCCGCACTCCCACCGAACACGCGCTCGCGGCCATCGTCGCGGAGCTGCTCGGCGTACGACGCGTCGGCATCCATGATCACATTCTCGATCTGGGCGGACATTCGCTCCTGGTGGCACAGTTCGTGGCCCGTGTCCGTACGACGCTCGGGCACCGGCTGGAGCTCAAATCCGTCCTGGACGAGGGCACCATCGCGAAGATCGCGGCAGAGCTGGACCGCCGCGTATGAGCACCGCTCCCCGGCCGACCCTCCCGGACCTGCTGGAGTTGCGGGCGGCGGAGCCGGAGCGGGCCGCCCTCGCCCGGCCGGACGGCACGGTCCTCACCTACGGCGCGTGGCAGGGTCGCGCCGCCGCGGTCGCGGGCGGTCTGCGCGACCGCGGCACCGGTCGCGGCGACCGCGTCGGCCTGCTGTTCGGAGACCACGACTGGCTGGACTACGCGGTGGCGTTCTTCGGGGTGCTCCGGGCCGGCGCGGTCGCGGTACCGCTGTCACCCCGGTGGGCGTCCGGGCAGCTCCGCGACGTCATGGCGGGCGCCTCGGTGAGCCTCGTCATCGGAGGCGAGGACCGGGGACGGCCGGCCGTGGGCCTCGGCGAGCTGGCCGCCGGCCGGGGCGCACCGAATTTGGCGCGGCCGGAGGACCTCGCCCAGATCCTCTACACCTCGGGCACGACGGGCCGCTCCCGGGGAGTCGGCGCCACCCACGCGAACCTCGCGTACGAGCCCGCGGCGTACCTGGCCGACGGCCGGCGCAGCCTGGCGCATTCGCGGCACTTCCTGCACGCCTTCCCGATCTGCGGAAACGCCGGTCAGACGACGCTGGCGGCGACACTGGCCACCGACGCGGTCGGCCTCGTGGCCGGGCGGTTCGACCCCGAGGGGTTCGGTGCGCTGATCTCGGCGTATCGCGTCGGCACGGTGTTCGCCGTCCCGGCGATGGCCATCGCGTTGCTGGCCGAGCGGATTCCCGACCGGCATGACCTGTCCTCGGTCCAGATGTTCGGGTCGACGGGCGCCGCCCTGCCCCCCGCCGTCGCGCTGGAGCTCGCCGAGGCGCTGCCCGGCGCGGTCATCGTCAACACCTACTCGTCCACGGAGTCGGCGCCGGCCCGTACGAGCATGGTCTTCGATCCGGCTCGTCCCGCGGCGGTGGGGCGCGCTGTGGCGGGGACGCCGGTGAGGATCACCGACGAGGCCGGTACGCCCCTTCCGTCCGGTGCCGTGGGACGGGTCTGGTTGCGGTCGCCGGTCCCCCGCTCCTACGTCGACCGGCCGGCGGCGGGGGTCTTCGAGGACGGCTGGGTCCGGATGGGCGACCTGGGCCTCCTCGACGACGGGCTGCTGTACCTGGTCGACCGCGAGCCGGACCTGATCGAGAGCGGCGGTCTCACCGTCTCGACCCTGGAGGTCGAGGCCGCGCTCCACGAACACCCGGACGTGATCGAGGCGGCGGTGCTCGGTGTGCCGCATCCGGACCTGGGGCGGGCGGTCGCCGCCGCCGTCGTGACCCGCTCGGCGACGATGCCGGCCGACCTGCGCGCGGCCCTCGCCGCGCGTCTCGGCGCCCACGAGATCCCGACCCGCTGGGCCCGGCTGGACCGGCTGCCGCGCAACGACTCCGGCAAGATGGTCAAGGGCGACCTGCTGCCGCTGTTCCCCGACGAGGGACGCGCACCGCCGGCCGCACGGACCGAGGTCGTCCTCGCGGGGCTCTGGCAGACGGTGCTCGGGATCCGCGGCGCCCGTCCGGACGACGGGTTCCTCGACCTGGGCGGTGACTCGCTGCGCGCGCTGCACCTCAGCCGGCTGACCACCGAGGCCTTCGGCGTGCGGATGCCGGTCTCGGTGATCTTCGAGCGGCCGTTGTTCGCCGACCAGGTCCGCTGGGTCGACGACCAGGCCGGGCGCACCGGATGAGGGCCGGGCCGTGGCACACGGGCATCTGGCTGAACGAGCAGCTCGGCGGGGCCGGCGCGTCGTACCACCTGCCGATGACGGTCGACCTCCCACGGGCGTGCGACCTGGACCGGCTGAGCGCGGCGTGCCGCGCCCTGTTCGGCCGGCATCCCGTGCTCGCCGGCGCGTGCGTGCTCCGTGGCGACGCGCTGCGGTTCGTACCGGCGGAGGCCGAGACGGCGACCGAACTCCTCGACGAGACGGCGCTGCCCGAGCGGATCTCCCAGGAGGTACGGCGGCCGTTCGACGTCGAGGCCGGACCGCTGTGCCGGATGACGACCCTCGTCACCGGCGAGCGCGTCAGGCTGCTGGTGGTCGCCCACCACCTGGTCTTCGACGGCATGTCCAAGGATGTCCTGGCTCGTGACCTGCGGCTTCTCTACGCCGGCGAGAACCCGCCCGTCCTGCCGCCCCCGCGGCCGCCGGAGCCTCCGTACGAGCGGGCGCGGGCGTACTGGGCGACGCGTCCGTGGCGTTCCGGCCGCGTACGGCTGGGGCCCGTGACCTCTGACGCGCGGGCGACGGCGCCCGGAGCGCAGGTGGTCCTGCGGCTCTCGCCGGCGGAGTCGCGGCGATGGGACGAACACGCGCGGAGCCAAGGCGTCACGCGGTTCGAGCTGCTGTTCGCGATGCTGACACTTCTGCTCACGCGGCACGGCAACGAGGAGGTGCCGGTCGCGGTCGCCCTGTCGACCCGGTCGCCCGCGGACGCCGACCGCGTGGGCATGCACGTCAACGAGCTGCCGATGATCACCGCGGCGAACCGGCGGGCGAGCGAGCACGTGCGCGCCGTGCGGGCCGCGCTGCGGGAGCTCTACCAGGTCCGCTCGGTGCCGCTCGGCGCCGTGGCCGGCGGCGTCCGCCCGGCCGGCGCGTCGGCGCCGGTGTCCGTCAGCTACCGCAGGGCGCGGCCGAGCGGCCTGGACGCCGACCTGTCGATGTTCAACGGCTGGGCGCACAACCTGCTGCACCTGCACGTCGTGGACGGCGACGTACCCGTCGTCGCGCTGCGGTTCGCGCCGGAACGCGTCGGCGAGACGACCGTACGGGAGTTCGGGCGGGAGCTCACCGGCCTGCTCACCGGCACGGGCGCCGAGGAGGGAACCCCGTCATGGAGATGAGCCTGTTCTACTTCGCGGCCGACGCCGGGAGCACCGCGGACGCGTACGAGCTGCTGGTCGAGGGCGCGAAGTTCGCGGACCGCAACGGTTTCAGCGCCGTGTGGACGCCGGAGCGCCACTTCCACCCCTTCGGGGGGCCGTATCCCAATCCGGCCGTGACCGGCGCCGCGATCGCCACGATCACCCGGAACGTCGCGATCCGCGCGGGCAGCGTCGTGCTGCCGTTGCAGGACCCGATCCGCGTGGCGGAGGAATGGGCGGTGGTGGACAACCTGTCCGGCGGCAGGGTGGGCCTCGCGTTCGCCTCCGGGTGGCATGCCGTGGACTTCGCGCTGGCCCCCGGCGGCTACGAGAACCGCCGGGCCGAGCTCACCGAGCGGCTGGAGCAGGTACGCACCCTGTGGCGAGGCGGCGCGATCGAACGCCTGGACGGCCTCGGGAACCCGGTGAAACTGGAGGTCTACCCACGTCCCGTACAGGCGGAGCCGCCGATCTGGATCACCAGCGCCGGTGACGTGACCACCTTCGAGATGGCCGGGCGGATGCGGGCGAACGTCCTCACGCACCTGTTCAACCAGGACCTCGACGAGCTGACCGCCAAGATCACCGCCTACCGTACGGCGCGAGGCGACGGCGGCACGGTGACGCTGATGCTGCACACCTTCGCCGGCACGGACGACGCGGACGTACGCGACACTGTCCTCGGCCCGCTGTCCGCCTACCTGCGGCAGTCGCTCTCGCTGATGACCGCCACCCTCGGTCCCGACCACGAGCTGGGGACGGCCGAGCCCGACCCTGACGAAGTGGACTTCCTCGTCGGCCGCGCGGCCGAGCGCTACTACCGCGAACGCGGGCTGTTCGGGTCGGTCGGCACGTGCACCGCGTTCCTCGACCGGGTCGCCGCGTGCGGCGTCGACGAGGTGGCCTGCCTGATCGACTTCGGCGTGGCCCCGGCCGAGACGATCGCCGGCCTCGGCGACCTGCGCCGTGTCGCCGAGGCGTTCCGTTCACCGCACTGACGGGAGACCGACCGTGGACGACCTGCCCCTTTTCCCGTTCCCGCCCGGCCCGGTGATGGAACCGCCGCCGGAGTACGCCGAGCGCCGGTCCGGGTGCCCGTTCGGCAAGGTGGCCATGCGCACCGGCGGTGAGGCGATCCTGCTGGTCCGCCACCGGGACATCGCCGCCGCGACCGCCAGCCCGCTGATGTCCCGCAACCACGCCCGGCCGCAGGTTCCACGCGGGAACTCACCGGACTTCCTGTACGCGCCGGATCTCCTGATCAACCAGGGCACGGACACGCACGCCAAGGTGCACCGTACGGTGACGAGGGCGCTGGGCCCGTCCCGGGTCGCGTCGACCTCGGAGTTCGTCGGCTCGATCGCGGGCGCCCTGCTGGACTCCGCCCCGGACACCGCCGGACCGGCCGACCTGGTCGCCGCGTACACGTCTCCGCTGCCGCTGCTCGTCGTCTGCCGGCTGCTGCGCATCCCCGACCGCGATGCCGCCCGGATCCACGCCTGGGCGGCGGCGTACGCGCAGGTGATCTCGCTGACCTCCGAGGAGCGCGACCGGGAGGTGGAGGACTTCACCGGCTATGTCGCCGCGCTCGTCACCCGCGTGAGGGACGATCCGGGGGACAGCGTGCTCGACGAGCTGGCCTCCCCGGCCGCGGGCCTGACCGACGCGGAGCTGGTCAGCGTCGTGAAGTTGCTGGTCTCGGCGGGCGTCGAGGCCGTGTCGACGGCCCTGGCCCGGATGGTCCTCCAGCTGCTGCTCGACCGCCGGGCCGGGTGGACGCAGCTGCGAGAGCGTCCGGAGTCCGTGCCGGCGGCCGTGGACGAGCTGCTGCGGCTGGCGTACGAGGGCAATGTGGCGGCGCTGCGCGTCGCGACGGGGAAGGTCGAACTGCCCTCCGGCACGGTGGCCGCGGGCCAGGCGGTGCTCCTGGCCTGGATCGCCGGGCTGCACGACCCGGAGGTGTACCCCGATCCCACCCGCCTGCGCTTCGACCGGCCGAGCGTACGCATGATCGGCTTCGGTGGCGGACGCCATATCTGCCCCGGCGCCGGCCTCGCCAAGGAGATCCTCAGGGTCGCGCTCACCACGCTGCTGGACCGGCGCCCGGACCTGCGCCTGGCGGTACCCCCGGAGGCCATCAGGTTCGAGGCGCACAAGATCGGCAACGTGATCCAGGAGCTTCCCGTCCGGTGGTGAGGCGGCCGCCGCCGGTTCAGGCGGCGGCCGTACGCCGCTCCCGCCGGCGGAGCGTCGCGCTCACGCCCAGGGCGGCGAGGCCCAGTACGGACAGGCCGGCGCCGACCAGGCTCGGCGCGGTGTAGCCCTCCCCCGCCGCGATGACCAGGCCGCCGAGCCAGGCGCCCAGCGCGTTGGCCAGGTTGAGCGACGAGTGGTTGAGCGCGGCGCCCAGCATCTGGGCGTCGCCGGCCACCTCCATGAGCCGCATCTGCAGGCACACGACCAGCACCGACCCCGCCGTGGCGACGGCGAAGACGGCCAGGACGAGGGACGCCGCGGAGTGGGCGGCGACCAGCATCAGCGCCAGCGCCGCGCCCATCGCGGCTCCGGCGCCGGCCAGCGAGGGGAACAGGGCCCGGTCGGCCAGCCGGCCGCCGAGCGCGGTCCCCCCGACGCCGCCGAGTCCGAAGACCAGCAGCACGACCGGCACGAAGCCCGAACCCGCGCCCGCCACCTCGGTGACGGTCGGCGCGATGTAGCTGTACATGGCGAACATTCCACCGAAGCCCACCACACCGACGAGCAGGGTCAGCAGGACCTGGGGCCGGCGCAGCGCCGCCAGCTCCGTACGGACCCCGGCGCCCGATGACGCCGGCGTCGGCGGCACGAGGAGCAGGACGGAGAGTACGGTGAGCGCGGCGATCACCACCACCGACCAGTAGCCCGCGCGCCAGCCCAGATGCTGGCCGAGCCAGGTCGCGGCGGGCACCCCGGCGACGTTCGCGACGGCCAGGCCGAGCATCACCGAGCTCACGGCGCGCCCGCGCACCGCGGGCGGGACCAGGGAGGCGGCGATGAGCGAGGCCACCCCGAAGTAGGCACCGTGCGGCAGCCCGACGACCAGCCGGGCCAGCAGCAGCGTGCCGTAGTTCGGCGCCAGCGCGGTCAGCGCGTTCCCGAGCAGGAACGCGACCATGAGCCCGAGCGCGAGCCGGCGCCGCGGCAGCCGGGTGCCCAGCGCGGCGATGACCGGCGCGCCGATCACCACGCCCAGGGCGTAGGCGGAGATGAGGTGCCCGCCGGTCGGGATGTCCACGCCGACGCCACGGGTGATCTCGGGCAGCAGGCCCATGGACACGAACTCGTTCGTGCCGATCGCGAAGCTCCCGAGCGCGAGCGCCACGATGGCGGGGGCCGCCCGGCGAGACGCCGGGCGGCCCGGCCGGGAGGTGGTCGTCGACCGGTCGGCCGTCGTCACAGTGTTCACGTATCGGCTTCAAGCCGACGAACACCGCGTGCATTCCCGTCTGACCACGGAACGTACGCCATCAACGTGGATAGACCTCGAACGTGTACAGAGAGTAGCCGTAGCCGGTGCCCCGCTTCACGCCGGTCATCCGGACGTAGCGGGCCGTGGCCGCCGGGAACGCGACGTTGTCGACGCCACCGTTGCCGGAGGTGACGCTCTTCGCGGTGGTCCAGGTACTGCCGTTGGCGGAGAGCTCGATCCGGTACGAGGAGCCGTACGCGGACTCCCAGCGGAGGATGGCGCGGGCGACGGTCTTGGCGGAGCCGAGGTCCACGGTGATCGACTGGGCGTCGGTCCAGTTGCTGGACCACCGGGTGGTGGGGTCGCCGTCGACCGCGTTGCTCGCCGGGTAGCCGCTCTGCGCGCTCGACGCGGTGGCGGTCCCGGACCGGGCGAGGTCGGTGATGTCGTCGCCGCGATGCGCGGGGAAGGAGACGACCTGCTGGTAGGTCGGCCGGTTCTGCCAGGTGATCAGTGAGTGCTTGACGCCCCCCAGCGGCGACTGCTCGATCGAGTCCGCGCACCACTGGTCGCCGGCCGAGCACACGTCGTCGGCGGGGTAGGTGGTCGTGGCCGGTTCGTTCAGCGCCTCGGTCAGGCTGGACAGCAGCACCGAGCGGCAGCCCGCGACCGTACCGTCGCCGCAGTACTTCCTGGGCAGCGGCCCGGAGACGCCGTCACCGAGGACCCCGCGGAGGTCCTTGGCGACATAGCCCCACCAGCCGTACTGGAACGACGAGCCCTTGTGCGCCTGCGACTCGTTCGCCGAGGTGGGGATCGTGGAGACGTCCCCCTGCTGATGGCCGGACGGCGACTCGTTGATCTGCAGGGCGTCCACCAGCGCCTGGTAGAGGCCGTCGCCGAGGCCGGGCTTGAACTCCGCCCGTACGAGCTTCGGCCACCACGCGTCGAGGATCCGGATGGCGTCCGCGTCGGCGTAGGCCTTGCTGCCCGCGGCGGTCTCCGTGCGCCTGGCGCCGTCCGACAGCCAGGTGTTCAGCTCGGCCACGGCCGCGGCCTGGTTCGCGTCCGTGACGGTGCCGCTGTTGATGACGCGAAGGAGGTACGGGAGCACCTCCTTGCCGCGCAGGTCCGTGGTGGCGGCGTCCTCAACGATCTTGACCGTCCCGGCGCGGTCCAGGGTGCCGCCGCCCGCCAGCGCCGCCTTGACCGGCTTGTCCAGGAGGTCGCTGCGATGTACGGCGCCGAAGCTGAAGTTGCCGTCGGACGCGCCGAAGTCCTTGGCCTGCTTGTTGTTCCAGCTGACGTAGTAGTCCTGGTTGACCCCCTGCGGATGCGCCGAGGCCGGGAGATGGGCGGCGCTGTTCGTGGCCGGGTCGAAGCCCTGCCACTCGTGGGCCGCGTCCGCGGTCATCGGCAGGTTCGGGTCCGCGACCGAGGAGCGCACCGGAACGTCGCCCGACATGAAGTACGCCGCGTCACTGGAGTTGACGTAGAACCAGTTGAAGGCCATCCCGATGTGCGACGCGGAGTTCTGGAAGGCGTCCGCCGACCCCATCTCGGCGGGGTCGTTGAACATCTGGAAGCCGATGGCCGAGTCCGTCTCATGCTGGTACGTCGACCTCAGCTGGGTGAAGGCGACCGGGGCACCGCCGACCGTGCCCCGCCAGCTCACGAGACCGTACTTCGTCCGTTTGATCACGAGCTTGTACGAGCCGGCCGGCGTGCTGTCGGCCGTCGTCGGCTTCCACGAGTCGGCCTTCTCCAGGCTCTCCATCGCGACGCACTGGCCCTGGTAGAGGTAGGAGTTCGACGACGTGGTGGGGGTGCCGCCGTTCGGATCGCAGAGCTTCACCGTGTACGCGTCGGTGAGGTCCTCCAGCGCCGAGGTGGCGCTCCAGGCGTAGTCGGTGCCGCGGCCGAGCAGCACGTACATGCTGAGACCGGGGAAGGCGGCCCCGCGCGCCCGGATGCCCGGCCCGTTCAGCTCCTCCAGCATGAGCAGCTGCGGTGCGAAGTAGCCGGTCTGCGGGCCGAAGACCGCGACGGGGTGGTGCGTGGCCGACTCGGCGGCCGACACCACCACCGCGTTGGACATGCCCGGTTTGGTGTTGTTCACGGTCAGCCCGTTCAGCGGGCTCGTGACCGCGGACGCGGAGCCCTTGGCCGAGGAGGTGGCCGACCCGGTCTCGTCGGTGGTGATGTCGACGGGCTGCGCGCTGCCCGCGTCGGGGTACGTCTGCCCGGTCACCCCGCCCGGCGGGTTCCCCCACGGAAAGCTCTGCCCGTTGTGCAACGTGAGCGTGGTCTCCGGGTCGTTCTGCTCCCGGAACGCCGCCCAGGCCTGGTCGCCCGCGGCCGTACCGTACTTGGCGCGCGCCGCGATCCGTACGAGCGCCGACAGCACCTCCGACCCGCCGCCACCGCCGAACAGCCCGCCGACGACCCCGGTGATCGCGATCAGGTCGGTCATCGTGAAGTCCACGGGCCCGCCCGCGTTGGTGATCGCGTCGAGGTGGCCGGTCAGGACGTACTCTCCGGGGCAGTTGCGGCCCGCCATGCAGTGGTCGATGTAGGCGTTGATTCCGGCGACGTAGTCCTGGACGTCGTTGTAGACCTGCGCGCCCCGGGTGCCCTCGTTCTTGAGCCGCTGCACCTGGGCCTGCAGGTCGGCGTCGGTGTACGGGGAGTTGCGCCAGACGCTCTGCTCCAGCGCCCGGTTGCCCGGCGCGCCGCCGGCGAAGGAGGTCAGGTCGCCCCGGCCCACGTGGCGCATGAGGTCCATGACGAACAACCGGTCCTCGGCCCCGGCGTACCCGGCGCCGAACATCGTGCCGGTCCGCGTCGTACCCGTGACGTGGGGGACCCCGGTCGCCTTGTCCCGCACGATCGTCACGTCCGACCGCGGTGACTCGGTGCCCTCCACCTGTCCCGCCGGCACGCCGAACGAGCTGTCGTTGAAGAACCGGTCGACCTGGTCGTCCGTCAGCCCGCTGTAGTTGTGGACGAGATCGGCGTACGGGGCGAGCTGGTCGTCACTGTGCGCGGGGAACGTGCCCAGCGTCTGGTTGGCCAGCACGTCCACCAGTGTGGCGTTGCCGTTCTGGCCGGGCGGGAGCACGTCGTCGCACTGCCCGAGGCAGTAGTCGTCGGAGGCGTAATACGCGGCGGGCGCCGTGGCGGAGTGTGCCGGGGGGACCGCGACGTACACCGTCGACAGCACGGCGAGCAGGGCGGCGAGGACGGGCGCGCGAAGGACACGGAGGCGCATCGGGGTCGCTCCCAGGGGGCGTGGGACCGGTAATGGAGTTACGACTGACCGAGATTTCCACGACCGTCGCCGGGCGGGCCGGTACGACGCCGTGAGTCGGGGACCGTGGCAAACGTGAACGTTCTTCGGATTCTGCGTGGAACGTACGCCGAAGTCACCGGCCGGTCAATACTTCGTTCACTCACTCCGACCAGTTCTGTAACCGCCCCTGGTGCCGCGTGGGTTCAGCGGTCCTCTTCGTCCGGGACGACGTGCACGGCGGCCTCCTCGGCCGACGCGGCGCCCCCGTCGATGCCGACGTCGCGTGCCTGGTAGTCCGCTGGCGGGTCGAAGTCGTCGGTCTCCCACGCGGTCAGCCGGCCGGCGCGTGCGCCGCCGACCTCGTCGTCGATCGGCTCGCCGTCGGTGTCGGAGGTGTCGCCGATGCCGTCGGACTCGATGTCGGTCTGGTCGGCCTCCTCGCGGGCGAGGCGGTGCGTGAGATCCTCACGCGTGCCCTGCTCGCGCTCGGTGACGCCCCAGGCCGTGCCCCCCAGCGGCCGGTTGGGCGGGGAGTAGCCCTCGTCGAGCTCGCCGATCTCGTCGTCGTCGAGGCTTTCCTCCGGCGGGAGCAGACCCGGATCGACCACACCATCACCGGCGTCTTCGTAGAACGATGTCATTTGGGGTCTCCTCGGTTGATCTCAGGTCGAAGGTAGCGCGTCGGACCTGGATCGCGCCTGGACGGCCCGGCTTCCGCCCATTCTCCCCCAGCGTCATCCGGCCGGGACACCGGCCGCCCGGCAGCGCCGGCTGCGGACCCCAGGACCAGGGAAAGGCAGCACTATCCAAACGGTAAGCAGTGACCACTCTCCGCTTATGCTTGACTACGCTGCGTACTCATGAATGTGCGGGCATGTCCCCCCGCGCCCGAACCGGAGGAACTGTATGCGGCGTACCGCTTTGACCATCGCCGGCCTGGCCACCGCCGGCCTGTGCACGTTTGCCCTCACCGGCTCCGCGAACGCGGCCGACGGAGTCCTGACCGTCAACGGCACGGCCTACCCCCACCCCAGCGGCTGCTACGAGGGCGGATCCCACCCGCTCTTCATCGACAACCAGACCGACCAGTTCGCCTATGTCTTCGATGCGCCGGGATGCGCGGGGCTCCCGGCCGGCGCCGTACCGCCCGGCAGGGCCGAGATCAAAGAAGGACTGAGCGTCCTGATCTCCTAGACCGCACCCGTGCGAGGGCGCAAGAGCGCGCCCTCGCACGGGCACGCGCCGTCAGGGAGCCAGGCCGCCCGCCAGGCGGTCGAACGCCTGGTCGATCAGCACGCGCAGGCCCTCGATCCCCGTCTCCGGGGTCCAGGTGGTGAAGGCCACGCGGAACGCCGATCCGGTCGCCGCGGCGAGCAGCCGCGGATAGAGGCCGCCCTCCGGGCATCCGACGCGGTCGTTCAGCACGTCGGTGAGCCGGGTCTCGAGGCGGAAGATCGCGGACAGGATCTTCGTCCGCAGCTCGGGGTACGCGCCGAAGAGCTCCTTACGCGCGTTCCAGCCGGTCTGGGCGGCGAAGCCGGGCATGGTCTGGTCCATCGCCCGGCGCAGGGCCGTGAGCGGCGGCTCGTCCGGCGGCCGCGCGGCGAGCTTGACGGCGAACTCCTCGGTGAGGTCCTGATCCCAGGCGAAGAGCGCCGCCTCCTTGCTCTCGAAGTAGTTGAAGAAGGTCCGCCGGGAGACTCGGGCGGCGTCGCAGATGTCGTTCACGGTGACCGCCGCGGGGTCGTGCTCCAAGAAGAGCCGGATCGCGGCGGCGCGCAGGGCCTCGCGAGTCTCGGCCTTCTTACGTTCACGTAGCCCTGGAGCCGCGCCCTGCATGGTGATCAAGTCCTCTCGTGACCGGCGAGGGTCAGCGTACTCACGACAGGCTATTGCACAGGTGCAGAATTGCACGCGTGCAATATTAGCGTAGGCTGCACCGCATGGCAGCTGCGCATGCGAGGACGAAACGCCCCGGCGAGATCGTGTTCACGCTCGCGATGGGGCTCTGGCTCCCCGCGATCTTCCTGGTCGGACTGCTCTTCTCCTTCCTGTCGGCCCTTCACCACCCGACCCCGCACCACATCAAGGTCGCGGTGTCCGCCTCACCCGCCACGACGGCGCAGCTTCAGAGCCGGCTCGACGCGGTTCTCCCGGGCGGGTTCACCCTGCAGCCGGTCGGCTCCGCCGACGAGGCACGCGCCGCGGTCCGGGACAACGACGTGGTGGCGGCGTACGTGCCGGCTCCACGTCATCCGCAGATGTACGGCGCCAAGGCGGACGGTGCCGCCATGGAGACGACCGTCCGCTCGGTCCTCACCGCCGCGGCCCAGAGCACCGGTGGCACCCTCGAGTTCCACGAACTCGCCCCGACCAGCAAGGGCGACCCCTCGGGGTCCAGCCCGTTCTACCTGCTGATGGCCTGCACCCTCCCCGCCTACTTCGTGGTGGTCACCATGCAGCGCGCGGTGGGCTTCAGCCGCCGGGCCCACGTGGCCACGATGGTCGGAGCCGGAGTCGTCGCCGCGCTCGCCTGTTACCTGACGGCCGCCTACGGGATGGACGCGATCCCGCGGCATCCGCTCGACCTGCTGTACCTGTTCCTGCTGACGCAGGCCGTGTCACTGACCTCGTACGGGCTCGTGCCCTTCCTCGGCGCGTTCTTCCCGGGGGCCTCGGTCACGCTGTTCATCATGCTCAGCGTGCCCTCCAGCGGCCTCACCGTCCCCGTCGCCCTGCTTCCGGGCTTCTTCCGGTTCCTCCACCCGATCCTGCCGATGGGCAACGCGGCCGACGCCCTGCGCGACGTCGGTTACTTCGACGACGAGCACCTGGGTCGGCCCACCGCGGTGCTCTGCGCCTGGATCGTGCTCGGCGCGGCTCTCATCGTGTTCGGATACCTCAAGCAGCTGCGGCAACTCCTGCGCGAGGCGCGGGCCGACAACACGGTGTACATCCCCTCGCCGCCGGCGGAGGACCCCACCGTGCAACTCCCCCGGCCGATCGCCCTTCCCCCGCATCGGCACCATTTCGGCGAGCAGCCCCCGATCCTCACCGGGAGGGTCAGCGGGCCCGCCGGACAGCCGATCCCGGGCGCCACGATCACGGTCACCGACCCGGACGGCCGTCAGCTCCTCCACACCCGTACGGACCGGAACGGCGAGTACGCGGCCACCGGCTTCCACGAAGGTCACGCCGTCGTCCTCGCCGGCGCCCCCGGCCTGCAGCCGGCCGCCACGCGCCTGCTGCTCAACACGGCCGCACCCGTCAACCAGGACTTCGTCCTGGTGCCCCACCGGCAGCCGCTCGTGGGTGACAACGCCGGCCACCGGGCATGACCGGGTAGGGCCTGTCTCGAAGTCCCCGTTCGTAGCGAGCGGTGTCCAGGTGGTGCCTCGCAAGGCGGACGAGGGAGGCAGCCTGGTTCGGCTGTCGACTGAGGACGACGCGGCGAGGCGCCGCCTGGGCGCCGCGCAGCAGGACAGCGGGACTTCGAGACAGGCCCCAGGAGACGTCCGTGACAGCCGGGGAGGCCGACATGCCGAACGTCGAACAGGGCGGCAGGGTCGCCCTCGTCACGGGCGGGAGCCGGGGGATCGGCGCGGCCGTGGCCCGGTTACTGGCGACCCGGGGCATGCGGGTGGCCGTCAACTACCGCAGCAGCCGCGACGAGGCCGACGGCGTGGTCGCGTCGATCGGCTCCGCCGGCGGCGGGGCGATGGCCGTACAGGGCGACGTACGCGACGGGGCCGCCGTGCTCGCCATGGTCGAGCGGGTCCGGGACGCCATGGGCGAGGTGGAGGTCCTGGTCCACAGCGCGCTGATCCCGTACGCCATCAAGTCGTTCGACGAGATCTCCTGGGACGAGCTCGGCGGTAAGCTCGAAGAGGAGATGCGCGCGGCCTTCCTGGTGACGAAGGCGGTCGTCCCCGGCATGACCGCGCGCGGCTACGGGCGCATCGTCTACCTCGGCACCGTACTGAGCCGGCAGCCGCGCGAGGGCATGATCGCGCTCGGGACCTCGAAGGCGGCACTGAGCCAGTTCGCCCGCTATGTCGCGCAGGAGGTGGGCCATCTCGGGATCACCGTCAACGTGGTGGCCCCGGGGCCGGTGGGCGAGACCACCATCCTCGGCGCCGCCCTCGACGAGGAGCACCAGCGGCGCCAGGCCGCCCAGACGGCGATGGGCCGCATCGCCTCCCCCGGCGACGTGGCCCGTGCCGTCGCCTTCTACGCGGGCGAGGACAGCGGATTCATCACGGGCACCACGGCTCCGGTCAACGGCGGACTGGTCATGGACTGACGCATCCCCGGAAAGGAGTCCTCGCAGTGCACACCATCGACCTGACCTACGTCGGGCTGGGAATCCACGAGGAACTGGTCGCGTACGTCGCCGACCAGCAGGACTACTACGAGCGGGAGGGAGTCCACGTCGCCCTGCGCGACGGCTGTGCCTGGGACGACGAGCGGGTCCGGCGGACCGCCACGATCGGGCTGGGCCGGGCGGTGCTGTCGCGCGTGACCGGCGGCGTCCCGTGGACGGCTCTGTGCGTCAACACCGACCGGCCGCTGTTCTGGCTGCTCGCCCGCGACGCCTACGCGTCGGTCGAGGAGCTGCGGGGCCGCCGGATCGGGATCCACCCGCCGAGGACCGCGCCTGGGTGCTTCTCCCGCATCGTGCTCAGGAGGCACGGACTCGATCCGGACCGTGACGTCCAGGCGGTCGTCATGACACCGGGCGACTACAGCCACCACCTCCGGCGGCTCGCCGAGGGATCGCTGGACGCGGCGTTCGTCGGCAGCACCCTGGCCCCCGAGGTCGCGGCCCGGGACAACGGCCTGCGGCTGCTGGCCTTCGTCGGGGACGACTTCCGGATCCCCACGGTGGGCGTCGCCGTGGATCCCACTCACATCGCGCCGGACGATCCGGCGGTGCTGGCCCTCGTACGGGCCAACCGCCGGGCGCTGCGCGCCATCCACGACGAGCCGGACCTCGCCGTCCGGTATGTCAACGCCCTGATCCCGAACCTCAGCGAGGCCGAGGCCCGCCGGCACTACGAACGCTACGTCGCGCCGTACTTCACCGCCGACGGCCGCCACGATCCGTCCGTCGCGACCGAGGCGCTGGCGAGCGTGGCGGAGGAACTGGGCGTGCCGGCGGTGCCCGACGCGGCCGCCGTCTACCGTACGGAACCGGGCGGCTCTCAGCGGACATGAACGCGATGTCGCTCCCGTCGTCTTTTCGCGCACCTGCGGGACCGGGTGGCGGTGAGGTTCGCGCGGCTGGCGGCCGAGGTGGTCGGCGGCTACGAGATCCCGCACCCGCGAGACCCGGCACTTCCATAGCCGGCGGGTCAGTCCGTGCAGAAGCTGTCGGGGTCGACGTCGCTTGTGCTGGCGGTGCCGCCGACGACCGGCTGGAGGCTGATCCGGTACGTGCTCCAGCGGATCTGTGTGCTGGTCCGGACGGTGCGGAACGTCACCGTGTCGTCGAACTTCTTGAACGAACACCTCAGAGCGGCGGCACTGATCAGTCCACCTGGAAACCCGATTCGTCCAGGGCTCGTTCCGCCTCACGGAGCGCGGTGTGCTCCGCCGATCCGAGCTGCCACCACAGGCTCCAGAAGGCTTCGACCGACAGCCGCAGTTCGCCCCGCTCCTGCTGCCATCGGAGGCTGATCGGGGGCTGGAGGCGGTAACCCGGTTCGTCGACCGGGCCCACCAGCCACCGCTCGCCGTCCATCTCCAGTGTGGGGACCTCGAGTGAGGGCATTCGGTCGATGCGCGGGTTCGCCACTTCGGTCCGGGCCGCGGTCACGAGGGCGCGTACCGAATGGATGTCCCAGTCGCTTTCGGCGGGCGTGAGTGCCTCCAGCACGACGTCGGGCGTGAGCGAATCGACCAGTTCAGCCTCGGGAGACTCCGCGAACGCCGATTGATGGGCGACTCCGGCCGGAATGGTGCGGGAGGCGACTCGGCGGATCAGCTCGAAGTCCGACGCGAAGGTCTCTGGGTCGAGGGAGCCCATCGTGATCTCGATGGCGAGCGGCCGGACGACGGGACGGAGGATCTCGAGCGCCTGGAGGACCGTGTCGCGACGGGCGGCCACGTCGTCCAGTGCGTGATCGGGGCTCCGTCGTTCGACGCAGAGACCACGATCGAAGATCGAGAAGGTCGGCATGGCTCGTTCTCTCCGCCCTGACGAGCGTGGTCGTAGGCCGGAAGACCGATTGTCCGGACGTACGGCCCGCGGCCACGATCGGTGCGATGAATCCCGATACGGTGATGAAGATCGGCGTCATTCTGCCCTCCGTCGAGGTGCAACGGACGCAGAACCTCGATCTGGCGGCCGCCGCCCGGCACGCCGAGCAGGCCGGCCTCGACGGCGTCTGGCACGGTGACCACCTCGCCGTCGGCATGCCGACCCTGGACGGTCCCATCGCACTCGCCGTCGCGGCCGCCGCGACCGGGCGGATCACGATCGGCGCAAGCGTTCTCGTCCCGGCGATCCGGCCGCTCGCCTGGGCGGTCAAGCAGGTCGCGAGCCTGCAATACGTCTCCGGCGGCCGGCTGATCCTCGGCGTCGGCTCGGGCGGCGGGCCCGCTCAGTGGGCGGCCGCGGGCGTGGCGTACGCCGAACGCGGCAGGCGCACCGACGCCGCTCTGGAGCTGCTGCCCAAGCTGCTCGCCGGTGATCGCGTACGGCTCACCGGCGAGCCGGGGCAGCCCGAGATCGAGCCGACCCCCGCCGTCACGCCACCACCGATCTGGGTCGGCAACGCCTCGGCGGTCGCCCTGCGGCGAGCCGCGCGGCTGGGCGACGGCTGGTTCCCCTCGCTGGTCTCCCCGCAGGAGGTCGCCGCCGGGGCCGGCAGGCTCGCCGGGCTCGCGGCGCGACGGCCCGTCCCCGTGATCGCCATCGGCGCGGCGGGAGCCCTGGGACCGGGCGTACCTGCGCGCGAGGAGATCGCCTCCGGGATCGCCCAGGCGTACGGCAGGCCGTTGGAGCAGGTCCTGCCGATCCCGATCACCGGCGACCCGGGCCAGGCGGCCGAGCGCGTCGCCGCGTACCACGACGCCGGCGCACGTCACCTCGTCATGGGCATTTCCGGAGGCGACTGGCGCCACCAGTGCGACCTCCTCGCGGAGACCCGGGCACTACTCGCGTAGCCCCGCGGTTCGTGCGCGGTGGCGGCGGACGGCGTCGCGGTTGGCGCAGCGCTGGGAGCAGTAGCGCTGCCGGCCGGTCCGGGTGGTGTCGGCGAAGATCATCGTGCATTCGGTCACGGCGCAGCGGCGGAGGCGGTGCATGCCCCGGCCCACCAGGTGCAGGGCGGTGCCGACCGAGATGAGGGCGAACAGCACCGAGCCGAGCGGCCGGCGGTCGTCGCGGTAGTGCAGGTGCCAGCCGTTCTCGGCGTGGTCGGTCAGGCGCGGATACGCCGCCGACGCCGCGATCATCTCGTTGACCAGCTCGGCGCGTACGTGCTCGTCCGCGGTGTCGACGACCTTCTCCCACTCGTCCAGTGCGGCCAGGACGCGGCGCAGGTCCTGCGTCGTGACAGGGTGTTCCAGCACCAGCCCGGCGGCGCGGCAGCGGTCCGCCAGCTCTTCGGCACCGGCCGGGCGGCGGTTGGCCAGAGAGGCGGCCAGGTTCACGGCGTCCTCCCCGTAAGGGTTGAGGTGCATAAGGGCATTACATCAGGCTGGGTGACATGTCAGACAAGACCGGTGTACGGCAGGCGGTGGAGAACGACGTCGCGGAGCTCGTACGGCTGCGGGCGTCGTTGTTCGAGACCATGGGCGATGACTACTTCCACTCGGCGGGCGACGACTGGCGGGACCTGCTGGCCACCGTCTTCAAGGAGAAGCTGACGGCCGACGACGCGCGGATCCTGGTCGTGGACGGCGACGACGGGCTCACCGCCTGCGGCATCGGCACCATCGAGCAGTGGTTCCCCGGCCCTCACTCGCGCAACGGCCGCGTCGGGCACGTCATCGGCGTGGTCACCGACCCGGCGTACCGGCGGCGCGGCCACAGCCGGGCGATCATGAACGCCCTGCTCGGCTGGTTCCGCGAACGCGACGCCGCCCGCGTCGACCTGTACGCCTCGCCCGAAGGCGCACCGCTCTACCGGGAACTCGGCTTCGTCGACCACCCGGACCCCGCTCTCTACCGGCGTCCGTGACGGCCGGCCACCGGTGGACCGTCCTCGCCATCGCCACCTTCCTCCAGGCCACCTCCGGGTTCTTCGTACAGGGCATCGGGGCGATGAGCGTCGGCCTGCGAGGCGACCTGAGCCTGAGCACGGCTCAGCTCGGCCTCCTGCTATCGGCCGCCCAGCTCGCCCCGCTGGCCGGGTTGCTGATCGCCGGGGAACTCCTGGACCGCTACGACGAACGCTGGGTCGTCGGCACGGGCGCCTGCGTCGTCGCCGTGAGCCTGGGCGTGGGAAGCCTGGCTCCGGGATACGTGTCCCTGCTGGTCGTCGGCGCGGGATACAGCACGGTTCAGCCGGGCGGCAGCAAGTCGGTGGCGTCCTGGTTCGGCCCGTCCCAGCGAGGACTGGCGATGGGCATCCGCCAGGCGGGCCTGCCACTGGGCGGCGCGCTCGCCGCGGCCGCCTGGAGCGACCGCCGCAGGTCCGGCCGCTACGGCGCCGTCGCGACCTGCCTGGCCGCCGTGACGCCGGCGATGACGGCACTCATGACACCGGCAGGGCGCTCACCCGTGGCGGCCTGCCTGGTGTTCGTCTGGCTCGGCTTCTTCGGGATCGGCTGGTACGGCCCATGGGTCGCGTATGTGGCCGAGTCGGCGCCACCCGGAACGACGGGGTTCGCCCTCGGCCTGGCGATGGCCGTCACCCAGATCGCCGTCATCGCGAGCCCGCCCGCCCTCGGCCTGCTCACGGACCTGACCCACGGCTTCACCCCCGCCTGGGCGCTGCTGTCCGCGATGACCGTCGTCGCCCTGGTCACGCCCCGAGAAACCCGGTGACCTGCCGGAGCTCTCAGCCGTCGAGGCTCGCGAGCTCCTTGGTCACCGTCTCGGCGCGTTCGTCGCCCAAGGAGCGGTAGCCGGCCAGTGCTTCCTCCAGTGCCGCTCTCGTCGCGGGGATGTCGCCCAGCTCGTGCAGCGCCTGACCCAGTTCGTAGCAGCGGTCCGCGACCTCGACCACGCTGCCGTGCTCACGGACCAGCGGCAGGCAGGTCCGCAGGGTGGTGGCCGCCGCTAACCAGTCGCCGTCCGCGACGTGGCAGGCGGCGATGCGGGCCAGCGTGCGGCCCATCGTGGCCTCGCGGAGGTACGCGGTGCCCTTCCCCTCCGGGTCGCGCAGTTCGCCGACCAGTGCGTTGAGGTGCCGGAGTGCCTCGTCGGTACGGCCCAGGCGACGCAGCGAGTCGCCGACCGCGCCCATGCCCTGGTAGTAGCCGTCCCAGTCGCCCGCGGTGCTGAACAGTGCCACGGCGTCGCGGGCGTACGCGGCGACGCGCTCGTTCGAGCCCGGGATGCCCCGCAGGGCCAGCCCGGCGTACTGCAGCGCCCATGCCTGCTCGGAGAGGTCGCCCAGCTCACGGGCCAGCTCGTAGGCCCGCAGCGCGCAGTCGACGCCCTCTTGGTGACGTCCCTCGCAGTAGGACAGCGCCCACGCCAGGTAGTTGAGGTGCACGGCCTCCGCGCGGCGGTCGCCCACCGCGTTCGCGGCGCCGCTCGACAGCTCGAACACCTCGCGCCAGACGCCCCAGTGGACCAGCCGGTCGGAGAACCAGTGCATCGCGCCGGCCACCTCGACGACACGGGCGTGCCGGCCCTCCGCGGCGGCCGACCGCAGCGCGGCCAGCCAGTTGGCGCTCTCCCCCTCCAGCCAGACGTGCGCCTCGTCACGCGTGTCGAGCGGCACCAGCCCGTCGTAGTCGGCCGGTGGCTCACCGTACGCCGGCTCGAACCAGCGGCCGGCCACGACCGTGACGTCGAGCAGCCAGTCGTTCATGCGCCGGCGTACGGCCTCGCGGGTCTCGGGCTCCTCGTCGGCGAGCCGCGCGCGGGCGTACAGGCGCACCAGGTCGTGCAACCGGTAACGGCCGAGGTAGGGCGCCTGCAGGAGCCCCAGGTCCACGAGCTCCTCCAGCGCGTCCTCGGCGTCGTCCAGGCTCCCGCCGGTGAGCAGCGTCCCCATCGCCGCCCCGAAGTCGGGCCCGGGCACGAGCCCCAGCCGGCGGAAGAGCTCGGCCGCGCGCGCCGACAGATGCCGGTACGACAGGGCGAACGCGGCGCCCACGTGCAGATCCCCCGCGGAGAGCAGGTCGAGCCGGCGCTCCTCGTCGGCGAGCCGTCCCGCGAGGTGCCCGGCCGTCCAGCCGGGGCGGCTGAGCAGCCGGTTGCCCGCGATGCGCATGGCCAGCGGCAGGTTGCCGCAGAGTTCGGCGACGACGTCGAGGTCACCGTCGCCCTGGCGGCCCTCACCGACGATGCCGCGCAGCATCTGGACGGCGTCCCCCGGCGGCATCCCGGCCAGGGGCAGCTGGTGCACCCCCTCCAGACCGGCCAGGGAGCGGCGGCTCGTGACGAGGACGAGACTGCCGCCGCCTCCGGGAAGCAGCGAGCGCACCTGGGCCTCGTCGGCGGCGTTGTCGAGCACGATGAGGCTCCGCCGGTCGGCCAGCAGAGAGCGGTAGAGCCCCGCGCGTTCTTCCTCGTCGTGCGGGATCCGGCCCTCGGCCACGCCGAACGCCTTCAGCAGCCGCGACAGGGCCGCCCCGGCGGCGACCGGGGCGGCGTCCATGCCGCGCAGGTCGACGAAGAGACTCCCGTCGGGGAAGTACGGGGCGAGCTGCACGGCCGCGTGGACCACGAGGGCCGACTTGCCCATACCCGGGCCCCCGGAGATCGTGGCGATCGTGGCCGGCCCGTCGTCTCCGGCCTTGGCGGCGAGGCGTTCGAGCCAGTCCAGCTCGGCCCGGCGGCCGGTGAAGTCGCCCACACGTCTCGGCAGCTCACAACCACCGCCGGACGGAGCGGTGCCCGTACGCGGCCGGCCGGCCCGCGCGGCGACCTCGATCGCCTCGCGGTCGGGGGACGGCAGCCCCAGCGCGTCGGCGAGCGCCGCGACCGTACGGCGCTGGGGGCCGCGGCTGCGCCCGCGCTCCATGTCGCCGATCGCGCGGACGCTGACCCCGGAGGCGGCGGAGAGATCCTCGATCGTGAGCGCGGCCGCGTGGCGGTGACGCCGCAGGAGTTCGCCGAAGGCTCCTGCGTCCGCCATGAGCCGCCCCTTCCTCGTCTTCAGTTCCGCCGTTAATTCTGCCTGTAGTTCTGCCTGTGCGGAAAGAAATCAGGGCGGAAACACGAAGATCCCGGACGCGGCCTCGGCCACGTCCGGGAAAAGGAGACGGAGACTTACCGGCGCGGGGGCATGTCGCCGGAGTCGGCCTGCAGTTCCTCGACGTGGATCCGCAATTGGCGCAGCGCGTGATAGACGCGGGACTTCACCGTGCCGACGGGCAGTCCGAGCAGCTCCGCGGCCTGGGCGGCCGTGTGGTCGCCGAAGTACACGACCCGCAGAACCTGCCGGTGTGCGGGTGACAGACGTGAGAGGGCCGCTTCGACGAAGACCGACTCCACCACCGCGGCGGCGTGGTCCTCGGCGGACGCGTATTCGCCGGTGGTCTCCTCCACCTCGTCGGGCCGGGCCCGGCGGGCACGGATCCGGTCCACCGCGACGTTGTGCGCGACACGCATCAGCCAGCCCTGGACCGAGCCGCGTCCGGGGGCGAGGCTGTCGGCCTTGCGCCAGGCGCGGAGCATGGCCTCCTGCACGACGTCCTCGGCGTGGTGGGAGTCGCCGAGCAGGCGGACGGCGTACGCGTGCAGTCTCCGGCCGTGCTCCTCGTACAGCGTGTTGACCAGCGCGCGCCGGTCGTCGTCGGACATCGGGATGACGGCCTGGCCGGATTCGCGTTCCATCGTGGGGCTTTTCATGAGTCCCGGACTCTCCTCATCCATGGTCGCGGTATTCGGTGAGCGACCGCTGCCGTGCCCCAATGCAAGCAAGCGGAGCCACCCCGGACCAGGCAGAAGCGCGGGCGGAACTACCCGGCAGATTCGCGCCCCGCCCAGCGGCCGAGCGCATTTGAGTAGGGCCTACTCAGGCGGTGCGGAAGATCAAAGGTGACCATTCAAGCGAGGACGTGTGAACGCCGGACGAAGGAGCGTGATCCCCTTGTCCTCTCCCTCAACGCGGAGATCAAGATCATCCGAGCCGTACGCCCATGGTTTAGGCCGCCGGCTTGCTACGGCCGTGCTGCTCGCCGCCGCCGCCCTGATGGTGGCGCTGGCGGGCTGCCGCGGCTCCGGGAGCGGCGCTCCAGGCGGTGGCGGCCCGGGAGGCGGTGCCCCGGGAACCACCGCGCCCGCGTCGTCGTCGAGCCGTGGTGCCGAGTCCGGGGGCCTGGACTGTCAGTCCCAGAACCAGGGCGGTGATCCGGTGCGGCCGTACTGCCCGCCCGCCGCGGGCCGCCCGAAGGTGCCGATGAAGGTCACCCGGCCGCCCGCGCCGAGCAACAGCACGGCTCCGCCGTCGTCGTCCGAACCGTCACCGGTACCCGCGTCGAGTCCGTGAACGCGAGCGTCCCCGGCCCGGTGAACGGGTGACCGCCCGCCCGGCCGCAGGAGCCGGGGGAACGGGGAACGGGACCCCCGACCTCCTTTCGATGCTGGGATTCCTCACCGCCAACGTCGGGCTCGCCGGCACCGTGCTCGTCTACATGGGCTGGGCCTACACCAGCGCGTGGCTGGGACACTTTCATGTCAATCCCCTGAACCTCGACATCGGTGTCACCGAGTACGCCCTGCGCGGCCTGAGCCTGTTCTCCCCGCAGATCGTCGTCATCGGCGTCGTGGCCGTACTGGTGATCACCCTGCTGCGGTCCGTCCCGCCCGACGGTCCGGCGGGCGCCCCGCCCTCTCTCCTGGCCGTCGCCGGCCGGATCCGCGCGAATCGCCGCCTGCTCACGCGGGCACTCGGCCTGGGGATCGGGCTGGCCGGCGTCTTCGGCTACGTGTTCTCGGGCGCCGTCGCCGTGCCCACCTACGTCCTGCTGGCGCTGCTCGGCGCCGGCCCGCTCCTCGCGGTGGGGGCGCGGCGCGGCCAGGTACCGGGGGGACGGAACGCGTACGCCATCGCCGTGGTGACGGCGGCGCTCTGCGGTCTGTGGGCGGCGGGCCTGTACGCGAGCGCGCAGGGCGTCCAGGCGGGCCGGAACAGCGCACGCGACCTGCAGGGCAGTACCGCCGCCGTGGTCTACAGCGCCGATCGGCTGGCGCTGACCGGGCCCGGCGTCCTCAGTGGGGAGCTCCCGAAGGGCGGCAGGTACCACCACCGCTACACCGGTCTGCGGCTCCTGATCGCCCGCGGAGACCGGTACTACCTGCTGCCGACGGGGTGGACCGGCACGACGGGCGCGACCTACGTCGTGAAGGACGGCGACGACCTACGGGTCGAGCTGTACGCGGGCACCAGATGAGCCGCTTCGCGCACGTGCCGATTCACCGTGTGCCGGACCGGGCGATGTGACGCCGCGGCACCGCCGCCCGCCGCCGGATCGCGACTCGAAAGGCCTTGAGGACCTCGAACGCTTTCCTGCGGTTCTGGCCGCCGAACGGTTCGCATTGAGTTTCGGAAAACAACGGTTGGCCGAAATCGGCCTTTGCCGTGAGGGCTGTTGTCAATGATCGGCTCCGCGCTCACCATGAGCTGGACCCGGAATGGCTGTTTGCGACACGAACAAACGTTTTGAAAGCGGTCGAATACTTTCCTCAAAGAATATGAGCCTCTGACGGCGAATAGCGACCTCAGGAGCACGAGCGTGAACGTCGAACCGCCCTTTTCCGGACTTCACGTCGACCGGGCGGCCGGATCCACCGGTGGCCGAGGAGTGCTGGAGGGGGCGTTCGGCTTACTGGAGGCGGTCCGGCGGGTGCAGGAGGCGGGCCTGACCGCGCTGGCCGCCGAGAGCGGGTTACCGAAGGCGACCACCCACCGGCTGCTCGAACAGCTCGTCGGGCTCGGCGCGGTCGAACGGCACGGCGGCCGTTACCGCATCGGCCCGCGCATCTTCCGCCTCGGCCACGACTGGCAGCCGCACCCCCGGCTCCGCACCGCCGCGTACCGGCCGGCGCGACGGCTCGCGCAGATCACCGGCGCGTCCGTGGGCGTCTGCGTGCTGCACGAGGGACGCGCGATGGTCGTCGGCGGTGTGGGCGGCGAGGTCGAGCCGCTCGTCCCGATGAATCCCGGCACCACCTACCCCTGGTCGACGGCGGCCGGCAAGGTGCTGGTGGCCGAGGCGGGCCCGGACCTGCCGGTCGGCCCGTTCCCCGGCTCGTGGCAGCGGGAGAGCGTCGAGATCCGGACCCGTGGTGTCGCCTTCGACCGCGAGACGGTGATGGACGGGATCTGCTGCGTCGCCGTTCCGCTGCGCGACCGCTCCGGCCGTACGATCGCCGCACTGTGCGCCGTGGTCACTCCGTCGCACCGGCTCTCCCGGCTCGCCGACACCACTCTTCACGCCGGCCGGTCGATCAGCGCCGGGCTCGCCGCCCGATGAGACGCGGGGTCAGCCGGCGTAGGCGGACAGCACGCGGCGTGAGGCCGGCAGCGCCGCGGCCAACCCGACCAGCGCCATCGCGACTCCGAGGATGAGACAGGCCCGCTGCGGACCGGCCTGGACGACGAGCCATCCCCCGGTGATCTCGGCGAACAGGGACGGCGTCGAGGTCATCAGCCGTACGGCGGCGAAGGTACGGGCGCGCTCGCCGTCGGGGACCAGCGTCATCCATCGCGCCGTCACCAGGCCCTGCCACAGCGGCCACGCGGCGAACACCAGCGCGTACACCACGCCGATCGCGACCCCCCGGCTCACCGACAGCAGGCCGAACAGGACCGCCGTCCCGAGCGGCACCGCGATGACGAAGACCCGCAGCGCGGACGGTCTCGTGCGCGTCCGCGCGGCGGCGAACGCGCCGAGCATGCCCCCGGTGCTCCCGCAGGCGAAGAGCAGCCCGACCTCGACCGGCGACGCCCCGGCCCGCTGCGCCAAGACGATGACGACCAGGCGCAGGGCGTTGATGAGAAAGTCGGTCGTCGCCACGAAGCCGCCGGTCAGCCGGATGAACGGGTTGCTCAGCACGTTGCGCCAGCCCTGCGTCAGCGCCCGCCGGTCGAGGCCGCCGGTTCGGTCGGGCCGGCCGAGCGGCGAGCGGATCCGCCGGATCAGTGCGAGCGAGACCACGTGGGACACGGCGTCGGCGGCGAACGGCACCACGCGCCCGAGGCCGAGGAGGAACCCGCCGAGCGGCGGTCCGGACAGGCCTGCGGTGTAGGAGCGCGCCTGGTTGAGCATCAGCGCGCGGGGCAGCCGGTCCCCCTCCGCGATCACCGAGACCGCCGCGGCCTCGGTCACCGTGAACACCCCGTACACCAGGCCGTCCACGAGGCACATCCCCAGGGCCACGGGGAACACCAGCCCGCCGGTGAGCAGGGTCGCGGCGAACACGACCAGCGTGCCGGTGGAGACGAGGTCGCACGTGATCATGACGGTACGCCGGGAGTGCCGGTCGGCGAGCGAGCCGCCGAACACGTGCGCGAGGAGGAAACCGCCCGTCGCGAAGGCGCCCGCGACGCCGGCCATGACGGGCGAGTGCGTCTCGGCGAGGACGAGGAGGACGAACGCGGTACCCGACGCGCGGCTGCCGACCGAGGACAGGACCTGCCCCACCCACAGCCGGGCGAAGTCGCCGCGCCCGTGCCAGACGCCGTCCGGCCGCGTCCCCGTCGCCGGCTCAGCCATCCACGCGCTCACCGGCCGCCACGAGGACTCCCTCGGTGAGCAGCGTCCGTACGGTCGCCTCGACCGTCTCCGGCGGCCAGTCCTCGGCCAGCGTGTCGAGCCGCGTGACCGACGGGGCCCTCAGCAGCAGGTCGAGCACTGCCGCGGCCCTGCCGGTGAAGCGCAGGACCCGGTCCCCCAGGTGCAGCTCGGTCCGGTCGCCGGGCCGGTCCACTCCGGCGATCGTCTCGTGGCGTACGGCGACGGCCGCGGGAAGGTCGTGCCCGTCCGGCCGTACGGAGGACAGCGGGCGGTTCGGCGCGGGGAGCAGCCTGGCCCGCTGGGCGGCCACGACCCGTGCGGCGAGCCCGGCCACGTCGGCCTGTCCCGCCCATCGCGCCAGGTCCGCGAGCACGGAGCGTACAGCCTCCTCGGCGGAGTCATGGTCCTGGGCGAACCGCAGCGGCAGGTCGCGGCGGAGGTCGAGGTCGTCGGCCAGGGCCTCGACCAGCGTCGGCACGATGGAGTGGCGGCTGGTCTCGGCGAGGCCGACCGTCAGGTGCAGCGACGGCTCGTCCGTGGCGAACACGTTGTGAATCCAGCCGCGCGGAATGAACAGGACGTTCCCGGGTTCCAGGACGAACTCGTGGTCCGGGGGCAGCTCCCGCAGCCGGTGCCACTCCTCGGGCGGCAGGACCTGACGCGGCCACGCGTGCCGCTCCAGCGGGAGCGGCAGGAACGGCCGGTAGAGCTGCCAGGTCTTGCTGCCCTCGGTCTGGACGATGAACACCGAGTGGGTGTCGTGGTGATGGTCGAAGCCCTGCGAGCCGTGGGGGGTCAGGTACGCGTTCGCGTGGGCGGGCATGCCGACCTCGTGGGAGAGGTGGCGGCAGGCGCCGGCGATCGGCTGCCAGGTGAAGTGCAGGTCGTTGAGCACGAGGCTCGCGCCGTTCTCCAGCTCGCCGGCGACCAGCGTCGCGTTGGCCAGCTCGCTGATGCCGTTCGGCAGCCCGACCGGGCCGGTCAGGAACCGCTCCTTCGGCAGCCGCGCGCCGTCCTTGATCATCTCGACGAACGGGTACCGGAGGGCGTGGTCGCTCAGCAGCCGGTCGACGGCGTCGAAGTCGATCAGCGCGCGGAGCGGCTCGGCCGGCCGTTTGGACAGGATCGGCTCCGTCGGCAGCCGGGTAGCGAACGCGTCGAGGTCGTCCACGAGCGCGGCGAGCATGCTCGGGTTCTCGTTCACCAGGTGCTCCGATCTCAGGCGGGCGGACGGGAGAGCGCCGCCGCGACCTGGTCCAGTCCGGTCGGCCGGCCGAGGGCGGTCACCCCCAGCGGGATCTCGTGGTCGGGGTCGCAGCCGAGCGCCTTCTCGATCTCCTCGTCACGGATGGCGGCGGAGAAGCCGGCCCCGAGGCCGAGCGCGGTGGCCAGCAGGTACACGGTCTGGCTGAGGTGACCGAGGTCCATCAGGACGATCCGGTACGTCCGGCCGATGCCGTACTTCCACCGGCTGCGCGCGAGCACCGCGGTGTAGTAGACGACCGCCGCGGCCTCGCCGATCCACGCCTGGTCGGCGGCGGACCGTACGACCTGGTCCCTCGACCACGCGACGCCGAGATCCTCGAACCCCCGGCGGACCGGGTCGAAGTGGTAGAAGCCGGGCCGGAGGCCGGTGACCCGCTGGGCGTGCACGTACAGCTCGATCGGATGCCGTGCCCCGCCGGAAGGGCTCGTCTTGAAGACGTTGCCGAACGTCTCGTCGTCGGCGGACCGCGGGCGCGTCGGGGACGGGCCGGCCGCGGCTTCGAGCAGCGTGCTCAGCTCGGTGAGGCCGATCGGGCCGGGGTCGAAGCGCCGTGTGGTCCGGCGGGACGTGAGCACGTCTTCGAGCGAGCGGCCGAACGCCTGGGCCTCCTGGGAGACGGGAGCGGGCGTGAACGGGTGCCCGGGGAACGCGCGGTAGGGCGCCGGAGGCGGTGTGACCTGCGCCTTCTCGCGGATCCTGCGCGCGTCGTCCTCGCCGTCCGCGGCGACGGTGTCGCCGTGCATCCGGGTGGCGTAGTGGTAGTAGCGCGCGGCGGTGCCCCAGTCCTGCCAGGCGTTCAGCCGCTCGGTCTCGCGCTCCGCGGAGTCCTCGGTGATCAGCACGCCCGCCCGTACGAGCTCGGCGACCGAGGAGCGCAGCCCCTCGGCGGCCGCCTCGTCCGCGCCCAGGCTCGTCACGCTCTCGGCGTCGCGCCAGTCGCGGAACCACCGGCACAGCCATTCGGCGCGCTCGGTCAGCTCGAACTGGCGACGGCGTACATAGTCGTCCCACACCAGCCGGCCGCCGTCCCAGAACATGGCGGCGTTCTCCGAGACCTTCAGCCTCATCGCGGTCCTCCCGCGTCCTCGACGTACCGGAGGACGGCCTTGGAGACCTGGGCGGACCCGGCGCGGTCCTCGAACCAGAGCCAGTCGCCCGTCACGTTCACCTCGAGGAAGACGAGGTCGTCGTGGGTGACGAGCAGGTCGAAGGCGGCGACGTTCAGCCGCCAGGCGTCGCAGAGCCCTCTGAGCGTGTCCACGAGCGCGCCGGGCGGGTCGATGGGGGTGACCTCGACGCTGTCGGGGTCGGTCCACAGGTCCTCGGCGGACCGCTTGTCCACGCGGAACGCCACGATCTCGTCCCCGACGACGAAGATCCGCAGCTCGTGGCCGGCCTCGACGAACTCCTGGACGAGCAGCGGGGCCGGCTCCGGGCCCGCCGCTTCGAGCTCCACGCGGGAGACGCGTTTGGGGAACAGGCTGTCGAGCGAGCCGGGCTCGGGCTCCAGCCAGTGGTCGCCGAGCGGTTTGATCACGTAGCCGCCGGGTGCCCGACCCAGCGTGGCGAGGCCGCGCCGCGGGTCGGTGGTCAGCACCGTACGGGGGATCGTGAGGCCCGCCGCCTTCGCACCGGCGAGCTGCGTCATCCGGTCGAGTTCGCGCACCGGGCGGTTGACGAGCCGCCAGGCCGGATTCGCGACGGCCCAGGAGAGGAAGGCGTCCCACTCGCGGGCGAGGTAGTCACCATGCTCGGCCTCCGTACGGGGGATGGCGGCGAGGTCGAAGTGCCGCAGCCACAGCACCCGGGGAGCGAACGGCTCCCCGTTCACCTCGACCCGTCCGTCGTCGGTGACGCACAGGGACACGTCGGCGTTGCGGTCGCTGTCGATCCGCACCAGCCGTACGCCCCTGGAGGCCAGTTCGAGCGACAGCGCGTCCATCTCGCGGTCGGCGGCGCGGCTCAGGACCATGACGCAGGGAACGGCGGGCGCGTCGGCGGCGACCGGGCGCACACCGAACTCGAACATCCGCTGCTGGAAGTCCAGGGTCCGGCGGGAAAGCGCGCAGGAATAGGAGTTCATGCGCATCAACATGGGCGTTTCTGTGTCTCGCATTCACCCTCATCCATCGGCCGCGACGGTGGGGGTGGGGCAAAGGCCACGCCCCCACCGTCGCCGGCGACTTTCCGGACCGTTAGTTGTCCTTCTTGTCGTGGTTCGGCGATACGCCCGCGTATTCGCGTGCGTACTCACCGAGAGCGCCACCCTCGGCCGAGCCGGCCAGAACGAGCTTCGCGATCTCCTCCATGTCATTCACCTCCGATCGGGGTCGGTGTGTCGCTTGGATTCCGCCATAGGAAAGGGGCGCTGAACAGATTGCGGTCCGGTCAGCGGACCGCAATCTGGAAGAAATCCCGCCGGGCCTGGGCAGTCGTCTCCCGCAGGGTCCCGGCACGATCCGCGGCGCCGGGCCGGTGCCGTCCCACGGCGACCTGCGGGCCACGCCGAGGGGATCTCCTGCGGCGGATCCGGGGGTTCCACACTGCGGCGGCGTAATTTCCCGAACACCGACAGTGATCTTCCACATCATTGATGATGTCGGACATGGCGCGGGTCACGCGGCGGCCCGGCTCATCCTGCTGCGCGAGAGGAAAAGGCGTGAACGGGACCGGGGCTCTGCGGCGCGGGCGATGGCCGCGCGTCCTGCTGATCGTGTCCGTAGTCGCACTGCTGTTCATCGGCGCGGCCGTCTTCTTGGTGCTCCGCTCCATCCCGGACTACCGGACCGCGTTCCTCGTCGACACCTCGGTGCCCGCGGAGGGCAAGGACTACACCGCTGTCGCGGATGCCCTAGGTGCGGCCGCGGAGAATTCCGCCGACGGCGACTCGATGTCCTTACGCCGGTTCGGCGGCGCCTGCGGCGACGAGGACAACACCCTTGCCGTCGTGGGCGCGGGCACCGGACACGCCCAAAAGATCAGCACTGCGGTGCACAGGCTCACCCCATCGGGTAACGCCACGCTCGAAAGCGGCGTCCTCGCCGCCACCGACGATTTCTCTGGCCATTACCCTTTCCACGGCAGCAAAGGGAACAGGATCATCGTGGTGACCTCGCACGGCACCGACGCCTGTTCCGCCGGCAAGGCCGCCTTCCGGAAGAAGGTCCGGGACAGGGCCGAAAGCACCGGGGTCCGGCTGGACTTCCGGATCATCGGCTACAAGGTCCCGCGGCCGCAAAGACAGCCCCTCGAACAGATCGCCGCCGCCGTCGGGGCTCCTGGACCGGAGTTCGTCGCCTCACCAGCCCGGCTGAACTCCGTCCTCAAGCAGATCGCCGTGCCGAGCTCCCCCGGCCTCGACCCCGTCCACGTGCCGACCCCGACCCCGACGCCGGCCGGCCCGACCGTCACCCCTCAGCCTTCGGGCGACCTCGTGGGCACGTACGCGCTCAGCGACGGCACGCTCAGGGGGAAGGTCCCGGACACCAACTGGTCGTGGATCTATGAGGAGGAACGCAAGACCCGGCGGTCGGCCGAGATCAGGCCCGACCCGTGCGCCGCTCCGCCCTGCGGTGTCATCCTGCACTGGGACACATCCGTCGCAGCGCATGGCGCCAACGTCCCGAAATACGATGACCTGAAGCTGAAACGCCTGACCGATGGCTCCTACAGCGGACCTGAAGTGCGGATAAGGCCCACACTCGTCGAAGCCGGGGCCGTGAGAAGGATCGTCGTCACGAAGAAGGAGGGAACCGAGGACAGCCCGATCACCCTCACCTGGCAGGGGACACGCGTATGAGCAGGCCTCCTGCGCGCGTACGGCCCGCGGTGAAACCGGATGGGGCCGGCAGGCGTCCCACCGATGATCCGATCGTGTAGGAGGGGGACCCATGGACCGCTCGGACGGCTTCCGGATTCGGTCGCCGCGGCTGCTCACCGACGAGTGGGGCGTCTTCTTCGCCGTCGCGGCGGTGTTCGCCGTCCTCGCGCATCTTGAGGACACCTACCGGCATGGCTGGGGAGCCTCGGACTGGGTGTTCATGGTCCTCCCGGCCGTGCTCGCGGTGGCCGCGCTGTGGCCCGTACGGGTCCTGGAGGTCGGCGCGCGCGGGCTCCGGTACCGCGAGCGGGTGCTCGTCGACGGCGAGCGCCCAATGTCGCAGCGCGGCCCGAGGGGGCGGAAGGCCGCCTGGCCCTACGTCGCGGAGATCCTGCTGACCTCCCGGTACGGCTCGGTCGTCCTGGTGGTCGGGCTCAGGGACGCCGCCGGCGGGCCGCGCTCGGCGGTGGTCGAACTGCCGGTCCGGGACGAGCAGGCCGTCGCCGAGGCGTTCGCCGTCTGGGCGCCTGGCGTCCCCGTGCTCCGCGTACGGCTGACCGAGGCGCTGGCCCGAACGCGCCGGCCGTACACCCCCGGACCGCGGATGGCGCGCACCTGGCTGCTGATCGCGGGTGTGGCCGTCCTGGGCGCGGGCTTCGACTTCGTACGAGCGATCGTCTGGGACACCCCGTATCTGGCCGTGACGGGCCTGGTCCTCCTGCTGTGCGTCTGGATCCGGCGATGGTCCCCGACGCCGGAGGTCGGACCGGGCCGCGTCGTGCTGGGCCGGTGGCCGCGGCGGCGCGCGGTGGCGTGGGCCGACGTGGCGTCGGTACGGCTGTCGTCCGGGCCTGGCACGCTCACGCTGTCCGACGACGCCGGCCGGGTCTTCTCCCAGCGCGTCCCGCGCCGTGACGATCTCGCCGACCTGGCGGCGATCCTTTCGGCGTACGCGCCGCCGGCGGTGCTCGGGGCACCGTCGGTCTAGACGGCCGTCTCCAGCGCCTCTCGAGATCCGCGGTTCACGAGTCGCGTGGATCTCCCGGCACCTGACGGCGGCGGTTGGCGATGCCGGCTCGCCACCGTGCCCGTACCGGCCGTCGTGCGTCCGGGCGGCCGAACCGTCCGCGTGCGGCGAGTTCGATGCTGATCACGATGGCGACGGACTCCACCGCCAGCAGGGCGATCAGGACGAACAGCTGGACCGCGCCCGCCGCGACCGGTGACGCGCCGCCCAGCAGCATTCCGACGAACGCGCCCGGCAGCGTGACCAGCCCGACCGTACGGGTCTGGTCCAACGCCGGGATGAGCGCGGTGGCCGCGTGCTGCCGGCAGATCTCCAGTGCGGCGTCGCGGTCCGGCAGGCCGACGGACAGGGCGGCCTCGACCTCCCCGCGCCGCTGCGTCAGCTCCTCGACGGCACGGCGGCCGGACAGGGACGTGGCGGTCAACGCGCCCCCGATGAGGATGCCGGTGATGGGGATGATCGTGATGCCGCGCAGCGGGACCAGCCCGGTGGCCAGCAGCAACGCGACGACGGGCGCGGTCGCGGCGCCGATCGGCACCGCCGCCCACCACGCCGCGCGGCCGGTCGTGATGCGCCGCCCGGCGGTCCGTGCCGCCACGAGGTACATGAGCGCGACGAAGGCCCCGGTCAGCGGGATCGACCGGGTGATCGAGGCGATCACCAGGGAAACCGCCGTGAGCTGCAGCCCGGCGCGTACGCCGGAGCCCAGCACGGCCGGCCCGTACCCCAGGTGGCCGACCGCGGCGACCGCCGCGGCGGCGACGACCAGCACCGCCATCACCACGCCCAGAACCGGCGTGACCGGCAGCAACGTGGCGGCGGCACTCACCCTCATACCGCGATCCTGACGCGTGACCGGGCCGCAGGCTCAGGCGGGTGCCTGAGAGCGCCGTACGACGGGTTCAACAAGGTTCGCCCAAAGTTCGACTGGACGTCCCCCCCATGGCAATTCACGATCCTTAGGGTGCCGTGCGGAAGATCAAGCCAAGGGAGACGGACATGCAAAGGAGCCCCGCGGTCCGGGCTCGCGGGATCAGGAAGTGCTTCGGTGAGGTGGTGGCACTCGACGGTGTCGACCTCGATGTGGCGAGCGGGCAGGTCCACGGGCTGGTCGGCCCGAACGGCGCGGGCAAGACGACGCTCCTCGGCCTGCTGCTGGGCCTGGCGGTCGCGGACGGCGGAGACCTGGAGATCCTGGGTACGCCGGTCGGGCGGACGCTCGCCGTTCCAGGCGGCGTCGCCGGCTTCGTCGACGGACCCGGGCTCTACCCGTCCCTCACCGCACGGCAGAACCTCTCCGCCCTGGCCTCGCTGCGCGGGTACGCCGCCGGCGTGGACGACGCGCTGGAGCGGGTCGGGCTCACCGACGTCGCCGACGACCGCATCCGCGGGTTCTCACTCGGCATGCGCCAGCGGCTCGGGCTGGCCGCCGCGCTGCTCACCACGCCGCGGCTGCTCGTGCTCGACGAGCCGGCCAACGGCCTGGACCCGGCCGGCACGCGCCATGTGCACCGCGTCATCACCGAGCTCGCGGAGAACGGCACCGCGGTGGTCCTGTCCAGCCACCGGATGGACGACCTCGCCGCGCTGTGCTCCGAGGTCACCCTTCTCTCCACCGGGCGGGTCGTCTTCGCCGGGCCGGTGAGCAAACTCGCCGCCGAGAGCGGCGAGCTCGACTACCGGCTGCTGACCTCCGACCCGGAGGCCGCCCGCGCGGTGGCGCTGGACACCCCGGGACTCCACGTCGCGCCGGCCCGCGACGGCCGGGCGGACGCCGACGTGCTCGTGGTCCGCGGGCCGGTACCGGTCCTCGACGAGCTGGTGGTGCGGCTCGTGCACGCGGGCGTGGCGGTACGCGGGCTGGCGCCCGTGGTGTCGCCGCTCGAGGCCGCGTTCCTGACCCTGACCGGGGCCGGGCAGACCGACGAGGAGGACCTCTGATGACGGCGACCACCGCCCCGCCCGCGGCCGGCGCCCGGCCGGCGCCGGTGCTGCGCGGCTACCGGTTCGAGCTGGTCAAGCTGGTCTCCCAGTGGCGGATCCGCGTGCTGCTGCTCGCCTGCTGGATCGCGCCCGCGGTCTTCGTGGCCGTGGTGAGCCAGCAGAGCGCGCTGCCCGCCGACACGGTCTTCGGCCGCTGGATGCACACGACCGGCTGGGCCGGGGCGCTGGTCGTGCTGGACTTCTCGCGCGCCTGGGCGCTCCCGCTGCTGACGGCGCTGGTCGCCGGCGACGTCTTCGCGACCGAGGACCGGCTCGGCACCTGGCGCCACCTCCTCGTCGCGGTCCGCTCGCCGAGGAGGATCTTCGTGGCGAAGGGCCTCGCCACCCTCACGGTGCTCCTGCTGCTGGTCGCCGGGCTGGCCGCCTCGGGCATCGCCGGCGGCCTGGCCGCGGTCGGCGACCGCCCGCTCGCCGGCCTGGACGGTCACCTCCTCGGCCCGGGGGACGCGGCCGGTACGGTCCTGCTCTCCTGGCTCTGCGTGCTGGCGCCGACGCTGGCGTTCGCCGCGGTCGGCCTCCTCGGCTCGGTGGCCCTCGGTCGTTCCACCATGGGGCTGCTGCTGCCCGCGCTCCTCGCCTTCGCGCTGCAGCTCACGCAGTTGCTTCCGCTGCCGGTCGCCGTACAGCTGGCCCTGCCGAGCCACGCCTTCCTCGCCTGGCGCGGGCTCTTCACCAGCCCGGCCCAGACCGGCCCTCTCGTCGTCGGCATCGTGGTGAGCCTGGCGTGGGCGGTCGTCGCCACCGCCTTCGCCTACCGCCTGTTCCTGCGCCGCGACTTCACCGACCTGGCCTACGACGGGTCGGGCCGGCGCGCCCTCCTGTCGGGGGTGCTGCCCCTGGCCGGCCTGGTCGCCGTCACCGTCGTCGTCCTCACCGCCGCGACCCCGGTCAAGGGCTCGGGGATCGAGCGGTCCAAGCTGCAGGACTCGCTCGCCACGGCGTACGCCCACTTCTACCGGCTGCAGACGCGGGAGCTCCATCGCCCCGACGTCACCGAGCCACGGCTGAAGGCCACCGCGTCCTGCGACAAGGGCGGCTCCCGCGTCGCCGACCACGGCCCCGGCAACGACTGGCGGTGCGTCGTGTACTGGCACCTCCCCGGTACTAGCGCCGTCGGCAACGCCATCTATCAGCTCGACGTCACCACCGACGGGCGGTACGTCGCGGACGGCGACGGCCCGAAGGAGGTGAACGGCTACTTCCCGGTGCGCACCGCCACCGGGGACGCACCCAACCCCCTGTGGCAGTTCGACGGAAACGTCGACCTGCTCACGAGCACCGCGAAGGACTGATCCCCATGCAGGTCACCCGCCGGCGCGTCGTGAAGGCCCGTTCCGGGCTCTTCGGCAGACGCGGCCGCCACCGGATGCGCTTCGTAACCGCCGGCACCACCACCGTCGCCGTCCTCGCCGTCTGCTCCGGCATCGCGTACGCCTCGACGCGGGAGTTCGGCTTCGACCAGGTCGGCCAGACCACCGCCAAGGGCCAGGTCGCCTCCAGCGACCAGTACCTCAAGCCGATCGGCGAGCGCCTGGTCATCAACAGCGGCAAGATCATGTCGTCCTCGGCCAGCCCGGACGGCACCCACCTCGCGGCCTCGATCACCGACGGCGGGTTCGCGCTCGCCATCGTTGACCTGAAGAGCTGGAAGGTGCAGCAGCTCGTCGGCAACTCCGCGTCGGCGGACCTGCGCATCAGCGGCAACGACGTCGGTCAGGAGGGCCCCACCTACTCGCCCGACGGTTCGCAGCTGTGGCTCGGCCAGACCGACGGCTACACGAGGTTCACCGTCAACGCGGACGGCACGCTCGCCGCCCCGACGTCCATCAAGATCCCGGCGGACGGCCCCAAGCACGCGCTGGTGGCCGCGCCGGTGTTCTCCGCCGACGGCAAGACGGCGTACGCCGCCGTCAACGGGCAGAACCGTGTGGTCGCCATGGACGCGGCGACCGGGGCGATCCAGCAGAGCTGGGCGGTGGGCAACGCCCCGCGTGACCTGGCCATGGTCGGGACGAAGCTCTACGTCAGCAACGAGGGCGGGCGGCCGGCCAGGCCCGGCGACACCACGATCAACTCCTACAACACCCAGGTGCCGGCCGACCCGAAGACCGGCGCCACCACCACCGGCACGGTCAGCGTCATCGACCTGGCGAACCCGACCGCCGCCCCGGCGAGCATCGCCGTCGGGCTGCACCCGACCGCCCTGTACGCCAAGAACGGCGCGCTGTTCGTCACCAACACCGCCACCAACAACGTGTCGGTGATCGACACCGCCCGCGGCAAGGTCGTCCAGACCATCGCCACCCAGCCGTGGCCGGAGGCGTCGGTGGGCTACGAGCCCGACGCGGTGACGCTCACCGACGACGGCCACCTGCTGGTGACGCTCGGCCGCGCCAACGCGGTCGCCGTCTACCGGTACAGCAGGCCCCTGGAGCCGGTCGGCTACGTCGGCCTGCTCCCGACGGACTACTTCCCCGCGGAGATCACCACGGTCGGCAAGGACGTGCTGGTCTCCAACACCCGCGGCGTCGACGCCCGCCGCCTCGCCGACGGCTCCCCTCACGGCACGCACGACACGACGTCGAGCCTGCAGCGGTTCACGCTGCCGAACGACCGGGTCATCAGGTCCTACACCGCCAGGGTCTTCCAGCAGAACGGCTGGACCGCGGGCTCGGTCCAGTGGGCCAGGGGCCGGGGGCACCCGAGGCCCGTGCCGGTCCCGCAGCGGCTCGGCGACCCCTCGGTGATCAAGCACGTGTTCCTGCTCGTCAAGGAGAACCGGACCTACGACCAGCTCTACGGCGACATCGCCAAGGGCGACGGCGACCCGGCGCTGGCCCAGTTCGGCGAGAACGTGACGCCGAACCAGCACGCGCTGGCCGACCAGTTCGGGCTGTACGACAACACGTACGACATCGGCACGAACTCCGCCGAGGGTCACAACTGGCTGATGCAGGCCGACGACCCGGAGTACACCGAGTCCTCGGCCGGGGAGTACCTGCGCAGCTACGACACCGAGGACGACGCCCTCGGCCACCAGCGGACCGGTTTCATCTGGACCGGGGCGCAGGCGGCGCACCGGACCGTACGGGACTTCGGTGAGTTCCATCAGTTCCTGGCCAAGCCGGCCGGCGCGACCTGGCAGAACCTCTACTGCGACACCAGGAACATGGCCTCGACCGGGCAGGACACCGCCTACCCGCTGAACTCGTCCTCGCCGATCCCGTCGCTCAACGACGTGTCGGTGCACGGTTTCCCCAAGTTCGACACCAGCGTCCCGGACATCTACCGGTACGAGATCTGGAAGCGTGACTTCGAGGCGAACGGGCCGGCCGACCTCAACATGTTCTGGCTGTCCAGCGACCACACGGGCGGCCCGCCGAACGCGGCCGCCCAGGTCGCCGACAACGACCTCGCGGTCGGCAAGATGGTCGACACCATCTCGCACAGCAAGTACTGGAAGGACTCGGCGATCTTCGTCGTCGAGGACGACTCCCAGGCCGGCCTCGACCACGTCGACGGCCACCGCGCCCCGATCCAGATCATCAGCCCCTGGGCCCGGCACGGCACCGTCGACAGCCACTACTACTCCCAGATCACGATGATCCGGACCATCGAGCAGATCCTCGGGATCCACCCGATGAACCAGAAGGACAGCGCCGCCACCCCGATGGCCGCGGCGTTCGCCAAGAAGGCCGACTACACGCCGTTCAGCGCCGTGCCGAACCGCACCTCGCTGACCCTCGGCGTGTCGCCCGTGCCGGCCTGCGGCGCGGACCCCGTACCGCCGCAGTTCGCCGCCGCCCAGCCGTCCACGAAGGTGCCGGCGAGCGAGCGGTCGATGGCGGCGCAGTGGGAGGAGTGGAAGTCCCACCAGCGGCTGACCGGGCCGAACGCCACGGCCGACTACGCCAACCCCGCGCAGATGAACCACTACACGTGGTATCAGACGGAAGGGTGGTCCACGCCCTACCCGGGTGAGACCAAGGTCTACACGCCGGACCAGGTGCCGGGCGGCTTCATCCCGCCGACGGGGGCCGACGACTGACGATCGCGCGAAGAGGGCCCCTGGCCGGCGTCATCGCCGGCCGGGGGCCTTCGCGTCCTTTTCCGAGCCGCCGACCTCGACGGGTGGCGAGGAGGACCATGATGATGATCGCGGCGCGGGCGACCAGGGACAGGACACTGCCCTCGGGCCCGTACGCGCCGCCGGTGAGCCAGCCGGCGCCGCTCACGGTGGGATGCAGGAAGGCGCCTGAGTAGGCGGTCTCCCCGCTCACCGTGAAACCGAAGATCGTGCCCTGGACGAAGTTCCACGTGAAGTGGATGCCGACCGGCATCCAGATCCGGCCCGTACGCAGGAACGCCACGCCGTACATCAGGCCGCCCATGGCGTTGCTCAGCCCCGAGACGAGGGTCGCGTCCGGGCTGCCGGCCAGATGGACCGCGCCGAACACCGCCGCCGAGGCGACCAGCGCCAGAACGGGCCGGCGGGTGAGCACGCTCAGGCCGGTCAGCAGCACCGACCGGTAGACCACCTCCTCCACGACGGCGGCCCCGCCCAGAACCACCAGGCCGAGCCCCAGCCGCCCCGGGTCGAAGCCCACCCGGCCGCCGTCCGCCAAACCGGTGACCAGCAGCGTCGCGGCCAGCGCGGTCATCGCGGCCGAGCCGATCGCCAGGCCGGCGCCGAGCTCGCGTACGGCTCCCCCGCCCACGCCGAGCCCCAGCGGCACACCCCGCCGGACCCGGACGTGCACGACCACGACGGCGCACACGAGCAACAGCGCGGCCAGGCCCACACCGGCGGCCGTGTCAACGCTCACGAAGGACTCCTCGTACAAGGGACCATTTCGAGCCAGGCCTCAGTGTCCTGCGCCGGGCATTCACATACACGGGATCGTCATGAGCACGGATGTGCCGTTTCCGGCGGGGCTGGTGATCTGGACGGTGCCGCCGAGCGCGTTCACGCGATCCTTCAGACCGGTGAGGCCGGAGCCACGGGTGGTGTCGGCTCCCCCGACGCCGTCGTCGCATATCGCCAGGTGGATCCTTGACCCGTCCCGATGAAGACGGACCCGCGTCAGTGAGGCGTGTGCGTGTTTGAGCACGTTCGTCAGCGCCTCTGAGGCGACGCGGTAAAGGGTCACCTCGAGTTCTTCGGAAAGACGCCGGTCCACGGCCATGTCCAGCTCGACGCGTACGGGCGAACGGGACACGAGTTCCGCGAGGGCGGCCTCCAGGCCGCGTCGCGCCAAGATGGGTGGCCGCAGTCCTCTCGAGATCTCCTGGAGCTCGATGAGGACGTCCGAGAGGCCCTGGACGGTGCCGGACAGCCGCCGCTTGAGTTCCTGGTGTTCCGGAGGCACGCGCGCCTCGGCATCGCCCAGTTGGAGCGCGAGAGTGACCAGATGCTGCTGTACGCCATCGTGAAGATCGCGCTCGAAACGGCGCCGCGTGGCGTCCGCGGTGGTGATGAGCCGGGAGCGCAGGGCGATGAGCTCCGCATGGGTCTCGGCCTGGGTCATGACGCAGTTCAGGAAATCCGCGAACTCCCCCATGCGGTCCTCGACGTCATCCGGCGGCGGCTCGGGGTCGCGGTACAAGGCGCCCATCGTCCCCCACGGACGGTCGTTGACGACGACGGGGCAGGCGACGGCATGACCGATCCGGTGCTCCTCGTGCCAGCCGCGAACCTCGACTTCCATCGTCTCGGTCGTCTGCCGGGCCGGACGGTGAGTCCGCAGCACGGCCGCCGAGGGGGTGTCCGTTCCGGCGATCCAGCGTCCGCCGAACGGGAGACCGATGCCGGGAACCCCCGGCGCGCTCCAGACCGTGACGATCGACATCGTCTGGTCGATCTCACAGCGATTGATCGTCACGTGATCCGCCTCGATCAGGCGGCCGAGCGTGCCCGCGACCGCTTCGAAGATCACCGACGGTGAAGATCCACTCGCGACCATGTGGGCGAGATGCCGCAGAGCCCGCCGTTCTCCGATGCTCATGGCTGGTCGGTGGGCCGGATCACGATCTCGTTGACGGCGACGCGGCGGGGGCTGGTGACGATGTAGGCGATCGCATCGGCGACGTCCTCGGCGTGCAACGGTTCGACCTCGCCGAACGCCGCGGCGAAGTCGCCGGCGGAGTTGTCCTTCTGGTCGAACAGCTCGCTCTGCGTACGTCCTGGTTCGATGACCGAGAAACGCAGGTCACGGGCCGTGTACTCCTGCCGCCATGCCTCCGTGGCGCCGGTGACGGCGAACTTGGTGGCGTTGTAGAGGGCGACGGTGGGGGCGGCGAACCGTCCGGCGACAGAGGAGACGTTGACGACGTCGGCGACCGTACGCCGGCCGGTGCGGACGGCGGTGAGCAGGTGCGGCAGGGCCGCCTTGGTCACGTACATGAGGCCGCGCAGGTTGATGTCGACCATCCGATCCCAGTCCCGCAGCGGGGATTGGTCCGAAGGCCCGTTGAGCATCACCCCGGCGGCGTTGACCAGGGTGTCCAGGCGCCCGAACTCGGCGACGGCCGCTTCGACGGCGGCCGCGGCGGCCTGCGCAACGGTCAGGTCGGTCCGCAGTACCAAGGCCGTGCCGCCGCCCTCGCGGATCCCGTCCGCGACCTCTTCGAGCCGGTCGGTACGGCGTGCGACCAGCGCGACCGTGGCGCCCTCGGCGGCCAGACGCCGGGCGGCCGCCCTGCCGATGCCACTGGAGGCACCGCTGACCAGCGCGACCGTGTCCTTCAGGCTTTCCGCAGTCATGCATCGTTCCTCTCGTCACGGAACCGTCCTCATCCAGCGCAACACGCGCGCCGGCAGGGCGGAAGGAGTTAGCAGGCACGGGCCCAGGTGGTACTCCCAGTACGCGTTAACGCCGTTTCACCGGGGGTGAGCAGGGCGAGCACGCGATCAGGCAGATACTGGGCCTATGACCTCAGACCCCGAGCTACGTGAGTTTCTGATGTCACGCCGCGCGGCGATCGATCCGACCTCGGTCGGCCTGCCTCCGTCGCCGACCCAGCGCCGCGGACGTGGTCTTCGCCGCGAGGAGGTCGCCGCGCTCGCCGGGGTGAGCGTGGCCTACTACGCACGCCTCGAACAGGGCCGGATCGGCAACGTGTCCGACCAGGTCCTCAACGCCGTCGAGAACGCCCTCCGGCTCGACGACCTCGAACGTGAGCACCTGCGGGCCCTGGTCGACCCGTGCACCTCCCGGACCCGCCGCGGCCGGCCCGCGAAAACGCCGGTGCGAGCCGCGCTCCGCGCGCTGATCGACCGGATGGATCCGATCCCCGTCATCCTTCAGGGACCACGTCTGGACGTGTTGGCCAGCAACCGGGCGGCCCGGATCCTGCTGACCGACTTCGACGCGCGGCCGATCGCGGACCGCAACATCGCGCGCTGGCTGTTCCTCGACCCCCAGACGCGTACGCGCTATCCGCAGTGGGAGCAGGTCGCCGCGCCCACGGTCGCCGCGTTGCGCGCCAACCGCGATCCCCGCGCCCCTGACGAGGCCCTCGAACGCCTGGTGGAGGAATTGTCGGCGGCGTCGGCGGAGTTCGCCCGCTACTGGGCCGACTACCGTCTGTTCCAGCACGAGCACGGTACGAAGCAGATGTTCCACGAGGCCGTCGGGCTGATGACGCTGAACTACGAGACACTGAGCGTCCCGGGCTCGGACGGCCAGTTCCTGTCCACCTACACCGCGGACGCCGGCTCGCCCTCCGACGAGAAGCTGCGGTTGCTGCTGAGCTGGGAAGCGACCTCCCCCAACCCCGCGCGGACGGCCCCCCTGCGCCGGAGAAGTACCGGCCGCTCGTGACGTGCACCGACACCTACGCGAGCCTCCGTTCCGTCATTTGTAGATGCGTGCGCATGCACATAAGATGACGACGTCATAGTTCATGGCGGCGAAGGAAGGCAGCTTCGATGAAGCTCTTGCACATATCAGCGTCACCGCGCGGCGAGCGGTCCGAGTCTCTCGCGCTGGCGCGCACGTTCCTGGACGCGGTCGGCGTCGCCGACCCGTCGGTCGAGGTGGACCACTACGACTTGTGGGACGGCACACTGCCCTCGTTCGGACCGGACGCCGCAGCCGCCAAGATGGCGGTCTTCTCCGGCGCCGAGCCGGACGGCCCGGAGGGTCTGGCCTGGCGGCGGGTGCACGACACCTTCGCGTGGTTCGACACCGCGGACCTGCTGGTGTTCAGCGTGCCCATGTGGAACGCCGGCATTCCGTACATCCTCAAGCAGTTCATCGACGTCGTCAGCCAGCCGGGGATGGTCTTCGCGTTCGACCCCGTCACCGGCTACCGCGGGCTCCTCACCGGCAAGCGCGCCGTAGTGATCTACACCAGCGGCGTGTACGGGCCCGAACGGGGTCCGGCCTTCGGCGCCGACTTTCAGGCTCCCTACCTGGAGGACTGGCTGCGCTGGATCGGCATCGACGACATCACCGAGATCAGCCTGCGCCCGGACCTGGTCCGGGCCGACGCCGCCGAGGCCCGCCGTCTGGCCCACGACCGAGCCCGCGCCGCCGGCGCCGCGTTCGTCTGACGGCGCCATCGCGCGGGCTCATGCCTGTGTCAGGCTCGTGCCCGTCTCGGCTTCCAGCACTCTTCCCAGGGCCGAAGCCAGGACATCGGCGTCATGCTCGCTCAGGTGGGTGGAGAAATGCCGCTCGATGCTGTCGAGGTGGACCGGTGCCGCGGCGCGAAAGCGCTCGCGTCCTTTGTCCGTGAGGGTCGCGAACGCCGAGCGCCGGTCGTCGGGGTTGGGTTCACGGGTCACCATGCCGGCGGCGGTGAGTTCGTCGACGAGGCGGCTCACCCTCGACCGGCTGAGCACCGAAGCGTCACCGAGCTGGTTCATGCTCAGGCGATGCTCCGGTGCCCGGTAGAGCTTCAGGAGAAGGTCGTACCAGGTGAGCGGCATGTCGCAGGTGGCCTGGAGCTCACGGTCGAGGATCGGGACGATCTCAGCGTGCAGGCGCAGGAGCGCGGCCCACGCCGCCACCCCGCTGGTACTGGACATGATTGCCACTTTATCCAGCCGACCGGCTCCTACCGGCCGAGCAGTTCGGCCAGGCGTTCTGCGGAGCGGTCCCAGGTCCACTCGGCCCCGGCCCACGCGCGGCCCTTCTCGCCCATCGTGCCCGGGGCGGTGAGGAGGTCGGTCAGGCGGCCGGCGATGGCGGGTACCGACCGGCCGTTCACGACGTGGCCGGTCTCGCCGTCGCGTACGGCCTCCGGGGCGCCGCCGGAGTCGCCGGCGAGCACGGGCAGCCCCGCGGCCGCGGCCTCCAGGAACACGATGCCGAGCCCCTCGGCCTCCAGGCCCAGCAGGCGGGTCCGGCAGGGCATCGCGAAGACGTCGGCGGCGGCGTAGAACGGCGGCAGTTCGTCGTGCGGATGCCCGCCGGCGAACACCACCCCCTCACCCGCGAGGCGGCGCAGCCTCTTCTCGTGACCGCCCGCGCCGACGATCAGCAGTGTCGCTCCGGGGACCGCGCGGCGTACCTCGGGCAGGGCGCGGATGAGCCGGTCCTGCCCCTTCCGGGGGACGAGCCGGGACACGCTGAGGATCACCGGCCGGTCGCCCAGGCCGTAGCGTTCGCGGATCGCGGCGCCGCCGGCGTCCGGGCGGAACACCGAGGCGTCCACGCCGGGGACGAGCCGGGTCGTACGGGCGTGAGGGCCGAGCGCGCGGGCGATCCGGGAACGGGTGTGGCCGGTCAGGTAGGTGACCGTGTCCACCTGGTCGCCGATCCGGCGCAGGGCCTGCCGCGGCCCGGGGACGGCGGCCCACCAGATCTCGTGGCCGTGGGTGGTCGCCACGATCCGCCGTACGCCGCCGCGGCGCAGAGCCGGTGCCATCAGCGCGAGCGGGGCCGCCGCGCCGAACCACACCCGGTCACAGCCGTGGGCCTCGGCGATCCCGGCCGCTCGCCGGGCGACCCGGCGGGTGGGCAGCAGCATGTGGGCCCGGTCGCGGATGACGGGGAACGGGAGGGTCGCGTCGAAGGCGGCGTCGCCCTCCTCCCGCGAGGTGTAGACGACGACCCCGCCCGACAGGCGCGTGGCCATGGCGTGCACGAAGGTCTCGATACCGCCCTGCCGGGGCGGGAAGTCGTTGGTGATGACAAGAGTGGCGCTCATGGACGTCCTTCAGGTCGCGAAGCCGTGGAACAGCGCGCGCGGGGGCGGCCGGCACCGTCGTCGTCGCGAAGGCCGTGACCGCGAACCCGAGGTGCCGTCTTCGATCACGCGGCCGGACAACGGTGTCGCGCGTCCATCGGGTGAGGCATCGGCTCGTGGACCGTATTCGCCGCGGCCGGGGTAGACCGCAGGCGTACATCCGCGGGCCGATGATCCGGCCGCGGGCCGCTGGTTACGATCGCCGCATGTCCACCGCTCCGCGTCCCCCGCTGCTCGGCCGCGTGCCGGCGCGAACGCGGACGAGGCTGAGGTGGTGGGGCGTCGGCCTCTTCCCTCTCGCCCTGTGCGCGATGTTCCTGTACGGCCCCGCCCCCGGTCCCGGTCCGTTCGCGCCCTACCTCGTCCACGTCCTCGTGATGGTCCTGCCCGCCGGGCTGCTGCGGCGCCGGCCGCTGACCGCGCTGGCGATGATGCTCCTCCCGATGCTCGTCGTCGCGGTCGCCTTCCGCCCGCTGTACGACACCGGAACCCTCTACATCATCCGGAACGTCCAGGTCCTGGCGGTCGACCTCGCCGTGGCCTACGTCGCGGCGAACCACGCACGCCGTACGTCGCTCATCGCCGCCGGCATGGCCCTGTTCGTCCAGCTCGGCTGCGCCACGTTCTGGGAGTCCTGGGGGCGCCCGTACAGCCACGGCACGCCGATCGCCACGGCCACCGCGTTCTTGACCCTGGCGCTCGCCGTCGTCTGGCAGGTCGGCAACGCGATCCGGCAGCGGCGCGAGTACGCGGAGGCCCGGCGCGCGCAGGCCGCGGTCCAGGCGGTCCAGGCCGAACGCCTCCGTATCGCCCGCGAGCTGCACGACATGATCGCCCACAGCATCGGCGTCATCGCCATCCAGGCCGGGGTGGGCAGCCGGGTCATCGAGACGCAGCCCGTCGAGGCGCGCAACGCGCTGACCGTCATCGAGGACACGAGCCGCGAGACGCTGGCCGGGCTGCGGCGGATGCTCGGCACGTTGCGCCGGGCCGAACCCTCGGCGGCGCCGACCGACGTCGCCCCGGGCCTGGCCGACCTGAACCGGCTGGCCGAGCGGTCGCTGGGCGCGGGGGTCCGCGTCGACGTACACCGGTCCGGGCCCGAGCTCACGCTGCCCGCCGACATCGACCTGTCCGCGTACCGCATCGTCCAGGAGGCCGTCACCAACGTGATCCGTCATTCGGGCGCGAAGGAGTGCCGGGTGGTCCTGGACCACCGGGACGGCGAGCTGTCCATCGAGGTCACCGACGGCGGGCGGGGCGGTGTCCCGGGTGAGGGGTACGGCATTCCCGGCATGCGCGAGCGCGTCAGCCTGCTGCACGGCGACTTCGCCGCGGGCCCGTGGTCCGAGGGCGGATTCCGGGTGACCGCCCGCATCCCGGTGCCCGCGGGCGTCCGATGACGGTCCGCGTCGTCCTGGCCGACGACCAGCCGCTGATCCGCAGCGGGCTGCGCGTCCTCATCGCGGACGCCCCCGACATCGTCGTGGTCGGGGAGGCCGGGACCGGCGCCGAGGCGGTCGAGCTCGCCGCCGCCGTACGGCCGGACGTGGTGGTGATGGACATCCGGATGCCCGGCACGGACGGGATCGAGGCGACCCGCCTGGTCACGGCCGGCCCGGAGCCGCCGCACGTGCTCGTGCTCACCACCTTCGACGATGACGACTATGTGTACGGCGCGCTGCGCGCCGGCGCGAGCGGGTTCCTCGTCAAGGACATGGCGCTGGAGGACATCCTCGCCGCGATCCGCGTCGTCGCCGCCGGCGACGCCCTGATCGCGCCGAGCGTGACCCGCCGCCTCATCGCGCGCTTCGCCGGGCAGTCCCCGCCGGAGCCGCCGCCGCGCGACGTCGGCGGCATCACCGAGCGGGAGCGCGAGGTGCTGACCCTCGTCGGGCGCGGCAGGTCCAACGGCGAGATCGCCGCCGAGCTGTTCATCAGCGTGGCGACCGCCAAGGCCCACGTGGCCCGGCTGTTCAGCAAGCTCGGCGCCCGCGACCGTGTACGCCTGGTGATCATCGCGTACGAGCTCGGCCTGGTGACGCCGCCGCGCTGACGGGTCAGCGGGCCTCCAGGGTGCGCGTCTGGCGGATCTCCTTCCAGCTCTTGGGCGTGGAGGTGGCCGCGACCGGCTGGGGCGGGGCGGCCGGGCGGCCGGCGGTGTAGAGCCAGGTCTGGAAGAGGCTCCCCAGGTTCCTGCCGGAGATCTTCTCGGCCAGGGCCTCGAACCGGGCGGTGGTGGCGTTGCCGTAGCGGTGGAGGGCCGCCCAGGCGCGGAGGGTGGCGAAGAACTTCGCGTCGCCGACCGTCGCGCGCAGGGCCTGGAGGGTCAGCGCGCCGCGGTCGTAGACGGCGTCGTCGAACTGGTTCGCGCCGGGACCCGGGTCGCCGGCCTTGACCTGCCAGAACGGGTCACCGGCCGGATAGCCGTCATAGGTGGCGGCCGCGACCTCGGCGGCGGTGCCCTGGCCGGTCTTCTCCGACCACAGCCACTCCGCGTACGTGGCGAAGCCCTCGTTCAGCCAGATGTCGCGCCAGGTGCTGAGCGAGACGCTGTCGCCGAACCACTGGTGGGCGTTCTCGTGGACGATGAGGTACGGCCGGACGCCGGTGGAGAAGGCGGCGGGGCTGTAGAAGACCCGGGTCTGCTCCTCCAGCGAGAAGTGCGACGTGACGTTCGGGACGTAGCCGCCGATCGAGGTGAAGGGGTACGGGCCGAAGACCTTGCTCTCCCAGTCGATGACCTCGGGGGTGGTCTCGACGCTGGCCTTGGCCGCCGTGAGCAGGGCCGGGGCGACGTCGGGGCTGTACGCGGTGATCACGGGCAGACCGCTCTTCGTACGGCCCTGGTGGACCTCGAACCGGCCCATCGCGAGAGTGGTCAGGTAGGTCGCCTGCGGCTTGGCCTCGTGCCACTCGTCCGTGGTCCAGCCGCCCGTCGTACGGGTGCCGCGGGACACGCCGTTGCTGATCGTCTGTAGACCCTCGGGCACGGTGACCGTGATGTCGTAGGTGGCCTTGTCGAGCGGATGGTCGTTGCTGGGATACCACCACCAGGCGCTCTCGGGCTCCTGCGCGGCGACCGCGCCGTCGGGGGTCCTGGCCCAGCCGACGTAGCCGTTGTACTTCTTCGTCGACGGCACGCCGGAGTAGGTCACGGTGACGTCGATCGGCGCGCCCTTCCGCAGGGTACGGGCGGGGGTGATGACCAGCTCGTGCGCTCCGGACGTGGTGAACGAGGCCCTGCGGCCGTTGACCGTGACCGCCCGGGTGTCCAGCAGGAAGTCCAGGTCGAAGCGGGTGAGGTCCTGGGTGGCGCGCGCCGTGATCCTGGTGGTGCCCTGCAGTGTGTCGGTCGCGGGCTGGTACTTCAGGGTGAGGTCGTAGTGCGAGACGTCGTACCCGCCGTTCCCGTAGTCCGGATAGTAGGGGTCGCCGATGCCGGGCGCGCCCGGCGCGGGGGCGGCACCGGCCGCGGTGGCGGACAGCAGGACACCGGCAGCGCCGGCCGTGACGGCGAGAAGCCGTGTTCTCCGCATCTGAGGCCCTCCTGGGGTTTCCGAGCTAACTCGTAGAAATACGATGTAATGCCGCTTGTCAAGCCTCACGACGCTCACCTGCCACAACGTGGCGGACGATGGAGGACCCCTGTGCCGCTGAACTCTGAGCCGTTGCGGAAGCTGGGCTTTCTGACCATCGGGCTGTTCGACGCTGCCGATCCGCTCCTCGGCCACGAGTCGACGCTTGAGATCATCGAGCTGGGCGAGCGGCTGGGGTTCGACAGCGCCTGGGTACGGCATCGTCATCTGCAGTACGGCATCTCCTCGCCGGTCGCCGTCCTGGCGGCGGCCTCCCAGCGCACGAGCCGCATCGAGCTGGGCACGGCGGTCATCCCGCTGGGCTGGGAGAACCCGCTGCGACTGGCCGAGGACCTCGCGACGGTCGACATCCTGTCCGGCGGGCGCCTCAACCCCGGTGTCAGCGTCGGCCCGCCGATGCACTACGACCGGATCAAGGACGCGCTGTACCCCGGCACCGCCGACGCCGAGGACTTCGGCTACGGCCGCGTACGACGCCTGCTCGACCTCGTACGCGGCGAACCGGCCAGCGACTTCAGCGGTACCGAGGGCTTCGAGGTGTTCTCCGACCGCGTCCAGCCCCACTCCCCGGGCCTGGGCGGCCGCCTCTGGTACGGCGGCGCGAGCCTGCGGTCGGCGCAGTGGGCCGGCGAGCACGGCATGAACTTCCTGACCAGCAGCGTCGTGAAGGCGGAGGAGTCAGAGGACTTCGCCGAGATCCAGCTCTCCCACATCCGTACTTTCCGCGCCCACCATCCCGACGGCGACCGCGCCCGTGTCTCCCAGGGGCTCGTCGTCATCCCCACCGACGGCGCCTCGCCGGAACAGCGCGCCAAGTACGAGGAGTTCGCGCGGAAGCGGACGCCGCGTACCGCCACCCCGCAGGGACCGGCGCGCCTGCTGTTCGCACCCGACCTCGTCGGCACCTCCGCGGAGATCGCCGAACGGCTCTACTCCCACGCCGCGTTCCGTGAGGTCGACGAGGTCGCGTTCGCGCTGCCCTTCACCTTCGACCACGAGGACTACGTCCAGATCCTCACCGATATCGCGACCAGGCTCGGCCCGGCACTCGGCCGGCACCCCTGACCCGTACGCTGTTTCCATCCCCGCGTCGCGATTCCCCGCGCCGGGGCCGGTCCGATGGGCGGGAATCAAACATGCCGGTGGCGCGCTGGGAGCTGCAGTGAAGAAGATTGGCTTTCTGTCCTTCGGGCACTGGACGCCGAGCCCGCAGTCGCGGACCCGGACCGCCCGTGACTTCCTGCACCAGTCCATCGACCTGGCGGTCGCGGCCGAAGAACTCGGCGTGGACGGCGCGTACTTCCGCGTCCACCACTTCGCCCGCCAGGCCGCCAGCCCGTTCCCGCTCCTCGCCGCGATCGGCGCGCGTACCTCGAAGATCGAGATCGGTACCGGCGTGATCGACATGCGGTACGAGAACCCGATGTACATGGCAGAGGACGCCGGCGCGGCCGACCTCATCTCCGACGGCAGGCTCCAGCTCGGCATCAGCCGCGGCTCGCCCGAGCAGGTGATCGAGGGATGGCGCTACTTCGGCTACGCCCCCGCCGAGGAGGAGACCGACGCCGACATGGCCCGCCGGCACGCGGAGGCGTTCCTCGCGGTGATCGAGGGCGAGGGCTTCGCGCGGCCGAACCCACGGCCGATGTTCCCCAACCCGCCGGGGCTGCTGCGGCTCGAACCGCACTCCGAGGGCCTGCGCGACCGCATCTGGTGGGGCTCCAGCTCGAACGCGACCGGCGCGTGGGCCGCCAAGCTCGGCATGAACCTCCAGAGCTCCACCCTCAAGGACGACGAGACCGGCGAGCCGCTGCACGTCCAGCAGCGCAAGCAGATCGAGGCGTACCACGAGGCGTGGAAGGAGGCCGGCCACGAGCGGGAGCCACGGGTGTCGGTCAGCCGCAGCATCTTCGCCCTCACGACCGACCTGGACCGCGCCTACTTCGGGCACGACCGTGACTCCAAGGACCAGATCGGCATGATCGACGAGACGACACGAGCGATCTTCGGCCGGTCGTACGCCGCCGAACCGGACGTGCTGATCAAGCAGCTCGCCGAGGACGAGGCCGTCCAGGCCGCCGACACCCTGCTGCTGACCATCCCGAGCCAGCTCGGCGTCGACTACAACGCCCACGTGCTGCAGAGCATCCTCACCCACGTGGCCCCGGGCCTCGGCTGGCGCTGACCGGCCCGATCCCCGGCAGTGCGGAGACCGGGGTGACCGTCGCCCTCGCGCCTCTACAGCCGGTTCCGTTCCGAGCGCGTGGAGGGAGAGGTCCCGGACGCGGCGCTGCTCGTGCTCATCGTTCTCGACAAGCAGGACCGGATGAGCCTGAGCGACCTCGCCGAGGCCGCGAAGGTCACGCTCGGTTCGATGAGTCAGACGGTCCGGCGGCTGGAGCAACTCGCCTACGTGTCGAAGTCCCGCGGGACGGAGGACCGGCGCAAGGTCCTGTTCACCCTGACCGACGAGGGCAGGGCGGCGGTCACGGCATCGCGCCGCCACCGCCGGGACTGGCTGAACGGCCGCCTCGCCGAACTGACCGCCGCCGAACGCGACGACGTCGCCCGGGTCGCCGCGCTCCTCCTCCGCATCGCCGACTCTTGAACAAGGAGCACCATGCACCCCGTAGAAGTCCTCCTCCTTCCCGTCGGCCGGGCACTGCGCAACCGGCGCCCCGACGAGGCCGCGAGCATCGCCAACGCTCCTGAGCTCGCGACCGGGAACCGCATCGCGCTGACCTCCCCCAGCTTCGGCGACGGGCAGGTCATCCCCGCGAAGCACTGCGGGCCGTTCATCGGCGCCGAGATCTCGCCCGCCCTCGCGTGGGACTCCCTTCCCGCGGGAACGACGGACCTGGTCCTGGTGATCGAGGACCTCGACAACCCGGGCGCCGTACCCGGCATCCACACGATCGCCGCCTTCGCGCCGGCCGAAGGCGGCCTGCCGGAGGGCGCCCTGACACCGGACAACCCGGGCTTCCGGTTTCTCCCGAACCACCGCGGCCGCGCCAAGTACGTCGGACCGAGGCCACTTCCCGGCCACGGCGCGCATCGCTACCGCTTTCACCTCTACGCCCTCGACACCGACGTCGACTTCACGAAGGTCGCCGACGCCGAACACCTGCCGCCGGCCCTTGCGGGACACGTCCTGGCCTCCGGAACCCTCACCGGCACGCGGACGACCTGACGCTCCCGCGGCGAGAGCACCGAGACGGGCCCTACTCGACGATGGTCTGGGTGCCGAGGACGATGGCGAGCTCGAGGCGGTCGGCGTCATCGGTGCCGGGCTCGGCCGTGTAGACCGTGATGCGCAGGTCGTCCGCGGCGACGATGAGCGTGTCGCAGTCGAGGGTGATGTGGCCGACCGCGGGATGGTCGATGACCTTGTGCCGGGACGGGTCCGGGAGCGGCTCGGGGGCGTCGGCCTCCCAGAGTTCGGCGAACCTCGGGCTCTCGGCGGTGAGTTCGGCCACGAGCCGCCTCAGCGTACGGTCGGCGGGGTACCGGCCGGCGGTGAGGCGCAGGTCCGCGACCAGCCGCGCCTCGTGGTCGGCGTGTTCCTCCGCGGTGTGGACCGTACGCGTTCCGGGGCCGAGGAGGTTGCGCCAGACGGCGTTGCGTTCGATCCCGCGCCAGGCGGACGTCTCGCCCATGAGCGCGTCGTACGGCGCGTTGGCGAGGACGAGCGTCCAGGTGGCGTCGTAGACCACGACCGGGGTGCCGGTCAGCCGGTCGAGCAGACGCTGCACGCTCGATGTGACGCGTGACGGGACGACGTCGGCCCCCGGGGCGGCGTGGCCGGCCAGCCGGTAGAGCAGGTCGCGTTCCGCGTCGGGCAGGCGCAGGGCCCGCGCGAGCGACTCCACGACCTGGGCCGAGGGCGTGGTCGCGCGTCCCTGTTCGAGCCGGGTCAGATAGTCGGCCGAGATCCCGGCGAGCCCGGCGAGCTCCTCGCGGCGGAGCCCGCTGGCCCGGCGGCGCCCGCCCACGGGCACGCCGACGGTCTCGGGCGCGACACGGTCACGCCACCGGCGCACCATCGGACCGAAGTCCCACGACTCCACGCCCCCAGTCTGCGGCAAGGCGTCGCGTCTGTCCTGGTCCCGGCACTCCTAGGAAAACGGGACGGCTGCCTCCACCAGCGAGGATCCTCCCAGGCTCGGACCATGACCACCACACTGATCACCGGGGCGAACCGCGGCCTCGGCAAGGAGACCGCCCGCCAGCTCACCGCCGCCGGGCACACCGTGTACGTCGGCGCCCGCGACGAGGACTCCGGCCGTGCGGTCGCCGACGAGCTCGGCGCTCGTTTCGTACGGCTCGACGTCACCGACGACGCCTCCGTCGCCGCGGCGTTCGCCCAGGTCGAGACGGACGGCGGGTTCGACGTTCTCGTCAACAACGCCGGCATCGGCCTGCTCGCCCTCAACGGTCCCGACGCCCTGAAGGTGTTCGACACGAACGCCGTCTCGGTCGTCCGCGTCACGGAGGCGGCGCTGCCGCTGCTGAGGAAGTCCGCGAACCCGGTCGTCGTCAACGTCTCCAGCGCGCTCGGCTCCTTCGCGGCCAACCACGACCCCTCCCGCCCCGCGTCGCAGGTCTCCGCGATCGTCTACGGCGCGAGCAAGGCGGCCGTCTCCATGCTCACGGTCCAGTACGCCAGGGCGGTGCCCGAGGTCAGGTTCAACGCCGTCGAGCCGGGCTACACCGCGACGGAGTTCGGCGGCCAGGAGAACCCCCTCGGCCGCCCGGTCGAGATCAGCGCCGGGAACATCGTCCGCATGGCGACCATCGGCCCCGACGGTCCCACCGGCACATTCCAGGAGGACGACGGAGAACTGGGCTGGTAGCCCATAGGCGAAACACCGGATGGCGCGGTTCTCGGCACCGAAAACGCGGTCTTCCCAGCGAATCCCCTGCCCCGCAGATCTGGATCCTCCGGTGGTCGGATCGTGCCATCCGGCCTCTCTTGCTAATCCACGAGGCTTCTACGAGCCCGCCCTCCCGGAGAGTGGCGGGTTCGTCAGAGTCTTCCGCCCGGAGCGGTCCGGTCCGCGGATGAGTCACATCCCGTGGGCGAACCCCTTCGTGAGCAAGCTCGCCGGCATTGCGAGCCAGGTCGTACGCGAGTTCGGCTGCCAGGTCCTGGTCGCCTACTACTTCGAGCCGTACGCCGTCGCCGGCCATCTCGCCGGGAGCTGGACCGGCGTCCCGTTGCTCGTCCAGCACGCCGGCAGCGACCTGGACCGCCTCATGCGGATACCGGAGCCGGCCGCGACGTACAAGGAGGTCCTGCGCGCGGCGGACCGTGTGATCACCCGGCCGGCCCTGTACCGGTGGTTCGAGGGCATGGGCGTACGGGGAGAGGCATTACGTACCGGCGCCCCATTCGCCGTTCCGTCCTCGTTGTTCAATTTCTCCGCCGCCCCGCTGGAAATACGGGAACCGCCGAGAGTGTTCGATCCGCGACTGCCCGCGCGAAAATAAGAAATGCCGTCGCCGAGGCCGGGATCGAGGAACGCACCTGGGTGCTTCCGTTCGTCCCCCACTGGAAGGTGCCACGATTCATCCGCGCGTGCACCGCCGTCTGTTTCCTGGAGCGCGACTTCCCCATCGCGATCCACGGGCCGGTGATCCCTCGTGAGGTGCTGGCGTACGGCACCTGCCTGGTGCTCTCCCGCGAGATCTACGACAAGCAGGTCTACCGGGATCGGCTGGAGGACGGCCGCGACGTCGTGATCGTGGAGGACCCGAAGGACCATGCCTCGCTGGCGACGGCGCTGCGGTCGGTGGTCGAACGCCCGGAGCGCGCGGCGGAGATCGGCGCGGCCGGCCACCGGGTCTCGGCCGCCCTGGAGGACTACGGCCGCACCGTCGACGCGTGGGAGTCGCTCGTCCAGGACGTCCGGCCGGCATCGGGCGAGCCCGCGCCGGTCGACGTGCTGCCCTGGCTCCACGCCGTGCTCGGCGAGCGGGTAGAGCCGGCGACGACCTGCTCCTCCACCGGCTCGGCGAGCTGAGCGAAAGGACCGGGCAACGGGCTGATCGGCCGGTTCCTGGAGGCGAACCCGGCGGAGGCGGAGGCGGACCGGCCGCTGCCGCTCTGCTCGATCCGCGCGAACTGCCGCTGGTTCGCCCAGGTGGGGCGGGGCGTCTGCTCGGTCTGCCCGATGGTCCGCAATCCGGGCGCGGTCGCCCGGGACTGAGCGCTCGCCGGCCGCCTGCCACGAGGGCCGGCGGCCGGCGAGCGCGCGTGCGGCTACGCGCCGTCCGTGGCCACGAGCTGGTCGAAGGCCAGGCCGCTGGAGCCCTCGCCGCGGCCCGTGCCCCGGCTGGTGCTCAGCCAGAGCGCGACGCGGCCGTCGCGCCATCGCGCGCGGTTGTACGCGACGCTCAGCGTGGTGCCCGTCTGCGGCACCTCCTCCTCGTTGACGAAATAGGGATCCGACGCGTCGATGCCCTCGCGCAGCAGGGCGGTGCGCGGGCGGACCGGCGTGCCGTCGACCGCGCTGGGCAGGGCGGCGCGCTGGAGCTGGACCTGGCGGGTGTCGTCGGGGACGTGGACCGGGATGAACGGGATCCAGTTCTCCGGGATCGTGTTCATCGCCTCGTACGCCACGGCCGCGTGCGGGGCGTCCGCGGGCGGTTCGGGGAACAGCTGCCGCCGATGGGCGAGGATCTCGGCGGCGACCTCGCTGCCGCGCCGGCCCTCGCCGGTGGGCAGGCGTACGGTGCGCTCGATGCCCCAGACGAGGTTCGCGTTCTCGTCCCGGACCAGCGACACCTCCTCCAGGGCGGGCCCGACGGCGACGTGCGGGACCGTCGCGGGCACGAACATCCGGGCGTCGCCGGGCGGGGCGCCGAGCGAGTCGACGGCGAACATCGACCAGTTCCGATCCCCGGCGGGCGTGATCCACTGGCGCTGCCCGAACACGTCCGTCACCGCCAGCCCCTGCGCCGTCGCGACCGCGCCGGCCGGCAGGTCGCACGGCACCTGGAACCAGGAGTTGCTGAACACCAGGGCGAACTCGAGGAAGATCAGGCGGGTCAGGTCGGTGCTGTCGGGGCGGACCGCGGCGAAGTTCGTCCCCCCGTCCTCGACCGCCCACCAGCGCGGCAGCGGCATCCCGGAGAAGCGGACCGGAACCGGGAACACCGTCCGGTTCACGGTCGCGGGGCCGGGGTGGGTGCCGCCGACCGGGCCGCCCGGATCGATGGAGAAGGCGTGCCAGTCGAGCTCCCCGCCCGGGTACTCCGGCGCGGTGAGGACCGTCTCGCCGCCGCCCGGCTCGGCCGCGGCGACGGAGAACCGGTGCTCCAACCGGCGCGGGTCCCAGGTGGCGTCCGAGGACGGCTGGTCGATCAGGCCGTCGAACCACGCGACCAGCCGCTTGCCGAGCTGGTCCAGCTGGGCCTTGAACAGCGTGGTGATGCCGTCAGAGGCCTTCCCCCCGTCGGCGATGTGCCGGTACAGCAGGTAGCCGTCCATCCGCCGGCCCGCCACCGCCCGCAGCTGCGACCACACCTCGGCGTGCGAGGCCAGGGGGGTGTCGCGGTCCGCGGCGGGGTCGGGCGCCGCGATCGGATACCGGTTCACGTACGCCTGCCGCAGCGGCCGGAGCAGCGGCGCGGCGTTGATCAGTTTGAGCCAGTGCCGGCCGATCACCAGCCGCAGGTCGTAGGAGATCGGGTCGGCGCCGAACATGAAGGGCACGGCGCGGCGCTCGGCGACGGTCTCCACCGGCCGGTCGGCGGGCAGGTCCTCGGCGGCGCCCCCGGTGGGCCGGAAGCGGCTCGGCGCCGACGTCCGCACCGAGTACGTGACGGTCGCCGGGGAGCCGGCGTCCTGGCCGCGGAACTCGCCGAGCTGCCACTGCCGGGTCAGCATCCAGAGCGGGTCCCGCACCTCGGCGCGCAGCGCGCGGTCGAAGTCGGTCGTACGCGGGCGGCCCTCCAGCCGGTTCCACACGCCGACGGTGGGGAAGGCGCGGGTCGCGAGCGCCTGTGGGAGGTTTTCGATACGCGGTGCTTCGGTCATCGGGACTTCCAGCGCAGGTTGGCGACCGCGAGGTCGGTGCTGATGGTGATGGGCTGCCGGGTCGCGGAGATAACGGTCGCCGGCAGCAGCTGGGCGTACGCGGTGTCGTCGAGATGGTGGGGTTCAACCGCCCGCAGCCGGGCCAGCTCGAAGGTCTCGGTGATGGCGGCGACGAGGTCGTCGGTGTTCCAGGCGCCGGTACGTTTCGGCGGGACGGCCAGCAGCATGGCCTGCGGAGGCTCGGAGTCCGGGCGGTGGAGGTCGGCCGCGAGCGCGGTGGTCTCGCGCTCGGCCGGGACGACCTCGGTCCACTCGTCGAGCAGCAGGCCGCACCGCTGGTTCTGGGTCGGCGGCGGATTGTCGGCGTAGTGCGCGGTGTAGAGCAGCCGGTCCTGGTCGATCACGGCACCGGCGGCGAACTCCATGCCGAGCCAGTGGTCGTTCTTCACGAACGGCAGCTGGGCGGGCACGAGTTCCGGCTCGTCGTCGGTGAGGGCGTCGCTGAGCAGCACGACCCGCTCCCACAGCCGCGGCATCTCCCGTACCCGGGCGACGCCGTGCAGCCAGTCGTCGACCGGGAAGTCCCGGCCCGCGCTGACCAGGTGCTTGAGCAGATCGCCGCTGGCGTTGCGGGCCTGGCGCAGGTCGGCGGCGAGCTGGTCGGCGGCGGTGAACTCCGGCACCACCAGGGCGTCCTCGCCGAGCAGCGTACGGAACGCGCGGAGGGCGGCCTCGACCTTGTCCGGGCCGGTCACCGCCTGGTCCCGCTCGGTCAGCGCCTGGACGGCGGCGGTCAGCCGCCGGGCGATCTCGGCCTGCAGCGCCTGCGCCCGGCTCAGCAGGTCGCGGGCGAAGGCGGTGACCCGGTCGCGGAACGGGGTCAGGTCGAGGCCGGTCCGGTCGAAGTCCGTCAGGGGAAGCAGCGCTCCCACCTCGGCGAACAGGCCGCTCAGGGTGTTCCGGCCGGTCTTGGCCTCCTGCTGCAGCGCCTGCAGACGGTCGTTGAACTTCTTTCGTATCGTGTTCCGGATGGTCGACCGCAGGTCCATGGGCTTGGCCGGCCGCGCGACCGGTTTGGTGGTGAGCAGCCGTTCGGCCCGCTCCAGCAGGCGGAACCGGTCGTCGTTCGCCGTGGATCCCGGCAGCGCGTCGTACTGGGCGAGGAGCACGTCGGCGGCGGTCAGCGAGCCGCTCATCCGCGTCGCCGTCTCCGCGACCGCGGCCAGGACGTCGGCGAAGACGCCGCGCCGCCAGGCGAGCACCTCGCCCCAGCCGCTGCGGACCATGCCGAAGCCGCTCGCGGTGCCGGCGAGATCGGCGTACCGCCCCAGGAACGTGTCGATGTTCGCGACGAGCTGGGCCGTGGGCAGCGCCACCGACAGGTCGTGGACGAAGTCGGCCACGTCGTCGCCGAGATCGTCGATGGCGTCGCGGACGGCGGCGGTCCGCTTGGGGGCGATCGAGACGGCGTCGTCGGCGGTCCGGTCCACGTCGGCCGCGCCCGCGGCCGGCACGAGGTCGCTGGGGCGCAGGGTGCGTGACGTGGTCAGCAGCGTACGCAGCGCGGCGACCAGCGAGGACAGCTCGAAGAACGTCGTCTTGCCGTTGATGTGCTGGGTGTGGCGGATGGTCAGGACGGCGTCGGGGCGGGGCTTGTCGCGGTCGATGACGACGCCGAGGATGCGGTCGTCGAGGTCGGTCATCGACTCCTCGCTCGCCGGGCGTACCGCCCACAGCAGGTCGATCGGCTGCAGGCCGGCGTCCTGCTGGGTGACCACGTGTGAGTGCGCCTGGCCGTTGACCGGGTCGGTCCAGGTGACCGTGGCGGCCACGTCGGCGCGGTCCGGCAGCACGCCCGGCAGCCAGGCGTTGACCGCAGGCTCGGCCTGGGAGCGCGGGGTGGCCTGCAGCACCGGCGGGTTCAGCCCCGGCGTGAACTGCAGGCCGAGCCGGTGGGTGAGCGTCACGCCGCTGCGCGGGGTGGCGATCACGGCGGGCTCGGGAACGAAGCCCTCCTTGGAGTACGCGTCGAGGGTGGCCGACGCCCGCTCGGCGTTGCCGGCCAGCGCCTGGTGGGCGCCCTCGGCGACGGCCAGGTCGGCGACCGCGTCGTGGATCTCCAGGAGGCGCTGGACCTCCGCGCCGATGGCCTCGAGCTGGGCGGGATCGGCCTCGGGCAGCCCCTCCGCCCCGAAGGGGTAGGTGTCGGCGCCCGGGACGCGGGTCACCCGCCGGACCAGCTCCAGCCCGTCGATCACGTTGCGCGCCTCGACCAGCTCGGCGGACGTGCCGGCGGCGGCCTCGGTGCCGGGGATCCGGCCGGCCCGCAGCGGGAACGCCCCGCGCAGCGCGATGATCAGCGAGTCCAGCTCGGCCTCGGCGAACCGGTCGTGCAGGCCGCGCTCGAACCGGTACCCGAGCAGCGCGCCCAGCGACCGGCCCTGGCGCAGCCCGTCGAGGATCGTGAGCGCCACCCGTACGCGGCCCGATGACAGATTGACCGCGAACGTGCCGGGGTCCTCCGGGGTGGAGTTGGCCAGGTAGCCGGCCCGCAGCACCGCGGCCGTGGTCGCCTGGCCCGGCGACGGCGCGTGCACGTAGCCGCCGTTCTTCGGGTCGTGCAGCAGCGGCGAGGAGCCCGGCGGCGTGAAGATCTTCGCGAGGTCCCCGCTCAGCGTGACCGGTGTCAGGTCGCCGGTGTGCGGATGCACGTCCTCCAGCCACCCGTACGCGCCGAGGTGGACGCCGCGCTTGGCCGGGAGGGAGCCGTCGGCGCCGAACCGCAGCTCGGCCAGCCGCTCGTTGGCCAGCCCGAGCTGCCAGGCGTCCAGCCGGTACGTCGCGCAGTCCAGGTGCTCGGCGAGCACCCGCTCCAGCCGGGCGGTCGGCAGGTCGGCGAGCAGCGAGAGAGCCTGCGCCTGCGCGGCCAGCGGCGCGGTGGCCTCCCGGCCGTTCAGGACGGTGGGGATGAAGTCGACCAGCAGCGTGTCCGCGTTCCCGGTGACCGTGGGGTCGGGCGAGTAGAGCTGCCGGTACCGGCTCTCGCTGGGCGTCGCCGGGTCGCCGACGTGCACGAACAGCGGGTCGGCCGGGCCCGGCACCTGCGGGCTGCCGGCGGCCACCGCCAGCCGCCGGGCGGCGTCCTCCCAGCCGAGCAGGACCGCGTGCCGCAGCAGCAGGTACAGCAGCGCCGCGGGCGGCCGGTCGCCGGCGAAGTCCCGTTCCAGCCGGATCTTCTCCAGGTTCGCGCCGGCGTTGTCGGCGAGCCAGCGCAGGTAGCCGCGGTGGTCGGTGGTGTACTCCCGGATCGGGTCGGTCTCCGACAGCGGCCGGTCGTCGACGAGCGGGCCGAGCATCGGGTACTGCGTGCCGGCGAACAGCCGCCGGACCAAGTCGGGGTCGGGCGGTCCGGTGTGGCCGAGCCGCGCGAGCAGCTCACGGATGGGCCGCGGCATGTCCAGCCGGTCCAGCGCCGGGAGCACGTCCGGGCCGTGCCCGCCGAGGTTCTCCCGGTTGTAGGCGTCCTCCACGCTCAGCGCGTACCGCTGGTAGAACTCGGCCGAGGTCGGGTGCAGCGCGAGGATGTCCAGCAGCATCTGGTGCGGGTCGCCGTCGGTGCCGAGCCGGGTGACCTGCCCTGCGGCCGTACGCCAGTCGGTGAGCGCGGCGCGGACGACCTGCTGCAGCCCGCGCCGGTGGGCGGCCGGAATCGGTCCGGTGTCCGGCCAGGTCAGGCGGGAGAACGCGGTGACGGGCAGGATCCCGTACGGCTGCCGCCCGATCCGCACCGCGGGCACCGGGCCGCGGCCCGAGACGTACCGCGTGAAGAACTGCCGGGTGCGCTCGACCGTGTCCGCGCCGAACAGCGGGTTCATCGTGGTCCGCAGGTACGAACCCCAGGTCGCCGGCCACAGCGCGGTGTTGGCCGCGCGCGCGTCCCGCTGGTCCGTGCCGTCCGCGTTCGGCGCGCCGGTCAGGACCGCGGGGTCGATGCCGAGGAGTTCGGCGAGCCACTGGCCGTCGGTCTTGGTGGTCCAGTCGGCCGGGGCCGCGGCCGTCAGGCCGGCCGCGGTGCGCAGCGCCGCCGCGGCCTGCTGCGTCGCGTCCTGGCCGGCCGGCGCCTGGTCGCTGTTGTTGGTCGGCGTGCCCTGCGGCAGCAGCGCGAACCCGGCCTGGCTGCGCAGCTGCCGGCTGACGAGGTCGGCCAGGTCGGTGCCGGCCTGGGCCGGGGCGGACTTCTGCCGCAGCCCGTACACCACCAGCCGGTCCACGCCGTTCCGGATCGTGTCGTTCAGCGGGATCCGTACGCCCATGCCCACCTGCACGGCCCGGGTGAAGTCGGTCAGCCAGCGCAGGTCGTCGGGGACGTGCAGCGCCCCCGTCGTCTCGTCGATCGACGGCTGGTCGGCGGCGCTCGGGTCGGGACTGACCGCGAGGGTGTCCGGCACGGCGGCCCCGGTCACCGAGATCACCTGCTCCTCGCCGACGTAGCCGAGGACGGTGAACGCGTCCGGCAGCAGCCGGGCCCGTGCCCCCACGGTCCACGACTGGGCGGCGAGGCCGGTCGGGGCGGGCAGCACCAGGAAGGCGACCTGGACCGCGTCGCCGCGCTCGACCGTGGCGGCGTCAATGCCCGCGGGACGCCGCGACCGGATCGTGGCGGCGCGGGTCGTGCCGACGGCGGTGTTCAGCGCGACGTCCGCGGCGCGGGTCTTGGCCGCGTCGCCGTGCGCGCGCCAGACGGCCGTCCAGTACGTGGTCGTGGGCGTCCGGTCGTTCGTGGCGACGGCCTGCGCGGTGACCACGACCAGCACGGTCGTGGTGGCCGGAACGCCGGCCGGCCGGTCGGCCGGGTTCGACGGCTTGCGGGTCTGCAGCAGCCAGGTCGCCCGCCCGGCGGGCACCCGGCGGGCGAGCTCCTGCCAGGCGGCCTGCTCGGCCGCGTTCTCGCCGCCGGCCCGCCAGAGCGCGGTCCAGTACGCGTCCAGCGCGCTGATCTCGGCGCTCGCCGGCTTGGACTCGAACGCGTCCACGGACCAGTCGTCGGGGAAGATCCGCACCAGGAGCTCGGTGGCGGTGAAGCGGGTCTCGAGGCGGACCGGGCCGAGCAGGACCGGGAAATCGTCGCTGATCATGAGAGCATCTCCTGTGCGTGCACGGCCATCAGGACGGGCGCCTGGAAGAGGATGTAGGCGATGTCGGCCGAGCTGAGCCCGGCGTGCCACAGCGGCAGCGACAGATCCTCCAGGTGCTGGTCGTTCTTCTCCTCGTCCTCCGCCGGGTCGTCGAACTCCTGCAGCGGCACGGTCGCGGTCGCCCCGTCGAGCCGGATGAAGCCGTGGCCGAGCGGGTCGACGTCCGGCCAGGACAGGTCGTTCCACACCTCGACCGCGGTGCCCGGACCCTCGTCGGCGCCGAACCGGGGGTCGCCGGGCCGTTCCTTGATGACGAAGAACCAGCCGGGGTCGCCGCCGGGGGTGCCCTTCGCCTTCTCGGCGGTCAGGGCGAAGCCGAGCAGGTAGATGTCCGGATCGACCTTCGCCTCGAACACCGGCATGCGGATCTCCTCGGCCGACGGGTGCTCCTCGTCGAGGAGGTCGACCGGGACGCGCTCCTGGTGCGGGTCCGGATGGGCGTTGTCGGGCTGCCAGCGGGCGCGGTGCGCGTAGATCGCCGCGGTGGGGTACTTCTTCAGCAGCTCGCCGCGGATGACGAGCACCAGGTCGGCCTCGGCGTCGTTGTCGTTGTCTCCGAGGTTCCCGGTGGTGGGCCAGTCGTGGATCGGGCGGATGTCGTACAGCCGCTCCCGCAGCTGCGCGGGCGTCTCCCCCGGGTGCGGCAGCACCGTACGCGGGTCCCAGAACTGCCGGAACGGCGTGCCGCGCTGGTCGGTCGGGTACTCCCGCCACAGCAGCTCGCGGGCCATCTCGTGGTTCAGCCCGACCAGGAAGGACTCCATGAACTGCCGGTCGGTCTCCAGCAGGGTGATCGTGTTGGGCGGCAGCAGGGGCAGGTTGGGCGTGAAGACCTCCACCGACAGGTCCAGCAGCGACTGGTACATCGGCAGGTCGATGACCGGGTAGGCCATCGCCTCGATGAACCTCTCGGCGAACGGCTGCAGCCGTTCGGGCAGGCTGACCGAGTCCAGCAGGGTCTTCGGCACGGTCTGGTCGGCGCGCAGGCCGTCCAGCACCGCGCCGGTCGCGCCCGTCACGTCCAGGGCCTTCCGCGCGTCGACCTGCCCGCCGAGCTCGGCGTCGGCGCGGGCGCGGAAGAGGTCGCGCAGGGCGTCCTTGAACCGTCGGGCGTCGGCGCTGTCCGGGCCGCCGGGCGCCGGGACGCGCGGGTCGCCGGGCAGGGTCAGCACGAAGCCGGCGCTGGTGGGGAGCTGGTCGACCGGGTCGCCCGGCGCGTGGCCGCCCGGGTGCAGCGCCGCGTCGAGCCGCTCCGCGGTGACGACGGCGCCGGGGGTCGCCTTGGGAGCGGCGGCGGTCACGGCCTCGGCGTCCATCCGCGGCAGCAGGTCGTCCGGCACCGGCTGCCCGTCGCCGAACGGCAGCGCGCGCATCAGCCGTGAGCCCGGCCGGATGATCCGCCGCATGGCGGGCGAGACCGGTGCGGTCCCGACCCGGCTCTCGGCCACCCGGAACCCGACCGCGACGGTCTCCGCGTCCGCCACGGCCACCGACTCGTCGGCGAAGGTCGCGGTCAGCCGCGGGTGGGCCGGCGCGGTCAGCCTGAGCGCCCGGCCGGACGGGGGCGCGCCGGCCAGGCCGGCGGGCGTGGACGGGTCCAGGTGCCGTGCCTGGAGCACGTGGCCGACCTCGCGGGCCAGCTGCGCGGCGCGGATCCGGGCGTTGGCCGCCAGCACGTCGCCGACCTGCGCCCAGGCCGCGGCCATGAACTCCTCCTGCCGGTCCTGGACGATGCGGGTGCCGAAGCTCGCCGCGACGCGGAACCGCGGGTCGAGGTTCAGCTTGTGCACCCAGTTGCGGTCCGCGTCGACCGGCGTGCCGTCCCGCTCGTGCAGCAGCCGGGAGGTGAGGGCGTGCCAGCGTCCGTACAGCGGCGGTGTGATCACCGGGTCGGCCTGCCCCACGTCGGTCACGGGCACGCCGCCGGCCCGCGCCCCGGCGAGGGCGGCGTTGGCGGCGGCCGGGGCGTTGACCAGGTACTCGTCGGCCAGGTTGATCAGCCCGGCCAGCGCCTCCTGGAACGGGTGCGGGTACGGGCGGTCCGGCTGGTCGTCCCAGTCGTCGAACACGTCCTCCGGCCGGTCGGGCACCCGTAGCGCGCCGCCGAGCCGTAGTACCCCGTCGATCCCGGCGGGCGTCGTGATGCCCGGCAGGCCGAGGCCGGGCGAGCGGTGCACGTCGACGTCGCGCCGGCCCACCCTGGCGTCGGGCAGGCGCGGCTCCAGCAGGCGTACGAGCGACTCGAAGTCACCCGCCGATCCGGTGGAGAAGAACCAGCGGTGGTAGTACGGCAGGGTGCCCGGCACGGGCTGGTTCGCGTACGGCACGCTCCAGCTCGGGTGCAGCGCCGACGGCGCGCCGGCCGGGTCGAGCCCGAGGCCGGCCAGCCGCCCGGTCTCGAACGCCGGCACCAGGAACGCGTGATAGGCGGTGTCGGGGGCCAGGTGGCGCGGGCACAGCAGCCGCGCGCACGCGTCGTCGGCGTCGCCCGCGAGCACCGCCTCCAGCGCGGGCAGGGCGACGGACATGTCGTTGGAGGTGATCTGGTCGGCCAGGCCGCCGTTGACGTGGACGTGCGCCCACGCGCCGAGCTGGTCCGGTGGCGGCAGCGTGGCGGCCGGGTCGGCGACGGTGACGAACGGCAGCGGCCGGTCCGTGCCGGTGCCCTCCACGAACTCCGCCTCGTCGCCGGGGTCCCGGCCCCCGGCGAGCACGACCAGCGCCAGCCATGGCGCGAGCCGGGCGGTGGCGGCGTCCGGGCCCGCCGGGCTGTACCTCCAGGGGAAGTCCTCGTCGTAGAACTCGATGTGGGCCAGGAAGCCGGCCTCGGCGTTGGTGACCCACGCGCGCGGCTCGGTCCGCGAGATCGCCCGCGGGTCCACGCCGACGACGTCGCCCGGCCCGTAGAGCTGCACGTCCTTCACGACGTCCTTGGTGGTCACCGTGCCGTCGGACGCCTCTGCGGTGAGCCGGAGCTGCACCGGGATCGTCGCCCGGTTCGCCGCCGCGGTCCTACCGTCGATCTCGGTCGCCAGCCCCGTACGCAGCCAGGGCAGAAAGGAGTACGCGTTGGCGGTCATGACAGGTCGTCCGTCAGGGCGAAGATCTCGGTGCTCGGGGTCAGCTCGTCCGCCGTGGCGCTCGCGGCGGCCAGTCCGGTGCGGACGATGCCGCCGGTGACGAGCACGCGGTGGTCGGCCAGCGCGGTGGCGGCGAAGGCCCAGCGGCCGACGGCGAGGCCGGGCGCCGCGGTCCACTCGCCGGAGGCCGCGTCGTAGACGAGCGTGCTGGAGTAGCCGGCGTCGTCGCGCACCCGGTCGGTGCCGCCCATCACGAGCACCTTCCCCGAGCCGAGCGCGACGGCCCGGTGGTGGCCGCGCCCGGCGGGCATGGGCTTGGCGGAGGCCCAGACGCCGGTGGAGACGGTGAACAGCTCCGCGGTCGACCGGCTGAAGGGGTCGAACGTGCCGTCCCCGGCGGGGCCGGGCGGGCTGCCGCCGGTGACCAGGATGGTCGTGTCCGAGACCGCCACCGCCTGGTGGCGGGTGCGCGGCACGAGCAGGTTCCCGGTCGGCGTCCACGCGTTGCCCTTGGGGTCGTACACCTCGCAGTACGCGAGCGCGGCCTCGTCGTCGCGGCCCACCGGGACACTGCCACCGGCGACCAGCACCCGGCCGTTGGCCAGGACGATCGCCGGGTGGCCCGTACGGGCGTCGGTCATCGGCGCGACCTCGGTCCACGTGCCGTTCTTGGGGTCCCAGCGCTCCGCCGAGCGCAGCGCGGTCACCGACTGCCCGGACCGTACGGCCGTGCCGCCGGCGACCAGCACCGACCCGTCGGCCAGCAGCGCGGCGCTGTGCCCCCACCGGGCCGTGTGCAGCGCACCGGTCGTGGCCCAGGTCCTGGCGACCGGGTCGTAGATCTCGGCGGCGGCCAGTCCCGGCGCCGGGAACTGGTTCCCGACCCCGGTACCGCCGGCCACCAGCACCTTCCCGTCCGCGAGCCGGGTGGCGCTGTGCAGGCGCCGTGCGGTGTGCATGGTCGCCGGCCCCTCGGTCCACTCCCCGTGGTCACCGGCGGCAGGGTCGAAGCGTGCCGTACGGGCGACGGCGGCGGAGGACGCGTCGGCCCCGCCGGCCACGAGGACCGTGCCGTCGGTGAGCAGCACGGCTCCGTCGTGCTGCCCGTCCCAGGCGACCGCGGTCTCCTGGTCATCAGTGGTCGTCCAGCTGCCGATCGCGGTCGAAAGTGTGCTCGTCATTGTCAAGAGCCTCCTGCTCAAGGGGTGAAGATCTCGGTGGCGGCGCTGAGGGCGGGCCCGGTGCCGGGGGCCGCGGCGCCCGCGCGGGCGATGCCGCCGGCGGCCACGATCCGGCCGTCCGTCAGCTCGGCGGTCAGCTGCGCCCAGCGGCCCAGGGCCAGAGCGCCGGTGGTGGTCCAGGTGTCGGACTTGGGGTCGTAGAGGTCCGCGTTCCGGAAGCCGGCGGCGAACGCCGGCCCGCCGGTGCCGCCGGCGACGAGCACCCGGCCGGTCCGCAGCAGGACGCTCCGGTGCCGGGTCCGCCGGCCGGGCATCCGCGCGGCCGGCGTCCAGACGCCGGTGTCCGGGTGGTACCGCTCGGCGGTGTCGAGGCTGTCCGGCCGGTACGTGCCGTCGTCCTGGACTCCGGCGGTGTCCCCGCCGGTCACCAGGACGGCGCCGCCGGGCAGCAGGGTCGCCTGGTGGCCGGCCCGCGGGGTGCTCAGCTCCCCCGTCGGCGCCCAGACCCTGGTCGCCGGGTCGTACAGCTCGCAGTACGCCATCGCCGCCGTCCCGCCGCCGGTCGCCAGTACGCCGCCGACGACGAGGAGCCGGCCCCCGTCCAGGAGTACGGCCTGGTGGGCCGAGCGCGCGTCGGTCATCGGCGCGAGAGCCGTCCAGGTGCCCGTGCCCGGGTCGAACCGCTCGGCGGACGTCAGCGCCCGGCCGTCCGTCCCCTGGCCGCCCGCGACCAGCACCGTCTCGTCGTCGAGCAGTGTCGCGGTGTGCCCGGACCGTGCCGTGCCCATCGCGGCCGCCGCCGACCAGGTGCCGGTCAGCGGGTCGTAGATCTCCGCCGACGCCAGCGCGGCATCGGCCGCACCGCCGGCGACGAGGACGCGGCCGTCCGCGAGCAGGGTGGTCGTGTGCCGCTGCCGTCCGGTGGCCAGCGGCGGTCCGGCCGACCAGGCGTTCGTGACCGGGTCGAACAGCGCGGCCGAGGCGACCGGGTGGCCGTCGCCGTCCGTGCCGCCGGCGACGAGGAGCCGCCCGCTCGCCAGCCGTACCGCCGGGTCCGCGGGCGTGGCCCAGAACGTGGCGGCGGGCATGGCGCCGCCGGCCGTCCATGTGCCGGGCACCGCGAGCGGGGCCGACGCGTCCGCGGCCGGGATGACGTGCAGCGTGCCGGCCAGGCTCGGCACCGCCCGCACCCAGTCGGCGAGGGCGTCGGCGGCCGCCGCCTGGCTGCGGAACGAGGCCGCGACCCCGGTCGCCAGGTCGGCGCTGGGCGGGAACGCCTGGACGTTGTTGCGCACGTACGCGACCACGAACCGCTGCCCGGGCAGGCGTACGGTGTCGGCGCCCGTGAACGGCCGCCGCCGGTCGGCGTCCTTCTGTGAGAGGACGGACCGGCTGGTGCTGCTGCCGGCCAGGAGCCTGCCGAACACGGCCGGGCTGACGCTGGTCAGCCTGCGCGGCGCGGTCGCCGTCGCCGTTCCGTTCGCCGCCGCCCGGACGGCCAGGCCGCCGGCGGCGTCCGCGCGGGCGCGGCTGTCGATGACGACCTGCTCGTACCGGGCGCTGCGGCGGACCACGCGGGCCGAGGCCAGCAGCCCGCCGGCGCCGGCCAGCTCCAGCCCCGCGTCCTGGTTCTCGTACGCGGGGCGGGACAGCTTCTCCGCGTCGTCCATGTCCTGGTACTGGGCCATCGCGAACTTGTCCGCGGTCACCGACACCGTGTCCAGGCCGCTGTCCGGCACCGGCGCGACGCCGAACCGCCGGCCGTCGCGGGCCGGGCGGCCGCCGATCCGGTCCAGGCGCACGTCCAGCGGGAGCGCGCGCTGGCGGACGAAGAGCGTGCCGAGCGGGTGCAGCACGAGGCCGCCGCCCGCGGGCAGGGTGCGCAGGTTGACCAGCGTGGCGCGGCCGGCCGGCAGCCGGGTCTGCCAGCCCTCGACCTTGGCGATCTCGGCCGCGAGCAGCGGGAGCACGTCGACCGGCGGCAGCGTGGTGTCGTGGGCCTCGCCCCAGGTGATGTCGAAGTTCGCGGAGATCTCGAAGAACAGGAACCCGATCGAGCCGCGGCCGTGCGCCCGCCACGGAGCCGGTCCCTCCAGCTGGAACCGCAGGTGGATGCCGAACAGGCCGACGCCGAACGCCTTCAGCGACACGCCCGCGGAGATGCTGATCGCGAACTGGAACGGCGAGAACTGGAACAGCGCGTCGAAGCCGAGATGCCCCTCGACGCCGAAGTGGGAGAACCCCAGCCGCAGCTCCGCCAGCGCGCCGAACTGCACGGTGTTGCTGGTGATCGCGAAGTAGCCGGACACCCGGATGAGCTGGTTCGGCCGGTTGAGCAGGTCCACCGACAGCCGCTTCGGTACCGGGAACGGCAGCGGCGGCGGCTTGTACGACGGGTGGAACCCGCCGACGGTGATCACCAGGTCGGGGTTGTCGCCCCAGGCGAACAGCAGGCCCATCTCACCGGAGAGCGGCACGCTCAGGATCCGCGAGTCGAACAGCCGGGCGAAGAACCACACCCGGTCCTTGTCGAACTCCATCGCGCCGACGAAGTCGACCTGCAGCGCCAGGAGCGCCAGGTCCGGGTTGGGCAGGAGCGCCCGCAGCACGCCGAGGACCGCCAGGTCGCCCGGGATCTCCACGATGACGCCGAGCTCGATGCTGATGAGCGTCGGCGTGCCCCAGCCGATCTTGGCCATCGGGCCGACCAGGAACGTCCCCTCCTCGGGCGGGAAGAACGCGCGCAGGTCCGACAGGATCCGCGGCGCGTTGGCGACCACGTCCTTGGGGAACATCACCGACTCGACCGCGCCGCTGCGCACGCCCTCGACCAGGGCCTTGAGGTTCATGCCACGGTTCAGCCCCAGCAGGCCGCCGACGGCGAGCAGCGTGAAGCCGTACCCGAGCTGGATGCCGGTCCCGCCGAACTCGGCGGTCATCACGACCAGCAGCGAGTATCCGCCGAAGTCCGGGTTGCGGGTGCTGATCAGCCCGATCGCCTTCACGGCGACGAAGCCGGCGAACTCCAGCTCCAGCGCGCCCGCGTACTCGCCGCGGTCCGGGTCCGCGTACAGGAACCCGCCGCCCGCCACGATGCCGGCGTTCAGGGTGAGGCCGACCCCGGTGGGCGGTTTGAAGCCGAACGACAGGTCCGCCGGGCCGAGGTCGCCGCCGCCGTCGGGGAAGGTCAGCTCGGCGCGTACGCCCATGCGGTCCACGACCGCCTGGATCGGGCCCAGGCTCGCCGAGAAGCCGGCGGACAGTTCGAGCTGCACGCCGTCGTTCAGGCCGATCGCGGCGTACAGGGTCTCGATCTCGACCGGCCCGAGCTCCACGTGGACCGGGATCTGCAGCTCCAGGCCGCCACTGCCGCCCAGCTGCAGCCCGGTCCCGGGTGAGTACGACGCTTCAAGGTCGAAGGAGGACTCGACGCGCGCCGAACCGAGCACACTGGTCAGGAAGCCGTCGCCGCCCGAGGCGTCGAGGACGATGTGCCCGCCCTCCAGCGTGAGGCGTACGGTCGGGTGCCCGTTCTTGACGCCGCCGCCGATCGACAGTGCCTCGGCCTCGACGCGGGCCGCGTTCGGCAGGTCGAGCAATGTGATGAACTCGTCCGGCGCCGCCTCGGCGCGCACGGCGAGGACGATGCTCCCGGGCGCCGTGCCGGACGGGGCCACGGTGTCCAGGCCGGTCCTGAAGTCGGGCGACTCTCCAGGGCGCAGGACCAGCGCGACACCGCCCTCGATGTCGATGGTCGAGTCGACGACGAACGCGACCCGGTCGGCCAGCGGGAAGCGGACGTCGGAGGTTCCCTGCGCGTAGGGCGTGATGCCGATCCCGCCGTCCGCGGCGCCGGGTGCGGTGGGCCGCAGGCCGAACAGCGAGACGCCCACGTCCAGCTCGTCGAAGCCCAGCCCCTTGACGAGGCTGATGAGCAGCTGCAGCGCGGGCTGGGCGTCGTCGGGCACCGGCAGGCCGGTGACCTGGCTCTCGGCGCGGGCCGGCAGGCGCCGCATTCCCGTGCTGACGCTGGCGTGCTGGAGCACGCCGCCGATGTTGGCGATCAATGCGGTGGGCTCGAAGGCCGGCGTGCCCCATCCGTAGACGTCCCGGAACAGCGCCGCCGGATCCTGCAGCAGCGTGCCGAGCCGGTCCCACCGTACGACGTGCCGCAGATGGGCGGCCTGGAAGTTCACGGGGTCGGCGGGGTGCGGCTCGCCGAGGAAGATGCCGGCGAGCTGGCCGAGGGCGAAGATCGGGGGCGCGAACCGGGCGATGGCCTGCATCACGACGAAGTCGAGCAGCCGGCGGAAGAACTCGGCGGCGATGTGCGTCCTGGCCAGGTAGTCGGGGGTGGCGCTGAAGCCCCCGGCGACCCGGCGAAGCTGGTCGAGCGCGTCCGCGACCCCGATCGCCAGGTCCGCGTAAGCGGCCGCGACCTCGGCCGTGGTGCCCGAGTCCCGCGCCTTCGTCAGCGCGTCGATCTTGCCGTGCAGGCCGGAGAGATCGATCGCGGCCAGGCCGAGGTCGGAGACGCCCGGCGGGGTCTCCCAGCCCAGGAACCGCAGTAGCTGCCGCGGGGCCCCGAGATGCCGGTCCGCCTCCGCGAGGATGGTGGCGACCTGCGCGACCGCCCGATCGACACTGTTAGGCATTGGGGAACTCCTCAACGATCGCCGGGTCCAGCTCGGGACCGTCGTCCCGCCAGGTGCCCTCCTTGAACTTGAATCGCCGGCTGGCCTTGACCGGGTCGAGGCGCAGGTCGGCCTGGTCTTTCTTGAGGACCTCGGCCAGGTGCTCGCGGGGTTTGTTCAGCGTCCGGTCGGCGTCCGGCCACCGCAGAACGTGAGAGCTCTGCGTGCCGATCGGATCGTGAGTGAGGTCGTTACGTTCCTTGATCCATTGGTCGTTCCAGATGTCCGTCCATCCCTTGTTGGGATCGTTGGTACTGGGTACGTCGCCCACCTCGATGCCCAGGTGTTCCGCGAACAGGCGGCGCCGCAACAGGCTGATCACCGGTGAGTGCGGCTGTCCTTCGACGTCGCCCAGCAGCACGAAGTCCATCTCGGTCTCGCGAACGTCGCCGAACTGCAGGCCGTGCAGGATCTGGAAGAAGTCCAGCGACGCGCCGTCGAGGTTGGCCGAACCCACGGCCGCCCACGTGTCATCGACGATGCCGACCTTCGTGTGCAGGTAGTTCGGCGCGATGCGCGGGTTGACCTGGCCCGGTGGGGCCGCGGGTTCATGGGTCCAGCGGGTGAAGACGCCGAACCGCCGGTCCGGGTCCTGGCCGAGCTTCTTCATCGCGTCCCTGATGCGCGCGACCAGCTTCCGCTGCCATCGCGGGTAGAGCGGAAGGTCCGGTTCGATGTTCAGCAGGAGGATGACGTTGAGGTTCGGCCGCGTGAGGTCGGTCAGCGCGTGCGCCAGAGCGTTGCCGATGGCCTCGTTGGTCAGGTACTGGTTCTCCAGGTAGATGAACTTCTGGGCGTTTCCGATCGCCCGGAGGTAGGCCTCGAGGACGCCCTGCTCCCCGTCCGGAAGGTCGGAGAACATGCCCGAGTTGATCGTCCGTACGACCTGCAGGGAGGAGAGCCCGTCGAGGCCGCCCGGGTCCGTCTGCTCCGGCGGCCGCTCGATCGGCTGGACCTGGTCGGCGGGCTTCGCCCCCGCGTTCCAGTGCCGGCGGAAGGTGTCGTGCGCGTCGGCGACCGCGGGACCGGTCACGGCGATGCTCACGTCGTGGACGGCCAAATGGTCGGTGTTGCCCCGGCGCGGGTCGTCGATGAGGTGCTGGTTGTCGCCGAAGTAGGCGCTCTCGAACGGCGAGGCCATGTTCACCACGGTCCTGCCGTCGACGATCAGTTGTTTCGCGTGCACGGGGCCGAAGAACGAGGACGCCGCGCCCAGCACGTGGATGTTCGCCGCGTCCACTTCCCCGAAGTAGTGCTGTACGTCGTCGAGCGTGGCCGCGTACTTGATGGCGATGAGGGCCGCGATCAGCCCCAGGCCCGGCAGGATCAGCGACGCGCCGATCACGTGGATGTCGAGCTTCGGATCCCAGATGAGCACCCGGACCGGCATGTCGGGGTTCTTGGTCGCCGCGCCCGCCAGCAGCCGTTCCGCGCGGAGGTCCTTGTCGTTCACCTTGCGCAGCTGCGTGGCCGAGAGAGGTGTGCCGAACTGCAGGACGAGGTTCGGGCTCTCCGCGTTCGGGTCCTCGCTGAACTCGTCGGCGATCTCGTAGCGGAGCTGCATCAGGTCGATCGAGGACTCCGCGTGTTCGACCAGATCGATGATCTTTCCCCACGCCTCGACGTTGTCGATCAGCAGCTTGACCGCGTTGTTCCTGGTCACCGGTGGTGAAGCCGCGCCCGTCCCTTTCGTCACCAGCCAGCCCGAGGCGTCCGCCTTCGGGATTTGGATGGTGCCGAGGTCGAGTACCGTGCCGTCGACGTCCCGCATGACGATCTTCTTCACCACGCGGCCGACCTTGTCGAGCACACGGAACTCGAGAGTGCGCCGGGCTCCGCCCACCGCGTCCACGAAGATGTCTTCGTCGTAGCGGAGATTGATCTGGGGAAGGATCTTGCTCACCGGCTTCGTGTCCAGAGTCCGGGTGGTCAGCGCCGAGATGTTCCGGACCTCCACGAAGAACGCCAGTTCGGGGTCGTCCACTTCGAGGGAAACGGTCCCCGTCGCCCGGGAGCTCATCGCCGGACCTCGCCGCCGGTCTCGGTGACCGGGCGGCCGTCTTTCCGCGGTTCCAGCACAGCATCCCCCTCCATCGGCAGTACGCGTCGCGGGTACCGGCTCGCGTGGCGTCCCCGGATCCATCGATCGCCTCATCAATGGAGGCGTTCCATCCCGTTCCATGGCCCGGACAGACGATGATCAACAGCGACAAATGGGTATTTAGTAGGAGGCTTTTCATGCTGAGACGCATGGTTGCCGCGGTGGTCGCGACGATGGCGATCGGCGCGTCGCCGGTCCTCGTGGCGCCCGCCGCCGTCGCACACGCGGATGTCGCCGGCGGCGCCACGGTCGTGCCGGTGCAGGTCACCGGCGATCCGGCGAAGCGATTCAACGTAGTGATCCTCGGGGACGGCTACGCCGAGACCGACATGCCGAAGTTCCGCGAGAACGTCGACAAGGAGATCAGTACGCTCTTCGCCTTCGAGCCGTGGAAGTCCTACCGCAGCTACATCAACGTCTACCGGGTCGAGATCACCTCGGGTGAGTCGGGCGTGAGCTGCGACCCCTCCCTGACCTCGCCCGAGCGCACCACGCCGCTGAGCATGCGGTTCTGGAGCGGATGCCGGGCCGACGGCATCCAGCGGCTGCTGGTCATGGACAATGACGCGGCCAACGGGTACGCGAACATGGTCACCGGCACCACCGCCGCCAACCGGCAGATCGTCGCGCTGGCCAACAGCACGACGTACGGCGGCGCGGGCGGAACGTACGCGACGGCGTCCGGCGGCAACGCGCTGTCCTCGCTGATCATGCCGCACGAGATCGGTCACTCACTCGGCGGTCTGCAGGACGAGTACAACTACTACCAGCGGGGCGTGCCCGGCGGCGCCTACACCGGCGGCGAGCCCGACTCGATCCACCACACCCTCCTCACCGAGGAGCAGATGCGGCAGCAGCACGCCAAGTGGTGGCGCTGGCTCGGCGACAAGAGCACCGCGGGCGGCGTCATCGGCCGCTACGAGGGCGGGATGTACGACACCACCGGCGTCTGGCGGCCCAGCGCGCACTCGATGATGAAGTCCCTCGGGTACGCCTACGACCAGGTCGAACGCGAACGGATGACGCAGGCCATCTCCGGCAAGCTCCACCTCATCCAGGACGGCACGCCGACCGGGGCGCCCATCGGCGCCGACCGCGTCGCCTGGATCGAGACCCTGCACCCGGTGAGCCACACGCTGCGCGCCACCTGGACCCTCGACGGCAGGACGGTCCCCGGCAGTACCGACCGGCACAACGTCGACCTGGCCCGGCAGCACCTCAGGCCGGGTACGCACACTCTGACCGTGACGGTCCAGGACCCCACCGGCTTCGTACGCGACCCGGCGATCCGCGCCTCGGCGGCTCTCACCCAGACCCTTACCTGGACGGTGGACACCCGCGTCAAGACACCCTCGGCGGCCGCCGCGCCGGGCTTCACCGACTCCACCCCGACCGGCAACGCCGTGGGCGCGGACGACGTCGTCTACGCCGAGACGACGCACCCCGCGACCTCGGTCCCGGCCGTCCGGTGGACCCTCGACGGCCGGCGGGTGAGCTCCACGGACAACGACCGTGACCTCGCCCTGGGGCGCTTCCACCTCACCGCCGGAACGCACAAGGTCACCGCACGAGCGGTGAACCCCGCCACCGGCGCCGCGTCACCGCCGCTCACCTGGACCGTCGACGCGCAGCGCCCGGCGGTCTCCGCGGTGTTCTCCCGGCCGGCCGCCACGAACGGCCGGACCAAGGTCTTCGACGATCACTTCACCATGAAGCTGAGTCCCACCGACGACTCCTCCGGGGCCACGCTGGCGGAGTTCCAGGTCGACGGGGACGGCTGGTACCGCTACTTCGGCTGGCCGACCGACTCCACCGCACCGTTCCTGTTCACCCCGCTGGGCACGAACATCGACGACCTGTTCTACGGCAAACTCGGCAAGCCGGCGCGGGCCGTCGCCTGGGAGAACGTGCCTCCCGGCTACGGCCGCCACACGATCGAGTACCGCGCCATCGACTCCGCCGGCAACGTCGGGAGGACCACCACGGTCGACGTGGTCCTCCGTAAAACCGGCTGACGAACTCCCGGGCCCGCCGCTCGGCGGGCCCGGCCCGAGTCACCCTCGCGTTGGTCGCTAACAATTGTTAGTCTCTAACACATGGTGGATCGAGCTCCCGGACTCCGCGAGCGCCGGCGGGCACGTACTCTCCAGACGATCCGGGAGCACGCGATGCGGCTCTTCCTCGAACGTGGGTACGACGCCACCACGGTCAGCGAGGTGGCCGAGGCCGCCGAGGTGTCCTCGATGACGGTCTTCCGCTATTTCCCCACCAAAGAGGACCTCGTCCTCGCCGACGAGTACGACCCCCTGATCCTGGAGCGGATCACCGAGCGGCCCTCCGACGAGCCACTGCTGCTCCGCCTCGGCAACGGCCTCATCACGGCGTACGAGCAGCTCACCGCCCAGGAACAGGAGGTGCTGCTGCGACGCGTGCGGCTGTGCCTGAGCACCCCCGCGCTGCGAGCGCGTCTGTGGGACTCCCAGTACACGACGCAGCAGGCCATCACCGAAGCGCTGTGCGGCGCCTCCGACGACCCCGAGCACCGGTTCCGCGTGTGGGTCAGCGCCGGCGTCTGCCTCAGCGCGGTGAGCGCCGCCCTGGTGCGCTGGGCCGAGGAGGACGCCCGGCCGTCAATGGGCGACCTCATGAGACAGGTCCTGACCATCGTCGCCGAGGAGTCCTCCGGATGACCCTCACGACGCACCGCGCGGGCTCCTTATCGGGCGGCGGGGTCTCCGCCGCACCGCGTCGTGGCGGCCACGGCCGAAAACCCCGATCACCGACAGCCCCCAGGAGGACACATGGCAGAGACGTCGTCGGCGCCCCCGGAGAAGGTCACGCCGGACCTGCTCAAGCTCATCGGCGTGGTCGTTCTCGGCGCGTTCGTCGTGCTGCTGGACGCCACGATGACCAACGTCGCGTTCCAGACCCTGCTGCGCGAGTTCGACGCGCCGCTGTCGACGGTCCAGTGGATCAGCACCGCCTACCTGCTGTCGGTCTCCATGGTGATCCCGCTGACCGGCTGGCTCGTCGACCGGTACGGCGCCAAGCCGATGTGGCTCCTCAGCCTGGTGCTGTTCTTCGCCGGCTCGCTGCTGTGCGGCTCGGCGTGGTCCATCAACAGCCTGATCTTTTTCCGCGTCCTGCAGGGCGTCGGCGGCGGCATGCTGCCCGCGCTCGCGCAGATGATCCTCGCGCGGGCCGCCGGCCCGGACCGGATCGGCCGCGCGATGGCCGCCGTCGGTGTCCCGGCCATGCTGGGACCGGTGCTCGGGCCCGTGCTCGGCGGGCTGATCGTCGATGACCTCGGCTGGCGCTGGATCTTCTTCGTCAACGCACCGATCTGCCTGTTCGCCTTCGTCGCCGCCCAGCGCGTGATGAGCTCGTCCGAACGCGACCGCTCGCGGCGGCTGGACCTGATCGGCCTCCTGCTGCTGCCGCCCGCGTGCGCGCTGATCGTGTACGGGCTGGCGACGGCCGGCAGCCGGGGTGGTTTCGGCGATCGGCGCGTGGTGATCACGCTGGTCGCCGGCGCCGCGCTCCTCGTGTGCTTCGTCATCCGCGGGCTGCTCACGGGCGCCGAGCCGATCATCGATCTGCGGCTGTTCCGCAGCCGCGCCTTCAGCACCGCCTCGATCATGATGTTCCTGTCCGGCTGCACGCTCTTCGGCGCGATCATCCTCTTTCCCCTGTACTACCAGCAGGTACGAGGGGCGAGCACGCTGCACGCCGGCCTGCTGCTCTCCCCGCTCGGCCTGGGCATGGCCGTCGCGCTCGTCGCCGCCGGGCGGCTCACGGACCGGGTCGGCGCGCGGTCGATCGCGCTGACCGGCCTGCTCCTCGGGACGGCCAGCACGATCGTCTACACCCGTCTGGGCGCGCACACGGACCAGCTCCTGCTCGCCGGCTCGCTGTTCGTCAGCGGGATGGGCCTGGGCGCGGCGATCGTCCCGGTGATGGCCAGCGCCTACCGGGGGCTGACCGAAACGGAGATCCCGCGGGCGACCAGTGCGGTACGGATCTTCCAGCAACTCGGCGGGGCGTTCGGCAGCGCGGTGCTCACCGTGGTCCTGCAGCGTCAGGTGCTCGACCAGACGGCCGGGCGTCCCGATCCGGCACGGCTGTCCTCGGCATTCGGGCACACCTTCCACTGGGTGCTCGGATTCACTCTCGTTGCCATTGTTCCCGCACTTTTCCTGCCCCGTTCCGCCAAGGACCCGGCGGCCTCCGTGGAAAAGGAGAGAAGCGCCGGAAAAGCCACGCTTTAGAACGGCGGACCAGTCTGCTCCCGTCGGACCGGAGATCGAAGTAGGGCATTCCGCCCCACCTGCGAGCAGATCGTCCGACGGAAGGAGCAGGCCATGCGCCTCGGGAAGGGACGCCGCACGTCCACCATCGCCGTCGCCCTCGCCACGATCGGCGCCGGCGGCGCGCTCGCGGTCACACCGTCAGCGCAGGCGCAGGAGCATCGGCGCTGCGTCCGGCTGCACCTCATCGAGCACACCACCTCGTGGTACGGCAATGAGCAGGTGCCTCCCGGCCAGGCACCTCCCGGGTTCATGGCGATCTACTTCGGCGACATGTACGACGCCGACAGCAACGCACTGCTCGGGCACTCCGCGGGCACGAACGACCTGATGTACACCCGGGCCTCCGACGGCGCCACGATCCAGAATGTCGACGAGCAGATCCATCTGTCCGACGGGTCCATCGCCGGTTCCGGCTCCATGAGCCGCCAGGATGTCATCGCCCAGAAATGGGTCAGCGAACCGGTGAAAGGCACCAGCGGCCGATACGCCGGGCTGTCCGGCACCTGGACCTGGCGGCTCATCAGCATCACCGATCCCCAGGTCCCCGTCGACGAAAAATTCGTTCTCTGCGGCAGATAAAGATCCGGGGAATAACGCGAATGAGCGTCGAGGCCGCGGGTGACCGTCGGGGAGCGGGTTCCGCCGTCCCGGCGGGGGCGACGCACCCCGCGATGACCAGCGGAACCGGCCAGGCCCTCGGCGATGTGCCGATCGCCGTCGTCGGCCTGTCCTGCCGGCTGCCCCGCGCCGACGGCCCCGGCGCCTTCTGGCGGCTGCTCGCCGCAGGCGAGGACGCGATCGGGCCGGTCCCGCCCGGCCGCTGGGACTCACCCGGCCCGCCCGAAGAGGGGTTCCGCCGCGGCGGCTTCCTCGACCGGGTCGACGAGTTCGACGCCGGCTTCTTCGGCATCTCGCCGCGCGAGGCCGCGATGATGGACCCGCAGCAGCGGCTGGTGCTGGAGCTGAGCTGGACGGCGTTGGAGGACGCGGCGATCGTGCCCGCCACGCTGCGCGGCAGCCGTACGGGCGTGTTCGTGGGCGCCATCGGGGACGACTACGCCACGCTGCTGCACCGCCGGGGCGGCGACGACGTGACCCGGCACACCTCCACGGGCCTGCACCGGAGCATCCTGGCGAACCGCGTCTCGTACCGCCTCGGCCTGCACGGGCCGAGCCTGACCGTCGACACGGGCCAGTCCTCGTCTCTGGTCGCCGTGCATCTGGCCTGCGAGAGCCTGCGCCGCGGGGAGTCGACGGCGGCGCTGGTCGCGGGCGTCAACCTGATGGTCGCCCCGGACAGCACGGTCACGGCGGCCCGGTTCGGCGGCCTGTCCCCGGACGGCCGGTGCTTCACCTTCGACGCGCGGGCCAACGGCTACGTGCGCGGTGAGGGCGGCGCCGTCGCGGTGCTGAAGCCGCTGCCGGCGGCCCTCGCCGACGGCGACTCGATCTACTGCGTGATCCGCGGCAGCGCCGTCAACAATGACGGCGACGGCGAGGGCCTGACCGTGCCCAACCCGCGTGCTCAGGAGGCGGTGATCCGCGCCGCCTGCGCCGACGCCGGCGTGAGCGCCACCGACGTCCAGTACGTCGAGCTGCACGGCACCGGCACGCGGCGCGGCGACCCGGTCGAGGCTGCCGCTCTGGGGGCCGCGCTCGGCACGGCCGCGGATCGGAACGATCCACTGGTGGTGGGTTCGGCCAAGACGAACGTCGGCCACCTGGAGGGCGGGGCCGGCATCGTCGGGCTGCTGAAGACCGCCCTGTGCATCCGGCACCGGGAGATCCCGGCGAGCCTCAACTTCGCCACGCCCGGCCCGGACATCCCGCTCGGCGAACTGAACCTGACCGTTCGTACGGCCCACGGCCCCTGGCCCCGGCCGGACCACGCCCTGACGGCCGGCGTGAGCTCGTTCGGCATGGGCGGGACCAACTGCCACGTCGTGCTCGCGGAGGCGGACCCGCCGCCGCCGCCGGAGGTCCCGGCGACCCCGGCACGGCCTCTCGCGCTCGTGGCGTGGCCGGTCTCGGGCCATGGGCCCAAGGCGCTGCGGGCACAGGCCGCCCGGCTGGCCGCGTACGTCGCCGAACATGACGAGCTCGACCCGGCCGACATCGGGTTCTCGCTGACGACGACCCGTGAGGCGCTCGGCGAGCGGGCGGTGGTGATCGCCGACGACCGGGACGGCTTCCTCTCCGGCCTCGCCGCGCTCGCCGACGGCCGATCCGCGCCGAACATCGTACGCGGATCGGCCCGCGACGGGCGCCGGCTCGCGTACCTGTTCTCCGGCCAGGGCGCGCAGCGTCCCGGGATGGGACGGGAGCTGTACGGACGGTTCTCGGTGTTCGCCGACGCGATGGACGCCGTCTGCGCCTGCCTCGACCCCTACCTCGACCGGCCGATGCGCGACCTGGTCTTCTCCGATCCCGGCTCGCGCCAGGCGGCGTTACTGGACCAGACCGTCTACACGCAGGCGGCGCTCTTCGCCGTCGAAGTGGCGCTGTTCCGGCTGGCCGAACACTGGGGGTTTCGGCCGGACCTGCTGGCCGGCCACTCCATCGGCGAGCTGACGGCCGCCCACGTGTCGGGCGTGCTCTCCCTGGACGACGCGTCGGTGCTGGTGGCGGCGCGCGGCCGACTCATGCAGTCGGTGACCGCCGCCGGCGCGATGGTGGCGCTGGAGGCCACCGAGGACGAGGTACGGCCGACGCTGGCGGGCCGGGAAGGCCAGGTCGCGGTCGCCGCGGTGAACGGGCCCCGGAGCACCGTGATCTCCGGCGATGAGGACCCGGTCATGCAGATCGCGGCCGACTGGCGGGACCGGGGGCGCAGGACCAAGCGGCTGCGGGTCAGCCACGCCTTCCACTCCCCGCACCTGGACGACATCCTCCAGGACTTCCGCGAGGTCGCGGCACAACTGTCGTACGGCTCTCCGCGGATCCCGATCGTCTCCACCCTGACCGGAGAACTGGCCGACGCAGAGCGGCTGCGCTCACCGGACCACTGGGCCGGGCAGTTACGCGGCACCGTACGGTTCCGTGACGGCGTGCACCGCCTGCGGGAGAACGGCATAACCGACTTCGTCGAGCTGGGGCCGGGCGGGACGCTGGCCGCGGCGGCGCAGGAGTGCCTGGGCGAACTCACCGGCCGGGACGGGCCCGCGACGGTCGTGCCGGCGCTGCGCACCGACCGGCCGGAGTCCACCGCGGTCATGGCGGCGTTCGCCCAGGTGTACGCCGGCGGCGCCGGAGACGACCGGCCGGCGCTGTTCATCGCCTCCGGCGGGCGCCGCGTCCCCCTGCCGACGTACGCCTTCCAGCGGGAGCGTCACTGGCTGGACGACGCGCACACCGCGGCGGAGGAGACCGTCGCGGAGCCGACGGCGGCCCAGGAGTGGGCCGGCCTCCCGGAGGCCGAACGAAGCCGGTCGCTGGTCGAGCTGGTCCGCGCGCACGCGGCGGCGATCCTGGGACACGCCGTGCCGGACTCCGTCGACACGGCACGGCCGTTCCGGGACCTGGGGTTGGAGTCGCTGGCCGCCGTGGACCTGTGCGCCCGGCTGGCCGAGACGACGGGCCTCCCGCTGTCGCCGGTGACGCTGTACGACCATCCGACGGTCGAGTCGCTGGCCGCGCATCTGTGCGACCGGCTGACGGGCCGCGCGCTCGGCCGGCCCGTCATGCCCGCCCGGCGCGCGGCGGACGGTGAGCCGATCGCGATCGTGGCGATGGGCTGCCGCTACCCGGGAGGCGTACGGACCCCGGAGGACCTGTGGCGGCTGGTGGAGTCCGGTACGGACGCGATCTCCGGCTTCCCGGCCGACCGCGGCTGGGACCTGGACACGCTCTACGACCCCGACCCCTCGCGTACCGGGACCAGCTACACGCGCCAGGGCGGCTTCCTGCACGACGCCGCCGAGTTCGACCCGCAGTTCTTCGGCATGAGCCCGCGCGAAGCCCTCGCCACCGACCCCCAGCAACGGCTCCTGCTGGAAATCGCCTGGGAGACCCTCGAACACGCCGGCATCGACCCGACCACCCTGCGCGGCACCCCCACCGGCGTGTTCGTCGGGGCGGTGGCGCAGGAGTACGGGCCCCGGCTCCATCAGGGCGACCGGCACCAAGGTCACCTGCTGACCGGGACGACCGGAAGCGTCGCCTCCGGCCGCATCGCCTACACGTTCGGGTTGGAGGGCCCGGCGGTCACGGTCGACACCGCCTGCTCATCCTCCCTCGTGGCGCTGCACCAGGCCTGCCAGGCCCTGCGCGCCGGCGAGTGCGACCTCGCGCTCGCCGGCGGCGTGACGGTCATGGCCGGGCCCGGCATGTTCGTGGAGTTCAGCCGGCAGCGTGGCCTGGCCGCCGACGGCCGCTGCAAACCCTTCGCCGCGGCGGCCGACGGCACCGGCTGGAGCGAGGGCGCCGGGCTGGTCCTCGTCGAGCGGCTGTCCGACGCCCGCCGGAACGGGCACCCGGTCCTGGCGCTGATCCGCGGGTCGGCGATCAACCAGGACGGCGCCTCGAACGGCCTGACCGCGCCCAACGGACCCTCCCAGCAGCGCGTCATCCGCCAGGCCCTCGCCAACGCCGGACTGACCACCGCCGACATCGACGCCGTCGAGGCCCACGGCACCGGAACCACCCTCGGCGACCCCATCGAAGCCCAGGCACTACTCGCCACGTACGGGCAGGACCGACCCACCGACCGGCCCCTACGCCTCGGCTCGATCAAATCCAACATCGGCCACACCCAAGCCGCCGCCGGCATCGCCGGGATCATCAAAATCGTCCAGGCCATGCGACACCAGACACTGCCACGCACCCTGCACGCCGACGAGCCCTCGCCGCACGTCGACTGGGCCTCGGGCGCCGTCTCCCTGCTCACCGAAGAGGTCCCCTGGCCCGGGAACGGCCGCCCACGGCGCGCCGCCGTCTCCTCCTTCGGCATCTCCGGCACCAACGCCCACGCCGTCATCGAGGCCCCGGAGCCCCAGCCGGCCGAGGTGTCCGCCGCCGGCCCGGCGTTGCCGTTCCTCCTGTCGGGCCACACACCGCAGGCGCTGCGGGACCAGGCGCGGCGGCTCCGCGACCACCTCGCCCGGCACGACGCCGAACCCGCCGACGTCGCCTACACACTCGCCACCGCACGCGCCCACCACCAACACCGCGCCGCCCTCA